>CAVYPA010000010.1:0-613406 GCA_963770295.1 uncultured Alphaproteobacteria bacterium
TCTTCGACCGTTGAGCATCAGCTACGATGCCGGTCGCGCATATCGTCACCCTCTATTTGGCGTCAGATTATGAGGACCGCTGTCTTGCAGGAGACTCCCGTGCCAGGACGCACGTCGCGTCGCCGTCGTACCGTGCACGTCAGTCATTCGCGCTATGCTGGTCTTCACCGTCAGTCACCATCCAGCTCACAACCTCCTGGTGAAATGCATGTGTTGCCGTTTTGCTCAAGTCATTGAAGTCACAAGTGACCCCAGAATTACTTTCCCCTATTTACTCAAGATCCGTGCCAGCACGCTCGGGTTGTGTGCGTTGCCTGCTGGTTTCAGATCGGCGACGCCATCACTCGCTTGAAGGCCCCATCAACCTCGTCGCGCGACGTTCCATCCCTCACCATCAGCGCCGGCGTCTCGATCAAACCCTCGTAGAGCCCGCCGCACCGTAGTCGCGCCGCCTCTCGCGATTTCGTCCATTGGCGCTTTTCGTACGCCTGCCGTCGGCGCGTGCGGATGGGTCGTCATGCAGGCGTCCGAAAACCTACACAATGATTGGCGGTCGCGTGTTTGACCTTGCTCGGGGAGCGCCCGGGTTCAACCCGCACTTTCTGTCCGCAACCCCCTCAACTCCTGCAAAGATTTCCGGGTGAGAGGGCACCCACCCTATTGTGTCAATTCGGTAGCGATCTGATTGAACGCAATATTTCGTTGCGCCTCCGCCCGCAGACGCGGGCGCATGCGTTAGACCTGGTGGCCCGGCAGCAGCATTTGTGACTTCACGCCCTTGAGTACACGACCTCGTCTGCAGTCCGGGGAAGCTATGCGGCGACCGACGGCGCTAGGTTCTCCACGAGCCACCGCGCCATGGCGGTAATCCTCGCATCCTCGTGCGGTTGGCCCATCACCTGCGCACCGAGCGGCATGTCCTGCACCACCATGAGCGGCATTGTGACGGAGGGTGCAAACAGCATGGAACTTGGGAAGTTGAACACGGGATCCCCGGTCGGGCGGGGCAAGAGAGGCTTCCCCGGTTGATCGCCCGCCCAGAGCGGTGCGGGGCCGGAGCTCGAGAGCGTGATGACCGCGTCCGCCAACGGTGCAAGAGCCGAGTAGCATGCCTGTGCTGCCTCGCGGTCGATAAGGGCAGCGCGGTAGTCGCTGACAGTCATGGCCTCGGCCTTGGCGAGGGCGGTCTTGGCCCGCTCGCTGATCCCGCCAGGGCATTCGTTGACGAGATTACGTTGATACCAGCGGTTCTCCCAGCCGGTGATGGCGTTGCAGATGGAAGCGGCGTCGGCGATCGCCTGCTCCAGTTTCTCGACAAGCGGAATGTCAGTACGCCGGAGCAGCTGAATGCCGGCGCGCTGGATACTACCGAGCAGTGTCTCGAACGCGGACTTGCTGCGAGCGTCTAGCTGCTTCCACCCCGCCGTCTCCAGCACGATCAACCGCTCCGGCTTCTGTGCGGCAGGCGGTTGCCACGGGCCGAACAGGCCCAAGCATCCGCGGTCGCCGCCGGCACGTTCAGCAATCTCGATTGCGACCTGCCACATGTCCTTGATGCAACCCGCATGCACACCGTGCGTGCTCATGCTAGTGGCCTGCCGCTCGCCACGGTTGATGCCACCCTGGGTGGGTTTCAGCGCAACGTTGCCGCAGAATGCGGCTGGGCGAATGATGGAGCCACCGACCTGGGTGCCGATGGCACTGGGGATCATGCGCGCGCCGACCGCGGCGGCTGAACCCGAGGACGACCCTCCGGCGGTGCGCGTCGGATCGAAGGGATTGGTTGTCGCGGGCGGATGAGATCCACCAAGTTCGGCCGTGGTGGTCTTGCCGAGAATAACGGCGCCGGCTTCGCGCAGCGCCCACACGGCCGCATTGTCGCGCTTGGGGAAATTTCCGCGAAAAGCTCCGCAGCCCATCTGCGTGGGCATATCCTTGGTTTCGAGCAGGTCCTTGATGCCGATGGGCATACCGTCGATGGCGGAGAGGGGGCGCCCAGCCTTCCAGCGCGCCGTACTCTCGTCAGCGGCCGCGCGGGCGCCGGCCGCATTCAAGGCGACGAAGGCTTTAACGATCGGCTCGCGCTCTTTGATCATCTCGATGCATCGCTCAAGATAGGCCCGGGGGCTGTCGACGCCCTCGCGAAAGCGGGGCACCGCATCATGGAAGGTGAGCGCTTTGAAGGTGCGGGGATCATAGCTTCGGGATGGACCTGGGTTCATGGGCAGCACCTCCTGGGAAGACGCGACCGTAGCAGGCGCAAAGTGGCCTCGTCATCTGTGCGCCTGGAGGTTTTGGGCGGGCTGGCTCTCCATGCAGTGTCTGGGCGACGTGGGCGTTACCTGCTTCACCTCGTGGCATCACAAGCCCTCGGCCGCGAGTCGTAGGCAAACGTCATCGATTGGGTGTCCAAAAACGCCGGCTTACGTCGCGATCCAGGATATGGTGCTCGCCAGGTCTATAGCGGGCGGGCAAGAACGTTAAGGTCTCTTTTCGCAACGTGTGTCGGACAGTCCGAGCTAAACCAACGAACGGTGAGGCAAGTGCCGACCTTTCAATCGTATTCGACGTAAGCCAGATTGAGCCGGCCACTACCGCACCGCCAGGAGGAGAAAATCATGAGCACCAAGATGATCGCCCCGCTCGATCTCGACATTGCAAAGATGGAGCATCAGTGGCGCGAGAGCGGCATTCCAGGCCTCTATGTTGGTCGCAACGGCCCTGTAAGCCGGGAGCGCGCACGAAACGTTCGCGCGTTGCTCTACCCAAAACCAAAGCTGCCGATGGGAACGCTTGACCGGTTCACGATCCCGGGTCCGAACGGGCCCATTGCGGTGGAGGCCATTCAGCCGGTCGAGGGACCGCCAGCGGGAACGCTAGTCTACTTTCATGGCGGCGGGTACGTCATCGGCGACATCGACAGCCATCAAGCGCACGCGATACGCTTCGCCAATCGTTCTCGCGTCGTTGTCCTCAACGTCGATTATAGACTGGCGCCCGAGCATCCATTCCCGCAAGGCGTGAACGACGCTTTTGCTGCCGCACGGTGGGCGTCCGAGAATCTCGGCAAGCTCGGCGGCGCCGACAAGCCGCTGGCCCTCGGCGGGGATAGCGCAGGTGGTAACTTTACGGCCGTGGCGGCCATTCGCGGCCGCGACGCTGGCCTGAAGATCGCAGCCCAGGTGCTGATTTACGGCGCCCTTGGCGCTGGAGGTGGCGGCGGTAATGCCGATGTCGCCTACATGTATTTCGGTCCTGATCTAGGTGCTGAAGCGAGGAACACGATCGAGGCTTCGCCGATATTGGCGGATCTCAAGGGTGTCGCGCCCGCTATCATCGGCGTCGGCTCGCACGATTTCCTTTACGAGGACAGCGTCGCCTACGCCGCAAGGCTGCGCGAGGCTGGTGTGCCCCTCATTTACCGAGAATATCCGAACCTTAACCACGGCTTCTTCAGCTACACCGCGATCTCACCGGCGTGCGCCGCAGCCTCCGACCAGTTGTGCGACGATTTGAGAAGCTTGCTCGGCTGAAACCCTGCCACTGAATCTCGCACTAACGTCGTACGCCCGTGCCCGGAATTGGGGGGACTCCGGATACAAGAGAGCGATCACAGGAGCTAGCGCGGGAGGACCGCCCTTGACCCGATCGGGACCATATTGGGATTGCTAGGGGCGACGGGCCCGCAGGTGCAAGAGGAGAGGCGCGTCAGGCCAAGATCTTCGAAGGCGAACCGCGTCACGGCATCTGCGGCCTCGAACGCATACCCGCGACCCCAAGCTGCCAGATCGAGCCAATACCCGAGCGTCCCCTCACGCTCGGAAATTCCGTCAATATCAACCATGCCGATTATTCGGCCCTCAAGGTCAACGGCAAAACGGTATGCCTCGCCGACCCGCCATTCGCGCTCGTGATCGGCAAACCACGGCCCCATCTCCTGTTGATCGGGAGGAAATGACCGGCGCTACAGTGATCCTGTCCGGTTTCGGACGAACTTTGCCCTTGCTCGGTGCGCGCGTCGCAGGCCCGCTGACCCGGACAATCGGCGGCCAGAACGCACGGCGTCGCGCATGTCCCCCACCGGCTCACCGACTTGTTGCTGGACCTTCCCGCCTGCCAGGGGGGCCTATTACTTGCGCGAACCCGCCGTGCGCTCTGGGAATTCTACCAAAGTGGCGGAGGCCAGGTGCGAGCAAATTCGTTATAGGAAGTGTGCAAATTGCCAGGTGAGCCCATCGTGCCAGACTTCGTTCCGCTCTATGCCGTAGTTATTGTTCTGTTTTCCCTGATTTATTTCTCCCTGGCCTCCATCTCCTTCCTGCTCGTTCGGCTCGACATCCCGGAGGTAGGACGATTGTTTCGCGGCCTATTCAATGTCTACTTCTGGATGGTTAGTGTCACCGGGCTTGTGGCAACGGCTGTCTTTGCCGCAAGCGGCCGCATGGCGTTCACGGCTGCAATGCTGCTGCTCGCTGTTACCGCAATAGCTATGCGGAGCAGGGTGCTTCAGCTGATCGACACGCAGCAAACCGCCTGGCAATCGGGCGACACTACAGCGATGCGGCGTCTGCGTCTGATCCATTGGGGCGGCATGCTAGCCAATATCGTTATCATTGCTACGGTTGCGAGCGGACTGCGGTTCATCCTTTGACGCCATGGTGGCGGCAGGCTGATTGCACGTCGCAACGGAGATCGTAGATGAGCAGGTTCTCTTGGCGCTGGTGGCCACGGAACAAGCGCAAATCCCTGGTCAACGCGGAGCATTCTTCCAGACGATTTGAAGGGGGAGACCGGCGTCAGCTACTCCAGGCGCTCTCCCTCATCGCCGGAGGTGGCGCCTTGGGCGCGCTGTTACAACCCGCCCAAGCGAAAGACGCAAGTGACCTGCCACCACCGAGGCGGGCACTGACCGGCCGCGATGAGGCCGGCAAGTCGGTGTTGAAGTCCTTTGACGTGACTCCCACGGTAGTGGACATCGACTCCAATCCGGGACTGACTTTCTATGAACTCTACATGACCGAGGGAGTGCCGCAGCTCACCGGGCTGGAACCGGACCCGATGCTCAAGGGAACGACAGCCTTTCCCGGCCCGGGTGGCACGATGTTTCGGCTTATTTCGTATCCGCCCAAGCGACCCGAAGGCTGGAAGCCGCCGGCAGGCGTCACTTTCGAGAGCGCGCTGAAAGAGTTGTCGGAAAAGGTCCCGGGCATGGGCGAACATTTCGAACGCGACGCTCCGGGCATGCATACGTCGGATACCATTGATTATGGGATTGTGGTTCGTGGCGAGATAACGCTTGAATTGGACGACGGACAGAAGGTCCATTTGCGCCAAGGGGATTGCGTAGTGCAAAACGGAACCCGGCATCGCTGGCGCAACCCTTTGCCGGAGGCCTGTCTCATGGCCTTCATTTCGATTGGCGGGAAGCGCGGCTAAGACTCAATGCCAGACTTCCGAAGTCGCCTACGTGTCCGGCTTCTGGCTGGCTCAGAGCTAGCGCATCCGTGAAATCACCGCCTGCGTGTATATCGCGTCGTGCCTCCACGTTGCCATAACCGCTTCGCTTTCGGAGCGGACTCAGGCACTTCGACGGCGAATGTTGAGATGGACGGCGCCCGCTCCCGGCATCAATGTGCCAAAGCGTGATCGTCAGAGACGAATCACATGAGGGGGCCGTCCACATGCAGATTAGCACGATCGGAATCGATCTCGCCAAGACCGTTTTCCAGGTGCACGGCGTTGATGCTTTCGACAAGCCGATTCTCAAGAAATAGCGAAACAGTTTAGACGCGGCCAAATGCTTGAGTTTTTCGGCAAGTTGCTGCCGTGCCTCGTCGGCATGGAGGCGTGCTCCACGTCGCAGCACTGGGCTCGCGAGCTGAGAAAGCTTGGCCACGATGTGCGACTGATGCCACCGAGCTAGGTGAAGGCCTACGTGAAGCGCGGCAAGGACGATGCTGCCGATGCCGCTGCGATCTGCGAGGCAGTCACACGGCCGTCGATGCGCTTCGTGCCGATTAAGAGCGCCGAGCAGTAAAGCGCGCTGATGCTCCACTGGACGCGGGGCCTTCTGATTCGCCAGCGCGTGCAGCCGGACACATGACTTGCACCTGACCGCAAGCCGATAGCCAAAAAACCCTTGACCCGCGGGCGTCGTTCTCACACATGACCCACAGCCGAGGACTGTGCGGTGCATTATCATTTAGCGCCCCATGAGTGTCCTGCGGACTCTGATTGCTACTCCGCGGCGATCGCCGTAGCCGCGACATCACCGACTATCACCTTGGCCTCGCGCAATGTGCCGATCGCTACATCGTCCATCTTGAGCCAATCGGCGAGCACATCACCGCTGTGCTGTCCCAATAGCGGCGCCGGACCGACGGCCGGCGGCGCGTCGCCGAAGCGGACCGGCCAGCCGCTCATCGTGTAGTTGCCGATCACCGGGTGCGCCATGGTCTGCCGGATTTTGCGCTGCTCGAAGGTCAGATCGTCGGCGATCTCGCGTGTGTCGAGCACCGCTCCGGCCGGGGCGGTTGCGCCGACGAGGCGCATCACGGTGTGCTTGTCGAACTGACACGTCCAGTTGGCCACGATCTCGTCGACCTCGGCGCGCCGCTCGAGCCGCGCCGCGGCCGTGCTGTAGCGCGTATCACCGATCAGATCCTCGCGACCCATCGCCTTGAGCAGGCGGTTCCAGTGCTCAGGACTGGCAGCGCCCGCGTAGATATAGACGTAGTCGTTCGGTCCGCCACCCTTGCACGGGTAGACGCCGATCGGCGGCTGGCCACCCCCGACGGTTCGCGAGCCGATACGCGGCGCCGCCTTGCCGTCGCTGCGATCCATGTAGGCGAAGGCGTTGCGGATGTAGTGAATGACCGAGTCCTGCATTCCGACCACCAGATGCTCGCCTTGGCCAGTGCGCAGGCATCGGACGTAGGCGGCGAGGATCGATATCGCCATCACCATGCCAGTGCCGGTATCCCCGACTGTGGCGCCCGCCTTGCAAGGTTTTCCGTCTTCTTCGCCGGTGATCGACATCAGCCCGCCGCTCGCCTGCGCGATCATATCGAAGGCGAGGTTCTTCTCGAACGGGCTGCCGGTGCCGAAACCCTTGACCTGGCAGTAGATGATCGCCGGATTGACCGCCTTGATCGCCTCGTAACCGAGGCCGAGGCGCTCTATCGCACCGGGAGCGAAGTTTTCGATCATCACGTCGGCGCATTTGATCAGGCGCTTGACGAGCTCGAGCCCGCGCGGGTCCTTCAAGTTGATTGCGGCCGAGCGCTTGTTCGAGTTGTACTGCAGAAAATAGAGCGCGTCGGCATCCGGCGAGATGCGGCCGATCGACCGCCCCGGGTCGCCTGAGCCGGGGTTCTCGATCTTGACAACGTCGGCGCCGAGCCAGGCCAGCGCCTCGGTGCAGGATGGACCGGCCTCGAACTGGGTCAGGTCGAGGATCTTGAGACCAGAAAGACAATTTTCTCCGCTCATCGATGGACGCTCGCGTTACCTTGGAAAGACCGGGTTGGTGGATGTTAGCACATCTGTGCGATGACATGTGCGCCCGCTAGGATGTGGTGCTCGCATGAACGCCATGCTCTCCGGACAATTGTACAATGGCCTCCTGAGCCAAGGCCCAGGGAGCTTGCGATGTGCCCGTTATTACCCCCACCGACTGCTCGTCTTCAGACTTTTGGTTCAGGGTGGAAGGACCGTTCGGAGGCTCGAAACACTCTGATGTCCCAAGTCAAGCACTCCGCCCAAGTGTTGTCGACGCCAGACCCTGGATGGGGCGTTAGTGTTGGGACGTATCGGCGAGGCCCGGAGACGTCGGTTAACGAGCTCTGATGCGCGCGGGTTAGATACCGCATGTCCGTTAGCGCCCACCCGAAAATTCAAAAGTGCGTGGTGAGCCCGCCGTCCACGACGAGTACTTGGCCCGTGATGTAGGAGGCCTCGTCAGACGCCAGGAACGCCGCCGCTCCCGCGATTTCGGGCGGGTTTCCCCAGCGACCCAAGGCTGTTCGACGGCCAATCCAACGCACCACCGCGGGATCCCTTGTCTCCTTGGCATTTGACTCCGTGGCGAAGAAGCCAGGGGCAATCGCGTTCACTGTGACCCCGGCGTGGCCCAGCTCCGCTGCCAGAGCGCGTGTCATGGCTTCCAACGCACCCTTCGAGGCCGTGTAAATTGCATCGCCGGGGCCTGCGAGCGGGCCTGCTATGGATGTCATGTTGATAATGCGGCCGTGGCCTTGTTGGACCATGACATCGGCAGCCAGTCGTGCCAGGTGAAAGGGCGCGACTGAATTGACCTCAAGGAGGCGGCGAAAATCCTCGAGTCGGAACGCCCCGAGCGACCGTCGATCGCGGGCTCCGACGTTGTTGACGAGGATATCGAGCCGACCCTTTGCCTCTATCACACGATTGACCGCGATAACGGCATCACCTTCATTGGCGACATCGAAGATCAAGGGCTCAGACGCGCCGTCGGTCTCAGCGATAGATGCGCAGAGCTTCAAGAGTGGTTCGGCAGTTCGGCCTACACAAAAAACGAAGGCTCCCATCTGTGCGAGACCCTTCGCAATTTGCGCGCCGAGTCCTCTCCCAGCGCCCGTGACGATTGCCGTTTTTCCTTCGAGGCTAAACATCTCTGACTGGTCCAAAATAGAGTAACTCGCGCGCAAGCATTGCTACCTGCTCCGCGTTTGTGATGTCTGACTCGGCACGATCTCTCAATTTGTCGGCGACCGCAATTGGCACTCGGCCCGAATCAGCGCATCAGCCCAGAAGAGCTTGAAGTCAACGCTCGGAAAGAGGGGCATCCGAGGCTGATGCAGCAGACCGGGATGGAGCGGGAGGAGCTTCTAGACGCGCTGGCTGAACACCTCCCGCGCGTGATCGATCATCTCACCGCCGATGGCAGGGTGCCAACCGACCAAGAAGCGGGTCGGATGGCTTAATATCTCTGTTCATCGGACGGCGCAGCCTCGCCGCGTGGCTCGTGGTCGTCATGCCGCTGAAACCGCTGGCTAACGGTTTGCGGTTAGGCTCGACTTGGAAAGCCGCTGCAGGACCGAGCGACAAGTCGCGCTTCTGCCGTGTTGCGCAGGTCCGCGGAGCGCACTTTCAGGGTTTTGATGCGGGCTTCCAGATTGTGCTGGGTCGGCCCGAAGCCGCGCTCAAGTGTCTCGAGAATTGAGACCAGCCCACGGATCTGCCTCCGGCAGTGGCAAGGCTAAGGAACGGCGCTGAGGGTGACGGCGGTTACTCATTGCGCCACCGCTGGTCGCAAACGCGCCATTCTCCGAGCTAACCGTTCGGTTGGGAAAGCAGGCGTAACCGATTGATGACACCATGCCGACTAAGCCCGCTGATTGGACGACTACCGCTTCATCTGCTCAGCAATTCGAATGGCTCCCCCAGCCGTCAGCCGATGGCATTGTGACAGCTCGATCCTCCCTATAACCAGAGCTGCGTGTCCGAGGAGCCGCGCCGTGCACTCAATATGTTCTGAGTGCCATCCGGCGTTGCCGGATGAGGCCTGGACGATCGACCTTACCCGTTAGCCAAAGGCCATAGCGACTCCAGGCAAGGCCCGCTTCTAAAGCGGGCCCAAGATCCCGGACGCAAGCGCCCTGCTACGGAGCAGGTGTGGCCAGGGGCTTGCCTTTCTCGACCACGTAGGTGTTGATGATTTTGGCGCCCTCAGGTCCCGCCTTGCCCCAGTGCACCGTGTTCGGCGGGACCTGCCAGCTGTCGCCCGCCTTTGCGACTTGCTCAGGCCTGCCCTCGGCCGTCAGCGAGAGTTGGCCGGACTGCAAAACACCGCTGTCGACGCCGGGATGTGTATGTCTGCCGACCACACCGTTGGGTGCGATTTCGACGAACGCAATCACAGTCTCATAGTTGGACCCCGGCACGTCAAACTTCTGCAGAACCGTTCGCTTGATGTCGCTCGCCCCTTGGGTAGCGGCCGGCGGTGTTTGTGCCTGCACACCCGAGCCTAGGCATGCAACGAGAGCTACCGCGGCAATGCCTGCGGCTCGAACCAGATTTTGCAACACGGGCGATTCTCCTTTGGGGTTATACTGCATTTCGACTGCAGCGGTCGGGACTTGAAGTAGCCTTGTAGAGCTGTCAGGCGCCGCGACCTTTGGGTCGACCGAAGCGGTCCCCAAGACGGTCGCGGACGTGCAGATTCCGATGCTTGTGCAGTCCGAGCGTCATCCTAGCAGTGAGCCGTCAATCCGCAAGCTGCTGGTAGACTGAAGCGTCTGTTCTCGCGCCAACACGATGCCAAGCAGGAGTGCCACTAACCCACCCGATGACGGGCGGTCACCGATCCAAAGCAAAACAAACAAAGTGGCCCAGATAGGCATTGTGAACACGACCAATACTACCTCGCTGACGGGCCCACTTCAGGGCAGAGGGCTGAGAACGCCATCCAGGCAAAGACATTCGTAAAGGCCGCAAGGGGTTACCCGCGGAAGCAAATGAGGCGACAGAAGCACTCTTTCTCGCCTGTAACGCGCAATGAGAACAAGCAAACCCGCCGCTATGACGCCGGCCAGGCCGCGAGCGAAGAGAGGAGGCCACGTCTGAAGGACGACCTTGATGGCTACCCAGCCAAGCCCCTCCTAAGCCGCGGTCGCAAGTAGTTTGGCGCGCTCCGGCCCGAAGCGGAACCACTGGGAGCCGGTCGCGATCTCCTGCTCCAGCCCTTCACGCTCAGCCGGTATGAGTGGCTGAGATAAGCACCTGTCCTGTTCACAGGCGGCCTTTTCCAAAGGATGAAATCTACGATTTGATCCGGTGTTCCACAGCCAACATGTGCCGCCTACGTGACCCGTGAAGCGGGTTGGGCGATTATCTCTTCTCATTACGACTGGGAGCGATCCGGAGGAGGCCGATGGTAACCGACGAGATGAACTTACTCGACACGCTGCGCTTATGTGAAGGTCCTTCACTCTGAACGTGCCGAAGGACCTTAGCACAAAGCAAGAGGGTTGCGGGCGCCCGATTTGAACGACCTCCCGTGCAAGCCGTGCGGGAGATTTGCGGGAATAGGCACGGCTTGGTTGGCTTGGTTGAAAAGAGCGGATTATGTGGCGTCTTGGCACCGCCGGAAGCCGGCCAACCCTGGCCTCGAGGAAGCGGGCCCGGCCTGCGTCCGAGGGAGGGGTTGGCGCTCCCTGATTAAATCTCTTGGCGAAAAACGTCGACCCGCGTCGCGATCCATTCGCGTGCCACTTTGCTGGGTCACTGTACTGACGCTCGTCCCACATGAGCGTGTTCGGCGACAACGGCGGGCCCACGACCATCGCAACATCGTGGCAGGCTAGCCGGTCAAGACACCATGAAGCGGAGGAAACCAACATGAACATAAAGCAGATCGCGACGACGGTCGCCATCGTCGCAGCGGCCGCGATTGCGTCGCCGCTGCACGCTCAGGAGAACCTCACCGAATTGTCCGCCACGGAAGCGGCGAAACTGATCCGCACCGGAAAGCTGAAGAGCGAGGACTTGGTTAAGGCGCTGGCGGATCGGATCGAGAACAAGAAGGATCTCGACGCCTTCATTTCCTACGATCGCGCGGCGGCGATCAAGGCCGCGCGCGCAGCGGACGCGGCCGCCGCGAAGCAGAAGTTCAAGGGCCCACTTCACGGCGTTCCGATCGTGGTCAAGGACAACATCCACGTCGCGGGCTTCCCGAACACTGCTGGGACGCTCGCGCTCAGGGATTTCCGGCCCGTGTCGCACGCGCCGATAGTGGCGAAGCTCATTGGCGCGGGTGCAATCGTTCTCGGCAAGAACAACATGCACGAACTCGCCTTCGGCATCACCAACAATAACGGTGCGTTCGGTCCGGCGCGCAATCCTTACGATCCCCAACGCATCCCGGGTGGCTCCTCAGGAGGAACCGGGGTCGCGATCGCCGCTCGGATGGCCGCGGCGGGGCTGGGCTCAGACACTGGAGGCTCGGTGCGCATTCCAGCCGCACTGAACGGCATCGCCGGGCTGCGTCCTACGCTGAAGCGCTATTCGCAGGAAGGCATCACGCCGATCGCACACACGCGTGACACCGCCGGCCCCATGGCGCGCACGGTGGAAGACTTGGTGTTGCTCGACGACGTGATCACGGGCGCGAGAGACAAGGTGAAGGCAGCAAACCTCAAAGGGCTCCGCATCGGCGTGCACAAGGCTTACTACTTCGATGGCGTGGACGCGGAAACAGAAAAACTTACGCTCGCTGCCATCGACAAGCTCAAGGCTGCGGGCGCCGAGATCGTGGAAGTGGACATGCCGGGACTGAAGGACCTGGATGACAAGGTAAGCTTCCCGGTGGCGCTCTTCGAGGCGAACGTCGATTTGGCAAAGTACCTAAAGACGTTCGACATACCGATTGACGTGAAAGGCGTCGCCGCGCAAATCAAAAGCCCAGACGTGAAAGGCGTGTTCGACGGCATGGTGGTGCCGGGGGCGGAGAAAACAATTTCGCCGGCGGCATACGACGCCGCGCTGGCCACGCGGCCGAGGTTGCAGAAGCTTTTTGCTGATACCTTTGCGCAGAACAGGATCGCCGCAATCGCTTTCGCCATGACGCCGCTTCCCGCGGCGCCGATCGGCGATGACGAGAAGACCAAGCTCAACGGTCAGGACGTGCCGACCTTCCCAACCTTTATCCGAAATGCCGATCCCGGGTCGAACGCGGGCATCCCGGGAATTACGATTCCGATCGCGCGCACGCAAGCCGGCCTGCCGATCGGGCTTGGGCTCGATGGTCCGGCTGGGAGCGACCGCAAATTGCTTTCCATTGGGCTTGCACTGGAGAAGCTCTTCGGCCGGCTGCCGGCACCATAACCCGCCGCCAAAGGCACCTACGAGAAAGCGAGCGGTCTGGCCCGTCCAGTATGTGGCAACTCTCGGCACCGCATCCGCTCGGGGCTGGCGGGCTGACGAAGCACTCCTGCCGTCGCGGCGATCCCCCGTCGCCAAAGACACCTCTGGCCAGCATTCATTCTTATCTGTTCGGAGAATGACGGCCTCCAAGCCGGGTAGATTGACGGGAGAGGCGGTCCGAGTAGAGCATTTGCGATCGACGCATGCCGCTTCGCCTGGTGCCATATTTTGCTGTGCGGCGGACGAGGCTTGCAATCTCGCAGCGGGCGATCCCGACGCGGTAGGAGCACCCGCCAAGATGGTGCAGTTTTACCACCGACCTCGTACGCAGCGCTGCCATATCTGCACCATCAAGCCATGTTTAGCTGTGCGAACGGATCGTGCCTGGCGGGAGGCGGATGTTGCCAGTAGGCCAAACTGAACTCCGGGGACCATGTTGCGACCGGCAACCTTGAGAGTGTGGTGTTGGATCGTAGCGGTCAGTCTCATCGCGCTCTTTTCTGCTGTTTCGTTACATCTGACCGGCACATTGGTGCCGTGGGCGAACCTTGCTGATCTGCGCACTTTCGTGCGGCCGGCCCCCAACCCGGCGCTGGTTGCGCTTCGTAGCAGTTTGTCTCAGCTCGCCGGTCGCACCAACGTCGCACCGCCCGATGCCGAGGATCTTGCGGCCGCTACCGCATACTACACCACACTTAGTGGGCCGCTGCTTTGGCTCACGGAGAGCGGAATTTCGGAACGGGGCAATTCCGTCATTGCCGAAGTTCGCAAAGCCGACGAGTGGGGGCTGCGCGCCCGCGATTTCGCGCTGCCTCAACTGCCCGCCGGAACCATTTCCGCTGAAGCAGCGGCCGCAGCCGAGATTGAGCTGACCTTGGCGGTGCTCAAATACGCGCGATACGCGCGCGGTGGACGCTTCAGCGATCCCTCGAGCATCTCCAAGCTGCTGGATTACACGCCGACCGTGCGCCCGCCCAAGGACGTTCTCACGGACATCGCCGCCAGCGCTGCGCCCGACGCCTACTTGCGGTCGCTGCACCCCCAACACGAGCAGTTCGAAGGGTTACGCCGGCTGCTCTTGAAGCTGCGCGGGCGCGGCGACGGGGAGAGCGCCTACGGCGGGAAGGGACAGACCGCTCGGCCTCAATTCGTCCGTTCCGGGACACCGGCGCCGGACGCGACTGCAAGCGCGGCAGCTGGGCGCGAAAGTGCCGATAGGACCGTCCTATTGGGTCGCATCCTCGTCAACATGGAGCGTTGGCGCTGGCTACCCGCGGACCTCGGCGAGTACTACGTTTGGAACAACGTTCCGGAGTTTCTGACGCGAGTTGTTAAGAAGGGCGAGACCATCCACTCCGATAAAGTCGTTACGGGTCAGCCCGAGTGGGCCACGCCTGCGTTCTCGGCCAACATGAAGATGATCGTCTTTCATCCAAGCTGGGGCGTCCCCGACGGAATAAAGAGGAAGGAGCTGTTGCCGCTCTTGCTTAGCAGCTCACGAGGCGACTTGCTCGGACTTTTCACCGGCGCACAATCAAGCCGGGCCGTGCTCGAGCAACACAAGCTGCAAGTCTACTACCAAGGTCGCCCGATCGATCCTAATCAAGTGGACTGGAGCAGCGCCAACATCGGCGCGTACGAATTCCGCCAGCCGCCGGGTCCAACGAACGTGCTCGGGACGATCAAGTTCATGTTCCCCAACAAGCACGACGTCTACATGCATGACACGCCGGAGCGCGATCTCTTTGCGAGATCGTTCCGTGGTCTGAGCCACGGCTGCATGCGCGTCGCCGATTCGCGCCGACTTGCCGCGGTCCTGCTCGCTCAAGACAAGGGCTGGTCAGAGCAGCAGGTGGGAAACCTATTGAACGGCGGAACCCGCGAGGTTGAGCTCACCACCCGCATCCCGGTACACGTGACGTACTTCACGGCGATGGTCGACGGCCAAGGGAACTTGCGGACCTTCGGTGATCTCTACGGTCTCGATACGCGCATGGGCGCAAGCCTATTCGGCAGCAAAGTTCCGTTCGTCACGCCGCGCTACGACGACGAGATAAGGGTGATGCGAGCAAGGCAGAGACCTGCAGCTTCTTCCGCGGCACCAACCCGTTCAACCCTCGTGGACGCGATCTCAAACATCTTCTCGCCCTGATGCCGCGCGGTGCGCGCACTGCTACTCGCACGACTTGAAGCGCGCAATGAATGTCGCTCGCAGGGCTTCGTAGTCGGAAATGGAGGTCCCGGCGAGGGCTTCGCTCCGATTTAGACGCGACGTCGAGGTAGTTTGGCGGAGCTGCGAATTGACTGTCGGTCAAGTCAACGCGCTCGCCTTCGATGCGATTGTAGAAGTGGTCTCCCTCGGGCAGGGGTGTCTTCAAGATTTCGCCGCCGAACAGCTCGTTGAGCAGCAAGGCCGTGACGTTGCACTGGCCGCGAGCCGGGTTGCGAGGAGTCCATTGTTCGCTGGTTTTCAGCGACCAAGAGTATGACAATGCAGCTGCTATGCGATCTCTCTCAAACGGCATGGTCGATCCCTAGCGATGGAACGAACCTCGCGCCGTGAGGATGCAACAGAGTGCGCGAGCACGCAATGTTGCTAGAAGTATTGGCCCCAGGCCGCGGAGAAGGACTTAGCACCCCAATAGTGGACCGGTCGCACGCGCGCCGGCGCAGCTCATCGGTAGGTCCGATCCGCCACACTCGCGCGTGAATGCATTGACATTTTTCATACTGTTGCCTAGTTGCGGCGTATCGGAGCTTCAAGATACAGATGTCGTGCTAACGCAAATCTATGAAGTCTCGGACCCCGTCGAGGCCTCCGCCATATCTCGCATTGGCGTTGACCACGTCGGTGTGCTCGTCGGCGATGGTCAGTTCCCGCGTGAGCAACCACTAGGTGCGGCCGAAAGAATTGCAGCTGCGATTCTTCCACCAGCAAAGTTCTCAGCGCTGTTTTTAACCCACGATGTAAACCTTATCGCGACGTGGGCCCGCAAACTGCGTCCCTACATCGTGCATCTAGGGGCTGCGCCCGAACTCCTGGTCCCGCCACAGGTGCTCGAACTCAAACAAACCCTTGCGGGCCCCCTCATCATGAGAAGCGTCCCCGTCTCGGGCGAAGAGAGCATTGAGCTCGCCAAAACCTACGATCGAATTGCGGATTTCTTGCTACTGGACAGCTACAAGCCCTCAGATCGCCAGATCGGTGGGCTTGGTATCACCCATGACTGGAGTACTAGTCGTCGCATCGTCGAGTTGGTGCGCATTCCGGCTATATTGGCTGGTGGTCTTGGACCCAAGAACGTGGCCGATGCCGTACGCCAGGTCCGCCCAGCCGGTGTCGACTCAAAGACCAAAACCGATTGCACCGGATCGCATGCCAAGGACCTTGAACTGGTGCGTCGGTTCCACGCAGCCGCACAAGCGGCCTGTCAGGTCACCGGCGTCATAACTCAACACCAGCGATGATCACTTGCGGCGCCCCTCGAAATTTTCGGCCCGGTCGGAAGCCTGTGCGGCTTCAGGGGCATTCCGCCCTAGGCCTGCAGGTGCGCGGCGATATCACCTGAAATTGGTCGCGTTGCACCTGCTGGCGCACCACCCAGGCACAGAAGGTCACACTTCGATCGGCCACGTCTGCGCGCTGCCGGTCGAGCGTCACCATATGATAGCTATCGTTGAGGACAACCAACTCCGCCAGGCCTGCGAGTTTCCTTTGGAGAAGCATCGAATTTCTGATGTCGCTCTGGTCGTCAAAGCGCGGGTGGAAGATCAGCGCGGGCTGCTTGATCTGGCCTAGCTCTTTCTCGACGGTTTTGGCGAGCCAACGGCATTCCAGCACTGTGCCGCCCTTGCGGCCGAAAATATCTGTCATCGGGCGCCCGTCGACTTGCGACGAGTTGAGAACGACCGCGCGAATGCGCTCGTCCTTGACGCCATAGGGCGCCCGGTCATGCAGATTCACCAGGTTGGCGAGCCATTTGTAGGGGACCAATTTGAGGAGCCCGAGGTAGCGCGGTATCGCCCAGCCGTCGGGCCAGAACGTTGGCGAGAACAGCAGGGTTCCGGCAACCTCCTGCGGACGTTTGGCAGCCAGGTGTAGCGCAAGCAATACCCCTGCAGACAATCCGCCGACAACAATCACATCACTGCGTTCCTTCAGTGCATCGTGCGCTTCCTCGACTGACTTGTACCAATCCATCCAGGTCGTCGCATTCAAAAGCTCGCCGGATCCACCGTGACCGACGAGAAGCGGGCAATAAACCGTATGACCGGCACGATTGAGCGCCTGGGCCACGAATTCTCAGTTCGACCGGCGTCCCACCTAGTCCGTGAATTAGCAGAATTCCAACCCGCCCGCCGTCGAACAGGACATGCCTATTTTCGTTTTCGAATTTTGCGTGTGCACTCATGCTCGGCTTTCTCACTCAATGTCGGCTGCTCGGTGCCGCAATCATTTTGGAGGATCGTAGCAAACGGAAAACAATTGCGACGAAACTCGCGATCAATGTCCTATGGGATGAGCAATGAGCATGGTGGCTGGCCGAGGCCGGTTGGCGCTGCGCCTCGGCGCGGCTGAGCGCCGATCCCTGGACATCATCACCGCGGAAGGGCCGACAAACACCAAGGCGTTGGCAAGGCTGGACGGTCATGACTGGCTCCTGACTCCAAGGGGAAACTCACCAGGAGCGACGATGTTCTGGAAGAAGGCCGCCTTCAAATCAGTAGAAACCCTCAAGGTGACGCTATGCAGCAATGAAATGCTGCGCGGCGCAGAGTGGCCGCTGATGGTACGCAAGAGGAGGGCAGCCCACCCAAGGCTACGGCAGATCATTGCGTCGCTCGGGCGCATGCTGCTTGGGTCTAGGTTTCTCGGGCTGACCCGATCCTCAACGTCCACATTGACCAGGATCTTGGCCATGCCAACCGCCAGGTACCACCTGGATTCACTTCATGGCAGGGCCTTCGATCACCGGCTTCAAGTCTTTCGGCCCTCTGCGCAGGATGGCCTTGCAAGCCAGCCACGCGCCGCCGGTTGCCGTAGTTTCGTGAAACTGGAGGTTGAAGGAATTCGGGGGATATGGATGCGCAAGTACGGTGTGCCACTGCTGGAGTTGCCCGACATGGCAGTTCAGGCGCGGGCCGAAGAAGGGCATCGATACTTCGATATGTTCGTGACTATCTTCGGTTATCTACGCGCCGCTGATTCCCGACTCGCGTGGGCGAGATACGATACAGTTTGACAAAACAGAAATACCTCCGCTTTCGCCCACCCAGCCGGCCGAAGATTTCTTTCCGGGTACGGGAGAGCTGCTTGTCGCCGACGCAATTGGCGCCAAGACATCACTCTTCATGAGCTGGCTGGTGCACATTATCGCGTCGAGTGCGCAATAGCCCAGTAGGGACGACATGCGCAAGGCCTCGACGTAGCCCTCGTCGCCACCGAACCCGTCCACCTCGCTTTCCGGCGACGAAATGGGCGGCAGGCGGCATTGGGCAAAACCCCAGCTCAATCGGAATTACCCAGGGAGCTACGAATTCGGATGTGTCAGCTCGACGATCGTTGATGGCGCAGTGGCTACCGGCGAGCAGTGTGATGGCGTTCGATCGCCGGCGGAGGTAGGCGTTGACGCTCGGCCGGTACGCCGACGGACTGGCGTCAACGTCCTTGTCTCGGGCGCCAATGTCGGTACGGTCCAAACGATTTGAGTGACCCTCGAAAAGGGCCGCAGAAGATTCACAAGTCATGCGAGGAGGGCCGCGATGAGCCACGAACTGCAGGTGATGGCGCTTCGCATCGTTGGCGCTCTGTTGATCGGAGGTATGATCGGCCTCGAACGAAGCTTTCACGGGCGACCGGCCGGCTTTCGCACCCATTCTCTGGTCTGCGTCGCGTCCGCGCTGTTGATGCTGGTAACCGTCTACCAGAATGAATGGATGACCCAGGTCGCACTCGATGCGATCCGTACCGATCCCACGCGTATGGCGCAGGGCATCATGACCGGTATCGGCTTTCTCGGTGCGGGGGTGATTTTCAAGGAAGGGCTGAGCGTCCGGGGTTTGACCACCGCCGCCTCGATCTGGGTCACCGCCTCCATTGGTATACTGGTCGGGATTGGGTTCTGGGTGCCAGCCATCCTCGGCACCATTGCCACGCTCGCGGTGCTCAGCGTTTTTCGTTTGATCGAAAGCAAGTTACCCAGCGAGTTCTATGCTCACCATCATCTGCGCTTTAAACGCGAAGCCGTGTTGCCGGAGGATAAGTTGCGTGACCTAATTGGAGCCCATGGCTTTAGCATTGCGAACCTATCCACCCGCCTCATAGGAGAAGGCAAGATTTTCGAATACCGAATGGTGATCCGCAGCCGGGATCGGGCAAATGCACAGCGACTTTCACGGCATCTGCTTAGCTTGCCCGAAATCATCGAGTTTCGTATTTCGCCGACCGGTGACTAAGCGCGGAAAGCACGGTCTATGCGGTGAATTTGTCGCGACCTTTTAGTTCCCGCCGAGCACCTTTGCCGATCGCCTGACCGCGCGCAGGACTTGCAGTTGAGCCAGAGCTTCTCCGCCTCGACGTCTCCAAACGCGGGATCGCTGACGCAAGCAAGCCGCCTGCCGTAACGGCGCTTTCTTTTTCGGAACCGTCCCTCGCACGCTCCGTTTCGCATTGTGCAAAAAGCAAGAGATGAGAAAGGAGCTACCCAGATGCGCAAACCTGCGATCGTAACGGTGGCTTCATTGGGCCTTCTGAGCGTCGCTGGCAGCGCCGCTTGGGCCTGTGATTGGGATGACAGCCACGGCTATCGCCAATGACGCATCTACGATTATTCCTACGCGCCTCGTGCCTAAGGTTACTACGCGCTCGCCTCTGACTACCGCACGGTGGGATCAGGATCGATCCAGACCCTAAGGCGCGTCCGAGGCTGCCCGCGCGATCGTCACCTATCGGCCGCAGGCAAGGGCGAACGAGCTTTTCCCAGTTTCTGTCCTTAAGATTCCGAGCCTTCGCTTATGAGACCGGCGCTTGACCTCGGCTGCGGCGCTCCCGGCTTGCGCCCAGCAGCTTTTGCCGGCCATCAGACCGCTGCCGCGCAGCCCACGCTTCCCGCTCGCACATTCGGGGCCTCTGCTCCGGGGGGTCGATTGCGGCGCACACCGGTGATTGCATCCTCATTGGGCGGTGATCGCCGGTTGGCCCAATTCCAACAGGAGCGCGGCATGACAGGTGTCCGGTTCGCCCCGGCTCGGTAGGCGACACCAGCACGGCTCTACCATCCTGGCCCCCGGAGGCACTTGGGCAGCGTTGCGTCCCGGCCGTGAGGCGATCCGCGATCGAGTTCGCCAAAACGACCCCAAGTCAACGCAGGTTGGCAATCGGGACCTTGATCTCGTACTCAAAACCCCTAGGCGCGAAGGAGATGCGCGGATTTTCGATCAAGGCGACCCGCATCACCTCGCTGCCAAAGCCAAGCGCCGCCGGCGCTTCAACTGGAGGTCCCCCTCGTTCCTTCCAAGAGAAAAACAAGGTGGCTTCGTCTTCGACCAGCCAACGAACATCGACGCGCCCTTCCGGGACCGACAACGACCCATATTTTGTGGCATTTGTCGCGAGCTCGTGCACGACGATGGCAAACATCTGCGCGAAAGCGGTGCCGGCCAGAAGAGGAGGTCCGCTAATGCTGACGCGTCCGCCAAAAGCGCTCAACTCGGCTTGCACGATTTCACCGATCGGCGCTCCGCCACCGGGCCCGGCGGCAATGAATTCCTGGGCACGCGCCAGTGCCTGCAAGCGGCCTGATATGGTGGCGTTGACCGTCTGCACATCCTTACTGTTGCGAAGCGTATTGCTGACGATCGACTGCACGACTGCGAGGAGGTTCTTCGCTCGATGCTGAAGTTCTCGGATCAGAAGCAACTGCCGGGCCTCTGCGTCCTTCCTCTCGGTCACATCGCGGGAGATCGAATGAACGGCAATCGGTTTGCCGCTGTTGTCATAAATCAGCTTCGAATCGATCTCGAGGGCAAGGGCTCGGCCATCCTTGCTGGAGATTTGCATCTCGTATCGGGTTGCACCTTCGTCCTGCAGCTCCCGTCGCCACGCGGCAGCGTCAATCGGCGCCGCCCCGCGCGGCGCCAGCTGGTCGAACGACAGGCCTAGCAGCTCTTCCGGTGCATAGCCAAGAACACGTTCGACCGCCGGATTGATCGACGTCAACCGCCCATCGAGGTCCAAAGTCGTGACAATATCATTAGCGTTATCGACAAGATTGCGATAGCGCTGCTCGCTTTGCAGAAGCGCGGCCTCGACCGCCTTTCGCTCGGCAATGTCCACCGACGCCGTTAGCAGACATTGTTCGTCACCGAGCTCCAAGACATCCGCGCTCAACAAGACGGTGCGGGTGTCATGTTTGCCGCGCACGGTCACTTCGAGATTTTTGACAACTCCCTTTTCCGTCAGCAGCCTGCGCACCGTGCCGAAATCCTGCTCGTTCACGTAGACGGCAAGCTCGCGCGCGGTGCGTCCGATCATCTCCTCGCGAGAATAGCCGGCCTGCGCCAACAGGGCCGCATTCACGTCGATGTAGCGTCCCTCTTGCAGCGTACTAATGCTCATGGCGATTGGCGCAAGTTGGAAGACGCGGAGAAAGCGTGCCTCCGCGGCGCGAAGCGTCTCCTCGAAACGTTTGCGCTCGGTTATATCAATGTCGACACCGCTGTAGCGGACGGCCTCGCCCCGGTCATTGCGAACGACCCGTCCTCGTCCGAGGATCCAACGGACCTGGCCATCCTTGAGAATTCGGTATTCGCTCTCATAGTAGTCGGTGCGGTTCTTGAGAGACAGCTGGAAGCCGTCGAGGACATTTGCGCGGTCGTCCGGATGGCGTAGGGCCCGCATCACATCGATCGGCACTTGCTCAATGGCCGGATCCAAGCCCATCAGGCGGAAGAACTGCGGCCGACCCCGCACCATGCCCGTCGCCAGATCCACGTCCCACACGCCAATGCCGGCAGATGCCTCGGCGAGTTCCAGGAACTCCGCGCCTTCCCACCGAACAGCGTTGGGAGACACGTTCCTCATCTCGGCCGTCCTCCCTTAGCTCAGGTTGCCCGCAAGGATTGTACATGTTTTTGCCCGCTCTTGGGGGCCAAGGTAGGTCGCTCGCCGCCAAGCACCAGGCAAGCCTCACGCCGCTGCGAGCCCGGCATGCGTTTTGGCTGCTGCGAACGGCAATGCCGCGATGACCCCGCGCAGCAGCGCGGCAATTTGCTACCGTTGCATCGAGGACACCACCGCAGCGAGCGCTGCCAGCGTCGGGCTGCGACGGCAGCAAGCCGGCCCGACATCGGTTCCCCGCAAAATTCCAAAGCGAGCGGGGGAGCCCGACGGCCGGCCTGGCGCGTCTCATCGGGGCGGCCGATGCGTTCGACGGTGGCAGCGCATAAAACAGCTCGAAAAATGTGCACCGTCCGCGCGATACGGCGATAGCCCAGATGCCCATCGACACCAAGGCCCGTTTTTACCTGCCAGTCTAATGCCTTCCCGCAGGTGTCGCCGGGAATTGCGATTGCGAACGGACCTCGACAACAATCTTCCGATCGCTGATCTGGTTTGCCCACTGGGTCGACCAACCAGGGCAAACTGGCTTCGGGTTCTGCTAGCCGCAGCGGCAAGGGCCCCCGCCGCGGCGTGCGCCTTCCTGCCCTACCGGTTCTCGCGGAACCCAAGAAGCCACCTTCGCGTTGAGGTCTGGGACGGGGCCAGTAGATGATCATCCATCTGTTTCGAGACGAAAGTGACAGTGAGATCTTTGCTTTGTCGGTTGACCCGACGGGGGCGAGCATCCCTCCGGTCACACCGCATACAGAGTGGATCTTTTTGGAAGCCATCGACACCTTGAAATTTGCGGCGCAGTGGGACATCGATGATTTCCAAGAGGTTCTCGATCATCTGAAGGCGGACGGGTTTTATATCTTCCAAGGCGAGCTGCTCGATCCATTGAGTTTGGCGGCACGGCCTCCTGCACCTGAGGGCTAAGCCAGAGAGCGTGGGACACCCATCCGTTAGGCGCCTGCTGCCACCAGGGTGCGCGCCTCCTCGCCGATCTACGCCGTGATGGCGCGATATAGCTCAACCGCGTTGGCGGCGCAGCGAAGGCGCTCAAGCACGCCCTGGTCACGCAGCTTGCGGACGACGACCGCAAGCGCATTGAGCTGTTCAAGCTGGGAAAAGGCGGGTAGCAGCAGCATGAATACGATGTCCACGGGCTCGCCGTCGATGGCCTGATACTCGAGCGGCCGCTTCAGGCGAGCCAGCAACCCGAAGGGCTTTTTTAATTCGCGCAGTCGCGCATGCGGGATCGACACACCGTTTCCAATACCCGTAGAGCCGAGCTCATCGCGCCTTTGGATGGTGTCGGCCACGGCGTCCGAAGACAGCTTGAGCACCCTGGCGGCACGCGCGGCGAGCGCACGCAGCAAGTCCGCCTTGTCGCGCGCCGCGAAATCGACGACCACATCGGATGCCGAGAGTAGATCCTCTATGTGCATGCCACGGACCTCAAGCCAGCAAAGATACACCCCCGCGCACACCTGAAAGGCGCAGCGGTCTCTAGTCGGGGGTGCGTAAGCGATAACCGACGCCGATCTCCGTCATGATGATCTGCGGCCGTTCGGGATCGGCCTCAATCTTACGGCGGAGTTGCCGCACGTAGACCCGCAGATATTGAGAATCGGTTGGCTCGTTCCAAAGCTCCTTGAGGAGAAACCTATGCGTGAGCACTTTGCCCGCGTGCTGTACCAACAGGCGAAGCAGGTCATACTCCTTGGGGGAAAGCTTGACCTCCGTGTCGCCCAACTTGACGACGCGACGAACAAGATCGACGCTCAAATTGCCGACCCGGAAGAGCTGCCTTTCACCGTGCACGTGCAGCTGGTGGCGTAGCGCGGCGCGGATGCGCGCGAATAATTCATCCATACCAAAGGGCTTGGTGACATAGTCGTCCGCGCCCAGATCGAGCGCCGCAACCTTGCCAGCCTCATCGCCGCGGCTGGAAAGCACGATAACGGGTACGTCGGAGCGACCGGCGCGGATCTGACCGAGCAATTGCAAGCCATCGATGTCGGGCAAGCCCAAGTCGAGGATCACCAGCGCCGGTTTCTTTGCCAGTTGCTCGAGGGCAGATTTGGCATCAGCCGCCTCCAGCACCTCGTAGCCCTGCGAGGCGAGTCCCACGCGCAGCAGCTTGCGGATGGGCGGCTCATCGTCGACAACGAGAATTCTGGCCGAGCTGGTCACGCGGCGACCGATCCTTTCTCGATCGGCGGCACCGGAAATTCGATGCTAAACACCGCTCCCGACCGGTCGCTGCGGTTTGCCGCGCTAATGCTGCCCCCGAGGGCTTCAACGAAGCCCCGCGAAATCGCCAGGCCAAGCCCTGTGCCCGCGCGCACGCGATCAGCTTTCTGCGCCCGATAGAACTTTTCGAAAATGCGCTCCAAGTCCGCGGCCGGGATGCCATCGCCTTCATCGAGAACCTGGAGCTTGACGCTACCTTGCTGCCGCCAACCCTGAATGCGAATGGTCGTTTCCGCCGGTGCATATTTGGCGGCATTGTCGAGAAGATTAAAGAGTACTTGCTCGAACAGCACCGCATCGACTTTTAGCATCGGGAGATCCGGGCCAATCTCAACCTCCAGGCGATGCTTGAGGAAAATCTTGCTGGCCCGTTCCAGCGCGCTGCCGACGATCTCGCCGACGTCATGCAGGGCCGCGTTCGGCACAACCGCGCCCGACTCGAGCTTGGTCATGTCAAGTAGGTTGGCGATAAATCGGTTCAATCGCTCTGACTCATCGATAATGGTCGTCAGCAGCTCGGCCTTGGCGTCGTCGCTGAACGACCTGGAATGATCGCGCAAGGCGCCTGCCGAACCCAGTACGGCGGCGAGCGGGGTCTTAAGGTCGTGCGAGATCGAGGTTAGCAGGGCCGAGCGGAGCCTGTCGGTCTCGGCCGTACGCTTAACCCGATCGATGTCCTCAACCAAGTGTACGCGTTCGATTGCCAATGCACCCTGATCGCTGAGAGCCTCCAGCAGCCGCCGCTGGTCGGCGCGCAAAAGGTCGCCAACTTCCTCGCGACAAATGCCGAGAATGCCGATCTGCCCACGCCCCGTACGCATCGGCATGAACAACCATTTGGCCCCCGGGAGCGCCTCCGAACCGCGGCCCGCCTGGCGGTTCTTCTCCCACGCCCATTTGGCCGCAGCAAGATCGGCGTCATCCAGCCTGTCTTCCGGCGGGTAGCCGGCTTTGAGCTCGATGGCAGCATTTTCGGGCAGCAGCAGCACCACTCGCACCTTGAGCATCGAGGCGATTTGATAGGCCGTGGCCCATAGCACGTCGTCGAGCGTGCCCGCGCCGGCGAGCTTACGGCTGAAGGCATAGAGCGATTCGACCGTACGAACCCGTTCCTGCGCGGTGACCTTCTGCAGCCAGCCGCGCGCCGCCAGATTGGAAACGATCACCGCCAAGATGCTGAAAAGAACGAAGGCGGCAACATTGGTAGGGTCGGTGATCGTGAAGGCATAGACCGGGGGCAAAAAGAAGAAGTTATAGCTGAGCGAGGCTGCAACGGTCGCGACGAGTGACGGCCACAATCCATAGCGCACAGCAATACCGACAATGGCGGTTAGAAAGATCAGGTCGACGTTTTCTAGCCCGAAGGCAGGCCGCACAAGCTTGCCGACGGCCAGTGCCACCGCAACCGCCAGCAAAGCAATGAGGTAGGGCAACGGATCGAAGGATCCCGCATTGGCAGCCGTCGCGGCCTTGATTGTTACCGCCTCGGCGGCGATTTCCTCCCCGGCGATCACGTGAACGCCGATGTTTCCGGCCTGTCGAACGAGATCGTGCACCACCGACCCATGCAACATTTCGAACCAACGAGGCCGGCTGGATTTACCGATGATGATATGGGTGGTGTTGTTCTTGCGCGCGAAGCCGAGTACGTCTTCGGCGATGCGCCAGCCAGTGGCCGGGAGCGTGATCGCCTCCGCCTCCAGGCGCTCGGCAAGACGAAGCGTATGAGCAATGCGGTCGCGCTCCGTTTCCGTTAGATGCGGAGCGCGCCGGGTTTCCACATGCAGCGCCGTCCAGGGTGCGTGCAGCCGATCGGCAAGGCGCTTGGCATAGCGCACGAGGCCGGCGGAGCGTGGGTCTTCGCTGACGCAAACGAGAATCCGATCGCCCGCGGCCCAAGGGCCCGAGATCGCCCGCGCCCGCATGTGTTCGAGCAGTTGCTCGTCGACACGTTCGGCGGTTCGCCGCAGAGCCAGCTCACGCAAGGCCGTGAGATTGGCGGCGGAAAAATAGTTCTTGAGCGCTCGCTCCGCCTGCTTGGGAATGTAGACCTTGCCTTCTTTGAGACGTTGGATCAGATCATCCGGTGTCAGGTCGACAAGCTCGACGGCATCGGCGCGATCGAGAATCGAAGTCAGGTATCGTCTCGCGCACGCGCACGTGGGTAATCTGCGCCACTACGTCGTTGAGGCTTTCGATATGTTGGATGTTTACCGTCGTGTAGACGTCGATGCCGGCATCGAGCAGTTCCTCCACGTCCTGGTAACGCTTGACATGCCGACTGCCGGGGATGTTGGTGTGCGCTAGCTCGTCAACGAGGATCAGGTCCGGTCGCCGTTTCAGCGCGGCGTCGATATCGAACTCATTGAGAATGCGGTTGATGTAGACGGTTGGTCGGCGTGGGATGACCTCGAGTCCGTCGAGTAGGACTTCGGTCTCCTTCCGACCATGCGTCTCAACGACGCCAACGATGACATCCACGCCCTCCTTCAACTTGGCGCGGGCGGACAGCAGCATTTCGTAGGTCTTGCCAACACCGGGCGCCGCGCCGACAAAAATCTTGAGACGGCCGCGACGCTTCTGATCTTCGCGTTGCGCCTGAGCAAGCAGGGCTTCGGGGGAGGGACGTTGCTCTGCTGCGCCGCGCTGCTCTGCCATTGGCAATCGTCTTCATCAGGGGCCGGATCAGGGCCAAGCACCCACTCAACCTCCGGCCGAGTGGTCGAGCGCCCGGTCAAAGTTGAGCACATTCACGCGCGGCTCGCCGATCTTAGGCCCAGCATACGCCACTCGCTGTATTGGTTGACCAGGTCGCGGATGCGATCCTCAGGCATATTGCGCCCTGGCCCTGCCACCTGGAACAGAGCCGCCTCCCGCGAGATGTGGGTATTCAGGCCGCCGCCCGGCGTGGTCGCAAGCTCAATGGGTAGACTAGCCGCAGGATCTTCCACCTTCAACGTCTCCCTATTGGCTTTGACGCCCTCAATCAGGGCCTTGCTTGTGGGACCAAGGTTCACTCCCGCCGCATTGGCGGCACTGTAGCGCACATCGACGGTTTTGCTTGAGTCGTTGGGATCGGCTTTGGTGGTCGCGGAAGGCCGCCCGCGAAAGCACTTAGCATCGGGGAAGAGCTGTCCGATCCGCTCCGCACCCATAGCGTTGCCCTCCTCGACGATCAGGCTGCTGTTTGCCTGATAGGGAAATAAGACCTGCGCCACGCCCGTGATTGCCACGGGATAAAGGAGGCCAGTGATCAGGGTCGGGGCGATGAGACGTATGATCGCCGGGCGGAGTTCCTTGACCATTGTTGTATTCCTTATGCCAGATGCAGGACTGTGACCACCAGATCGATGGCCTTGATGCCGGCAAACGGCACACCGATACCACCCAGGCCGAGAGGGTTTCACCGTAACAGCGGGCCGGCACCGATCGGACGGTACGCCACGCCCCTTAACGCAAGTAGGATCCAGCCAATGATGATCAGCGCGTTCAAGATGATGGCCGAGGAGATCGCGCTCTGCGGGTTGGCTAGGTTCATGAGGTTGAGCGCCTGCAGTTGCGGGTAGAAGGCTAGGAACATCGTGGGAATGATGGCGAAGGACGCGGCCACATCGTGGGCCATCGAGAGCGTCGTCAGGGCTCCGCGCGTCATGAGCCGCTGCTCGCCGATTTCAAGATGGCATCCAACCTGGACTGCTCCTTGCAGCTTTCGGCGGCGAAAAGTCCGTCCGCCGACCGCGGCGGGCGTCCACGGAATGAACCGATCGCTGCCCAAAGGTGTCGATCGGCGCATAAAAAATCGAGATGACCGCGAAGGTCGCGGCATAGGAATTCCGTATAAAAATAAGCCCCTCGCCGGGACAAGCTGCAAAAAGGCGCGCCGGCGCGGCAATGGCCGAGACGTGTTGCAGCACCGAGATTGCGACATTGCACGCCCGCGCTGGCGCGAAACTCCTATGTCATTCCTATGCCAGCCGGCGCAATTCCACCTGGAATTCAAACCTCACACCTCCAATCTGTTTGCTGGCCGTCTTTAATGGTGGTCTCCCGCACAAGGAGGATCGATCATGTTCTCGCGGGCTCTTGGCGCTAGACAGGCAGGCCGACGCAACCGACCGTACGGACTGCGGCACGCTGACCCGGTCGTGGCGTTTCTTCTTATCGGCCTCATGGGCGCGGCCATCAGTGGTGTCACCTTCGTGGCAAGCAGAAGCCCGCATTGGCCCGCTGTCGGCGTCACCGATTGTTCGATGCCCGCCTACAAGACCGAGCGACCCTCCTGCGCCGACAATCTCGTCCTTCGACCGGCGACGCCACCCTTTAAGGGTGCCAATGCGCCGCCCAACGCGCTCGCATTGGAACACTGAAGCGGATCGGGAGTTGGGCGCACCGCAATGCTTACCGGGGCGGTTGCGTCGGTCGCACAGGAAGGGCGTCGGCACCGGATCGGAGCGCTGGGCCATGTTACAGCTCTCCCCGAATAAGGCTTTGCTGCACGTGCCCGAACCTTGCGCGCGGCCAAATGGGGTCAACGCTGCATCTGGGGGTAAGTGTCGCAACGGAGGGCGAGCAGCAGGGCCACACGGAAGACCGCTTTGCAACTGAGGGAGTGTCACAGACGTGTCCGATCCTGGCGAGGGGGAGGAGCCGAGGATCGGGTGTGGCCCTGCGCTCACCCGCACCGATACGGTTTTGTCTAGGGTCTCGAACCTCGCCAATCCATCCGGATAAATGTCGATCCGGCGGCGGAAGACTACGGATCATTCACGCGGCGAGCCGGTTGGTTGGCACCCTCCAAGGGAGGACTATTCGTCAGTCAGCCTATCAGCGTGGCCGGCAGGGCCTGGTCGGATCTATTTGGAAAAACCGGCACCTTGCCATGGCGTCACGCCGGCTGCCAGACAGCAGCTCCGGCGCAGGCGGCTTTGGGACGACGGGTCCCGGCTTGTTGCGGCGACGGCCGAACCCGCCTCTTCCGCTAACTGGCCGCGGCGTGCCTCCACTGGCGACTTTCGGGCTTTGGCCTTGGCGGCGAAGCCCCCTACAATGCCGGCATGATCGACGGGGCCATGAATTTCTCCTCCTTGCTGTTGCTTGGCCTCTTGCTCGGGATGCGGCATGCGACGGATGCCGATCACATCGTCGCGATCGCAACCATCGTCAGTCGGCAGCGCAGCATGCGCGGCTCCATGCTGATCGGCGCGGCTTGGGGCATCGGGCACAGCATTACGGTGATGCTCGTCGGCGGAGCGATCATTCTGTTCGGCGTCGTCATCCCGCCCTGGCTTGGCCTTTCCATGGAATTTGCCGTTGGGCTGATGCTGGTACTGCTGGGCATTCTCACGCTCACCGGGCTGGGACGCGGCCTCGGTGGCGGCCGCGGAGGACCAGCGCACGACCACGTCCATGCGCACGGGGACTACGTGCATCGCCATCGGCATGGTCATGCCCCGCAATCCCACGGCCACGCCGACGACCAAACGCCCTTGGCCGCGCTCGACCGCAGCTGGTTCGGCGGGTTGCCGCTCTACCAGTGGCTGCGCCCTTTTGCGGTCGGCCTGGTGCACGGCCTAGCCGGATCGGCCGCCATCGCCTTGCTGGTCGTGACCATCATCCGCGACCCAATTCTCGCCGTGGCCTACTTATTTCTGTTCGGCGTCGGCACGGTCGGCGGCATGATGTTGATCACGCTGCTGCTGGTGGCGCCCTTCGCGCTCACGGCGGTGAACCTACCACGGTTCAACTGGCAGCTTGGCGTCGCCTCGGGCCTCATGAGCTTCGCTTTCGGATTGTTTCTCATCTACGACATCGGCTTCGCCGCGGGGGGCCTGTTTAGCGACAATCCAATCTGGCAGCCGCGCTGACGCCGATCGGGCATCGTCCGGGCGCGCGCGAGGTGGCACGGGCAGACGGCCGGGCCAGGCGGCGACACTGCGGATGCGATTTTCACTCGGGCAGAATCCACATGTTGACCTGCGCGCGATTGCGGGCGTAACGTTCCTCGACAGCCCGACAACCCGCTCGCCCGGGAGAGACCCATCCCAACGATCGGCGTCCCAGGCCCCCGGCCAATCCTGCTGACGAGCACCGTTGTGGTCCTCGCCGGACTAGTCGTGCTTGGCTGGCGACATGAGCTGCGCTCGGGCCCGAGCCCGTCGGCGCCGCCGATGGCCTCGCAAAGATCTGAGCCGCGGGCGCTCTCCGCCGAAGAGGAGCGTTACGCGGCAGCCCTATGGGACATCCACCGCGAGGTGACGCCATCGGCAGTCGCCATGAGCTTCGCCGGCATCAGCCATGAAACGGGCAGCCACGATAAAGGTCAACTTGAGCGGAAGATCTCGCCGGTAGCGACGTTCTTCTTAGATGCGGAAAGGCGGGTTCGCGCCTTGAGCGCGCCGCCAGCCTTGTCGCAAGTCCACAATCAATACGTCGAAGCAATGGTCCTCTACCGCCAAGCCAGCAATGACATGCTCGCTTACGCCAAGGACGGCGAACGTCAGCATCTGATCGACGCCCATGACATGAGCATCACCGCCTCGCAAGCGATACTGCGCGCCGGCGAGGTACTGTGGCCGGGGCAGTACAAACCACACTGACCGATCAACAGCTTGCTGGAGAACGAACTTCGCAGACCTTATCTGAAATCCTTGATTAAGGGAGGAAACGAATGACGAGGCTTGGACGGAAACTGCAGCTGTTTGCGTCGTTCCTGGCAGTATCTGCGGTGCTTGCGGTCCTTGGCGGGGCCGTTGCCCAGGCGCAAGCGCCGGTCTGTTCGGTTTGGTTGATCGAGAGCAGCCGCTTTATGAAAGTGCCATTCGGCGCCTTCATGCCGGACCGTGCCTTCGTGCCCGGCAGCACCAATCCGAGCAACAATATTCCAACCGTCGACCTGCCGGTTAACATCGGCGTGATCAAGTGCGGCAGCGAGCTGATCCTGTATGATACCGGCTGGAAGCAGCAGGACTACCTGAAGATGACCGGGTCGGAGCATTGGGCTCCGATCGGCGAGCAGCTCAAAGTCCTGGGCTTCAATGCCGCCGACGTCACCAAGGTGGTTATCGGCCATGCCCATTGGGATCACGCCGGCCAGCTGTCCGACCTCCCCAATGCCGTGCTCTACGTGCAAAAGCAGGAGCTGGCCGCGATTGAGTGGGCCCTCAACTACCCCGAAAAACACATCAGGGCGATCAATTCCGATCCAGGCGGCTGCAACCGGACGCCGGCCTGTGGCTACATGCCGCTGACCATGGAGGAGGTCTACGGCAAAGTGCTTAAGGGCAAGGCCGTGGTCGTTGATGGCGAGTTCCAAATCGCCCCCGGTCTGGTGATTCATCCGGCTTACCGGGCCCACACCGCAGGCTCGCAGCTGCTCGAAGTACCGACCAGCATCGGCAAACTGGTGTTTGGCTCCGACGCCTTCTCGTCCTACGAGGCGATCCGCGACTGGATGGTGGCCAACGTGCAGCAGACCGACTCGGTCCAGCAATTTCTTGCCTACGAGCGCTGTTACAAGATCACCGGCGGCTATGAGAACTGTATCGCTGCCCATGAGCCTTTGAGCTACACGGAGAAATACCCGATCACGAAAAACTCGTGGGTGGCGTTGAACGGTGGGCGCATGGCGGAAATCGCCTTGGCGCCCGGCGAAAAGTCGCGCAAGCCCTGAGGCGAGGAGCGCGAGATGAAATGGGGCGGCGAGGGTCTCGGGCCCCCGGCCGCACCCTTGTGGGATGTGGGTCCGTGAGTTGAGCCGGTTTGCGCATCGGATCCTGCTCCAAGTCTTGTTGCTGACATTGGCGACCGTCGGCGTTCGGGCGCACGATCCGAGCGCCTACGGTGGCGTGTTTCGTTCGCGCAATCTTGGCGGCACCTGGCTCAGCGCCGATATTGGCCTGTTCCTCAATGCGGCCCTGGTCGTGGCCATCAATCCGAAAAATCAGGCCCACCTGCTCGTCGGCACCGATCTCGGCGTGCTCGCCTCGCGCAACGGCGGCCGCACTTGGACGCCGGAAGCCCCCGATCTCATGTCCGGCGCCGTGTTCGCCATCACATTTCTCAACGACGGCGACGGCGCCATCTGCGCCGCGCAAAGCGGCGTGTTCCGGCACCACAGTGGTCGTTGGACGCCCGCGGATGTGCCGGCAGCCGCCGTGCCGGCCAGAGCCGTCATGCCAGGTGCATCGGCCAATCGCGTCTACCTGCTCGGCCGCCAGCACCTGTTCATCAGCGCAGACGGCGGAGAGACCTTCGCGCCCGCGCCGGCCGCCTCGAAAACGAGCGCCATGAGCGCGCTCACCATCGCCCGCTCCGAGCACGAAGTCCTCCTCGCCGTGATCGACGGGGAGGTCATGACCAGCGAGGATGGCGGCCGGCAGTGGCGCGCGCGCGGGATGGGGCGCCAGGGCGATCCGGTCGATCAGGTTGTGGTCGATCCCCACGTGGAGCAGCGCGTGTGGGCCGCGCAGGCGGGCCAAATCTACCTGAGTGACGATTTGGGCGCGGTGTGGCGCACGGTCGGAAGCGCCCTGCCCGAACCCGCCACCACCGTGCGCGGAATCGCCGCCAATGCCGCGGCGACCGTCCTGCTCGTCAGCAGCAATCGCGGTCTTTATCGCAGCGAGAACGGCGGCGAGACCTGGATGTTCAAGGAGGACAATCTTCCGATCCACCTCGAGGCAGGTCCGTTGGCACGCGATCCGGGGGATGCTGGCCTCATCTACGCCGTCTACTCGCTCATGCCCTATGCGGAGGTCTGGCGTCTTGCCAGCGAAGGCGACAACCTCTTCCGACGCCTCGATCCCATCGACCTCGCTGGGGGCGTCGCGTTCTGGCTGCTGATTTTGCTGGCCGGCGGCTGGTTGGCACAGCGCTTGCTCCGCTGGCGCGGTGCCGCAACGGATGACCGCAGGTGACGGATACCACAGCGCCCCGGCCTGCCCGCCGGCGCTGGCGGATCGGCATTGCCGCCATCGGCCTCGCCCTGTTGGCCGGTATCGGCGTCTACGCGCTGCAAAGCGCGGCGCCGACCACACGATTTGTCGAATACCCACTGCCCAATCCGCAGGATGCGCCGGTCGCAATCGCCGCCGCCGCCGATGGCACCATCTGGTTCACGATTGACCGCGCCGATGCCATTGGTCGATTGCGCGGCGGACGCATGGAGCAACTACCGATACCGGGCCGCAATTTCGAGCCTCTCGGCCTGGCGATCGCCGCCGACGGAAGCGCCTGGTACACGGACAGCGCAGCCGGCGCGGTCGTGCGCATCGCGAGCTCAGGTGAGGCCTCGAAGTTTGCGCTCGAGGGCGTGATCACGCGATTGGGTCGGCTGGCCATGGCGCCCGATGGCTCGGCCTGGTTTGCCGATGCCACCGGATACGGCATCACCCAGCTGCAGAATGGAACCTTCAAGCGCCACGAAAGTGCCACGGCCGACGACGGTCCCTACGGCGTGGCGGTGAGCGCGGACGGAATCGTGTGGGCAAGCCTGCAGCGAAGTAGCAAGCTAATGCGCATCGCCCCAGGCGGGGCGACGGCGACGATCGAGCTCCCACGGCGCGGTGCGAACCCGACCGATGTGGCCGTGGGCACCGACGGCTCGGTTTGGTTCCTACAATTCCGCGCCAATCGGCTGGGGCAGCTGAAAGAGGGCAAGTTTTCTGAGTTCGAGGTCGGCGGACAAAACGTCGGCCTCAGCGGCTTGGCGCTTGCCGCTGACGGGGCAGTTTGGTTCGGCATGGTGCGCAGCTCGAGCCTTGGTCGCCTGCGCCACGGCAAGATGGCCACCTTCAAGCTGCCCCGCGACAAGGCGCGTCCCTACAGCGTCGCCGTCGATCCGAATGGCAACGTCTGGTATGCCGATATCAGCGGCTATGTCGGGATGTTACCGGCGCGCTATGCGCAGGCTCCCTGAGGTACGCGGGCGCGCGCGCCGCCTAGCCCGGTAGCAGCGCGATTTCATAGGCAGCCCTAAGGCTCAAAACCACCCCGATGCCGAGGATGAGCAGCGTCGTCAGGATCTGTACGCGCACCATCCAGATACTGTCGAGCCATTGCATAATCCGTTGACCGATTTTGGCTGCAATGATGCCGACCACAACCAGCGTCGCCGCGAAGCCGAGGCTGAACACGAGTACGGTGGTCAGACCGAGCAAGACCTTGCCGCTCGCAAGCGCCGCCAACAGCAGGGCCAGCGCCGCGGGGTCGGGCAACAGCCCCCCCGCGATGCCAAGAACCAATAGGACGGGCAATTTGGGGCGGTCTGCGGTGACGAGATCCAGCCGATGCGCATGCGCGGTTCCCCAGCCGTGGCTGTGCCAAGCGTGCACCCCGGCTGCCGCGTGGTCGTGCGAGTGCGGATGCGCCCCCAACTCTGCGTGGGCGTGATCATGCTCGTCACCCCCCGCGGCACCGGGCTCGCCCATGGCAACTGCGAGGAGATCGCGCTGTGTCCACAGCATCCACAGCCCCAGCACGACGACCAAAATCCCCACGCCCAGCGCCAGATAGGCCTCGATACGCTGCGGGCGCAGCCAGCCGAAGCCCAGTGAGGCGAGCACACCCACCAAAAGGATGCCGCTGGTGTGCGAAAGCGTGACAAACACGCCGAGGATCAGCGCATCGATCGGTTTGCCACGAGCGCCGACGATATAGGCCGCAGCAATCGTCTTGCCATGGCCCGGCGTCGCCGCGTGTGCCGCGCCGGCCCAAAAGCTGGAAATTACAAAAAACAGGATCTCGCGCATGGGCCTCCCGGTCGATCGCAAGGGCGTGCGGCCAATGGCCAAAAAGCCTTTTCGTTAGGGCTCGCCCAGCCACGCTGCACAAATTGGCCGGGCCAGGCAAGGCCTGGTCGCCTCGCTGCGCTTGGATCTCAAGGCTTTCCCAAGGCCGCGCCGACCTTTACCGATCGGGCACGTTCACCGTGAGACACTGCACACGCTAGGCTAATGGGGCAGACGACGCCGCTGCCGTCGCGATCGCGCCCGGCTTTGCTCAGCCATTTCAAGCCACCGCCAAGCGATGCTGCGCGGCCGTCTCAAGGGCTAAGCCACCAGCGCCCCAGGGATCCTGGCGGCGCGCCCGCCGTGTCACGGCCATGTGAGCGTGACCGGGCGAGAAAGGAATGCTAGCCTTCCGTGCGCTTGGAGCCCGTGGCCTCTTACCGGGAGAATGTATCGCCGTGGCCTGCAAATCTTGGTCGATCCCTCTGCTCGTTGGCCTCGCCTTAGGCGCCACCGCCGCGGCATCGCGGGCAGGCCCCCTGGCCGGCGCGCGGATGGCGAACGAAGCCGCCAATCAGGGTGATGCGCGCCTTGAGAGGGTGGTGGCTCGGCACTGCTGGTGGCAGCAGGGTCGACGCCATTGTCGTGGCCACATCCCCGCGCGTCAGACCAGCGATTACTACGTGCGCGACGCCGATAAACTGCCCTTCGGCACGTCGCGCTGGTGGGAAGAGATGTTGCGCGAGAACCGTGCCGGCAACCCCGGTGGAGGCGGCAGGAACTAGATCGCGCGGATCGGCCGGCGACCGCCGCGCCCTTCACAGCACCGCTGCGGCAATGACGCGTAGGGCTTCCGAGCTGGCACCCCCCAGTAACAGGGTGCCGATCCGGTGCTCCTTGGCTCCGTCCTGCCACGCCCGCAGCCGGTCCCTAATGCGGTCTGGCGGACCGACCAACGCCGTCTCGTCGATCAGGCTATCGGGCACCGCCGCGGCCGCTTCCTGCCGGCGACCGGCGAGGAAAGCCTCCTGGATCTTGATGGCAGCGTCCTCGTATCCCATGCGCTTGACGAGGTCATTGTAGAAATTCTTGCTGCGCGCGCCCATGCCGCCGATGTAGAGGGCCATCTCCGGTCTGATCTTGTCGCGGCAAGCCGCAAGGTCGCTGCCCATGGCCACGCGCACGAACGGCGCAATGTCAAAATCGGCGAGCGACGTGCCGCGACCGGCAGCGGCTATGCCAGCGAGCACGTGCTCGCCGACAAGGCTCGTGCGCTCCGGGCTCATGAAAATCGGCTGCACGCCGTCGGCGACCTCGCCGGCGGTCTTAAGACCCACCGGAGAGATGGCCGCTGTGTAGATCTTCAGGTTCGGATTGGGATGCAGGATGCTCCTCAGCGGTTTACCCAAACCCGTCGCCTCCGCCCCGGCGTAGGGAATCTGGTAGTGCTCGCCGTCATGCTGCAGCGGGGCTTCACGGGCGAGCACCTTGCGCACCACGGCAACGTATTCGCGCGTGCGCGTCAGCGGCTTGCCATAGGGCATGCCATGCCATCCCTCGATCACCTGGGGCCCAGAAGGGCCGATCCCGAGCAGAAAACGGTTCTGGGACATAGCCTGCAGCGTTGCGGCCGTCATGGCGGCGCAGGTCGGTGTCCGCGCCGACATCTGCATGATCCCGGTGCCGGCTTTAATCTTCGTGGTGCGCGCGAGCACCCACGCAATGGGCGTCACCGCATCGGTCCCATAGGATTCACCGGCCCACACCGAGTCGAAGCCGAGGCGCTCGGCCTCGAGCACTTGATCCATGCTGGGACCGCCGGCCTCGCCGGCATAGCGCAGCAATATTCCGAGCCTCATGCGCGTACTCCTCCAGCCATCGCAACTGATCTCAACAGGCTATTTCTGCCGCTGCGCCCGTCTGAGCGCCGCGGCAAAGGCGCTCTCCTCCGGCGCGCGTGCCGAGGTCGACGCGGAGCCCTTGGCCTTGGTCGCGGCGGCATTGGCCGGACTTGGCGATGGCTCGATGGCGCCAGATTTCATTGTCAGCCCAATGCGCTTGCGCGCGACATCGACGCTTTTCACGCGCACCTTGACGACATCGCCGGCCTTAACGACCTCGCGCGGATCTTTCACAAAGCGGTCTGAAAGTTCGGAGATGTGCACCAGTCCGTCTTGGTGCACGCCCACATCCACAAACGCGCCGAAGGCGGTAACGTTGGTGACGACGCCCTCGAGCCGCATGCCAGGCTCGAGATGCGAAATCGTCTCGACACCCTCGGCAAAGGTCGCCGTCTTAAACTCCGGGCGCGGATCGCGCCCCGGTTTTTCCAGTTCCTTCAGCACGTCGCTAACGGTTGGCATCCCGAAATCGGCGTCGGCGAACGTCGCTGGCTTGAGCGATTTCAAAAACACACCGTCACCGATCAAGGCGTTGAGCCCGCGCTTGGTCACCGCCGCGATCTTTTCCACCAGCGCATAAGCCTCCGGGTGCACCGCCGAGGCATCCAACGGGTTCTTACCGTTCATGATGCGTAGGAAGCCGGCGGCCTGTTCAAAGGCTTTGGGCCCAAGCCGCGGCACCTTCTTGAGGGAGGTTCGTGTTTTAAAGGCACCATGTTCGTCGCGGAAAGCGACAATGTTTGCGGCCAATGTCTGATTGAGACCCGACACGCGCGCCAGCAATGGCGCCGAGGCCGTGTTGACATCGACGCCAACCAGGTTAACGCAATCCTCAACCACGGCGTCGAGCGAACGAGCGAGCAGTGTTTGATCGACGTCGTGCTGGTATTGGCCAACGCCGATTGCTCTGGGCTCGATCTTGACCAATTCCGCCAAAGGGTCCTGCAGGCGCCGGGCGATCGACACGGCGCCACGGAGGCTAACATCGAGATCGGAAAATTCCTTGGCCGCAAGCTCTGAGGCCGAATACACCGAGGCGCCGGCTTCGGACACCATTACCTTGCTAGGCCTTGAATTGGGCAATTTGGCAATCAACTCGGTCGCGAGTTTGTCCGTTTCGCGGCTTGCCGTGCCGTTGCCGACGCTGAGGAGTTGCACCTTGTGCTGCACGCACAGCGCCGCCAGCGCGGCCAGCGCGCCGCGCCAGTCATTCCTCGGCTCGTGTGGGTAGACCGTGTCGGTCACAACCAGCCTGCCCGTCGCATCCACCACCGCGACCTTGACCCCGGTGCGAAACCCGGGGTCGAGCCCCATGGTGACGTGCGCTCCGGCCGGTGCCGCGAGCAACAGGTCCTTAAGATTCTTGGCGAAGACCTGGATGGCCTCCCCGTCCGCGCGCTCCTTGAGCCGACCCATGAGATCGGTTTGTAGGGAAGCGGCGAGCCTGGACCGCCACGCCAGACGCACGGTCTCGAGCAACCAGGCGTCGGCGGGCCTGCCCCGGTCGGCGATGCCCAACGCCAGTCGGATCTTGCCTTCGGCCGGATGCATCGCGTTGGCATCGTGGGGCACGTCGAGAGCCAACGTGAGGATGTCTTCGTGAAAACCACGCAGCAGAGCCAGGGCGCGGTGCGATGGCAGGTCCTTGATCTTCTGGTTGAAAGCGAAATAGTCGGAAAACTTGGCGCCTTCCGCATCCTTGCCCTTCGCCACCTTTGCCGCGAGCACACCTTCCTGCCATTGCCATTCGCGCAGGTCGCCCACGAGTTTTGCGGTCTCCCCTATACGCTCGAGCAGAATTTGGCGCGCGCCGTCGAGCGCAGCTTTCGCATCCGCCACGCCCTTGGCGGCAGCGACGAAGTTGCCCGCCTCGGCCATGGGATCAAGGGCCGGATTGTGCAGCAGCCGATCGGCAAGAGGCTCAAGCCCGGCCGCGCGCGCCATCTGCGCCTTGCTCCGCCGCTTGGGCTTGTAGGGCGCATAGAGGTCCTCGAGCTCGACTTTCGCCTCAGCGGCGTTGATCAAGCGCGCCAGCTCCGGCGTCAGCTTGCCTTGCTGCTCGATCGATCTCAACACCGTGGCGCGGCGATCCTCCAACTCGCTGAGATAGCCGAGCCGTGATTCAAGCTTGCGCAGCTCGGTATCGTCGAGGCCGCCGGTCTTCTCCTTGCGATAGCGTGCGATAAAGGGAACCGTGGCCCCGTCCCGCAGCAATGCCGCCGCGGCAAAGACCTGATCCACGGCAACGCCAAGTTCGGAGGCGATTTTCTGGTTGATTCTATCCATGGCGCTCCTTTGCTTCTGGCATATCTCCAAGCCTGGCCAGCCGCCGTCTGCGCTCGGGACGGGCGCCGCCGGATCCTGCTTCCCCAGCCTCAAAGTGCCGGCACACGATCGAACCAGGGTTGCGCCGTCTCGAGCTGGGCGGCGAGTTTAAGCAACGTGCTCTCTTCGCCGTAACGACCGGCAAAATGCACACCCACCGGCAAACCATCCCCCGTCCAGTGCAGCGGCACGCTCATCGCCGGCGTTCCAGTGGCATTGTGAACCGGCGTAACACCGAGGTACTCGGTGACCCGTTCGGTGAATGTCGCCACATCACCGTTCATGTCGAAATGACCGAGGCGTGGCGGCGGCCCGGCCACCACCGTCGATAGGATTACATCATAGTTGGTAAGAAATGCCGCCATCTTTCGCCCTGCCGTGTGTATCGCCGCGATCGCCTCGGCATATTCGACACCAGTGACTTTCGCCCCACGCCTGTAGACGGCCCACGTCGCAGCCTCGATATCGTCTGGGTTTGGCTCACGCTGAAGCGATTGCCAACGCAAGCCAAGGGCACGCGCGGTGTTGGCGGCGGCGATCGTCGAAGTCTGTTGTCGCAGCGCCACCAGATCGATCGGTGGATCGGCCTCCTCGACGACATGGCCCAGGCTCTGGCACAGTTTGGCGGCGCCGTCGATGGCGCCCAGACACTCGGCATGGGGTTTGACGCCGCGATGGTCCTTGCGCATCAACGCAATTTTTAGTCGGCGCGGCGGCCGCTCGATTGCTTCCACAAAAGCGCCGGCGGGCGACGGCGCCGTGTAGGGGTCACCCGGCTCGTAGCCGGCCGTGCAATCCAGCATCAGGGCGCAATCGCGGACGCTGCGGCTCAGCACGTGGCCAACCGACATGCCGCCCCAACCTTCGCCTGCATCCGGCGCCAGCGAGACGCGACCGCGTGAGGGCTTGAGCCCAAACAGGCCGCACTGGGCGGCCGGGATGCGGATCGAGCCGCCGCCGTCGGTCGCGTGGGCCATCGGCAGGACACCAGCGCTCACGGCTGCCGCCGCCCCACCCGAGGAGCCACCCGCCGAGTGCGCGAGATGCCAAGGATTTTTGCAAGCGCCGTAAAGACGCGGTTCGGTATTGGGGCTCAAGCCAAATTCGGGGCTTGAACTGCGCCCCATGAACACGAGACCCGCTTGCTTGCAGCGCCTCACGTAGGCGCTGTCGTGGTCGGCGACAAAGCCCGCATAGATCCGGCTGCCGTAAGTCGCCGGTTCACCGGTTTCAAAAAAGCCCAGATCCTTGATGAGAAATGGCACACCCGTGAGCGGCCCCTTCGGCAACCCGGCCGCGAGCGCCCGGTGTGCCTGTGCGTACTGCTGGTGAACGATGGCATTGATCGCCGGATTGACTTGCTCCGCCCGGGCGATCGCCACTTCGAGCACCGCTTTGGCGCTGAGTTCGCCTTTGGCGATTAGCCGCGCAAGGGCGGTTGCATCCTGCTTGCGGTATTCGTCAAATCGCATCTCTCAGCCTCCCTCGCGCTCCATTCCTTCGCTGCCAGCGTGCAACCTGTCGAGAGGTTCGGCAAGACGCCCAAAAAGGCCATCAGGCCGATGCCGACAGGCGCTCTTCGCGCTCATCGGCCGCGCCAAGGGCGGGATCGCGATCTTTGGCCTCCCCCAAGCCGCCGCCGCCCGGCGTCATGACCACCAGCCGCTCGCCAGCGCCGACCAGCTGCGTGCCTTTCCCGTTCAGTTTACGCCCCCCCTTGATCGCGACGGCACCGGGGGCACCCGGCTTGCCCCCGGCACGGCCGCGCGGCGGAAAGTCGATACGATCGAAGGCGGCCAGCAGTTCGAATGGCTGAGCGATACCGCTTTCGATTTCGATGATCTGGCCGAGGCCTCCCCGCGTGCGCCCAGCCCCTCCCGAACCTGGTCGCAGCTCCTTCTTCCAGAAAATCAACGGCGTGATGGCTTCGGCGATCTCGATGGGCGTGCCCTTGACGCCGGACGGATAAGCCGTGGCCGATAGACCGTCCGCCTGCGGCCGCGCTCCCGTCCCGCCGTTGGAGGTGATCGCCATGCTGAATGCATAGTTACCACCGCGCCGACCTGGCAGCGGCCCGCGAACGATCAAGTTCCACAGACATGACGTGCCCTCGGCCGGGACGCGATCGGGAATGGCCTGGGCCAGGCAGCCGAATACGACGTCGGGTAGCATCTGGCCGATCACGTGCCGGATGCACACGGCAGCAGGTTTGGCCGCGTTGAGGATCGTCCCCGGGGGTGCCGATACGGTCAGAGGCGACAGCGATCCGGCATTGTTCGGGATTTTACTGGCAACGATGCAGCCAAGCCCGAACACGGTGTAGGCCGTAGTGTAGGCGAGCGGGACATTGATGCCGCGGCGCACCTGCGCATCGGTGCCGGCATAGTCGACGTGGATACCGTCGGGCTTGATCGTGGTCGTGGCGCGTAGCGTGATCGGACCGTCGAAGCCGTCGGTGGTCATGCTGTTGGACCAGCACCCCTTTGGCAGGCCCGCGATTTCCGCCAACACGGCTTGACGGCTCTTGGTGCAAATGTGCTCGGCCAAGAGGTCGAGCGTTTCGAGCTCGAACTCCTCCAGCATTTCCACCAGGCGCCTGCAGCCGACGTCATTGCACGCGGCCAGCGCGTAGACATCACCCACCGTGTCGATCGGTTGGCGCGTATTGGCGCGGATCATCGCCATCAGGGTCTCGTTGACCTTGCCTGCATCGAGGAGCTTGAGGAAGGGAATGTAGAGCCCTTCCATGAACACGTCGGTGCCATCCGGCCCAAAGCCAATGCCGCCGATATCCATTAGATGCGAGGTGCAGCAGAAAAGGCCAATCAGCCGCCCGCGATAGAAGCATGGCGTCGTGATGACGAAGTCGTTGAGATGGCCGGTGCCCAGCCAAGGGTCATTGGTAATATAGGCATCGCCCGGCCTCATGTTCGGCAGGCTAAAATGAGCAATAAAATGCTTGACCGATTCCGCCATTGAATTGACGTGACCAGGCGTGCCGGTGACGGCCTGTGCCAGCATGCGGCCGCGCGCGTCGAAAATACCCGCCGATAGGTCGCCAGCCTCGCGCACGATCGAGGAGAACGCCGTACGCAGCAGGGTTTGCGCCTGCTCTTCGACCACCGCAACCAGCCGGTTCCACATGATCTGCAGGTCGATGTCGTTGGGTTGCTTGCGCATTGGCAGGCTCCTTAGTCCAGCTTCGACCGCGCCGACAGAATTAGGGCTTCACCAGCGTCGACGGCGACCTCGAAGCTGGGCGAAACGTAGGTCGACGTCCCCTCCTCGACGATCAACGCCGGTCCCTCGAGGTGGGTGCCGGGCAACAGCGCTCTGCGATCGAACACCGGCACAACCTGTCGTCGGCCCAACTGCGCGTCGAAAATCGAGCGCTCGCCCGCCGGCGGCGGCGCCGCTCGGGGTGGCGCGCCAGCCAGGCGCGCCGGCGGTTCGCTCTCGGTGCTGGCGAGCACCATCCAGCTCATGATTTCGATTTCCGCGTCAGGGATGTGACGTGCAAATAGCCGGCCGTACTCGCGCTCGAACGCCTGCCGAAACGTGACAACGTCGGTCGCTAGCAGCCGGCGATCGGGCAGGGCAACCATGATCTCGTGGCCCTGCCCCGCATAGCGCATGAAGGCCGAGCGCCGCACCGCAATCGGCCGCTCACCCGCGGCGGCGCGGCAATGCGCGCCCGCATCCTGCACCAGACCCTCGACGATGGCGTCGGCGGCGTCCGCGTCGAATTCCGACAGCAGCATGTGACGTGAGCGCACCAGCTCGTAGGCCGCCGGCGCCGCAAGAAAGCCGAGCGCTGAACCAACTCCGGCATCCGGCGGCACGATAATGCGGCAGATGCCAAGTTTTTCCGCAATCCGGCTCGCATGCAGGGGTGCGGCGCCGCCAAAGGCCACCAGCGTGCGTTCGCCGATGGCGACGCCACGCTCGATCGCATGCACGCGCGCCGCATTCGCCATGTTCTCATCGACGATTTCGCTGACGCCCAGCGCGGCCTGTTCGCACGTCTTGCCCGCGAGCTTGTTCCCGACACCGTCGAGCAGGGCGGCTTCCGCCCGGCCGGCGTCAATCTCGATCTTGCCGCCGGCGAAGCGTGCTGCATCGATCTTACCGATCACGAGATCGGCATCGGTGACCGTCGCCTCGCGACCACCACGCCCGTAGCAGGCGGGCCCTGGCTCGGCACCGGCGCTGTCGGGGCCGACCAGAAATCCGCTGCAGGGTGTCCACGCGCGCAATCGAACCTCCACCGGCGCCAATCTCAACCATTTCAATGACCGGGATGCGCACAGGCATGCCGCTGCCCTTCTTGAAGCGCGATTGGCGATCGAGCTCAAACGTTCGCGCCTTGAGCGGCTCACCATCATCGATGAGGCAGATTTTGGCGGTCGTGCCACCCATGTCGAAAGCTAGGATGCGGCGCTCACCGCGCTCGAGCGCCAGCTGTCCGGCCAGAATGGCGCCACCGGCGGGGCCCGATTCAACGAGGCGCACCGGAAAGCGGGCGGCCGTCTCCAGGCTGGCGAGGTTGCCGCCCGAAGTCATCAAATGAATCGGATGCGGGTAGCCGAGCTCGGCCATCGTCTCCTTGAGGCGGCGAAGATAACCCGAGATCAAGGGCTGTACGTAGGCGTTGGCGATGGCCGTCGAGGTGCGTTCGTATTCGCGTGCTTCGGGGCAGGCTTGTGCTGACAGCGTCACCGCCAGGCGAGGGCTGATTTTGGCCAAAATTTCGCCGACCCGCAACTCGTGGGCGGGATTGGCGTAGGCGTGGATGAAGGCCACAGCCACGGCATCGATGCCGAGCTCGCACAAGCGCCCGGCAGCCGCCCGCACAGCCGGCTCATCGAGGGGCAGGCGAACGCGGCCGTGCACATCCATGCGCTCTGGAATCGTGAAGCGTAATTCACGCGGCACCAGTGGCACCGGCTTCACGATATTGATGTCGTACTGATCGAACCGGCCCTCATCCGCGATCTCGATGACGTCGCGGAATCCCTGCGTCGTCAGCAATGCGGTCTTGGCACCCTTGCGCTCGATGATGGCGTTGGTCGCGAGCGTCGTGCCGTGAACGAACACGGCGATATCGCGGAAGGCGAGCCCAGCACTCGCCAGGATGTCGCGCACGCCCGCAATGACGGCCTGCTCGGGGGCACGCGGCGTGGTCAGCAGCTTGCTGACCAGCCGCCGCTTGCCGGTGAGCAGAACGATATCCGTGAAAGTGCCACCGATATCGACGGCCAGCCGAGCACCCGCTGAGGTCTGATGCATAGTGTTATCCGCGCACGATCGGGCGTGCATCAGAGCGCAAGCGGGCAACCGTCGCAAGAGGCGACGGCGTCTTGGCGCTTGCGGCCGTCTTTTTCGGTAACGCCGGCAATAGCCGCATTTGCGCGCCTGCCAAATTCTCTATCGGCGCTCTCAATCGGCCGTCCAACCGCCGTCGACCACAAGCGCCGAACCCGTCATCAGCGCGGAAGCATCCGAGGCCAAGAAGAGAACGGCGCCCATCAGATCGTCGACCGTACCCAACCGTCCGAGCTTGATCTTGGAGACAACCTCGTCGCGAAACGCCCTGTCCTGAAAGAACGGCCGCGTCAAAGGTGTGTCGAGGAAGGTCGGCCCGAGCGAGTTGACGCGGATGTTGTGCGGGGCAAGTTCGATGGCCATAGCCTTAGTGAAGCCCTCCATGGCGTGCTTGGAGGCGCAGTAAACGCTACGGTTGGCGGCTCCGACGTGACCCATCTGCGATGACACGTTGATGATCGAGCCGGGTTGTTCCGTCTCGATCAAGCGACGGGCCACCGCTTGCGCGACAAAATAGGCCGCACGCACGTTGAGCGCCATGATGGCGTCGAAGTCATCGCTCGTCACGTCAACAAGAGGCTTGGGACGATTGGTGCCCGCATTGTTGAGGAGAATGCCGAAGGGTGCCGCCACCGCCATCGCCCGCTGCATGGCGGCAAGATCGGTGACATCGAGAAGCAGCGCCTCGGCGGCCTGGCCGCGCGCGCGGATTGCCGCCGCGGCCGCCTCGATCTCCGATTGCGTGCGTGCGGCGAGGGTAACGTGCGCCCCCGCCTCGGCCAACACGAAGGCAGCGGCTAAGCCGATACCCCGCCCAGCACCCGTCACGAGCGCGCGCTTGCCGTCGAGGCGAAAGGATGGACGCGCCGGGACCTGCATAGCTTACTCCGCCGCGGCCGCGTAGGGTACGTTCCTGCCACCATATCGGCGGACACGCACGTTGGCCTGCTCTGCGTGACCAAAGAAGCCTTCGAGCACGCACAGGCGCGAGCATACCTCGCCGACCTCGGCGGAGGCCTGATCGGTCAACACCTTTTGATAGGTGCAGGTCTTGAGGAATTTGCCGACCCACAGCCCGCCGGTATAGCGAGCGGCTCTGCGCGTGGGTAGTGTATGGTTGGTGCCGATCACCTTGTCGCCGTAGGCGACGTTGGTGCGGGGACCCAGGAACAGTGCGCCGTAGTTCTGCATGTTCTGCAGAAAGTAGTCGGGGTCCCGCGTCATGACCTGCACGTGCTCGGAGGCGATGCGGTCGGCCTCGCCCAGCATCTGCGCCACGTCATCGCAGACGATCACCTCACCCATGTCGGCCCAGGCCCGAGATGCGGCGTCGGCGGTGGGGAGGATCTTGAGCAGCCGCTCGATCTCAGCCATGGTGGCACGCGCCAATTTTTCAGAGTTGGTGAGCAGCACCGCGGGCGAGGTGGGCCCGTGCTCGGCCTGGCCCAAGAGATCGGTGGCGCAGATCTCGGCATCGACGCTGTCATCGGCGATAATCAGCGTCTCGGTAGGGCCCGCGAGCAGGTCGATACCGACGCGGCCAAACAGCTGTCGCTTGGCCTCTGCGACATAAGCATTGCCCGGGCCGACGATCATGTCGACGGGGGCAATGGCGTCGCAACCCAACGCCATGGCGGCAACCGCCTGCACGCCACCCAAGACGTAGATCTCGTCGGCACCGCCGAAGTGCATGGCCGCGACGATCGCGCCATTGGGCCCGCCCCTGTGTGGCGGGGCACAGGCGACAATGCGTTTCACCCCGGCCACGCGGGCCGTGACGATCGACATATGGGCAGAGGCGACCATCGGATAACGCCCGCCGGGAACGTAGCAGCCGATCGAACTCACAGGGATGTGTTTGTGGCCCAGGATGACGCCGGGCAAGGTCTCAACCTCAAGATCCTGTAAGGTCGCGCGCTGCTTTTCGGCGAAGTTGCGCACCTGCGTTTGGGCGAATTTGATGTCGTCGAGATCCCGCTCGGGCACCGTAGCTATGGCATCCTCGATCTCGGCAAGGCTCAATTTGAAGGCTAGGGGTGACCAGCCGTCGAACGTCTCGGAAAACTCGCGCACGGCCACGTCGCGGCGCGCTTCGACGTCGGCAAGGATGGCTTCAACGGTCGCGCGCACCTGCGCGTCGGCGGCTTTTACGCTTGCTGCATCCATCCCGCGCTTCAGGTAGCAAACCATGGACGCCCTCCTTGTCGGTTCATCGTCACTCCGAGCAGCCTTGCGGTGCCGCCGAGCATTGCCGCGACCCGAGGCCGCGGCTCTAAGAGCAGATGCCTAGCGCCATTTGCGGCACTTTGCACGAGCTCATGTCGGTCGGGAACCTGCCCGAGCCGCGTACGCCAAGCTCGCGGGGCTGCGCGAGCCAACCCTCCGGTCAACGGCCAAGGGCCGCGTGGATCGCCCGGGACGCCCAGGCGACCGGCGGCACCCCACGAAGGGCCTGCGGTCGCCGTCGGATTGCGATAAGATGTCGGGTTTTCGAGAGCGAGCAACGTCGTGAACGACAACAGGGCCGATACGCCGGACACGGGCGGCGCCCTTGCGCAACTAGAACAGGCGGAACTCCGCTTCGTTCTGGAGCGGCTGTCGTTCGTGCTGTCCGCGACGGGGCTGGGGGTGTGGGAGCGCGATCTTGCGACCAATCGGGTCACCTGGTCGGAGACGATGTATCGCCTTTACGGGCGCACCTCCGAGCACTTTACCGGCTCGCCCGATCAGGTCTTGAGCTTTGTCCACCCCGAAGACCGCGCGCGGTTTCGCGACGCCTATCGAGCCGCCATTGAGGGCGCAACCGATGGGTTCGAGCAGGAATACAGGATCGTGCGCTCGGACGGCGAAGTAAGATGGGTGCAGCGCCGCGGCCAGGTACGACGGGGCGCGGACGGCATGGCTCGCTCGGTCCTCGGCGTGGCCATGGACATCACCGAGCGCAAGCTAGCGGAGGCCTTGGATGCGCGCCTGGCCGCCATCGTAGCCGCAGCCGACGACGCGATTTTCAGCCTTTCGCCGGAAGGAATTATCTTGTCCTGGAACCCGGCTGGCGCGCGCATGTTTGGCTACGCCGCCGAAGAAATCATCGGTCAATCCGTGCGCATTCTGTACCCGGCGGGGGCGGACGCGGAATTCCAAGAGCGCTACGCACAAGTACGCCGCGGCGAGCACGTCCGAACCGAGGCCAGACGCATCCGCAAGGACGGTACATCGCTCAATGCCTCGATCACGCTTGCGCCGATCCTAAGCAGCGACGACCGGGTTGCCGGCGTGTCGGCGGTGGTTCGCGATATCAGCGAGCGCAAACGCACGGAAGAGAAGCTGGTGGAAACCCTGGCGTTGCTGCTGCAAACCAGCAATCAGCGCAAACTCGCCCTCGTGGCCGGTCGAATGGCAACGTTCGAACTCGACCTCGAACGCGGGTCAATCACCTGTTCGGAAGAGATTTACGACCAGCTCGGCATCCCGCGCGACACGCCCATTCTCCACCTGCAAGATCTTGAGCCCTACGTTCATCCCGACGATCGCACGCGCCTGCGCCAACGCTGGAGCAAGCCAGCGGCAGAGGGCGGCATTTACGAAGAAGAATTCAGGATAGTTCGTCCGAATGGCGACAAGCGTTGGCTCTTCCTGCGTGCGCAAGCCCTCAACGACAGACATAGGCCATCGCACGTCCACGGCGTCAGCATGGATATCACCGAGCGCAAGGAGCATGAGGCCCACATCCGCTTCCTGATGTCGGAAATCTCCCACCGCTCGAAGAACCTGCTGGCGGTCGTGCAGGCCATCGCCGCGCAGACGGCTCGGACCAGCAGCTCTTCAGCCGGCTTCGCCGCGGATTTCAGTGCGCGCCTGAAAAGCCTGGCCTCCTCGGTCGATTTGTTGGTGCAGCAGGAGTGGCGCGGCGTATTCATGAAAGAGCTGGTGCACTCCCAACTTGGACACTACGGCGACACCAGCGATCGCGTCGAAATCGAGGGACCCAACGTCTTGCTAACGCCACTGGCCGCGCAGTACCTCGGCATGGCGCTGCATGAATTGTCGACGAATGCCGTCAAGTATGGTGCCTTATCGGGTCCCGAAGGCCGCATCACGATTGCCTGGCAGTTGCGCAAGGTTCGTGACCAGCGGCATTTCCTGATGACCTGGGTCGAACGGGGGGGACCCCCCGCAGCGCCGCCCCAACACAAGGGCTTTGGCCACCTCGTCATCGAACGCATGGTGGCGGAGGCTCTGCAGGGCAAAGTCAAGCTGCAATTTGCTCCGGCGGGCCTGTCCTGGGCCCTCGATGCGGACGCGGCCTCCATGCTGAGGGCGCTATGAGCCGCTGCCGCAGGGCGGCCACGGCCGCCACTGGGCTTTTCGGGGACCTATCTTTCGCGCCGACCCGGTCGGCGCCATCATGCCTCATGACTGCGCCTTGAAAACACCGCGCGAAACGTTGATCATGATGCGTCTGCAGACAGGGAGGCGCCATTGAGCGAAGTCGAACCCATACAGTTTAGCCCGTGCGCCAGTGCGGGCCTGGCAAGCAAACCGACCTCCCTGCAGACCCCGCAGTCCTCACTCACGACCTTCGATCGCCGCGAACTCAACGAAATTCTGGCGCTTTACGGGCGCAAGGTCGCAGCCGGCGAGTGGCGCGATTACGCCATCGACTTCGATCGCGACAAGGCGGTGTTTTCGGTGTTTCGTCGAGCCAGCGAAATACCGCTTTATCGCATCGAGAAACAGCCGCGGCTGGCGCGCCGGCAGGGTGCCTATAGTATCGTCACCGCCACCGGATTGGTGCTCAAACGCGGACATGAGTTGCGACGCCTGCTGGGTGCCTTGGAAAAGACCGTGCGGCTGGCAAGTTATTGACGGGCCAAGGCTGGCCGAAAGCCCGAGAGGCTCGCGTGGTCAGCCGGCCAAGGGGGCAGCCAAGCCGCCCCCTGAGCCCCCGCGCCGCAGCAGCCCGTGGGCACCTGAAGTGGCGGTATGCTGGGCCCCCGTAGCAGGTGCGGCAATGGGGGCCCCGCGCCGAGCGCTGCAAAGGACCGATGCCATTAGCGGGGCTAGCTTGGGGCCTGCTGAGCTTGCCCGGCCACACCCGCGCACAACCCCCTATCGAGGGGCCCTCCCGCCCGCTGCTGAGGGGCGTGCCCTTTCCGTTGGTGCGGTTCTGTCGCCCGCGCCGAGCGGCATTTGCATCAAGACGCTGTCGAGCCAGCGGCCGTGCTTGTAGCCCACTGAATGGATGGTGCCGCAGAAGGTAAAGCCCATTCGCCGATGTAGCGCAATCGACCGGTGCTGGGCGGAATCGCCGATCACGGCCACCATCAACCGGAATCCTTCCTGCACACAGGCATCGATCAGTCCGCCGAGCAAAAGCTGGCCTACGCCTTTGCCCTGCGCGGCGGGGGCAACATAGACCGAATCTTCCACCGTAAAGCGGTAGGCGCGGCGTGGCCGGTAGGCATTGGCATAGGCATAGCCCAGCACCTGGCCATCGAGCTCGGCCACGAAATAGGGATAGCCAGCCTCGGTGATGGCCTTGAAACGGCGCAGTATTTCAGCCTCGTCGGGTGGCTCGAGCTCGAAGCTGGCCGTCCCGGCCGTAACGGCGGGACCATAGATGCCGCAGATCGCGGGGACGTCGGCAGTTAGCGCGGGGCGCAGATGGGGTTTGGCCATGGGGCAGGGGCAAGCTCTTGGGGCGGCCGCCGTCCGGCCGGCGGCCCGCACGTCATGCCTGAGGCTCGGTGAAAATGCAAAGGGCCCCGCTTGCGGCGGAGCCCTCGCCGATGAAGCCAACGCGCGCGGCTTATTCGCGATTGCCGAACAGCTGCAGCATCATCACGAACATGTTGATGAAGTCCAAGTAGAGGTTGAGCGCACCCATGATCGCGGCCTTGCTCGCCGCCGCTACGTTGCCCGCCACCTCGTGGTAGCCATCCTTGATGCGCTGGGTGTCGTAGGCGGTGAGGCCCGCAAACACCAACACGCCGATGACGGAGATGGCAAACTGCAGGGCACTCGACTGCAGGAACAGGTTGACGAGACCCGCCACGATAATGCCGATCACGCCCATGATCAGGAATGAGCCCCAACCCGACAGGTCGCTGCGCGTGGTGTAGCCATAAAGGCTAAGCCCAGCAAACGCGGCTGCCGTGACGAAGAACACCCGTGTGATCGACTGGCCCGTATAGACCAGGAAGATCGAGGACAGGGACACACCCATCGCCGCCGCGAACAGCCAAAAGGCGATCTGAGCTGCGCCCACGCTCATCCGATAGATGCGGAACGAGAGGAAAAACACGAATGCTAGCGGCGCCAGCATGACGACCCACTTGAGCGGCGAAGCGTAGATCGCGTACCCGAGCGGCGTCAGGTACATGCCTCGATGCAACGCTAGGCTGGCCCCGGTCGCCGACTGGGCGGCGAGCGCAGGATCCGTGGTAACGGCGTACGAGAACATGATGTAGGCGACGATGCCAGTCAGGGCGATGCCCGCCGCCATGTAGTTGTAGACCTGCAGCATGTAGGCGCGCAGGCCCGCGTCAATCGCAACGCCGGTGCGCGCAGCGGTGGTCTGCGCATACCTGTTGTCGTATTGGGCCATAGGATCCTTCCCTTCAACTTTAGGCGAACCCTTGGTTCGCAACTAGATTATGGCGACGCGATCCCCTGCTTGCAAGGACCGGCGCCACAAATGCGACCTTGAACATGGGTCATCTCGGCCGCCCGGGCAAGAGCGCCCTTAGTCCGCACGCAGGTAGGGAATGGTCGGCGCCCGGAGCACGCGCCACGTGCCAAAGCCGCCAAAGGCGGCCACCAGGACCGTCGCCAGCAGCATGGCTTCCAGCGCCGCTCGCAAGGAGAAGGTAAATTCCAGCTCCATCACCCGCGTGACCGCCAGCCAGGCGGCCACCGTACCGATCAGGAAGGAAATGAACGACGTTAACAAAGCCAGAATGACATACTCGACGAGGTGCGACAGGAGGATGCGTCGGCGCGTGGCACCCAAGGTCTTGAGAATGGCGGCCTGCTGAATGCGGCGGCGCTGCGCCGTCGCCAGAGCGCCCGCCAAGACCAGGGCGCCGGCGATCAGGGTGACACTGCCGGCCGAACGCACGGCCACCATGACGCGCGCGAAAATGACGCCAAAGGCATCAATGGCATCCTTGACGCGGATGGCGGTGGAGGCCGGAAAGGCGCGGCCGATTGCCTGGGCCAATTTGGCCTCCGCGGCGAGCGGGGCGTCCTTCGGCAGCGTGACGGTGGCAAGCAAATTGTGTGGCGCACCTCTGAGCGTGTTGGGCGAGAAGACCAACACGAAGTTCAGCGACAGGCTCTCCCACTTCACCTCCCGGAGATTGGCCACACGCGCCGTGACATTGCGGCCTAGCACGTTGACGGTCACGGTATCGCCGATTTTGAGGCCAAGCCCGTTGGCGATCTCGGCCTCCAAGGAGACCAGCGGTTCGCCGGCATAGTCGGCCGACCACCATTGTCCCGCCACGAGCTTGGAGCCGGCAGGAACCGTCTCGGCATAGCTGAGACCGCGATCGCCATTGAGCACCCATTGCGCTTCCGGCGCCGCCTTGACTTGCTCGGCCGGACGGCCGGCGATCTGCATGATCCGACCACGCAGCATGGGTGCTTGCTCAACGTGCGCCTCGGGTACCTCTCGCCCAACCAGCTTGTGGAAGGCGTCGCTTTCCTCGCGCTTGAGATCGAGAATGAAGTAGTTGGGGCTGCTGTCGGGCAACCGTTCGGTCAGCTCGGCAACCACGGAGCGGTCGACGAGGGCGACCGTCACCAACAGCGAGAGGCCGGCACCCAGCGACATCACCACCGACCGCGTCAGCCCGCCAGGGGCGCCGAGGTTGCCGATGGCCAGCGCCAGCTCCGGTCGCCGTGGGCGCTTCATACGCCTTGCCACTCGCGAGATCAGCGCGCCGAGACCGCCAAAGATGGCAAAGACCACAATCACGCCGAGGCAGGAATAGAAGGCCAACAACCTCGCCTCGGAGCTAAAGATGGCAAAGGCGGCCAAGAGCGCCCCGACGCACGCCGTCATGGCAACGATGCGCCAGCGCGGCAGCACCGGCTCGGGTGCCACTTCGTCGCGAAAGAGCACGGCCGCGGGCACCTGCTCGGCACGCCCGAGCGGCCACAGGCTAAACAGCAATGAGACCAGCAATCCGTAGGCGGCCGCCGTCAACAGGCTGCGACCCGTCAGCGCGATATCGGCCTTGATCGGCAAGGCATCCCCCAGTGCGGCGGTCAGGCCGAGCGGAACCAGCATGCCAAGGAGGCTACCCAAGACGATGCCAATGGCGGCGATAATCAGCACCTGCAGAAGGTGCACGCCGAAGATAATGCGGCGGCCGGCGCCGAGGCTCTTGAAGGCGGCGATGACCTTGCGGCGACGGTCGAGGTAGGTGGCCACGGCGTTGGCGACGCCGACACCGCCGACCAGCAGTGCGGCCAAGCCGACGAGGGTGAGGAACTGCCGCAGGCGTTCAAGCGCACGCGACACCTGGGGCGAAGGATCGCGACGGTCGCGAATGGTGAAGCCCGCCTCGGGCAGGGCCTCCTTTACGGCGCTGCGAAAGGCCGCCAGCCGATCGGCGACGCCAGCTCGGTCCGGGGCGAGCTTGAGCGCGTAGCGCCAGCTCACCAGGCTGCCAGGGTCGACGAGCCCGCTTTTGCGCAAGGTGTCGAGCGAGACCAGTACGCGTGGGCCGACGCTGAGCCGCTCGGTGATGCGATCCGGTTCCGTCACGATACTGGCGCGGATCGGCACCTCGAGGCGGCCGATTGACAGGCTATCGCCGACCTTGAGGCCGAGGCGATCGAGCAGGATGGGATCAACGGCGGCGCCGAGATCGTTGCGAACGGCAGCCGTAAGGGAGAGCCCATCCGCCAGGGCGACGCTGCCGACCAAGGGATAGTCGCGGTCGACCCCCTTGAGCTCGATGAGCGCCTGTTCTGCGCCGTCGGTGCGACGCGCCATGGCCCGCATAGTTGCGCTCTCGCTGACGCGGCCCTGCTGCCAAAGCCAATCGCGCTCGTGGCCTTCCGCCTGGCGATGCGGACGCGCCAGGGCCAGGTCGCCACCGATGAGCGTTTCCCCCTGCCGCTCAAAGCTAGAGCGCAGAGCGTCGGCCAGCGCGCCGACGCCGGTGATGACAGCGACTCCGAGGGCCACGCAGGCGATGAAAACATAAAAGCCCCTGAGGCCGTTGCGCTGCTCGCGCAACGCCAAGCTCAGCAGCAGGGGTAGGCGCCGGCCGGCGGCGTGGGCCTTCAGTTCGGAGACGGCGACCGTCATGCCGATACGAGCTCCGCCCCGGAAATTGAGCCATCGTGCATTTGCACGACTCGGCCGCACCGCCGCGCTAGGCCGGGATCGTGGGTGACGAGCAGCAGCGTCGATTGCCGCCGCCGCTGCAGCTCGAACAGGAGATCGACGACTTGCGCACCGGTTTTGCCGTCGAGATTGCCGGTGGGCTCGTCGGCGAGAATGATCTGCGGTCGCGGACTCAACGCGCGCGCTATCGCCACGCGTTGCTGCTCGCCGCCCGACAACTGTGCGGGAAAATGATCGGCACGGTGCGCCAGGCCGACTTCGGCCAGAATCTCGCGCGCGCGCCCGAAAGCATTGGGCTTGCCGGCAAATTCCAGGGGCAGAGCCACGTTCTCGAGCGCCGTCATGGTGGGCACCAGATGGAAGGCTTGGAAGACGATGCCGATGTTTGCCCCGCGCACGGCCGCCAACCGATCCTCATCGAGGCGCGAAAAGTCGTGTCCCGCCACCACCACCGTACCAGAGGTGGCACGCTCAAGGCCGGCGATCACCATCAACAAGGAGGTTTTACCCGAACCGCTTGGGCCGACGATGGCGAGTGCCTCGGCACCAACGATTTCGAGTGCGACCTCCTTCAAAATCGCTACCGGGCCGGCGCGGCTCGGCAACGTCAGGTTCACGTTGCTCAGAGAAATCAAGTTTTTAGCCACGATAATGGGAACTCCATAACCCAAGGCCTTGCCGCGAGCTTGGCGAATTTCTACGTCACTCTGAGCGTGAATGGGGATCAAGTGATGCCGACCATGCCATCGAATGCGAGGCTGTTGAACATGGTGCTTCGCGTTCTCCTCTGCAATTGGCTGCTCGCGGCATGGCCGCTCGAGGCTGCGGCAGACGCCACGAGGCCAACGCGCATCGTCGTGCTTGGCGACAGCCTGGTGGCCGGCTTCCAGCTCAAGGCTTCCGACGCCTTCCCCGCCCAGCTCGAACGCGCGCTCAAGGCGCGCGGGCATAGCGTGGAAATCATCAATGCAGGCGTTTCGGGCGATACCACGGCAGGCGGGCTCGAGCGCCTCAAGTGGGCTATTCCCGACGCCACCGATGTCGTGATCTTGGAGCTTGGCGCCAACGATGCGCTGCGCGGGCTCGATCCGGCACAGGCAAAGGCAAACCTGGAAAAGATCATCCTCGCGCTGAAAGCCAGCGGCGTCGAGGTTTTGCTTGCTGGTATGCTCGCCCCGCGCAATCTCGGCGGCGCTTACAGTTTGGCTTTTGACGCCATCTACCCGGCGCTTGCCAGGCAGTACGAGCTGTCTCTTTATCCGTTTTTTCTCGACGGGATCGCCTTTGAGGGCAAGTTCAATCTCGGCGATGGAATTCACCCCAACGGTAGCGGCGTTGCGGAAATCACGCGCCGGATCCTGCCGCTGGTCGAGCAGCTGATCGACCGGGTGCGCAGCAAGCGAGCCGCAGTACCAAAGGGCTAAGCATGCCACGCCTGTTCACCGCGCTCGAGCTACCGGAAGCGATCCGTCTGCACCTGTCGCTCATCCGGGCCCCCATCACCGGCGCCAAGTGGGTCGAGGCCGAGAACATGCACATCACCTTGCGCTTCGCCGGCGATATTGACGAGCTCACGGCCGATGATTTCGCCAATCGCCTGCGCGACATCAAAGCCGAACCTTTGGCGATAACGATTGCAGGGGTCGGCGCCTTTGCTGGCCGCGAGGCGCGCGTGCTCTGGGCTGGCGTGCAAGGGGGCGCGGCTCTCGAGCATCTGCATCGTGCCAACGAGCGAGCCGCGCGCGCGGCTGGCCTGGAGCGTGATCCCCACGCCTTCAAGCCGCACGTGACGCTCGCTCGGGCCCGCGGGGTGCGGCCTCGTCTCGCCGCGCGTTTTCTCGAGGAAAACGGCGGCCTGCGGTTGCTACCCTTCGTGGCATCGCGTTTCGTCCTCATGTCGGCGCGGCCGGGCTCCGGCGGCCCGCCCTACGCCGTTGAGGAAGCCTATCCGTTCGCTGAGCCCGCGCGCATCGGCGCCGGCTAAAGGAGCAAAAACATGGCCCAGACACTCGACGACGCGACACGCCGCGACATGGCCCAGCGCTTGCCGCATTGGCAAATGGTGCAGGGCCGCGACGCCATTCGCCGTAGCTTCGTGTTCAAGGACTTCAATGAGGCCTTCGGCTTTATGGCACGGGTCGCCTTACTGGCCGAGCAAATGAACCACCATCCCGAGTGGACCAATGTGTGGAATAAAGTCGAGGTGACCCTTTCGACCCACGATGCCGGCGGGCTAACCGCTCGCGATTTGAAACTCGCCGAGGCGATGGATCGCGTCGCTGCCTGAAGCAGCCGGTTCAGTGCTGCCCATTGGGCGCATCCGAGCGCGCTGGCGGCCGCTCCCGCCGGCTCGAGGCCGAGCCCAGCGGCGGCTGCTGGAGGTCGCGAACCATCGGCGCCGGTCGCTGTAACGCCGGCACGGCATCGGAATCGGCGAGGGGGTCGATGCCCTCGGGCGAACGCGGCGCAAGCGCGCCGGGAATTGCCTCTTTGCCGTGGCCGTCGGCTGCCGCAGGCATCGAGGCGGCGCCCAGCGCCCCCGCGGCACCGAGCGCGCCGGCCGCCGCGGATACCGGCAGCGGTCGGCAAAGGCAACCGGCCACCAAGGTCTGGCGATACTTGAAGGCGGTCGGCAGCGCGCTGTAGGCGCGGCCCGTCAAGTCCATCATGCTCTCGACGCTGCCGCCCGGATTGAGGTGATAAAAGAGGCGTGCCTCCACGCCGCAGCTCGCCCGACACTGCTCGGCATCGCGCGCGAGACCACCTTCGGGGGTCGCGAAGCTGATGGGGAAATAAAACCCATCGCACAGACGCACGCACAAAGTCCGGTAGGTGGCGATGGCGGCGTTCGCACCCGCGCCGGCGTCGGGCCGATAGCCCGGATAGGCATAAGGACTAAAGACGTTAGGCAGGACGCCACCGCCCGCTTGAGACGGAGCGCCGCGGAATGCTCCGCCGAACGGGCCGGGGCGAAAATATTGCGCCTCGACGGCAGGGCTTGCTGCAGCAAACGGCAGCAGCAGACTTGCCACGACAACGCGCGACCCCATCCCTAGGCGCTCCTCGGAGCGAGCCCAATGCCTGACTTTGCCGCCGTTGGCCGGGGCCATGCGGCCTAACCGGTTTATGCGAGACTTTTGTCAATTTTCTTTGAATGGCTGAGGAACCGCTCACGTGGGCCCGGGCTTTGCTCAACGCGGCGCCATGCGCAAGGCACCGTCGAGCCTGATGCACCCACCGTTGAGCATGGCATTTTCGCAGATGTGCACGGCCAGCGCCGCATATTCGCCGGGATCGCCAAGGCGCGAGGGAAATGGCACGGACGCGGCCAGCGACTGCTGCGCCTCCGGCGATAGGCCGGCAAACATCGGCGTCAGAAACAGGCCGGGCATGATGGTGACGACACGGATACCGTCGCGAGAAAGATCACGCGCCACCGGCAGCGTCATGGCGGCGACGCCGCCTTTGGAGGCCGCATAGGCCACTTGGCCGATCTGCCCGTCCTGGGCCGCCACCGAGGAGGTGCAAATCATCACGCCCCGCTCGCCGTCAGCATTGAGGGGGTTGGCTGCCTGCATGCCTATGGCCGACTTCGACATCATCAAAAAGCTGCCGATCAGATTGACCTGGATGACCTTAGTGAAGCTGGCAAGATCGTGCGGCTCGATCGTGTTTGTCTCCTTGACGCGACGGGAGATGCGCTTGGCAATGCCAATACCGGCGCAGTTGACCAGGATCCGCTCCTGCCCGTGCGCAGCACGCGCGGCCGTGAGCGCGGCGCTGACACTCGCCTCGCTGGTGACGTCGCAGGTGGCGAAGAGGCCGCCCAGCTCTTTGGCGATCTTTTCTCCCGTTTCAGCGTTGAGGTCGAGGATGGTGACCTTAACGCCCTTAGCCGTCAGCGCCCGAGCGGTGGCGGCCCCCAAACCCGATGCGCCTCCGGTGACGACGGCGGGGGTGCTTTGGTCGAGCCGCATTGGGTTGCGCTCCTTTGATGATCAGACTGAGGATCAGGGTATCCGGGCCTGCGCCGGTCCAGACCACATCCATTGCATCAGCATCCTAATCGCTGCAAGCACAAAGGCGATCGCATGCGGATAGGCAAGCGGTAGGCCCGCCAAGCCGAGGATGGTCGCGATCAGCTTGGGAAACGCGAGTAGAATTCCCGCGGCAAAGACCAAAGCCGTCTCAAGCCCCGTGCTCTTGCGCAACAGGCGGCCCTGGAGGGCGGGCGAAGGCGAGCACGGCGATGCCGACCAGCGTTTCCAAGATAACAGCGGCAATGTCGGCCCAACTGCCGCCTTACGGCAGCATCGCTAACAGGCCAACGCCCATGGAATTGCAAACGAACACGAAAGGCACCAGAAAGGCCGCCAGCAACATCTGCGCCGGCAGCTTGTCGGGGACGCGCCGCGGGCTTAAACCGGCGTTGCCGATAAGGGCCTCACGTCATGGACCAGTCAGTGCCGCCGCTGCCCGCCCGGGGTTACTTCGCCATTGGAGCGGAGCGCATCTCCAAGGCCTTGAACCTCGGCAACCTGATGCGCTCCGCACACGGATTTGGCGCCAGCTTCACCTTCACGATCGGCGCCAGCTACGCTGCCCTGGAAGCGCGCGCAGATACCTCCAAGAGCAGCCAGCATTTGCCGCACTACAACTGGAGAAGCGTCGCCGAGCTCGCCCTGCCGGAAGGCTGCCGTCTTGTGGGGGTGGAACTGCTCGATCGGGCCATCGAGCTGCCAAGCTTTCGCCATCCGTTGCGAGCGGCCTATGTGCTTGGGCCCGAACGCGGCAGCTTGTCGCCGGAGCTGGTCGCGCGCTGCGACTACCTGGTGCGGATTCCCTGCCACTTCTGCATCAACCTGGCGATGGCGGGCGCCATCGTCATGTACGATCGGGCCCGCTCGCTTGGGCCGTTTACGGAACGACCCCTCCACGAGGGTGGGCCGGAAGGCCGCCACGCTCCTAACATTGCGCGCAAACGCACCCCCCCAAGCTTAGGCTGAGCGCGGCGGTTTGCGCAGACACACATAAAAGGCGCCCGCGCCCCCGTGCCGCGTTCCCGCCGCGCCATAGCTGAGCACGATCTGGCTGAGGTCGGGTTGCGCCAGCCAAAGGGGCACACTACGGCGCAGCACCCCACGCTGGCGCTCGCCCATGGCGGTGCGCAGGGGATCGCTGCGATCCTCCTCACGGCCTTTGCCGGTAATTACCAGCACGGTCTTCAGGCCGCCGGCGTAGGCGCGCTGCAGGAAAGCCCGCAAACGGGCATGCGCTTCGGCTTGGTATAGTCCGTGCAGGTCTAGGCGGCCGTCGATGTCGGTCTTGCCCGCACCAATACGGCGCGCCTGGCGGCGATCGAGTACGTCGATGGCCGCCGCGGCTGCCGGCCGCGGCATCGAGACCGCGCCGGCAGGTCGCCCCTTAGGAGTGGCCTCGGATCGATCGGACCCAGGCCCGGACCCGGGCCCGGACCCAGGCCCGAGCGGTGCGGCGGCATTCGCCGTCGCCCCTTGCGGCGAGGCGGCTGCCGCAATGCGCGGCTTTCCTTTGAGCGGCACAGCCGTACGCGTCGCTTGCTCCCAAAGCTCCGCCTCGTCGGAGGTGACGAGCCGGCCGCTGCGGCCCGAGCGCTGGCCGGCTTTGCTCATCGTGGCGTCTTGACGACGGTCATCCGTCCGAAGCCGCCGGCGTCCGCCTCGACCGGTACGGTCTGGGGCAACAACACGATGAACTTGCCGACGTGCTTGGTGACGCCGGCAAGCCGCCCGGCCGCCGCACCGGTGCCAAAGTAGATGTCGCCGCGCTCGGGGCCTTTGATGGCGGAGCCCACATCCTGGGCGATCATCAGGCGGTTGAAGGCGCCCGACTTGTCCACATGGGTCATGTCGGTGCCAGTGACAAAGATCGGAGAGCCCAGCACATGATAGGCGGTATCGACAGCAAGGCTTCGACCAGGGGTCAACGGCGAATTCAGTGCCCCGCGCGCCGCACCGGCTTCGGCGCCCAGCAGCTCGCGGAAAAATACGTAGGAGGCATTCTGCCACATGACCTGTTTGCCGCGCTCGCGGTCAGCCTTGAGCCAGCTCGACAGCGCGCCCAAGGAGACTTTATCGGCGGCGAGCAAACCCTTCTCGATCAGGTAGCGGCCAATGGAGCTATAGGGGTGCCCATTCTTGCCGTCGTAGTGCAGCCGAATGATCGATCCGTCGGTGAGCTTCACACGACCTGAACCCTGAATTTGCATGAAGAAGAGGTCGACGGGATCGGCCAGATAGATGAGCTCCAAACCTTTGCCTTTGAGGGCGCCGGTTTCGATCTCGGCCCGCGTGGCATAGGGCTCGGTGCCGGTTGCGGTTTTGCGCGCGTGGGTTAGCGTTTGCCCGGTCTGGGCGCGCTGCGTCTCGTCGACCAAATTCACCAAATCCGGTGGGCGCCGGTACACGGGCGTTTGAAACGGGCCCTGCGGACTGCGTGAGCCTTCCAGCACCGGCTCGTAGTAGCCCGTGAGCAGACCTGGCGCCCCCGAATGCTGCAGCGCATTGGCGATGAAATGCTTCTCGAAGAACGCCTTTGCCTGTTCCTTGCCGATGCGAGCCGTCAGCTTACCCGCCGCCGTGCAAGCCTCGATCAGGCCCGGCGGCGGCCCGGCAAGCTTGTCGCCGGCGGCCCGCTCGCGCCCAGCCGCCAGCACGCGATCACACGATTTCAGGAAGGTCTTGAACGCCGCCGCGTGATCGTCCCGATCCCAGCCGGGAATCTGCGAAAATGCGAGCGGTCGGTAGGATAGTGCCGGTGGCTTCATGCTGGCAGACTGCTTTTGGGCCGACGTCACCTCGGCCTGCGCCGTAACGCCAACGACAAACGAGGCGAGCAGGATCCTAAAAGCCCGAGAGCTCGCAGGCGTCGGCAAGCGGCATTTCCCCCAAAAGCCAAACTCTCACTGCTTGCCCAGCGCTTGCGGCTAATTTGCGGCTTGCGTCGCGATCAACTTCCAGTTCGGGTTGCGCGAGGCCACCTCGCGGGCAAACGTCCAGATATCGGTCACCTCTTTGATCCGCTTGGGATCGCCGCCAATCACCTCTCCGACCCGGTCGCGGGTGGCGGAAATCAACTCGCTCACGAATTTCACGGTCAATTGCGCGACGCCGCTCTTGAGCTCGGCTTCCACGATATCGGCCGTCTTGATGCCGACAAAACTCTGGTCGACCTGCTCGCCGCGCCCCTCACGTTCGGCGATGGCACCGACAAAACCATCGTGCACGTCACGGCTGAGCAAGTCCTTCAGGGTCTTGCGATTGCCTTCGGCGAAAGCCGTAACGATGATCTCGTAGGCGGCCCTCGCACCCTTGAGAAACTGATCGGGGTCGAAGGTTTGATCCGCGCGCGCAATGTCGAGCAGTCCGGTCGCCATGCCGGCATTGTCGCCCGCCAACCCCTTGACCCGCTCCTCAAGATCGGTGCGTACCTTACCATGCTCGGCGACCGGCACGGTCTCGACCTCCTCGCGATCGCGCCGCGGCAAGGTGACGACCTTTTCCTGCGTCGCAACCTTGCCATTGCGCTGGCTGGCCTCGCGCTGGGCGCGATAGCGCTCAAGGCGCGTTTCCTCGTGACCCGTCCGACGTCCGAGCACACTGCGCAGCTTGAGAAAAACCACCACTGCCAAGACAAGAAAAATCAGCGTTATCGCGTCGATTTTGCCATCCATTGCCAAAGCTTTCGAGCCAGTGCCCCAACCCCTTCATGTAGGTTGCCAGGCCTGCGACAACCAGCCCCCGGCTACTCGGTTCCGGTGAAGCGCCAAGTTCCCGCTGCCGCAAGCTAAATCTTAGGACATTGCGGGGTTGAAGCCAACCGGCTCGGCTTTCGACGATGGTGGCTTGACGACCTGGTCCCCTGCATGCTGTCAGGGCGGGGCAAGACGGGATCGCAGGTTTCGCCCGGCACGCTTGCGGAAATTACCCCAGTCGATGACTGAGAGGCCGCCCAACCTGAAGGGAAGATTTCATGGCTGAGAATCCTGACAACGGCAAGCCTGCGGCCGGCGCACCGGGCCAATCGGTCCAGGTGCGCGTGCTTGGGCAATACATCAAGGACCTTTCGTTCGAGAACCCCAACGTCGACAAGCTTTTGACCAACCCGCCCGAAAAGCCCAATCTGCGCGTCGAGGTCAACGTGAATGCGGCCAAATTCGGGGACAAGGCCTACGAGAGCAACATCCATTTCAAGGCCGAAGCCACCAGCAACGACGCCATTATCTATGACATGGAGCTGTCCTACGCTGGCCTGTTCCAAATCGAAGGCATGCCGGAGGATGCGCTCGAGCCGTTCCTTTTGGTAAATTGTCCGGCCCTGCTGTTTCCCTTTTTGCGGCGGCTGGTGTCCGATATCACACGGGAGGGTGGATTTCCGCCGCTGCTGCTCGATCCCATCGACTTCGCCAGCCTTTTCATTGCGCGCAAGCAAAAGGAAAAGGAAAAGACGGGTCCGCAGGCCAACACCAACTGACAAAAGCGACCGCCCTGGCCTGCCTCCGACCGGGGTAGCCGGCCGGCGCCGGCTCGTTTCCGGGCTGCCGGCTAGGACACGACCATAAACTGCAGCCACAGGGCCTGCGGCCCTAAGGTCTTGATGAACTCTTGGTGCCGGATTTCCACCTCGCTGTCGATCCGGGGAGGCAGCGGCTCGGGCCGCTGAGCGGCCTTGCCGGCGCCAGCGCCGACGTGCCGATCGCTCAGCGCGGACAGCTCCAGGCCGAGTGTCGCCTGACGCTCGCCCAGCAATTCGACGTAAACGGCGGCGAGGAGGAGGGCGTCGAGCAGGGCACCGTGGTGCGTGCGTTGAGAATTGTCGATGCCGTAGCGCTTACACAAACTATCGAGGCTGTTTGGACCTGCCGGGTGCTTGCGCCGCGCCAGCATCAGGGTATCGACCATGCGCTCGCCGGCGAGTGGCGAACGCGACAATCGTGCAAGTTCGGCATTGATAAAGCCCAAATCGAAGCTGGCATTGTGCGCCACCAGCGCTGCATCGCCGAGGAAGGCCAGAAATGCCGTGGCGACGTCCTTGAACAGAGGCTTGTCTTTCAGGAATTCCGTGCTGAGACCATGCACGGCGACGGCCTCGGGGTGAACCTCGCGTTCCGGGTTGAGGTAATGATGGAATTCTCGGCCTGTCGGAATACGATTGATGATTTCGACGCAGCCAATTTCGATCAAACGATCTCCCCCGGCTGCATCAAGACCGGTGGTTTCGGTATCGATCACAATTTCGCGCAGCATTGTCGATCCCCAACGACCCTACGCGCACCGTTACGCCCAGAACTCCTGGAAAGCGGTTGCCTTGCCATCCTGCAATGATTCTACAATTCGATCGACCTGCGCATCGGTCTCGACAAATGTGCCGCTGGTATCCACGACATAGTCCGCGCGCGCGCGCTTTTCCGCATCCGGCATCTGGCGCGCCAACACCTGCCCGAGCTTTTCCACGCTCATACCCGGGCGCCTCAGCACGCGTTCGTGCTGTAGCTCGGCACGCGTGCTGACAACGATGATGACGTCGACCCGCGGTTGCCGGCGGCTTTCCAACAATAGCGGCACTTCCAGGACGGCGAATTTCGCTCCGCGCTCGGCCTGCTCACGCAGAAAAGCACGCTCTGCGGCAAACACGAGCGGATGCACGATCGCCTCGAGGCGCTGAAAATCCCGCGGGTTAGCGAGCAGGGCTGCCGACAGCTTTTGCCGGTCGACGCGTTGCCCGTCGGTGGTGCCGGGAAAGGCCGCCTCGATGGTCGCCACCGCGGCAGCCTCGTAGAGCCGGTGTACCTCGGCATCGGCATCGAACACCGCGATCCCCAGGGCGCGCAGGCGGGCGGCAACGGTGGATTTGCCCATCCCGATCGAACCTGTGAGGCCAATGACGAGCATTAGGAACGCTCAAGGTCGGCGACCAACAGGTCCCGAAGTTCGTTCGTTACCTGCGGGCGCACGCCAAACCATTTCTCGAATCCCGGCACAGCCTGGTGCAACAGCATGCCAAGTCCATCAACGGTCGCAAGCCCGCGCGCTTTGGCGGCAGCTAAAAGTGGCGTAACCAGCGGAACGTAGACAAGGTCGGCCACCACGCAGGACGCACTGAGGAGCGCAAGGTCGATTTCAAGCCGCCCGCCACCGCCCGCCATCCCGAGCGTGGTGGCGTTGACGAGAATGCCGGCGTCGGTTGAGCGATCCATCGCCCGGGTCCAGTCGTAGGCCTTAACCCGCGGTCCGAAAAAGGCAGCGACCTCATCGGCGCGCGCGCGCGTGCGATTGAACAAGCGCACCTCCACTACGCCCACACTGAGAAAGGCGTGCACGATCGCCCGGGCCGCGCCGCCGGCGCCGAGAACTGAGGCGACCGCACAGCCCCGCGCCTTGAAGTGGGGGGCAGACGTAGCAAGGTGGCTCATGAAGCCGGCGCCATCGGTATTGTCGCAGGCCAATGCGCCATCCTCATACCAAAGCGTATTGGCGGCGCCGACCGCCCGCGCCCCGGGGTGTCTGCGCGCAGCCGCGGCAAAGGCGGCCTCCTTGTGAGGCAGGGTAACATTGCAGCCCACAAGACCCAGGGCCGGCATGCTGGCAAGGAACTGGCTGACCTCGCCGGGCCGAACCGGTTGTCGGTCATAGCTGCCCGAGATCGCGTACTTGCGCAGCCAATAGCCGTGAATCAGCGGGGAGCGCGAATGTGCAACCGGCCAGCCGATGATACAGGCCTTGCTCATGGCCGGATCACTCCGCGTGCCCGCAGTTCGCTTAAGAGCGGCAGCATGGTAAGTCCGATAATAGTGGAGATATCGCCGCTCACCGATGCGAAAAGCTGAATGCCGATACCCTCGATCTCGTAGGCACCGACGGTTGCGCAGATGGCCTCGCCCGCTTGGAGGAGATAGCTTTCCAAGAAGGCATCGCTGAAAGGGCGCATCTGCAGGCAGGCCGTATCGGTGCGCTGCCACACGATTGCCTGGTTATGGGCCAGCACCACGCCGGTATGCAGATGGTGGGTACGGCCGCGCAGTCGCCGCAGTTGCAAGCGCGCGGTGGCAAGATTGCCGGGCTTATCGAAGAGCTGACCTTCGCAGGCCAGCACCTGATCGGCGCCGATCACGAGGGCTTCGGGCAACTTGGCGCTCACCAGAAGTGCTTTTTCGCCCGCTAAACTGCCGGCGATTGCCGGTGCATCGGCACCCCCGCTCACAAGCGTACGCTTGCTGGCGGCCTCATCGACCGCGGCCGGCGCGACGTCGAAGACGAGGCCCGCCGCTTTGAGCAATCGGCGCCGATGCTGGCTGGCCGAGGCCAACACGAGACGCTGCGCTGGCGTCCACTCATTCATCGTCCGCTCCCGCCTCGGCCTGCGCCCGCTCTTGGCGATCGTGCAGGAGGCGTATGATCGCGGCAGCCGTCTCCTCCACCGAGCGCCGGGTCACGTCGATGACGGGCCAGCCGTGGCGCGCGCACAGCCGCTTGGAATGGGCGATCTCGTTGGCAATCTGCCCCCGGTCGACATAGTTGTCGAGGTCACGGTCGGCCAGAAAATGCACGCGATTGCGCCGAATTTCGGCGATGCGCTCGGGGCTGGCGACCAACCCCACGACGAAGGCGGTGTGCGGTTCGGTCAGCGCCGTGGGGAGCTCGATGTCAGGCACCAGCGGCAGGTTGGCGGTCTTATAGCCTCGCTGGGCCAGATAGATGCTGGTTGGGGTCTTCGAGGTTCGCGACACGCCGAGGATGATAATGTCGGCGGTGCTCAGGTCTTCCGGCAGCTGGCCGTCATCATGCGCCATGGCGAAGTTCAAAGCATCGATGCGGCGGAAATAGTCCGCATCAACGAGGTGCTGACCGGCCACCACCGGCGTCTGTGGGGCGCCAAGGTAGGATTCGAAGACCTTCATGATCGGCTCGAGCACATGCAGGGCGGGCACCTTGAGCGCGCGGCAACGCTGCTCGATCTCCTCGATCAATTCCTTCTTGACGATTGTATAGAGCACGATGCCAGGTGCTTGCTCGACCTCTTTTAAGACGCGCTCGAGCTGCTTGGCGGTGCGCACCAAGGGATGAACGTGCTCGATCGGCCGCACCTGGGCATATTGGACCGCCGCGGCCTTGGCCATGGTGGTCAACGTCTCACCCGTCGCATCCGAGATCAAATGCAGATGAAAGTAAGTCGGGACCTGGTTGGGCATGTGTGGAAAAGATCAGAGTTCTCAGGCCGTGCCAAGCGTGCAGCCGTTCTTTCGCCCCCACGCTCCGGCGCCATCAACAGATCCACCCACAGGAAGGACAACAAGAACTTGAACGCCGCCGCATTGGCAAAGGCGGCCTCTCCACGCGGACCGGCCGGCTCGGACAACGCGATACAGAGGCCTTCAACATGTTATCAGCGATCGAAGGCCATCGGCGAGGCGGATTTAGCCCTTGTCGTGCAAGGGCCTCGGCATGCTAGTGGCCCCGCGAGGAGGATGACGCTAGCCGTGGCGCCAGCCCGAACCTGGCGCGCACAAGCTGTGAAGATGCTACGGTTGGCAAATGAATACGCGCAATCCAGGGCCTAAGAGTCATAATAACAGAGTTTAAAAATTGAATATTTGAATTTAGATGCTAGGCATGACCGCATCGTCCACGTTCCCGCACCGACGTCTCCTGCGCACCCTTGGCGGTGAGGCCCTGTCTCCGCCGCCAATCTGGTTGATGCGCCAAGCCGGACGCTACCTGCCGGAATATCGCGCCACGCGCGCGCAAGCGGGAAGCTTTCTCGACCTCTGCTATGATCCAGCATTGGCCGCCGAGGTGACCCTGCAACCGATCCGGCGCTACGGGTTCGACGCGGCGATCCTTTTTTCAGACATTCTGGTGGTCCCGGATGCGCTCGGCCAGGCCGTCAGCTTCCTCGAGGGCGAGGGTCCTCGCCTCGACCCGATCCGGGCGCCATCGGATTTGTGCCGCTTGCAGGCCGCAGCAACTCGCCCCAAGTTCGCTCGCGTTTTCGAGACGGTGGCGCGGCTGCGGCAGGACCTTCCCCGTGAGACGACCCTTATCGGATTTTGTGGCGCCCCCTGGACGGTGGCGACCTACATGGTGGCGGGCCGAGGCACCGCCGACCAGGCCGATGCGCGCCTGTGGGCCTACAGGGATCGGGCGTCCTTTCAGGACTTGGTCGACATCTTGTCCGACGTCTCAATCGAATATCTTTCGGGCCAAGTCAGCGCGGGTGTCGATGTCTTACAAATTTTCGATAGCTGGGCCGGGAGCCTGCCCGACGATGAGTTCGCGCGCTGGGTCGTGGCGCCCACCAAACGCATGCTCACCGCCCTTAAGCAGCGACACCCGACGATCCCGATTATCGGCTTTCCGCGCGGAGCAGGCACGCGGACCTCGAGCTACATTAGCGCAACCGGTGTCGATGGCGTGAGCTGCGATACGACCCTACCGCTCGCGTTGATGGCCGGTGAACTCAGCGCACGTGCCACCGTGCAGGGCAATCTCGATCCGCTCTTGTTGCTGGCCGGTGGTAAAGTGTTCGAGGGGCGCACGCAGGAGATCCTGACGGCGCTCAGCGGCAAGCGCTTCATCTTCAACCTTGGACACGGCATTGTGCCGGAGACCCCGCCGGAGAATGTCGGCGCGCTGGTTGACTTGGTGCGCGGGTATCGGGCGAGCTAAGGTGCGCCCGCGAAAGGGCGGCGATGCTGCTGTGGCTCAAGGCCGTGCACGTGATCGCCGTCATCTCGTGGATGGCGGGTCTTCTCTATTTGCCCCGTCTGTTCGTTTATCACTGCGAGGCGGATCCCGGTTCCAAGCAGTCCGAAACTTTCAAACTGATGGAGCGGCGACTGCTTCGGGGCATCATGAACCCGGCCATGGTAGTGGTTTGGGTCACGGGACCATGGCTTGCTTGGCAGGCCAGCATGTACCGGGACGGGTGGTTGATGGCAAAGTTTGCTTTGGTGGTCCTGCTGACGGGCTACCACCATGCCTTGGGGGCGTGGCGCAAGGCGTTCGCCGACGATCGCAACCAGCGTGATGCGCGATTTTATCGGCTCATGAACGAGGTGCCGACGCTGATCATGGTCGCCATCGTAGTTCTGGTGGTTGTGAAGCCGTTCTAGCCTAGCGCCAGCCGCGCCGGCGGGCACCGCTGCAAGCCCACCAACGCCACAAGGTCTCGGGGGACCACGCGCGCCTGAGCCCTGCCATCCAGGATGGAAGCCAACCCGGCTGCGGGCGGGATAGGGTTGTAAGGGCAACATCGGGAGGGCGCCGCAAGGCGCCGGCGTCGGAAGGCGTGCTTTGTTAGCCGCAGAGCGGGGGCCAGATGGCGGCTGGCCCTTTTTTTTTATGCGCCGACCTGCTATATAGGGGCGTCACTACTTAGCGCCGCGTCTGGCGCGGGTGGGGTCTTCGTGAGCGCGTGCGCCACCGAGGGCCAGGACGTTTTTCCGGAATTGAACTTCCGCACCCCTCCCCTGCTGGCTCTGCGCTTTCCGTCATCCCACCGCATCCGCGCTGAGCCCTTACCCAAGAGTTTCCCATGCAAGACATTGTCAAGGAGATGAAGCTCCAAGACCTCAAGGTCAAAACCCCGACGGAGCTGCTCAGCTTCGCCGAGGAGGCCGGGGTCGAAAACGCCAGCGCCATGCGCAAGCAAGAGCTGATGTTTGCCATCCTCAAACAGCTCGCCGCCAAGGAAACGGACATCATCGGCACCGGCGTCATGGAGGTGCTGCAAGATGGCTTCGGTTTCTTGCGCTCGCCCGATGCCAACTATCTGCCCGGTCCCGACGACATCTACGTTTCGCCCTCGCAAATTCGCCGCTTTGCCTTGCGTTCGGGGGATACGGTGGAAGGGCAAATTCGCAGCCCGAAAGAGGGTGAACGCTACTTTGCGCTGTTGAAGGTCAACAAAATCAACTTCGAGGATCCCGAGAAACAGCGCCACAAGGTGCACTTCGACAACCTGACGCCGCTTTATCCCACCAAGTGGCTCAGGATGGAGATCGAAGACCCCACCATCAAGGACCTCTCGGCGCGCGTGATCGATATCGTCTCTCCGCTCGGGAAAGGCCAGCGTGCCCTCATCGTCGCCCAACCGCGCACGGGCAAAACGGTTCTGTTACAGAATATCGCTCACTCCATTTCCGCCAATCACCCCGAGTGCTACCTGATCGTTCTCTTGATCGACGAGCGGCCGGAGGAGGTGACCGATATGCAGCGCTCGGTGAAGGGTGAGGTGATTTCCTCCACCTTCGACGAACCGGCCACCCGCCACGTGCAGGTGTCGGAAATGGTGATTGAGAAGGCCAAGCGCTTGGTTGAGCACAAGCGCGATGTGGTGATCCTGCTGGATTCCATCACGCGGCTTGGCCGCGCCTACAATACGGTGGTGCCGAGCTCGGGCAAGGTGCTCACGGGCGGCGTCGATTCCAATGCCCTGCAGCGACCCAAGCGCTTCTTCGGCGCCGCGCGCAATATCGAAGAAGGCGGCTCACTCACCATCATTGCCACGGCCCTGATCGATACCGGCAGCCGTATGGACGAGGTGATCTTCGAGGAGTTCAAGGGTACGGGCAATTCCGAAATCGTGCTCGATCGCAAGGTCTCCGACAAGCGCGTATTCCCCGCCATCGACATCGCCCGATCCGGCACGCGCAAGGAAGAGTTGCTGGTACCCAACGATCAGCTCAAAAAGATGTATGTCCTGCGCCGCATCCTCAATCCGATGGGCACCATGGATGCCATCGAATTCTTGGTCGACAAGCTGCGGTCCACCAAGACCAATGGCGAGTTCTTCAACTCCATGAGCACGGGCAAAAACTAAACGACCTCGGCTGAGGTCGCCCGTGTTCGGCCCTTCTTGCCGTTAACTCGGCCGGGGACGCTTTGGGTGCCTGGCCGCGCGCGCTGCCAACCAAACTCTCGACGTCGCGAGCTAGCCAATGGTTGATCCCGTGCAAGCCACCGGCACGCCACTGCCCAACTGGACCGCCCGGCCGCCACCGCCACGCGTCCCGATGCACGGCCGCTTCTGCCGGGTTGAACCGCTCGAGCCCGCGCGTCATGCCGATGACCTGTTCAGCGCCAACGGTCTCGACCGCGGCGGCCGTAACTGGACCTATTTGTTCCAAGAGCCCTTTCCCGACGCCCCGTCTTACCGCGCCTGGCTGACGCAGGTGGCCCAGGCCGATGATCCACTGTTCCATGCCATCATCGATTCGCGCACGGGCAAGGCCATTGGTGTGGCAACCTACATGCGCATCGATCCGGCGCACGGGGTGATCGAGGTCGGTAACATCAACTACTCGCCGCTGCTACAAAGGACGCCGGCCGCGACGGAAGCCATGTTCCTCATGATGCGGCGTGTGTTCGATGAACTCGGCTACCGGCGCTATGAATGGAAATGCGACAGCCTCAACGCCCCCTCGCGCGCCGCCGCCTTGCGTTTGGGATTTCAGTACGAGGGACTGTTTCGACAAGCGGTGGTCTACAAGCAGCGCAACCGCGACACGGCTTGGTTCTCAATCATCGACAGCGAGTGGCCCCGCCTAAAGGGTGCCTACCAGCAATGGCTGGCGGCGGCAAATTTTGATCCTCAAGGCAGACAGCGGCGCGCTTTGGCCGAATTCATCGCGGCGGCGCCATAACCGCCTCGGAAAATGCGCGGCATCCTGGGACGCAGTACAGACGCGGAACTCATCCAGGATGCCGCCAAGCCGTTGACCCGGAGGGGCTCTGGTGGGACGGGCTGCCGGCCCGGGTCACATGCACAACGGCCTCGCCCCAATGATATTTCCAGCGCGACGTCAGTTCGTTGTGGATAACGCGCCATCATGGATCGAGCGCTGCCGGCGCAAAAGCGCTAGGAGCTGTTCGGCCTCGGTCACCGGCAAGGAGCATTGCGGGCCGAGACAGGCGAAGGCGGTCGACTTGGAGCCGAGTGGCGACTTGTCCGCGAGCGGTCCCGCGCGCGGCACCAGGTCGGCTGGCAGGGTTTGCTGGACGGCACCGGGGAGGGAAAGTCGCAAGGGCGCGCGCGCGAGGCGCTCGGCCTCGGGATCCGATCCGGTCTTGATGACAATCACATGCTGCGGTGCCAGGAGGTCGAAGCAGGCAGCCATCAAGCCGCAATGACCCACCGCTGTGCGTGCCAGGTCGGCGGCGAACGCCTGCGGAATGGCATGCGCGCGCGCAAGAAACGTCTCTTTGCCGGTGAGTAGGAACAGGGCGACGAGATTGGACACCATCACGGCATTGGCATTGGGCGTGGCATCGTCGTGGGCGCCACGCAGGCGCACGATGACGTCTGGGCTATCGTCGGCCGTCAGCGCGTAGCCGCCAAGCCCGGCAACCCAGTGGTGCCGGTCGAGGCTGGCGCACCAGCGCTCGGCAGCGGTGAGAAAGGCGCTCTCGTTGGTGGCCTGGAATAGGCGCAGTGCCGCCCAAATCATGTTGGCGTAGTCGTTGGCAGTGGCCTGGGCCTTGGCTTGGCCAGCGCGCCAACAGTGGAACAGGCGGCCACCCGCCTCCATGGCCTGGAGCACAAAGTGAAAGGCGCGCGCGGCCGCGGTGAGCCACTCGGGGCGATCCAAGACCTTGGCGGCATGCACGAGCGCAGCGATCATGAGGCCATTCCAGTCGGCCAAGACCTTGTCGTCCCAACCGGGGCGGGTGCGGTGTGAGCGGCGCGCCAGCAACTTGCCGCGCATTTCCCGCAGCGCCTTCTCATCGGCCGGCAGGCCTAGCATCGGATTGTGCAAGCGATTGAGGATGTTGCGACCTTCCCAGTTGCCGGCCTCCGTGACGTCGTAGGCGGCGGCAAAGACGGCGGCATCGGTCTCGCCCAGGACGTCGGCGATTTCGGCCCGCGACCAGAGGTAAAACTTGCCTTCCTCGCCCTCCGAATCGGCGTCTAGCGATGCGGCAAAGGCACCGCCGTCGGCGACCATCTCGCGCAGCAGCCAGCCGATCGTCTCATCCATTCGTGCGGCATAGAGCGGATTGGCCGTTTCGCGATAGGCCTCGCACATCAGATCGGTGAGCAGCGCGTTGTCATAAAGCATCTTTTCGAAGTGCGGCACCAGCCAGCGTTCATCGACGGCGTACCGGGCGAAGCCGCCGCCCAGGTGGTCATAGATGCCGCCCTGGCAGATGTGGGTGAGCGTGGTGTCGACCGCATGGCGTGAGGCGGTATGGCCATAGCGAATGGCACCGCGCCAGAGCAACCAGAAGAAACTCCACTGCGGAAACTTCGGTGCACCTTTGAGGCCGCCGCGCTCCCCATCCACGGCACTGGCCAAGCGTCCCGTCAGATCCGCCATGGCAGCGTCGGTGATGGCGGGGGGCCCCGCCGTCTCCTCCTTGGGGCGCAAGGCGCTCAGCAACAGCTCGGCGTTGTGGCGCACCTTGCCAGGCTCTTCGCGGTAGATGCGGGCGACCTCGCGCAGGACGCCCGTAAAGCCCGGGCGACCATAGCGGGGGGCGGGCGGGAAATAGGTGCCTCCCCAGAACGGGCGTGCCTCGCCGTCGAGGAACATGGTCAATGGCCACCCGCCCTGCTCACCAAGGCTGTGCAGGGCGCGCATGTAGATGGCATCGATGTCGGGGCGCTCCTCGCGATCGACCTTGATGTTGACGAACAGCTCGTTCATGACCGCGGCGGTGGCCGGATCCTCAAAGCTCTCGTGTGCCATGACATGGCACCAATGGCAGGCTGCGTAACCCACCGACAGCAGGATGGGTTTGCCCGTAGCCTTGGCTTCCGCCAGCGCGCCAGGGCCCCACGCCCACCAGTGGACAGGGTTGTCCTTGTGTTGCAGGAGGTAGGGACTGACCTCGCGCGCGAGCCGGTTCTCGCTCATCGTGGGACTTTCTTAGAAGTGGCCTGTCGGGATCATAGCCGAGCGCAGTCGTTTCAATAAGGCAACCAAGCCGGGACGTTTGGCTCCATGCACACTCAAGCCACCATCTTTGCGCTCTCGAGCGGACACGGCCGCGCTGGCGTCGCGGTCATTCGCCTCTCCGGGCCGGCGGCCGGTTCGGTCCTCGACCGCATGGCAGCCCCGCGACCCAAGCCACGCTATGCCGCTTTCCGACGCCTGCGGCATCCGTACACGGCCGAAGTCTTGGATCACGCCTTGGTACTTTGGTTTCCCGCACCCGCGAGCGAGACCGGCGAGGACATGGCGGAGCTGCAGGTCCATGGTGGGCGCGCCGTCGTGCAAGGCGTTATCGGCGCGCTGGGGGCGTTGGAGGGGTGCCGGCTGGCGGACGCTGGCGAGTTTGCCCGTCGCGCCTTTGAGAATGGCAAGCTTGATTTGACGGGCGTCGAGGGCCTGGCCGACCTCATCGAGGCGGAGACGGCGGCGCAACGGCGCCAGGCGCTGCGTCAGGCCGAGGGTGCGCTCTATCAGCTCTACGAAACCTGGCGGCAGGGCCTGCTCGCCGCGATGGCGCTGACAGAGGCGGGCATCGATTTTTCTGATGAGCCCGACGTAGCAACCGACGCGCTGGTCAAAGCCCGCCAAGAGATTGCCCCCATCGCCCAAGCCATTGCTGCGCACCTTGATGATGGGCATCGCGGTGAAGTGGTGCGTGATGGGTTGCAAGTGGTGCTGGCGGGCGCGCCCAACGTCGGCAAATCAAGTTTGCTCAATGCCCTCGCCCGCCGCGATATCGCCATTGTCTCCGACGAGCCAGGCACCACACGCGATGTTCTAGAGGTGAAATTGGAGCTCGCGGGTCTGCCCGTGGTCGTGAGTGATACGGCCGGCATCCGTGCTGCCGCGGGAAAGGTGGAGGAGGAAGGGATCCGGCGAGCCATGGAGCGGATGCGGGCCGCCGATCTCGTGCTGTGGCTGATGGACGCGGCGGACCGGAGCGCTGCCCCGCCGCCCGCAAACCTGGCCGTCCGGGCCGATCGTCTCTTGATCGTCCACAACAAGGCCGATTTGATCTACGGCAGCTCGCTGCCGGCGCCCTCCGAGGATGCCTTCGCCATCTCGGCCTTCAAGGGATTTGGTCTTGAGACGTTGATTGAACGCCTCACGGCGATTGCCTCAGCGCGGGCTGGCGACCAGGACACCCCGGCCCTCACCCAGGCCAGGCATCGCCAGCACCTGCTGCGCTGCCGGGCGGCGCTCAGCTCGTTTCTGGCGAGCCCCGACGAGGACACTGAACTGCGTGCCGAGGACCTGCGCCGCGCTGCCCAGTCTTTGGGGCGTTTGGTGGGGGCCATCGCGGTCGAAGAAGTGCTCGACCAGGTCTTCGGCCGCTTTTGCATCGGCAAATGAAACGCGCGCCAACACGCGCTTTGGTGCAGCCATCAAACCAGCTCGACATCCTTCCAGAAGCCAATCCAGTGATCAACCGGCCGCATGGCGGCTTGCGGGGCCTCGTAGGACCAGGCTGCCCGCTCGCTCGTGGCCCCCACCCCCACGAGGTCATAGAATTGAACTCCGTGGGGACATTCGAGATCACGCGCCGTTTTGGGCGAGAGCCGAAGCAGGTCCATGCGTACGGCATGGCGCGGAAAGTAAACGTAACCGCCAACCGTGTGTATCTCATCGCTTTCGGCAATCGCCTGACCTTGCCATTTGGCCTGCATCTGTCCGCCTCGCCGTGCTCGTGTCCGTGGGTCGCCTTGGCCAACGTTTCACGTGAAACAATGTTGGAAGGCCGCCGTCTGTTGGCAACCCTTGTGGGTTGCGTCGCTGGCCGCGTTGGACCCGGCGGCGTGGGATCCGGGTGCGGAGCAAGCAGAAGAATAGGGCCCAGCGACAGGGGGATTGGGGATTGGCCTCGTGCCTGGTCCTACCAGCCGACGGGGATAGGTCTGCGCCTTGGAGGCCGTCGTGTTTTCTGTGGCCGTGGCTAGGCTCCGCCCACCCACGCCACCGCCTTTAGGGGCCAACGCTGTAAGCGGCCGCAGCGCCCCGCGGCGCAAGGGGCTTTGACCGTGTCCGCACGCTCCGCTAGGGTGCGCCCAACGCGCCCCGCGCCCACCATTGCCCGATCCCTATGTCCACCCAAACCTATGACGTCATCGTTGTCGGTGGTGGCCACGCTGGCTGCGAGGCGGCTGCCGCGGCCGCTCGCCTGGGCGCGCGCACGGCTCTCATCACCCACAGTTCTGCCACCATTGGCGAGATGTCCTGCAATCCGGCCATTGGAGGACTTGGCAAGGGTCACCTGGTCCGCGAGATCGATGCCCTCGACGGTCTGATGGGACGGGTTGCCGATGCGGCCGGCATTCAATTCAGGGTCCTCAATCGGTCAAAGGGACCCGCGGTCCAGGGTCCCAGGGCCCAGGCTGATCGCAAGCTTTACCGGGCCGCCATGCAGGCCGCGATCCGAGCCACGCCCGGTCTCACGGTCATTGAGGGCGCGGTCGAAGACTTGGCCCTGACCACGCCGGCAGCGGGCCCGCCTGGCCTCGCCAAGGTCGTCTTGGGCGACGGTCGCGTGCTGTCGTCGGGTGCCGCGGTTCTAACCACTGGCACCTTTTTGCGCGGGTTGATCCATCAGGGTGAGACGAGGATCCCGGCCGGGCGATACGGTGAGGCGCCAGCCAACGCCCTGTCTCGACGCCTGCTTGCCCTGGATTTGCGGCTCGGTCGACTCAAGACCGGAACGCCGCCGCGTCTGGCGCGCGGGTCCATCGATTGGGACGGATTGGCGATGCAGGCCGGCGATGACCCTCCCGTGCCATTTTCCTTCCTGACCGCCCGAATCGAAAACGCGCAAATACGCTGCGGCATTACCGCGACGTCGGAAGTGAGCCACGGCATCATTCGCGCCAACCTGCACCGTGCCCCCCTCTATTGCGGACAAATCGGCGGCGTGGGCCCGCGTTATTGTCCCTCCATCGAGGACAAGGTTGTGCGCTTTGCCAGCCGTGGCAGCCATCAAATCTTCTTAGAGCCAGAGGGCCTCGACGACGACACGATCTACCCGAACGGCATCTCCACGTCCCTGCCAACCGACGTTCAGGACGCCTTTGTCCGTACCATCCCCGGGCTTGCCAAGGTGCAGATCAAGCGGTTCGGCTATGCTATCGAATATGACTACGTCGACCCCCGCGAGTTGCTTCCCACCCTCGAAGTCAAGAAACTGCCCGGGTTGTTTCTTGCCGGGCAAATCAACGGCACGACCGGTTATGAGGAAGCCGCCGCCCAGGGGATCCTGGCGGGGCTCAATGCGGCCCTGCGCGCGGGCGGCGGCGGTCGCGACTTCCTCGTCTCTCGGGCCGATGCGTACCTTGGCGTTATGATCGACGATCTCGTCACCCGGGGGGTCTCCGAGCCTTACCGAATCTTTACGTCGCGGGCCGAGTTCCGCCTGCGCCTGCGGGCGGACAACGCCGATCAGCGGCTGACCCCCGCTGGCGTTGCGCTTGGGTGCGTGGGGCCGGTTCGGGCAGCGGCCTTCGCGGCCAAGGTGCGGACCCTGGTGACGGGTCGGCGGCGTCTCGAGGCCCTCAGCCTCACCCCGAACGAAGCGGCCCGGTATGGGCTCGATGTCAACAAAGATGGTCGGCGCCGCAGCGCCTTCGAGCTGTTGGCCTACCCGGGTGTCACGCTGGCCCGCCTGGGCGCCGTTTGGCCGGACCTTGCCAGGCTTCCGGGTTGGGCGGCCGCCCAGCTCGAGGTCGATGCACGCTACGCCTCCTATGTCGACCAGCAGGACGCCGACGTGGCGGTCCTCCGGAAAGAAGAGGCCGTACGGCTGCCCCTCGATCTCGACTATGACGGCATTGCGGGTCTGTCGAGCGAGGTGAAACAGCGCCTCGACCGCGCTCGACCGGCGACCCTGGCCCAGGCTGGCCGGCTTGAGGGCATCACCCCTGCAGCCCTGCTGCTACTGTTCGGGCATGTGAAAAAGGGCGCCAGACGTCGGCCCCTTGCCACCGAGGCGGCTGTCCGGGAGGGCGCGCCCTAAGAAAGGGCGCAGGCACGCCCCGGGAAGCACGCGAAATGACACAGGTCCGACGTTTCACGTGAAACATTTGCGCGATCGACGTCCCCTTTTGCGCTATGCCGAGGCGATGCCGACCCCGGCCAAAACCAGATCAGCGTTGGCCGTCAAGGGCCCGGCCGATTTTGCGGCCGCGTTCGGTGTTTCACGTGAAACGCTGGCGCGCCTCGAAACCTACGAAACCTTACTGCGGCAGTGGCAAAAGGCCGTCAACTTGGTGGCGGCGCGCTCGCTCGAGGCGGTTTGGCAACGCCACTTCGCCGACTCGGCTCAACTGGTGGCCCTCGCCCCCGCGGCCCGCAGTTGGCTCGACCTAGGCTCTGGCGCCGGCTTTCCCGGCCTCGTGGTGGCGATTTTGCTGGCGGAGGGCACGCGCGCAAGGCCGCCCACGTCGCCGCCTTGCCCGGGCGAACCGATCGGGCCGGCGCCGGTGCCACAGTCTGGGCGCGTCACCTTGATCGAGAGCGATACCCGCAAAGCCGCCTTTCTGGGCGTGGTTGCCCGCCAGACCGGCATCGCTGTGGATATCCTGTCGACAAGAATCGAAACCTGCGCGACTCAAAGTAGGGTTGCCCCGCCGGATGTGGTAACGGCGCGTGCACTGGCGCCCCTCGACAAGCTCTTGAGCCTCGCTGCCCCTTTTTTGTCACCCCGCACGGTCGGCTTGTTTCTCAAGGGCCGGGAGGCGGCCAAAGAGGTCGAGACCGCCCGTCAGGCGTGGACATTCACCAGTGAGTTGATCCCGAGCTCTACCGATGCGGAGGCCCACATCGTGCGGGTCAGCACGCTCGAGCCCAATTGGAAGGAGCCGCGCTCGTGACTGGCATGCTTCCCGGAGCCGCCGCGCTTCGCGTCCTTGCCATCGCCAATCAAAAAGGCGGCGTGGGCAAGACCACCACAGCCATCAATCTCGGTACCGCCTTGGCCGCCGTCGGCGAAAAGGTGCTGATCCTCGACCTTGATCCCCAGGGCAATGCCTCGACGGGCGTTGGGGTTGCCGAGGACGCCCGGCATCTGACGACCTTCAGCGTGCTCAGCGGCACCGCAAGCATTGCGGCTGCGGCCATGCCCACTCTCGTCCCAAACCTCAGCATTGTGCCGGCCAACGCCGATCTGGTCGGCCTCGAATCGGAAATGATGCGCGAGTCCAACCGGCCCTTCCGCTTGCGCGATGCGGTGGCCGCGCTGATTGCCGAGCAGCGCGCCCGCCCGGCCGAAGTGCCTTATACCTATCTTTTGATCGACTGCCCGCCCTCGCTTAATCTGCTCACCCTCAATGCCATGGTCGCGGCGCATGCCGTGCTGGTACCGGTGCAATGCGAGTTCTTCGCCTTGGAGGGCATTTCGCAGCTGAAGGAAACAATCGACCAAATCAAGGCCACGCTCAATCCGGGCCTCGAGATCCAGGGGGTCGTGCTCACCATGCACGATGCGCGCACCTCCCTCTCCAAGGAAGTGGCCACCGAAGTGCGTGCTTTCTTCGGTGCCAAGGTCTACGAAACCATGATCCCACGCAACGTGCGCGTGGCGGAGGCGCCCTCGTTTGGCAAGCCGATTCTGCTCTATGATTACGAATGTCCAGGTAGTCAGGCTTATATCCGCCTCGCCACCGAGATCATCGAGCGCGAGCAGCGCCTGAGGGCAGCTTGATTGCGGCCATGCAGACCGTGCGACCCCATTTTAGTGAGGACGTCCGTGCCCGACACCCTTAAGCCTTGGGGGACTTCGATGCCAATACCCCTACAAAAAGGCCGACTTGGTCGCGGCCTTGCGTCCTTAATCGGGGAGGCGCCGACCGGCGAGCCGCGGCTGCCGGCCGAAGGCGAACAGCGCACCATCGGCATCGACCAGCTTCACCGCAGCCCATTGAACCCTCGCCGCGACTTTGGCGAGGAGGAGTTGACGGAACTGGCGGACTCGATTCGCACCAAGGGTCTGCTGCAGCCGATCATCGTCAGGCCCGATGCCGGCCGTGGTGGCTACGAAATCGTCGCCGGCGAACGGCGCTGGCGCGCCGCGCAACGCGCCGGGATCCATCAGGTAGCCGCTATCGTCCGTGAGCTGAGTGACCAAGAGCTGCTCGAGGTTGCTCTGATCGAAAACGTGCAGCGTAGCGACCTGAACGCCATTGAGGAGGCGACGGGTTATAACGATCTCACCGAGCGCTTTGGTTATACCCAGGAGCAGTTGGCCGAGGTGATCGGCAAGAGCCGCAGCCACATCGCCAACACGCTTCGGCTTCTGAAACTGCCGGCGGCGGTGCGCGCGCTCGTGGCCGAGGGGGTGCTGACCGCCGGCCACGCTCGGGCTCTCGTCGGCCGCGAGGACGCCGAAATCGTTGGCGCAAAAGATCGTCGCGCAAGATTTGAACGTGCGCGCCGTCGAGGCCTTGGTGCAAAGCGAAGGCAAGGGCAGTGATGCCGGCTCCAGTGCCGGTCGGCGTGGGCCCGACAAGGATGCCGACACGCGCGCCTTTGAGAAGGATCTTGCGGATGTGTTGGGGCTCAAGGTCGAGATCAAGCCGGGACCTGGCGAGAGCGGCACTTTAACCATTCGCTACGGCAATTTCGACCAGTTGGACTATATCCGCAGCCGCCTGGTGGGCTAGCGGGCCTGGCACCTTCCGGCGACCACGGCCGCGGTCCGCCAGTGGCCCGGATTGAGCTCCGTTGAGCCGGCCCGCAAACGCGTCAGCGTGACGCGGCCCTCGAGCAAAAGCTTCACAGGGGGCCGGCGTCGGCAGCCCGCATCGGCTTCGACCCGCGCACCGCATCCGCGCTTGATTGCCAGCGGGGATCGTGGCATCGCTCAGGGGCAGGGCGCTGGAAAGCCTGAATGTCCGCTACACCCGAGTTCGACGACGTGTTGCCGCGCCTGGCGCGCCTGATCAGCACGCGGCGCGGTGACGCCGCCGGCACGTCCTACACCAGGGAGCTGCTCGACGCTGGCGTCGAACGGTGCGCGCGAAAGCTTGGCGAGGAGAGCATCGAGACCATTATTGCCGCCCTCGGCGGCGACCGGCAGGCATTGACGCGAGAGGCGGCCGATCTCGTCTATCACTTGCTGGTGCTGCTTGAGAGCAGGTACGTGGGACTGGAAGAGGTGCTGGCCGAACTGCGTTCCCGCATGGGGACGTCGGGGCTCGCCGAAAAGGCCGCGCGCGGCAGCGGCTCCGCATGAATACCGCCGACGATGCTATTGCCCTGGACCAGCGCGCCTCGGCAGGTCGCTCGCCAATTGGGTTCTCGCCCTATCGAGTCTTCAGCCGCGACGAGTGGGCCAAGTTGCGGGCCGACACGCCCATGACGCTTGTACCGCGCGAGCTGGAGCAGCTCTCGGGCTTGATCGAGGATCTGTCGATGGTAGAGGTCGAACAGATCTATCTGCCACTCTCGCGTCTCCTCAATCTTCATGTCGCTGCGGCCCAAGAGCTGCACGCGGTGACCAATCGGTTTCTTGGTCGTCGGGACCACCGGGTGCCCTACATCCTCGGCATCGCCGGCTCGGTTGCGGTCGGCAAGAGCACCACTGCGCGTGTCTTGAAGGCGCTGCTGGCCCGCTGGCCCGATCACCCGCGCGTTGACCTCATCACCACCGACGGCTTTTTGCATCCCAACGAGGAGCTTAACCGTCGCGGCCTCATGCACCGCAAAGGCTTTCCCGAAAGCTTCGATACGGCGCGGCTGTTGAATTTTTTACATGAAGTGAAGTCGGGCAAGGAGAACGTTGAGGCACCCGTGTATTCGCACTTTCACTACGACATTCTTTCAGGCCAAGTCCTGGTGATCGATCGACCCGACATTCTCATTGTCGAGGGGTTGAATGTCCTGCAACCGGCGCGGATGCCCAAAGATGGAGAGGCCATTCCGTTCGTCTCCGATTTCTTCAATTTCTCGATCTACATCGACGCCGATGCCAAGATGATTGAGGAGTGGTACGTCACGCGCTTCATGCGTCTGCGCCAGACAGCCTTCCGCGATCCGGGCGCCTACTTTCATCGCTATGCCCATCTCACGCCGGACGAGGCGCGCGCACAAGCCCTCGAGATTTGGCGGACCATCAACGAGAAAAACCTGGCCGAGAACATTTTGCCGACTCGCCAGCGCGCACGCCTCATTTTGCGCAAGAGCGGCAACCACCGCATCGAGGATGTCGCCCTGCGCCGCATCTGAGGAAAGTCGGCCCACGTTGGCATAGTGGGTTGTCGTGGGTCGCCAGCTGCGCCAGATTGCTGCGCACGGCATGGGGTGCGGGCCGCGCCCTTGCCCGGGGCAAGTCAACGGAGGCGATCATGGGTCGTAAGTACCAAAACATCCTCGAGACGGTGGGCAATACACCGGTCGTCAAAATCAACCGATTGGCGCCGTCGGGTATCAATCTTTACGTCAAGATCGAAGCCTTCAATCCATTGGGCTCGGTCAAGGATCGGCTTGCCCTGGGCGTCATCGAAGCGGCGGAGAAAGCAGGTGAGCTCAAGCCCGGCCAAACGGTGATCGAGGCCACCAGCGGCAACACCGGCATCGGCCTGGCGATGGTGTGTGCACAGAAGAATTATCCGCTGGTGGTGACGATGGCCGAGCAGTTCAGCGTCGAACGGCGGCGTCTGATGCGCTTCCTCGGTGCCAAAGTCGTGCTGACCCCGCAAGCCCAGCGCGGCATGGGCATGGTGGTGAAAGCCGTCGAACTTGCCAACACGCACGGCTGGTTTTTGACGCGCCAATTCGAAAACGAGGCCAATCCCGATTTCCACTCGCGCACGACCGCACGCGAAATCATCGACGACTTCGCCGGCGAGCGGCTCGATTACTGGGTCACTGGCTATGGCACGGGCGGCACCCTCAAGGGTGTGGCCCGCGTGTTGGCCAAGGAACGGCCGGAGACCAAGATCATCGTGTGTGAGCCGGAGGACGCACAGCTCTTGGGCAGCGGCACGGCGCAGGCCCGGCATCCCGATGGATCTCCCGCCGCGGCGCATCCAGCCTTCAAACCACATCCCATGCAGGGCTGGACCCCCGATTTCATTCCCAAGATCACGGACGATGCGGTGGCGCTGAACGTGATCAATAAGTTGATTGCGGTGCCCGCTGCCGAGGCGATCCGCATGAGCAACGAACTGGCAACCAAAGAAGGTATCTTTGTCGGTATCACCTCGGGTGCCACCTTTGCCGGGGCCTTGAAGATCGCCGCCGAGGCGCCCAAGGGGTCGACCATTCTGGCCATGCTCCCCGACACCGGTGAGCGGTATTTGTCGACGCCCTTGTTTGCCAATGTGCCGGCCGACATGACGGCCGAAGAGATGGAAATCTCGCGCTCAACCCCCGCGGCCCAGTTCCCAAGCTGAGCGCAGAGGCTGCAAGTCCCTGCAGGCCAAATCTTGCAAGGATGGGCGACGCGCGAGGCGCGGGGGCCGCAGGGCGCCCCGGACTTCAGGCGCGCCAGCGCGGCACCAGGTCGTTGATTGCCTTTGGGACGACTTGAGGCGGAAGGCGCCCACGCCAGCATCGTGCTCCTTGGTGGTACGCCTTGCGCTGGGGTGATCGAGCGTAGCCAAAAACAAAACAGGGCGCCGGGTGCGGGGGGCGGCGCCCTATTTTTGGTGAACGGCTCGGTGCGGGAGTGAGCCGGTCAGCGCAACAACGGTTGCCCCGACAAGTTATTCCCGGTCGCCAGCAGAAAAAAGGTCCGCACCAAGCCTGGGGGCGATGGCACCTCGGTGGCGTTAGGTATCGGCCGCCGTGACCGGCGACCTGGTGCGGGTCCAAGCCTGATCCCGCTTCAAAAAGTCGTGCAGCGTCTTGCCGGGCTCGGCCCGAAAGCGATCTGGTTGGACCTGGAAGCCATCGATGCGGTCGAGGCGGAAGGTGCGAAAGTCATCGCGCAGCTCGCACCAGGCCGACAGCAACCAAACCGGACCGAAATAGGCAAGGCACAGGGGCCGCACCGTCCGTTCCGAAGCGTCCCCGAAGCCGTCGCGGTAACGAAAGTGCAACTTGAGCTGGCTGCGCAGCGCGCGCCGCAGCTCGGCAACATCGAAGGTGATCTGCTCCATGTAGTGATGCGGGGGCGCCAACAGCGCCGTATTGGCCATGTAATCGCGCAGGCGCTCGGGAATGACCGCCTCAACTTTAGCGATCACGTCGGTGGCCGCGGCCGCAAGCTTCTCGTCGGCCCACGACTGCACGATCCTGGCGCCGAGCACCAATGCCTCGATTTCCTGCTCGTTGAACATCAGCGGTGGGAGGTCAAAGCCTGCTTTCAGCACATAGCCGACGCCAGCCTCGCCCTCGATTGGCACGCCGCTGACGATGAGGTCTTGGATGTCGCGGTAGATTGTCCGCTCGGAGACCTCGAGCGCCTGGGCCAGATCCCGGGCCCGCACCAGCTCCTTGCGGCGCATGAACTGAATAATCTCGAACAAACGGTCGGCGCGGCGCACGCGGTCGTCCCCTGAGAGCTGCTGATTGACGCCTTCTTAGCGTAGCGCTCCTGACACCACCCTGTCAGGAGCTTGTCAGGGCTCCTGACAGCAGGCTGGCAGCAGCGATCGGCCATAGTGCGATCGAGGCGCCTATTCCTTCCCGCTGAGCATGCGTGCGGTAGGAAACAGCGATCGGAAACTGGAAAAAAGGGCAATACTGAAGGAGAAATTGATGACTTGTACTCATATCACGTATCGCCGTCGTCGGCTGGGTTTTGCGCTCGGCGTCGGCCTCAAAGGCCGCCTTCTCCGGGTCTGGCAGGCGTACTGGGAGTGGCAGCGCCGGCGGACGACGGTGCGCATTTTGTCTGCGCTGGATGAGCGAACCTTGAGGGACATTGGGATCAACCCGAGCGAAATCACCTCCTACGCCTACGGCGACCCAGACCAACGCCGACGCCGGTGTGAGGCGAGCTGGCGCTTTAATGCCCACGCTTAGCCCAGCCGCGTCCGCTCCCGCGCAGGGTTGCCCCGCAACCGTTGTGGGCCGCACCGCCGCGCACACCTTGCGCGGTGGCGCGGCAGGGGCGTCGACAGCGCCGCTCCTGCAACGCCCGGGGCACGCGGGACCAAGCTGGCTGGTGCGCTCAGCCTCGTGGCTCGGCATTGGCGATGCGCGCCAGCGGCGGGCGTCGCAGCCAAACGAGCTGCTGGCGGCCTAGGGGAGCAGGCCCTCGGCGCCGGCGCGCTGGGCGAGGCTGACCGCGGGCCGGGCACCGATCTGGCCAATGATGACGGCCGCCGCCAGGCTGCCGAGCCGACCCGCCGTCATGAGCCCGAGGCCCTTGCTGATGCCATAGAGCAGACCGGCGGCGTAAAGATCGCCAGCACCGGTCGTGTCGATGACGGCCGACACTGGGGCCGCCGGCATGGCAATCGGCGCGTTGCCGGCGCTCAGGATGACGCTTCCCTTTTCGGAACGCGTCAGCGCTGCCAGCTTGCTGTCGGCCTGGGTGAGTGCAGCCGCCTCCTCAAATGAGGCCACCTGGTAGAGCGCGGTAATCTCGGCCTCGTTGGCAATCACAATGTCAACGGTCGTGCGGATGAAGTCGAGAAATTCGCCGCGATGCCGGTTGACGCAGAAAGCGTCGGAAAGGCTGAGCGCGACCCGCCGCCCGGCGTTGACGGCAATGCGAGCGGCGGTGCGGAAGGCCGCCTTGGCTTCCGGTCGATCGAATAGATAACCCTCAAGATAGAGGATCCCGGCAGAGCCAATGAGCTTGGCATCGATCTCGTCCTCGCTCAACTGCGGGCTGACGCCAAGAAACGTGTTCATGGTGCGCTGTCCATCCGGCGTGACGAGGATCAGCGACCGACCCGTCGGCTCGCTGCCGGCGGCGGCCGGTGGCGTCGTGAATGTGACACCGGCGGCGCGAATGTCGTGGCCGAAAACCTGTCCGAACTGATCTTGCGCCGTTTTGCCGATGAAAGCGGCGCGCCCGCCGAGGGAGGCAATACCGACCATCGTGTTGGCGACCGAACCCCCGGAAACCTCTACGCCTGGTCCCATGGCGTCATAAAGGGCGCCGACCGCGGCGGCATCGACGAGCTGCATGCTGCCTTTGCTGCGGCTATGGCGGGCCAGGAAGGCATCATCGCAGCGCCCGATGATATCGACGATGGCATTGCCGATGCCGACCACGTCGTGCTGTTGCATGCTTTTATGCTCCCTCGCTACCCCGACACCCAATGCACGAGCGGTGACCACGATAGGAGGCCGCTCGGCGCGGGGGCCGACCGTTCACGCCCCTGCCAGGGCATCGCGCGCGGCCGGAAGCCGCTGCGGCAGCAGCGAAACGGCGACAAGAATCACGGCGGCGGAGAGGGCCAGGACGCGAAATAGCCTATCAAAGCCCCAGTTTTGATAGATGAAGGCGATCAAGGGCAGGGCGGCGGCCAGCACGGTGAAGCTGACCACATAGCGCACGCCGTAAATGCGCGCGCGCCACTGGCCGTCGGCCAGCCGGCCGATCATATAGTCGTTGATCGGGATTTGCCCGAACGCCGCCAGCATGAAACCGAGCGCGCAGATGAAGGCCGGCAAATCGACGAGGCCGGGCATCGCCATGAAAAAGACGACCTGCAGGGCCGCCGCCGCCATGAACACGGTCCGCGGACCAAGCCGATCGAGGAAATGCCCCACGATCAACTGTCCGATCGAGGCGAGGGCAAACACCAGGAACGCCAATTGCCCAAGCGCGGTGGCGGAAATGGCAAGGCCGCCGAGCCGCTCCTCGAACACCTTGGGGAGTGCGAACGTCGTCGACTGGAATACGATGCTGGAAACGGCGGTGGTCAAAAACACGATCATGGACACGCGCAGCAACATCGCTTTGACGTCGCTTGCCAGTTCCCGCGCCGGCGCTTGGGCAACGCTGCGCGCGCGCGGTTGGGTGATCTCTGACCATCTCAGTACGCTATAGCCGATGCCGATCAAAATCGAGACGACGCCGGGGACGAAGAAGGCGGTGCGCCAACCGCCATGATCAATAAAGTAACCGGTGATCAAGGCGGCGCTGGCGACGCCAAGATTGCCCCAGAACTCCGTTGACGGCGATGCGCATGCCGGTGTTCTTCCATTTCTCAACCACGATCGCGAGGCCAACGGGATGATAGATGGCGGCGAACACGCCGAGGACAAATAGGCCGAGCGCGATCTCAAACGGGGTGCGGGCGAAGCCGGTCAAAATCGAGGCGATGCCAATGCCGATGAAAAACACGCTCATCATGCCATCGCGGCTCCACTTGTCGGCAAGCCAACCCGCGGGTAGCGCAAACACGCCGAAGGCGAAAAAGCCCGGTGTTGCGTATTTCAGGAGATCGGCGTAGCCCAAACCCCATTCGCGATGCAGCGCAAGCGCCGCGACGCTGGCGAAGATCAGGGTGAACAGATGATCCATGAAATGGCCGACATTGAGCAGCAGAAAATGCGTGCGCTCGCGCATGGGTAAGGTTCCCGGCAGGGCTTCCGATGCGGCACGTTAGCCTCTTTGCCTACGCGCGCAAACACCGTTTATGGATCGCGCACACGCGTGTTCGGCATAGCTGTGGCGACCGCCACCGGCCGGCGCGGGCTTTGCTAGCGGCAATTGACGCACGCACGGGCTGCCCATAGGGTGCGCGCGCGCTGCCTCGCGTTCCAACCCTCTCAAAATGGGGGCAATGATGCCGCCCAACACAACCACAATCGATGAAGTGCTGCGCGCTGCGGTCAATGAGGCGCGCGCCTGGCCATTCGAGGAGGCGCGGCGCATCGTCAGACGACTGCAGACGCTGAACGGCAGTGCCGACAAGACGGTAATCTTCGAGACCGGCTACGGTCCCTCCGGACTGCCACACATCGGCACGTTCGGTGAGGTGGCGCGTACCGCCATGGTGCGCCACGCCTTCGAGGTCTTGACCGAGGGCAGGCGCAAAACCCGGCTGATCTGCTTCTCCGACGATATGGACGGCCTCAGAAAGGTACCCGACAACGTACCCAACCGTGACATGCTTGCGCAGTACCTCGACAAGCCGCTCACCTCGGTGCCCGATCCCTTCGGCAGCGAGCATCCAAGCTTTGCGCATCACAACAATGCCCGCCTGCGCCGCTTCCTCGACCAATTTGGGTTTGATTACGAATTCTACTCGGCAACGGAAAGTTACCAGGCAGGTCTGTTCGACGAGACCTTGCTCAAGATGCTTAAGGCCTACGACGAGGTCATGGATATCATTCTGCCGACGCTAGGACCGGAACGACGGCAAACCTACTCGCCCTTCCTTCCCATCTCGGTCGCTACTGGCAAGGTGCTGCAGGTGCCCATGCTGGAGCGCCATCCAGGCAAGGGAACCGTGGTCTATGTCGACCCCGACACGGGAAAGAGGGTGGAGACCGCGGTGACGGGCGGCCGTGTCAAATGCCAATGGAAGGCCGATTGGGCGTTGCGCTGGACGGCGCTCGGCGTCGACTATGAGATGTGCGGCAAGGACCTAATCGAACTCCGTCACGCTGGCGTCGAAAATCTGCCGCGCGCTCGGTGGCACGCCGCCGGAGAACTTCATTTACGAACTCTTTCTGGATCAGGACGGCGGCAAGATTTCAAAGTCCAAGGGCAACGGGCTCACCATCGAGGAATGGCTGACCTATGCCTCGCCGGAGAGCCTGGCGCTTTTCATGTTCCAGAAGCCGAAGGCGGCCAAGCGGCTTTTCTTCGACGTCATTCCGAAGGCGGTGGATGAATACCTAACGTATGTTGCCAAATATCCGCGCGAAGAGGAGAGGGCGAAGCCGGAAAATCCGGCCTGGCACGTTCACTTCGGCAACCCGCCTCGCGCCGAATTGCCGATCAGCTTTGGGCTGCTGCTGAACCTTGTGGCGGTGTCGAACGCTGAGGCCAAGGCGACGCTGTGGGGCTTTATCCGCCGATATTCGCCCGCCGCGACGCCGGAAAAGTTTCCCGTGCTTGATCAGCTTGTCGGGTATGCGCTCGCCTATTATCGGGACTTCGTCAGGCCACAGAAGATTTATCGGCTTGCCAACGACAAGGAACGGCAGGCCTTGCAGGCCTTGGCCGAGCGCCTGGCAACGGTGCCCGAAGGCACCAGCGGCGAGGAGTTGCAAAACATGGTCTACGAGGTCGGCAAGGCCCACGCCTTCGAGCCGTTACGGACCTGGTTCTCGGCGCTCTACGAAGTGCTGCTCGGGCAACCCCAAGGCCCGCGCTTTGGCAGCTTCATCGAGCTGTTTGGCATCGACAACACGCGCGCGCTGATTGCCAAGGCCCTGCGGGGTGAGCTGGTGGGGCAGGGCTGATTGGTGGTTGGGCTTGCCGATCAGGCCTCCTTGCCCTCGAGACGGGTGCCCAGGTCGTGCGCTGGGCGCCCCGCCGCTGACGGCAGCCGGCGCGCGCGCCGGCGCGAATCGGCGCACAGGCGCTCTAGGACCGTCCGCCGAAAGCGCTGGGCCCCTCCATTGTCTTCGAGGTGTCCAAGATAGGGCTCCCAGAGCAGGCGTCGCGCCGCCACGCGCTTCATCGGTTTGGGCGCATGTCGCTCCGGCGACAAGGGCTCGAGACGCTGGCCCCCGAGCCAGGCGAATGTCGCCTGCCAAACCTCGGGTGCGGCGCGACGGTTGCGCGCGCCGCGCAGCTGCACGATGGTCGGCATCGTCGCCTCTTCGCCATGCAGGCCGATTTCCACGCAAGCAACGCGCCGTGGGCCTTTGCGAATGGAAAAAATCGCGCTTTGGCCCGCACTGAGTTGGTCGGCATACTGGTCGAGGCAGTTGTCCAGCGCGGCACTTTCGTCGATGAAATCCTCGATGGTTCGAAGCGCGACAAAACTAAAGCCGCTGACCACGCCGTCGGCCAACCACGGCCTTTCAATGCCCGTGCCCAAGTATTCGCTGAGGCGCAGGCGCTGACGCCAGGCACCCACCTCCTCGCGCGCACGCTTGAAACTCATCTCCGCGCCCCATGGCCGCCGCAGCAGGCGGTGTCCCAGCAAGCCCGGTCGCTGGCTGTACCAGGCCCACGCCGCCAACAGCTCGAACAGATCGTCCGACCAGCTCGCAAGCTCTGGCTGGCGCGCCAGCCAGAGCGCATACTCGCTGCCAGCGGCCAACTGCGCGTGACTGACGCGCTTGAGCCAATGGGCGGCTGCCTCCGGGGCGCGCGGAATGAGGCTGGAGATGCGCAAGCCATAGTCCTCGCCGGTTGGCAACGAAGGCAGGGGCTCCACGAATGCCTGCGGCGGCAATTTGCGCAGCCACCACGGCAGCCCGAGCGCGTCGGCGGCCTGTCGCAGACTGGCGCCACGACAAATCAAAGCGAAGCTGCGATCACGCCTGGCGCTTGAGCCATATCCCGTGCTCAAGGCGAACAGCAGGGCTGGAAAGCTCTCCGCCAGGTCCTCGATCTCAGAGGCGCAGTTGCTCAGGTCTCGGACGAAGCGGCGGTAGGAAGGATGGAAGGAATCGAGACGTCGCTGGCGGCGGGCCTCCGCGCTCTCGTGCCCGCCCAAAAGTACACTGTTGAGGGCTGTCATTCGTATTGCTTCGTGCAATTTACTGCTCTTGCCGCCCCCGCAACTTGCTTAGCGAAACAAAGTGGCGAAAACGGGAGGACGACGCCGGCTTCCAATCTCGGCGCATCGCGCTCACCACCGCGATGCGCGGCAGGATGAGGTCGCGGACTTTGCCCTTGTGCGGGCTATTGCAGGCCGAGCAAGGCTTGGTTGAAGCCGGCCAGTGAAATGGGAATGCCAATGCCGGCCTCTTCGGTTTGGAAGATGATAAAGACGGCGGTCTTGCCGCTCTTGAGCTGCTCGATCAACTGATCTTCCAAAACGACCTGCGCGTAGCAGGCAAATGAATGGCAACGCACGAATGGGGCATGGCCGACGTCCTTATCGTCGATCTTGAGGCCGAGGCCCGGTGGCAACAGCACGCCCAGCGGCGCAAACACACGCAGCACGCGCTTGCCGTCGGAAAACCGCTGCACGTAGACCGTCAAACCGACGTTGCTGCGGTCTTCCGCGGTGACGCTCTGCACCATGGCGCAGGTTTCGTTCTTGGCACCCGGCGGGGGCGGTTTACAGACGATTTGCCAATCCCCGTGCTGGGCCTTGATGGTGCCGCCTTCGGGCGTCGGCGGTGCCTGCGCCCGGGCCGTTGCGCTCGCCAGCAGGGCCAAACAAGCTAGGGCACCGCTTCCCAGCAGGCGGCGCCCCTGAGCGACCGCCCGGGATGCTCGAAGGGATCGGCGCAGCAAACTCGAATTCCTCACTGGGTTGCAGGGATTTGCGCGGACCCGTCCAGGCCGGCCGGCAGCTGATCGAAGGCGGCGTCGGTGGCTCGTTTTTGGTTCCTGATCGCGACGCCTTTTGATTTGGCCAATGATTCCGGCCAAAATGCGACTCGCGCTCATGCGGTTGCACGCCGAGGAGGCGGCGCAATTCTCACGCGTAGAAATGCCGCAGCAGGTGCCCTTGAGTCCTAGTCTGCCCTTATGCTTGGTGGCGACCAGCGAGACCTCGCCCCGACTCGAAGCACACGTGGCCAGCCGGCGCGGACCAGCGCGGGCTTGTTTTGGGCGGGGCTGGCGGCGGCAAGGGCTTTGGCTGCAGGCGAGCTTTGCCCGAACTGGGTGGCCTCGCCAGGTCCAGGACTGGGAGCAAGAACAATGACGATGAGGAGCCCAAGCGGCGGGGTGTTTATGAGCCTTGGCGCCGTTCTGAGCACCGTGCTGGGCGCCGTTCTGAGCACCGTCCTAGGCGGCATGACGCTCGTGGCGTGCGCCCTGGCGGGCGCCGGGCAACCCTCCCCAAAACAAATCGGCTTCCAGGAAGCCGTCACGCCCATTGCCGCGCAAATCCACCGGGTGCACGACTACGTCAACGTCATCATCATCACCATTACGGCTTTCGTGCTCCTGCTGTTGGTCTACGTGATGTGGCGGTTCAGCGAAAAGCGCAACCCAACGCCCTCGCGCACGACGCACAACACCACGGTCGAAGTGCTCTGGACAGTCATACCCGTCTTCATTCTGGTCGCAATCGCGATCCCCTCCTTCAAGCTGTTGTTCGACCAGTACACCTACCCGCCGCCGGACCTGACCATTAAGGCCGTCGGCCATACCTGGAACTGGACGCACGAGTACCCCGATCAGGGGATCAGCGTCGATTTGGTAATGCTGCAGGACGGCGAACGCGAGGACGCCATCAAGGCAGGAATGCCGGCCGATCAGGTGCCGCGCAATCTGGCCGTCGACAATGAAATCTTGGTTCCGGTCAACAAAGTGGTCCACGTCCTGGTGACCTCGACTGACGTCATCCATTCCTGGACCATTCCGTCGTTCGGATCGAAGGTCGACGCGGTGCCTGGCCGCATTACGGCAACCTGGTTCAAGGCCACCGCGGAAGGTCTATACTTCGGCCAGTGCTCGGAACTGTGCGGCAAAGACCATGCCTTCATGCCGATCGCGGTGCGCGTGGTAAAGGAAAAGGTGTTTGCCGATTGGGCGGGGGCGCTGAAGGCGCGTGACCGCAAACGCGCCAAGGAGATCATTCGCAACGCGGCCGTCGAACTGGCGGGGACTAAACGGACGGCCGAGGCGCGATAGTCACTGGCTGCATGGTCGACAGGTGCCGCCTGCGCGGCAGGGTAATGGAAGGCGAAGGTGCTCGAATGGCAGAGAAGTCGGCGGCTCACGCAGATCATGGCCATGACCATGCCCACACTCCCTACGGGATCGGGCGCTGGCTCAATTCCACCAACCATAAGGACATCGGGACGATGTACCTGCTGTTTGCCATCATGGGCGGACTGGTGGGTGGGTTCTTGTCGGTGGGCATGCGCATGGAGCTGCAGGAGCCCGGGCTGCAATATTTCGCCAACGGTCACACCTTCAACGTGTTCGTGACCGGGCATGGCCTGATCATGGTGTTCTTCATGGTGATGCCGGCAATGATCGGCGGCTTCGGCAACTGGTTCGTGCCGCTGATGATCGGCGCGCCGGACATGGCCTTCCCGCGCATGAACAATATCTCGTTCTGGCTGCTGCCGGCCTCCTTCTCGCTGCTCATCATCTCGATGTTCGTCGAGGGACCGCCGGGCATGAATGGTGTCGGCGCCGGCTGGACCGTCTATGCGCCGCTATCGACCAGCGGGCATCCTGGCCCGTCGATGGATTTCGCGATTCTTGCCCTGCATTTGGCGGGCGCCTCCTCCATTCTGGGCGCGATCAATTTCATCACCACGATATTCAACATGCGCGCGCCGGGCATGACCCTGCACAAGATGCCCTTGTTCGTGTGGAGCGTGCTGGTAACGGCCTTCTTGTTGTTGCTAGCGCTGCCGGTGCTCGCCGGCGCCATAACCATGCTGCTGACCGACCGGAATTTTGGCACCACCTTCTTCAACGCAGCGGGGGGCGGTGATCCCCTGCTCTACCAGCATCTATTCTGGTTCTTCGGGCACCCGGAAGTCTATATCCTGATCTTGCCGGGCTTCGGCATGATCAGTCACATCGTTTCCACCTTCTCGCGCAAGCCGGTGTTCGGTTACCTCGGTATGGCCTACGCCATGGTGGCGATCGGCTTCATCGGCTTCATCGTTTGGGCACATCACATGTTCGTGTCGGGCATGGGCGTCGACGCGCAAGCCTATTTCGTGTTCGCCACCATGGTGATCGCTGTGCCGACGGGCGTGAAGATCTTTTCCTGGATTGCCACCATGTGGGGCGGCTCGATCCAATTTCGCGTACCCATGTTGTGGGCGCTCGGCTTTATCTTTTTGTTCACGCTCGGCGGTGTCACCGGCATCATGCTCGCCAACGCCGGCGTCGATCGCGCGCTGCACGACACCTATTACGTGGTGGCCCACTTCCACTACGTGCTTTCGCTCGGGGCCGTCTTCACGATCTTTGCCGGCTGGTACTACTGGTTCCCGAAGATGACCGGCTACATGTACAACGAGGCGCTCGGGAAATTGCACTTCTGGCTCACTTTCATCGGTGCCAACGTGCTCTTTTTCCCGCAGCATTTCCTCGGGCTGGCCGGCATGCCGCGGCGTTACTCCGACTATCCCGATGCCTTTGCCTACTGGAATTGGTGGTCCTCGGTCGGTTCCTACATTACCGCCACCGGCACGCTCCTGTTCGTACTGGCGATGCTCTATGCCTACTTCGTCGCCAAGGTCAAAGCCGCCAACAACCCGTGGGGCGTTGGCGCCACGACGCTGGAGTGGACGTTGCCGTCGCCACCGGCCTTCCACTCCTACGAGCGCTTGCCGACCTTGCAGCAAAGTGCGCATCACTGAGGCGCTCCTTCGCGCCCCACCCGACTGAAGCGACATGGCCGAACTAGGCATTCCCTTGAGCAGCGCACGACCGGTGAACCTGGTCGGGGCCAGCGTGGCCGATTTCATTGCCCTGATGAAACCGCGCGTGATGTCGTTGGTCGTGTTCACGGCGTTCACGGGGATGATGCTGGCGCCGGGCTCACGCAACCCCGTTCTTGCCAGCATTGCCATCTTGTGTATCGCCGTCGGGGCGGGGGCCTCCGGTGCGCTCAACATGTGGTACGATGCAGACATCGATGCGCGCATGCAGCGCACGGCGGCCCGACCTATTCCGCGCGGGGCCGTGAGCCGTGAGGAAGCGCTAACCTTTGGCGTGATCCTAGCCATCGGTTCGGTGACGACGCTCGGCCTGGTTGTGAACTGGGTTGCCGGCGGGCTGCTGGCGCTCACCATCGCCTTCTATGTGTTCGTCTATACCATTTGGCTAAAACGCAGGACGCCGCAGAACATCGTCATTGGTGGCGCCGCCGGCGCCTTCCCGCCCATGATCGGTTGGGCCGCGGCGACCGGCGGTATCGGCCTCGAAAGCGTCGTGCTGTTTTTGATCATCTTCATGTGGACGCCGCCGCATTTCTGGGCTCTGGCCCTTTATCGCACCCGCGACTACGAGCGCGCCGGGGTGCCAATGCTGCCGGTGGTGGCGGGTGCCGACGAGACGCGCAAGCAGATCGTGATTTACTCGGCACTGCTGGTGATGGTCGCGTTCCTACCGGCGCTCTTGGACCTGGGTGGTCCGATCTATGCGCTGAGCGCCATTATTGCGGGCGGTATCCTTCTCTCCTTGGCGCTCGCCGTGCATAGGGTGCGCGAGGGCCGCGAGGCCGATCGGGCCGCCCGACGCCTGTTTGCCTATTCGATCGTCTATTTGTTCGTGCTGTTTGCCGTGCTCCTGTTGGAGGCGGCGTTCGGCCGATATCTGGGCTTGTCGGGAGTTTCGCTCGCGTGAGCGATGAGGAGCAACGCGAATGGGAACGACGGCGCAAGACGAGGTCGGTTGCGATCGCGTTGGCGCTGGCGGCACTCGTGATCTTGTTCTACATCGCCACGATCGCCCGCCTGGGCGGCAACGTCATGAACCGCCCGCTCTAGTGAAACCGCTGTTAGGCTGACAACCATGGCGCATGGGCAAAGCCAGGGCCGCAAGGACCACCGAGACCGCACCGTCGCTCTTTGCTGCGTTGCGCTCGTCGTCGTGATGGTGGGGGCGGCCTTTGCCTCGGTCCCGCTCTACCGGCTGTTCTGCGAGGCGACGGGTTTTGCCGGCACGCCGCAGCGGGCGCTGCACGCCTCCGAGGCGAGCATCGATAAGACCATCACCGTTCGCTTCGATGCCAATGTTACGCCCGGCATGCCCTGGCGCTTTGAACCGGTGCAGTCCACGCTCGACGTCAAAATCGGCGAAAACGCCTTGGCCTTCTATCGTGCGACCAACCTCGCGGATCACGCGGTGACGGGGATGGCGACCTTCAACGTCACGCCAGAGCCGGCGGGGGGCTTTTTCAACAAGATCCAATGCTTCTGCTTTGCTGAGCAAGTGCTGGAGCCCGGCCAGTCGGTCGAGATGCCGGTAAGCTTCTTCATCGACCCACAGATCGTGTCGGATCGGGATGGACGGTCGATTTCGCTGATCGTGCTGTCCTATACGTTCTATCCCGTGGAGGGCAAAGCGGGCCTTGCCGGACGCACGGGTGATGGGGCCGCCGGCCCGGCGCGGGGAACGCCCGCTGCCACACGGGGTACGGCCGGATAGAAATCGTCGAAACACCTGGCGCGACGCCGCGAAGGGTTTAGGGAGTTGGAACAGAGATGGCCGACACGCACGCAAAGCACCATGACTATCACCTCGTGAACCCGAGCCCATGGCCGGCCGTCGGGGCGACCGCCGGCTTTGTAACGGCGGTCGGTCTCATCATCTGGATGCGGTCGATGGGCGGCGGCGAGGGCCTGTTCGGGATCAAAGGTCCATTCGTGTTCGCCGCCGGCGTGCTGGGTCTATTGTTCACCATGTGGGTATGGTGGCGCGATGTGATCCGCGAGGCCCACGGCGGCGACCACACCCCGGTAGTGCAGCTGCATCTGCGCTACGGCATGATCATGTTTATCGCTTCCGAGGTGATGTTCTTCGTGGCCTGGTTCTGGGCCTATTTCGATGTCGCCTTGTTCCCGGCCGCGGTCTATCCCCTCGATATCACCGCGCCCGACGGCGCGATCGAGACAAGCAAGGAAGTGATCGGCATGGTTGAGCGTAATGCGCTCACCGGCGGGCACTGGCCGCCCAAACCGGATGGAACCTTATTCCACGGCACCTTCGATCCCTGGGGCCTGCCGTTGGTCAATACGCTGATCCTGCTCACCTCGGGCACGACGGTGACCTGGGCCCATCACGCGCTCTTGCAAAATGATCGACGGGGGCTCAAGTGGGGCCTGCTGGTCACCATCATTCTGGGCATCCTATTCACCGCTTGTCAGGCCTACGAGTATGCCCACGCCGGCTTCAAGTATGCCGGCCACATCTACGGCTCGACCTTCTTTATGGCCACGGGCTTCCACGGCGCCCATGTCTTGATCGGTACGATGTTCCTAACCGTGTGCCTCTGTCGGGCCCTGGCGGGCCATTTTTCGCCCAAACAGCACTTTGGCTTCGAGGCCGCGGCCTGGTATTGGCACTTCGTCGACGTGGTCTGGCTGTTCCTCTTCCTGTGCATCTACGTGTGGGGGGCAGGCACGCCGCTGGCGCACTGAACCTATGCCTTGACCTGGCCCTGGCGCTGCGGCGACACGCGGGCCGCACCCGGGGGTTGCCGGTGGTGCGGCGCGCGCGACCCAATTGCGTGCCAGGCGCAGCTGAGCGAGATCCGGCATGCCTGAAGCGCCATCCCCTTTTGTCTGCGGCCTCAAAGGCCGCTGCCCGCGCTGCGGCAAGGGCGCACTGTTTGCGGGCGGTCTTGCCGTGCGCGAGAGCTGCGGCCCGTGCGGCCTGAGCTATGCTTTTGCCGACGCAGGCGACGGTCCGGCGGTGTTTGCCATCTTTATCCTGGGTTTCCTGGTGTTGGGCGGGGCGCTGTTGGTCGAATTCAAGCTGGGCGCGCCGGTTTGGGTGCACATTGTGCTATGGGGCGGGCTAACCCCGCTCCTCGCCTTCGGCATCCTGCGCGTCCTGAAGGCGAGCCTGATCGCCCTGCAGTATAGGCACCAGGCCGAAGAGGGGCGGCTCACGCCCCACTGAAATAGGCATCATGTGGCAGCGGCTGCGACAAGCGCGATTGGTGGGGGCGTCGATTGCGGTTCTGGCCGCGCTGGCCGGGCTGATCGGCCTTGGGCTGTGGCAGCTTGAGCGTCTGGCGTGGAAAGAAGCGCTGCTCGCGCGTCTCACGGCCCGGGTTGCCGCCGAGCCAATAAGCCTGGCGGCGGTCGAACGCCGGTGGCACACCAACGGGGACGTCGAATACCTGCATGCCGTGGCCCGAGGTCGCTTCCACCACGATCAGGAACGCTACCTTTACGCCCCGCAACCCGCGGGCCTTGGTTGGCATGTCTACACCCCCTTGGAGATTTCCCCCGGCCGCATCCTGTGGGTGAACCGTGGTTGGGTCGACGATGCCCACAAACCGCCACAACGGCGCGCCTTGGGTCAGGTCGCCGGCGAGACGGAGGTGCGCGGTCTGATCCGCGGGCCGCTGACCCCCGGGATGTTTACCCCCGCCAATGATGCGGCGGGCAACCTGTGGTACTGGCCTAATCTCGCCCAGATGACGCCCTCGGCCTTCGGCGCGGAAGCGCCGGACAGCTTGCCGTTCCGCCTGGAGGTCGATCAGCAGCCCTTGCCGCCCGGGGGCCTGCCGCGTGGCGGGGTCACCCGGCTCGACCTGCCCAATCGGCATCTGGAGTATGCCTTCACTTGGTTTGCGCTCGCGTTGGCCCTGATCGCCGTTTATTTAGTCTTTGCCCGCCATCGGTTTCGCCTTGGGGGGGCCAGAATGGAGGGCCCGGACCCCCACGGCCCTTAAGAAACGACGCTTCGCCTTGTTAAGCGCGGCGCCGACGGCATAGGGTTCAAGGTTCAAGGTCGCGACAAAGCCCGAAAGAGCGAGAATTTGCAGTACCTTTCCACCCGAGGCGAAGCGCCAAGACTGGGATTTGAAGATGTGCTGCTGGCGGGTCTTGCCCGCGACGGCGGGCTTTATATGCCCGCCCTCTGGCCCAGCCTTTCGCCCCAGAGTATCGCCGACTTCGCCGGCCAGCCGTTTGCCGACGTGGCCGCCCGCCTATTGCAGCCGTTCGTCGGGGCCAGCCTGGCGCGCACAGACTTGATCGGCATTGCCAGGCAGGCCTACGCCCGCTTTTCCCACCCGGCCGTCACGCCGCTGCGCCAGATTGACCGTAGCCTTTGGGTCCTGGAGCTCTTCCACGGCCCGACGCTCGCCTTCAAGGATCTGGCGATGCAGCTGCTGGGGCGTCTTATGGACCATGTGCTGGCCCGACGCGGCGAGCGCGTGAGCATCGTGGCGGCGACCTCGGGCGACACCGGCGGGGCCGCCATCGAGGCGTTCCGCGGCTTGGCCCGCGTCAACGTGGTGGTGCTGTTCCCAAAAGGCCGCATCTCCGAGGTGCAGCGGCGCATGATGACCACGCCCACCGAGGCCAATGTCAATGCCCTGGCAATCGAGGGTACCTTCGATGATTGCCAGGCCCTGGTGAAGGCGATGTTCAACGATTTGCGCTTCCGCGACCGCTTGCAACTGGCCGCCGTAAACTCGATCAATTGGGCGCGCATCGTTGCTCAGCTCACCTACTATTTCGTCGCCGCCGTCGCCCTCGGCGGCCCGGCGCGGCGCGTCGCCTTTTCGGTTCCCACCGGCAATTTCGGCGACGTGTTTGCCGGCTATGTCGCCAAGGCCATCGGCTTACCGGCAGAACGGTTGGTGATCGCCACCAACGAAAACGACATCCTGGCGCGCGCCTGGAGCACGGGGACGTATGCCCTCTCCGACGTGGTTGCCACCTCATCGCCCTCCATGGATATCCAGGTTGCCTCCAACTTCGAGCGCTTTCTGTTTGAGGCCAGCGGGCGCGATGCGGCGTTCGTGCGCAGCAAAATGCAGGGCTTGCAGCAAAGTCGATCGATCGGGCTTGACGAGGCGATGCAACCCTACCGCGAGGCCTTCATCGCCGAGCGCGTCGATCAGGCGGCGGTCGGCGCCTGCATTCGGCGCCTCAAGGCGCAAAGCGGCTATCTGCTCGACCCGCATAGCGCCTGCGCGGTGGTGGCAGCGGAGAGGACGGCAACGGCGACCTCGCGATCCGAGTCCGTTGTCCACATCGCCCTTGCCACCGCCCATCCGGCCAAATTTCCCGAGGCTCTGGAGGCGATTACGGGCGAGCGGCCGGCGTTGCCGGGCCGATTGGATGGCCTGCTGTCGGGGCCGGAGCGCGTGGCGACATTGCCCAATGACCTTGGCGCGGTGCAACGCTACGTCGAGAGGTGCGCCACAACCGTTTGGGGGCCAGGACCATGACGACGGAGCTTGCGCGATTGCCCAATGGCTTGCGCGTGGTATCGCACCATATGCCTCATGTGGAGACGGTATCGCTTGGGGTGTGGATTGCAGCCGGCGCCCGGCACGAGAGCATCGCCGAGCACGGGATTTCGCACCTGCTGGAACATATGGCCTTCAAGGGCACCGAGCGGCGCAGCGCCAGCGATATCGCCGAGGAGATTGAAGCGGTCGGCGGCGAACTCAACGCGGCAACGAGTTCTGGAGACCACGGCCTACTTCGCGCGCGTTCTCAGGGCCGACATCGCCATCGCGCTCGATATTTTGGCCGATATCCTGCAGCAACCGCGCTATGCGCAAGACGAGCTCGAGCGCGAGCGGGAAGTCATCCTGCAAGAGATCGCGGCAACGCGCGACAGCCCCGATGAAATCGCCTACGAGATGCTGCAGGAGGCCGCCTTTCCGGGACAGGCGATTGGGCGGCCGATCCTGGGCACGCAGCAAAGTGTGGCTCGCTTCGGCGCCGTCGAGCTCCGGGCGTTCCTCAAGGCCAATTACTGCGCCTCGCGCTTGGTGCTGGCCGCCGCCGGCAAGGTCGATCATGCCGTCCTGATGCGCCACGCTGAGGCCCTATTCGGGGGCATGAATGGCGGCGCGTGCGGGCGATTCGAGCCGGCACGCTACACGGGTGGGACGCGCACGTCGCCGAAGCCGTTCGAGCAAAGTCATCTGGTCCTGGCCTTCCCTGGCCCGTCCTATCGGCAGGAGGAGTTTTACACCGCACAGGTGTTTTCGGGCCTGTTCGGCGGCGGCATGTCATCGCGATTGTTTCAGGAAGTAAGGGAACGGCGAGGCCTGTGCTATGCCATCTATTCGAGCTGCTGGGCGCTGGCCGATTCGGGACTGTTCGGCCTGCATGCGGCAACCGGAGCGGACCTGATGCGTGAGCTCATTGAGGTCGTGGGGGCCGAGTTCAAACGCGCCGCCGGCGAGAAGCCAAAAGAGGCGGAAATGGCCCGCTCCAAGGCACAACTCAAGGCCGGCCTGCTAATGGGGCTTGAGAGCTCATCGGCCCGCGCCGAGCAAATGGCCCGCCAGTTGCTTCTGTTTGATCGCTTGATCGACACTCCCGAGCTGGTCGAGCGCATCGAGGGCGTTTCCCCGGAGGCCGTCAGGACGCTGGCGAGCAAACTGGTTACGGGCACCCGGCCGTCAGTGGCCATTGTCGGCGCCGGCCGTAAAAGCGATAGTTATGCGCGACTGGCCGAAGCTATGGCGATCGCCTAAGCCCGAACAAAGTTGGGTGCAGAACCGAAGGAGCGGTTCGGAGGGGAAGACATGGCGTTCTTGCGAGCCTCAACGGGCATCGATGCGGAAACCGAAGTCCGCGGCACCGACGTCTATTTGCGTCATCCGACCATGACGGACTATGCGGCGTGGGCGCAATTGCGCGCGCTGAGCCGTGAGCATCTCGTCGGCTGGGAGCCGCAGTGGGCCCGCGATGAGTTGGCGCGTTCCGCCTTTCGACGCCGCCTGCGTCAATATCAGCGCGAACTGCGCGAGGATCAGGGTTACGCCTTCTTCATTTTCCGCACCGACGACATTCTGCTTGGCGGTCTGACCGTCAGTAACGTCAGGCGCGGCGTCTCTCAGGCCGCCTCGGTCGGCTACTGGATCGGCCTTCCGCATACGCGGCGGGGCTACATGACCCATGCCGTGCGTTGCGTGTTGCCGTTCGCCTTCGACGTCTTGGCACTGCATCGGCTCGAGGCCGCCTGTCTGCCGCACAACGTTGCCTCCGCGCGCGTCTTGGAAAAGGCCGGATTTGTGCGCGAGGGGCGCGCGCGTCGCTATCTCAAGATCAACGGCGTCTGGCAGGATCATGATCTGTTTGCCCTGCTGCAGGACGACCTGCGCCGCTAGCCGCATCGCAAAGGAGCTGGATGTCGAGGGGGTTATCAGGGGACGGCAGGCAGGGTGGCGGCGCGCGGGCGCTGCGCGCCCTTTGTCTTTGCTTCGCCGCCCTGGCGGCCCTCTTGCTCCAACTGGGCGCCGCCAACGCCCTCAAGGCCATCGAAATCGATCCCGAACTCGAGCGGATCGACATCACGGGGCTCGGAGAAGCCTACGAAGGGCGCGGGGACAACCTGCGCATCGAAACGGCACCCGGGGCCGATGGGACGGCCGGCCCGATGTCCGTGAGGGCCATTACGCCGGGCACGAGCCCCAGTTGGTTCGTCTTCGCCCTCAGTAATCCGACCGACAAGCCGATCGAGCGTTGGCTGGTCGCGGACCGCTACAGTGCCGTGGGTTCGGGGATCGTCTGGCCGGGGCTCGACGCCAGGCGCATCGATGCGGTGACGCCATCGCTGGGTTATGTTCCCGAGCGCATTAAGAATGACCGGGCGGACGTATTCCGCTTATCCGTCGAGCCCGGCCAGACCGTCACCTTCGTCGCCGAGCTCTTCTCCGACCGGTTCACCCGCCTCTACCTCTGGAAGGCCGTCGAGTACGAGCAGCGCGCCCGCGACCGGCAGCTCTTCAACGGCATCCTGCTCGGCATTACGGGGTTGCTTGCCATCTTTCTGACGGTGGTTTTTGCCGCCAATCACAAGGCCATCTTTCCCACGGCAGCCATCTTTACTTGGTGCGTTCTTGCCTATTTGTGCGTCGATTTTGGCTTCTGGCACAAGCTCTTCAATATGCGTCCGGAGGATACGGCCCAGTATCGGGCGGCCTGCGAGGCGGCGATGGCCGCAACGCTGCTCGTGTTCCTTTACACCTTTCTGCGTCTGTCCTCCTGGCACGGCTTTCTGCGCTCGCTGCTTGCGCTTTGGATGGCCGCGCAGCTCGTCCTCATCGCCGTGGCGTTTCTCGATCCGCGATTGGCTGCCACCTTTGCCCGCCTTTCCAGCATTGCCATTGCCGGCGGCGGAGCAGCCCTGATCCTTTTGTTGGCTCTGCGAGGCCAGGATCGCGCGTTGTCCTTGGTGCCGAGCTGGATGTTCCTGCTGGTGTGGCTGTTCGGCGCTGGCGCCACGTTCACGGGTAGGCTCGCCGGCGACATTGTCGTGTTTGGCCTGGCCGCCGGCCTCGTCCTCATCGTCGTGCTGATCGGGTTCACCGTCACGCAATATGCCTTTCGTTCCTTCGAGCCCCTTTATGGCGCCCAGCCTGACGATGAGAAGCTGCGCTCGCTGGCGGTCGACGGCGCTGGAGCCGCCGTATGGGAATGGAATGCGCGTCGCGATGAAATCAAAGTCAGTCCACTGGTGGAGGCAATTTTGGGCCTCAAGCCCGGCTTGTTGTCCGCCAAAACCACCGAGTTCCTGCGCTACATGCATCCCGCCGACGCCGAGCGCTTGAAAGTGCTGATGTGGTCAGTGCGCGAGCAGGCGGGCGGTGAGATGCGGCTGGACCTGCGTCTGCGGCATGCCGATAACTCCTATCGCTGGTTCGATCTAGAGGCGGCCAGCGTCCCGGTCTCGGATCGACGACACCTGCGCTATGTCGGATTGATGCGCGAGGTCACCGATGCCAAGCGCGCCCAGGAACGTTTGTTGTTTGACGCCGTCAACGACAGCCTGACGGGGCTACCTAATCGCGAGCTGTTTCTCGACCGCCTGGCAATCGCGGCCAAGCGCGCAACGCTTGAGCCTTTGGTGCGGCCGGCCCTGCTCTTTGTCGACGTCGACAAATTCCGGGCGGTGAATGCGACACACGGACTGGTGGTGGGAGACAGTCTGCTTTTGACCGTCGCGCGACGGCTCGGCCGTCACCTCGGGCCGCACGATACGCTGGCGCGGGTAGGCGGCAACCAATTCGCGCTGCTGCTGCTCAATCAGTCCGACCCGCGTGAGCTGGCGATCCTAGCGGAGCAGGTACGCCGGTCGCTGCGCGCGCCCATCGACATCGCCGGGCAAGACATCGTGCTGACCGCCTCGATTGGGATTTCGCTCTACGACGGGCCCGACGAAGATCCTGCCGAGCTGCTGCGCGAAGCCAAGATCGCCATGTATCGCGCCAAGCGCATGGGCACCGATCGAATCGAGATTTTTAGCGCCGAGATGCGCCGCGACAAGGATGGTCGAGTGGCGCTGGAAGCCGAGCTGCGGCGGGCGCTGGAGAAAAAGCAAATTGGGGTCGTCTATCAGCCGATCTTCTACCTCGCGACGGAGGTATTGGCTGGCTTCGAGGTGCAGCTTTACTGGGATCACCCGAGCCAGGGGACGCTCGATCCCAGCCAATTCATGCCCATCGCCGAGGACAGCGATCTCATTGTTGGTCTCGGCTCGTTTGTGTTGATGCAAGCGCTGCGCGACGTTGCCCGTTGGCAAAAGGAGTTGCCACGCCCGGACCTACCCCTATTCGCCAGCGTGAACATTGCCAGCCGTCAGCTCTTCCGTCCCGAGCTTGCCCAAGAACTGCGCCGCCTGCTGGCCCGTGCTGTCGTGCCCAAGGGTTCGCTGCGACTTGAAATTCCAGAAGCTTTGGTGATGGACAATCCGGAACGGGCCACCGGCGTGTTGGCTCAGCTTGCCGATTGCGGTGCCGGCCTCTCGCTCGACGATTTCGGCACCGGCTTTTCCGCGCTGTCCTATCTCAATCAATTTACCTTCGACGCGGTGAAGATCGATCGCGCCTTCATCCAGGCCGGCAGTCAAAACGGTGCCGGCTCGGCGATTTTGCGCTCGGTCGTGGCCCTGTCCCACGAGCTCGGCAAGAAGGTGGTGACGGAGGGCGTCGAAACCGAGGAGGACGTCGCCTTCCTGCGCTCGATCGGTTGCGAGTACGGGCAGGGACCCTACTATGGTGCGCCGATGTCCGAGCGCGAAGTGATGCAACTGATCAAGGTCGCCCGCAAGGTCGAGCGCCGCCTGAAAAAAAGTGCACTCTTCCGCCGACGGCATCGCCCCGCCGAGGAGGTGGCGCTGCCCGAGCCCGCCGTGGCTGCCAAGCCGGCCCCGCTGCCGTTGGCCGCCGCGCCAGCCAGCAGGGTGCCGTCCTCGGAGGGCGCCGCCAAGCCGCCGCCCTCGGCCGGGGGCCCCGCTCTTGTCGCCCGCCCCAACGAGCGCCGCCCGCGGCTGCCACCCCCCCTGCCGCCGGGACGGCCGGGGGCTGGCCCGCCATTACGGCCGCTGCCACCGGCGGCCGCGGATCGCGGCGGCGCCAAGGCCGCGCCCGTCCCGGCACCGCCACCGCCAGGCAAGGGGGTGCAGGCGCCACCGACGGCGCGCCGCGGCGGCCCACCGCCGCCAGGCCCGGTGAGCCCGCCGCCGGGAACACAAGCGCCGCCGCCGCCAGGGCCGGTCGGCCCGCCGCAACGAGCAAAGGGTCCGCCGCTGCCGCCCCGCAATGGCGGCCATCCCCCCCTTCCTGCACGACCGGGTACGCCGCCGGCGGCGCCTCCTCCTCCGCTGCCGCGCACCGCGGCGCCACCCGCCGCGCCGCCTCCTCCTCCGCTGCCGCGCACCGCGGCGTCACCGCCGCGCCGCCGCGGCCCAATGGTCGCCCCGGTGCCGATTTTTCGACGCTGCCGCCGGCGATCGCCGAAAGTCTGGCCCGCCTCGCCGGGCGGCAGACGGCGGCGCCGGTGGTGCGCGACGTGGCTGAGACGGATGCCGCCGGCAGCGCCACGAAGCCACCGCAGGGCTAACAGGTTTTACGAAAAGCTCTGGGCCAACGCCTGCGCGCTCAGGCGTGCCCCGCCACGCTCACGAGATGCGACGGGTCGATGCCGATCTTGGAGAGCGCCCGCTCATACTTTTGATCAAGCGCGCAATCAAACAAGAGTTCGGGATCGGCAGGGCAGTGCAGCCAGCCGTTGGCGGTAATTTCGCTCTCGAGCTGCCCGGCGCGCCAACCGGCATAACCGAGGGCCAAAATCGCGCGGCCGGGGCCGCGGCCGGCGGCGATGGCCTTGAGGATGTCGACCGTCGCCGTGAGCGAGACAGTGTCATCGATCGCGAGGGTGGAATCGGCCGCGTAGTAGTCGGAACTGTGCAAGACGAAACCGCGTCCGGTTTCGACGGGACCGCCGACATGCACACTGACGTCGATCAAGTCACGCGCGATCCTGTCGGGATCGCGCGTGGAGATGTTGAGCTGACCCAACAATTCACGAAAGCTGATATGCGGCGCCTTCTGATTGATGATGAGTCCCATGGCGCCTTTGTCGGAGTGCGCACACATATAGATCACGGAGCGGGAAAACCTTTTGTCGGTCATCAGCGGCATGGCCACCAGCAGCTGCCCGTCCAGATAGCTCGCCTGCATGTCCTTGCGATGTCTTGCCGTGCGCATGGGCGAAGACTAACGCCTGAACGGTGCGGCTGTGAAGAGGGGGACGAGTTCACGCTAAAGTCGAGGACTCTTGAGTTTGTGCTGCGCGCCCGCGTGGCATAGGATTTGCCACCGTTTCGGCAGGGGATGCTGAGGATTTGGCGAGGTGAGGTGTTGATGCACGGCAACGGCCGCAGGGTTGGCGTCCTGGCAATTCTGCTGCTGGGCTGGTTCGCCCCGGCGGGGGCCGCCGAGCCCAGTGCTGCCGCCACGCCGTGGATCGAGGCGCAAGCTGCGCGGGTGCGGTTGTTGGCGGGTGCAGACGCCGCCCATCCGGGAAAAGCCTTGCTTGCCGGCGTCGAGATCACGATGGCCGAGGGCTGGAAGACGTATTGGCGCAATCCAGGAGAGGCCGGCGTTCCACCGAGCTTCGATTGGTCGGGTTCCAGCAATACGGCATCGATCAAGGTGGCCTACCCGGCGCCCATGCGGCTGGTCGATCCGGCGGCCGAAATGATCGGCTACAAGACGACCGTGCTGTTCCCGATCGAGGTCACTCCAAAAGTCCCCGCCGAGGCGGTGGAGTTGCGGCTCGCCCTCGAATTCGCCGTCTGCCGCGAAATCTGCATCCCCGCGCAGGCTTCCCTTGCCTTGACCGTGCCACCAGCGCCGACGGCGGGCGCGCCCGCGATCACCGCCGCCTTCGAGCGCGTGCCGCGCGTGCAAGCGAAGCGACGGGCCGGCGACCCGAAACTGCTCCGGGTGACGCCGAAGCTTGCCGGCCCCTCCCCAAGCCTGGAGATCGAAGCCAAATTTCCAGGCGGTGGCGCCGGCGCCGATGTCTTTATCGAAGCCCCCGACGGCATCTTCGTGCCAATGGCGAAAAAGCTGGCCGGCGGCAGCGATGGCCAGGTTCGCTTTCTGGTCGACCTTTCGCGCGCCGGCAATGCCGAGGAGCTCAAGGGTAAGGAGCTTATCGTGACCCTCGTCAGCGACAGCGGAGCGAGCGAGGCAAGCGTGAGGCTCGACTAGGGGCGGCTTGGCTTGCCTTGCGCTAGCGCCTAAGTTGGCCGCGCTCACAAAGGATGTCCGAGAGCGTTCACACTAGGAAAGGATTACCCCATGACGATCAAGGTCGGCGACCGGCTGCCCGACACGACCTTCATGACCATGTCGGCCGAAGGTCCCAAACCCACCAAAACCACCGAAGTATTCGCTGGCAAGAAGGTGGCATTGTTCGCCGTGCCGGGCGCCTATACGCCCACCTGTCACAAGCACCACATGGCCGGCTTTGTCGCCAATTACGACGAACTGAAGCGCAAGGGTTTTGAGACGGTCGCCTGCACGTCAACCAACGACATTTTCGTTCTCAGCCACTGGGCCAAGGATTCCAAGGCCGACGATAAAATCCTGATGTTGGCCGACGGCAGCGCCGAGTTCGCCAAAAAGCTCGGTCTTGAGATCGATCTGTCGGCGCGCGGCCTCGGGGTTCGGTCCAAGCGCTATTCGATGATCGTGGAGGACGGCGTCGTCAAATCGCTCAACGTCGAAGACGCACCCCCCAACCACGACAAGTCGAGCGCCACCATGCTGTGCAGCTTGGCCTGATAGGGCCGCTGATGGCTCGCCTCCAAGGCTTCCTGGGGACGTAACCGGTTCCCAGGAGCGCCGGGTCGCCCCCAACCCATCCAGGCCACTAAAGCCCGTCGGGCCGGCCTTGCCGCTGTCACCGCTTGTGGCCTACCAGGTGCCCCTCCCCGGACGCAATTTGCTTCCTATATTATTGGCCCGATCGCTCCCAACATAGCCGGAGGTGGCCACATGCAGTTGTGGCGCAAAACGCAAGAGGTGGCCGAAATTGCCGATCGCGCCAGCGCCGAGGAGGAGCTGCTCGATGCCTATTCGAGCGCCGTGGTACGCGTGGTCGAGGAGGTATCCCCTTCGGTGGTGCAAGTGCGGGTGAGGGGCGTGCGGCAGGGGCACGTGGCGCAGGGCGCCGGGTCGGGTAGCATTCTATCGCCTGACGGCCTGATTCTCACCAACAACCACGTCGTGGAGGGAGCCGGTGCGATCGAACTGGCCACCATCGATGCGCGGCATTTTCCGCCCGCATCTTGGGCCGCGACCCCGACACGGATATCGCCGTGCTGCGGGCGGAGACCAGCGATCGGCTACCGGCGGCGCGGCTCGGCAATTCCAAGCTCATCAAGGCCGGGCAAATTGCCATTGCCATCGGCAATCCGCTGGGTTTCGAGTCGACGGTGACCGCCGGCATCGTCAGCGCCGTGGGGCGGTCGCTGCGCGCGCAGAACGGGCGGCTGATTGGCGACGTGATCCAAACTGACGCGGCGCTCAACCCGGGCAATTCGGGCGGTCCGCTGGTCAACACCCGTGCCGAGGTGATCGGCGTCAATACCGCCGTGATCATGGGGGCGCAGGGCATCTGCTTCTCGGTTGCCTCCAACACCGCCCAGCATGTCATCACGCAGATTCTACAGCATGGTCGGGTGCGTCGCGCGCGCCTGGGCGTCGCCGGTGATCAGGTCAGCCTGCCGCAGCGCTTGCGCGTGCAATTTGGGCTCGGCCAGCAGGCCGGTGTGCGCGTGGTCGAGGTGCAGTCCGGCAGTCCGGCCCAGAGCGCGGGACTGGAACCAGGCGACGTCATTTTAAGCCTCGATCAGGACACCGTCACGGGCATCGATGACATTGCCCGCGTGCTCGACGGCGGCAAGATCGGTAAGCGTGTGAGCGTGCGCATTTTGCGCGACGCTGCGCGCATCTAAGCCTCGAACTGGTGCCGAGCGAGCGCTGAGACCCTTGGCTCAGGCCTTGGCGCCCTGCTTGCCGGCGCCCAGTGCGGGTGCCGCGTGGGGATCGAGCGGCCAGCGCGCACGTACTTCGAAGTCGAGCCCGTCGCTGAGCCCACGCGCCAGCCGTTCCGCGCCCGCCCAGGCCACCATTGCCGCATTGTCGGTGCACAGCGCCGGCGGCGGCACGTGCAGTCGAAAGTCCGCCCGGCGAGCCGCCTCGGCCAGCGCCTGGCGCAGGGCCGCATTGGCGGCAACCCCGCCCGCGACCACGAGATGGTGCTCGGTGTCGGGCGCGAGGGTGGGGGCGGCCAGCGCCATGGCGCGCTGCACGCGATCGACGACGCTGTCGGCGGCGGCGGCCTGAAACTCAGCACACAGGTCGGCAACGTCCTGCTCCTGCAAAGGTATAAGCGCGCGGGCCTGCTGGCGCACCGCGGTCTTCAAGCCAGCGAAAGAGAAATGCGGCTCGGGTCGCCCCAGCATCGGTCGCGGCAATCTGAAGCGGCCAGCGCGACCTGCAGCCGCCGCCCGTTCCACTGCCACCCCGCCGGGAAAGCCCAGGCCCAACAGCTTGGCCGTCTTGTCGAAGGCCTCGCCCAAGGCGTCATCGATGGTGCTGCCAAGACGCTGATAGCGGGCGACGTCGTGGACGATCAGCAGCTGCGTGTGCCCGCCGGAGACGAGCAACAGGAGGTAGGGCGGTGGCAAGCCTTCGGTCAAACCGACCGTCAGCGCGTGCGCTTCCAGATGGTTGACTGCGATGAGATGCAAGCGGTGCACCGCGGCGATGGCCTTGGCCGTCATCGCGCCCACCAGGAGGCCCCCGATCAGCCCCGGTCCGGCCGTGACCGCCACCGCGTCCAGCTCGGCAAAGCTGATGGCGGCGGCGCGCATGGCCTCGGCGATGATTTCGTCCAAGCATTCGACGTGCGCGCGGGCGGCAATTTCGGGCACCACCCCGCCAAAGCGGCGGTGCTCTTCCCATTGGGCACGCACCACGTTGGCGAGGATTTGCCCTGTGCCATCGGGGGCCCGCGCGACGACCGCGGCGGCGGTTTCGTCGCAGCTCGTCTCAATGCCGAGCACGCGCGTGGTCGGGCGCGGTTGCGCCTGCAAAGGAGCTATGGAGGCTGTGGGCATTGGTGGCGCTGGCGCCGCGTTCTTGCTATGAGGCTAATGGCGATCCTGCCGACCGGCACCGCCTAGCACTGGAACGATCGACCGTGCAAGCCAAGACCGTTCGTATCGGCACGCGGGGCTCGCCGCTGGCACTGGCGCAAGCGCGAGAGGTGGAGGCGCGACTTGCTGCCGCGCATGCGCCCGGCGCCTATGCCTTCGATATCAGGGTCATTCGCACGTCCGGCGACCGTATTCAGGATCGGCCGCTGTCGGAGGCCGGTGGCAGCAAGGGCTTTTTTACCAAGGAGATCGAGGAGGCGCTGCTGGCAGGCGAGATCGACATCGCCGTACATTCCATGAAGGACATGCCGACGCTGCTGCCGCCTGGACTGGCCATCACCTGCTACCTGCCGCGCCAGGACGTACGCGACGCCTTTATCGGGCGTGGGGTTGCGACCTTGACCGATCTGCCCGCGGGCGCGGTCGTCGCCACCTCGTCGTTACGCCGGCAGGCGCAGGTGCGACGCCTGCGGCCCGACCTTCAGGTGCAGTCGCTGCGGGGCAATGTGGAGACTCGGCTGAACAAACTTGCCGAGGGCGTGGCGCAGGCAACCATTCTCGCCATCGCCGGCCTCAATCGTCTCGGCCTCCAGGATCGGGTGAGTTCGCCGCTCTCTGTCGACGTGATGCTGCCGGCCGTGGCTCAAGGCGCCGTCGGGATCGAAACCCGGGCCGACGATTTCGCGATGGCGCAATTGATTGCACCCATCAATCACCAACCGACCGGTTTGGCGGTCGCCGCTGAGCGCGCCTTTCTAGCCAAGCTCGATGGCTCCTGCCGGACGCCGATTGCCGGGCTCGCCGAGCTTAGCGATGATGGCCTCCTGTTCCGCGGTATGATCCTGACCCCGGACGGACGTGAGTGGCACGAGACGGTGCGGCAGGGGCGTCCGCAGGAGGCGATCCGGTTGGCCGAAGACGCCGCCGCCGAACTCATCGCCAAGGCCGGACCGAATTTCCTGCGCAGCCTCGGCTGATGCGGCTGCTCGTCACACGTCCCGAGCCCGATGCCCTGAAATTGCAGGCCGTGCTCGAGGACATGGGACACGAGGCGACGGTGGAGCCCTTGCTCCAGGTGAGCTTCGAAGGCGCCGATCGGATCGAGCTCGATGGCGTACAGGCGTTAGTGGCGACCAGCCGCAACGCGCTGCGCGCCCTGCGTTCGACCGCAATGCTTCCACGGGCGCGCGCCCTGCCGTTGTTCACGGTGGGAAAGGCGACCGCGGCCGAGGCGCGGGCCATCGGTTTCGAGATGGTGGTGACGGGCGCCGGCACGGCGCGCGAGCTCATCACTCATATCGTCTCGGTGGTAGATCCCGCCGCGGGGCTGATCGCCCATCTTGCCGGGGACACGCTCGCCGTGAACCTGAAGGAGGAACTCGCCGCGCATGGGTTCCGCGTCGTGGAGTGGGTGGTTTACCGTATGCAGGCGGCCGCCAGTTTTGCCGGGGAGGTGGTGGAACAGCTGGCGAGCGGCGAAATCGACGGCATCATGCTGCTTTCGCCTCGCACGGCCGCCGTCTACGCAAAGCTGGTGCGCGCCCACGGGCTCGCCGAGTTCGTGCGAGGGCTGCCGCACTTCTGCCTCTCGGCGGCCGTGGCGCGACGGCTGCAGCCGTTGGGCCCAATCGTTGTCGTCACCGCGGATGAGCCGCGGCTGGAAGAAGTGCTTGCCCTGATCGATGAGACGGCTGCACAATCGGGGGACTAGCCGGGGCGGTAGCGCGCGAGTAAAAGTGGCGCCGCGTTGTCGACAGTGTCCGCCGCGCATGGCTGCGCGTAGGTTGCCAGCGGGGTCCCGGAGCTCAGGAATCCACTGATGGCCGACAGCAAGGACGAAACCGGCAAGGGCGCCAGCCGGCCCTATGCCACCATCGACCTGAAAGCCACCGATGTCGGGGCCAAGCCGGCGGCGGGCGCCAAATCGGCAACTTCGTCACTGCGCAATTCATGGGCGGCGGCCTTGGCTTTCCTTCGCGCCAGCCATCGCGCCATACCGGTGCTGAGCCATGTCGGGGCGGGGCTAGCCGGCGGCTTGCTCGCAGTCCTGGCCACCCTCCTCCTCATGGGTACAGGTGGGGGCGAGCACGGTGCGGCGCGTCAGGTGGCGCCGCTGGCCGGCCGGGTGTCGGAGCTTGAGCGCACCGTCGGCGGCCAATCGCAACTGCCGGATTTGCGCAATCGCGTTGACGCCTTGGCGCGGTCCACCGGCGCGCTTGATGCCGCGAGCGGCAAGCACGCAGCCGAACTCAAGGCTTTGGAGGAGCGCCTCGGCAACGCCGGCGCAGTTGCCCCCGAGATAGGCGAGCGCTTGGCCAAACTCGAGAGCGCCATCACGGCTCTCACCGTCTCGGGTGCCGGCGAAACGAGCGAGGTCGTGCGCTCGGGCCTCGACCGCTTCGAGCGCCAGGTCGCCGCTGCCAAGGCCGATGCCGCCCGGCTCGCCGAGCGCCTCGACCGTTTCGAGCAGCAGCTCCGCGCCGCGCAAGGCGGCCTCGAGGGTCTGAAGGGCGATCTGGAGCGGGGCCTGAAAGCGACGGCGAAGACCGAAGATTTGGCTCCCCTCGCTGGCCGCGTGGCCAGCCTCGACAAGGAGCTGCAAGCGTTCCTCAAGACCGAGGCCGACCGCACCGCCAACACCTCGCGCGTCGTGCTGTCGCTGGAGTTGTCCAACCTCAAGCGCGCGATCGAGCGCGGTGACAGCTTTGCCATGGAGCTCGCCGCGGCCAAGAGGGTCGCCGGCGATCGCTTGAACCTGACGCTTTTTGATCGTTATGCCACGGAGGGATTGCCGCCGCTGTCGGAGTTGGCAACGTCGTTTCGCAAGGTGGCCAATGGCATGCTCGATGCCGAGGCCGAGCCGGCGGATGCACCGCTGCTCGAGCGGCTGCTGTCGGGTGCCCGCTCGATCGTGCGCGTGCGCAAGAGTGGGCAGGCGGCCGACGACGGTAGCCTGGAGGCAACGATCGCCCGCATGGAAACGGCGATCAAGGAGAACCGACTGGGCGACGTCTTGGCACAAGGCAAGAAGTTGCCGCCAAAGGCTGCCTTGGTTGCGGAAGATTGGCTGCGCCGCCTCGAAATGCGCTATCAGGTGGACAAGGCTCTGGCCGATACCGAAGCCGCTTTGAAGCGCTCGCTGGCAGCGGCTTCGGCCGGCACGGATCGCCGGCAATGATCCGTATTCTCATCTTTCTCCTTGCGGTAAGCGCCGTTGCCGCCGGCCTGCACTGGTTGGCCGACCGACCCGGGACGATCGTGGTTGAGTGGCAGGACTACGTGGCCGAGACCAGCGTTTTCCTTGCCGTTGTGCTGCTGCTGCTGCTCGTTGTCCTGCTACTGCTGGTGTGGTCGGCTCTGCGCCAGGTGTGGGCCAGCCCCGGCGCGGTCGGCCGCCTGATGCGGCGACGGCGGTTGCAGCGTGGGCTCGATGCCATCTCGGGAGGCATCATCGCCATCGGCGCCGGCGACGGTAGCCTGGCCACCCGCTATGCCCTACAGGCCCGTAAGTCGTTGCCCCACGAGCCGCTCACGCATCTGCTGCGTGCCCAGGCGGCGCAACTGAACGGCGATGCGAGCACCGCGCGACGCATCTTCGAGGCCATGCTCGCCTCCCCGGACACCGCCCAACTGGGGTTGCGCGGCCTCTTCCTCGAGGCCAAGCGCGAAGGCGAAACGGAGGCGGCGCGCCAATTTGCCGAACGTGCCCTGAAGCTCAATCGCAAGCTCGCCTGGCCCGTCGAGGCCCTGTTCGATTTGATGTGCAAGGCCCAGGATTGGCAGGGCGCGCTCGCCACCCTGGCGGTCGCCCAGCGTCAGAATTTGATCGACAAGGCCGTGGCGCAACGGCGCCGCGCCGTTCTGCTGACGGCGAAAGCGCAAGCGGCGGAGGACACCGAGCCCGAGCGCGCGCTAGAGTTGGCCTTGCAGGCGCACAAATTGGCGCCAAACCTCGTGCCCGCGGCCGCGATTGCAGGACGCATCCTTGCCTCGCAGGGAAACACACCGCGCGCCGCGCGCGTCCTGCTCAAGACTTGGCGCCTTGCCCCGCACCCGGAGCTGGCGACGGTCTATGCTTACGCCCGGCCCGGCGACAGTCCGCGGGATCGGTTGACGCGGGTGCGCCACCTTGGACGTCTCAGCCCGCAAGACAACGAGGCAGCGATCGCCATTGCCATCGCCTCGATCGAGGCGCGCGAGTGGGACGAAGCGCGCAAGGCTCTAGAGCCTCTGCTCGGAGCACGGCTCACGCAACGTGTCTCGACGCTCATGGCGCGCATTGAGGGCGAGCAGCACGGCAATGCCGGTGGCGTGCGTGAGTGGCTAGCGCGGGCGGTCAACGCGCCACGTGATCCGGCCTGGACCGCGGACGGCATCGTCTCCGACGTGTGGGCACCGATCTCCCCCGTGACGGGAGCGCTCGATGCCTTTCGTTGGCGCGTTCCTGTCGAGCCGGTCGACGCGGACGGAGGCGCGCTGTTGGCCGCCAAGGTCGAGGCGTTGGTCGGATTGGCGGCCGGGCCCTCCTCGCAACTGACGGCCAATGGCTTGGCGCAACCCATTGCGGCGCCGAACGGACCCGTAAGCATCGAGGCCCCTGAGGGGACCGCGCGGCCCGCTGCCCGCAAATCTCCTGCCATCGAGCCGCCGGCACCGGCCGCGGTCGCGGCGGCGGCAAGGAGCAGCCGAGCCGGGGCGGGCGAGCCAGAAACTGAGCGGCGCGCGCCATTGCGCACGAATTCGGTGGGCCCAAACGTGCGCGCCGCGGCTGCGCCCCTCAGCCGCGCGCGCCCCGCCGCCGAACCCAAGATTTTTGTGCCGCCACGGGCACCCGACGATCCCGGCACGGGCGCGGCGGAGGACGAGGAGGTGCTGGTGCCCGATCTGCGCGGTTCGGCCGCCAAGGCATAAAGCCTGGGCGTGGCTGCGGGCCGGGCGTGTGCACCGCGGTTGAGGAGCTGCAAAGGAGGCCTTGCCAATGGAGCCGTTCGATGCGCTGACGTTGGCACGGCTGCAGTTTGCTTTTACGGTTTCATTTCACATCGTCTTTCCCGCCTTCACCATTGGGCTTGCCAGCTACCTCGCCGTGCTCGAGGGACTTTGGCTTTTCACCAGCCGCCCCGTCTTTATCGCGGTGTTCAACTACTGGAAGAAGATCTTTGCCATCAGCTTCGGCATGGGGGTCGTGTCGGGCATCGTCATGAGCTACCAGTTCGGCACCAACTGGAGCGTCTTTTCCGACAAGACCGGACCCATCCTCGGCCCGCTGATGGGCTACGAAGTGATGTCGGCCTTTTTTCTGGAGGCAGGCTTCCTCGGCGTGATGCTGTTCGGCATGGACCGGGTCGGCAAGGGTCTGCACTGCTTTGCGACCTTGATGGTGGCCGTGGGCACGTTCTTGTCGGCGTTCTGGATCCTTGCCGCCAACAGCTGGATGCAAACACCGGCGGGCCACGTGACCAACGCCGCCGGACAGTTCGCGCCGGCGGACTGGTGGGCGATCATCTTCAATCCTTCCTTTCCCTATCGGTTGGTCCACATGGTGCTCGCCGCCTACCTCACCACGGCCTTCGTCGTCGGCGGCGTGGGTGCCTATCATCTGCTGCGCGACCGAGGCAACGAAAGCGCGCGGCTCATGTTCTCGATGGCCATGTGGATGGCGGCCTTGGTGGCGCCACTGCAAATCGTGGCGGGAGATCTGCATGGCCTGAACACGCTCGCGCACCAGCCGGCCAAGGTCGCGGCGATGGAGGGGCATTGGGAGACGCGGGCCGGCCAACCGCTGATCTTGGTTGGCTGGCCGAGCATGGCGGCCGAGACCACCTACTACACCGTCGAATTGCCCAAGGTCGGCAGCTTGATCTTGACCCACGACTGGAATGGTACGGTGAAAGGTCTCAAGGCCTGGCCGCCGCAGGAGCGGTCCAATGCCACCATCGTGTTCTGGAGCTTTCGCATCATGGTCGGCATTGGCGTGCTCATGGTGCTGGTGGGGGTGTGGAGTTTGCTGCAGCGCTATCGTCGGCAATTGACGGCGAGCGCCGTCTTGTTGCGCTTTGCCGTGCTGATGAGCCCAGCCGGTTTCATCGCCGTGCTGGCGGGCTGGATCACCACCGAGGTGGGGCGCCAGCCTTATACCGTCTACGGGTTGTTGCGGACGGCCCAGTCGCACTCGCCCATCGACGCCGCCGCCGTGGCGGGCTCGCTGCTTGCCTTTATCGTCGTTTACTTCGCGGCCTTCGGCGCCGGCACGTTTTATATCCTGCGGCTGATGCTGCATCGACCGCAACTCGATGAGCCCGACATCGAAAAAGGCGTGCCGCAGCGTGCGGCCGGCATCACGCCTCTGCCGGGGCTGACAGGCGTCGCCGCCCCGACGCAAAAGTGAGGACCGCCCCATGTTCGACCTTGCTTTCATCTGGGCCCTGCTGATCGCCTTTGCCGTGCTGGCCTACGTGCTGTTCGACGGTTTCGACCTTGGGATCGGCATCCTGTTCCCGTACTTTGCCGCCGAGAAGGAGCGCGACGAGGCCATGAATTCGGTGGCACCCGTGTGGGACGGCAACGAGACCTGGTTGGTGCTCGGCGGCGGCGGGCTGATGGCGGCCTTTCCGCTGGCCTACGCCGTGGTGCTGCCGGCGCTTTACGCCCCGATCACCGCCATGTTGCTGGGCTTGATTTTCCGCGGCGTCGCCTTCGAATTTCGCTTTCGCAGCACCCGGCGCAAGCGGCTCTGGGATTGGGCGTTCGCCGGGGGATCGAGCCTCGCCGCCTTTGCCCAGGGTATCGCGCTGGGCGCCTTGGTGCAGGGAATACCCGTTGCCGGGCGCGCCTACGCGGGCGGCTGGTGGGATTGGCTGACCTGGTTCAGCATCCTCACCGGCTTGGCGCTGGTGATCGGTTACGCCCTGTTGGGCGCGACCTGGCTGATCTGGAAAACCAGCGGCGAGCTGCAACAAAAGGCCTATTCCTTGGCCTGGTCGACGGGGCTTGCGACCTTGGCGCTGATCGGCCTCGTCAGTTTGATCATGCCGTTCCTCGACCCCCTCTTCCGCCAGCGCTGGTTCAGCTTCCCCAACATCGTTTATGCGGCGCCGGTGCCGATCCTCGTTGCCCTCGCCGCCCTCGTGCTCTTGGCGGGTCTCGGCAGGCGACGGGAACGAGCCCCGTTCTTGGCGGCTGCCGCGCTCTTCATCCTGTCTTATCTTGGCCTCGGCATCAGCTTTTATCCCTATATTCTGCCGCCCTCGCTGACGATCTGGGACGCAGCGGCCCCGGCCAAGAGCCTTGAGTTCCTGCTCGTCGGTGCCGTCGTATTGATCCCCTTGATCTTGGCCTATACGGCTTGGTCCTACTGGGTTTTCCGCGGCAAGGTCGGCGCCAGCGCGGGCTATCATTGAATGGCGCGCGGCGGCCGCTCATGCTTGCTGCGCCGGCTCTTGTGGTTTGGCGGCCTTTGGCTGGCGGGGGTCGTGGCCGTCGGGCTGGCGGCCTACCTCATCCGTGCCGTCCTGGCATGAGTATTGAACGGCCAGGATCGGCGTCGCAGTGAGGCCGCAGGCCAAGACCGCAAAAGCGAGGGCCCGCGCGGGCTATTCGACCTTGCCCGGGACGCCGTTGGCCCCGGCCGGGCAGGAGCAGGCAGCGCCCACGGGTCGGGCCTTGTCGAGCTTACACACGCTCGTTGCGGTGCGGCAGGCAAACCCGTCCGGCTGGACGGAGCGGCTGCGCGGCGGCGGGCCTCCGAAGGGGCGTTCTTCAATCTGCCTTTGCGGCGGTGGGCCCCCAAAGGGCGGCTCGCCGCTGCGGTCCGCAGCCTGCGCCACGGCTGGGAACCCCCAGAGGAGGATCGCGAAAATCGCCGCCGGCGACACTAACGACCTCATCCGATGCTCCCTCGCGACTAGCGAACATCCCCCTCCCCGGTAGGGTAGCAAACCACGGCGGCGCCCGCCATGATAGTTGTGCCGCACGCCAACAATGGTTCAATAGGCGCGCCATGTCGATCGCGGACCCAGACCGCAAGCGTATCGTCCAGGCGATACGCAGCTACATTGCTCGAGAACGCATTTCGCGCGGCGAGTTCGCCGAGCGGACCAAGCTCGGCAAATCGACGGTCGACAAGCTGGTCGTCGGCCTGTTTTCTGAAAAAACCGTCCTGCAGATCGAATCGCAGCTCAAAATCAGCCTGATCGGCGGCGGTGGTACGGGCGAAACAGCGGCGGAGGAATTGGGCAGGTACACCAGGGAGGAAACACAAAACTACGTCGGCGACTACGTTTTTGCCCGCCCCTCCTTTCACGAAGACGGGCTCATCCACGCGTTTCACATGGAGGTGGCGTGGGACCGCGAGGCGGCCGCGTTACTGGTGCGAGAGGCTGCGCGCGGCAAGCAGACACCCCTGCAGTTCGGCAAAATTTATGTCCCCCGCGCCTCGATGCACATCTTCATCCTGTCCAACGAGCATGGCTGGCTCAAGAAAGTGATCCTGTCGCAGCTCGACGTCTACAAGCGGATGAAGGGCATCATGCTGACCATGGGCCACGCCTTCGGCAATCTTTATACGCCGGTGGCGATGCCGGTGGTCATGAACCGCTACGACAAGATCGAGAGCCACATGGTGGGCAAGATCGATCGCTCCTCACGCATGTTTGAGGAATACAACCGCGATCTGCTGGCGGTGGAAGAGGACCAGTTCGCCAAGTGGATACGCCTCAAACCTCGGTGAGATCGGGGCTCGGCCGGAAAGCAAAGAAAATCAAGCCTCTGTGGCCTTGTTTGCGAAACCAACCTCGGCCCTTACGGAAAACGCGGCAAACTTGGGCAAGGATCGGAAAGCTCTGGCGATGGCCGCGAAAGCCCTCGCTCCCTAGATTCACAGCGTCGCCGCCAGAGCCCCTAACAGGGGGGCGCGGGTCAGCGATCGTAGCGGAGAGCACAGAACTCTCCTTGCGCCTCATCTGAGCTTCCCTACCAGCGCCCGGCGGCTCGCCGGCAGTATGTCAATGCGCGTGCCTCGCTGCACGCCAGGAGGGATCATGTCGCAGCACGCAAGAAGGGACTTGACCGCCGCGCCGGCAGCTAACGCTCACGCGACCGGCAGCCCTTGCTCGCATGAGCTGATCGTCACTCGCACCGCCAACGAAATGAGGAATGTCATGGGCAGCCAAAAAGCCTCAACTGCGCCGCAGCCTCGACGCGCCCGCGAGCCTGCGACCCAATCGTTCGCACTGTTCCTCGCCTGGGTCGACGCCTGGTTCACGACTTGCCGCGCCTACTATCGCGCCGCGATCGCCTACGAAGAACTCTACCGGCTCTCCGATGCCGAACTGCGCCATCACGGCACGACGCGCCAGACCCTGGCGCGGGATGTCACGGGCTTTGACGTGACCCACTTCAACTGTTGAGGGGCCCTCTGAACGGCGGGTCGGCCCGCACCGACCGACCCGCGACGTCCCACGTCGGCACGCTCGCAGGCGGGTGTTGCTGCGTGAGAGGCTTCCCATTGCGGGCGCAGGCGCTAGTCTTGGCTGGCCCGACGACAGGAGGTGCACTATGCCGCTAGCCGCAGACATCGACACTTCGAGCCCCAAGCATTTGCGCGATAAATACGCCATCATCGGGGTGGGTGAGACCAGCTACACGCGCGGATCTGGCATGACGACGCGCGCCTTGGGGACCTGGGCGGTACGCAAGGCCATCGAGGATGCGGGGCTGCGGCCAGCAGACGTCGACGGCATGCTCTCCTACCAATCGGGCGATTCCACCTTTGCCCCTTTCATCGCCGGCGACCTCGGTATCCGCCTCAACTTTTACATGGATGTATTTGGCGGCGGTTCGTCGACCGAGGCGCTGATCGGGATGGCGATGGGAGTCATCGAGGCCGGCATGTGCAAGACGGTGGTGCTGTTCCGGGCCATGAACGGATTTTCGCAGGTGCGCATCGGCGGCACCGGTGCCCGCTCCGCCGTGCCGATCGCGGGCGACATGCTGCACAGCCGGGCCTACGGCTGGCAAAGCGCGGGCCAACTCTTCAGCTTTACGTTCTTGCGGCACATGTACGACTACGGCACGACGCCGGCGCAGGTGGCGGCGGTGCGCGTGGCCCACAGCGAGCACGCTTCTAACAATCCGAAGGCCTATTACAAGCAGCGCCTCGCGGTCGAGGATGTGCTGGCGAGCCGCATCATCTGCAAGCCGCTGCACTTGCTCGACTGTTGCGTGGAGACGGACAACGCCACCGCCGTCGTTGTCACCAGCGCGGCGCGGGCACGCGATGGCCGCCATCCGCGCGTCTTGATACGTGGTGTGGCTGGTCGCGTCTGCAAACCGCGGGTCGACATGCATTACCAGCACGGGCCGATTTCGACCGTCGCCGGCAAGTACGCGCGCGAGATTTTGTGGCCCAATTCCGGCGTCAGTCCTGAGGAGGTGGATGTCACAGGCTCCTATGACGCGTTCACCTTCACCACCATGCTGCAGCTCGAGGACTATGGTTTTTGCAAGAAGGGCGAGGGTGGTCAGTATGTCAGCGATGGTACCATTCGCCTCGGCGGGCGGCGGCCCAACAATACCAGCGGCGGGCACCTGTGTGAGGGCTATACGCATGGCATGAATATGGTGATCGAGAACGTGCGACAGCTGCGCCACGATGTCGATGATTCCTGTCCAATCGGAGCGGACGGCAAGCGCCAGCATAGCTACGACTACCGCGAGGGTGGTTGTCGCCAAGTAAAGCAATGCGAAGTTACCGCCAATCTCGGCTGGGCCATGCCGGGCACGGGCTCGGCCATGGTGATGCGGCGCCATTGAGGGAGACGATCAATGTCGATTACGGCCGATTATTTGGGGCTGCCTCTTAGCATCGACGAGCTCGATGTTGAGAACCTCGCCTATTTCAAGCACTGCGCCGCGCACGATTTTCATCTGCAGCTTTGCGAGAGCTGTAATTTGCTGCGCTATCCGCCCACGACGGCGTGTCCGTGGTGCACGCGGGCGGACGCGAAATGGGTTCCGGTCGAGGGTAAGGGGGCCGTGCACGCCTACACGGAAGTGCATCACGCCATTCAGCCTGCCTTCAAGGGCTCGACACCGTATCTGGTTTTGCTGGTCGATCTCGACACGCAGAAGGGCAAGCCAAGCGCGCAAGAGGCCTTGCGGGTCGTTGGGAACTTGACGACGCTGGAGGGTCGGCTTGCCCCACCCGACATGGTGAAGCGGGTCGGCATCGGCACGCGCGTGCGCATGGTGTTTAGCGACGTCGCACCAGGCTTAGCCTTGCCGCAATGGACCATCGATGAGGCCGCAATCCAGCCGCAGCCCTGGCGCTATCCCGAGGAGTGAACCACCCGCGCGCCGAGCGAGGCAAAGTGCGGCCGGCGCCGCCGGCGTCTGGTACGGGCCGCCGTCCGATCGCCGCCGGCAGCAGCATCGCCTGGCACCTCAGGCGGGCGGCAGGAGGCAGGCGCGCAGATCCTCGGCGAGTTTGCGCATCAAGGTGAAGTAGAGGTTGGGTTCCGGCTCCAGGGCGAAGCCTTCGGGATCGAGCGTACCCGTGCGCGCCAACGTCCCCTCGATCAGGTTATCGATCAGGCGCCTGTCGACGTGTGGTTCGGCAAACACACAAACGGCGCCGAGCGACAAGATTTTCTGACGCAGTTCGCTCAGGCGCTTGGCGCTCGGCGCCAGTTCGGGGCTGATCGAGATGGCGCCGACGACGTTGAGGCCATAGCGGCGTTCCAGATACTGGAAGGCATCGTGCGCGACGACGTAGGGCTTGCCGGCGAGGGGCTGCAGCGCACTTTGCAGCTCGGCCTGGAGGGCATCGAGCTGGCGCTTGAGCGCCGTTGCGTTGACCTTGAAGGCGTCGGCGTTAACCGGATCCTTGGCGCTCAGGGCTTGCGCGATGCGATCGACCATCGCCTTGGCATTGTCGGGATCGAGCCAGATGTGCCCGTCGAAGGCGTTCGCCCTGCCGGCGCCATGCGCGTGGCGGTGCCCGTCGGCGGCGGCCTCAAAGGAAACACCCATGCGGCGCTCGAGGAGGGCGACGCCGGGTGCCTCTTGCAGGGTCACCAGCTCCACCTGCCGCGGCAACGCTTGCGTCAGCCTGACGGAAAAGGGCTCGGTGGCAGCGGAGGCACGAAAGACGATATCGGCGCCGTAGAGCGCGGCCAGGTCGGAGGGCTTTAAGGCATAAAGGTGCGGCGAGGCGGGACCTTTGACGAGCATCTGAGGCCTGCCGATGCCCGCCATGACCTGGGCGACGAGGGCATAAAGCGGTTTGATCGTGACGACCACTTTGGGGGCAGCCGCCGCGGCTGGCACGCCGGCCAGAAGAAGGAGGGGCACGAGCCAGACAGAGGGTGCGCGTCTCAGCATCGATTGACTCTGGAGAACCCGTCTTGGCGAGGCCCCGTCACGGAAAGGGCCTTGCGAAGGCCAAGGCAATTTGGCACGTTCGGGAGCACGCTATGTTATAGCATAACGTTATGCAAGTCTGCGCAATGGCATCGCGGTGCTGCCATCTTGCCCTCATTGTGTGGGCGACTGCGTCCCGCTATCAGATCCCGCCCGGGAGGGGGGACAGTTGATCGGAGAGGAACAGGCAAATGCCGAGACTATCGGCGAACGTCATGGGTCTCCTTGCGGGCCTGGCCACACTAGCGGGCGTGCTGGCAGGCCCGGCGGCCGCCCACCCACACGTTTGGATCACCGTCGAAACCACGCTTATGTACGACAAAGGTGCCTTTAGCGGGCTGCGCCACAGGTGGACCTTCGACCAGTACTACACGGCGATGGCCATCGAGGGCTTGGACAAGAACAAGGACGGCAAGTACGACCGCGAAGAATTGGCGGAGCTCGCCAAGGTGAATATCGACGGCCTCAAGGAATTTGCCTACTTCACCACGGCGTCGGTTGCCGGCCGGGAGGTTAAGTTCGAGGCCCCGAGCGATTATTGGCTTGAGCATCGGGACGGGGCCTTGTCGCTCAACTTCACCCTGCCCTTTGCCGAGCCCGTGTCGACAGATGCTAAGGGACTGACGTTCGCCGTGCAGGACCCCACGTTCTTCATCGCTTTTGATCTCGCCAAGGTCGATCCGGCCAAGCTGGGACCGGGAACCCCGACGGCCTGCAAGATCAAAGTCGGCTCCCCGAAGGAGCAGGCGGGCGCCCTCGGCGACGCATTCGCCAAGCAGTTTGGCGCCCTCGCGGTCGGCGGATCCCAAGTGATCTCGGTCGACTGTCAAGGACCCTGAGGCGCACAATCGGGCACGTCGGGCCCAAGGCGCAACCCGTTGGATGGCGGGTTGTTTCAATTTGGGAGGGAATTTACGCACGCTTCTTTGTTTGCTTCCGGGGCACGCAGCTTTGCCTCTAGGCTCACCGCAGACGCTGCTGACCTAGCCCCGTCGATGAGTGCTGTCTCCATGCGGTCCCTGCTTTGCTCCTTTGCCGCCGTCGCGATTTGCGCCCTAACCGGCGATGCCACGGGACGCGCCGCCCTCGACCCTGCGGCCAGCGCGCGCGGACCCGATATCGAGCTCCTGGTCTAAGAGCATCGCGATTGCGTCTATTGTCAGCTCTTTCGCCGCGATGTGCTGCCGCGCTCCCAACAGGGCAGCGGCGGACTTGCCGATCCGCTTCGTCGATATTGCCGCCTCGGGCCACGAGGGGCCTGGCCTCGCGCGGAAGGTGGACATGCTCCCAAGCGTCGTCCTGATGCTTGGCGAACGCGAAATCGATCGCATCGTCGGCTACTGGGGACCGGAAAGCTTTTGCAAGCTCTTGGCGCATAAGCGCGCCAAGGTGGGCAACCGCAGTGAAGGCTCGCCGCTCTCTTGCAGCCCGCGCCGCGGTCGGCTTTGATGCCTCTGTGGCCGGCGCGCCGGCCAGGTCGGGAGCGGAGGGGTCGCCATGGACAGGCGGGGCTTCTTGATATCGGGCGGAGCGGCAGCGGTGGCCACCGGGGCCACGACGGGCACCGCCGCGGCGATGGCCGCTCAGACCACCGAGCAGGCCTGCCCGGCAAGAGCGGAGGCGCCCGGTGCGCGCCTGCTCACCATGGCGGTGGCGCCGGGATACGATCTTGCCGGTTTTGGGGCTGACCGGCTCGCCAGCCGCATCGCTGTGGCGACGGCGGGGCGGTTTCGCATCGAACGCATTGGCCCTACGGCCACGGCCGATATGCGCCTCACTGACGCCCGCTGGCTTGCCACCCTGCACCCCGCCTTCGCCTTTTTTGCCGGGCTGCCTTCGGGCGAGGGATTGCCCAGCGCGGATCTCGACGGCTGGCTGACGCTTGGTGGCGGTCAACTGCTGTGGGATGAGCTTGCGCGGCCCTTCGGCTTGAAACCGCTGGTCGCGGGCCACAGCAGTGCCGGCGCCGGCCTGTGGTCGAGCGTGCGCCTCGAGGCGGCGGCCGATCTCGTTGGCCTGCCGGTCGCCGCGACCGGGCTCGCCGCACGCGTCCTTGAGGTCATGGGTGCGGAGGTGATCGACGTGGCACCGTCGGACCTTGGCGCGGCCTTGACCACCGGCCGGGTCCGCGCTGGCGAGGCGGGAGGGCCGCTGCCGGGCACCGCCTTTAACCTAGAGCCGCTGGCGCAATGCTGGTATCGGCCGGGGCTCTACCCCCACGGCGGCGTAACCGCGCTTCTGGTGGCATCCGAGCTCTGGGAGGCTCTGGATGCGGCGGACCAGGCGATTTTCGAGGCTTGCGCGGCGGCGGAGCACCGTCTTGCGTCGGCCGAAGCCAACATGCAGGCCGCCCTCGCCACACACCTGCGCGCGGCGGCCAAGTGGCCCGCGCGCACGTCTTTGCCGCGGTCGCTCGCCGACGCTCTGGCCCGGGTGGCGACGGCCGTCGTCGAGGAGGTTGCAGGCTTCGATGCGGCGAGCCAGCGTATCGCCGGCAGCTATCGCGCTCACCGCGCCTTGCATGCAGTCCTGCTCGCCTAAGCATGCCCCTGACGGTGCCTTTGGGCTGCGCGCGCCGGGCGGCGTTTGCTCGAAGCTCGACCTATGCGGCAGGTGCATTGCTGCAGCGCAGCATCAGCCCCTACTTTAGTTGCAAGCCACCACCAATTCCTCACATGCAGGAGGGGCGCGGCAGCGCCTGCTGCCGCTCCGCGAAGGCCTCAGACCGACAAGGGGCCTTGCGCTTTCTGTTGAGGAGGAAAGGCACAAGGTCGGCGCCCGAAACGAGGAGCTGATCCATGAGCACCCTGACCTATACAAACAGCGATTACACGGCGCGCGAGGCCGTACCGGCGAGCCCGCGCAAACCCTTCTGGCGGCGCGCCTATGACGTCATCATGCGCTCCCAACAGCGGCGAGCCGAACGCGAGATCGCGGCCTATCTGAGAAGTCATGGCGGGCTTTTGACGGATGATGTGGAGCGCGAAATCATGCTTCGCCTCGAAGGTCGCCGGCGCGGCACGCTGTAAGAAGTATTCCGTGCTCCAGGTCTCAAGCCCGTAGGCTTTGGCGGCGCGTGGTAGCTGCACGGCCCCCTGGGCAGCCCACGGGTTTCAAGTGGCGCCAAGCCTTGAACGGTCAAGGCGGGCAGAGCGCTCACATTGACGTGAGCGCTCTGCCGGCGGCTTGGCGCGCGCGTTTTCGCTTGCCGGCGCTGCGCCGGCGGCCCATATACGGGCAGCAAAATTGGCAGGGAACCCCGCTTCGCGGTGTCGGCCATTGACCCGTGCGAATGATCTACGCAATTGGGCCGCGCTCTGACCCGAGGCGCGCCGCAGATCGGGGTGTTGCTTAGCAGCGCAGTGGGCCGTCGAATAAGGAGACTGCATGGCCAAGGAAGAGATGCTGGAGTTCGAAGGTGTGGTCGCGGAGGTCTTGCCGGACGCGCGCTGTCGCGTGAAGCTCGACAATGGGCATGAAGTCGTCGCCTATACCTCCGGGCGCATGAAAAAGAACCGCATCCGCATCCTGGCCGGTGATCGCGTGACCGTGGAAATGACGCCCTACGACCTCGACAAGGGTCGTATCAACTTCCGCCACAAGGACGTGCGCGCGCCGGTCAATACCGGGCCGCCGCGTCGGCCGCCGCAGCGTCGGTTCCGCTGACGCCGATCGCCACCGTTTCAGGCGCAAATTGGGCCGCAAAGCCGGTTTGGCGAGGCTTGGTGCCTCATGCCCGACGCTTTCCCCGCCTGGGGCTCGCGCCGGCGTGGACGAACGGCCATCGCCGCCTTGGTCGGGTCATCCGAATTGGCCGATGCTATAGCCCCGCTCCAGGAGGGGAGCCCTAAACCATGAGCGAGCGCGCAAGTTCTCGGCGCAAAGCCATCGAGGTCGCGCCAGCGAGCGCTGCCGACGGCACCGGCCGCGTGCCAGCCCCGAAATTCGACAAAAAAACAATCGCGCTCGTTTATGATTTCGACGGCACGCTCTCGCCGCTGCCGATGCAGGAGTACGCGTTCCTGCCGAAGATTGGCGCCGACCCCGCCGCCTTTTGGGCCGAGAGCAACGCGCTTGCCGAGCAAGCGCGCGCCGACCCGCTGATCACCTACATGCATCTTATGTACAAGAAGGCGAAGGACAAGGGCGTCCGCATCGACCGACGCGATCTCGTTGACCAGGGCCGACAGGTCGAGCTGTTTGCGGGCGTGGAAACCTGGTTCGACCGGATCGGCGGCTACATCAAGAGCCATGCTCAGAGCCACGGCGTGCAGCTGCGGCACTACCTGATCTCCTCGGGGCTCAGTGAAATCGTCGAGGGCACCAGCATCTATAAGCGCTTTCACAACGTGTTTGCCTCCGAATACTGGTTTGAAGCCTACGATCTGCCCTACCCGAAGCGCGTCATCACCGACACGGGCAAGACGCAGTACCTGTTTCGCATCAACAAGGGCGTCGAAGATCTGGGACTGAGCATTAATCAGCACATGCCGGAGGCGCTGCGGCCGATCCCGTTTGCCAATATGATCTACTTTGGCGACGGTGATACCGACGTGCCGTCGATGGCGGTGATGCGCAAGAACGGGGGCCACGCCGTCGCCGTTTATCCGCCGGGCAAGTCAAAGGCCAAGTGTGTCGACCTCTTCAACGCCGGGCGCTGCGATTTCTTCGCGCCGGCCGACTACCGCAGTGGTTCGGACCTGTTCCGGCGCACCTGCCTGCTGCTCGACCGGATGCTGGCAAATATCCGCGTCGAGGAGGAGCGGTGGCGTCTGGGGCGTGGGTTGCCGTCGGCAAAGTAGTCCCTCCGTCCGGCGGGGCCCGACCCTTATTCCGCGGCCATTGGTGCTGCGGCCGGCTCCACCTTCGCCGCGCAGAACTTGAATTCCGGGATCTTACCTATGGGGTCAAGCTGGGGATTGGTGAGGAGATTGGCGGCGGCCTCCGCGAAACAGAAGGGGAGGAACACCATGCCTTCGGCCACGTCGCGATCGGCGCGCGCCTTGAGCACAACCGTGCCGCGGCGAGTTGAAACGCGCACCAGTCCTCCGGGCGTCACGCCCAGGCGATCCATCTCCCGTGGGTTCAGGCCAGCGATGGCCTCGGGCTCCAGCGAATCCAGATTGGAGGCGCGCCGCGTCATCGACCCGGTGTGCCAATGCTCCAGCAGGCGTCCGGTGGTAAGCACCAGCGGATAATCGGCGTCCGGCAGCTCGTCGGGCGGTAACAGGTCGGCCGGCACGATCCTGGCGCGACCGGATTGGGTCGGAAACGAGCTGGCGAAAATAATTTCGTTGCCGGGTTTGTCGGCTGCATCGCAAGGGTAAGTGACGGCGTCCTCGCGCAACAACCGCTCCCAGGTGATGTTGTTGAGCGAGGGCATCACCGCGGCCATCTCCGCGTAGACCTCGGAAATGTCGCGATAGTTCCAGCTCAGTCCGATACGCTGCGCCAGCTCCTGGATCAGGGCCCAATCCTGACGCGCCTCCCCGGGCGGATTGAGCACGGGTCGCGCGATCTGCACCTGGCGGTTGGTGTTGGTGAAGGTGCCCCACTTTTCCGCATGCGCGGAGGCCGGCAGCACGACATCGGCGTGCCAGCACGTTTCGGTCAAAAACAGGTCCTGCACAACGAGGTGCTCGAGCTTGGCGAGCGCCTCGCGGGCGTGCTGTACGTCGGGGTCCGACATCGCCGGGTTTTCACCCAGGATATACATGCCCTTGATGTCGCCATCCTTGATGGCATGCATGATCTCGACGACGGTTAAGCCTTTTTTCGGATCGAGGGTGGTGCCCCAGAATTTCTCGTAGGCACCGCGGATGGCAGGGTCTTCGACCGACTTGTAGTCGGGAAAAACCATCGGGATCAGGCCCGCGTCGGAGGCACCCTGCACGTTGTTTTGACCGCGCAGCGGATGCAGGCCCGTCCCCGGCCGGCCGACTTGCCCCGTCACGAGCGCCAGCGCGATCAGGCAGCGGGCATTGTCGGTGCCGTGCGTATGCTGGCTGATGCCCATGCCCCAGAAAATGATCGACCGCTCGGAGCGGGCATAGAGCCGGGCCACGTCGCGAATGGTGGCGGCAGGAATGCCGCACACGGGTTCCATCTTCTCTGGCGTGAAGGCCGCCACTTTGGCCTTGAGGCTATCGAAGCCTTCGGTGTGGGCTTGCACGTATTGGATGTCGACCATGCCCTCGGCGATGATCACGTTGAGCATGGCGTTGAGCAGGGCGACGTCGCGACCCGGCTTGAACTGCAGCGTGTGCGAGGCATAGCGCGCCATGCCCTGGCTCTGCCCGCGGGGATCCATCACGATCAGCTTGGCGCCGCGCTTGGCCGCATTCTTGAGGAAGGTTGCCGCGACCGGATGATTTTCGGTGGGCCGCGCCCCGATGACGATGATGCAGTCGCTGTCCTTAGCCGCGGTAAACGGGGCCGTAACGGCGCCGGAATTCACACCCTCCATCAGGGCCGCAACGGAAGAGGCGTGGCAAAGCCGGGTGCAATGATCGACGTTGTTGGTGCCGAAGCCCTGCCGGATAAGCTTTTGGAACAAGTAGGCTTCTTCGTTGGAGCCCTTGGCCGAACCGAAGCCGGCAATGGCCTTGCCGCCGTCGCGGTGCTTGATGCGAATGAGCCCGGCGGCGGCCTTGGCCATCGCCTCTTCCCAGCTGGCTTCGCGGAAGTACGTGTCGATCTCGTCGCGGCGGATCTGCACATTGGCGTCCTTGCCAACGCCGTCGCGGCGAATGAGCGGCTTCCTCAGTCGGTCGGGATGGTGGATGTAGTCAAATCCGAAGCGGCCCTTGACGCACAACCGATTTTCATTGGCCGGTCCATCGCGGCCGTCGACGTAGAGGATCTTGTCGTCCTTGACGTGCACCCTGGTCTGGCAGCCCACTCCGCAGTAGGGGCACAGCGTGTCGACCGAGCGGGTTTCGTAGTTCACGCGCTTGCCGGTGCCGTCTAGCAGGCTCCTTTCCATCAGCGCGCCCGTGGGGCACACCTGCACGCACTCACCGCAGGCCACGCACGTCGAATGCCCCATGCCGTTGTCGAAGTCGAATACGACCTTGGCGCCATGCCCGCGATAGGCCATGCCGATCACGTCGTTCATCTGCACCTCGCGGCAGGCGCGCACGCACAAGCCACAGTTGATGCAGGCATCGAGATTGACCGCGATCGCCGCATGCGTGACGTCGGTCGCGGGGCGCTCGCCGCCGGGGAAGCGTCGGGTGGTGCCGATGCCCATGGCATCCACCCAGCCCCAAAACTTGGAGGCAGGATCGTGGCTGCCGCCCCGTTCGGGCTGGTCGGCCATCAACAATTCAAACACCATCTGGCGCGAGGTCTTTGCCCGCTCCGAGGCGGTCTTGACCTTCATGCCGGCGGCGACCTTGCGCTGACAGGAGGCGGCCAGCACGCGCTCACCCTCGATCTCGACCATGCAGGCGCGGCAATTGCCGTCGGCGCGGTAACCGGGTGCGGGATGCCAGCACAGGTGCGGGATCTTGGTGCCATGCCGCTGCGCGAGCTGCCAAATGGTCTCGTCCGGCGCGGCTTCAACGGGCTTACCGTCGAGCTCAAGGATAATGCGTGCCGCCGTGGTCATGGCCGCCCTGTCCTAATGCGCCTGGGTTGCCTTGCGAGGAGAGCTCCAGGTCTCGGCCGTCGCCGCCCTAGCCTGTTGCGGTTGCCTGCCGTGGTCACGGGCCCTCGCCCTTCAGTTCGATCTCGATGAAAGCATACTCGAAGCTATTGGCGTTGATGACATTGTGATGCACGCCAGCCTCGCGCGTATAGGAGACGCCCTGCATCAGTTCGGCATAGCTTGCCTGCCCATCCGGGGAAACGATCTTCAAGCGACCGCTCGCCAGGGGCACCACCACGTAGTCCATCGCGTGCACATGCTCGCCGGTCTCCGCCCCCGGCGCAAAGCGCCATTCGGTGACGCGCACGCGTTCGTTGTCGATTTGGACCGTTGGCACGGCTTGGGGCAGCCTCATCAGCGCAGGTCCTCGGGAAAGAACTTAAAGAGCGAGCGCACCGGGTTGGGCGCCGCCTGGCCCAAGCCGCAGATGGAGGCGTCGCCCATCACCTGGCCAAGGTCGGCGTGCAGTTGCCAATCCCAGTTGCCGCCGCGCATCAATTTGACGGCCTTTTCCGTGCCGTTGCGACAGGGCGTGCACTGGCCACAACTTTCATCCTCAAAAAATCGCATCAGATTGAGGGCCACGGCCTTCATATCGTCCCGATCGGACAAAATCACAACCGCATGACTGCCGACAAAGCAGCCGTGTTTCTCAAGTTGACCGAAATCGAGGGGAATGTCGGCCATGTAGGCAGGCAGAATGCCGCCGGAGGCGCCGCCCGGCAGATAGCCCTTGAAGTGGTGGCCTTCGGCCATGCCGCCGCACAAGGCGATGAGATCACGGGCGGTGGAGCCGGCCGCGGTCAAGATCACGCCTGGGCTGCGGACGCGGCCGGAGACCGAATAGGAGCGCAGTCCCTTGGCGCCGTTCTGGCCTTGGGCGGCAAACCAGGACGCGCCCTTCTCGAGAATGGTCGGCACCCAATAGAGGGTTTCGATATTGTTGACGAGCGTGGGTCGGCCGAAGATGCCCACCTGCGCCACGTAGGGTGGGCGATGGCGCGGATAGCCGCGTTTGCCCTCGATCGATTCGATCATGGCGCTTTCTTCGCCGCAGATATAGGCGCCCGCGCCCCGGCGCACGTGGACCTTCGTGTGCTTTGCCAGGCCCGCCGCCTCGAGTTTGGTTAGTTCGGCTTTCAGGATCTTGCGCACGGCTGGGTATTCATCGCGCATGTAGAGGAATACCTCTTGCGCCTCGACCGTCCAGGCGGCGATCAGCATGCCCTCCAGAAACTTGTGCGGCTCGCGTTCTAGATAATAGCGGTCCTTGAATGTGCCGGGTTCCCCCTCGTCGCCATTGACCGCCATCAGCCGCGGACCCGGCTCGGCGCGCACCAGGCTCCACTTGCGCCCGGTTGGAAAGCCGGCGCCCCCGAGGCCGCGCAGGCCGCCGTCCGAAAGCGTTTGAATGACCGCGTCCGCCGTGCGCTGCCCGCCCAGACAGGATTGCAGGACGGTATAGCCTCCCCCTGCGCGGTAGGCCGCAAAATCCTGGAAGGCCGGTAGCTCGGGTTCGACCTCGCCCGCGCTGGCCAGCGCCAGCAAAGATGCCGCCGTGGCGTGATCGACGTGGCGATGGCCGACCTCGGCGGCGGGGGCCGTATCGCACGAGCCGATGCAGGGCGCGCGTACCACCCGCACGCTTGGCATCTCCCGCGACAGGTTCTTGGCCTTGAGCGTGGCAAGGAGCTCTTCCGCTCCGGCTAGCATGCAGCTCAGGCTGTCGCAGACGCGGATCGTGATCGGCGCGGGCTTGGCCTCACCATCGCTAACGATGTCGAAATGCGCATAAAAGGTCGCGACCTCGTAGACCTCCGCCATCGCAATCCCGAGCTCCTCGGCCAGGGCGTGCAGGTGGCCCGCCGGCAGGGCGCCCTCTTGGTCCTGGATTAGGTGCAGATACTCGAGCAGAAGCGCCCGTTCGCGGGGCGCATCGCCCAGCAGGGTCCGTACGGCATCGGCCTCGGCGCGTTTGAGCACGCGGCCCTTGGGGAAGGGTGCGCTCTTGCGCCGGCCGGATCCGGGATGGATGGCCCGACCCGTGCCATGTCGGTCGCCGCCCGAGGTCTTCGATACGTCGTTCATGCTCACCAGATGAGATCGCCGTGGCTCGGCTTGGCATACCATATACCAGCGCTCGCATCGGTGTCGAGGGGCGGTGGCCCGGCGACCGCGGCAGCCGGTCGCGGCCAGGCCCGCGCCCGGCAATTTGTCAGACGTCGGAGGATGGGCGGCGGCCGGCCCGTCGTCCTCGCCGCCTGCGACCGCTTGGCTCGCTCGGTCGATGTCGCATTATCCTTGACAGGCCACCTGCAAGTTTGGCCATGAAGGTCGTCGGCGGTCGAGAAGGGGATTGCGATGGACCTGTTGGCCTCGCTGGGTGGCAACGTCGTGCTGGCGCCCGTAACAGACCAGTGGGCCGAGTGGTTCGGCTCATTGTTCGGCTCGCACGCGCTTACCGCCGTTGCCATCGCTAAAATTATTGGCATCAACATCATCCTGTCCGGCGACAACGCCGTGGTGATCGCGCTCGCCTGCCGCAATCTGCCACGGCGCAAGCGCACCTGGGGGATTCTCCTGGGCGCCGGTGCCGCCGTGGTGCTGCGCATCATCTTCACGGTGATCATCCAGCACCTGCTGGGCATTCCCTGGCTGCAGATGGTTGGCGGGCTGCTGTTGTTCTGGATCGCCGTAAAGCTGCTGATCGCGGACGAACCCGACGACGACAGCGTGGCCTCGAGCTCCAATCTTTGGGAAGCGGTCAAAATTGTCGCCATCGCCGACGTCGTCATGAGCCTCGACAACGTGCTGGCGATTGCAGCGGCCGCGATGCAGGCACCGGCCGAACAGCAGATCTGGCTGATCGTGTTGGGCCTGCTGATCAGCATTCCCTTGGTGATCGCCGGATCGACCCTGATCATGTCGCTGTTGACGCGCTACCCCTTGCTGGTGTGGGCCGGCGCGGCGCTGCTTGGCTGGATCGCCGGGGAACTGCTGGTCACCGACGTGGTCTCGGTGACGCAGGTGCAGACCTGGAATCCGGCTTTAGTGGTCGTCGATCCCGAGTCGGCGGCGGGGCTGCGGCCGGTTGGCCTCATTCTCTATTCGGCTGCCACAATCGGCGCCCTGATCGTGCTGCTGGTGGGCTGGGTGCTGCTCAGACGGCGCCGCCGAGGCGCCGTCGGCGTACCCGGACAGGAGGGTGGACCGGCCGAATAGGGCGCCGTCGCCTGGCCCGATTTACTGGGGCAGCGCCGGCGGGTTGTCGCTGAGCTTGCGCAGGTACGCCAGTAGGTCAGCCAGCTGTTGATTGTCCTTGATACCCGGAAACGCCATTTTGTTGCCGGGCACGGCGGCCTTGGGATCATGAATGTAGGCTGCGAGCTGATCCCAGGTCCACGCGCCACCGTGCGTTTTCATGGCTTCCGAATAGGGGAAGCCAGCGTGTTTGCCAACCTCGCGTCCAATCACGCCCCATAGATTTGGACCGACCAGGTTGGGTCCGCCTTTTTGCGGCGTATGGCATTGCATGCAGCGCTTGAACGCATCCTGGCCGGCGTCGGGGCTGGCCTTGGGAATGAGCTCCACCACTTGCTTGGCATCAAAGGGCGCCGCCGCCTCCTTGGAGGTCGCCGCGCTTGCGGGCTCGGTGATGGGTAGCGCCCAGCCGGGCTTCTCGGGCGGATGTTCCCGCGAGACTATATCAAGAACGGTTTTGCCGCCGAAGATCACCAGCATGGCAGAGAGCACAGCACCGGCAACTTTGTTGAATTCAAATCCATCCATGGCACCGCCACCCTCTCGCAAGCCCCCTGGCCACGCCCCGAGTGCGCCGATGGGCGGCCAAATATAGAATTTGCTCGAGGGCTTGCAATAGAACTCGGGTCCGTTCTAGGAGCTAGCCCCGAGACCAATTGTCACCCATTTCCGCCACCATGGGGCACACCCTCGTTGTCATTCCGGCCCGCATGCAGTCGACCCGGCTGCCGGGCAAACCGCTCGCCGACATCAACGGTGAGCCGATGATCGCCCACGTCTGGCGCCGGGCGATCGAGGCGGACGTGGGACGCGTGATCGTCGCCTCCGATTCGGAAGAAATCAACGCCGTCATTCAGGCCCGAGGTGGGCAAGCCGTGTTGACGCGGCTGGATCATCCGTCGGGGTCGGACCGGGTGTTCGAGGCGATGAGCAAGGTCGACCGGGGTGACGTTGAGGTCATCCTCAATCTCCAGGGCGACCTCCCCACTCTCGAGCCCAGCACGGCGCGCGCCTGCCTGCAGCCGATGCAGCAAGCCGGACCCGATATTGCCACCATTGTCGTGGAGATCCGGCTGGAGGAGGAGCGCGCCAATCCCAACGTCGTCAAGATGGTGGGGACGCCGACGGGGGCGGCAGGCCGGCTGCGCGCCCTCTACTTTACGCGCGCCACCGCGCCGGCGGGCGAGGGTCCCCTTTACCATCACATCGGCATCTATGCCTATCGGCGCCGCGCCCTTGAGCGCTTCGTGTCGTTGCCCCCCTCACCACTGGAGCTGCGCGAGCGGCTCGAACAGCTGCGCGCGCTCGAGGCCGGGATGCGAATCGACGCCACCATCGTTGACACCGTGCCGCTCGGCGTCGATACGCCGGCCGATCTCGAGCGCGCCCGCCAACTGCTCGCCGGCTAGGAAGGCGCCCGGCGTCCCATGGCAGATCGCAAAACAAAATCGGCGCCCGCCGCCAAACCCAAGCGCGTCAGTCCCCTCGTGCGCAAGGCCGCCTTGCGGGTGTCGTATCAAGGCGAGCCGGGGGCGAACTCGCATTTGGCGTGCCGCGAAGTGTTTCCCGACCTGGAACCTCAAGGCTGTGCGACCTTCGAGGATGCGCTGGGGGCGGTGAAGACGGGCGACGCGCGCTATGCCATGATCCCGATCGAGAACTCGGTTGCGGGCCGGGTGGCGGATATCCACCATCTGTTGCCGAATGCGGGCCTCAACATCGTCGGCGAGCACTTCTTGCGCGTCCGCCACCAGCTGCTGGCGTTGCCAGGGGCCTCGCTGCTGACCGTGAAAAAGGCCCTGTCGCATACCCAAGCCCTCGGCCAGTGCCGCAACACGCTGCGGAAACTGGGACTGGTGCCGGTGCCCGAAGCCGATACGGCAGGCTCCGCCCGGCTCGTTGCGGAGGCCAACGATCCCACGCTCGCTGCCATCGCCTCGTCCCTGGCCGCGGAAATTTACGGCCTAAAAGTGCTGATGCAGGACATCGAGGACGAGAAGCACAACACCACGCGCTTCGTCGTCCTCGCCAAGGAGCCCGATGCCGCCAAGGTCGGCGACGGCCCGATCGTTACAACCTTCATCTTTCGCGTCAGGAACGTACCGGCCGCCCTCTACAAAGCGATGGGTGGATTTGCCACCAACGGCGTCAACATGACCAAGCTCGAAAGTTATCAGCTCGATGGCCGCTTCGTGGCCACCATGTTCTACGCCGACGTCGAAGGCCACCCCGACGACCCAGCGGTAGCGCGCGCGCTCGAGGAACTGCAATTCTTCTGTTCGGAGTTTGTGCTGCTGGGCGCCTACAAGGCGAGCCCCTATCGCGGCAATGCCAACAAGCTGACCGAAACCGCCTGAAGGGTGCGGCCGAAGCCGACGGCAGCACCCGTGCCACGCCCGGCAAGGCCTCGGCCTGGCTAGGCCGACTTAGCGGAGGCCGGTGCGCCAAGCCCCACCGGCTCAGGGCGTCGGTTTGGCGGGAGGTTTAGCGAACAGGCCCACCGCGATCGCGCGCGCCAGATATTGCGCCATGCAATTGTAGCCGCCCTCGTTGAGCCCGAAGGTGCTGGGTTCGGGCTGGCTCTCCTCGCGCAGGGTGCGGGCGAGAATCTCCGAGGATTCGTAACGCCCGATCCTAAGCACGCCTTCGGCCGCCACGATCCGGCGCAAGCTCGCCCTGATGGCTTGATAGTGCTCGTGCGTGGCCAGCTGTTTCATGTAGTGGAGGCCAATCAGGATCGCATCGACGTTGTGCTTCTTCAGCCATTGCAACATGTCCCTGACCGTGGTCTCGAATTCTTCGACCGGAACTTGCGCAAAGGCGTCGTTGGTGCCGACCTGCCAAAGGATCACGTCGGGGTGATTGAGCGCCACCTCGATCTTGAGGCGTTCGGCGGCGGCGGCGGCCAGTTCGCCGGAAACGCCTCTATTGATGATCTCGACGTCCAAGCCCTTGATGGATCGTTCGAGAATTTGCTCAAGCAGGGGCATCGTATCGCGCGAGCCGCCGAGCATTGAGGCGGAGGAGGCGCCAATCGCCAGGATCCGAAGTTGCTTGCGATCCCGCAGCGCGGCGGCGCCGTGGGGCAGCGGCGTCGCCGCAGCGGCAATTTCTCCGCATTCCTTGGACACGGTCGGCAACTGAGTGTCGGTCTGGGCCAAGGCAGCCGGAGCGAGGCTCGCGAGCTGTCCAGCCGCCAACAGGGCGCCAAGCCCGATCAGACCTGTGACTTTTGCCGCTCGCGCCATTCCGAAACCGTTGCCGTCACCCAGAGCAAGCTAATGCCAACAAACACCACCAGCGTATCCACTATGACGGAGCCCGCGTAGCGGTAGCGGATAATCTGTCCGACCAAGCTTAGAACAGATGCGACGCAGAATACATTGAGAGAATTTCGCCCCAGGCTCGAAAGAAATTCCGTGAGCCACGGCACATGGGGTGCAAAAACCCCATACATGGCCGAGAAAACGGCGATCAGGGCCAGAAATTGCAGTAATCGGATCGGCGTGAGAAAGCTCTTTCCGTTAAGGAACAGCAGCTTGGGTTCCGGCAACGCCGTGGGATCGGGAAACCAATTCCACACCACCATCAGGGCCGTCACCGCCACAAGGGGCAGTGCAGCAATTCTGATGCCGCCGATGTGGCGGCGCACAATGGCGCCCAAGCCGATGTTGCGCGAAAGCACAAAGCCCAAGACGAACATGGTTTGCCAGGTGAAGGGATTGAAGAACCATTGTCCCTCCACCGGCCAGGTGCGCGCCGTGAACGGTACCATCAGCGCGGCGAAGTAGAGCGCAAAGGAGAGCGGCAGTAGGACGGGGCGGGCGAAGCGATCGAGCATGGCAATGGCCGGCGCCGTCAGCATCAGCACGACGTAGAGGGGGAGAATGTCGAAGTAGCCGAGGTGATGGCTGAGCAGCACCAGGCCGATGTGGGTCAGCGCCGGATCTTGGAAGATGGCGGCCGCATTGTGCCACTCGAGGATGAGCGGGTTGTCAAAGGCGTAGGCCGCGCTCGCCAGCAAGGCCAGGGCAATGCTGCTGATCAGGATTTGCGCCGCATAGATCGTGACCGCGCGTCCGCCCAATCGGAACACGAGTAACGCTGAGTTCGTTGCCGCGCTGCGACTGCTGACCAGCAGTCCGAGCGACCAGCCCGCCAGGAACACGAACAGTTCGGCGGAGTCCGAGATCGAGAAGTTGCGATGCGTCAGCCGTTCAAACCAGATGCCCGGAATGTGATTGACGAAAATGGAGACCAGCGCAAATCCGCGCCAAAAATCGACCGCGTTGGCTTGGCGAGGCATTGGACCTCAATGGCGCGCGAGGCAATTGTCTTCGCGAGGTTGGACGAGCGGGGTTTGTACACGATTTTCCGGCACGTCAGCATGCCACACGTTAGCCTTCCGCGCCGCCGCCGCGGCAGCCGCTGACGCGGAAACGCCGACCGTGCAAAATCCTAGGCCTCCTCGACGAAGCTTGTGATCAATGTATTGGCGATGGCATGCTTGCCGGGCACCGTCAGTCCCTCGGGATGGCGCCGTTCCAGCATCAGGCGTGCCTCCTGCCGCGGAAACCAGCGCGCTTCGGCGATCTCGGTGGTATCGACCGTGATCTCGGCCGTTTGCGCCCGACCCATGCATCCCAGCATCAGGGAATGGGGAAAAGGCCAGGGTTGGCTGGAATGAAAGCGCACTTCGCCGACGCGGATGCCCGTCTCTTCCAGGACCTCGCGACGGACGGCGTGTTCGATGTCCTCGCCGGGCTCGATGAAACCGGCCAGCGCGGAGAACATTTTGTCGCCGTAGCGATGCTCGTGCGCCAAGAGGCAGCGCGGGCCATCGCTGATCAGCATGATCACCACCGGGTCGGTGCGTGGAAACCAGTCGAGCCCGCAGGCCCAGCATTTGCGGCGCCAACCGCCATCCTTCACCAGGGTGGTGCCGCCGCAGTGCCCGCAACAGCGGGCATTTTCATGCCACTGGGCGAGCGCACGCGCTTGGCCGCACAGGGAGAGCTCTTCGGGCGACATGGCGCCCTGCATCGCTAGCGAGCGCAAATCCACGATCGGGCGCAGCTTCTCGACCGCCCCGGGCACATTGCGGGTGCGGTGCTCGGTGACCGAAATGGCAAAATGGCCATGCCCCGCGGTATCGACGCCCAAAAACAGGGCATCGGCGATCGGCAGGCCGAACTGGGCGAGCTCCTCGCCGGAAAACCAAGCAAGCTTTGCCGACGTGCGCTCCGCATTGGAGCGGATCACGGGCTTCAAATCCGCCAGCAGCAGGAAGCGCGAGCCAGGCGCCGCCAACATCGACTTAATAAACTCCGCATCGCTCCTTTTTGGTCCGAGCCGATCGAGAATTGTCGTCGAACCGACGGTCGGCATGCATGCGCTCCTTAGCTGGGCTGACACCTGATGCGACGTTATGCGAGGCTAGGGGCCTGAGGCAAAGCCGGCCGCGGCGTGGCCAAACCCGGCGACGCCCGCTACCAGCAACCGGGTGCATGATATGGCCAACGCTTGGCAAGCGCACGCCGAAACGAGTTCGCGCTGCGGCGTTGCCCCCCCTTTGTGCCCCGCGCTGCAGCCTTGACCGCCACCTCCCGGCGCGGCCGGCCGGGGATCGGGCGGGTTGTAATTGGCTTGCGCGCCCACCATAATCGGGCCGGGAGGTTGGCGGCGGACGTGTCCCTCGCCAACCGGGTCAGGTCCGGAAGGAAGCAGCCCTAACGAGTAAGATACGGGTCGTTTGTTCAGCCTCCCGCCTCGGCCGCCCGCCCCTTTGCGGATGGGGGCGCTGTTGGAAGGTGCGACGGCCAGCATGGCGAAAAAGAAATCCAGTTCCGCTCCCGGCCCCGGCAAGGACGCTACGGCGGTGCTGACCGCGCCCTACGTTGTTTTGGCCCGCAAGTATCGCCCAACGACCTTCGCCGAACTGGTGGGGCAGGAGGCGATGGTGACCACGCTCAGGAACGCCTTTGCCACCGATCGCATCGCCCAAGGTTATATGCTGACCGGCGTCCGTGGGGTGGGCAAGACGACGACGGCGCGCATCCTTTCGCGCGCCCTCAACTATGAGCGCGATGGCATCGCCAAGCCGACCTTCGACATGCCGGAGTTCGGTCGGCACTGCGCCGAAATCATGGAAGGTCGACACCCGGACGTGCTCGAGATGGACGCTGCCTCCAATACCGGCGTCGACAATGTTCGCGAGATCATCGAGAGCGCCCGCTACAAACCGTTGATGGCCCGCTACAAGGTGTACTTGATCGACGAAGTCCACATGCTCTCGAAGGGCGCATTCAATGCCCTGTTGAAAACCCTCGAGGAACCACCGGGACACGTAAAATTCATCTTCGCCACCACCGAGGTGCGCAAGGTTCCCGTCACCGTGCTGTCGCGGACGCAGCGCTTTGATCTGCGCCGGGTCGACGTGCCCTTGCTCGTGGAACACTTCCGCAAAATCGTTGCCAGCGAAGGGGCAAGCTCCGAGGACGCGGCGCTGAATTTGATTGCACGGGCCTCAGAGGGTTCCGTTCGCGATGGACTGTCCTTGCTCGATCAGGCCCTGGCGATGGGATCGGGCAGCGTCGCCACCGCGCGCGTGCGAACAATGCTCGGCTTGGCCGACCGCGGCCGCATTTTCGATCTGCTCGAGCTGCTGATGGGAAATGCCGCGGGTGAGGCCATCCTGGCGCTTGCTGCCCTTAACCGCGATGGGGCTGAGCCCGGCCAGGTGCTTGCCGACCTCGCCGAGGCCGTGCACATCGCGACGCGGGCCAAGGCGCTCGGCAGCGAGGCCGCAGGGGAAGGTCTTTCGGCCGAAGAAAAACGCCGCGCCAGCGCGCTTGGGGAGCGCCTCTCGATTCCCATTCTGGCGCGGGCTTGGCAAATGTTGCTCAAGGGCTTGGAGGAAGTGGCGGCGGCACCGAACGCGGCCGCCGCGGCGGAAATGGTGCTCATTCGCCTCGCTTTCACGGCGGATTTGCCCGCTCCGGACGCGGTGCTGAAGGCGCTCGGGGGCCACCCTGTGGCCCGGGGCGCGGCCGAGACGCCCCCGCCCCCCCTGCGGCAGCCGGCCTTGGAAAGTTCCCTTGATGCCGCCGAGCCGCAGGCCGAGGACGAGGAGGGGGAGAGCGATGTTCAGCTTGCCGCGACCGCCGCGCGGCCCCCGCTGCTGCTCTCGTTTGCCGACGTCGTGCGCCTGGCGGGCAAGCGACGCGAGGCCAAGCTCAAGGTGCACCTGGAAGAGCACGTGAGCTTGGTGAGGTTCGACCCGGCCGGCAGCCTCGAGCTGCACCTGCTGCCCGGCGCACCCAAGGAGTTGCCCAATGAGCTGCGTGAGAAGCTCAACCTTTGGACACAGGGCCGCTGGATGGTGGCCTTGAGCAAAAGCCCCGGTGAGCCACCGCTAGGCGAGGTGGAGCGCGCCCGCGCCGCCGCGGAAATTGCCGAACTTCGCAAGCATCCCGCCGTTGCAGCCGTGCTACAGCAGTTTCCTGATGCGGAAATTACCAGTGTGCGCCCCATATCTCCCATCGAGGCCGATGACACAGGCACCGGCTAAGTCGCGGTCGGCGGCACGGGCGGGCGGATCCGCGCGCCGCGGCAACCGAGACCCGATGCCAAACCCCTTAACGGAGACGTTATGAAAGACCTGATGAAAATGATGAAGCAGGCCCAGGAAATCCAGGGCCGCATGCAACAGCTGCAAGATGATCTTGCCAGCCTCGAGGTGGAAGGCCAATCCGGTGCCGGGCTGGTGAAAGTCAAACTCGACGGCAAGGGCGATGCACGCGCTATCAAGATCGATCAGAGCCTTGTTAAGCCGGAGGAAATCGAAATCCTTGAGGACCTGATCGTGGCCGCCTTGCAGGACGCCAAGGGCAAGGTCGAGGCGGCGGTGCAGGCCAAAATGCAGGAGATCACCGGGGGCTTGGCGCTGCCGCCCGGACTGAAGCTTTTCTAAACACCGCCGGGTAGCCGTGACGTTTGGCGAGCTCGATTCGAACGATGAGCAGAAAATCATCAGGCAGCGAGATCGAACGACTGGTTGGCCTGTTGGCGCGCTTGCCGGGCCTAGGGTCGCGCTCAGCGCGCAAGGCGGCTTTGGCGCTGCTCAAGCGTCGCGCGGAGCTGCTCGAGCCCCTGGCGGCGGCGCTCAGCGATGCCGCAGCCAAGATCGTCGAGTGTGGCAATTGCGGCAATCTCGACACCGTTACGCCCTGCACGATTTGCCAGGACCCGCGCCGCGACGCGAGCCTGATCGTGGTGGTGGAGGAGATCGGCGACCTGTGGGCGCTCGAGCGTGCGGGCGTCGTCAGCGGCCTCTACCATGTCTTGGGTGGCCACCTGTCGCCGCTCGACGGCGTCGGCCCCGATCGGCTCAAGATCGGCCGCCTGATCGAACGGGCGGCGCCGCCGGTGACGGAAATCCTGCTGGCCTTGAACGCTACGGTCGAAGGCCAATCGACGGCGCATTATCTCACCAGTCAACTGCAGGGTCGCGGCATCGCCGTCACGCGACTGGCCCAGGGCGTGCCGATCGGCGGTGAACTAGACTATCTCGACGACGGCACGCTGGCGGCGGCGATCAAGAGCCGCCGCACGCTCTAGGAGCGCTTTTGCTTGGGCCCGGACCGCAGCGCTCGCCGGGCGGCGCCACCGGGGCAGGTCGCCTGGGCGCAGCCATAGGCCCCGCCTAGGCCAGGTGGTCCGAGGGAGGGATTATGGGCGTGCGTCTTGGCTACCTGCTGCCGACCCGCGAGCAGGTGATGGCGGGGCAGTTCGAGGCGCGCTCGCTGCTGGACTTGGCCAGCCGCGCGGCGCTCCTGGGTTTCGACGCCATCTGGGTCGGCGATTCCCTCCTCGCGCGCCCGCGTCATGATCCCCTGACCTTGCTCGCCGCGGTTGCCGCGCGCCTGCCCACTGTCGAGCTCGGCACCGCGGTCTTGCTGCCCGCCCTGCGCAATCCGGTGCTGCTGGCGCAGCAGGTCGCCACCATCGACCAGATTGCCGAAGGCCGTCTGATCCTCGGCGTGGGCATTGCCAGCGACGTGCCAAATATCCGGGCCGAATTTGCCGCCGCCGGCGTGCCTTTCGAAAAGCGGGTCGGGCGTCTGTTGGAAGGCCTCAGCCTCTGTCGGGCCCTGTGGACCGGCACGCGGGTCGATTGGGACGGCCGCTGGAAGCTGGAGGGGGGTGTCCTCGGACCGCTGCCGCATCGGCCCGGTGGACCACCCATCTGGGTGGCAGGCGCACAGCCCGCCAGTCTTGAGCGCGTCGGCAGGCTTTTCGACGGCTGGCTACCAAACTCGCCCACGCCCACGCGCTGGGCTCAGCAGTGGCAGGAGGTCGCGGCCAGCGCCCGCGCCGCCGGTCGCGACCCAAATGCGCTCGTCGGCGCGATGTATCTGACCTTGGCCGTCGACGCTGACGCCCAGCGTGCACACGCACGGCTGGATGCCTATTTGGCCCAGTACTACGGCCGACCGGCCGCCGAAATGCGGGCGCGACAGGCCTGCTATGCCGGTCCGGCGCAGGGCCTGGCGGACTGGCTCAGAGCCTACGCCGAGGCGGGGGCCAAGCACCTCGTGCTGCGGTTTGCCGGCGAGCACGAGCGTCACCTGGAGACGGTGGCTCACGTGCGCGCCCACCTCCCCGTTGCGCCCGCACCCTAGCGCGTTAAGCGCGGTTGCGGCTATCGCAGACGCCATGGGCGGCGCTAGAACGGCTTGGGTAACGGCAAGGAGCTAAAGCATGCAAAAGCTCAGGGGCAAGGTGGCATGGGTGACGGGTGCCGGCAGCGGCATCGGCGAAGCCGGTGCCGTGGCGCTGGCGCAAGAAGGTATGACGGTCGTCCTTAGCGGCCGCCGCCCGGACCCCTTGCAGGCCGTTGCGCAACGGATCAACGCGACCGCCGCAAGTAAGGCGCGGGTGCAGCCCGCCGACCTCAGCAAGAAGAGCGAGGTCAACAAGATTGCCGAGGCTATCAAGGCCGAGCTGGGCCGGTTGGATGTCGTCGTCAACAATGCCGGGGCCAACATTGCCGCGCGCGCCTGGCGAAACTTGACCGCGGACGGCATCGACACGCTTATTCAAGGCAATTTGACAAGCGCGTTCTATGTCGTTGCGGCGGCGCTGCCGATCATGCGCGCGCAGGGTGGCGGCCTCTTCATCCACACTGCGTCATGGGCCGGTCGCTTCATCGGTCCGGTTTCGGGGCCCGGCTACACGGCGGCCAAGCACGGCATGGTGGCGATGAGCCACACCATCAATCTCGAGGAGTGCATGCATGGGATTCGCTCCTGTGTCGTGTGCCCTGGTGAGGTGGCGACGCCGATCCTAAAGAATCGTCCGATTCCCGAGACGGCAGAGACGATGGCGCGCATGCTCCAACCGGAGGACATGGGTGAGTTGATCGCGTTTGTCGCCAAACAACCGGCGCACGTGTGCATCAATGAGGTGCTCATCACTCCGACCCACAACCGCGGCTATATCGGCATCATGAAGGCACGCGAGGCAGCGTTGGCTGCGGCCGGCAAGCCCTAGCCCCCATTGCAGACGCGCACGGGACATGGACGCAACGAGCATTGACAGGCGCTGCTGCGTTGTCGGCGGTGGCCCCGCGGGCATGATGCTGGGCTTGCTGCTGGCGCGCGCCGGCGTGGAGGTCGACGTGCTCGAGAAACACGCCGATTTTCTGCGTGATTTTCGGGGCGACACCATCCATCCCTCGACGCTCGAGGTGATGTACGAGCTCGGGTTGCTCGCCAGCTTTCTTGAGCGTCCACATCAGAAAATTGAGCAACTTGCCGCCGTCATCGGCGACAGGTCGCTGCAGATCGCCGATTTCACCCACCTCTCGACGCAGTGCCGCTTTATCGCGTTGATGCCGCAGTGGGACTTCCTCGATTTCATCGCCACGCAGGCGAAGCGCTACTCCAGTTTCCAGCTGCGTATGCAGACTGAGGCGACGGGCCTGATCGAGGAGCACGGCCGAGTGGTGGGCGTTCGCGCCAGGGCGGCAAACGGCGAACTCAGCATCCGAGCGGACCTGGTCGTCGCCGCCGATGGTCGCGATTCGAACTTGCGCGATCGGGCGGGTCTCCGGGTCAAGCAGCTGGGCGCGCCGATCGACGTCTTGTGGATGCGATTGTCAAAACAGCCCGGCGACCCGCACCAGGTGCTGGGCCGCGTGGGTGCCGGCGCGCTGCTTGTCATGCTCGACCGGGGCGACTATTGGCAGTGCGCCTACGTCATCGCCAAGGGGGAAGCGCAAAAGCTGCGCGGCGAAGGCATTGCCGCCTTTCGCGACCGCATCGCGGACGTCGCGCCGTTGCTACGCCACCGGTTGGCCGAGCTTCAGGACTGGCATGACGTCAAGCTCCTGAGCGTAGCGGTGAACCGGCTCACGACCTGGGCGCGACCCGGTTTGCTGTGCATCGGCGATGCCGCCCATGCCATGTCTCCGGTTGGCGGCGTCGGCATCAACCTCGCCATTCAGGATGCGGTGGCTGCCTCCAATCTGTTGGCGGAGCCCTTGCGCAGGGGTCGGCTCACGCTGCGCAATCTGGAGGCCGTCCAGGAACGGCGCCTGTTGCCGACGCGGGTCACGCAATGGCTGCAGGTGCAAATCCAAAACAACTTTCTCAGCCACGTGCTTGCCAGCCGTACCGCGCCGGCCCCGCCGTTGCCGGTGCGGTGGCTTGACGGCTGCCCCTATCTGCGGCGCCTGCCGGCGCGCCTGATCGGCGTCGGCATTCGCCCGGAGCACGTCCAAACCCAGCCGCTGCTGGCGCCGCGCTAGGCTCAATATCGATTGGCAATCGGTAGCTCTTCGGCCGGAAACAGCGTGATAATGCGGCAGCCCTTGTCGCTGACCACCACCTCCTCCTCGATGCGGGCGGCCGAATAGCCGTCCTTGGCCGGGCAGTAGGTCTCGAGCGCGAACACCATTCCTTCCCGGATTTCCGTGGGGTGCTCGAGGGAAATCACCCGTGAAATGATGGGCCGCTCGTGGATGGCGCAGCCGATGCCGTGGCCGAACTGCAGTCCAAAAGCGCTCATTTCGTCGGGGAAGCCGAAGGCCGCGGCCTTGGGCCAGACGCTCGCCACCTTGTCCGTCGACACGCCGGGCTTGATCAGTGCGATTGCCTTGTCGAGCCACTCGCGCGCCTGTTTGTAGGCATCCTGCTGCGCCGGTGTGGCGCGTCCGACATTGAAGGTGCGGTAGTAGCAGGTGCGGTAGCCCATGAACGACTGTAGGATGTCGAAGAAGGCCTGGTCGCCCGGCCGCACCATGCGGTCGGTGAAGTTGTGTGGATGGGGGTTGCAACGTTCCCCCGAAATGGCATTGATGGCCTCCACATCGTCGGAGCCGTGGCGGTAGAGAAACTCGTTCACCTTGGCGACAATGTCGTTCTCGCGCACGCCAGGTTTTAGCTCTTCGTGTACGAGCTGGTAGGCGCCATCCACCATCGCGGCGGCTCGATTCAAAAGGGCGATCTCGTCGATGCTCTTGATCTCGCGCGCTTCCAGCATGGTCTGTTGCCCGTCGGCGATTTTGAGGCCCGCCCGCTCCAATTCAAACAGCATGGGCGGCTCGATGATATCGACCCCGACCGGCATATTGGCGACGCCCGCCTCCCTGATCAGGGAGGCAATCTCGTTGGCATGCCGTTGCATCAGTCCGAAGGAAGGCGAGACGGTGCCGCGCAGGCCGAGCAGGCCCGCCTTACAGTTTTCCGGCTTCAGCCACGGAGCGTAGAGCCGGTGGTGCACGGCGGCAGAGCCGAAGTCCCACAGGATCGGATCGGCGCTGCCGCGAGTGAGGAGCGCCCAGCGGCAGATCTTGTCGCGCTCCCATTCGCCGATCTTGGTTGAGGTGAGATAGCGGATGTTGTTGACGTCCATCACCAACAGTGCGCCGAGATCGGACTTCTCGAGCGCCTGGCGCGCTCGGCTTAGCCGATAGGTGTGCAGACGACGGTAATCGACGCGCTCCTCGAAATCGACGCCCATGGTTCCGAGCGCCGGCAGCGCGCGGTCCCACCGATAGCGCGGGTCGATGTCCTCGGCCTGGATGCTCTTGGGTTGCACGGGTTTTTCGCGCATGTCTGCCTCCCTAGGCCTGCGGCGCAGGCCACGCTCAACTGTTCCCGCAGCTTAGCGAAGAAGAATTCGCCAGCGCAAACAAGAACGGGCGGCGAAGGCCGGCCGGCGCCAGCTGGGCGCGAAGGCCCAGCAACAATGGCAATACCGCATCCGACTTGCGTCAGATGCCAAATCCGCGCCGCATGCAGCGGCATGGCCGTGGCGATGCCTTGGGCAATTGATCGGCGTGATGATGGCGTCTGCAAGCCCCGCTTCGCCCCGGTGCCGTTGCCGTCCGGAAACAGCCGCCGCCGCCCGGCGCCCGAGCTTGCATCGTCTGCGGTGGCTCGGCTGCCCTCAACGATTGAGCTTGGGGCGACCGTCCCCGTCAGGCGTCGATGATTTCCACGATCTCGGCGACTTGCGTGGGCATCTCGCCGGTGCTGTCGGCATTGGGCCAGAGCGCCTCGGCCTGACGCGTCTCCCCGCTGCCGGAGACGCCAACCTCGCTGAACCCCGCTGCGCGTAACTTGCCCGCAATCAGCTCGTTGCTGGCGAAGGCTTCAAGCCAGCCCAGTTGGATCTTGGCGCGATAGCGCTTGCCTTGCCGCACGGTGAACGTTGCCATGCTCAGGTCCTCATCGGCTATGGCCGAGCCATCGTCAAGACAGGTCGACCGCAGGTTTCGTTATGGTCGGTTTGCTCGGGCCCTCGCAAGCTCTTTGCCGTCTTGGCTGTAGGCGGGTGGCAGATAGATGCTCTCGGTCTTGAGATCGGCGCGCGCGGTGCAGGGGATCTCATGCCTGTCGCCACCCTCGATCAGGACAAGCGAACCTGCGCGCAAGGGATAGCGCTTGCCGTTGACGATGGCTTGGCCAACACCCGACACCACGAACAGCCATTGATCCGCACCGCGGTGGCGGTTGTCGGCCCTCGTGTCCGCCCGGCGGAATGACCATCTGGGCCGCCTGGGCCCGATCATTGCCGATCGAGACCCGAAATCCGCGGCCAAAGCGCAAGCTGCCGCGCCGCATCAATGCCCTCCCAGCTCAGGTTGGCGGTGGGCTGACAAGGCAAAACACGCCCCAGCAGCTCCTATGCCAAGAAGTGTTTGCGCCAGGAAAAGTTTCGCAAAACCGACCGATCGGGGTGGGCGTGCGATGCCGCACCGTCAGCTTGCGCGGTCGGGAATCTCGACGACGAAGACGGCGCCACTTTCCGAGTCGCGTAGCCGAATGGTGCCGCCGTGGGCCGTAATCAGCTCGTGCGCAACGGCGAGGCCGAGACCGGTGCCGCCCTTGCGGGCCGAGCCCTGGAAGGCTTGGAACAGATGGGCGCGGGCCTTCTGTGGCACGCCGGGACCATCGTCGCACACTTCGATTGTGACGCGCTGGCCGTTGCGCTGCGCCGAAATCTCGATCCGCCCCTTGATCGGCTCGCGCAGCTCGATGGCCTGCAAGGCGTTGCGGCACAGGTTGCTCAAGACGCGAAACAGCTGGTCTCGATCGGCATCGACACGCAGGCCGGAGTCCATGGCGATCGTCCAGTCGATCGCACCCTCGCGCGGCAGGCCAAGCCCGTCGGCCACTTCGGCGACCAGCGCTTCCAGGCTCATCAACTCCCGACGGGGGGCGGCTTCCTCGGCGCGACCAAACTTGAGCGTGCTATCAGCAAGCGTGATGGCCCTGCCCAGTGAGGCGATCAGTTTTGGCGCGAAGCGTTGCACCGCCGGATCAGGCAAGCTGACAAGCCGGTCCGAAATCAGCTGGGCGTTGGCCAGCATGTTGCGCAAGTCATGGTTGATTTTGCTCACCGCAAGACCCAACGCCGCCAAGCGGCTTTTCTGATGCAGGGTTTGCGCCAGCTCGGCTTGCATGTGGGCGAGCTCGCGCTCGGCTGTGCCGATCTCGTCTTGTCGCTCGGACGGCACGATAATGCGGCTGGCGTCCTCGGGACGCTCACTGAAGTGCAGCATGTTATGGGTCAGGCGCATCATGGGCTGAACGAGAAGGCCGTTGAGCGCGAAGTAGACGAGGGCGGCCGTGATGATCGAGATAATCACGGAAAGGCCAAGTACATTGAGACCATAGCGGATCATGGCCGCTTTCAGCGGTGCCTCCGGCATGACGATCTCGACGAAGGCACCGCCGCCCATCCCAGGTTCGCCGACAACGCGAATGACCCGCGAGTCGTTGGCGAAGAATACGCCAAGCGCGTCCCAGATCAGTCGGAACCGGAGCGACAACTGTTCGGCGATACCGGACGGACGGGCGCTGGCGCGGAAGTCGTAGGTAGCATCGAAATTCAAGCTGCCATCGGCCGGCAGGACCAAGCGGCGCTCGTTATCGCGCTTGAGAGCGACCGCCTTCACCTGCGCCGTGCGCAGCAACTCCAGGCGCAGCGTATCGGGCACCACGCCTCCTGGCACCGCCTCGGCCGCCAGGGCCGCGAGCTGCGCGGCGGTGAGCCGATCGGTCAGCCAGGTGATGCGGAAGTTGGCGACCGAGGGCACGAAGATCAGCACTTCGGCGAGCATCACGAACAAAATGGTGAGCAGCAGAAGCTTCGCGGACAAGCCAAACCTGCGCCGCCTCGCCAACGTCCTTTGCAAGGGCGAGGCAAACGACTTTACGATCTGCCAGAACCTGCCCGGCCAGGCCATTGCCTCACCGAGGGAATCGCGGGGCACGCTCTATCTTACTCCCAGCTCACCAATCACCCAAGTCTGGCGAGCCAGCCGATCAGCTTGCGAACGAGGGGGCTGGCTGCGGTATTTGCATAGTAGCCATAGGCAACGCGTTTGTTGACTTCACAAAGCGCCGGATAGGGTGAAATCCAGCGCGTCATGGCATTGATTTTGAGACCCTGTGACACGGCCAAACACCACATTTGAATGACTTCACCGGCCAGTCTGCCGACCACGCTGGCACCCAGAATCCGGCCTTTGGCGTCGGTAATCACCTTAACGAACCCGTCGGTAGCACGCTCCGTTTGCGCTTTATCATTTTCGTGGAAGGGCCAGCGCAGCACGCGGATGCGGCCAAAGCGTTGCCGGGCCAAGTCTTCGGTCAATCCGACGTGGGCGAGCTCAGGGTCGGTGAACGTGGTCCGGGGCAGGATGTCGCCGTTCAGCTTGGCCGGCAGGCGAAAAAGCGCACGGCGCAATACGATATCCGCATGATAGTTGGCGACGTGCGTGAATTGCGGTCCCCCCGTGACGTCGCCGATGGCATAGACGCGGCGGTTTGAGGTCTTGAGAGCGCCATTAACCTTGATGCCGCCCTTGTCGTATTTGACGCGGGCCGCCTCCAGGTTGAGCCCCGAGACATTGGCGCTACGCCCCGCCGCCAGCAACAGATGCGTTCCCCGCACGACGCGTCTGGCGCCGGCCTCGGCGATCGCGACGTCGATCGCCCCGTTGGTGCCGGCAATGCGCTCGATCAGCACACCCTCGCGGATGTCGATGCCCTCCCCCTTGAGACGCTCGAGCACGAGCTGCGACATTTCCGGATCGTCTCCACCGAGCGCTTTGAGCCCTTCCAGCACGGTCACGCGGCTGCCAAGCCGCAGATGCGCTTGCGCCAGCTCCAGACCGATCGGCCCCCCGCCAATGACGATCAAATGCTCAAGCTTGTCTCGGTTGGTAAAGATTGTCTCGTTGCTGAAGTAGGGCACCTCGCCGAGGCCAGGAATGCTTGGGATTTCGGGTGAAGAGCCCGTGGCGATCACGAAGCGGCGTGCTTTGACGCGCCATTCGCCGGCAAGCACGCGTTTGCGATCTATGAAGCGGGCCGGCGCGCTGATCACCTTGACGTTGAGACCGGTGAAGCGTTCGATCGAGTCATTGGGCGCGATCGCCGCCATGACCGCGCGCACGTGCTCATTGACCGCGCCGTGGTCGATGGCCGGTCGTACGGGCGTAATACCGAACGGGGCCGCCGTGCGCATGGCATGTGCACGCCCGGCGGCGGCTAACAGGGCCTTCGATGGTACGCAACCGTAGTTGAGGCAATCGCCGCCCATTTTGTGCTGTTCGATCAGCACCACGGAAACGCCAAGCTGTGCCGCGGCCGCGGCGACCGAGAGCCCGCCGGAGCCGCCGCCGATGACGCACAGATCAGGCTTGAGCTCGCGCGGCGATTGCGTGGGGGCAGGGGGCAGGCGCTCTTGCTGGCGGGAGCGTGCCGTCGTCTCGCCTGGGGGGGCATCGAGGCCCATGCGTTGGGCCGCCTGCTCACTTGGCTTTTGCATGGCACGCCTTCCATTTCTTGAGCGCAATGGGAATAAGCGCCGCGAATCCCAAAAGCACCAGTGCCAACATGATTTCCTTGGTGATGAGCGCGTGTGTGTCGATCGACAGCCTGCACGCCCCCGCCGGGTTGGGGTTGCTCGCCATGCAGGTTGCATAGTTCGCCTTCGCTGCGGCAATCACGCTGTCGAGACCGGCGCCCGCAGCCGATAGCGCCAGGGTGCCTGGAATGATGCCGAGAAAGGTGGTTACGAGATAGATGCGCAATGGCACGCCTAAAATGGCCGGCGCGATGTTGACAAACCAAAACGGGAAGGCGGGGACGAGCCGCAGAAAGAGCAGATAGTTGAAGGCGTCTTGATTGAAGCCGGCCCTCAGCTTGGCGAGCCAGGGCGCCGCGCGGGCATTGAGGCCCTCGCCCAGTGCCGTGCGCGCAATCACGAACACGATGGTGGCGCCGGCGGTGGCACCAATAATGGAAGCGATGCTTCCCAGCAGCCCGCCAAACATCAAGCCGCCGGCAACCGTCAGCACCAATCCGCCAGGCAGCGATAGGGCGGTCATGCCCACGTAGGCCAAGACATAGGCAAGGAGCGAGGAAATGTGGTGCTCGTCGAGGATTAGGTGGAAGCGATCGCGGAAGGTGACCACGTTGCCAAGAGTAATGTGCTCGTGCCAGCCCATGGCAAGCACCGCCAGTGTCAAGGCGCCGACCAGGAGGAGGGGCCACCAACGCGCCCACAGGGGGCGTAGTTTGGGTGCACAGGGCCGGGAGACGCCCCCCTGCCGCCGGGGTGCCGGCTCGGGGGCGCTCGTTTGCTTAATGCCGTTCATCGTCGCCACTGCCTCGCTTGCGGCACCTTAGTACAAGGCACTGGGGGGTGGCAGTTGCCAAGAGCGGTTGCGGCAGTTCTCAAGCACTCGTGAGAGGTGACGACGAAAATTGATGGTTTAGGCGGCCGCAGCGGCCGGATTGACTTGGCAAAACGGCGACCCTATAAGCGCGCAAACTTTCGCCAGGCTCGACGCCAGCAGTGGCAATCGCGCGGCAGACCTGCGGGGACCAGCTCTCGCAGCGGCGATCACGTCGCCGCACGGCGGCTTTCGGACGGAGTTTAGAGGTGAAACGAACGTATCAGCCGAGCAAGCTCGTGCGTAAGCGCCGGCACGGCTTTCGCAAGCGCATGCTCACAACCGGTGGGCGGCGCGTGGTTGCCCGGCGCCGAGCGAAGGGACGCAAGCGTCTTTCCGCCTAAAGGCAGGCATTGACAGGTGCCCTATGGCCGCCGCAGGGGCGCAGCCACACATCTGCTCAGGGCGTCTTGCAACGCTGAAATGTCGCAAGGACTTCCAATCGGTCCGTAAAGGTAGACGCTTCGCGACGGGGGCCTTTGTCCTGGAGGGGCGGCAACGGACGGCGAAGGGGGTGGCGGAGCAGGCGAGGTTCGGCTTCACCGTGGTCCGCGCCGTGGGCGGGGCGGTGGAGCGAAACCGGATCCGACGCCGCCTGAAAGCGGCGGTTAAGAGCGTGCAGGTGAGCCATGCGCGGCCTGACTTCGACTATGTCGTCGTGGCGCGCCGACCGGCGCTGGACGCCAAGTTCGAGGCGCTGGTTCGCGAGTTGGCCAGAGGGCTCGATCGCCTTCACCGTCCGCTGCCGCAGCCGACGCGGGATCGCGCCGGGGGCGCAAAAGAACAGCACAGTTGAAATTGTTTTTCGGAAACCAGATGCCACAGGATCAGGACCACCAGAAGAACCTTCTGCTTGCCATCGTGCTCTCGGTGGCCGTGCTCTTGGCGTGGCAGATGTTTTATGCCGGTCCCAAGCTCAAGGACGAGCAGGAGCGACGGCAGCGCGCGCAGCAAGAACAGACCCAAGCTAAACCGTCCGCAGCGCCGACGGTCGCGCCAGGCGCGCTACCGCAGGCCGCGGCTCCGGCCGCGGGCGCCGCCGCCGCCGAAGCGCAAGGCCGCGATGCCGTCCTGCGCACGTCGGCGCCGGCGCGTGTGCGGATCGACACCCCAAGCCTACAAGGTTCGATCGCCTTGCAGGGCGGCCGCATCGACGACCTGGTGCTGGCCAAATACCGAGAGACGGTGGCGCCACAAAGCCCCCAGGTGGTGTTGTTTTCCCCGTCCGGCACGCCAGCGCCCTACTACGCCGAATACGGCTGGGTGGCCGGGCCTGGCGTCGGGCAGCCGATGCCAGGCGATGACACCGTCTGGCAGTTGGAGAAGGGCAGCGTGCTGACACCGGCCTCGCCGGTCACGCTCGTCTGGGACAACGGTCAGGGCCTCATTTTCCACCGCCGCATCGCCGCCGATGAGAACTATCTCCTAACGGTGACGGACAGGGTTGAGAACCGCACCGGCGCCGAGCTTACCCTTTATCCTTTCTCCCTGATCTCTCGGCATGGCCTGCCGCACACGCAAGGGTTCTACATTCTGCACGAGGGACCGATCGGCGTCATGGGCGAGGAGGGCCTCAAGGAGTTGCATTATGCCGATCTGCTGAAGGATGGCGGCAGCAAAACTTTCAAAGATACCGGCGGCTGGATCGGCATCACCGACAAGTACTGGGCCGCGGCGCTCATTCCCGATCAAAAGGTGGCCTATACGGCCACCTTTCGGGGCATCAAGGGGAGCAAAGATCGCTTTCAGACCGATTTGCTATTGAGCGGCATCCAAGTGGCGCCCGGTTCCTCCGCCAGCACCACCAGCAATTTGTTTGCCGGCGCCAAACAGGTGACCTTGATCGAGGCCTACAAGGAGGAGCTCGGCGCCAAACAGTTCGACCTGCTGATCGATTGGGGCTGGTTTTATTTCATCACCAAACCGCTGTTTAAGCTGTTGCACTGGCTCTCCCAGCTTCTCGGCAATTACGGCCTTGCCATTCTTGCCACTACGGTGCTCGTCAAGCTGGCGTTCTTTCCGCTCGCCAACAAGAGCTACGAGTCCATGGCGAAGATGAAAAAGCTGCAGCCGGAAATGGAGAAGCTCCGGGAGCGCTTCAAAGACGACCGCGTCAAGCAGCAACAGGAGCTGATGGCTCTTTACAAGAACCAGAAAATTAATCCGATGTCGGGTTGTCTGCCGATCGTCTTGCAAATCCCGGTGTTTTTTGCGCTCTACAAGGTGCTATTCGTCACCATCGATATGCGGCATGCGCCGTTTTTCGGCTGGATCAAGGATCTATCGGCGCCCGATCCCACCTCCTTGTTCAATCTGTTCGGGTTACTGCCCTATCAGGCGCCGGAGTTTCTGCACATCGGTGCCTGGCCGCTGATCATGGGCGCGACCATGTGGTTCCAGATGCAGCTGAACCCGCAGCAGCCCGATCCCGTGCAGCAGAAGATCTTCAACTGGATGCCGGTGATCTTCACGTTCATGCTGGCCTCATTCCCCTCGGGGCTGGTGATCTATTGGGCCTGGAACAACGTGCTCTCCCTGCTGCAACAATATACCATCATGCGCAAGAATGGCGCTGAGATCCATCTATGGAAGAACCTCGGCGTCGAGAAGTGGAAGGGTCGGGTGCATGCCGCCAAAGCGTTCGGGACACAAAAATTTGCCCGCGGTAGCGCGGCGGCGGCAAGCACGGTGAAGCTGCCGGCGGCGGCCGACAAAGCCCCTCGGGGGAAAGCGCGCAAGACGGCGTCGGCGCCGGAGGCGCCGATGACGCGCGAACAGGCGCTGCACACGCTGGGTCTCGAGGCCGACGCGTCCGCTGCGGAAATCGAGCTCGCGCTCGCCAAGGCTGAGCCGGACAAGCAGCAGGCCCTGAATGGCTCCGATCATGCAATTGCCGCCAAGATTGACGAGGCGCGGCTCATCCTGGGCGGCAAGGCGGGAACATGAGCCGGTCCGCTAGCCACGCAGCCGCGGGGGTGCGGCATGTCGCATGAGCACCGACCGCTTCACGCCTGGGCAACTGGCTGACGGGGAGGCGCTGTTTCGCCGCCCCTGGCACTTCGTCAAGGGCGTGCCGAGCCTTGAAGTGCTTCCTGCGGCGGAGCGCACCGAACTATGTCTTGCCGGACGCTCCAACGTCGGCAAGTCGAGCCTCATTAACAGGCTGGTCGGACGCACGGTGGCGCGCACCTCGAATACACCCGGCCGTACGCAGGAGCTCAACTTTTACGCCGCGCCCGGCGTATCGCTCTTCATGGTCGATCTCCCCGGCTACGGTTTTGCCGCAGCGCCCAAGCCACGCGTGGAAGCCTGGACGCGGCTCGTGCGCGACTATTTGCGCGGCCGAGCGAGGCTGGCGCGCGTGTTTTTGCTGATCGATGCGCGCCGCGGGCTCACCCCCCCGGACCTCGAAATCATGCGCCTGATGGACGAAGCGGCCGTCTCCTATCAGGGGGTGCTGACGAAGGCGGACAAGGTAAAGCCAACGGAGTTGGCGCGCGTCCTGGCGGCTAGCGAGCACGCGCTGGGCAAACACGCGGCCGCCTCGATCGGTGTGTTTGCGACCTCGGCGCAGACGGGCGCCGGGTTGGCCGAGCTCAGGGCCGAGATTGCGTCGCTGGCCGGGGCCTTCGGCGCGCTACCCGGCTAACAGGGCTGCCGCCGGCCGCGCCGCCGGCGCCGGGCGCGCCTCAGCCGCCGCTTGCCTGCCTGAGCAAGTACAGAAGGCCTGCCCACACCTCACCTGCGAACTGGCCGAGCGCGATGCCGGCGAGCAGGGCCGCCGACCAGCCCGCCCAGCGCTGCGCCAGGCGGCCATAGTTGGGAGCAATCTTGACGTCGATCGATCGGTCCGACGGCGCCGCTTCCGCCACCAGCCCATCCGGCCCAATCAGCCGCGCCGAGACCGTTAGCAGCAGGCGGTTGCGGCCGTGGCTGTGCGGGGTGATGGTCCAGCGCCAGGCGGCAAAACTGTCACCGGGGCCGTTCGTTGAGCGATCGATCCACTGGGTTTCCGGCGCATTGGCCTCGATGCCGAAGCCGCCGTTGGGTGCCCGCAGCCGCACCGCCAGGGTGCGGGTCGGATAGGCCTCTGGACGCACGCCGCGGTTGCAAAGGGCCAACATCAGCCCGTCGATTTTGTCGCGCGCAATGCGCACTTCGGCGGTGGCCGGAACGCCGCTGCGCATGCGCCGCGGCACGCTCTCGGCAAGGGGGCCGCGCTCGGGATGGCTCGGGGGTGCTGCGGGGCCGGTCCGCGGTTGCAGCGGCACGACGACGGCGCCGCCCGGGTCGGGCATCGCCGGGTGCTTCGGCGCCCCTACGGGGCGCCCCGGAGGCAGGGCTGGGGCGCCGGCACCATGGGGGCCCCTGGGCGCCCGGCCGCCTCGGGGGGGTGGACCGAGGCCGGGTGGGAAGCGGTTTGGCGCGTTTGGGCCCTGCGGCAGGGGCGGCCGACCGGCACCGCTTGCCGGCCGCAACGGTCGGCCGGGCAACGGCCCGGCTCCGCGATTGGCGGCCGCTTGCGGCAGTCGAGCAACGGCCGGCTGGTCGGAGGCCGCAGCAAGGTTTCGCGGCGGTGGCGCGGAGGCGGCGGCCTCGACGGGCGCGCCTGCCTCCGGCGCCAGCGGACCGGGTGGGGGAGCGGCCGCCGCGCGGACCGGCTCGGGCGGCGGCTCTGCCGTGCGCGCCACCGGCCCTGGTTGGGCTGCTGCCGCTGGTTCGCCGGCAACGTCTCGGATGGCGGCGGCCAGGCTGGAGGGATTGAGATCGCCCCGACCGGGAGCGGTCAAGCTCGCGGGCGCATTTGGCTTTTCCCCGCCCGGCGCGGCCGGAGGCGACGGCGCCGCGCTGGCGACGGGCGGCCTTTCGCTCGCGCGTGCGGCGGCGCGCTGCTGGATGCGGGCGCGGGCCGCGGCGAGAAATTCCTCGGCCGAGGTCGCAAGCGAAACCTCAACGTTTGCGGGTGCAGCGGCGGTTTCCGACGCCATTGCCCGGTGCTCCGCGTGCGCCGGCGTGGCGGGTTTGCCGGCGCCCGATCCTGGCGCCCAGGGTAGGGCACCCGCTGGGGAGGTCTTGGCCCGCCCCTGCGTATTGGCCCGCTGGAGGGCGCGAATGGCGCCTTCGAAGGTCATTCCCAGCGCCTTGAGCAGGCCGGCCGCGGCGCTCTTGCCGTCGCCGACAATGGCGGCCAATACAATGGCGCCGTCGATCTGACGCCGTCGCGACTGCTGGGCGGCCGTCGTTGCCGCTTTGAGGACGCGCATGAGATCGGCGTCGGGACGCAGCTCGGTTTCCGACTGCGCCCGCATGTCCTCCAAAAGCCCGCCGAGATAGCCCGAGACGTCGGCGCTAAGACGCCCGAGGTCGACGCCGGCCAACTCCAGCATGGCGGCGGCTTCGACATCCTCGGTGAGCGCAAGCAATAGGTGCTCGAGGGTCACAAACCGATGCGATTGCTCGCGAGCAAATCGGTAGGCGCGCTCCAGGCTCTCGCCAAGTTGCGGCGAAATGGGAAAGGATTTGAACTCGTCCGCAAAGACTTGCGGCATCAGCCACTCCCCAACAGAGCGCAGGTTCCCCGATGCACTCCGGCGCTGGTTCGGGCTAGCGGCCGAACCCTGCCGCCGGCAGAGACAGTCAAGACGCCCTGCGGTTTTATCAAACGCGGCCAGCTTTGTGCAGTCCCGGCAGGCGCTTGTGCGCAAATTCCGTTGAGCCGTCGCCACGACCGATATAAGTGCTTAGGCAAGTCGGCATTATTCGAGGCTGTCTACAGATGGCGAAGCTCCTGCCAGACACCAAAGAGATCGCCGCGCCGCCGTCGGCGCATACCCAAGCGCGCATCCTGGCCGAGGCCCTGCCACACATGCAGCGCTACGATCGTCAGACCGTGGTCGTCAAGTATGGCGGCCATGCCATGGGTGATCCGGCGCTGGCGGCGGCGTTCGCGCAGGACATCGTCTTGCTCAAGCAGGCAGGCGTCAAACCCATTGTCGTGCACGGCGGCGGCCCGCAAATCGCCGGTATGCTGAAACGGCTGCAGCTGAAATCGGAGTTCGTGCAGGGTTTGCGCGTCACCGACAAACCGACGGTGGAAGTCGTCGAGATGGTGCTGGCCGGTCTCATCAACAAGGATATTGTCACCGCAATCAATCGACAGGGGGGCAAGGCGGTCGGGATTTCTGGCAAGGATGCCAACTTGATGATCGCTCGGAAGATCACGCAGATGCCGGATCCGCAGTCGAATCTGATGCGCGCCGTCGACATCGGCTATGTTGGCGATCCGGCGGAGGTCAATCCGCATATTGTCGATGTCATATCGGCCTCGGACCTCATTCCCGTCATTGCTCCCGTTGCGATCAGTCGCGAGGGTGAGACGCTCAATATCAACGCCGATACCTTCGCAAGCGCGCTCGCGGCGCGCATGAAGGCCAAACGCCTGCTGTTGCTGACGGACGTGGCGGGCGTGTTGGATAAGGGCAACACCCTCATCACTCAGCTTTCGATCGAGGAAGCTCGCGCCTTGATTCGCGAAGGCACCATTAGCGGGGGCATGATCCCGAAAATCGAGGGCTGCATCGAGGTCGTCGAAGCCGGGGTCGAGGCGGTCGTGGTGTTGGATGGACGTGTGCCACATTGCGTTCTGCTGGAGCTTTTCACCCAGCACGGCGTCGGCACCCTGGTAAGCCGCAAGGCAAACAAGGCGGCTTGAATGGTTGCTTCGCACTCAGCTCCCCGCAACTTCGAGCGCACCGAGGTGTGGATCTTCGATCTCGATAACACGCTGTATCCGATCGAGTGCAACCTGTTCGGCCAAGTCGACCAGCGCATGGGCGAATTCATTGCCCGCTTTCTCGGCGTTCCCAGCGCGTACGCGCGGCACCTACAAAAGACCTACTATCGCCAGTTCGGCACCACCTTGAGTGGTCTGATGCAGGTGCATCGCATGGACCCCAAGCCGTTTCTCGACTACGTCCACGATCTTGACCTTTCCGGGCTCGCCGCGCATCCGGAGTTGGCGGCGCGCATTGAGCGTCTCCCGGGACGCAAGCTGATCTTCACCAACGGATCACGCGGGCATGCCGAGCGCGTTGCGGGCAAACTCGGGATCCTGCATCTGTTCGACGGCATTTTTGATATTTGCGATGCTGATTACGTGCCCAAGCCAACTCCGGCCTGCTATGAGCATTTTCTCAAGGTGCACAACGTCAGCGCGCCGCTATCGGCGATGTTCGAGGACATACCAAGCAACCTGGAGGCCCCCCATGCCTTGGGTATGACGACGGTGCTGGTCCATGCGGCGAACGATTATGACCATCCCGTCCAGCAGAAAATTCGCAGCTGGCTTGAGCCGCCCGCATACATCCACTACATGACCCATGACCTTGCGGGTTTTCTGGCCAGCATCGGCACGACGGTCCTGGCATCGACCAGGCTCGTCGAGGTGCCCGCTGCCGGGTAGCGGCGCTGAACCCTCGATGGGAGCAAGCTCATGAGCGAGACATTGTCGCAATTGCGTCCATTGGCCGATCACCGACCGCTACGGCCGATCGTCGGGGGGACCCGCATCGGCCATGTCCACCTGAAGGTGGCCGATCTCGAGCGGGCCTTGACATTTTATTGTGGCGTGCTCGGATTTGAGGTGACGCAGCGGCGCGATGGCGCAGCCTTCATTTCGGCCGGCGGCTATCATCACCATATCGCGCTGAATACTTGGGAGAGCCTCGGTGGCGCGCCGCCGGCCCCCGGCAGCACGGGGCTCTATCACCTTGCCATTCTCTACCCGACGCGACGGGATCTGGCCGACGCACTGCGGCGCGTCATGGCAGCCGGCATCGAGCTCGATGGCGCCAGCGACCACGGCGTCAGCGAGGCCCTCTATCTGCGCGACTATGATCAGAACGGAGTGGAGCTCTATTGGGACAAACCACGCGAGCAGTGGCCGGTGACGCCGACGGGCGAGCTCAGCATGATCCGGGCCCGGCTCGACCTGCGTAGCCTATTGGCGGAGCAGTAAGCTCGCTCGAGCCCGCCTCAGGCGTGGCGCTGGCGGGCGAGCGCCGCTCCTTCCACCAGAGCCTTCAACTTAGCGTAGGCGAGCTCGCGGCGCATGGGGGCCATGCCGCAGTTGGTGCACAGCTGGATACGCTCCTTGGGAACGTACTTGGCGACCGCATCGGCGACGGCGGCGACCTCTTCGGCGGTCTCCACGGTGTCGCTGGCGACATCGATCGCACCCACCAGAATATCTTTGCCGCGCAGGAGGCCAAGGAGGCTCACCGGCACCCTCGAGTTGCGGCATTCGACGGACACCTGTTGGATGCGACTACCGGCCAGCGCCGGAAATATGGCCTCGTACTGGCGCCACTCGGTACCCAGCGTCGCCTTCCAGTCGATGTTGGCCTTAATGCCGTAGCCATAACAGATATGCACTGCCGTGGTGCAGCCGAGGCCAGCTGCCGCCCGCTCGAGCGCCGCAATGCCCCAACCGTTGACCTCCTCCATGAACACGTTGAAGGCCGGCTCGTCGAACTGGATGACGTCGACGCCGTCCTGTTCGAGGCCGCGCGCCTCCTCATTCAAAAGCTCGGCGACGGCAAAAGCCATCTTCGCCTTGTCGCCGTAATAGCGATCGGCAATGGTGTCGGCGATCGTCATCGGCCCGGGCAGAGTAAACTTGAGTTTGCGTCGGGTGTGGGCACGGGCGAGCTGCGCTTCCATCGCGTGCACCCGCCCCGTTAACCGCAGCGGTGCCACCACTTGTGGCACCATTGCCTTATAACGGTCGGCGCGGATGCCCATCTCGACCTTGTGGGCGGAATCGATGCCCTCGACGCGCTCGAGGAAGCCGTGCACGAAATGCTGACGCGCTTGTTCCCCATCGCTGACGATGTCGATGCCGGCATCCTCCTGCGCCTTGATGGCGAGCAGGGTCGCGTCCCGTTTAGCGTCTTGCAACGCCTCCCCCTCGAGTTGCCAGGGCGCCCACAGTTTGTTGGTTTCGGCCAGCCAACCGGGTTTTGGAAGGCTGCCGGCGATGGTCGTCTCAAACATCCTGCCTCCTGAACTGGACGGCGCCCGCTTGCGGCGGCAATCTGGCAGCCATTATAACGGGGAAATGGCGGTACTGAAGCCGTTCGGTCGCCCGGCCGCGGTGGGCCGCCTCCCAAGCGAGGATAAATCGATGTTCGCCCCAGCCGAGGCCGTGCGCTTTCTCGACGACGCCCACCGCACCCGCGCCAGCTACCAAAATATCCCCGCGGCGATAGGTCCGCAAACCGTGGCCGAAGCCTATGATGTGCAGGAGGCACTCTGCGCGCGCTGGGCCGAGCGACTGGGTCCCGTGGCGGGGCTGAAGATCGCCACGACCACCAAGGTCATGCAGCAGCTGATGGGGATCGATCATCCCTGCGGCGGCATGATTTTTTCCTCCCGCGTACACCGCTCGCCGGCGAGTATTCGCAAGGCCGACTACGTCAATGTGCGCATCGAATGCGAGCTAGCTGTGAAGCTCGGTCACACGCTTTCGCCCGCGCCTCGAGCCTACACGCGTGACAGCGTGCGGCCCGCGGTGTCGGATATCATGGCCGCCTTCGAGCTGATTGAGGATCGCCACGCCAACTACAAAACCTGCAAAGCGCTTTCGCTGATTGCCGATAACGCCTGGAACGGCGGCATTGTGATCGCTGCGCCCAAGTCGCTGCCCCCGTCCCTCGAACTCGACGGGATCGCCGGACGCCTGTCGCGCAATGGCAAGCTTGAGGCGTCCGGGCAGACCGATGATCCGCTGGGAGCGCTGGCGTGGCTTGCCAATTTGGCCATCGAGCGTGGCCGACCGATCGAAAGCGGCATGCTCATTATTACCGGCAGCGTCGTGACGACAGTGGACATTGCGCCAGGCGAACGCCTCGACTTCGTGCTCGAGGGCGTCGGTGAGGCCTCGCTGAGCGCCACCTAAAGGCCTTGCCAACTCCCGCCGTGCGCCCTTAGCCCAAATGCTAACCTTGCCGCGCGGCGCGTTGACCCTCGTCAGACCGGCGTTTTAGATTTTAATGTCAAGCCTTTAGACCCGTAGGGTCTCGATCAAAGTCTAATAGACTTTAGGGGGGAGGCCAAAGCCACTGAGCGTGTGTCAATTGGTGAGCGATGCGGGCCTTTTCGGGCTCGCGTGGGGCTCTTTGGGAGACACAACACTCATGGCAACAACTCACGACGCCATCTATGCCGATCGGCGAGGCGGGGGAATGACCGCCGACGAGAGGCTGGTGATCTTTGCCTCTTCGCTCGGCACGGTGTTCGAGTGGTATGATTTTTATATCTACGGCACCCTCGGCGTCTTTCTAGCCAAGTATTTTTTTTCCAACGTGCCGGCCAACGTCGGTTTCATCTTCACGCTGCTTGCCTTCGCCGCGGGATTTGCGGTCCGCCCCTTGGGGGCCCTGATTTTCGGCCGCATCGGCGACATCGTCGGGCGCAAGTACACGTTTCTTGTCACCATGACGCTGATGGGTTTGGGCACCTTCTTTATCGGCGTGCTACCCTCCTATGCGCAATGGGGCATCATGGCGCCGATCGTGCTGATCGGCCTGCGGCTGGTGCAGGGCCTGGCGCTGGGCGGGGAGTATGGCGGCGCGGCCATTTACGTTGCCGAGCACGCCCCTGCCGACAAGCGAGGCTACTACACCTCGTGGATCCAAACGACGGCAACGCTGGGCCTGTTCATGGCGCTCCTGCTGATTCTCGCCATCCGCAATGTGATGGGAGAAGCGGCATTTGCCGATTGGGGCTGGCGAGTGCCTTTCCTCCTTTCGATCGTGCTGCTGGTGGTATCGATCTGGATCCGGTTGAAACTCAGTGAATCGCCGATCTTCCTGCGCATGAAGGAGGAGGGTCGGACCTCCAAGCGGCCGTTGAAAGAAGCGTTCGGCCAATGGTCGAATGCGAGGATCGCGCTGCTGGCGCTGCTTGGCGCAACGGCCGGCGAAGCCGTGGTCTGGTACGGTGGCCAGTTCTATGCCCTGTTCTTCTTGACCCAGACACTCAAGGTCGACGCGACGACGGCCCAAGTCATGGTCGCAATCGCGCTCGCCCTCGGCACGCCTTTCTTCATCGTCTTTGGCTGGCTGTCAGACAAAGTCGGCCGCAAGCCGATCATGCTGCTCGGCTTCGCACTGGCCGTACTGACCTACGCGCCGGCATCGCCCGTTAACATTTTCAAGGCGATCACGCACTATGCCAATCCGGCGCTGGAGAGCGCGCTCGCAACCGCGCCGGTGACGGTCGTTGCCGACCCTTCGGAGTGCTCCTTCCAGTTCAAAATGACGGGAACTGAGAAGTTCACCACGTCCTGTGACACCGCCAAGGCGGCGTTGGTGGCGGCGTCCGTGAACTACAAGAACGAAGAGGCCCCGAAGGGCACGGCCGCGGTGGTCAAGGTTGGCGAGGAGGCGATTCCCACCAATCGAGCTGACTTTGGCCAGACGCTGATGGCAGCGATTGCGCGTCATGGCTATCCGGTCAAAGCCAATCCGGGCCAAATCAATCATGTGGTGACGGTGCTGTTACTGGCGGTGCTCGTCATCTTCGTCACCATGGTGTACGGCCCGATCGCGGCCTGGCTGGTCGAGCTGTTCCCCACCCGCATACGCTATAGCGGGCTGTCGCTGCCCTACCATATCGGTAACGGCTGGTTCGGGGGTTTCTTGCCCGCGACGGTCTTTGCCATCGTCGCCGCCACCGGCGATATCTACTCGGGTCTTTGGTATCCGGTAGTTGTGGCCGCCATGAGCTTCGTCGTCGGGCTGCTGTTCCTGCCCGAAACCAAGGACGTCGACATCAATCGCTGATCGGCAAAGCGCCGTAAAACGAGCAAAGAGGCGCCGCAGGCGCCTCTTTTTGTGTGGCGGGCGCTCGCTGTCAGTTCGGTGCCATCCGCAGGGCGGTTGGCGAGATTGAGCCCTTGGTGTCGCGGCGCGGGTCCTCCCTTGCAGAGAGCAATTTTTTCGAGACCGCGTGACGATAGGCGTTTTGGGCATCCAACTATCCTCGGTTGCTCGCGGTAAAGTCTTCCTCGTCCATCACGGTGTCGGCAGCGAGCGGTGTGCTGATGGTTTCACCCGGCTCGGCCCTTGAGGAACGCCTCCGCCGCGGCGATCCTCACCCCCAAGTTTGGCGGTTGGTCGAGATGAGTTGGCGCCCTTGCGAGTGGGTTTTACCCTCGGCTCTCGACTGGGGCTTACAAGTAGACCTTTGGCCGAACGATCAGGTCAGCGCGCAAAAAAGAATCTGGCGCGGCGCTGTCTTCAACAAATAGCACGGCGCATCACGTGTTCGTGAAGCCATCGCGCCGATGGGCTGCGGAATTGAACGCAAAATCCTGCGCTCGCGACACGGTTCGGATGTGCGCACGTCCTCTGTATGAGACCCGGCCACGTCCCAGAATAATTCAGTACTTTTTTTGCGCGGATCTGCGGGTAGTGCTGGATCGACGCCTGCGCTGGAGAGGGTCCTAGTTATGGCGCACGAGGCGTGCTCCTCCAAAACCAACCGACTTCCCACAGCACAGGAGATCATCATGGCACGAAAATTTTGGTTGCCGGGTTCGGCTGCTGTCTTCGCGGTGACAGCCATGGCTGCAACGGCGCAAGCCGGTCCGGTTGGGGGCACCGCCAGAGAGCTTGCAGCGGCCGGCGTGACCGGCTCCCAACTCCAGCAAGTCGCCGACCGCGTGTGCTGGAGGGAAAATGGTATGCGGCGGTGCAGGTCGCTCAATAACGCGCGGGTCTATGGCTATCGGAGCCCACGTGCCTACGGCTATCGCGCGCCCGCGGTGGGCTATGGCTATCAAGCGCCGGCCTTTTATGGTGGTGGTCCACTCGGTGGTTATGGGTACCGCGATCAGGTCGAGATTGATCCGAACGCCTTTCCTGTGGGGTCCACGGGCTGGTGGAACTCGATGGATGCGCTGGATCGAGGCGGGCAGGGTAACGGCGCGGGCGGTTTTTAAAAGACGCTTCTCGCTACGCCCCGGTCCCAACGGCTGGGGCGTACTGTGAGAGCGGCCGCTTGAGCGGGGCCGTTCTCGGTCAACAACTCCAGTAAAGCAACTCCGGTAAAGCATAGCGCGCACACTTGCGCTGTGGCGCAACGCAAGTGTGCGCAATGATGTCGAATCGACGCCGCACGACGAACGGCGCAGGGCGATCTGCCACATGTATTCTCGACGCCGGCACATGAACCCCCTTAGGTCCCAAGCGCGCCGGTTTTGCCTCTTTGCCCCTCACCCGGTGTCTTGTGCCCAGCGGGGGCGCTACGCTTGCGACCAGACGCGGCGTTAGGTCACGCAATGATACCGGGGCTAACACCCAACTGGCCCGGCGCCATGGGACCCCGAGCTCTCCTTAGGGCAGCACGGTCAGTGCTTGAGAATTTTGCCACCTCGCCGACCCTCCGGCGCAAGCCCACCGCACAAGCGCTCGAGCCGGCGCCTTGCGAAGCTTTTGAGGAAGGAAGTCGCGAAGGCTCGAGCCAGCACCCCTCACGACCGCGGCGATCTGAGCGAGGGGGTGCGAGCAATCCCGCTCGTATCAGGGTCGACGGCATCCGGCGCCTCTTTCTTCTTCGCTTGCCGCCGAAGGCGCCCGAGCGTTGGTGCAAAAGAAGCTGGCCCCTGGCATGATCGGCGCTTAGCGTGTTGACTTTGTTTATGATGTTGAAGTGCCGAAATCCAAGCCCACCTTTAACACGGTATCGGCCTCGGGGTTCTTCATGTCTTTGTCGACCGTCGCTCCTGCTACCGCGTTGGCGTTATCGGGCGCCGCGTTGGGTCTTCTCGCCCTGGCGCCCGTCGGTGTACGGCTCGAGTGGTGGCACTACGGTGTCGGCCTTTATCGCTTGATGCCCATTTCCGGTTTTGTTGCCGCCGGTGCGGTCGGCCTTTCCGTGTTAACGCTTGCGCGTGCCAGGTCGCGGCTGCCGCCGCGCAGCCGTGTCATGTTGTTGGTCGCTGTTGCGCTGGGTGCGGGGCTCGTCTACGTGCCGGTGCAGTACAGCTTCCGACGAAGTCATTTTCCGGCTATTCACGACATCACGACCGATACCGACAATCCGCCAAAATTCAGCGCAGTTCTCGCGGCGCGCGCCAGCGAGCATGCCTCAAGCGTCGAGGATCGACGCCCACAACTGACGCAGCTGCAAAAGGCGGCGTATCCTGACGTGGTGCCGCTTTTGACCACAGCGAGCGTGCAGAAGGCTTACCGGGAAGCGCTCCAGGTCGCAAAATCGATGCCGGGTTGGACGTTAGTTGCCTCGGACGCCGAAGCAGGCCGTATCGAGGCCAGTGCGCAGAGTCGCTGGTTTGGCTTCACCGATGACATCGTCATCAGGATTGTGGTCGACGAAGTCGGCAGCCGTATCGATATGCGTTCCACCAGTCGGCAGGGGACAAGTGATTACGGTGTGAATGGCGCCCGCATCCGCGCCTATATGGATGCCCTCCGCAAACGTCTGCAGTGATCCCGCAGCGTCCAGCGCCGCGCTGTTTGCCAACGCATAAGGGCGGGTGTCGGACCGGAAGAGGGTCGCTGGCAGCTCGGCGGCAAGCTGGCGGGCCATCAAGGCTGGCGCGCGAGCGAGCGCAAACCCAGGGCCTCGAGCTGCTGTATTGCCGGCGTCTGCTTGAAGGCATAGCAGCGGATTTCAAGATTGCCGCGCAAAACGACCTGGTGCGCAAAGGCACTTTCTCGGAGGGCGAGCGCGAGGGACTTCGGGCTAAAACCCGTTTTGTGAGCATAGAAATCTTGGCCGGAGCGCTCGATCTCCGGGCCGAAACCATAAAGGACGTCTCGCACGCGGACGGGTCCTGCGGGCGATTGGTAGATCACATCCAGGAGATCGAGATCCCTGTCCACCACCGTGCGCATGAGCAGGGCAATGTCGGGCACGCGAATTTCGGCGAAGCCATCGGGCTTGAGAACATGATGAAATCCGCGCAAGACCTTCGGGACTTCGTGCGCGAAATAGTGTTCCAGATTGTGCGAGCAATAGATCGCATCGTAGCGATTGGGTGCGAGTGTCGTAAGCTTTCGCGCATCACACAGGATGTCGGGTCTACCGCGCGGGTCGATGTCGAGTAGATCATGCGTCCAACCCTCGAAATGCTTAGGTATGGCGATGGCTTTGCTGTTGCCACCGACGTTGAGGACTTTTTTTGACATGCTGCCGCATCCTGCGGTCATTGCAGCTGGTCGAGAACGTCTAGCACAGCCGACGTCGGCGAACTGCGATCACTTTTGCCGGCGTCCCCAGCAAAGAAGAAGGCACAATAATCCATTTCTGTAGACAGCTGAAACGCCTACCGATTGCCTCTTCGCGCGCGCACCGACGCCCAGCCGGATCGCTTTGCACGCGCGGGGGGCCGCTGCCGGCTTGGGGAAAACATTCCCGCCGCTAGAGACCTTGGGGCCATTGCGGGCTATTGCAACAATGCGGGACCCTCCGAATCGAGGAGGTCTAGATGAGTTCTGGATACAAGAGCACATCGGTCACGCATAAAAGCCGCGCCGGTCTGAATGTGACGCGGGAGGTCCGGTGGTACCCGTCCAATCGTCAGGCTTACCGATGGAGCGAGCAGGAAGCACGGTGGGTTTACCTTGGTCACTCCGATAGTTTGGATGAGGCCAGGCATCTTGCGTCGATCGATATGTACAACGCCCAGCAACAGGAAAACTAGCCCTTGCGGCGGCAGGGTGTGAGCGACACAGCCGTTGGGCGCCAGCACGAGCGCCTTAGGCACCCCCACCAAAGACAAAGCAGAATATGATTTTGCCGAGATGACAGACGTGATTGTTCATGTCGGGTGCGTGGTATGGCCGGATCTTCTCGGGGGAGACCGGTACCCACTCGCCCTCCACGTACACCTCAACGCCTTGGCTCCGGACTCGAACATTCCGGTCATCGATCGGTTGGCAGTCGTTGGCATTGCAGCAGGAGATACCGTCTCGCGTCACCCATTTCGAGTAGAACTCGGCATGGTAGCTATGGTGATCGTGCGCTGCGGCCCGCAGTGGCAACAGGCTCACTAGAAAGCCGATTGGGATTGCGGCAATGAGCACGCCAAAGACCAGACGGCTGGAGCGATCACCGGTAATGCGCTTGCGCATGAGGAATCCCAGTCCCGACTAGCCTCGGCGCTCGTAGACATTTGCCATCGAATAGAATTCCTCGAAAACGCGCAAGCAAACGGTCGTGCGGGTCACGCCGAGAGATCTCAGCATGGCCTAGCGTTCCGAGGCGACGGTTCCCGCCGAAGCTCATCGATGCTCGCGCGGAAATGCCCCCCGAATCCTAGCTGATGGCGCGGAGCGCTTGATCATGCCACATCGGAAAGCGTGCATCGGGGGGCTCGCTGGTTGAGACGCCGCAACGCCAGGCGCCGGCGGGGTCACCACTTACTGAGATCGCGGGCGAGGACATCTCTATGCAAGCTTCGATGCCGAAGCTCCGCATCCGAAAGACGGGACAGGTTTTCGTACGCCGCCGCCGCCGCATAGTTATCGGCGCAGCCCTTCAACCAGCCTACGAGCCTATTCAATTGGGACCTAAACCAGGAGCGCGCGGGCGCGGTCGGCATCGCAAGGATCACCGCCGTGACGGGGTTTGCTTCGCTTTCTCGGCAGATCGCGTCTTTACCGTCTTCGTCGGCGACCACGTCCCAGTCAGGGCTTTCCCCGAGGCGAGCGCGCGCAATCTTGTAGTGGTCTGCAAGAAGAGAGTGGGTCATAGCCGATTTGTCCGTCGCGGGGACTACCGACTGTCAGACTACATATTGCTCCGTATGCCTTCCCACCCGGACAAACCCTGACAGAAGGGGGCGCTACCTTGCATCCTAGCAGATCCGGTTAACGTCTCGGCAGACCCCCAACTGAGTGACGCAACTCCGAGGGTCCATGTGGCCGCGGCGCGGTGGAGGACATTGGGCCCGCTGCGACACCGGTTTCGGCAACGCGCCCGCCGGAGCGCGACCGCCAATGCTGCCCCGGAGCCACGACCGTCAGCGGGATGGATCGGTGGGCGATTGCGCGGCGGGTGGGGCCCACAGGCTTCGGCATAACCGAGCCCTCCCTTCCATCCAGCAGGTCGCTCAGCTGTCCCAAACCTTGTCGGGCATTGGCAGGCCTGTCCAGGTGGCGGGATCGATCGGCCGGTCGGGCAAGATCTGAAGCTTATCCTCAAGGATCCACATCAGTTGACGTGCATGCTGGCCCGCGTGCCACGTGGTTCGCTCCAGAAATTCGTGCCGGCTAACGTCGCCATAGTAGACGCTGGCACTATTGTTCCAATCAGTCCTTGTCTGTGCGGATTGCCACCACGCCGCAAATCGTTGGCGAACATCGCCGCCGTAGGCCAAAATCTGTTGGCCGGTCGTACCGGGCGCGGGCACCCGATTGTACGCCATCGCTTGCAGTGCAATGCCCTCTTCATGTTCGAGAAAGGCATCGACAACGTTGAACAGGTGCCAGGTAAGCTGTGCATAGGAACGCGGTCGACCGGGAAGCTGGTCGTCCAGGTGGTCCTCGGGAATCTGAGCGAAGAAGCGCGACGCCCCATCCACGACCACGTCAATGCGCCGCACCAGCTCGGCGGGCGGTAAGTGACGAATGATGCCCAAATCGATGCCGACCAGCCGCGCAATCTCTTTGAGCGATTGACCGTTCACCCAGTCCTTGCCGCGCGAAATGACCGGCAACTGTCGCGTTCCAAGCGCCAGCAATTCTTCAAGCGCACCTTCATCCGTCAGGACGTTGCGCGAGAGGAACGGTATTTGGTGTTTGCCAAGGAACTCCTTAGTGCGCAAGCAGCTGGTTCAACCAGGCTGCCAGTACACCTTAATCGGCTCCCCCGATGGTGCAGCTGTTCTCGTCATGATCCGTACCGTCGTTGTCGACTAGAAGGTAACATCGCCGTCAACGAGAAACAACCAATCAGCGAGGATCGGCATATCGCCTCCAGCCCTATTGCGGTGCGATCAAGCCCAAGCCGCGCTCGGCACGATCCTGATGCCGTCTGATCGCGTGCATCGCCGCTGTTGACACCGGGCGTGCGCGCACGCTGGACGACAGGCGTTTGGGCGTTGCGCATTTCCGCAGCCGGCCGTATCGGGGCGCGCTCTGCAATGTCCCACCCCCTGCGGCAAGCATTGCAGCGCGACGCCTGTGCGCCCATTGCATCAATGCGCGCCTCCTCGGGCGAGTGGCGACGTAACGGGAGCGTCCCGTCTTGTGGCGCTGGAACAGGATCAAAAACTGCGCGTTGGCCCAAGAGATCGTCGCACCGGCAAGCGAGGCGCACATGCACAGGATTTTGTTCGCCGCGGCCCTTGGCATCTGGACCAGTGGTGCCTTGGCGCAGACGGGCGGTGCCCCTTCAGCGGGCTCTCAATCGTCACCTGGAGCCGCGGCGCCCGGTCCGGCGCGCGCCACCACACCAACTGCGACCGTACCGGGGGCATCCCCTGCGACTAGCCAGACGGCGCCGCCCTCGCGATTGCTGCCCTCCCCGGCACCGAGCGCTACCGCGTCCACGCCATCGGGGGTTGCCTCGACGACGCCTCCGACCGGTACGGCCTCGCCAGCAGCCCCAGCGGCGCGCGATCCCAACCTGCCAGCCACAGCCTCCGGTGGCGCTACCGGCTCGGCCCAGCGGACCGGAAAAAACCCAATCACCGAGCGCTATGCCGATTGCGTGAAGCTTTGGGACAACCACACTCACATGAGCAAGACGGAGTGGTCGCGCACCTGCCGGCGTATCGAGAATCGACTGCAGAACCTTCGCGTCGAAAACATGGATCTCGACGTCTCAGGCCCCAAGCCCCGTCGCACCGGAAAATCGCCCGGCAGCGGCTAGCTGCTGGCCGCCTATTGCGTTTTCCGCCGCGGGCCGGTCGCGATTGGGCCGGTCTCGATCTTCCCAGGTGCCGTCGCTCGCCAATCTGCAGCAGTTCGCAAGCCAAAAAAGCGCGCTGAGGGTCCTGCGCGACAGAGCGGCCAGGAAGGGGCGGCCTTGAGTGCTTAGCGCGGCGGCATTCGCGCACCGAGATGAGGACTTCGTGATGACGCGGAACCGGTCGGCGGAGCCCGGCCTTAATACGTGACAAGCGGCGTGCAACCCAATGGAGTAAATTATGAGTATAAATTGGAGCAACCATACCGGCCTGAGCTCTGCGGCCGCGGCCGTCGTTGCCTTGATGGTCGTGGCATGGCCAGTTGCCTCACGCGCAGAGCACGGTCACGGCCACATGGGTGGGGGCCAAAGCAGCGGCTTCTCCGCGGGCCATTCCTCATCCGGTCATGCCATGGGCCAGGCAAGAAGCTTTAGCGGCGATCGCGGCTCGCACGCCAGCGGAAGTCGCAGCTTTGGGTTTAGGGCCAGCAACGGACATCATCGCAATTTCCGGCACCGCCATAACGGCGTAGCGTTCGGCTTTTACGGCGACGATTATGGCTATGGCTACACGTCGAGCTGCGAGTACTATCGCCAGCGTGCCTTGCACACCGGGCGTAGCTACTGGTGGCGCCGTTATCGCGATTGTATCGAAGACTAAGAATGGCTTTCACCCTCCTGCGCGGTCCGACGCGTAGGAGGGGTGCTCTGCCGATCATGGCCCCGATCTTTGATAAGGAAAGGGCCCCGATTGGGGCCTAGCACTTATTGCGCGGCCCGTCGGGATGATTTTGACTTCGCCCTGGAGAAGGCGAGAGCCTCCTCCGCAAGCCGCCGCGCTGTTAGAACTTTGCCGTGAATCCGGCCGGGGCGGTGTTTGGCATGGCCGCGAGATCGACTTCGACGTCGACATATTGCCCGGGCCAGAGCTTATAATGCTCGTTGGGAAACGTGGCCTTGGCGGCGATGGTGCCCGATGAGCTGTCGACGCTGCTGTCAACAAAATGGAGTGTGCCGCTCGAAAGCGGCTCTGGATCGGCGGCCGCATAAACCCGCACCGTTGCAGGAGGAGTGCGCTGAGCCGCCGTCCGCAGGGCCGCCAGGTCCCGCTCTGGCAGCGTGAAGCTGACACGCAAAGGCTGCATCTGGGTAAGCGTCACCAGCCCCGCCGTATCATTCGCCGAGACCAGCTCGCCAGGCGCCACGCGGATGGCGCCGATACGCCCGGTGATGAGAGCCTTGAGTTCGGCGTAACCTAGGCGCAGTTGGTCGGCCTGCCGGACGGCCTGATCCGCCTCGACGGTCTGTTGTGCAGCCTTGAATGCAGCCGTTGCCTGTTCGAGCTGCTGTTGGGGTGCAACGTTCTTGCTTATCAGCTCCTGGGTTCGGCGCAGGGCGGCATCGACTTGCGTGAGCGCTGCCTGGTCCTTGGCAATGGTCGCCTCATCGCGAGCGAATAATGACCGTTGCCGGCGATTCGAGGATGCCAATGGTTCTGCGGCGGATCGGAAAATCCTCGACGGTGACCAACTGGGTGACCACCGGCACAGCGCCGCCGCGTCGCGCCGATTGGGAGGACTTCTTCTGTTGTACTGCCGCGTGCTGTGTTGACGGCGAGGAGAGCCAATAGAGCCCGCCTGCGGCCACGCCGACCGCCATTAGGCTCATGAGAAAAACAGGAAGGCGGGATCGCCTCATGAGATTGACTCCCACCTTCGCCGGTGCCGGTTTGGCGCGGGCACGATCACGCGCATAAATTCCGCCCCGCCGAAATGGGTCCGCGCCAACGCTAATGTTTGGGCGCGCGACCTGACCGCCGAAGTTGCCGGAGGTGGCTTGCGTGCAGGCCGCGACGGCCGTGCCGTCTTGCTCGCGAGCAACCGTCGGCGGGAACAGGATGAGCCTTTGGCCGTTTTCAAAACTGCAGCGATCCACAGTGTCCCGCGATTTTGCGGAAGGATCCAGATGCGAGCCCATAACCATGCGAGCCCCAAGCATAGTTTTGGTGATCTGCGCCACCGTCTTCGTTGTCGGCGTTGCCCATGCGGAACAAGGGCCGTGCAATCAGGAAATCATGGAGGTGACAAAAAAATTGGCCGCAAGCGAGACGAGCTCTGGTTCGACCACCCTCAAGTCCCCCGTCGTTGCGCCAACGGATCGGCATCCCGGCACCGCCCGGATCGGCGAGGACGCGCAAGACAAGGTCACCTCCGCGCAGGAGGTAGAACGTAGGTTCCGCGTCAAATCCGACGCCAGCCAAGCCCTCGAGTACGCGCATAGCCTCGATGTTCAAGGCAAGGAAGCCGAGTGCATGAACGAGGTGATGAATGCCAAGCAACTGGCGGGCCTGTGATCTGTCAGATCTGAATGCGAGTCAATTTCGCTCGCCCGGTCGTGAATAACTCCGTGGTTGCAATTGGCATCGATCCGGCATTCGCGGAGACCTCTCGTCTTGGTTGTTTATCTCCGGATCTCGTTCGATCCTCCATAGCCGCTCAGCTCGAACTGCTGCGAAAACGTGGCTATGATGTGGAAAGTGACCTGCTCGCGCCGGGGGCAGCCGCCGAGCAAATGATCACAGGCGCCCTTGCGGCGAGAAAATCGACTGCGTGTTGATTGGAGCGGGGGCAGACCCTCCGCAAATTGCTGCTGTTCGAAAAGATTTATCAACCTGGTGCATGCGCTCGCTCTGACCGCAAGTATTTGTTTCAACACCAGACCGGGCGATAGCATGGAAGCGGTTCAGAGCTGGGTTTGACAGCTCGGGGCAGCGGCGATGCGGCAGCGCACGACGGCGACCCTCCCGACACCGATGGCCTTTGGCGAACGGCCGCCGGAATAGGGTCGGGCGGCTTGTGCCACGACACCCCGACCACCATCTGACGAAGGCCACCGGCGATGCAAGGCGCAGCCAAAGGAAAGGTGTGATGCGAAAGATCATCGCGGGTATGCTTTCGGTTGCCCTTCTCAGCAGTGTTGCCGTGGCCAATGGCGCTGAGGCCCGCGCTGCGAAGAAGCCGCCTCGCCATGACGACGGCTACGCCCGAAAATACCCCTCCGCCACGCAGCGTCAGCTGCGCAATGCGAGGGCCTATGATCGCGGCGACTATTTTGAGCAAGATTTCAAACGCCCACCCCGTCGGCAGTCGAGGTTGGTGGGAGCTGAAGGAGCGCGAAAGCGGTGATCGCTTCCGCTTTTGACGGGGTAGCAACGGCGAGATGCAAGGACGTTGCTGACGGGACGCGCGCCAGCAAAAATCGAAGGGCGCCGTCCAAGGGTTGGGTGCCCCTTCGTAGGATCCCCGACCCAAGGTGGTGCACGTCTTGAGCGCGCATTGTGCCTTCCGGGGTTAACTAGCCAAAGAATTGAGAGGCCAACGACACGGGCGCATGACTTTGCGCCGACACCGTGGCCCGCCAACGACCCTTGATGGGAGGTCGAGAGGCGAGGAGCGGCGCACGCCGGCCGCCCACCTCCTCGCCCCGGTCTGCAGTTCCCGCCAACTGCAGAACTCTTACCTGCACGGCTGCTGGGGGAAATCGACCGTGCGCGGTCAGACTAGCGGCGGACAGACGGACGTTCGGTATGAAAGGTTACGAAAGGCCGTCGACGGAGGGTTTAGACTTAAGGCCTAGACGTTTTCGCCCTTGGTGCCTAGCGGTCGCGACCCTGCATTCGGATACTCCGATTGCCAGCAATGGGCGGGTCGCACCCCAACTCACCTGCCCGGTTGTTGGCCGGTTTCACCTCTGGCTCCCTAAGGCCCTTGGGAGCCAGCTCTTTCTTCAACCTCCTTTGCCTGAGTGGTGGCTGGGGGCGAAGCGCCGGTCCGACACTCAGTGCAGCGAGCGAGATTTGCCTCGAAATCAAGCTCTGCCCTGAGCGGTGGTATACGATGCCGCGCCTCGATTGCGACCGTGTCGGGTGTGTGGCCCACACGTCTTGAGTGACCGAGGGATCCTATCGATCTCCAGCATGGTGCTGCCTGATTGCACTGAGGTTCGAGGATGTCAAAAGACAACCCGCAGGTTGGTTGGTTAGCCCGCGCGGCTCAAATCATGTAGCAATCGATCACGCTCTGCTTTCGCGGCCACGGGCTTTTGCATCATGGTGTAGGTTTCCGCGAGCGAGGATCGCTTCCGGCGACCCACATCCTAAGTGTTGAATGTGAATGAGAAACTGCTCGGCCCGCTGTTCCAGAAGGGCGATTTCATTTTCGAGTTCGCGCATGGCACAGAACCTCCCACGTAGACTGCGCCCCTTAACGCCGGACCGAACCTACGGTTCCTGGCTAAACAGCCGTACGGGCACAACACAATTGCGAGTGGGCAGGGTGAGACCGCCGGCACCATTCCCTGATCACCAAACGCAGCCATCCGGTGGGACGGTTCGTGGGGCTGATAACGTGCTGACTCTTCGGCTCGTCTCTTTCGTTGGCCGCCTCTCTATTTTCCGGGGCACTGCTGATTGTTGATAATGCGGGGATAGGCCTATCTGATGACTGACGCTCTTACCTTACCGTCAGGACCGGCTTTGGGCTCCCCGTACCCGTCGTATCTACGTCGATCTTGTCATATTCGTCGACGTCTCGCCCTCGATCACCTCACCGTAGTTAAGGCCTCTTCGCGTTCGATGCACGGACATGCTTGAATGGGGTCGACGCTAGCCTATGCGGTACATTCCCCTTGCAGCGTCCCGCACCAAATTTGCGACCAAAGCTCGCCGGTTCATTCACCGCACGGACGAATCCAAGCCATGGTACTTAGTCCTCATCCATCGATAACGAAGTATTGAGCGCTCAGCCTCCCGGTTGGGGGTTCGGCAGCGATCGGGCTTGCCGTTGCGCTCGACATTGTGCCTCCATTCCAATCACCCGATAGGATGACGGATGGTCCAGATGATCTCGCCGGACAGGCTATGGATGGCCAGCACGATGAAAAAAAGCGCTGCCAGATCAGTGCTCGGGCCATGCCGCCGATCGTTTGCGGGTATCACCTGATTTCAGCACACCAAGCACGTTACTAGGCTGGCTGAGATTGAGATTGTGCCGACTTTCGGCGCGAGCTCGTGCTGAATCCCATCAACAAATTGCCCCCGGTCAAATAGGAACATCGCCCATGTCTCCATCCAAAATCTCTTTGCTCGCCATCGCGATTGCGTCGGTCGGCCTAGCTGTAGGCGTCTCACGCTTCGCAACAGCCGCAACCCAGCCCATTGATGATCTCGCCAGCAATGAAGGCATATATGTTGATAAAGGCAGCTTCAAAGTCATGCGAGGGATGGCGAAGACCGACCCCACCGCGCAAATCATGAAACTGGGCGCCAGGCCAGTGGAGGAGGGCGCGATCATTTTCCGCTCGGGTGACCAACTCTACATCGTGGATGCGGTTCCGGCAGGTGGTGCCCGCATGTTGAACAGCTTTCGGGACGCCTTTGCGCCGCCAGGATAAGCATCAGACAAAAGGATTCTTCGTCTAGGCTGGCACAGGTGGCTGCCGATCTGTTTCGGCCTGGGGTGGTTGAGCACACTCCAGGCTGAAGCGTTTGAGGTGACGAGATGACATCGACCAACCGACTTTTCGGTGTGCTGTTCGTTACGATATGCCTGTCGCTGCTCTTCATTCCGGTAAAATTGGCAGTCGCGGACGTGCAATCCAAACGCATTAGCGTCGAATATGAGCCCCCCAACAATCCCGCGCATCGGGCGCTCTACGAAATGCTAAGAGAGCATCGCGTGCTTGAAAAAATGCAAGAAATCTTCAGTCCGTTTCAGTTGCCGATTGAATTGACTTTTAAGACGGTTGGCTGCAACGGCGTATCGAACGCATGGTATTCACGGCCGAATGTAACGATCTGCTACGAGTATTTGGCTGAGATCCAACGGGATATGCCAAAGGAAACGACCCCGGCGGGTGTCACGCCTGTCGATGCGGTGCTCGGCCAGTTCTTCTATGCCATCGCGCACGAGGTCGGCCACGCCATGTTCGACCTCCTCAGCGTTCCGGTCTTTGGGTACCAGGAGGATGCCGCCGATCAATTCGCGGGATACATCATTCTGCATTTCGGCAAGGCCGATGCGCGCCGTCTCATCCTGGGCGCCGCTCACTCCTACAACAAGTACGTACAGAACCCCACTGTGACGGCGCCGCTGACAGCATTCTCTGATGAGCACGGCCCTCCCGCTCAGCGATTTTATAATCTCCTGTGTCTCGCTTACGGTGCGGATCCAGTCCTGTTTGTGGATGTTGTGGAGATGAAATACCTCCCGAAAGAGCGAGCCAGGCTCTGCAGAGGGCAATACGGCGAGCTTAACTACGCATTTCACCAGCTCATCCTTCCGCACCTTGACCGGCAACTTGCCAAACAAGTTATGGATAAGAGTTGGCTCCCCGCCGACGATATGCCAATTGGGGCGCGCAAGCCAAACTAATGCAGCCTCGACCGCTGGGCGCGGGCTTCACACGGCTGAAGAGGTCCTCCGGCGAGCCCGCATCGATGCCGGATGCACGCCCTCGACATCGGCTCCGGTACTGGAGGTGGTGCAATTCTCGCAGCGAAGCTAGTTGGGCGCTCGGCATCGATCATTCCGAAGATGCGGCCAAGCGGGCGTCTTAGCGCGCAGCGGCGCAGGGCTTGAGGTGGTGCCGATTTTCCGTGGCGGATGTGCAGACGTTTGACACGGAGCAGCGCTCCGATGCGGTGTCGGCAGATTAGTGTCGAGCGCTCCCTCTCTACGGAACGCCAGCGGAACACGAGTCGCGCATCCATATGCTGATTTGTGCGTCCGTTAACAGAGGGTCCGAGTCGAAAATGTTGAATTTTCGCAGGGTCTTGCACTTCGCCGCAGCTTTGTGCGCGCTCGTGCGTGTTTGATAGAATCAGACTACGAATCTGGGGGTCGTGGGTTCGAATCCTGCCCGGTGCGCCATTTGCAATATGTCCAGCCCGGAGACATGGGTAACAGAACGTACCTATGACATAGGTGACAACCTAGGCCCAAGAGGGGCTGTCTCCAGCGACTGGTCGTTTTGGATCCGGGCGAAACGCCGGAGTATGCACTTTCCAGGCTCGGACTTTCGGAATCGGAAGTCTCAATGTTCGTTTGCACTGGCGTCCCGCGCTCTGGCGCGAGGTTCGATGGCGAGCAAACAACAAATCGACCGGATCGCTCAGCGCATCGAAGCGTTGGGGCGGCCGACCCAACAGGGCGGTCCTCACCTTGGCGTCGTGTTCCAGATGCCAGGCCAAACAGTCGAGGAAGCCCGCTCGGTACACGCAGCGCGCTATCCCGAGGATGATGTCGAGACGATGATGGTCATCGGATGGCCGCCAATGACGGCGGCCGAATGGGAAGCAGAATATTGCACTCCGTTGGAGCGAGGTTAGGCGAGCACATGGTCTCTCGCGCACAACTTGACCGCATCGCGACCCGGATCGAGGCGCTGGTGCCGAAATCAGGCCGTGTCGTCTATGTTTGGCGCAACCGGGGGGAAACCGAAGAAGAGGTGCTCGAACGGCACTATCTCACGTCGCCAGCAGATCGTTTCGCTGGACAAACTTGCATCTTCAGCTGGCTAGAGGGTTGAGGCTTGGGCGCCTCTGCTCCCGCTCCACCAATCGGTGCTGGCTCGCATGTCTGAGCGCAAAGCGAGGGGAAACCCTGACGGCCAAAGGCGCGTTTAGAGAGTTTGGAAACTCCCAAATCCCCGGTTGTGGGGAGACTTCGGCAGCAGTGGTATTAGATCTGCCGTCATTATTCCGGTTTTGGGGGAGACTTTGCATTGCCGCCGAGTTGGCCCGATTGCGCGCATTTGTAAACCGTGGTCATTAACGACGGGTCGCGCGGGAGAGCAGTCCTGACGACGCCAAGCTCGGAAAGAGCGAGCACAAGCATGTTGCCCAGCGGGAGGGCAAGTGATGTGGGTGTGGTACCCGGTTCTATCTTGGGCTGGTCATGATGACAGCCCAAACGCAGATTTGCTCTGAGCGCGCCGCGGGCAGTGCCGCCGATATGGTGCCGGCCAGTCTTCCGGCGACCGTCTTAAATGTATGGTCTCGAGTTTCGGCGGTCTCAGCGCGAGGACTTCGCGTTGGTCCTCTACCGAGTCTTTTGCTTGTGAGAAGGACGCGTGACGTTGCGCTCGCGAAACATCGGGTCGCTTCTCCCCACTGGGGACTTTAATGAAATGCTCGAAGTGCCAGCACGAGAATGAGGCAGGTGCAAAGTTCTGCGAGGAATGCGGGGCGCCGCTGGCCCGAGCGTGCGCCAAGTGTGGTCGGCAACTGTCTGCTAACGGCAAAGTTCTGTCCCGAGTGTGCCCAGCCGACGAGATTGGTACCAGAAACGCCTCCGGTCACGCGCTTCGCGTCGCCGAAGATCTACACACCTAAGCACCTGGCCGAGAAGATCCTGACTTCCAAGAGCTCGATCGAGGGCGAGCGCAAGCAGGTCACTGCGCTTTTCGCCGACCTGAAGGGCTCGATGGACTTGTTCGCCGACCGAGATTCCGAGGAAGCAAGCAAGCTCATCGACCCGGTCCTCGAGCACATGATGGAGGCCGTCCACCGTTACGAGGGCACCGTCCATCGGGTGATGGGCGATGGCATCATGGCGCTGTTCGGGGCGCCGCTCGCGCACGAGGATCATGGCGTCCGCGCTTGCTATGCCGCGCTCCGGATGCAAGAGACGGTGAAGCATTACGCGGAAGGCGTTCGTCGAATAGAGGGAATCCCCATCCAGATCCGCGTTGGCCTCAATTCGGGCGAGGTTGTCGTTCGCTCGATCGGTAGCGATCTCCGGATGGACTACTACGCCGTGGGTCAGACGTTGAACGTGGCCGCACGGATGGAGCACATGGCAGTGCCGGGGACGATCCTGATCTCCGCCGACACTTTGACGCTGGCCGAGGGCTATATTCAGGTGAAGCCGCTAGGCCCAATGAAGGTCAAAGGGCTTGTGCTCCCACTCGAGGTCTTCCAGATCGTCGGGGCGAGCACGGTGCGCTCGCGACTGCAGGCGTCACCGCTGCGCGCGGCCTCACGCGCTTCGTCGGGCGCGACGGCGAGATGGAGCAGCTCCGGCAGGCGCTCGAGCGCGCACGCACCGGGCACGGTCAGGTCGTCGCCGTCGTCGGCGAGCCCGGCGTGGGCAAGTCCCGCCTAAACTGGGAGTTCACCCGATCGCATCGCACTGAGGGTTGGCTGATTCTCGAGAGCACCTCCGTGTCTTACGGCAAGGCGACAGCGTTTCTACCTATCATCGACATGCTCCGGGCCTACTTTCAGATCGAGACCCCGACGATGCGACGCGTAAGATCCGCGAGAAGATCACCGGCAAGCTGCTGTCGCTGGACCGGGCGCTTGAGTCCTCCCTCCCGCCGCTCCTGTGGCTTCTAGACGTTCCCGTCGAGGATTGGCAACGGCTGGAGCCGCCGCAACGGCGCCAGCGGGCGCTCGAGGGCGTGAAGCGGCTGCTGTTGCGGGAGAGCCAGGTACAGCCCCTCCTGGTCGTGTTCGAGGACTTGCACTGGCTCGATGCCGAGACCCAGGCGCTGCTGGACGGGCTGGTCGAGAGCCTGCCCACGGCACGCTTGCTTCTGCTAGTCAACTACCGGCCCGAGTATCAGCACGCCTGGAGCGGCAAGAGCTACTACCGGCAGCTGAGGATCGACTCCCTCCCACCGGAGAGCGCCGAAGAGCTGCTGGCTGCCCTGCTCGGGAATGACGCCGGACTTCAACCCCTCAAGCGACTGTTGATCGAGCGGACAGACGGAAACCCCTTCTTTCTCGAGGAGAGCGTCCGAACGTTGGTGGAAACGAAGGCGCTGGCGGGGCAGCGAGGACAGTATCGGCTGACGCAGCCGGTCCAGGCCATCCAGGTCCCGCCCACCGTCCAGGTGATGCTGGCGGCGCGCATCGACTGGCTCTCCCTGGAGGACAAACGCCTCCTGCAGGTCGCCGCCGTCATCGGCAAGGACGTACCGTTCGCGCTGCTCCTGGCCATTGCGGAGCTGCCCGAGGAGAAGTCTCCGACAGGGCTTGGCCCATCTCCAGGCGGCCGAGTTCCTCTACGAGGCGAGGCTTTTCCCGGACCTCGAATACACGTTCAAGCACGCTCTGACGCACGACGTGGCCTACGGCGAGTCTCGCTCCACGACCGGCGGCGCAGTCTCCACACCCGGATCATGGTGGCGATCGAGCATCTCTACCCCGACCGCCTACGCGACTACGCGGACCAGCTTGCCCAGCACGCCTCTAAGGGCGAAGTGTGGGATAAGGCAGTGAGCTACCTTCGTCAGGCCGGGGCCAAGGCTTTCGAGCGGTCGGCCAACCGGGAGGCGATCGGATATTTCGAGCAGGCGCTGACGGCGCTGACCCGCATCCCCGAGAACCGCGCGACGCTAGAGCAGGCCATCGACATCCGCTTCGATCTCCGGAACGCGCTCTACCCGCTGGCAGAACTCGGGCGGATCGAAAGGTGTCTCGGGGAAGCCCAAGCTCTGGCCGGGCGACTTGAGGATCAGCGCCGCCTTGGATGGGTATCGGCCTACATGTGCAGCCATCACTGGGCTACTTGCGGTCATGCTGCCGACGTGCGCACCTTTGCGGAGGCAGTCGAGACCATTGCCGACACGCTCGGCGACGCGTCGCTCCAGATCGTAGCCCAGTACTACCTTGTTACGGCGCGCCACATCGCGGGCGACTATCGAGGGACCGAACACTTCGGTCGGCGATTGGTGCAATCGCTAGAAGGCCATCCGGCCCGTGAGCGGTTCGGCGTCGCGATTTTTCCCGCTGTAATGTGCCGTGTCTGGCTGGCGTTCGCTCTCAGCGAACGGGGGCTCTTCGAGGAGGGCGACGCCCACGGGCACGAAGCGATTCGGCTGGCCGAAGCGCTCGATTCTCCATACAGCCTAGGCTGGGCACTTCTGGGCCTCGCGCATCTCCAAAGCGCCAGGGGAGAGCTGAGGCAGGCCGCCGGCCTATTCGAACGCGCGGTCGCTCAGTGCCGAGATTGGAGCTTCACATTGTTGTCCCCAATGGCCATGGCACCTCACGGGCACGTGTACGCGTGGTCGGGACGCCTCGAGGAGGGCATATCCTGGTTGCAGCAAGCCCTGACAGCTTACGAATCCGCGGGTATCGGATGGCGCCACTCGATTAGCGTCGCTCAGCTCGGCGAAGCGTACCTGCTCGCGGACCGGGCCGAGGACGCTCGTGTCTGCGCCGACCGCGCCGTGAAGCTCGCCCGTGAGCGCGGTGAACGAGGCTATGAGGCGTGGTCTCTCCGGCTCCTCGGCGAGATTGCCTCCCATCATTGCCGCCCAGATGTGGCGACGGCCGAAGCGCACTATGGCGCCTCCATGGCCCTTGCATCCGAGCTCGAGATGCGCCCGCTCGTCGCCCACTGCCACCTTGGCCTCGGCACGCTGTACCGGTGCACGGGCAAACGCGAGCAGGTCCACGAGCACCTCACCACCGCTACCACGATGTACCGCGAGATGGACATGAAGTTCTGGTTGCAGAAAGCGGAAACGGAGATGTGCCTGCTGGGATAGGCCTAATACACGAACCTAGGTGCACACGACTGTCCGTTTTTGCGTATTGAAAGAGCTGCTAGACGGGGCTTTCGGGCCGGCTGACAAAGGGTCATGGCCAATCAAGTCTTCGATACGATCGTCGTTGGCGTCGGCGGAATGGGCTCGGCGGCGACCTACGAGTTGGCGCGCCGCGGCCGGCGCGCGCTCGGGCTGGAACAGTTCAGCATTCCGCATGAGCTTGGATCATCCGCCGGCTCGACCCGCATCTTTCGTTTTGCCTATTACGAAGACCCAAGATACGTGCCGTTGATGCGCCTGTCATTCGCGCGCTGGCGGGCGCTCGAGCGCGATTTTGGCGAGACCCTGCTCACAATAACCGGCGGTCTCGATATCGGGCTGCCGTCGGGCCGGGTCGTCAGCGGCGCCAAGGAGGCATGCTGCACGCACGGGCTGACGCACAAGGTGCTCCAAGCGCGTGATGTTGCGCGCCAGTTTCCGGCCTGGCGGCTTCCCTCTGAGTTCGAAGCAGTGCACCAGACCGAGGCAGGCTTCTTGACGGCGGAGCGGGCCATCGTTGCGCACGTGGCGCTCGCGCGCAAACTTGGTGCGGATGTACGCGAGAGGGAAACCGTGCGGAGCTGGAAGGCAGTCGGCGATAGAGTCGAGGTTGAAACGGACAAGGGCCGTTACGAGGCGGGCTCGCTTGTCCTAGCGGCCGGGGCGTGGACAGCAAGGCTGCTCCGCCGGCTGAAGCCGTTAGCAGTTCCGGAACGGCAGGTCGTCGGCTGGTTCAAAACGGGGGGGCCGCAGTTCGCACCGACTGTATTTCCAGTGTTCATCCTTGATTGTCCGGAAACGGGAATATTCTACGGGTTTCCGGAAAGGGCTAACGAAGGCTTCAAGGTCGGCAAATTCCATCATCGCCACGAAACGGTCGATCCCGATACCATCGATCGGAGCATCGTTCCGGAAGACGTGGAAGCTCTTGCCGGGCTCGAGCGCTACCTGTCGGCAGCAATGGGACCACCGGTGGGCTTCAAGACCTGCATGTTCGTGAACTCGCCAGACGAGCACTTCATCATTGATGTGCTGCCCGAACACCAGAACGTGGTTGTCGCTGCCGGCTTCTCGGGACACGGCTACAAGTTCTGCTCGGGAATCGGCGAGATTCTCGCTGACTTGGTGATGTACAGCGCGACGTCGCACGACACGCGTCTGTTCAGTCTCTCTCGGCCCGCGCTGGCGATTGCCGCCGCAAGTTCGACGTGGTGATGGCGTGGGCCATCGACAGGCTCGGCCGGTCCCCTGATTCCGGCACCTCGAGGCCGTCGGCGTTGATCTCTACCTAGACCAACAAAATATCGACACCACCACGCCGGCCGGCAAGCTGCTCTTTCAGCTGACGGGCGCCTTTTCCGAATTCGAGCGATCGATGATCCGCCAGCGCGTCCGCGCCGGCCTGAGCGTCATCAAGGTGAAGATCGAGCGCGATGGGAAGTTCGTCTCCAAGGCTGGTAAGGTGCGGAGGCGGCTCGGCCGACCTGGTGCCGAGCCCGACAAGATCGAGCTCGCTCGGCGCGAGCTGGCAAAGGGCATCGGCATCGGCAAGGTGGCGAGGACGGTTGGCCTAGGTGTTGGCACGGTGCATCGGCTCAAACGTGAGGGGTTGAGTAGGGAATTTTGGCGGTGATCCGCTGGGGGCGCAGCCTGAATGAGGGCGCCTTATCGGAGCCGGCGCACAATGTCCCACGGTCCATACCATTCAGCTTGGGTTACGCAACCTCTTGTTAGCAGCGGCGTGTTTCCGGAAATCACTTAGCGTCCCTGCCAACAGACAATCCGCCCCCGCATCGGGCCACATTAGCTCGCGACAGATGGTGCTGACAGGCAACTTGGTCTCTTTCGGGCATGGACGGATGGAGAAGAGGCCCGGCCGACACGGCTACCTTGCGTCCGGTCAACCCCCAGGTGCGTCTGGCGCCTCCGGCCAACTGTCGGCTGTGGTGCCAACTACGGACTCATGCTCCGCAACGTACACCGCTTACAACGGGAAGGGATTAATACGGCCAGCTCTGACTACGGATTTCCGACGGAGCATTCCGGCTGATGCGCAATGGTTTCCAGCGAGCCGGTCACCGCATAGCGGATGCCACTCACCGCGAACTCAATTTGCGGCGGCGCCCCGAAGTATTCCGCCATTACCTGTCCAAGCACGGCGCTCCCAAATCCTTTATGTGCAGGTGGCATGACCTGTGGTCCGCCTCGCTCCTCCCATCGGAAATTGAACTGACGATGGGCGTTCGGCTGCAGGATCGACCAGCTGATATGCACGCGCCCCGTGAGATTGGATAGTGCGCCATACTTGGCAGCGTTGGTAGCAAGCTCGTGCAATGCGAGGGCGAAGTTCTGAGCAGCTTGTGCATTCAACGTCACACTTGGACCATCGATGGTCACGCGATCAGCGTAGGGTCCCATCTCCGTGCGAACGATTTCTGTGATGTCGGCACCCTGCCACTGCTTATCGACCAGCAGTGCGTGTGCATGAGCAAGGGCATGAAGGCGGTCTAGGACTGCCGTCTCAGCTTCCTTCACCGTGCGGTTGCCTGCAAAGCTTCTGGCGACGACTGCGTTGACGACGGCGAACAGATTCTTGGTGCGATGGTGTAGCTCACGGGTCAACAGGTCGAGTCGGGCTTGCGCACGGCGCTGCTCATCTGCGTCCCGCAAGCGTTCCACAGCGAAGCCCAGCTGGCGAGCGATGGTGACCGCAAGTTCGATCTCGGCGTTGGCGAAGACATGCGGAGTGTCGTAGTAGGTCATGAATTTCCCTACCAGTTCGCCCTTGGCGAGGAGAGGAATGAGGGCAAGGCCACCAAGACGTTCCGCGCGCACGGTCGCCCTGAGAGATTCTGGCAGATCGGCGTTGGTGATATCATCGATGCAAATTGGCTCAGGATCTCTTGAGTTGCGCGTCCATGGTGAGTGCCCTTCAACAGCCCGCCTGTAGCCGTCAGACAGCCCTCGCCAAGCGACGAACTTCATTGTGCCGGAGTTGTCAAAGAGCAGTATCGAAGCACGCCGGCAGTGCAATGCCTGGCGGATCGCGTCGAGGGCGGCATCGTAAACATCCGTCGGCGAGGCGGCACGGAACAATCTGTCCGTGAGCTGGTAGCGCGCCCAGTTCGTTCACGCGCCCCGCCAAGGAGAGCTCAGCTCCGGTCAACGAGGTACTCAAGCAAACCTCCTGGCATGGCGTGCAGGTCACTCGGTGTTTTGAATACTGAAGTTTCGGCGGGCCGATTGGCGAAGGCCAACGTCCCCGCTTCTGTTCCGGTAGCGCACATAGGGCCCCACCGGGTCGAGTTCAACAACAAGCCCCCCAGAGATCGGGACCCCCTAAGACCCAAGTCGGCATCCCGAACTCTAGGCGCGTTTCAGCAATCGTCTTCGGTGAAATTCGCGAACACTGACTTCGGACGTTGGGTACGTGTCCGCGTCTTTCCGCATTCGACGTGGATAAGCCACCGCTCGTGTTAGCTACCCGCTGCCGAAGTACGCGGCCGCCGGCTGATTTTGTCCTAGGCAGGCGGCCTAGCGACTTCTGACCAGCAACCATCGTGCCTGTTGCGAGCTCAGTGATGGGGCCGCCATCCGAAACCCGTCACAAAAACGGCAGTTACTTGGGGCAGTGTCCGTGCCTTCCCGCTGGTCAGCTCGACCCCGATGAACGGACTCTTCAGCGAGATGACGTTGGCGCCATTCCACAACCTTGGGCGGCCCGCTTGCTTGACATTGCGACCCTGGAGCAATACGATGCTATACATAACTAAGCATTGCTAAACATTGCGAACATCGAAATGGACACGGACGACGAACAGCGCTCAGCGCAAATAGGATTTCGCGTCAGGCCGAGCCTAAAGGCCGAGCTGGAGCGCTTGGCCAAGCAGGATCGACGAACACTAGCAAGCTATCTGGAGATCGCACTCGAGGCGCACGTCGAGGCGAAACGGAAAGAGGGCAAGAGGCGATGACCAGCAGCCCAGCCGCGGCCACCGGCGCGCCCTCCAGAACCTGCGATTGTTGCAACGAGACTATGCGCATCGTTGACGAAGACGGATTGTGCTTCAACTGCGTCATGGTGCGGAGCTTCGCCATCATCATCGGAGATCAGACGGATATCGCCGGCGATCCCTCCGTGGACCTTGCGTGTGATTTGGCGGCTTGCGCGCGCCAGCACATTCTTGAGGCGCGCGACAACGCTGAAGAGAAACACTTTTTCGCTGACGTCGCCGCCGGGATGGTTCGAACTTCGAAAAATCACTGAGGTGCGGAGATGGCAGACGCAAGGCTACGTGCGAGCAGAATTCGGGGTCTGATTGCCGCCGAGAACGAGGCCTGGGACCGCGCGACGGAACAGCGCGCCGATGCTGAATATGCCCTTGAGCAATTTGAAGAGAGCGAGGATAGGCAGGACCTATCGGAGGATGAAGCGGAGGAGCGATGTGAGCAGCTGCGGGCGATAGTTCGCAAGGCTCGGGACGTGGAACAGGCCGCCGAGCGCGCCTGGCACGAAGCGAGGGAGCGCGCAGAAGCGAAGATCAAGGACGAAGAGGCGGAGGGCAAGCGGCGATGAGCGCGCGCGGTGCCTTGTTGAGGAGAACTGGCTTGCGGTTGTTGCCGTTGCCGACGCACTTCTCAGGAAGCGAACACTAGAACGGGCAGAGTTTTTGGAGATCCAGCAGGTGCGGTGGATCACCTGGATGCTGGACCAGGACGGCTCCAGCAGGATCAAGGTCGACGTGGAGCGCTAGGAGCAGCAACGATGGACGAATACAGGCAACTGACCGAGCGCCAGCTCGTGGACCGCGCCATCGCGAAGCTCGCGGAGATCGAACGCCGACTTGGGCGTGATCTGCCGAAGGATCAATGGCGCAATCAGCCCGTGTCCAGGATCATCGAGGCGCTGCTCGAATTCGGCCGGCAATTTCCTGATGATAGGTCACCCCAATGAAATTCCAAGCCCAACGCATCCGCGAGATTAAGTCCGAACTGGTCGACCTGCGCCTGACCTGCGCTGAAGTCGTGCGGGTGATGAACGAGCGGGGACCGTTGCCCGAGCTGTGGAGCGCCTACGTCAGCAGTGTGAGAAGCAGAGGGCGGCGATCTGCGAGTGGCACCGGCTCAGCAATCCGCGGGCATCCCTGCACTGATAGCGCCATGCAATCGACCGGTCGATTTCTCAAACGTTTGAGGAAGAAGGCGAAGCGGGGCATGCGCGGCTGGCCCGTCGCGACCATTGCATTTTATGGCCCGGACCTAAGCCGCGCCACCAAAGTGGCCGTAGGCATCATCCCTTCCGAGGACGCCGAGCCGAGCGAGATGCGGGATTGGAGCGTAGAAACTGGCGACGTGCGCGCGGACGTGGCCATCGCCGGCGAGATCCTTGAGTTCATCGAGAGCGAGGGCGCCCTTTCGATCATCATGACTGACGGCGTCATGGGCTGCCCGCACCAGCAAGGCATCGATTACGAGGGGGAATGGTGTCCATCTCCCGAGTGCGCATTCTGGCATGGGCGCGACCGCTTTACGGGGAAGCCAGTGCAAAATGGCGGTTGATCGCCTACTGAAGCTGCAAGCCAGACGGCTCAAAGAGGCTCGCGAAAAGCAGGGCTTCAAGAGCGCTCGGGCGGCTCAGCTCCATTTCGGATGGACCAGCGCCTATCCGTCGCACGAGAATGCAGAGGAAGCCTTCGGCCTGATCACCACGTCGGATCCGGAGCGCATGCGCATCGTGCAATCCGGGTTTGAGAAGAAAGACCTATTGGAGGCAGCATGAGCACCATTGATCGCCAGCGGATTGCAGCCGTGAAAACCCTTGAGGCAATGGGCTATAAATTCGGCGACGACAAATGGCTTGCCCCCGACGCAACTGGCGGATCACCGGAAGCTGACGCCATGCATGCGCTACTCGTCCACCGCGCAGACCGGTTGGATGGTTGCACCGAAGGCTCGCCGGAGGAGCAGGAGCTTTCGGAAATCGTCAGTGCCATCGTTGCTTATGAGCAGAGGCGTTGGCCCCATGGCAAGACAGCGGGCGGCAAAGGCTAGCTGTTCCGCGATCCCAATTCCTGGAGCCGGGCAAGATCCGCCCGCTTCTTCACGGTAGGGGGACGCTCGCCCGGGAAGGCCAAGCGTCCCCCGCGCCTGGCGGGGAACGTCGAGAGTGCTTGGCTGACGCGGGCCGAAAATCAATAATCGCAGTACCAGACCGGTCCAACTCTGACACAGGAGTCAGGACGACGACCTCCGCCATGCCATTCGCGGCAAGGACGACGCTCGCCGAAGCGATTGTGGCGATGCCAGCCGCGCGCTCCGCGTTCGCACGAGCGATGATTGCCGTGAACCCGAACAAGCCCGCTACTCATGTTCACGCCGTCGGCAAGTTGCCCGATACCTGCGCGGGCAGCGCTCGCGATGGAACCTGCCGCTGCTAGAAGGCTCGCAGCAGCCAAGATCTTTACCGTCCTGATCATTTTCCCTCCCTAGGAAGACCTCTGTCGAGATCGAAGAAGGCAACGCTTTCAGTGCCAACGTCGTCAACTGTCGCCACCGATTTGCGAACTGCGCGGTTTCGGAATGCAATGCCCTCCATCTGCAAAGCTAATACCTTTCGCAGAGCAAGAACATCGACAATCGAAGCGTCAATGGTGCTGTGAGAGCAGCGCACAGATCAGGCCTACTCGAACTCGATAAATGGGGTCTTTAGCGAATAGATTGGGGTCGCAGTCGCTGTCATCAGCTCGGTGCGAAACCTACACCCGCATTGAGCTGACTTAGGCGCCCCCGGTTGTGCCTTTTCTTTTAAGCCATAGTCGTGTTGATCAGGGCGATCCGCCCTCACCTAAAGCGGGGATGCTGATCACTCAGCGCACGTCACATGCACGTTTCTGGACAATTCATCCAGCAACCTGAGGCGTGATGTTGGTCTACATGTTTCGGAGCAATGGTGACCATGCGCTCACAACTGACATGACCGGGCGGAACCTTCCGTCCCGCACTCCTTCCAGTCATTGGATGTTCGTGGAGGCCCTCGCCACCAACAAATTCGAGCCGCGGCGGGACATCGCTGAAATCGACGACATGCTCAGCCTGGTAAAAGCGTTCGGCTACTATATCTTTTGAAGCGGACGGCTAATCACGACCGGATTAGCCCTGCTCCAATTCGGCGATTTCCCGCTCCAGGATGGCCACATGCTTGCGCAATTCGCGCGCCATGCCGGGACGCACGTCGGGATCGTGAAGCCGCTCCTGCACCCTGGCAAGCTCCGCCCGCTTCTTTGGCTAGCGTCTTCTGGGCTTCCGTCAGCTCCGGCTTGGCCGGGCCCTCGAAAATACGCCAGCGCTCCGCATTGATGCGCTTCCATTGCGCACTTCATTTTTACCCAGTTCCGGCTCGGCCCGCTCGAGTAGCGCGAACCTGCCTCAACCAGTGTTGCGCACCGCCTTTTTCAAGGCGATTGACGAATGACCGACTCCAGCGGCTATATGCACGCGCCACCTGCCCCCTTTAATGCGGAAGGTGAGAGTATATGGCATTGATCCTGCACGTGGCGTCATAGAGCTCTTTTAGTTTCTTCAGGTAGTCAAGCTGCCGCAACATATTTTTCAGCCGCGAATTCTCATGCGCTACCTCACCCCGATGGTTGTGGTTCTTCAGCCCGTCGACATGCAGTCTGAGTTGTTCTGTCTGCATTTCGAGCCGAGCGATGATCGCTCCGATCTCTTCGATAAAGAGGTGTTCCGCGTCCATGGGCGACCAACCGGGCTGAAGGGCCCCCGCAATAAGGCAACGATGAAGTCTGCCGATGAGTTCCAGCCCAATCAGTAGACTGAGAACTCTACTTCTCAAGCGTAATGAAGATGACTCCTAAGCCGGCGGATCGGGCAAGGTATTATGGCAGCGCACGCGCGGTGGGTCAGGCGCCCAGCCGGGCGATGGGTTTCGCGCGTGAACGGCCAGCGCCCCGCCCCTCCGGTTGGGGCCCATTCCGCGCTGACAAGCTTAACTTGCGGAACTTGACGCACATCCCTCAGTTAATCCCATGGCGCTCTACGCAACGGGCAGGCAGGAGATGTCTTCCTTTAAACACCAGAAGAAACCGGATGACACCGCGCAGGCGCAGGCGTGCGGGTTGGCACCCAACAGCAGCAAGTTGGAATTGAACAACCCCAAAGCACGGCCCCGATCTCTGATCGATAAGTTGGCGAACATCAACGGTGATCTCTGGAGCGACGGTGATATTCAGATCGACGGGCACCTGTGTGGAAACCTCAACTGTGCACAGTTGATCGTCGGTAAGGACGCGGTCGTTGTTGGCGCCATCATCGCGGAAGAGGCCGTCATTCGTGGCAAAATGACCCGGACTGATCCGTGCAACGCGCGTGCTTTTGCAGGCGAGCGCGCGCGTGGAAAGCGAAATCATCTATCAATCATTGTCGGTGGACGAAGGCGCCTGCTTCAAAGGTATCGCGCGCCCGAGTGCAAACCCCTTCACCGAGGACCTCCCAGCTGCGCCCATGGCCGCACTGCGACGGCGCGGGACAGCGGGCGAGGTTAGCTTGCCGCAGGCCGAGGACTGCGGCGCGAGCAACCAGCCGACCGGCAACCTCGAGGCGACCCCGGAGCCTCTCCGATCAATCGAGCACTCGGTCGCTGAGCGAGGGTTTCTTCGCCCAGCTGCCGACGCGCGCCGCCGTGTTGGATGGTGAATTGTGCCTGCTCAACGCGTGGTAGCGCCAATTTCCGCGAATTGATGGCCCAGATGCGCACCCGTCAACCCGACGAGGCGCGGATGATGTTCTACACTTTCGATTTGCTCCTGAGCGGCCCGAGACATGGGTAACAGATCGTACCGGACACATGGGTAACACTTTCCATCTGCGACGACGGACGTGGCGGGTCGCGCAACCAGACCGGGCGCACCGCGTGCCTGCGTTTCGTTGCCCGGCTGCTCGACGGCGAGGCCATGACCGAGCTGTGCCGCGAGTTCGGCATTTCACGCAAAACTGGCTACAAAATCTTTGACCGCTACAAGGAGCATGGCCTCGAGGCCCTCACCGACCGCTCGCGCCGGCCCGTCCGCTATGCCAACCAGCTGCCCAGCCAGGTCGAGAGCCTGATCGTCAGCCTCAAGCGCAACAAGCCCCACTGGGGCGCCCGTAAGATCAGGGAGCTCCTCCTGCGCCGGCTGCCCGGCGACCTACGCCTGCCCGCCAAAAGCACCATCCATGCCGTCCTCGATCGTCACGGCCTCGTTAAACGCTTGGGCAAACGGCGCGCCCGCGCAACAGGCACGCCGCTCTCAAAGGCCCTGGCGCCCAATGATCTGTGGTGCGCCGACTTCAAGGGCGAGTTCAAGCTCGGAAACGGCCGCTACTGCTATCCCCTTACGGTCACAGACCAGGCCTCGCGCTTCGTGCTCATGTGCGAAGCCCTCGACACCATCCGCGAGGACGTTGCCGTTACTGCCTTCGAGCGGCTGTTCGCCGAGCGCGGGCTGCCTCAAGCCATTCGTTCCGACAATGGGGTCCCCTTCGCCAGTCCTCATGCCCTCTTCAATCTGTCAAAACTCGCCGTCTGGTGGCTGCGCCTCGGCATTGCCATCGAGCGCATCAAACCGGGCCATCCCCAGCAGAATGGCCGCCATGAGCACATGCACCTCACTCTCAAAAAGGAGGCAACCCGGCCGCCGGGCATGAATAGCCTGCAGCAGCAGGCCCGCTTCGACGACTTCGTGCACGAGTTCAACGCCGAACGGCCTCACGAGGCCATCGCCATGAAGTGCCCCGCCGAGGTCTACACCCCCTCAAGGCGCCCCTATCAGGGTCTCCCCGACCTCGAATACCCCTTCCACGACCGCGACGTCCTCGTCACCGCCTGCGGCCGTATCTGCATCTACAGAAAGAAAATCAACGTCTCCACCGTCCTCGCCGGACAGCGGCTCGGCATCAAGGAGGTCGACGAGGGAATTTGGCTCGTCAGCTTCATCGACTATGATTTGGGCTATATCGATCTGGAGCAGAGAACCTTGCAACCCGTTGACAACCCCTTTGGGCCTAGGTTGTCACCTATGTCATAGGTACGTTCTGTTACCCATGTCTCCGGGATGGACATCCATTTTATTGGCGCACCGGGCAGGATTCGAACCCACGACCCCCAAATTCGTAGTCTGGTGCTCTATCCAGCTGAGCTACCGGTGCCTTGCCAGTCGCGGGCAGCGCCATTGGCAATCCCGGAGGACCGAGGTGGGTCCTCCCTTGCGACAGACACCTAATGGCTCGGATGACAGAAATCAAGCGCGTGTCCGCGGCTGGAACGTGCGAGAAACACTACGCGAGCGCGCGCACGGCGATCAGGCCTTGCCCCCGGCGTAGGCGCGCAGGCCGGCAAAGGTCGTCAAGGGCTAGGCGAGTATTGGGATGGTTACGGGTCATCGCAGGATCTCGGCCCTGTGGAGCGAACGGCTCGAGCGGGCCCTGCTGGCGCCAATCCGCGCCATGCGCATGCGCTACCTACCGCTTTTGATGGTCTACTTCGCCTATGGCGCGCTCGGGTTAACGGGCATCGCGGAAGCCTTCTGGATCAAGCAATCGCTGACTATGACGCCCGCTGAGCTCGCTGCTCTGGGTGTTTGGCTCACCTTGCCGTGGACCGTGAAAATGGTCTTCGGGGAACTCGTGGATACCATCCCGTTGCTTGGTTCGCAGCGCCGCGCTTACATCTTCGTGGGTGCTGGTTTGATTGCGGCGGGCTTCATCCTCCTCGCCGGAGCCGCCGGCGGTTGGATCTCGCAATTTCGCCTCGAGACCCTCTATGTGTTGGCCCAGCTGCTGAGCGTAACGGGCGTTGTAATCCAGGATGTGGTCGCGGACGCCATGAGCACCGAGGTCGTCCCACGCCGGCGCGAGGACGGCAATCCCCGCTCCAAGGCCGAAATTGATCATGACCTTGGCATGGTGCAGGTGCTGGGTCGGCTGGCGTTGTCTTTCGGCATATTCTCCGTCGCCGGTTTATCAGGCCTATTGGCACAGTTTGTGTCCTATCAGACGGTGTTTCTGTTGGGCCTGGTCGTGCCGTTGATCTCGGTTTCTGGCGCCCTGCTCGCGAACTCGGAAACGAGCGAACGCCGTCCCACTGACTGGCGCATCCTCGGAGGGGGCGTGGCCTTCGGTGCGGTAGTTGTGGCGCTCGGTCTCTCCTCGATTCCCTTCAGCCAGGAGATCGTCTTTGTCATATCAATGGCGGTGATTATCGCCATGTTGCATCGCGTCACCCACGACGTGGACGCAGAGACGGCGAACCATATCTTTTTCGCCTCGCTGATCATCTTCGCTTTTCGGGCGACCCCAAGTGTTGGCGAAGGTTATCGTTGGTTTGCCATCGACGTGCTCGGTTTTGATGAGGCCTTTTACGGCATTCTGCAACAGACCGGTGCCGCCATCGCGGTAGTTGGCGCATGGCTGCTGTCCGACGTGATCACGCGTTATCCGGTGCCGCGCGTGCTCCTATGGCTGACGGTGCTGGGGGGTGTTCTGTCGCTGCCGACGCTGGCCTTGGTTTTTCAGCTACACCACACCACGGAGCGGCTGTTTGGCTTTGGCGCCCGCAGCATTGCTCTCATCGACGAGGCGGCAACGTCGCCCCTGGCGCAACTCGGCCTCATTCCGCTCCTGACACTGATTGCGATCTATGCCCCGGCCGGCCATCGCGCCACCTGGTTTGCCTTGATGGCATCGCTCATGAACCTGGCCCTGGTCGCCGGCAATCTCGGCACCAAATACCTGAACCTGGTCTTCCCAGTGGATCGGGGCGATTATGCCAACCTACCCGCATTGGTGGTTGCAGCGATCGTGATCAGTTTGGCCTTGCCGCTCGGCGCAATCGTCCTGTTTGGCCGGCGGATCCGTTGATCCCGCGCGAACATGTCGCATCGGCGCCACAGACCGGCCGTAGCCGTTCTTCATCAATCGATGGTGATGATTGCTTACCTTGACGTTGCCAAAATCCTGGAGGCAATGATCATTCCGGCGGGGGGGACCGCTTTCGGCGGTCGCAGGAGGGAGATCTGGAAATTGTCGTCAGCTTCAGCCAGAGGTACGCAAGAAGCAGGGAACGGCCAGCGGCCGGTCCCACAAATCGCGACCCTCGGATGGGCGCTGCGGCGCGCCGCCTGGGGTCTGCTGGTGCTGGCCGTGACCGTCATGCTGGGGGCCTGGCTGCTTTACGCAAGTATCGATCCCGACGAGGCCGCCGCGGGCGGCGCCTCCGAACCCATAGAGGCGGGGGCGGCAACGAACTAGGCGGGTCCCGGATAGATCGGCGTTCGCCGTCGCGTGGCCATCTGGCACGCTTTGCTCCAGCGCTGGATATGCTCTATCAGGGAGCAATGCAGATCCTTTCTGGCGGGATGCAAGGTGGGTGCGGGCACGACACATGAAGCTCGTCATGCTCGCGCGCAATCCAGGCCTTTATTCGCATCGGCGGATCATCGAGGCGGCGCGGCAGCGTGGTCACGAGATCGATGTCATCAACACGCTGCGCGTGCACATGAATGTGACCTCGAGTAGGCCCACGCTCATGTATGGCGGGCGGGTGCTGCCTTGCTACGATGCCGTCATCCCGCGCATCGGGGCTTCGATCACGCACTATGGCCTGGCCGTGTTGCGGCAGTTCGAAATGCAGGGCGTGTTTCCGTTGAACGAGAGTGTGGCCATTGGCCGCTCGCGCGACAAGCTGCGCGCCTTACAGCTGCTGGCGCGAGAGGGGATCGGTTTGCCGGTGACAGCCTTCGCACACGGTCCACGCCGCGCCGAGGACGTGGTAAAGGAAGTCGGAGGCACACCGTGCGTGATCAAACTGCTCGAGGGCACGCAAGGCCGCGGTGTTATCCTCGCCGAGACCGCGGCATCTGCCAAATCGATCATCGAGGCCTTCAGTGCGGCAAACATGAACATTCTGGTTCAGGAATACATCAAGGAGGCCGGCGGCACCGATATCCGTGCGCTTGTCGTCGGCCGCACCGTCGTGGCCAGCATGAAGCGAGCGGGCAGGACGGGTGATTTCCGCGCCAATTTGCATCGCGGTGGACGAGCCGAAGCCGCGGTGCTGAGCGAGGAGGAGCGCAGAACCGCGTTGCGCTCGGCCGAGGCCCTAGGCCTCAACGTCTGCGGCGTCGACCTCTTGCGCTCCAACCGCGGCCCGGTCGTCGTGGAGGTCAACTCCTCACCAGGCATCGAGGGTATGGAGGCGGCGAGCCGCGTCGACGTGGCAGGTGCCATCATCGAGTTCCTCGAGAAGACGGCCAAACCCGGTGAGACCGAGACCAGAGGCGTCAAGGGGTGAGCAGCGCTATGGCAACGACGCGCAATACTCTGATCGCCCCCTCCATTCTGTCGGCGGATTTCGCGCGTCTCGGCGAGGAAGTTCGCGCCATCGATCAGGCCGGTTGCGACTGGGTCCACGTCGATGTCATGGACGGCCACTTCGTGCCCAATATCACCATGGGTCCCGGAGTGGTTAAGGCCATCCGGCCGCACACGCAAAAGCCGCTCGACGTCCATCTCATGATCGCACCTGCCGACCCGTTTATTGCCGCGTTCGCCGACGCCGGCGCGGATGGCATTACAGTACACGCGGAGGTCGGGCCTCATCTCGACCGTACCCTTCAGCTCATCCGCACCCTTGGAACAAAGGCCGGCGTTTCGCTCACACCCCAGACGCCGGAGAGCACCCTTGCCTACGTTATCGATCGGCTTGATCTCATCTTAGTGATGACCGTCAATCCAGGCTTCGGTGGGCAGGCGTTCATTCCCGCAATGGTGGAAAAAATTGCGCGCGTGCGATCCATGATCGGTCCGCGACCAATTCAGCTCGAAGTTGATGGCGGCGTGACGCCCGATACGGCCGCGCTTTGCGCCAAGGCAGGAGCAAATGTGTTTGTCGCCGGTTCCGCCGTGTTCAAAGACGGCCAGTACGCGGCGAATATCGCCGCCATTCGCGCGGCCGCCTCGCTGCGCGATTAGGCTCCCTTTTGCCTTGGCGCCAAGCTAGGCAGCCTCGTCCTCCGGCCCATTGCCGGCCGTGCCGATGATGCGATCAATCTCGAACGACAGGTCGCTCTTGGCCTTCTGTACGGCGCGGATCAGCTTGTTGCGCTGGTCCCAGACGCGTCGATGAGCCTCCTGCTCCCTCGCATCGAGTTCGAGCATCTTGCCAGCCTGCGCCTCCACCTGCTCGACCAACTGTTTGAACGGTTCTGAGTTAATAAAGGCATAAAGTTCCACCGTTTTACTACCGCGCTCCTCGTTGCTGACCCTCAACTCGTGCATGCGCACGAGCTGGTCGCGGAGGATTTCGACGATCGCCAGGACGCGCAGGGGATTGGCGACGATGACGCCGTCTTGGCAGTGGATTTGACTCTTGTCCTTCGGAAACTTGTTGCTCGACAAAATGGCGTGATCGGCCCCTTGCGCCAACTTGTCGGCCTTCAGCTTGGTGGCAAAGGCGTTTTGCCAGGCGTCGCGGTTCTTGGCGTCAAAGATGATCTTGCCGCAGATTTTGCCATTGTGCACGACCTCCTGAATCACGTCGGCCCCGTTGACGCCCTTAGGCACGCGGTGGATGCGATCAAACGCGAAGGCCGCGCGCAGCTGTTCATAAAGGTCGACCTCGGATCCTTCGCCAAGCTCATGCGCAGACTTGCCCTCAAGTTTGCGCTGCATGTCCTGAAGCTCCGTCTGCAGCTTCAGGACCTTGGCCTTTTCGGCCAGCACGGCGCTTTCCTTTTCCCGTTGCAAATCCGCTTTCAGGCGTTCGAGCCCGTCGCGGATCTCACCTACGCGGGCGTCGACAACGGCCTCCTGTTCGGCCTTGAGCCTCGCCATCTGCCCCTCAACCGCGAAGCGCACCTCCTGCTCCTGGGTCAGCTTCGCCTGAAACTCAGCCAGCCTCGCCGCGAGCGCGGCCGCCGCCTGTCGGGCTTCGTTGCGCGCGGCGGCCAGGTCCCCTTCTACGGCCGCGGCCGCCTCGGCGCGTGCCCGCCGCAGGGCCGTCTCGTGCTGCTCGCGCTGCCTTGTTTCGATGCGGCGTAAGATATCCTGGCCGATCGGCTGTTCGCAGACGGGGCAGCGGTGAGCGGCGGGGTGGCCGTGCGATGGTAGTGCGGCATGGCTGGACGGCTGACGAAGACCCATCGATATCCCTTTGCAAGTCTCGGTGTGGCGTTGGTTGGCGACAGCCGTCGTGTAACCTGAGTCGCTCGCGGCCTGACGCTGGAAGCCTAACGTACGCTCTTTGTTCCTGCAATGTTCTAGTGTCGACGTGCCTGGTGCTCGAGTGGTAGATGCGACCCATGTCGTCGGCCGTGGGCGGGACGAGTGGCGAAGCCAATCCCTCGGGCTGGGGCGAACATTTCCGCGTTAGGGCGCAATACTGGGGCCATATTGGTCTGCGCAAGCGATCATCGGCCGTCAGCGGCGCGCCGAGCGCCACCTAAATGCCGAAGGTCACGATGAGCGCGGATGTCGAAATCATTGTCGTCGGCGCCGGGGTCGTGGGCCTCGCCGTGGCGCAGGCACTGGCCAAGGCCGGCCGCGAGGTCATGGTCTTGGAGCAGCACGAGCTGATCGGCTCGGAGACCTCATCGCGCAACAGCGAGGTGATCCACGCCGGCATCTATTATCCGCCGGGCAGTCTGCGTGCTGGCTTGTGCGTGCGTGGCAAGGAGCTGCTCTATCGGTTCTGTGCCGAGAGCCGCGTGCCGCATGCGCGTTGTGGCAAACTGTTGGTGGCCACGCACGAAAGCCAGTTGCCAAAGCTGGCCGCCATCCGCGAGACCGCCCTCAAAAACGGCGTGGCTGACCTGGAATTCTTGTCTGCTCGCCAGGCTCAGGCGCTCGAACCGGAGCTCGCCTGCGTCGGGGCGCTGCTCTCACCCTCGACGGGCATCATCGACAGCCACGCCTTCATGTTGGCACTCGAAGGCCATATCGAGGCGAGCGGTGGCAGGGTCGTGCTGCGGTGTCCCGTCGAACGCATCGCGCAGGACGGGAATGCGTTCCGTCTCAGCACAGGGGGCGAGGCGCCGGGCCAAATTAGCTGCCACAAGCTGGTGTTGTCGGCCGGATTGCATGCCTCGCGGTTGGCTCGCGTGCTTGACTTTGCACCCGGCTATCGGCCACCGGAGACCTACTATGCCAAGGGGCAATATTACGCGCTATCAGGACGCTCCCCATTCAAGCGGCACATCTATCCCCTGCCGGACAGCGCCTGGCTGGGCCTCCATGCCACCGTCGACATCGGCGGGCGCTGCAAGTTTGGACCCGACATCGAATGGACGCCCGGCATCGACTACAGTTTTCGGCCCGAGAAGCTCGACCAGTTTCTCGATTTCATCCGCAGCTACTATCCAAGCCTTGAGGCCGATCGCCTGCATCCCGACTATACCGGGGTGCGACCGAAGCTCTACCGCGAGGGCGAACCAGTCCCCGACTTTGCTATTCACGGGGCGCAGACGCATGGCTTGGATGGGTTGGTGTGCCTGTTCGGTATCGAGAGCCCCGGCCTCACGGCGGCGCTTGCCATCGCCGAGCACGTCGTTGCAGAGCTCTTTTAGCGCTGAAGGCTGGCTCCCTGCACGCTCAGATCCTGGGGTCTTCGGCGTCGTGCGCGTGCTTGATGGCCTCGCGCAGGCGCTTATCAAGCCTTGCCGGGTTGAGGATGACCTTTTGTGCATGCACGGCGGCGACGGCGTCCAGCGGAACGGTGAAATCGCCGGCATTCTCGACGTAGACGACCAATTCGCTGCCGCCATGCCGCGAAATCTGACGTACCGCGCCGAACGGCTTGTCGTGGTCGGAGACGAAGACTTCGAAGCCTTCCTGGATCGCGTCCATCCTGGCACTCCCGATCAATGGCGAAGCCTCAACGGCTGCGGAAACGAGCGGCTACCCACCGACTAGCGCCTGTCGCCTGCTGCCAATCGCCGCTCGATCATTTGCGAGTAGCGTGACATGCCGAAGCAGAAGATCCAGAAGACGAAGCCGGCGAAGACATAGCCGGTCATGGCTGTGGTGGGAGAGAACCATTTGGAATTGGAATTGTTGAGCTGCACGATGCCGAGCAGGTCAAACAGACCGATGATGAGCACGAGGCTTGTATCCTTGAACAAGCCGATGAAGGTATTGACGATGCCAGGGATAACGAGTTTCAAAGCCTGCGGCAGGATGATGAACGCCATCTTCTTTCCGTACGAGAGGCCGAGCGCATCGGCGGCTTCGAATTGACCACGCGGGATCGCCTGCAAGCCACCTCGAACGACCTCAGCGAGATAGGCGGCAGCAAACAAGGCCACGCCGATGAGTGCCCGCAGCAACTTGTCAAACGTTACACCGGGCGGCAGGAATAGCGGCAGCATCACCGAGGCCATGAACAGCACCGTGATCAGCGGCACGCCGCGGACGAACTCAATGAAGCCGACCGATACCCAGCGCACGATCGGCATCTTGGAGCGCCGGCCCAGGGCCAGCAAAATCCCGAGCGGGAACGAGCCGGCGATGCCGACGGTGGCGACAACCAAGGTAACGAGTAGGCCGCCCCACAGCGCCGTATCGACATGCAGGAGCCCGAAAACGCCGCCCACCAGCAGGAAAAACGCGATCATCGGGAAGATTACGAACACGTAGAGGGCATTCCAGAACTTGCCCGGTACGCGGGGGATCATTAGGGGTACGAGCCCTGCCAGCGCGAGCAGGTAGACGAGGTCCACGCGCCAGCGCTCGGGCTCTGGGTAGCGGCCATACATGAATTGGGCGAACTTGGCGGTAATGAAGGGCCAACAGGCGCCGGCTCCCTCGCGGGTGCAAACGCTGCCGTCGGCGCCCGTGAACGTCGCCGAGATCAATCCCCAATGGATCAGCGAACTTACGACCTGGTAGGCGAGATAGAGGCCGATCACCGTCAGCAGCGCGTTGGACCACGACGACAGCAGATTGGTGCGGATCCAGGCGATCGGGCCCACCGTATTGCGGGGCGGGGCTTCGATCTTGGCGGCAACGTCGGTGTCGGCAACCATGGCCAGCTCCCTATCGCTCGACCAGCGCCATGCGCCTGTTGAACCAGTTCATAAAGGCCGAGGTAACGAGACTAATGGCGAGGAATACGCACATCGTCACCAAGATGACTTCGACCGCCTGTCCGGTCTGGTTCAGCACCGTTCCGGACCACACCGAGACCAGATCGGGGTAGCCGATGGCCACGGCGAGCGAGGAGTTCTTCGTCAGGTTGAGGAATTCGAACTCGGTGAGCGGTGGGATAATGATGCGCATGGCCTGCGGTATCACCACCAGCCGTAACGACTGACCTTGCGTCAGGCCAATGGCGAGCGCGGCTTCCTTTTGGCCTTTGCTCACGCCCTGAATGCCGGCGCGCACGATCTCGGCGATGAAACTTGCCGTATATATCGATAACCCCAAGAGCAGGGCCAAGAACTCTGGCTGCAGGACCATGCCGCCCTGGAAATTGAAGCCCTTGAGCTCGGGATATTCGAAGGCCATCGGACTGCCGAGCATGAGGTGGGTAAGCAACGGCATGCCCACGATCAGTGCCAGCGAGGTCCACAGCACTGGAAATTGCTGGCCCGTCAAGGTCTGGCGTCGCCGCGCCCAAGCGTAGACCGCCGCGGCGGCTACAATGCCGAGCAGTATGATCACGGCAACGATTTCGAAGTCCGGTTCGAATATCGGTGCCGGCAGATAGAGGCCGCGCACATTGAGAAAGCCCCCGCCCGGAAGGGGCAGACTTTGCCGCGGCGGCGGTAGCGCTTTCAGCACCGCGAAATACCAGAAGAACAGCTGGAGCAGCAGCGGCACGTTGCGAATGACTTCAACGTAGACCGTGGCGAGGCGGGCGATCAGCCAGTTGCTGGAGAGCCGCGCGATGCCGATAGCGAAGCCCAGTACTGTCGCCACGACGATGCCGATGCCGGCGACCAAAAGCGTGTTGAGAAGCCCGACCAGGAAGGCTCGGCCGTAGGTCATTGAGCTGTTGAAGGCAATCAGCGACTGGGAAACGTCAAAGCCCGCCGTGCGATCGACGAAGCCAAAGCCAGAGGCGATGTTCTGCTTGCGCAGGTTGGCGGCGGTGTTGTGGATGAGCGTGTAGAATAAGGCCAGCAGTAGCACGACAAGCAGCGCCTGATAGATGGCCTGGCGCACCTCGGGGCGATAGAGAAAATTTGCCTGCGTAGGTGCGGCTTGCCGGCGCCCCCGGTCGCTTGTGACGACAGCCATCTCAGTCTCCGGGGTTGCGCTGACCCATAAATGGCAAGAGCGCCGGCGCGTTGTCGGCCGGCGCTCTCCTAGCTTTCACTACCGCAGGGGCGGCGCGTATTGGATGCCGCCCTTGTTCCAGAGTTTGTTCAAACCGCGGTCGATCTTCAGGCGCGAGCCTGAGCCCACGTTGCGCTCGAACACCTCGCCATAGTTGCCGACCGCCTTGACGATATTGCCAACAAAGTCATTGCTGACGCCGATGCCTTTGCCCAGCTCACCGTCCTTGCCAAGCAAACGCTTGATTTCTGGGTTCGTCGAATTCTGCATCTCCGCCACGTTGGCCTGAGTGACCCCGGCCTCCTCCGCATTGATCAGAGCATAGTGCACCCACTTGACGATGGTGAGCCACTGATCGTCACCCTGGCGCACGGAGGGACCCAACGGTTCTTTGGAGATGATTTCGGGCAGCACAAGGTGATCGTCCGGCTTTGCCTGCTGCACGCGGATCGCATAGAGGCCCGACTGGTCGGTGGTGTAGACATCACAGCGTCCCGCCAAATAGGCCTGCACCGTCTCATCGAGCTTCTCAAACACCACCGGTTTGTAGGTCATGTTGTTCGCCTTAAAGTAGTCGGCGAGATTGAGTTCGGTGGTGGTTCCAGTCTGCACGCACACCGTGGCGCCGTTGAGCTCCTTGGCCGATTTGACACCGATCGACTTTTTCACCATGAAGCCTTGACCGTCGTAATAGTTGACGCCCCCGAAAATAAGACCCAGCGAGCTGTCACGCGCGATGGTCCACGTCGTGTTGCGGACCAGCACGTCGATCTCGCCCGACTGCAAAGCCGTGAAGCGCTCCTTGGCGGTGGTGGGTACATATTTGACCTTGCTCGGATCGCCAAAGACGGCGGCGGCGATGGCCTTACAATAATCGACGTCGAGGCCGGTCCAGTTGCCCTTGTCGTCGGGCTGACTGAAGCCGGCGAGTCCGGTGTTGACGCCGCAGCTCAAGCTGCCGCGCTGCTTCACCGTATCGAGTGTCTTGGTCTGCGCGCTGGCGGTGCCGCCCAGGGCAATGACGCCGACGCCAGCGGCGGCAACCAGCTTGGTTAGGTAGGTCATGGTCTCAACTCTCCTCGCTACAGCTTTTCCAAATTGGATAGTCGATTAGTGATTGAGGATCTGGGAAAGGAACAGCTTCGTGCGCTCCGATTTCGGATTAGCGAAGAATTCCTTGGGCGTTCCCTGCTCGACGATTTCGCCACGGTCCATGAATATGACCCGATCGGCGACCGATCGCGCAAAGCCCATCTCGTGCGTGACGCACAGCATGGTCATGCCGCCCCTCGCCAGCTCGATCATGGTATCGAGCACCTCCTTCACCATCTCCGGATCGAGGGCGGAAGTCGGTTCGTCGAACAGCATGATATGCGGGTTCATGCACAGCGCACGGGCGATCGCCACCCGCTGCTGCTGGCCTCCCGACAGCTGGCCTGGATATTTGTTGGCCTGTTCGGGGATCTTGACGCGCTGCAAGTATTTCACGGCGATCTGCTCGGCCTCGCGGCGCGGCAACTTCTTCACCCACACGGGTGCCAAACACAGATTGTCAAGCACCGTTAGGTGTGGAAACAGGTTAAAGCTCTGGAACACCATGCCGACTTCGGAACGGATTTTGTCGATCTGACGCACATCGTTGGTGAGCTCGATGCCCTCGACGAGGATCTGACCTTTCTGGTGTTCTTCCAAGCGATTGATGCAGCGAATGAGCGTGGATTTGCCGGAGCCGGAAGGGCCGCAGATCACGATCTTCTCGCCCTGATGGACGGTCAGGTCGATATTGCGCAGCACATGAAATTCGCCAAACCATTTGTTTACGCCGATCATCTGCACGGCGGGTAGTTCGTTAGCTGCCGACGCAGCGCTCGCGGCCTGAGCCATAGGGTCTCCCAAACTCGACGACGCCGGGGGCCGCGAGATTGAGGATCCCGGCCTTAGCCACCGACGAACGGACACGTTCGAGTATGCCCGAGGCCGATGGGTCGCGCAAATACGGTCTCCTGCGGCGCAATAAGGCAAATGGCTAACGTCCGGGCGCGCACCAAGTCCCAGGGCCGCTGCCGCCGGCTATGCCTGCCGCTCCCGCTGGGCTAGCCTCTCGCCCAGGCCGACCCGGCAAGGCCAGCCTCCAGCGAACCTGCAACCCATGAGGAAAGCCACCATGACCGCAAGCGAGCTCTATAGGAAAGGTGAAGCCGTGCGCCGGAGGCTCAGGGGCGAGGCGGATTTCGAGCGCAACAAGCGCGAATATGACCGCGACCCGGTGATGAAGAAGTTCATCGAGGTCGCGACCGAGACCGTATTCGGCGCGCTTTGGACCAGGCCCGGCTTGGACATCAAGACGCGTACCCTGATCTGCGTCATATCCGACGCCGCGACGGGGCGACATCCCGAGCTCGACATCCACCTGCGTTTCGCCCTCAAGGAAGGCTGGACGGAGGACGAGCTGACCGAGGCTCTCCTCCACCTTTCCGGCTATGTTGGTGTGCCGATTATCCGTGAAGCCATGCTGGTCGCATCCAAGGTGTTCGCCGACGTCAAGGCCGAGCGCCCGCGCGCTGGCTAGGGCCGCCGCGATCCGAGGCGGCCCGCCAAGGCATAGGAGGGAGGCTCGGCACATGAAATTTGGATTGAGCACATTAACGCGTGGGCTCTTGACCACGCGCGAGGCCTACCAGGCCATTGCCAAGGCCGCTGAACGGGCGGGCTTCGATTTCCTGTCAGTTAGCGACCACATCGTCGTGCCGGCCGAGCTCAGGTCGGCCTACCCCTATGCGCCTGGCGGTGCGTTCGGCGCGGCCGAACACGGGCATTGCCTCGAGCAGCTCGCAACCATCGCCTTCCTCGCCGGCGTCACGGAACGCCTGCGCTTGCTGACCTCGGTGCTGGTCGTGCCCCATCGTCCGCCAATGCTTGCTGCCAAGCTGCTCGCGACCATCGATGTGCTGTCGCATGGACGATTGATCGTCGGCGCGGGCGCGGGCTGGATGCAAGAAGAGTTTGCTTTGCTGGAGGTACCCTTCGAGGTTCGCGGCAGGCTGACCGACGAGTATCTCGAGGCCTTTCGTGAGCTTTGGATGAAGGACAGGCCTACCTATCACGGCAAACATGTGCGCTTTGCCGAAGTCTTGTTCTACCCCAAGCCTTTGCAGAAACCACATCCGCCCATTTGGATCGGGGGAGAAAGCCCCGCCGCGCTCCGTCGCGCCGTCAAGCTCGGCGATGCCTGGTATCCCGGCAACAACAACCAACAGCGCCCGCTCGATACGCCGCCGCGTCTTGCCGCCGCGATCGCGGCCGTGCGGGCCCAATGCGAGCGGGCCGGGCGAGATCCCGCCCAGCTCGGCGTCTCGCTGCTCGTACAAAACCCATTTGAATGGCGTGCGCACAAGACCCAGGACGGCGGTGCCCGGCGGCTATTTACCGGCGCTTCGGCCGAAATGGCAGAAGATGCGCGTCGCCTATCAGCGATCGGGGTTGGCCACGTTGCCGTTAGGCTCGGGGGCCAGTCGATCGAGGACGCGGTGGACCGCATCGAGCGCTTCGGCGCCGAGGTGATCGCCAAGTTGGCCTGAGGCGGATCTAGCCGCCGACGGCGGCCAACAGCCGGCCCAGAAAGCCATCGACCGAGGTTTTGTTGATCCAGCGCATGACGGTGACGAGATCATGCTCAGGATCAATCCAGATCATGTTTGATCCCGCCCCGAGCGCAAACATGCTGCTGGTCGGCGCACTTGGGTAGCGCGCGGCGCCGCGATTGAGCCACCACAAATAGCCATAGCTTTCGTTGGTGGGCGAGGGGGAAAGCATGGCCTTGACCCAGGCCGAGGGCACGATCTGGTGGCCGAGCCAGGCCCCGTCGCGGGCGACGAGGAGGCCGAAGCGGGCCTGATCTCGCGCCGAGATGAACAGGCCCCCGCCCCAATGCGAGCCCCCCGACACGGACTGCACACGCCGGCCTTCGATCGCAGTCCAGGACGTGCGGTAGCCGTGCCATTGCCAGCTCGACGACGCGCCGATCGGATCCATGATGCGATCGCGCAAGACCTCAGGCAGGGCCCGGCCAAAGCGCTTGAGCAGGCAGAACGCCAATAAGTTGACGCGCACGTCGTTGTACTCATAGTAGCTGCCCGGCGCCTGGAGGTCGCGGCGCAAACCCTTACGGCTATTGTCCGCCCCCGCGCCGATCTGGCGGTTGTGGTCGACCTGATCGGATTTTTCCCACAGCTCCCCTTGCCATTCGCTGCATTGCTGCAACAGCTGGCGCCAGCTAATCGGCGCATTGTGCGGACTGGCAAAATGAGGTCCATCAACGGTTGCGCCCACGCGCTCATCAACGGCGCCAATTAAGCCGTCGGCAGCCGCAAGACCAGCGAGGACAGCCAGGTAGCTCTTGGCAACGCTGAACGTCATGTCCACCCGATTCGTGTCGCCCCACTCCGCAACAATGCGGCCCGCCTTGAGGATCAGGCCGGCAGGTCCCCCGCGCGCCGTCACTGGGCCTGCAACCTCGCTCCACGGCCCCCGTTCGTTCCACTCGACGATGCCAACATAGCGCCCGTCGGGGTAATAGAAGCTGCGCGGCCATGGGCTGTCGTTGGCCACCGCGAAATCAACGGCGGTCCTCAATTTGGCCGAATCGAATCCCGCCTCGGCTGGGGCGATGCGCTGCCATTCGCCGCCCTCGGCGGCGGGCCAATAGGGCTCAAGGACTGTCGTCACCGGCGGCATCGCGCGTCTGGTCCTTTGGTTTTCTTGCGGCGCGGGGACTTATCACGCCTATCCGTTAGCGGCAAAGCGCTTATGCTAGCAAGCCAGCGGTGGCAAGTCGTTCGAGCCGCGCGCCACCGCCTCCCGCAGGCCGAACACGGAAATCTGCTCATGGCGACCCGGATCAATCGAGCCATTGAACTGCTAGCCCAGGATCAAGCCATCTACTACGTCGGCCACCATACGGGGCACGTGCTGAGCTTCACGCAGGGCCGGGCGGATGCCCGGACCTGGGCCGACTACATCAATATCGGTATGGAGCACGGCGCCTTTGATATGGCCGGCCTGGCCGAGTATATGCGGGGTCTCATCGAGGGTGGTCCAACCAATTCCGGTCATCGCTCGCCGGCCGTCATTGTCGAGGCGCCCGTGCGCGGCACCGATCTCGCCGGCGTTCGCAGCAACACTTGGCAATTCCGCCAAATTCTCGCGCGCGGCGTGCATGGTCTCTTGTTATGCCAGGCCGAGACGGCGGAGGCGGTGCGCGCCTTCATCGCGGCGGCGCGCTACCCACACCACATCGCCGGGGTCAATCCCAGCCTGCCTTCACCGCTCGAGCGGATGCGCGGTGCCGCTAGCCTTTCGGCGCGCAATGATCCTCCGCCGCCGAGCGCTTCCCTTGCCATCGGGAGCCGCGGCCGCGGCTCGGAAGCCACCGCCGCCGCGGTTTGGGGCTTATCCGCGGCGGACTACATGGAGCGCTGCGATCCCTGGCCGCTCAACCCGGCAGGCGAATTGCTGCTGGGCGTCAAGATCGAGAGCCCGGAAGGGGTAGCCAATTGCGAGTCGATCCTGCAGTTGCCCGGTCTTGGCTTTGCCGAAATGGGGCCAGGTGATCTCGGTTTGGCGCTCGGCTATCGCAATGTCCCGCGGCATCCCTATCCCCCCGAGATGCAGGAGGCCCGCAAGCGGGTATTCGCCGCCTGCAAGCGCAATGGTGTGGCCTTTCTCGAGGTGGGCTCACCGGCCACCATCACAAGCCAACTGGATGAAGGCGTGCGGGTCGTCGCAGGACATGACCAGGAGACCGCCCGTATCGGCCGCGCGCACCAGCAACGCGCGATGCCGGTCTAGCGCAAAAATGTTTCACCCGCGCGGGTGCGATTGCCGCGGGGCTGGCCAATCGAGCTCGTGCCGGGCCTCAGCTCCCGGGGGCCGGCCGGTCGCGGCTGATTTCCTCGCGCAGCACGCGCTTCAGAACCTTGCCGGACGGGTTGCGCGGCAAATCGGTGCGCACGATCAGCGGCTTTGGCACCTTGAAGCCGGCGAGCTTGCGCCGGCAGTGCGCCTGCAACGCCTCCAGCGCCAGAGCCTGTCCCGCCTTGACGGACAACCACGGCTACGGGACGCTCGCGTCCGGAACGCCGATCACCGCGGCGACCTGGACCTGTGGCAAACCGTAGACGACCTGCGCCACCTCGGATGAGGCGATGTTCTCGCCACCCGAGATGATCATGTCCTTCTTTCGGTCAGTGAGATAGAGAAAGCCTTCCGCGTCCAGGTGGCCGATATCACCGCTGCGGAACCAGCCGTCGAAGAAGGAGGCCTTTGTCTTCTCGGGATCTTTTCCTCTACCCCCGCGAGATCTTGGGACCGCGCAGGCAGCCGGTGGTGCCGGCTGCGAGGTGCTGCCCCGTGGGCCCGCGCATCTCGACTTCGATATGTGCCAGCGCGCGACCGACCGAACCAATCTTTTCGGCACCGCCATGCCAGGGAGATCGAAGGCGCCGACATGATAGAGCGGACCAGCGACCAGTAACCGGTTGGCCGCGCTTAGGCCCAACGCAAGGACGTGGTCGGCAGATTTCCAGTAGAAGTTGGAATGGCTGTGCGTCACCCCCTGGGGCCGGTCGGTGTTGCCGGAGGTGTACATCAGGCGGAAGAGGTCATCGGGGTGCGTGACGCGCCTCCCGGCAGGAGTCTGCGCGGGCGAGGCCAGTCGGGTGCTGTTGCTCTGCGCCGCCGCGTCGAGCAGGTGCAGATGCGGCAAGACATCGGCAGTGGCGGCGAACTCCTGGTCGCCCAGCAGCAGCCGGGCGTCGGCATTGTCCAAGATATAGCCGACCTCCTCGGTGGCCAAACGGTAGTTGATTGGCAGCGATACGGCGCCGACATGGCTCAGCGCAAAAAGTCAGCTCGAGGAATGCCGGGCTATTCTTCATCAGAAGTGCAACCCCGTGGCCTGGCCCGATTGCCTGCGCCGCCAGCCGGCCCGCCGTCGTCTCGATGCGACGCATCATCTCCGCGAGGTGATCTTGTCGTCGCCGTAGATTAGCGCCAGCCGCTCCGGCGTGCGCTGGGCGTGGAACTGGATGAAGCTCGGGCGACCATTGCCTCAGCCACCCAAAGTCATGGCTTTGGCCGTGCCTGCGTCGAACGGGGTCGGCGTGTCCACCCCGCTGCCGAGCCGCCTTGACGTCGACGTCTCACCGCTCTGCCCCACGCAAGCCTAAGGGACACCCAGCGTATCACGCCGGGTCTCATCGCCCAGAGCTCCGCGTCGGTCAACGGCGGGTTCGTCTTCAATGCGGTCCGGGGACAACGGCTTGCCCAGTCAAGCTCTGGCCCCGCCATGGTGGAGCACCCACGACAGCCGCGCAGCGACGCCTGGTCAGGTCGGCGCCTGCTTTATTTTAGCGTTATGGCAAGTCCGCTCAGATCCACGTTCGCCAGCAAGCCAACCTGCCTCCCGGTGAGTTCCAGCACGGCGCCCTTCTGGTTTGTCAGCACGATCCCGCGGGCGCCCGTACCGACCGCAAGCCCGGCACCGGCCGCGCCGTAAACGCCGGCGACATCAGACGGCCGGTAGATGTTACTCACCCGTCCGTGCAGCACGGTCTTGGAGCCGCCGAAGACGAGGCCGTAATCCAGCCCGCCGGTCGACAACGCGTAGTACCTGCCGTGGAAGTTGAGGGTGCCGCTGCCACCGGAACCGCCGATGATCCACCCGGCTTTGTAAATCGTAAGTGTTACGGTCCCGCTGTCGGCATAGCTGGCGGGCGATAAGCCGACGACGGCAAAGAGCGCAAACAGCGCTATACGAATGGCCGATGATATCCTCATGTGACAACTCTCCCGGAAGTTTTCAGAGCGGGTGGGCGAATCGAACGAATCACAAACGCCATCCTAACCGATCGATTGGGGAGGCAAGATGTTCACGCATCTGGCGCCTGCCGGCCGTGCCCTGCATGACCAGCCATCGCCCTGGGCCGTTCGTGGTAGCCTGGTGGTTGCGGGAGCCAATCCCGACAAGGTTGTGCGTCTATACCACTGCGTTTTTGATGCTTTTCGGCACGGGGCGGCAGCCGATAAAGGATGGACGCTGCTCCATTGGATCGCAAAGGGTTGCGAGGTTAGGATGAGCGCGTTGCCCGAGCGAATTGGAAAAAGGCATACCTCAAGATAACCGAGCGCAGTGCAGACCGCGATGTCACCCAACCTGAACCGATCATCACTGCCCATTGGCGGTCGCCAATCAGTCGCGCCATTTCCCTGACGCCGTCTTCGATCCTGCGCGTTGGTGGTGATGACGTCATAGACGGCAGGCCGGCAACGACAACATCGACGGCGGCACTGGCAACGATACCATAACCGGTGGTACCGGCGACGATGTCATGACGGGCGCTGCCGGCAACGACCTGTTCGTGTTTGCCGCAGGCTTCGGTAACGACGTTATCAACGGCTTTGATGCCAATCTGACCGGCGGACAACAAGACCTACTCGACGTCACAGCCTATCACCTCAATGCAGATAACTTCGCTGCCAACCGTGTCGTTCGAGCCGTCCGGTGCCGCTACGATCGTCCACATCGGCGCCAATACGATCACGCTGACGGGCGTCAATGGTATCGGTGCCAACGCGGTCACTATCGACGACTTCAAACTGGCTTGACGGCTCCAAGAGCGGCCTTCGCGCGAGGCCACGCGCTGCGAACGACATGAAAGCAATCATCGGAGGTTCCCGAGCGCCGGTCCAAGTCTGGACCGGTGCCGCTGTTCGCATCCTTCTACCTAAAGACGAGTGGCCTGGGCCAAGGTGTTGGTAACGGCATTTGACTTAGGTCCAGTCGCGGCGAAGACCTTTGGTCCTAGAACAGCTCGGGACTAGCCGAAAGGAGCTAGCCGCATGGGCGTGAACCCAACTTCGACATCGACCATTTCCTGGTGCGCGGCATTCAGCGTTACGGCGACGTTGGCTATCGGTAAGAGCCGCCATGGTTAGCCCAATCCGAATTGCCATTGTAGACCCTCATCCGATGTTTCGAACCGGGGTCGTGCAGACCGTGGCCGCTTCGGGCCATTTTCAAATCGTGGCCGAGGGTGAAACGGCCGCAGACGCGCGTCACGTGGCGCGCGAGCTGGCCCCCGATATTTTGCTTCTCGACATCTGCTTGACCGAAAATGGCTTTGATGCGGTTCGCGACATTTCGAAGATCTTCCCGCCCTGCAGAATCGTCGTGCTCACGGCCATCGACGATGCACTGAGTGTGTCCAACGCCTTGGCCTTGGGTGTGAAAGGCTACATCTTAAAGGGTGTCAGCGGTTCTGAACTCATCAATGCCTTGCAAACGATCCATAGGGGCCTACCCTTTCTTACGCCTGATCTGGCGTCTCGATTGTTGATTGACACCCGCGGTGGGCCGCTCTTCAGGCCGCTTGAAGCCAAACCTCTCGAGAGGCTCACCTATCGGGAAAAGCAGGTTCTCGATCGGCTATCAAAAGGCATGACCAACGATGAAATTGCAAAAAATCTCGGGCTCAACATAAAAACCATAAAGTCCTACATCACTCAGGTCTTTAGAAAGCTAAAGGTCAATAACCGCGTACAGGCATTGAAAATTGCTCAGAACGTCAATGGTGACTAGCGCTTGGCGCCGTTAGGATATTAAGGCGCGGCGCAAGCCGCCCAAGTTGGTCGCACAACTCCTAAAAAGGCGCGCGAGCACGAGCTTGAAGCGGCAGCCGTTCGGTCCAACTCCCTGCGAAGCCCATCCCATTCTGCTCCCCTATGGGCCAATTCGGCCGGCGCGCTCTAGGATCGGGCGCCAACATCGCGCAAAAATCACTAATGTCCTAAGGAACCGACCCGCCACCTCCGCGTTTCCGCAGCTGTCGAGACTGGACGCTAAGAACGCGCCTGGCCATTGGGCGCCGCCCTGGTATCCGCCCTTGACGCAGCTGTCGTGACGGACGCTGAGAACGCGCCCCGCCAAGAGGCGCCGCCCTGGTATCCCCGGCAGGAAGTTTGGAGGGCAGGGCACCCACCCGCACCGGGTGCCCTGCCTTTCTCGTTCGGGTCGTTCCTATTTTGTCCGATTGGTCTTCGCACCGTTTCCCGCTCCCGACGGAGCGAACCGAGCGCAGCGGGGATTAATGGCGTTGGCCCGCGGACCTCACGGGCTCGTGAGGCCTGCGGTTGATCGCCCAATTGGGCCCCTGAGAGGTTGGCAACGCAGATCCGAGTGGACCGGGGGGACGAGGGCAACGCCCCAGCGCGGTGCGGCGCAATTGCCCCGATAAGCAAAATTAAGTCGCGGGGTTGCCGAGGCTGCAACCTCTCTACGATCCCAGATGTCCGACGGCCATCGTTAGGCTGCCGCGGTCATCCCGACGCGGGCACAGGAAACGAGGCACCGGAAGGGGTAGGTAGCCCGCGGATCGATGGGCGTGGCCACATCGCTCGAGGAGCAACGTCGAAGGGCCGCTTGACGGGTTTGCGGGGCGTGTGGAATGGCGCTGCGGGGGCGCTGCTATGGGCCGGACGATCCCGCCTTTCGCTCGCCTCTTGATCGAGAGGCGTGCCGCAATGTAGGCGCCCAATCGGGAGATGTCTTTTGCCGCCTTGCTGCTCCGAGCCGGCCCTTGCGCACCGCCAAAGGACCATATAATCCGGGCGCGAGGCTCAGTTCTGTTGGGGCGTAGCCAAGCGGTAAGGCAGCGGATTTTGGTTCCGCCATGCGGAGGTTCGAAATCCTCCCGCCCCAGCCACGCGCATCTTTGTCCGCTCACGGCGCTAGCGCGGATTGAGCCGGGCTGCCTCTGCCATGGCCTCGATAGCCTCGACGCTTTTCGTCCTCACGGTCAAACCCGTAAGACCCAAGTCCTCCCAGGCGCGGTAGCGCTGTTTGATGCGCGCTTTGGGACCGACGAGGGACTTGGCGTCGACCCACTCGTCAGGCACGGCCGCCGCCGCCTCGTCCTTGCGTTGCGCCAGATAGAGCTCCTGGATCCGGTCCGCTGCCTCTTTGAAGCCGCGGCGAGCCATGATGTCCTTGTGAAAGTTTTTGTCGCGATGCCCCATGCCGCCGACGTAAAGAGCCACCTCGGGCTTGAGTTTGGCCAAGGCAGCCTGCACGTCGTCGCTGACTTCAACGTGGGCGGAGCCCTGGATTTCGAAGTTTTTGAAGCTGCGCTTGCCGTTGCTGCGGCGAAAGCCTTCCTCGAGCCAGTCCCGGTACTCTGGCATCGATCCGGGCACGAAACCCAGCGGCAACCAACCGTCGGCGATCTCGGCAGTGAGCTTGACCGTCGTCTCGTTTCCGGTGCCCAAGTAGATGGGGATATCGGGGCGCATATGCAGGATCGACTTGAGCGGTTTGCCGATCCCCATCGCTCCGGGCCCCTGATAGGGAAGGCTGATCTCCTTTCCCGCATAGGCGACCGGACCCTCGCGCTCGAAGATTTTGCGCATAATGGCGACGTAGTCCTTGATGCGCCAGTAGGGTCTGCCCCAGGGCTGGCCGTACCAACCCTCGACGATTTGGGGACCCGACACCCCGATGCCGGCAATGAAGCGGCCACCACCCGCCAGGGCATCGACCGTGGCCGCCGACATCGCCGCATTGGCCGGGGTGCGTCCGGCCAATTGCATAATGGCGGTGCCGAGCTTGATGTGCTGCGTTTTACCGGCCAGAAAGGCGAGCGGGGTCACGGCGTCCGACCCGTACGCTTCCGCCGTCCATACCAAATCGTAGCCCAAGGTCTCGGCGCGCTGCACCATCTCGACCGGGACGGTAAGCTCCGCGCCTGAATAGCCGATCGATAATCCGAGCTTCATGGCTCCTCCCACGGGCTTGGGTTGTAAACGGCCTTGCTTGGCATGACCTCTCGTTTGCAGGAGTCCTTAGGCGGCCTCTTCGCTGCCGATAATTCGATCGTGCCTGAGCGCCGCGATCGCCGCCTCGGCAAGACCGAGCTCCTGGAGAATTTCCTGGCTGTGTTCGCCCAACCGCGGTGCCCCGCGGCGAACGCGCATGGGCGTCTCGAACCGCGCCGCGGCACGGGTCTGGCGCAGCCGCCCGGCCGTTGGATGCTCGCTTTCGATGAGGATGCCGCTGGCAACGACCTGGGGATGTGCAATTACTTGCTCGCGGGTCAAAACGGGAGCACAGGGAACGCCCGCGGCCTCGAGCCGCTCCAGCCATGCTTCGGTCGTGCGCGTCTTGAGCACATCCTGCGTCATCTCGAGCCTGGCGTCGATATTCTGGTCGCGCAGGGCCGGTGTCTGAAAGCGCGCATCCTCGAGCCATTGCGGGCGCTCGAGGGCGTGCGTCAGGGCGGCCCACTCCTTGTTGGTCATCACCGCCACAGTCATAAAACCGTCGGCGGTCTCATAGATGAGGTCGATAAAGCTCGCGGCCGTGCGTTGCGAGACCCGCTCACCGACATAGGTTTGAGCACCCATGTCGGAGGCCCACAGGAACGCCAGCACGGCATCCAGCATGGCCAAGCGCACGTGCTGTCCCTTGCCCGTGCGCAGGCGGCCGACGAGAGCCGCCGCAATCGCTTGAGCCGCCGTCACCGCAGTGAGCTTGTCGGGCAGCACGGTGCGGATCAGCCGAGGACGCCGGTCGTCCGCGCCAGCCTGCACGGTGGTCAAGCCGGAAAAGGCCTGCACGATTGGGTCGTAGACCGGCTTGTGTGCATAGGGCCCGTTTTCGCCGAAACCGTTGATCGACACGTAAACAATGTGGGGCGCTACCGTGCAAATCGCCGCCTCGTCGATGCCCAGGCGCTCGACCACGCCGGGGCGAAAGTTCTGCACCAGCACGTCGGCGGTTTTGCACAACCGCATGAGGATGTCGACACCCTGGGCCGTCTTCAAATCGATCGCAATCGAGCGCTTGTTGCGATTGAGGTTGAGAAAGGAGGCGGAGAAACCGTTGCGGCGGTTGCCGTAGGCACGCGTGTGGTCGCCCAGGCGCGGTTCCTCAACTTTGATGACATCGGCACCCTGGTCGGCCAAAATCATGGTCGCCCACGGTCCCGATAGCATCGACGTCAAATCGATGATGCGAATGCCGTCGAGCGGTCCGGGGGGCTGCGTCATGTCGAACCTCGTCTAAGCTGTTTGCCGGCCAAGTACTCCCGTCGCCATTAGAGCTTGGATCTCGGCTGTCGAGAAGCCCGCCTCGCACAGCACGTTAGCACCATGCTCCCCAATTCTTGGCGGCTGGCGAGACAGCTCCGGCCGTTCCCGTCGATCGCCGAACTCCAGGGGCAGAGCCGGCAAACCCACCAGCGGTCCGCCACCCAGGGTCGACAGCGCTGTGGCGAGTAAGGCTCCGCCGGCGAGCAAATGCGGATCGGCAGACAGATCATCGGGACGGTTGACGCGCGCGCACGGCACCTTCGCGGCCTCGCAATCCTCGAGGATGCGGCGCTGGGAAAAGCGAGCCAACCTCATGGCAAGTTCCGCAATTAGCCACTCGCGCTCGGCCGAGCGCGCCGCGTTCGTCGTCAGTCGCTTGTCGCTGCCCAGATCGCCGAAGTCGAATTTTTCGCAGAACCGCTGCCAATGACCGTCGGACGTCACAGCGACAAAGACCTGCTGCTGGTCCGAGGTGTTGAAGACATCATAGACACCCCACGCGCCCTTGCGCGCGGGCATCGGAGGCATCGGCTGACCCGTCACGGCGCTGCCTGCCATGTGCGTGCCAACCAAGAATGTGGCGCTTTCGAACAAGGCGCTGCCGACGCGTTGTCCGCGCCCCGTGCGCTCGCGCTCGCGCAGTGCGGCAAGGACCGCTACGATGCCAAACACCGCGCCCAGGATGTCGATGATTGGTGCCCCCATGCGCAGCGGGTTGCCCGGTGGCCCGGTCATGTAGGCCAGCCCGGTTTGCATCTGCACGACCTCGTCCAGTGCGCCGCGATTTTCGTAGGGTCCCGCGAGATAGCCTTTCAAGGATAGGTAGATCAGGCGTGGGTTGACCTTTTCCAGGTCCGCCCAGCCGCATCCCAGTCGGTCGATGGTGCCCGGCGCGAAGTTTTCGACCAGGACATCCGCCGTCGTCGCCAGGCGCCGCAAGGCAGCCTGGCCTTCGGGACGCTTCAAGTCGATGGCAATGCTGCGTTTGTTGCGATTGTAAGAGGCAAAAAAACCGGCGGCGAACCCGGGCAATCGGCGCGTGGCATCGCCGTCCTTGGGCTCGACCTTGATGACATCGGCGCCGAGGTCGGCGAGCAGCAGACCGGCGCACGGGCCCATAATGGTGTGTCCGAAGTCCAGGACCTTCAGTCCAGACAGCGGCCTTGGAGCCGCCCCGCTCATGCCGCTTTCCTCCGCAAGGCCGCAAGCGTTCCCGAACGCAGCGCGGTGCTGGGTAAGGGATGGCCAACAATGCGCTCGGCCATTCGGCCTGCCTCGATCAGCGCCTCCAGATCGACGCCGGTGGTGACGCCCATCTCCTCGCACAGCAAGACCAATTCCTCGGTCGCTATATTGCCGGGCGCCCCCGGCTGGCCGGCAAACGGACATCCGCCAAGGCCGCCGACGGTCGAATCGAACCGGCGTACGCCCTGCCGCATACCCTCAAAGGCATTGGCGATGCCGAGGCCGCGGGTGTCGTGCAGGTGTAGCGACAGCTCCAGGTGTGGCCAGCGGTTGCGTACCGCGCCCACCAGCCGGCTCACCCTGACGGGCGTCGCCCAGCCCATGGTATCGGCGAGAGACAACCGCGTGAGGCCAATGTTTGCTTCACGGGCGATGGCGAGCCCGTCCTCGATACAGGCTATCACCTGTGCCGGCGATATATCACCTCCGTAGTTGCAGCCAAATGCGGCCATGATGCCGATGCGGCTCACTGGGACGTTCGCCAGCAAATGCTGCTCAGTCTGTCGGCGCATGGCCTCGATCTGGCCGGCGCGGTCGCGGTTTAGATTTTTGCGCGAAAACGCCTCCGAGGCGCTGAGTGTGATTGAGCCCGTCAGCGCCAGCCTGTCGCGGAAGGCAAGGGCGCGTTTAAGGCCAGCCGCATTGAACCACAGCGCCGTATACGCGATCCCTTCGACCGGCCTGAAGCCCGCAAAGACGGTCTCCGCGTCGGCCCAGCCCGGCACCAGCTTGGGGCTGACAAATGAGCCGACCTGAATGTGTGTGAGGCCGGTGGCCGACAAGGCATCGACAAGAGCGATCTTGTCTGATGTGCCGATCGGCCCCTTTTCGATCTGAAAGCCTTCACGCGGTCCTTCCTCGCCGATCTCGATGCTTTGCGGCAGATCGCCCATGGCCCATTTCTCCTCCTGTTCGCAAGCGGCCTTATCGAACGGGGTCGCATCATGATATCCGAGCCTGCCGTTGACAATTGGCGCGATACGAAAAGAAGCATGCGTGCAGCGTAAGACCGGGCAGGGCCAATCCCGCCAGATGACGGGCGCCATGGCGATTGTCGAGGCGCTAATCGCCAACGGCGTCGATACCCTCTTCGGTCTACCTGGCGCTCAGCTCTACGCGCTGTTCGACGCCTTGCAGCGTCGGCAGGCAATCCGAACGGTGGGCGCGCGGCATGAACAGGCTTGCGGTTATATGGCTTTTGGCTATGCCCGCTCGACGGGCCGCCCGGGTGTCTATGCCGTGGTCCCCGGTCCGGGGTGCTCAATACCACGGCGGCGCTCGCGACTGCATTTGCCTGCAATGCCCCGGTTTTTTGCATCACCGGGCAGGTGCCAGCCGCCTTCATCCAGCGCGGGCGCGGCCATCTGCACGAACTACCCAATCAGCTAGCGACGCTGAGATCGTTGGTCAAATGGGCAGCCAGGATCGAGCACCCCGCCGATGCGCCAGGCGTCATCAATGAAGCCTTTCGGCAGATGCTGAGCGGCCGGCCAGGCCCGGTGGCAGTGGAGATGGCCTGGGACAGCATGGGCTCCACCGCCCTTGTCACCCCGCTTGCCGGCGCCGCGACAGCCGCCGCGCCTGTGCCTGCGGCAGCCGAGGTCGAGGCAGCGGCCACGCTGCTCGTGGCCTCGAAGCGGCCATGATCATGACCGGCCCCGGCCGGGTGGTGGTGTCCGTCACCGGTGACGGAGGCTTCATGTTCGCCGTGCAGGAGTTAGCAACGGCCGTGCAAGAGCGTATCGGGCTCGTCATACTGCTGTTCAATAACAGGTCCAACGGCAACGTCTTGCGCGGCCAGCGCACAAACTTTGCCAACCGCATCAATGGCGCCCTGCTCAACAACCCAAATTTCATGGTGCTGGCCGAGGCCTTTGGCGTCAAAGCGCATCGCGTTGCCTCGCCCGACGAACTGAGGCCCGTCTTGCAGGCAGCGCTCGGCGCCATCGCGCCGGTGCTGATCGAAGTCGTGATAGCGCCGGACAGCGAAGCCTCGCCCTGGCAGTTTATTCACCCGCAGCGGCAAGGTCCGGGAACAGGCGCTGGCGCGCCTCGGCGGCAGCCTCCGCCATGGTCATGAACACGGCGCCGGCGTCGATGAGCTTACCGATCAAGTCTTCGAAGGCAAGCATTCGGTAGCCGCGGCCGATGACATAGGGATGCATAGTGTAGGTCAGAACCCCCCAGTCGACCGTTTTGGCCATATACAGGAATTCATCGTGCCAATTCTGCATAACCGCGCGGGCCGATTGCAATCCGGGCAGAATTGTCTCCCGTGTGCGGATGAATTCGAAATGGGGGTGGTCGTCAAGTGACCAACTGATTGGCATCTCGATCAGCTTGGTCTTTGCCCCGAAATGGTAGGGCAGGCCAAGTCTTGCCTGATCGCCGCGGCGGGCGAGATAGGGTGTGTAGTCGCCCCCCATCATGCTGCTGTCGTAGCAAAAGCCATGCGCCAGCAAGAGATCGATGGTGGCGCTGCTCAGATCCCACGCTGGCGAGCGGTAACCTTGCGGCCTCTGACCCGTCAGACGCACGATCGCCTCATTGGCGCGTACCAGATCGGCCTCCTCCTCCTCGCGGCTCATAGCGGTATTGGGAATGTGTGCCCAGCTGTGGTGGCCGATCTCGTGGCCGCCGGCGAGGACGGCTTCGCATTCTCGCGGGTAGCTTTCGATGGTGAACCCCGGCACGAACCAAGTGCTGCGGATACCCACGCCGTGGAGAAAGTGCAAAATCCGGTGCGAAGCCAGCGCTCCGAATTCGCCGCGCGACAAGGGCGTGGGCGTGGTCATGCCCCGCGCGATGAAGCCCGATTGCGTGTCGAAGTCGTAGCTGAGGCAGACGATATGGCGCGGCATGTGCGTGCTCCGGGGCGCTGGGCCAAAGATGAGGCGGCCAAGGGCGCAGGACGCTCGGCGCTGCCGGGTGCGGGGAGCGTGCGCTCGAGGCATTTTTGCAGCGTTGGGGGCGTCATTGCTGCGGCTACTGCGGGGCCCCGTGATGCGGGCCCCCATGATGTGGGCCCCCGTGATGTGGGCCCCCGTGATGTGGGCCCAGGTAATGCGGGTTCAGACAATGCGGGTTCCGGTGATGGCATCGACGCTGCCTCAAACGCACACGACAGGCCACTTCTTGTGGCCGCCGCCAGAGGCTTAGGCCAGTCCCGGGCGCCAGGATGGCCGGCCGCAAGTGTCGGCCACAACCTTGGCCTAAAGTCCCTCTTCCTTCAAGCCGGAGATGGCGAGGCCAGCTTGAACCGCACCCGGTAGCGCGCCGGATCGAGGTCGCGCTTGAAGGATGGCGGTTCGGTCGGCTTCACTCGCACCAGCACAAAGGCCGTGCCGTTGCCCTCCCGCAGCAGGCGCGCACCGCTTGCAAGGCCTGCCGCCCTCTCCACGGTCGCGGTGCGCTTGATGCCGGAGCCAGCGGCGATCTTCTCGAGATCGACGCCCAGGCTAGTGTGGCTTTTCTGATAACCGGTCTCGCCGTAGTGGCCGTTGTCGACCACCAGGATCGACAGGTTGGGCGGATTAAGAACGCCAATCGTCGCCAGCGCGTCCAAGGTTCGTCAACAGCTCGCCGTCACCAGTCAGCACCATGACCCGCCGATCGCGGCGTGCAAGGGCAAGACCCAGCCCCATCATTGCCGCCCCACCCATGGCGCCCGCCATGCTGTAGACGTGGGCGGCATCATTGGTTAGCGCCGCAATGTCCCGCGATGTGCCGGCAAGCCCGGCCACGAATAGGAAGTCGTCATGGCGACCGATCACGGCGGGTACCGCCTCGCGGCGATCAAGCACGAAGGAGGGGGCAACGGCACTGGCGAGGGTTGTCGAGGTGGAGGAAGTTGCCATGTCGTCGGCCTCAGAATTTCTTGGGGCCAAGCAGCTTCTGTGTGAACAGGACGGCGACCGCGTGGCCCGCCTGGAATACCATGGTGAGCGCCGCGCCGACCGCACGCAACGCCTCATTTGGGTCATCCGCCCTCAGACAGATGACGCCCATCGCTTCCAGCACCGGCTGGGTTGCCCGCCCCATCGGATATTGTCAGGGATTTCCCGCGCCGAAATCACCGCGCATGCTGACGAGCGCCAACAGCGGAAATCGCCCGCCGCTCGTGAGCGACAGCATGTTGATGCAGTTGCCGACGCCGCTGCTTTGCAGCAGCAGGACGCCGCGCGCGTCCCCGAGGTCAGCCCCGGCCAGCAACGCCACCCCCTCCTCCTCTGTCGTCAAGGCCACGGAATGAACTTGAGGATCCGCCAAGGAGCGGTCGATCAAAATGCGATGCCCAGCGTCGGGGACGTAGGCAAATTGCGTGACGTTGTTGCGGCGTAGCAGATCGTAGACTTGGTCCTGCCAGCGGGCCGCTTCACTGTCGGCCTTGGTCTCGACGTTCATGGCTGCGCCTTGCCCTTTGAGCCACCCGCAAGCTTAGCCCGGATGCGCAAAGTGTCGAGAGTGCTCAGGCGGTTGCGACATAGCCGTCCCGTCGCGGATCGCAAGCCCCCGTCATTAGGCCGCTGACGGGATCGATGGCAATGGCCTGCATGCCGCCAACGCGCATGGTCCAGGCGGCGCCCGGCTGGATCGTGTGGCCACGCTTGGCCAGGGCCGCAAGCACGGTCGCCTCGATGCGCGCCTCCGGCTCGACCAGGCGTCCGTCCCATAAGCGTGCGCGTGGCGCCTCGATGGCGTCCTGCAGGCTCAAGCCGTAGTCGAGATACTGCACCATGGCCTGGGCCTGGGTCTGCAAGATGCCGTAACTACCGGGCGTGCCGAGGGCCAGCACCGGTTTGCCGTTGCGCAGCGAAATCGACGGCGCCATGCACACGGGCAGCGGATCGCCCGGGCGGGTCCGGTTGGGGCTTAGCGGATTGACGTCGGTCCAATACAGGAAGTTGTTAAGGCAGAGCCCGGTCCCCGGCACAACCACGCCCGAGCCGAATGGGCTTCCGAGGCTCTGGGTGATGCACACGAGGTTGCCTTCACGGTCGCCAATCGAGAACGAGGTGGTGTGGTGCTCGCCGCCGGCGGGCGCCGGCAGCCATTGCTCGGTCGGTCCAGCAATGGCTGTGCCATCTTTGAGGCGCAGCCGCAGCCGCGCGGCGTTTTGCTCCGACAAGATCTGGTCGAGCTGATCGGGTGCAGGATTGTTGTTGGCAATACGCTCGCGTGCCGCCAGCCGGATCGCCCGCCAGAGCATGTCCAAATGCTCGACGCCGTTGCGCTCGGAGCTGGAAAAGTCGAAGCCGTCGAGGATGCGCAGCGTGAGCAGGAATTGAAATGCCTCCGACGGGGGCGGCAGCGTATTGATGCTGAGGTCGCGATAGCGGCCGGCCAGCGGCTGCTTCCAGACGGGCTTTACGGCCCTGATGTCGTCGAGCGTGAGGCAACCGCCGAGCCGTCGTAGGTGCGCGACAATGGCTTCACCCAAATCGCCGCCATAAAGGTGGTGGCAACCCTGCACCGCGATGGCCTCGAGCGTTGCCGCGAGCTCGGGTTGGCGCACGATGCGGCCCAGCGCCACGCTTGCCGCGCCACCGGTGTAGGTGTGGGCCCAATCGTCATAGAAGGCGGTCCAGCGGCGCAGGAGCGGGATTTGTTCGTTGAATTCGGCCACGCCGAATTCGGCGAGCGCGTAACCGTCGCTGGCCAAAGCAATGGCCGGTGCCAGGGCGGCGCCAAGCGGCTTTTTGCCGTAGGCGCGCACGAGTTCCGCCCATCCGGCCAGGTTGCCGGGCGTGCCAACCGACAGGGCGCCACGCTGCAGGTCCTCGCGCTTGCTGAAGCGCTCGACGGGCAGGCGCGAGGGCACCGGGGGGACGAAGTCGAGCACGCCGACCCGCTTCTCGGCAGCGATGTAGCAGGTGGCGTAGCCGAGGCCGGCAAGTCCGGACATGAAAGGCTCGACCACGTTGAGGGCGGCCGCCGTTGCCGCCGCCGCGTCGAAGGCATTGCCGCCCGCGCTCAACAGCTTGGCACCGGCTTGGGCGGCCAGCGGGTGAGCGGCTGCGACCATGCCGTGGAGCGAGGTAATCGTCGGTCGGTTGCCGTACATGGTGCTGCGAGCCAATCTCAATGAGTGGAAAGGAGGGGTGGGTGGGTAACAATCGATTTCAGCGCCGGCGTGGTCCTGAAGCGCAGCTTTGCAAGATCCGGTCGCGGTCGGCCCAGCTCGCTGATGCTGGCGAAGGCTGCTTCCATGGCCTCGGCCACATTCAAAAGCTCGATGTCGCCGCGGAATTTGCCGATCACTTGCACGCCGAACGGCATGCCATGCTCGTCGCGGCCGCAAGGTAACGAGATCGCCGGATTGGTGACGAGGCTGATGTAGTAGGTGAGCGCCAGCCAGTGATAGTAGTTCCTGAGCGGTCGGCCTTCGAGCTCGGCGAGGTAAAGCGAACGCCAGGGAAAGGGTGACACGGGCGTCGTCGGGGACAACACCAGATCGTAGTCACGAAAGTGCGCCTGGAAGCGATGGAAGATGCGCGTCTGCTCGGCGTGTGCCCAGGCCGTATCGGACAGCGTCATGTCGGCGCCCAGCTCGTAATTGGCGCGCACGTTGGCTCCAAGCGAGGCGGGGTCACGGTCGTAGGCGTCCTGATGTCGCGCGATGAAGCTCTGCGCACGCGCGATGTCGAAGCAGCGATCGGCGTCACCAAAATCGAACTGAACCTCGTCGCACGAGCGGAACAAATGTCGCATGGCTGCAACGCGTGCACGCATCACGCGCCGGATCTCCGCCGACACGGGGCATTGCGCGAAATCCTCTGTCCAGGCAACGCGCAGGCGACCAAGGTCGACGGGCCGCGCGCGGCCGACATCGCCGGGATCGAGGGCAAAAGCCAAGGGTTCGCGCTCATCGAGGCCAATTTGCGCCGCAAAAAGCAGGCGCAGATCCGCAACCGTTCGACCCATCGGGCCCAGCACGGCCAGCGGGGTCCAGCCGAGCAGGCGTGCGTCGTAGGGGACGAGGCCGGGAGAAGGCCGCATGCCGACGACACCGCATTTGGCGGCCGGAATGCGGAGCGAACCACCCATGTCCGAACCCGTACAGAGCGCAAGCATGTCGCAGGCCAGCGCCACCGCCGAGCCACCCGAGGAACCGCCGGCATTAAGCTGGGGATTGAAGGGATTGCCGGTCGCACCCCAAACGGCATTGCGGGTGTTGGCGCCGGCGCCGAATTCGGGTGTGTTGGTCTTGGCAACGACTATGGCACCGGCCTTACGCAGGAGGGAGACCATAGCGGCGTCGGCCTTCGGCACGTGATCGCGGTAGAGCGGCGAGCCGTGGCTGGTCAGCAGCCCCTCCGTATCGCTCAAATCCTTGACGCCGGTCGGCAGGCCGTGCAGTGCGCCGAGCTCCTCGCCGCGCAGGACCGCGCGCTCCGCTGCCTGCGCCTGCTGGCGCGCCCGCGCGTAGTCGGTGGCGGCAAGGGCGTTCACGGCGGGATCGATGGCCCCGATGCGATCGATCGATGCTTCCAGCAGCTCCACCGGAGAGATCTCCTTGCAGCCGATGCGTCGGCGCAACTCGACGGCGCTCAAGGTGGCAAGATCGCCCTGCCCATCCATGCTCTCGTCTCCTCGATCGGCCGCGCCCGCACCCTTAGCCATGAGTGTCACCGCGCCGCCGCGAAAACGCAATCTTCCTCGCCTGGCGTGGCCGGCAACGCCGACGGCCGCCGCATCCCGGTGCCTAAGTGGCGGTCGCAGCAAACGAAAAACAGGCAGAGGCCGGGCGCAACCGTATGCGGTCGGTGCCTGCCTCGCCAGCACACCGGGCAAGCACTTGGATTGACGGGACCCAGGGCGCAAGCGCAAGCTTGTCGCGAGCACCTCTTGTGCTCGAACGAATGCCGCAGTTAAGGCCCACCGCCCGGCGCGGAACAAGTTCGTTGCGTCGCCGTTCCTCTGCCACGCCACACCAGGTCGAGGTTGCCATGACCAGCTCCCTTCGCATGCTTGCACTATCCTGCGGCGGACTCCTGATTGCGACCGGTGTCGCGATCGCCCAACAGTTGAGTGTAGACATTAATCGGATCTCCGAGAGTGGGGTCGGCGAGAAGATCGGCACCGTCGTCGTCAAGGAAGGCAAGGGCGGGGTTTCCTTCAAGATCTCGGCGAAGGGCGTGCCTAAAGGACCGCACGGCTTCCATGTGCACGACAAAGGTGATTGTGCCGCGGCCAGCAAGGATGGGAAAATGATGGCCGGCTTTGCCGCGGGGCCGCACTTCGATCCGGCTGGCACAAAAGCCCACAAGGGGCCCAAGGGCGGCGGACACAAGGGCGATCTGCCGGTGCTGAAGGCCAGCGAGAAGGGCATTAGCCAGACGGTAACGGCACCGCAACTGACGCTTGCCGACGTGCGCGGCCGGGCCCTGATGATCCACGAAGGCGGTGACAACTATACCGATACGCCCGAGAACGGCGGCGGCGCCGGCCGCATCGCCTGCGGCGTGGTCCCCAAGGGCTAAGCCGTTCGTTGCGGGGCGAATTGAGGACGTTGCCCGTCATCCCCCCGCGATTTGCGGCAGGATGTGCACATCGCTGTCCGGACCGATCTCCTGGAACAAGGCGTCCTGATAGATTTGCCCATCGATGGCGACCGCGGAGCCCGTTTGCAAGTGCGGCAACAGAGCGGGATATTTTTCACCCAGCCGCGCGAACAGCTGATGCACGTTCTGGGCGGCAACCTCGATCTCCGTCACGCCGCCCGTGAATTGGCGCAGATTTCCAACCAGCGTGACGTGAGCCATTGGGTTTGGAGATGTCCTAGCAGGGCGGACTTGCCCAGCAGCAATCTGCCGATGTCGGAGCGGGGCATCCCGCGCGCCTGGCGCGCAAGATGTCCCGTCCGGGGTTCGATTAGAGCTTCGCTGTGCCCTTTGCCCGCGCCTCGTCTAGGGCCTTCAGCACCCTTGGCGGGGACATCGGCAGATCGGTGAAGCGCACGCCAGTGGCATTGGCAACCGCGTTGGCGATGGCCGCCATCGGCGGCACGATCGGCGTTTCGCCGACGCCACGCACGCCGTAGGGATGCCGTGGGTTCGGCACCTCGACGATCACCGTGTCGATCATTGGAAGGTCGGAGGCCACCGGCACGCGATAGTCGAGAAAGCCCGGGTTCTGCAGCTTGCCGTCCTCACCGTAGATATACTCTTCGTTGAGCGCCCAGCCGATACCTTGCGCAACACCGCCCTGGTATTGGCCCTCGACGTAGCTTGGATGGATCGCCCGACCGGCATCCTGAATTGCCGTATATCGGATCACCGATACTTTGCCGGTCTCCGGATCGACTTCGACATCGGCGATATGCGTGGCCAGGCTCGGTGCCGCGCCAGCGGCGTTGATGCGGGCATAGCCGACGATGGGACCGCCGGTCTTGCCGGCGATGCCGGCGACCTCCTTCAAGGACATCGGCGCATGCTTGCCGGCATTGGGACCGGCGGGACGCACGCCGCCGTTGCTGTATTCGACGGCATCCTCCGGCAATTCCCACAGCTTCGCCGCCCGTTTACAGGCTTCCTTCATGATCTCACGCGCGGCCTCCACGGTGGCCATACCGCTGGAGAAGGTCGAGCGGCTGCCGCCTGTCAGGAAATTGTAGCCGAGCTGACCGGTGTCGCCGATCTGGACGCGGATCTTGTCCAACGGCACGCCCAGCTCTTCCGCCGCCATCATGCACAGGGACGCGCGCAGCCCGCCAATATCCGGGGTCCCGGCGGTGAGGGACAGGGTGCCATCCTCGTTGAGGGAGAGCGAGACCGAGGTTTCGCCGCCGATATTGAACCAAAAGCCGCTGGCCACGCCGCGACCTTGGTGCTTGCCGAGCGGCGTGCGCCAATGGGCATGCGTCTTGGCGGCCTCCAGGGTTTCCACCATGCCGATCGGCCCAAATTTGGGGCCATAGGCCGCCTTGGTTCCCTGCTTGGCCGCATTCTTCAGCCGCAGCTCGATGGGATCCATGCGGATCTTGCCGGCGATTTCGTCGATCACGCTCTCGACGGCGAACTCGGAAATAGGTCCGCCGGGCGCGCGGTAGGCCGCCACTTTCGGGCGGTTGGTGACCACGTCGTAACCCACAACCTTCACGTTTTCGATATCATAGGGAGCGTAGGCGCACATGGCGCCCGGTTGCACCGGCGACCCGGCGAAGGCGCCGGCCTGATATTTGAGCTCGGCCTCGGCGGCTACAATACGGCCGTCCTGCTTGGCGCCGATCTTGACGCGCACGTGCGCTCCCGAGGTCGGCCCCGAGGCTTTGAAGACCTCCTCCCGCGTCATCACCATCTTGACGGGGCGACGTGCCTTTTTGGAGAGCGCTAGCGCGATCGGCTCCAGGTACACGACGGTCTTTCCGCCGAACCCACCGCCGATTTCCGCCGCCGTCACGCGCACCTTGCCGATGTCCCAGCCGAGCAGCCGCGCGCAGTGGGCGCGCACGACCCAGTGGCCCTGGGTCGACACCCACACGTCGGCCTGGCCGTCCTCCGACACACTGGCAATACAGGCGTGCGGCTCAATGTACCCCTGGTGTACGGGCTTGGTGGTAAACGTGCGCTCAACCACGAGGTCCGCTTGCCTGAAGCCCGCCGCTATGTCGCCGTGCCCGATTTCCAGGCGTTTGGCGACGTTGGAGGCGGTTTTCGGTGCAGGCTCAACGCCTGCCGTGAACATGTCCTCGTGCAGCAAGGGCGCGCCGGGCAGCATCGCCTCGACGACGTCGATGACGTGCGGCAACACTTCGTAGTCCACCTTGATGAGGTTGAGCGCCTCTTTGGCGATGACCGCGCTGGTGGTCGCCACCGCCGCGACCGCATGTCCTTCGTAAAGGGCCTTCTCCCGGGCCATGACGTTGCGCACGACATCGCGATAGTTGATCATCATCTCGCCGGCGGGGATGAATTCAGAGGACTGTTCGAGGAAATCATCGCGGCAGACGACGGCCTTTACCCCCGGCAGCCTGAGCGCGGCGGAGGCGTCGATCGACTTGATGCGTGCGTGCGGATGTGGACTTCGCAGCACCTTGCCGACCAGCTGTCCCGGCAGGCTGAAATCCGCTCCGAATTTGGCGCGGCCCGTCACCTTGTCGGCGCCGTCCGGCCGCACCGGCCGCGTGCCAACCACTTGAAACTCGGAACTGTGGCCGTCCTTGACCTTCTCTTGCATAGCTCAGGCTCCTCTCAGCTCCGCGGCGGCGTCGAGTACGGCGCGCACGATCTTGTCGTAGCCCGTGCAGCGACATAGATTGCCGGCCAGCCAGTAGCGCACTTCTGTCTCCGACGGATCGGGCTTTTTGTCGAGCAGGGCTTTGGCCGCCACCAGGAAGCCCGGTGTGCAAATGCCGCACTGCAAGGCAGCATGCTCCAAGAATTTTTGCTGCAGCGGGTGCAGCTCATCACCCTGAGCCATGCCTTCGATGGTGCTAATCGATTTACCGTTGGCCTCCACGCCAAGCATTAGACATGAGCAGACCAGCCGATCATCGACCGTGACGCTGCAAGCCCCGCAATCGCCCGTCGAGCAACCTTCCTTGGTTCCCGTGAGATGCAACTGATCGCGCAGGGCGTCGAGCAAAGTTTCCTGTGGCTCGCACAGGAATTCGACGGGGTCCCCGTTGACGGTTGCGGTGATATGGTGCTTCGCCATCAGCCCTTCCTCGCGCGTTCATAGGCAATTGCTGCGGTTCGGCGGGCGAGCACGCCCGCGACTTTGATGCGGTACTCCTTGGTGCCGCGCTTATCGTCGATCGGCTTGCATGCCGCCCCGGCTGCCGCGTCGAGCTTGCGCAGCGCGGCATCCTCGAGCTTGCTGCCGATCAGGGCGCTGGCCGCCTCCTCGACAAGCAGCGGACGGGCCGCCACCGCCCCGAGCGCGACCCGGGCGTGGGTCACGGCACCATTGGCATCGACGGTCAATGCGATGCCGCAACCCACCACGGCGATATCCATCTCGGTGCGTGGGATAAAGCGCAAATAGGCGTCCGCGCTGCCCTTGGCCTTCGCGGGCAGAAAAAGGAAGCGATGACCTCACCCTTGGTCAGGGACAGCTTGCGCGGAGCAAGCATCACGTCTTCGACGGCAATCTCGCGCCGTCCATTGGGGCCCACCACCGAGGCCTCAGCGCCGGCGGCGATCAGGGCCGGTACGCTGTCGGCCGCCGGCGAGCCGTTGCACAGGTTGCCTCCCATGGTGGCCCGCCCCTGGATCTGGGTCGATCCGATCAGATTGGCGGCCTCGACAACGCCGGGCCAAACCGACTTCAGCCGCGGGTGCTCCTTCAGCTCGGCACCCGTCACGGCCGCGCCGATGCGAAAGCCGCCTCCTTCCTCCTTGACCTCGCGCAACTCGGGAATGTGCTTGATGTCGACCACCAGCTCAGGGTTCAGAATATCGGTTCGCATCTGGACCAGCAGATCGGTACCACCAGCCAGAACTCGTGCATCGCCCGTTGCCGCCGCCAACAGGCCGACGACCTGCTCCAGCGATGAGGGCGCCTCGTATCGCATCGCATTCCTCTCGGTTCGATTATCGCCCGCCAAGCATGGCATACTGCATTGCCTCCCGCCAACCTATTCAACGGGCGGCAGGGGCTAAGATTGCTGCAATGCTGCCCCAACGCGACCGAATATTGGCGCCCGCTTCGGGCGTCAAAGCGGGGGTGCGCGATCGGCGATCTTGCGCTGAAACGGCTTGGTTGCTGAACTGCAGAACCGGCCAATCGTCGCCATGGAGGAGAAAATGCTCAAGAAGGGCTATTGGATTGCGCACGTCAACATTACCAATCCCGAGCGCTACCAAGACTATATTGCGGCCAATGCCATTGCTTTTGGCAAATACAACGCCCGCTTCCTCGTGCGCGCCGGCCAGTGCGTTGTCGCAAAGGGCGACCTCGAGGGCCGCCGGCACGTCGTGATCGAATTCGAAAGCTATGCCGTTGCCAAGGCCTGTTATGAGTTGCCGGAATATCAGGCCGCCGCCAAGATCCGCGACGAGGCGAGCGAGGCGCAGCTCGTCATCATCGAGGGTTCTGCGCCATGAAAAGTGAGGCGCCCAGGGATGGCCAAGTGGGGACGACAGGCGCGACCAAGTGGATGGCCTGAGGCGTTGGGGACACCTCGGGGGCGCAAACCTTTTGCGGCCGAGGGGGGTGGGCGCCGTAGGCTCGGATGGCGCCTCGCCCGTGCGCTACGCTGGTACCCGCCGCAGCGTCGCGTCTCACGGTTAGGATCCGGCGCCTTGCGCCGCCTGCAAAGTGTTTTGCAGCAGGCAGGCGACGGTCATCGGGCCGACGCCACCTGGAACCGGCGTAAGTGCGCCCGCCACCGCGGCCACTTCCTCGAAAGCCACGTCGCCGACGAGCCGCGTCTTGGTGCCGTGCGCCACCCGCTGGATGCCGACGTCGATGACGATGGCGCCGGGTTTGACCCAGCTGGCCTTGATGAGTTCGGCGCGGCCCACGGCCGCCACGACCAGGTCGGCGCGGCGGACGACAGCAGGCAAGTCGCGGGTGTGCGAGTGCGCCAGTGTGGGGGTACAGTTCTCGGCGAGAAGCAGCTGCGCCATTGGCTTGCCGACGATGTTGGAACGCCCGACCACTACCGCCTCCAACCCGGCGAGGTTAGAGCGCACGGACTTTGCCAGGATCAAACACCCCGTCGGCGTACAGGGCGCAAACGCCTTGGCGCCCGTGGCGAGGCGCCCCACATTGATGGGGTGGAAGCCATCGACGTCCTTGGCCGGGTCGATCGCCTCGATCACGCGCGTCGGCACGATGTGCTTGGGCAGCGGGAGCTGCACAAGAATGCCGTGCACGTCCTGGCGCTGGTTGAGCTCGGCGATCAGGCTCAACAGCTTGTCCTGAGGCGTGTCCGCGGGCAGCTGATGCTCGATCGATAGCATCCCCGCCTCGCGGGTCTGCTTGGCCTTGGTTGCGACGTAGACCTGGCTCGCAGGGTCTTCGCCCACCACAATGACGGCAAGCCCCGGCGTCACCGCGCGCATCTGCCGCAACCGTTGCACCTCGAGGGCGACCTGGCGGCGCAGCTGGTGGGCGATCGCCCGGCCGTCGATGATGTGCGCTGCCATCTCACCTCGCGCCTTGTTGCGCGCCATCCGCCAGCCGAGCCGATGCGCGCTTGGCAAGCTCAGGCCCATCGCCCGCAACCATCAGCGTTTTTGCTCGCGCTTTCGCCCCCCCGATCACGGCGACCGAGCCGTGCGGTACGCCCAGCCAGCCCGCCAGGACCTTGGTCAGCGCTGCGTTGGCGGCACCGTTCTCCGGCAGCGCCCGCACCCGCACTTTCAAGACGGCGCCCTCGGCGGCGGTCGTCACCCCCTCCACCCGGTTCTGCCCGGATTTTGGCGTCAATCGCACCTTGATCCTAAGACCGCCGGCGACCGCGGCCCAGGGCCAAGTTGGATGCCGTCCCGGCAAGATCAACTGAACAGCGGCATCAGCCAGCCGCGAATAACGACGACGCGAATGAATACCAAGATGAGAATGAGCACCACGGGGGAGACGTCGATGCCGCCCATGTCCGGAAGCATGCGGCGGATCGGACGCAGGAACGGTTCGGTGATGCGATTGAAGAGATCCCAGAGGGAACGCACAAATTGATTGTAGGGATTGACGACATTGAAGGCGATGAGCCAGCTCAGAATGGCGCTGCCGATAATGACCCAGATGAAGAGATCGATCAGATACTGGTCGATGAAATATAGGATGGGCAGCATCCCGGGGCCTTTCTTTTTCTGCGATTTGTCTTGAGATGTAGACGAGAGCCCCGTAGGGCGGCAAGGGAGCGGTGGCCCCCGGTGCAGTCCGGCCGAGGGCTATTCTTGACTTGGCCTGCTTGGCATTGCCCCTTTGGCATTGGCCGTCCTTGACATCGGCAACGCCCGCCACGTAAATGGCCCCGCCTTGCGGGGCCGTAGCTCAGATGGGAGAGCGCTGCAATCGCACTGCAGAGGTCAGGGGTTCGATTCCCCTCGGCTCCACCAAATCGTCACGCTCGCCGAATAGCACTTGTCTAATCAATGGCTTAGTTCCCGGTTGGGGGTGATGAGCGTCATCCCCGCCCCGGTTCGATGCCCGCGCATTGGTTCCAGCAGGCAAGCCGCCGGGCAAACGAATGGGGACGGAGGCTAGGCCTGCGCCCGCGCCGTGACCTACCCTGCCCGCCAGCGCGCCCGGGGGCCGACGGGGACGGCCCGGCCTCGCCGTAGGGGCCGCGTGCGAGGCCTCAAGAGCCCGACGCACGCAGGGCTTGGGATGGGTCCGATCTCCTAACCGGCGACGAGCTCGTGCACGCTGAACAAGCTGTCCTCGTCGGTCCACACGCGTTGCGGTAGCCAGTCGGCGGCACGCGCCAGCTCCCGGAACTGATCGATCGAGTACTTGTAGGAGTTTTCCGTGTGGATGGTCTCGCCCGGCCGGAACGAAAAACGCTGCCCTCCGATCGTTACGTTCTGCTGGGTCCGACTGACCAAGTGCATTTCGATGCGCCCATGCCGGGGATTGTAAATCGCCTCGTGTCGGAAGCCGGCAAGATCAAAATCGCCGCCCAGTTCGCGATTGATCCGCGCCAGGATGTTGAGGTTGAAGGCCGCCGTGACCCCGACGGCATCGTTGTAGGCGAGCACCAGTCGGCGAGCGTCCTTTTTCAGGTCGGCTCCAATGATGAGGGACCCCCTGGGGGCCAAGGCAGCGCGGAAGACGCGCAACAGACGCACGGCCTCGCTGGGTGTCAGGTTGCCGATGGTTGAGCCGGGAAAGAAGCCTATTTTGGCGCGTGCCCGCAGGTCCTCCGGGAGCGCCACGGGAGAGGAGAAGTCAGCGACGATCGGGCGCACGTCCAGTGCCGGAAAATGTCGGGCCAAGCGCTCCTTTGCACCCAACAGGGCCGTCTGCGACACGTCGATCATCACATAGGCGGAAAGCCGAGGGAGCCGGCGCAGCAGGATTTCCGTCTTGAGGCTCGAGCCCGAGCCGAATTCGATCATCGCGCCGCCGTCCGGCAGGCCTTTGATCATTTGCTCGGCACTTGCCTGCAGGATCGCCGTCTCGGTGCGCGTTGGGTAGTACTCCGGCAAACGCGTGATCTCCTCGAATAGCTCGCTGCCGCGCGCATCATAAAAAAAGCGGCACGGCAGGGTCTTCTGCGGCCGCGACAATCCGTCGATCACGACGTTGGCGAATTCATCGTCGAGCGCAAAGCGCTCCGATAGCAGCTCACGCATATTGGGATGCAGCATTAGACGATCTCCGAAGCAAGACGCAGGCCCATGAATTGCCAACGCTGGTGGGGGTAGAAGAAGTTGCGGTAGGTAGCACGAGTGTGGCCGTCGGGCGTCGCGCATGAGCCGCCGCGCAGCACCTGTTGGCTCACCATGAATTTGCCGTTGTACTCGCCAAGCGCTCCGGCGAGCGGGCGGTAGCCGGGGTAGGGCAAATAGGCGCTCTGCGTCCATTCCCAAACGTCACCGAACATCTGGCACGGCTTGCCGTCCCGTGCCGAGCCGTCGGCAGGCAGCGGCCGCAACGCTTTCGTTGCCAGCGTGTTGCCGGCGACGGCTTGTCCCTGCGCCGCCAACTCCCACTCGAATTCGGTGGGGAGGCGCTTGCCGGCCCAGCGGGCGAAGGCATCGGCCTCATAGTAGCTGACGTGAGCGACAGGGGCGGCGGGCTCTATGGCATTGAGGCCATGCAGCGACATGGCGAACCATGCGCCATCCTGCTGCTGCCAATAGAGCGGGGCTTGCCATCCTTCGCGGTTGCACAGCCCCCATCCGTCCGCCAGCCACAGCGAGGCCGCGCGATAGCCGCCATCGGCCATGAATTGCAGCCATTCGGCGTTTGTGACGAGCCGGTGTGCCAATTGGAAAGGGTGGATGAGGGCGTCGTGTCGCGGCATCTCGTTGTCCCAGGCATAACCCTTGCCGTCGTGGCCGATCCTGGCGACGCCACCGGCAAACTCGAGCCAGCGTATCGGCTCTGGCGCCGCCGAGCTGGCTTGGCCTTGCCCCTGTTGATAGGCGGGACGCAACGGGTTGGCCGCGAACAGCGCCAAGATATCGGTTAGCAGGAGTTCCTGATGCTGCTGCTCGTGGTTGATGCCCACCTCCACCAGGCGGGCGATTTGCGAGGTTGCCGAAATGCCCTTGGCGAACAGCTTCGCCAAGGCCTCATCGACGTGCGCGCGGTAGGCGCGCACGCGCTCGCTCGACGGCCGCGTTAGAACCCCTCGTCTGGGGCGCGGCTGCCGTGGGCCCTGGCTCTCGTAATAGGAGTTGAAGCAGTAGTTAAAACTGTCGTCGAACGTCTGATAACCGGGTAGGTGTTTGCTGAGGATGAAGGTCTCGAAGAACCAGGTAACGTGTGCCAAGTGCCACTTGGTCGGGCTGGCATCGTCCATCGCCTGGACGGTCATGTCCTCCGCACTCAGAGGTTCAGCGAGTTCGAGGGAGAGTTGCCGCGTCTTAAATAAGCGGCTCTCAATCGAACCGGCGACCTGGATGTCGCCGATGATGCTTTGAGGTGTCATTTCCACCCTCTTTCCTATCTTCCAGGGCTTGGCACGATCCACGCTTTACACGTCTTGGCTTGATCCGCAGAGATGGGTGCAGGGATAGGTGCAGGAACAAGACCAGCGGACGGGCCCAAGGCCTGGGCGCGCAGGGAACGAGCCCAGGGGGGACGGGCCCAGGAGGACGGGCCCAGGGGGACCGACCCAGGGGGGACAGGCCCAGGGGGACGGGCCCAGGGCACGCAGCGACCGGGCAGCGGCCGGAGCGTTGGCGAATTCAAGATTATGCAAACCCTGCGTCCGGTTCTCGGCTCTATGCCCGCCATGCCTGCACTGCCCCAACACAATCGAGCGTGAAGTCGCGGGCCTCGGTCTTTGTTCCGGCGCTCGCCACACTTTGTCCGGGGTCCCGTGTCTCCGACCCTGGTCTTGAACCCTGGTCTTGAACCCTGGTCTTCAACCTGGCGTCTTGCGCCCAGTCCTCTGGGTCCGGTCGTCTTGTCCCTGTCATCTCGGCTCCTTCGTTCGACCCAGGCGTGGATAATGGGGTGACATGCAGGCATCACGACGGCCGCCTCGCGAAGCATGCGGGGCGGCCGGCCATGTCCAAGTCTAGCTGCAGTCTGGGTAACGCTTGCTCACAAGCCAGGGAGCAGAGCCACAATGCTGACGACTGCTGACGCGCTTAGCCTCGTCCGGCAACGTGACCCGTTTCCCAGCCGATCAGGGCCCGCTTGCGGGTGAGGCCCCAATGATAGCCGCCGAGGCTACCATCCCCGCGCAGCACGCGATGGCAGGGCACCACGAACGAAATTGGGTTGCGTCCGACCGCCGAGCCGACGGCGCGGGAAGCCGTGGGCTGACCGAGGTGCCGGGCGATGTCGGCATAGGTAACCGCCCGACCCATTGGGATCTTCAGGAGCGTCTGCCAGACCCTGACCTCGAAATCCGTTCCAATCATGACCAACCGGACGGGCCGCTCGGCGGACCATCGCGAGGTCTGGAAGATCTGTTCGGCGTGCGGCGTCGTGCGTTCCGGGGCGGCGATGAACTTTGCCTTTGGCCAACGCTGCATCATGTCGACCAGCGCATCCGTCTGCGACTGCCCCTTATCCTCATTGACGAAGGCGAGGCCTGCAACGCCACGCTCGGTGGCAAGCAGGAGGGCTTCGCCAAACGGCGATGGGTGGAAGCCATAGGCCATCTCGACGCCATCGCCGCGGCGCTTGTAGTCGCCGGGGGTCATGGCTTCGTGGGACACGAACAGATCGTGCAGACGTCCCGCGCCCGAGAGGCCGACCTCGTAGGCCGTCTCCAACAGGCTCGCGGATCCTTGCAAAAGATTGCGGGCGCGATCGATCGTTATGGCCTGCACGAACTCTTTCGGGCTAAGGCCGCACCAACGTTTGAACAGCTTCTGGCAGTGCGCGGGGCTGAGGCCGAGGTGCTGTGCCAAACGCTCCAATGAGGGCTGTTCGGTCCAGGTCTCGGACAGAAAGGCTATGGCACGACGGATCAGTTGGTAGTCGGGCGCCTGGCTAGTCGTCGTCAAGCCCTTGGCGTCGCTTACGGCGGGTGCGTGCAGCATGGTCAATCTCGCGGTTACGAGCGGCGATGCATGGCAATTTAGGTGCTAGAGCCGCGGCAATCGACCCGTTTCCTGTCACCGCCTCAAATTCGCACGCCGCCGCGCGCCTCCAGCAGTACATCCTTCAGTACTCTGGCGAAGTCACGTCGCTCCGCCTCGCTCAGAAAACGGCCCATGGCTTCCTCCTTGCCCTGGGAGATGACCCGCAGGTCGGTGCGACCATTGGCAGCCTCATGCAAATTCACCCGCGCCCAATAGGGGTTGCAATGAAATTGCTCGCGCCGACCCGACGGGTGCACGCGCGTCAGGCTGAATTTTGCCGGCGTCAGCTCGACGATCTCGCACAGGCGGCCCGCGCGATAGCTCAGCTTGAAAGCCGCATACACGAGTAGTACGTCGAGACCGAAAAACCCCGTCACCGGCCACGCCCCCATGGTCAAAAATACTATTCCCGACACGAAGCTGATGCCGCTCAGCGCCGACATCAAAATGAGAAACCCGGTCGGTGAAAGCGAGCGGTGCGGGGTCAGAACCGCACGGAATTGCGGCTCCGTTGTCGCTTGATTGCCCTTTTCGTCCATGCCTGCGATCCTAGCAGCTCTATAGATACCCGCGAAACGCCATGTCGCCCAAGTCCGCAGCATTGCCAAAAAAACGCGCACGCGGCCGCCGAGCGGCCCCTAACCGAGGTTCGGACACGGCGCGCATCAACGAGATCTTCCGGCGATTTTCGCATGCCAACCCTGAGCCCAAGGGCGAGCTCGAGCATGTAAATCCCTATACTCTGTTGGTGGCGGTGGTGCTTTCGGCACAGGCAACCGACGCAGGGGTCAACAAGGCGACACGCGATTTGTTCAAGGTGGTCGCTACACCACAGGACATGCTGGCGCTCGGCCTCGCCCAACTCGAGGAGCGCATCAAGACGATCGGCCTTTACCGCAACAAGGCCAAAAACGTCATGGCGTTGTCACGCCAGCTCATTGCCGAGCACGGCGGCGCCGTGCCGCACGAGCGTGTGGCGCTCGAGGCCCTGCCCGGTGTCGGCCGCAAGACAGCCAACGTTGTGCTTAACATCGCCTTCGGCGAAAGCACGCTGGCCGTGGATACACACGTCTTCCGGGTAGCGCATCGGCTCAAGCTGGCGAAGGGCAAGACCCCGCTCGAGGTTGAGCTCGGCCTCTTGCGCGTCATCCCCAATGCGTACCTGCGGCATGCGCATCACTGGCTCATTTTGCACGGCCGCTATATTTGTCAGGCGCGCAAGCCCAGGTGCGATGCCTGCATCGTTTGTGATCTGTGCTCTTCGCAAGATAAGTGGTTCGACTGCGGCTGGCCCGCCAAAACAGCCAAAGGGAAAACTCAGACATGAGCGTCAGTCAAGGCCGAGAGTTCCTGAGCATCCCCGGGCCCACTAACGTCCCCGACGAGGTGCTGGCTGCCATGCATCGCCCGGCCATCGATATCTATTCCGGCGAGATGATCGGTATCACCGATAGCTGTCTTGCCGATCTCGCCGGCATTTTCCGCACCAAGGGCCGCACCTACATTTACGCCGCCAATGGCCATGGTGGTTGGGAGGCAGCGCTCACCAACGTGCTGAGCCGGGGCGATTTGGTGCTGGCGCTCGAGAGCGGGCGTTTCGCCACCGGCTGGGGTGAGATGGCGTCCATGCTCGGCGTCGAAGTGGAAGTGCTCAAGGGTGATTGGCGCCGTGCGGTCGATCCTGCGTCCCTCGAGGAACGGCTGCGCAAGGACAAGGCGCATCGCATCAAGGCAATCTTGGTCGTGCAAATCGACACGGCCTCGGGCGTGGTCAACGACATCCCAGCGATGCGCAAGGCCTTGGACGCCGCCAAACACCCAGCCTTGCTCATGGTAGACGCCGTCGCTTCGCTCGGCTGCATGCCCTTCGATATGGACGGCTGGGGAGTGGACGTGACAATGGCCGGCTCGCAGAAAGGGCTCATGACGCCGCCGGGGCTCGCCTTCGTGGCCGCCAATGACCGGGCGCGCGCGGCGCACCAGGCGGCGGACCTACGCACCCTCTATTGGGATTGGACCTTCCGCGAAGGAGAAATCCATTACCAAAAGTACTGCGGCACGCCGCCGGAGCACTTACTGTTCGCGCTGCGCAAGGCCTTAGACATGCTGCTGGCCGAGGGGCTGGAAGCCGCCTTCCGACGGCATGCGTTGCTGGCGCAGGCAACGCGCGTGGCGGTCGAGCGCTGGGCCGAGGGCCAGGTGCTGGCCTTCAACATCACCAATCCGGCCGAGCGCTCGAATTCGATCACCAACGTCCTCATGCAGGGCCGTGATCCTCGGCCGCTGCTTACCTATTGCCGCGACAAATGCGGTGTCATTCTCGGCGTTGGACTCGGCGCCTTGGAAGGCAAGGCGTTTCGCATCGCCCATATGGGCTACAGCAACGCGCCGATGCTGTTGGGCACGCTGGGAGCCGTCGAGATGGGCCTCAAAGCGCTGGGCATCCCGCACGGGGCTGGCGGGGTCGGCGGCGCCATTGCATACCTGGGCGACGCCGTCCCCGCCTAAAGGGTTAGTCACGCGCCGGGCGGCCGCCGTCGGGGCGACCGTCCTTGCCGGGTCTGAGCGGTCAGCCCAGGTGACTTACGAACTTGGACTGCAGGTAGACCTGCAGGCCTTCGCTACCCCCCTCGTGGCCGAAGCCGGAATCCTTGACGCCGCCAAACGGCGTCTCGGGAAGCGCGATGCCGAAATGGTTAATCGTCACCATACCGCTCTCAAGCGCGTCGGCGACCTTGGTTGCCACCTTGGCGTCCTTGGTGAAGGCGTAGCTGGCGAGCCCAAACGGGAGCTTGTTGGCCCGGTCCAGAACGTCGTCCGTTTCCTTGAACCGCAGCATGACCGCAACCGGCCCGAACGGCTCCTCGGTCATGATGCGGGCGTTCTCCGGCACGTCGGTGAGCACCGTTGGCTCGAAGAAATTGCCCTGGTTGCCGATGCGATTGCCGCCGGCCTCAACCTTGGCGCCCTTATCCTGCGCGTCGGCCACGAACGCCTCGATGGCGTTGACCCGCCGGGGGTTGGCGAGCGGACCCATGCGGGTATCGGCAGCCAAACCATCACCGACCTTCGTGTTCTTGGCGATGTCGATAAACTTGCCGACGAAATTGTCATAGACTTTGTCGTGCACGAAGAAGCGGGTCGGAGACACGCAGACCTGCCCCGCATTGCGATACTTGAAGGCACCCATCAGCTTGGCCGCGCCCTCGACATCGGCGTCGTCGAACACGAGCACGGGGGCGTGGCCGCCGAGCTCCATGGTCGCGCGCTTCATGTGGGATGCGGCGAGCGCATTGAGGTGCTTGCCGACCGGCACCGAGCCCGTGAACGATATTTTGCGGATGATCGGGTGCGGGATCAGGTATTCGGAAATCTCTGCGGGTACGCCGTAGACAAGGTTCAGCACGCCCGGAGGCACGCCCGCGTCATGCAAGGCCTTGACGAGCCCGATCGGCGAACCCGGCGTCTCTTCCGGACACTTGATGATGATCGAGCAACCGGCGGCCAGCGCGGCGGCTATTTTGCGGACCGCCTGCGTGACCGGAAAATTCCACGGTGTGAAGGCCGCGACCGGTCCGATCGGCTCCATGATGACCATGTTGCGCACGCCATCGGCGCGCGCGGGAATGATGCGGCCGTAGGCGCGCTGGCCTTCGCCAGCATACCAGTCGAGGATATCGCCGGCGCTCTGCACCTCGAGCTTGGCCTCCATGAAGACTTTACCCTGCTCTTGGGTCAGCACCTTGGCGATCTCATCGGCGCGGGTGCGCACCAGATCTGCGGCCTTGCGCAGAACCTTGCCACGCTCATAGGCGGACACTTTGCGCCAGGTCTTGAAGCCCTTGTCGGCGGCGGCCAACGCCTTGTCGAGGTCACCCTTCGAGGCGTGCGCCAGCTCGCCAATTGGCTTGCTGGTCGCAGGATTTATGACCTCCTGGGTCTTGGCACCGGAGGCCTTAACCCAGTGGCCGTCGATGTAGTGCTCAAGGGATGTGTACATGTGCGTTACCTCTACGCTTCAGGATTGGAGGAGTTGGCGGAATAACGACAGATGGGCGCGGTTGCGCAAGCGGAAATCGCCCGCCGATGGCATCGCTCGCGGCCATGGAGGAAACCTCATCAGAAACCCGAGTTCGCGCCTCGCAATATCAGCGCGGATATAGCGGATCCCCATCCCGGCGGCAATTGCGGCATCCTGCACGCACAAGGCCGAGCCCCCGCACTTGGCCCTCGCCCGCTTTCGGACCGTGGGCAAGGATCGGGTTCGGTGCGGAGCCCTATTTGCTCAAATCAGAGTTTGCGCCGCAACGGGTTGGCCGTGGACCGCCGCGGACAGGCCATCACCATCGGCGTCGGGACGCGCCAGCTCGCGAACCGTGCCGTCCGTTTGCGCGTGAATTTGCCTCCGTTCTGGACAGAGCGCGCGGTCGCGGCTACAAGCACGCGCCAATCAACGAATCTTCGCGTTCACATAAACAGGCAGGCCATGGGCTACAACGTCGCCGTCGTCGGTGCCACAGGCAATGTGGGCCGTGAAATGCTTTCGATCCTGAGCGAGCGCCAGTTCCCGGTGAACGAGCTGCACGCCTTGGCCTCGCGCCGCTCGCTCGGCGTGGAGGTCTCCTTCGGGGAGACGACGCTCAAATGCAAAGACCTTGCGACCTTCGACTTCTCCGGCATCGATTTTTGCCTGATGTCGGCGGGTGGCACCGTTTCCAAGGAATGGTCGCCGAAGATCGCCGCCAAGGGTTCGATCGTCATCGATAATTCGTCAGCCTGGCGCTATGACCAGGACGTGCCGCTGATCGTGCCCGAGGTCAATGCCGATGCGGTGGCAGGCTACGTGAAAAAGAACATCATTGCCAATCCCAACTGCTCCACCGCGCAGCTGGTGGTGGCGTTGCGGCCACTGCATGAGCACGCAACGATCAAGCGGGTGGTGGTGGCGACCTATCAATCCGTCTCCGGCGCCGGCAAGGACGCCATGGACGAACTCTGGAGCCAGACCAAGGGCAAATACGTGCCCGGTCAGGAATATGAACCCAAGAAGTTCCCTAAGGAGATTGCCTTCAACTGCATCCCGCAGGTTGATGTCTTCATGGAAGACGGCTACACGCGGGAAGAATGGAAGATGGTGGCGGAGACCAAAAAGATCCTCGACCCGAAGATCAAGGTGACGGCCACCTGCGTGCGCGTGCCGGTGTTCGTCAGCCATAGCGAGGCCGTCCATATCGAGTTCGAAAAACCGATCACGCCGGAGGAGGCCCGTGAGATCCTGCGCGAGGCGCCCGGCTGTCTCGTCATCGATAAACACGAGCCCGGCGGCTACATTACGCCGATGGAGGCGGCCGGCGAGGACGCCACCTATATCAGTCGTATTCGCGAAGATGCGACCGTGGAGAACGGGCTGGCGCTCTGGATCGTCTCCGACAATCTCCGCAAGGGCGCCGCGCTCAACGCCGTGCAAATCGCCGAGCTGATCATCAACCGGAAGCTCTTGAAAAAAGCGGCATAGCGGCCGGTGACGGCGTCGGTGTTGCCTCGACGCCGTCAAGGCTTGCGCGCTCGGCGCAAGCCGGACCCCCTTCAGATCAGCGTGCGGATGAAATTCGCTGCAGCGTGTCGACGATCGACTGCAACTCATTCATGAACTGTTCTCGTTGCCTGCCGCTGAGCGCCTCCAGAATACGCTGGTCGACGCGCTTGGCGGCCGGATCGGCCGCGCGCAGGAGCCGCCGACCTTCCTCGGTCAGCTTCACCGCATAGGCGCGCGCATCTTCCTTGGTGCGTCGGCGCTGCAGCAGGCCCTTCCTTTGCATCCGCCGCACGATATCGGCCAGCGTCGAGCGGTCGATTCCCGTACGCTCGACGAGGCCGGTCTGGCTCAACCCCTCGTTGTTTGCCACCGTGTAGAGGACGGCGAACTGGCGCGGGGTAAGCTCGCCGTGCATCATCTCGGCGTGAAAGATGTCTCCTGCACATTGACCGGCGCGGTGCAGAAGATGAATGGGTGACCGTTGCAGTCGGTCGGACGTGGAGTCTCGTTTCATCGTACCTTCTGATGGCTGTGCTCACGCGCCAGACGCGGTTCACTGCGCGCCCGCACCCTGGCGCCCGCAGTGCCTCCCTGACGCCAAGCGATTGGTGTAAAGGAACGGCTAGGGGCGCACCGTAACCTCAGCCTGCGCCCGCTTCTTCGGGCAAATTGTCGCGTTTTCCTCGCCGACGAGCGAGGCCTTTTAAGATCTCGGCTCGTAACGTTTGATGAGGGGGATCTGCGCCATCGCGAAGAGGATCGTGAGCGGCACAATGCCGAACACTTTGAAATTGACCCAGGCGCTCTCAGAGAAATTGCGCCAAACGATCTCGTTGAGAATTGCCAGCGCAAAAAAGAACAAAGCCCAGCGCACCGTGAGCTTGCGCCAGCCCTCTTCGCTGAGCTGGAAAGCTTCTCCGAGCAAGAGTTTGAGCAAGGGCCGGCCCGTCACAAGGCCGACCACCAGGGCGCCGGAAAAAAGCAGGTTGATGATGGTGGGTTTCAGTTTGATGAAGCTCGGGTCGTCCAAATAGAAGGTGAGCCCGCCGAACACCACCACCAGCACCGCCGTCACCATTGGCACCGCCGTGACGCGGCCGAGCAACCTCCAGGACGCGATCAGGGCTGCGACGGTGGCCAGCATGAGCACCCCCGTTGCCCAGTAGATGCCGGCGCGGCCATAGGCGATGAAAAAAGCGATCAGCGGCCCCAGATCGATCAGCAGTTTGACGATGGGGGAGGGTGCCTTCGCGCTGCGCTCTGGGATCGCTGGTTCTTCCATGATCGTTTCAGGTGCTTGGACCAAACATTGGGGTCAGATACTTAGGCCAGATATCTAGGCTAGACACTTGGGGCCGGATTCTTGGGCCGGATTTCTTAGGCCAGTTTCTTAGGCCAGATATACCGCGGTCCAGAAATCCGGCAAGAAACTCTGGCAAAACCGCAGCGTCAGGCCAAGTGATCGCTTCGGCCCGCCAGGCTCGCCACCGGCGCAGGCAGGCGATAGCGCTGCAGCACCCGCACCTGCCACCAGAAGAAAACGGCCGTAAGCGGCATCACCACGAAGATCTTGAACAGGATCCAGATGTCCACACCCGTAAAAACATGATTGAGCGCGGTGATGTGCGCATCGGCAAAGCCCAGTCGCACGGCCTCATTGATGACGGCGGTCAACAGGAAAAACAGCGCCACGTTGCGCGTGAGCTTGTACCAACCCTCTTCGGTGTAGTGGAAGGTGTTGCCAAAGACAAAGCGAAAGAAGCTCTTGCCCGTGCGCAGTCCCCACCACAGTAGAATGGCCACCAGCGCATTGAACAGGGTGACCTTGATCTGCACCCATACGGCATCGCCGGTCACGAACGTCAGCGTTGCAAACACGATGCTGACCGTGCCGGCGATGAAGGGCATAATCGGCGGCCGCCCAAGTACGGCAAGGCAGGCAACGAGCGCGACGATCGTGCAAAAGATCAAGGCGCCGGCGCCGGCGGTAATGCCATAAAGACCGTTCACGACGAACATCGCGAACAGCGGTCCAACCTCGCCTAGGATGTTGACGGTTTGCGCCGCATTGAACGGAAAATGCCGCCCCCGCCAGTTCACTGTCTCCACTGCCACTGTCTAGTTCTCAGGCGGCTCTCTCCGAGCTCCAGCCCCTCCCTGGTGTTTTTCTAGCTCAGAGCGATTGCCCGCGCAAATTCTGCGGCGTCAAAGGGAGCAAGGTCATCGACGGCCTCCCCTACGCCGATGGCGTGCACCGGAAGCCCGAACTTGGCCGAAATTGCGACCAAAATGCCCCCCCGTGCCGTGCCGTCGAGCTTGGTCATGACGAGGCCCGTAACCCCCGCTTTATCCTTGAAAACTTCCACTTGGTTAAGCGCATTTTGCCCCGTGGTTGCATCGAGCACCAGCAGTACTTGATGCGGCGCTGTCGGATCAATCTTGCGCAGTGCGCGTATCATTTTTTCCAGCTCGTCCATTAGCGCCCGCTTGTTTTGCAGGCGCCCGGCGGTATCGATCAGCAGCGCGTCGCTGCCGTTCGCGCGCGCCGTGCTCAGGGCATCGAAGGCGAGCCCGGCGGCATCTGCACCCACCCTAGGCGCCACGATCTCGGCATTGACCCGCTCGGCCCAGATCTTGAGCTGATCAATGGCCGCAGCCCTAAAGGTATCGCCGGCCGCTAATGTCACGCTGTGTCCCTGCTGCGCCAGCTGGCCGGCGAGCTTGCCGATGGTGGTGGTCTTGCCCGTACCATTGACGCCCACGACCAGAATGACATGGGGATGGTGCTCGCCCGTCAGCGACAGCGGCTTTGCCACGGCGGCCAGCGTGCGCTCGACCTCGGCGGCCAACACCGTGCGTACTTCCTCGGGCGATATTTCCTTGTTGAAGCGGCCCTGCGCGAGGGCCTCGGTGATGCGCATTGCGGTCTCAACCCCAAGATCCGCTTGGATCAGCGTGTCCTCTAGTTCCTCGAGCGTACCAGCGTCGAGCTTCCGCTTGGTGAAAATGCCGGTGATATTCTCGGAAAGCCGGCTCGAGCTCTTGCTCAAGCCGGTCTTAAGCCGTTGAAACCAGTTTCCCGGTCGCGACGTGGCCGTTGGGGCAGTGAGATCGGGGGTGGGCGGGGGGTCGGCCGGGGCAGCCTTGGGCGCTGGGCCGGTGTCGACCGCAGCGGGTTTGGCCGGCTCCGTGCCGCGGCGGAAGAGGCCAAACAAACCTTGTTTCTTGGGGGTGTCGCTCACGGCGCATACGTGTGCGCAAGGGCCTCGCCATGCAAGCGCTTGCCGTCGGACGCAATGACGCGGGCCTTGAGGAGGGCGCCGGTTGGCGCGGCGGCTTTGAGGTGCAGCTGGGCAAAACCTGGCGTGCGCCCCAGCCCCGGACGCTCGATCACGACCTCGCACTCGCGACCTTGCTGGGCCGCAAGATAGCGCGCCAGTGCGACCTCGCCCCGTTGCCTGAGCTTGGCGGCGCGTTCCTTCACCACGCGCGAGGGAATTTGCGGCATACGCGCGGCCGGCGTGCCAGGTCGCGGCGAGAAGGGAAAGACGTGCAAGTAGGTGAGCTCGCAGCTATCGATCAGGTCGAGGGAGTTTGCAAACATGGCCGGCGTCTCGGTGGGAAAACCGGCAATCAAATCCGCGCCGAAGGCGACATCGGGTCGCAATCGCCGCACCGTGGCGCAGAAACGGATGGCATCCGCGCGGACATGTCGGCGCTTCATGCGTTTCAAGATCATGTCATCGCCGGCCTGCAGCGAAAGGTGCAGATGCGGCATCAGCCGCGGCTCCCCGGCGATGACGTCGAGCAGCTGCGCGTCGGCTTCGACCTGATCGATGGAGGAAAGGCGCAGGCGCCTCAGTTCTGGCACTTGGCGCAGGATGTGCCGCACCAGACGCCCCAAGGACATCGGACCCGGAAGATCGGCGCCATAGGCCGTCATGTCGACGCCGGTCAGTACCACCTCCGCGTAACCGGCTTCGGCCAGGCGCCGGCATTGCTGGACCACGTCGCCGGCCGGAACCGAGCGTGAGGGTCCCCGCCCATAGGGAATAACGCAGAACGTGCAACGATGATCACAGCCGTTCTGGACCTGCACGTAGGCTCGCGCCTTTGAGCCGAAACCCTCGATCACGGCATGCGCCGTTTCGCGCACCGACATGATGTCGTTGACTTGCACGCGCTCCCAGTCGGCTCCGCTCACGGCCTGAAAGGTGCCAGGCAGCATTTTCTCCGCGTTGCCGATGACAGCGTCGACCTCGGTCATGGCACCAAACCGACCAGGATCGATTTGCGCGGCACAGCCCGTGACAATGATGCGGACGGAGGGATCCTCGCGCCGCAATTTGCGGATGGTTTGCGCCGCCTGCCGCACGGCTTCGCCGGTGACCGCGCAGGTGTTCACGATCGCCGCATTCGTCAGGCCGGCGGCGGTGGCGTGCTGTCGCATGACCTCTGATTCGAAGGCGTTGAGCCGGCAACCGAGGGTGACGATACGTACCGAGGCCGCTGCGGAGGCGTCTTGCCTCGGCAACCCCGTGGTGGCGGTGCGCTCGAAAATAGGCGCACCCGCGGCCGCCCCAAGGTCATCGTTGCAGTCGTGAAGATGCGCCCGGTTTGCCATCTGTCACAGGGTCTCGAGGGCATCCAAGGTGCCGTCGTAGGCGAATGCGACGGACCCCATCATGCGAATGTGATCATCCTCGCCCCACTCGATGTCGATCGGTCCACCCGGGAGGGTGACGCGGACGTGACGCCCGGTCAGCCCTTTGCGGGCAGCGCACACGGTTGCGGCACAGGCGGCGCTGCCGCAGGCGCGGGTGAGGCCGGCGCCCCGCTCCCAAGTCCGCAGGGTAATGGCAGTGGAGCCCGTGACCTTTGCCAGAGAAATGTTGGCGCGCTGCGGGAACAGCGGATGATGTTCAAGCATCGGCCCGACACGGCCGAGGTCATAGGCGGCGACGTCGTTCACCCAAAATATGGCATGCGGATTACCGACGTTGGCCACGGACGGCGAATGCAGGATCGGCTTGTCGACGGGCCCAACCTGCAACGCGATGGCACGCGTGTCGGCAAAGGCCTCGGCGAGCGGAATGTCGCGCCAGCCGAATTTCGGCGCGCCCATATCGACGCGGATGTGCTCCCGCCCGGCCACATCGACCTGCAGGCGGCCGGCCTTGGTTTCGAACTCGAGGGCGCGGCGTCCCGTTTGTTCCGCTTCGAGCCAACCGATGCAGCGCATGCCGTTGCCGCAGGCCTCCGCCTCCGACCCGTCGGCGTTATAAATGCGCACATAGGCTTGCGTACCCAAACTGCGCGGTTCGCTGAGCACCATCATCTGGTCGAAGTGCGACAGCGGTTGCTTGGCGATCGCTTGCACGACAGATGGGCTAAGATCGAAAGCCCTGCCGCCGCGCAAATCGACGACCAGGATCTCGTTACCGAGACCGCTCATCTTGCGGAATGGGAGACCGGATGACATGCGTCCTTATATGGGGAGAGGGCTGGCAAGACAACAAAGGTGGCGTTGCGGCCGGCTCCAAGGCGGCGCGATCAAGGCAGATGCGCGCCGCAGAGCGTTGCCTGACGCGGCCAATTGCGGGCAAATGCGGCAAGTGCGGATCAGGCGGAGTTACAGCCATGCACAGCCTTCCTGTCGTTGCTCTTTTGGGGCTGGCGCTCACCGCGGCATCGGCGGTGGCGCAAGTCACCAACGCCCCCGCGCAGCAGAGCCCGCGACCGATCAAGGCCGAAACCTTCGCTACAGGGCTCGTGCATCCCTGGGGGCTAGCTTTCTTGCCTGATCGGCGCCTACTGGTCACCGAGCGGCCCGGTCGATTGCGCCTCCTCAGCAAGGAGGGGGAGGTATTGTCACCCATCAACGGCGTCCCGGAGGTCTACGCCAGCGGTCAGGGCGGTTTGCTCGACGTGGCCCTGGCGCCCGATTTTGTCAGCTCGCACCTGATCTACTTGTCTTTTGCCGAGCCGCGCGGCGGGGGCAAGAACGGGACGAGTGTTGCACGCGGCAGGCTAGTTGCAACCGATCGCGCCGGACGGCTTGAGGATGTGCAGGTGATTTTTCGTCAAGAGCCGGCCTACGCCTCAAGCCACCACTTTGGCTCGCGTCTCGTGTTCATGCCGGATGGGTCGCTTTTTGTCACGGCGGGGGAACGTTTCTCGCAACGCGACGAGGCGCAGAACCCAGGTAACCACATCGGCAAGCTCATGCGGTTGTTGCCGGACGGGTCGGCCTATGCCGGCAACCCTAAACTCCCGGGTTGGCAGCCGGAGGTATGGTCGATTGGGCACCGCAATGTGCAAGCGGCAGCGCTCAATCCCGCGAGTGGGCGGCTTTGGACCATCGAGCATGGCGCCCGCGGCGGTGATGAGGTCAACATTCCCGAGGCGGGCAAAAACTACGGCTGGCCGGTCATCAGCTACGGACGCAACTACGACGGCAGTAAGATCGGCGTCGGCACGCACAAGGCTGGCATGGAGCAGCCGGTCTACTATTGGGATCCCTCCATCGCGCCCTCGGGTGCCGTGTTTTATACCGGCGCGCTGTTTCCGGATTGGAAAGGTAATCTCTTCGTCGGCGCCCTGGCGGGACAGGCGCTGCATCGCCTGGTGCTGGACGGCGACAAGGTGGTGGGCGAGGAAGTTCTGCTCCCAGACCTCGGCGCGCGCATCCGCGACGTGCGTCAAGGCGCCGACGGGGCTCTTTGGCTCCTAACGGACGAAACCCAGGGACGCGTGCTGCGGGTGGTGCCACGCTAACGAAGGTCGACCCGGCAGGCCCGTTGCCGGGCGCCATGGGGCGACCCACAGGCCGCGCCGGTTCGGCGCAAACGGCTCACAAGGTGCAGCGGGAGGTGAAGGTCCTTGTCGCCTAGCCGGTGTTGGCCGGGCTTGAAGGCTGCGCGCCCAAACTGCCGAACAGACCCGCGCGCAAGTCGCAGGCGATGGTGCGGCACGCCTCGGCACTGGTGGCAAGAAGGTGGGCATGCACTTCGTTGGCGCCGAGGGTGGCGCCGCGCTGGCGGATGCGGGCCAGATTAAGTGAGGGAGCATCGCTCAGCGCCGGGGCGATGTAGAGTACCTTCAAGCTGCCATTTGCTTGGCGGCGCACGAGCAAGTAGACGGCCTGCGGCAGCGGCGGACATTCGAGTAAGCCGTAGACGTTGTGCTGATAGCGTTTGCCAGAGGCCCCACTCCAGACATGCACGCGCCCGGCCGGCGATGGTGCCTGGCGCAACGCCGTTGCCTGGGCGGAGCTAGGCCCCCGAAATGGGGCGAGCCGGACAATACGCGAGGCCATTTCCAAAAGATCGCCAGGTTGCTCGAGTTCGACTGCGGCTGCTCGTAGCCACGATTCGCAGCCGAAATATGGCTCCGGCCGTGTTATTTCAAGGCATTGCGACATTCGGCGCGCATGCCTTCTCGTCAGCCGCGGCCGTTAACCACGTTCGCGTGCGGCCTATCCGCATTTGGAATAGCTGCAATTGTCGCAGACCCAGCAGCCTTCCCGGTGATGCAAGGCAGGGTGATTGCAGCGCGGACAGATCCTGCCGCGTGGGACCGTTGCGGCAAGGGGGCTATCCCCGAGCCCGCCGGCGGCCATCTCCTGGCTCGCCGCCAGGGCGTAGGGTTCCGCGATGGCGGCCTCCTCAGGGCTCGTTCTCGGGGTTAAAAAGCCGATGCGGAGCATATGGCTCTCGACGACGCCGCCAATAGCCGCCAGCAGGCTGGGCACGTAGCGTCCATTGATCCATTGGCCCCCCTGCGGATCGAATACGGCCTTCAGCTCCTCCACCACGAAGGTGACATCGCCGCCTCGCCGAAAGATGGCGCTGATCATGCGGGTTAGAGCCACCGTCCAGGCATAGTGCTCGAGATTTTTGGAATTGATGAAGATCTCAAACGGACGTCGCCGGCCACCCTGGTTAATGTCGTTGATCGTGATGTACATGGCATGGTCGCTGCTTGGCCATCTGAGCTTGTAGGTGAGGCCCTCAAGCACCGGTTCGCGTTGCAGCGGTTGGGCCATGTAGACGATTTCGCCGGCTCGCTCGCTACCGCGGGGCGCCGGGGCCGCGCGTGTGTCTTGCCCGAGCTGGCTAACGGCGGCGAAGCCCGGTTCGTGGGCAGGGTCGGGGCCAGGGCCAGGAGGCGCCGGGGTGCCGGGCGCTGCCGCCGTCCGGCTCAGCACGGCGCCAGTAACCGCGTTCGGTCGGTAGGTCGTACAGCCCTTCAATCCCAAGTCGTAGGCCTCCAAATAGACATCCTTGAAGGCTTCGAAGCCAATGTCGGGTGGACAGTTGATGGTCTTGGATATCGAGCTGTCGATATGGCGCTGGAGGGCCGCTTGCATCTCTAGGTGGGCGCGGGGCGTCAGCTCTTCCGCCGTCACAAAGGCATCGTTGAGCGGCGCGCCAGCCCCGAACTTGGCGCGAAAGAGCGCGTGCGCATAGTCTTCGACGATCTCAGTGCGGTTGGAGCCATCGCGCTGCAGCATGCGTCGCTCGTGCCGGAAGTCGAACACGGGTTCGATCCCGCTCGAAACGTTACCAGCCAGCAGCGAGATCGTCCCCGTGGGGGCGATTGAGGTCAAAAGTCCATTGCGCGCCCCGTGTTGGGCGATCTTGGCGCGCACGTCCTGGGGGAGCTTCTCGACGTTGGGCGCGGCCAAGAAGCGCCGAGCATCGTAGAGCGGGAAGGTGCCTTTTTCGCGTGCAAGTTCGGCCGTTGCCGCGTAGGCGACCACCTTGAGCGCTGCCAACCACTGCTCGGCGAGCGCGATGGCCGGCGGCGTTCCGTAGCGGACATTGCACATGATGAGCGCGTCGGCTAGGCCGGTGACACCCAGACCAATCCGGCGCTTGGCCATGGCCTGCTTTTTTTGTGGCAGAAGGGGATAGTTGGAAACGTCGATGACATTGTCGAGGAAGCGCACCCCCAGCCGCACAAGGGCGTCAAGCCTCGCCATGTCGAGTTGGGCCGCTGGCGTGAAGGGCTGATCGACCAAACGGGCAAGATTAAGCGAGCCCAGCAGGCAAGCCCCATAGGGAGGCAGAGGCTGCTCGCCGCAAGGATTGGTGGCCGAAATCTCCTCGCAATAGGCAAGGTTATTCTGCGCATTGATGCGATCGATGAACACCACACCGGGTTCGGCGTACGCGTAGGTCGCACGCATGATCCGGTCCCACAGCGCGCGGGCTTGCACCGTGCGGCAGACCCTGCCGTCAAAGATCAGCTGCCAGGCAGCATTCTCTCTCACGGCCTTGACAAAGGCATCGGTGACCAGAACGGACAGATTGAAATTGCGCAGTTTGGCCGGATCGGACTTGGCGTCGATGAAGGCTTCGATGTCTGGATGATCGCAGCGCAAGGTTGCCATCATGGCACCGCGGCGGGCACCGGCCGACATGATCGTTCGGCACATGGCATCCCACACTTCCATGAAGCTGACGGGGCCTGATGCATCCGCTCCGATGCTCTTCACCTGTGCGCCCCGCGGCCGCAGGGTGGAAAAGTCGTGGCCGATGCCGCCGCCCTGCTGCATCGTCAGGGCGGCTTCCTTCACGTTCTCGAAGATGGCACTGAGGTCATCATCGATGCGACCCAGCACGAAACAGTTGAAGAGCGTGACGCTGCGCTGCGCGCCAGCGCCGGCAAGAATGCGGCCGGCGGGAAGGAAGGCGAAATCCGCCATCGCCTGCGCGAAGCGCTCGGCCCATTGTGCTCGCGTTGCTTTCGGCTCGGCCTTGGCAGCGGCGCGCGCCACGCGCGCCCAAGTCTCGGCCAGCGTCCGCTCGCGCGGGGAGCCATCAGCCGCCTTGAGGCGGTATTTCATATCCCAGACCTGCTGGGATATGGGGGGCGGGGCGAGGGCGCCGTTGCTGATCGCGTTCATGGTATGTTCTAGCAGATTTTCATAGTTGGTGCAACAATGCTAAGAAGCGAGTTGCGGTTTGGGACGATCGCGCTTCCGATGGGTGCAAGCGCGGGAGCGTCGGCGGGGGAAAACCGCTGACGAAGACGCGTGGCGGGGACCGATGCTGGGGCCTTGCGCGTGGGGGACAAGGCTCGGGATGCAATTTGCCAATCTAGTTGCTCGCGTGCTCGCGGTTGCGATCGCAATGGCGGGGCTCGGATTTGCCGGTTTGCACATGGCCTCCAGCCATCAGAACGAAGCCGGGCTCATGTCGCCGGATCTCCTGTCGGCGTTCGAGGGTGCCACTGCCCGCGAGCACCGGTTGGCGGATAAGGGCTTAACGGCGGGTAGTCCAATTTTGATCCGCATCTTCAAGGCGGAGTTCGAGCTCGAGCTTTGGATGCGCAAAGGTGATCGCTTCGAGCTGTTTGCCACCTATCCCATCTGCTACTGGTCAGGACGGCTGGGACCCAAGCTGCACGAGGGCGACAAGCAGGCCCCCGAAGGCTATTACGCCGTTGGCCTCAATCAGATTTATCGGCGCGGCCGCTGGCCACGCTCTCTCAACATTGGCTATCCGAACGCCCTCGATCGCGCCCACGCGCGCACAGGTTCTCTCATCCTCGTCCACGGCGGTTGTACGTCTACGGGCTGCTTTGCCATGACCAACCCGGTGATGGCGGAAATCTATGCCCTGGCCGAGCAAGCTTTGCAGCAGGGGCAGGACCGAATCCCCATCCACGTCTTTCCCTTCCGCATGACGGACGCCAACTTCGCCGCCCGTACCTCGGCGCACCCCGAATGGCGCGCCTTCTGGCTCAATTTGAAGGTGGGCTACGATCTGTTCGAGCAGGCTCGTGTGCCGCCAAAAGTGGGCATTTGCAATAAGCAATACGCCGTGACCGCGGGGGACCTGACGGGGGGATCGAGCCCGCCTGCGGACCTTGCCGCGCCATGCGCTGAAAGCGATGGAGGCGGCGCCATGCCGCTGATGACGGCGGAAACGGAGGCAGCGGCCGAGGAAGCGGACATGGTGGCCAAACCGCGTAAGGTGGCCTCCAAGCCGCGCCACAGGGCCACTGCGCGCCACGCGCGCAAGGCCTACGCATCCCGTCGCGCGCGCGCGGCGTCCCAAATCGAGACCTCATCCATTTCGGGATCGGTTTCGGGCGGAAAGCCGGTGCACTGAGGTGGCGCGCGCTCCGAGCAACGGCTAGCCCGCGCGGCGGTCGGGCCTTGGCCTTCTGAAAGTGAACGCCTCCGCGGGGCGGCCCGATTCGGCCTGAGCGACGTCCGCGAAGGCCGCGTGGAAGCTGGATTTATCGCAGGCGGGATCGGCATTCGCCGCCGATCCGGTAAAGGCGAAGGCCTGGCACCGGCAACCGCCCCAGTCGAGCTCGCGAAATTGGCATGAACGACAGGGCTCGCGCATCCAGGCCGTGCCCCGAAAGGCCTGAAAGGCGGCCGATTTCGACCAGATCTCGCGCAGACTGCGGTCGCGGACGTTTTCGAAGACAAGCCCATCGATCGTTTGGGCTGCGTGGCAGGGGAGAACCCGACCCGACGGCGTAACGGTGATGATACCGCGGCCCCAACCGCCCATGCATGGCTTGGGCCGCCGGGCGTAGTAGTCCGGCACCACGAAATCGATAACCAGCACACCCTTCAGCCTCGTGCGGGCCTCGGCGATGAACTCGGCGCTCGCCAGCACTTGCTCACGCGTCGGCATCAGGGACTGCCGGTTCTTGAGTGCCCAGCCGTAGTACTGCACATGCGCGACCTCGAGGCGGTCGGCGCCGAGGTCGAGGGCGAGCTCGACGATGGTGGGCAGGCTGGCAATATTCTGACGGTGGATCGGCGCGTTAAGCGTCAGGGGCAGATTGAGCGCCTTCGTCCAGCGCGCTACCTCCCGCTTTTTGCCATGTCCCCCGGCATAGTGCGCAATGCGGTCGGCGTTGGTGGCGTCGCTGTCCTGGATCGAAATCTGCACGTGATCGAGGCCGCGGGCGGCCAGGTCCTCCAGCCGCTCCCTTGTCAGCAGAACCCCGGCGGTGATCAGGTTCGAGTAAAGGCCGACGCTCGCCGCCTGCGCAATGATCTGTGCCAGATCGCGCCGCACCGTCGGCTCCCCACCCGATAAATGCAGCTGCAGCACGCCGAGTTCGGCAGCTTGCGCCAATACATCACACCACGCTTCGGTCGATAGCTCATCACGGGCGCGCTCGAGATCGAGCGGGTTTGAGCAATAGGGGCACTGCAAGGGGCAGCGATGAGTGAGTTCCGCGAGCAACCCGAGTGGCGCCCCGAGACCCGTTGCGGTTTGCGTGCCAAGCTCGGCAGCGACGCTCACGCCCTGATCACTCCTTTGTCCGCGAGATCTTGTAGTAGGTTCGTCACGTCTGTCAGAATGCGCTCCCGGGGAGCCGCATACTGGCCGGCGAGCGCCGCGGCGATGGCAGCGACGCTGCGCTGCCCATCGCACAGGTGAAGAATGTCAAGTGCGATGGGATCGGGCATCAATACCCGTTCCGGTGCGAGGAGCATCCAGCGATTGCGCGCCGGATCGTGGCGCAATTTGATATGGCGCGGCAGCGCGGGCACCGAGTCCGCCCCGATCACCAAACGTCCCGGTTCGCTGCCTTTGTTCATGCGCCGTCCGGACGGAATGCCCCGGGCGGGATCCAGCCGGGGATCACATAGGCGTGGTGTAGGGCATCGAGCTGCGCCCAGAGTACGTCGCACTTAAAACGCACCGCCTCGACACAGGCGGTTTGCTGCGCCAACGTCTTGGCATGGCGCTTGACATAATCGAGTGCGAAGTCGGCGTCTCGGTTTGCCTGATCGAGACGGCGCCTGAAATACTGCATCGCTCGCTCACCGATAAAGTCGTAGTTTTCCAGCATGCCGGCAATGCGCTCTTGGTGGATCTGCGGCGCGAACAGTTCCGTCAACGATGAGGCGACCGCATCGACAACGGGCTCTTGTAGCACAAATCGCACATAGGCCTCGGTGGCAAAACGGGTTGCGGGCAGAGCGCCTTGCATCGACGTTACGTACGCGCGCTCAAGGCCAAGCGCATCGGTCAGGACCAACCAGCGCTCGATGCCGCCCTCCTCGCCACCATAGCCGTCGTGGTCGAGCAGCCGGTGCACCCACTCGCGGCGCAGCTCGCGGTCGAAGACGCGACTCATGAGGGCTGCGTCCTTGCGCGGTACGGCCGCCTGATAGCAGTAGCGGTTGAGCGCCCAGGCTTGCACTTGGCCTTTATTCAATTTGCCACCGTGCAACAGATGGTGGAAGGGATGCTTGTTGTGGTAGCGCTCGGCGCCGACCTGGCGGATCACCGCCTCAAGCTGATCGGGCGTCATCGGCGCGCTCATAGCTCAATCTCCATGCCGTCCCAGGCGATCTCCCAGCCCGCGCGTTCCACCTCGGCCCGCTCCAGACTGTCCTCGCGCAGGGCGGGGTTCGAGTTGTTCATGTGCACGAAGACGCGCCGCTTCACCTGCAAGGCGGCGAAGGCTGTGATCGATCCTTGCGGCCCGGCCATCGCCATATGGCCCATGCGCTGGCCGGTCTTGGCGGACAGCCCTTGCGCGATCATTTCCGTATCAGTGTAGAGCGTGCCGTCGAAGAGAACCAGCGGTGACGCGCGCAGGCGAGCCGCCAATGTTTCGTCGATGGCCGCGCATCCGGGAATGAAATGAAAGGCGCCCCCGCTGGCAGGATCGCAGATCCGAAGCCCGATCGTGTCGCCCGTCCTGCTGCCAAAACCGGGCGCCGAGCTTTCAAGGTAGAGCGCGACCTTGCCGGGCACCGGAAAGGCCTCAACGGTGAGCCCACCAGCGATGCTGAACGAGCGCTCGAGCGTCAAAGCGACCCGGGCGACATGGGAGGGCTCGAGAACGGCGTAAATCGGGTTAGCAGCCAGGGCGGCCAGCACCGTCTCTGAGGCGTAAAGCGTAAAGGCCACGCCTTCACGCAGGCTGAGGAGGCCGGCGACGTGATCGACATCGGCGTTGGTCAGGATGATCGAGGCGACCGGGCTTACGCGCCGGCCGGCGTCAAACGGCGGCCAGAGCTGCGGTGTCATTTCGATTTGCTGGCGCAGATCCGGGGCGGCGTTGAGCAGCGTCCACCGCCGGCCATCGCCGCTCACCGCCACACTCGACTGCGTGCGTTTGCGCACCGCTGGATGGCCGTTGCGCGCATCCGCACAATTGCGGCAGTTGCAGTTGATCTGCGGTAAGCCGCCGCCGGCCGAGGAGCCTAGGACCTTGACGAGCATGCAGGCACCCCCAGGGCCGATCGCCTATGCGCCCCGCGTGCAAATACAAACGGCGGCCGAAGCCGCCGTCTCAACGCGACCGTGGCGGTCGGCCTGGTTCAGGCCTTATCGAGCTCGGCCGGCAAATAGCTGGTGACTTCCATGCCCACGTCTTGCTCTGCCACTTCGGGCTTGTGCCATTCCTTCATGCAATCCTCCACATGGTTCAGGCGCATAAAACACTAACCGGCAGTCCAGGCGATATGTTCCACAGCCCCAGCTGCGGTCCTACCAGGTGCGCACAGCTCCATGCGCACTGAGCTTCGACGGCCGAAATCGACATGAAATCTGCCGCAGGTCGGCCTTTGCGTCAAGGGAGCACACCCCATGGAGCATCGACGGGAGCCCGGGAAATGGCGTAGGACATTGGCGTTCTGCATCGCCAAAAATTCGAGGGGGGTCGCCTGTTGCGGCGCAGCAATTGGGGATTGACGTGATGGTTTCGCCAACCGTTGGAGGGGTGAGCGGAGATCGGGATGCTCCGATCTTCGCGCCGCCGCAGGTCGAGCATGTGCGCTATGGGGACGGCTCACACGTTCTACGCTCGGCGCGGCGGCTTGCAGCCGTGCCGCGTGCCGTCGGCGTTTGGCTGGAAAAGTGGGCTGCCGAGGATCCTGGGCGGACGTTTCTGGCCGCACGCGAGGAAACGGGTGGCTGGCGCAAATTGACCTATGGCCAAGCCCTAAAGACCGCCCAAGCGATCGGCCAGTCCTTGATCGAGCGCGGTTTGCTCCGCGCCTCTGGTCGACCGATCTTGATCCTGGCGGACAATGGTCTCGACCATGCCTCGATCGTGCTGGGGGCCATGCACGTCGGCGTGCCGGTGGCGCCCGTTTCGGTCGCCTATGCCCGCCTCAGCCGAGATTTTGCAAAGCTCCGATATATTTTCGAGCTGGTCGACCCCGAGCTTATCTATGTCGATGACGCGGAGCGCTTCCAACAAGCCCTGAAGGCGATTGGCGCCAGCCGCACCGAGATTGTCGCCAGCCGCGGCACGCTCGCCGGTGCGTCGCTCACGCCGTTCCAAAGTCTTTGCGGCGCGACGCCCACCAGCGCGGTGGCGCAGGCCTTTGGGCGCGTTGGTCCCGATACGGTCGCGAAAATCTTGTTCACCTCCGGTTCGACCGGGCAACCCAAGGGTGTCATCAACACGCAGCGTATGATGTGTGTAAACCAAGAGAGCGCCGCTGCAACCTGGCCCTTTCTGGAACGGCGTCCACCCGTCATTGTCGACTGGCTGCCGTGGAACCACACCTTCGGTGCCAACCACAACTTCAACATGATGTTGCGCAACGGCGGCACGCTTTACATCGACGAGGGCAAGCCGGTGCCCGCCTCGATTGGGCAGACCGTGGCCAACCTCCGGGAGATCTCTCCTACCGTCGTTTTCAATGTGCCGCGCGGCTATGCGGCACTGCTCGACTACCTTGAGACCGATGCGGTGCTGCGTCACTCCTTTTTCGGCCGCCTCGATATGCTGCTGTACGCCGCCGCGGCCCTGCCGCAAAGTCTGTGGGATCGCTTGCAGAGTCTGGGCCTGGAGGTGCGCGGTCAAAAGGTCCCCTTCGTTTCGTCGTGGGGTCTGACGGAGACCGCGCCCATTGCCACCTCGGTGCATTGGCCGCTCGAAGGCCCTGGCAATATTGGTGTGCCCGTTCCAGGGGTCGAGGTGCGCCTCGTACCGGTCGGCGAAAAACTCGAAGTCCGCGTCAAAGGGGACAATGTCGCGCCCGGCTATTTCAAGAACCCCGAGCAATCGCGGCAGGCCTTCGACGAGGAGGGCTGGTTCAAGACCGGCGACGCAGTGCGGTTTGCCGAGCCCGCCAATCCTGGCGCGGGTTTACTGTTTGACGGCCGCACGGCGGAGAATTTCAAGCTTTCCTCGGGCACTTGGGTCAATGTCGGCACCCTGCGCACTGCCGTCATTGCCGCGGCAGCACCGGCGATCGAGGACGCGGTGATCACCGGGCACGATCGCGACCAGATCGGCCTGCTGATTTTTCCCAGTCTCACGGGGATCATGGGTCTTACGCCCCACCTCGGCAGCAAGGCGACGACGGCGGATCGGGTTGCCGATCCGCGGGTGCGTCAGGTTGTGGTTGAGGGCTTAGCGCGTCATAACGCGCTGACGCAGGGCAGTTCCATGCGGATCGGGCGCTGTCTCATGCTCATCGACCCGCCAAGCATTGATGCCGGTGAAATTACCGACAAGGGGTATCTCAATCAGCGCGCGGTGCTGACACAGCGCGCCGAACTCGTCGAGCGCCTGTACGCGGATCCACTCTACCCTGAGGTCGTCGTAATTTCTCTCTAGTTTTCCACCGGCCTTGCCGACCTGCAACGGATGAAACGCTGGGCATCTAGACTACTCCCGCGTCGTTGGCACCGAGGTCGGCGTTTCCTTGGTGCACTCAAGCCCGTTCTCTAGTTGGACCCGGGGTCCTGGAGCACCTCAGCCGGTCGCCACGGGCCGTGATTGGCCCCGGAGCACGATCCCTCGAGTTCTTTTGCTGGGACCCCACGCCGGCGACGTGTCAGGAGGAGCTGATGGAAGTCTTGCATCCCCGGTGTTGTGGTCTCGACGTTCACAAGGAGACGGTAGTCGCCTGCCTGCGCCGCATGATCGATGGCAAGATCGTAAAAGAGGTTCGCACGTTCTCGACGACGACGGCGAGCCTCATGGGCTTATCGGCGTGGCTGAGCGAAAACCAGTGCACACATATCGCGATGGAAGCGACCGGCGTCTACTGGAAGCCTGTTTGGCACATCTTGTCCGATGATGAATTCGAGTTGGTACTGGCCAATGCCGCACACGTCAAGAACGTGCCCGGCCGCAAGACCGATGTGAAGGATGCTGAGTGGGTGTCGGATCTGTTGGCGCACGGCCTGATCCGGGCGAGCTTCGTCCCAGACAGCCCGACCCAGGAGATGCGCACATTGATGCGCACGCGCAAGCAACTTGTGCGTGAGAAGTCGAGCCACATTTTGCGGATACAAAAGACGCTGGAGGACGCTAACATCAAGCTGGATTCGGTGATCTCGGACGTGTTGGGCGCAAGCGGGCGGGCAATGATCGAGGCGCTGATCGCCGGCGAGCATAGCCCTTCCAAGCTTGCTCGCCTCGCCAACCACCGCGTTAAAGCCTCGCAGGGGACATTACGTGAGGCGCTTCGTGGACGCGTCACGAAGAGCCACCGCTTTCTGCTACGCCTTCATCTCGATCAGATCGATGCCCTCGATGAGGCAATTGTCAAAATCGACCGGGAGGTGGAGGCCAGTCTTGCGCCCTTTCGCACCGCCATCGAGCAACTGAGTACAATCCCCGGAGTGAAGGACCTTAGCGCGCGGGCGATCCTCTCCGAGACCGGCACCGACATGAGCCGCTTTGCAACCGATGCCCACCTGATCTCATGGTCTTGCCTGTGCCCGCGTAATGACGAGAGTGCCGGCAAGCGCCGATCCACGCGCATTCGCAAAGGCTCGCCTTGGCTCAAGACCACACTGGTCCAGTGCGCTTGGGCGGCGGCGCGCACGAAAGGCAGCTACCTGCAAGCTCAGTTCCACCGCATCAGATCGCGGCGTGGCGTAAAAAAGGCGATCGTAGCCGTCGCCGCTTCCATCCTCACCGCCATCTATCACATGCTCAAGGACGGAACCATGTATCAGGACCTCGGCCCCAACCACTTCGATACCCGAGCCAAGGAGCGGCAGAAAAACCGCCTGGTTCAACGATTGGCTGACCTCGGATATGCTGTGGAACTCGCCCCCCTAGCCAGCTAGCGGCGCGTCCGCGGAGGGGTTGTTTCTCCGTAGAGGACGCTAGCACCCAGCGCCGCCGCTGTGATCGCTGGGCAGGTCTCACGGGCAAGGCATCAAGCGACGTGCGGCAGGTTATTTCCCACGAGTGACGGCAGATGTTGATCAACCTTCGGACCGTTCGTGTGCAATGGGGTGACTGCGACCCCGCCGGTATCGTCTTCTACCCGCGCTATTTTGAATGGTTCGATGCCTGCACGATCCTCTTGTTCGAAAAGGCGACGGGCCTGAAAAAGATTGAGATGCTGGAGCAGCACGGCGGCGCCGGGCTCGCTCTGCTGGAGGCGCGGGCGGTGTTCAAGGTGGCATCGCATTATGGCGAAGATCTCGAGATTGAAACCCAGGTAACGGAATTCCGCCGATCCAGTTTTTTTGTGCAGCACAAGGTGGCAAAGGGCGGCATTCTGGCGCTCGAGGGGTTCGAAACCCGGCTGTGGACCGTGCGCGATCCAACGGACAAATCGCGCCTGAAATCGGCGCCGTTGCCGGCGGCGATTTTGGCCGGCTTCCATGCCGCTTGAGACACACGAGCGCAGATAGTTGGAAAGCCCATCGATTGCGTGCAATATGCGGCCAGGCTGACCGCAGCGGCAAAATCCGGAATTGACCGCATCTTTTGCGCGGCCAAAAACCGGATCGGCATCGAAGGAGGAGACTATGTCTAGACGATCAATTCTGAAGGGAGTTGCCGCGCTGACCATTTTGACGGCACCCGCGGCGAGCTGGGCGCAGGACAGCGTCAAGATCGGCCTCATTTTGCCGATGACCGGCCAGCAAGCCTCGACCGGAAAACAGATCAGCGCGGCGGTGCGCCTCTATCAGCAGGAGCACGGCACCTCGGTCGCGGGCAAGAAGGTGGAGGTGATCATCAAGGATGACGGGGCCATCCCTGACAACACCAAACGTCTGGCGCAAGAATTGATCGTCAACGACAAAGTCAGCGTTATTGCCGGCTTCGGCGTCACCCCAGCCGCGTTGGCCGCGGCACCGCTGGCAACGGAAGCCAAGGTTGTCGAGGTCGTAATGGCGGCCGGCACATCAATCATCACGGAACGGTCGCCTTATATCGCCCGCACGAGTTTCACGCTGCCGCAGTCCTCCGTCATCATTGCGGATTGGGCGGCAAAGAACGGCATCAAGAAGGTGGTGTCGATCGTCTCCGACTATGCCCCGGGCGCCGATGCCGAGAAATCGTTCAGTGAACGCTTCAAGGCCGCAGGAGGTGAGGTCGTGGAGGCGATCAAAGTGCCCCTGGCCAATCCCGATTTTGCGCCGTTTCTGCAGCGCGCCGCCGATGCCAAGCCGGATGCCATTTTCGTGTTCGTACCCTCCGGCCAGGGCGGAACCTTCATGAAGCAATACGCCGAGCGCGGGCTCGACAAGGCCGGGATCAAACTGATCGGCCCGGGCGATGTCACCGACGACGACCTGCTTCCGGGCATGGGTGACGCCGTGATCGGGGCGGTGACCGCGCACCTCTACTCGGCCGATCACGGATCAGGCAAGAACAAGGCCTACGTGGAGGCATTCAAGAAAGCCAACAACTTCCGGCCTAATTTCATGTCGGTCGGCGGCTACGATGGCATGCATCTTATCTACGAGGCCCTCAAGAAGACCGGCGGCAAGGCCGATGGGGATTCGCTGATTGCCGCCATGAAGGGAATGGCTTGGGAAAGCCCGCGCGGGCCAATTTCGATCGATCCCGAAACGCGCGACATTGTGCAGAACATCTATATCCGCAAGGTCGAGAAGAAAAATGGCGAGCTCTACAACGTCGAGTTCGCCACCTTCGAGGCGGTGAAAGACCCCGGCAAAGTGAAGAAATAGCAATCTCGATCGGCGCGGCGACCCAATCGCCGCGCCTCGCAACCCCCTGCGCGACATGCTGACCATCCTGTTCGACGGTATCGCGTACGGCATGTTGCTGTTCGTATTGGCGTGTGGGCTGGCCGTAACCCTCGGCTTGATGAACTTTGTCAACCTCGCGCATGGCGCTTTCGCCATGGCGGGTGGCTATTGCACCGTCATTCTGGTCAACCGCTGGGGCGTGCCGTTCTTTGCGGCGCTGCCGCTGGCATTCCTCTTCAGCGCTCTCCTCGGGCTCATTCTGGAGCGCACGCTGTATGTCCATGTTTACCGTAAGAGCCACCTTGATCAGGTGCTGTTCACAATCGGCCTCGTTTTCATGTCGGTGGCCGCGGTCGACTACGTCATGGGCTCAGGCCAGATGTTCGTTCGCCTCCCCGATTGGCTACAGGGGCAGTTCAATGTGTTTGGTATCGGAGTGGGACGCTATCGTCTCCTGATTATCCTCGTTTGCGGCTTGCTCACGCTCGCCCTGCAGCTGATCCTGTCGCGCACGCGCTTTGGCAGCCGCCTGCGCGCAGCCGTCGACGATACCAGGGTGGCGCGTGGGCTCGGCATAAGGGTGGATGCTGTTTTTGCCATCACTTTTGCCGTTGGCTCTGGACTTGCCGGTCTCGGGGGCGCGCTCGGCACGGAGATCGTCGGATTGGACCCGGCGTTTCCGCTGAAGTTCATGATCTACTTCTTGATTGTGGTGACGGTCGGTGGCACCAGCAGCATCACCGGCCCGTTTCTGGCCTCGCTGTTGCTCGGGATCGGCGATGTTGCCGGTAAATACTACGTGCCCACGCTCGGTGCCTTCGTGATTTATACGATCATGATCGTCGTGCTCATTGTCCGTCCGCAAGGGCTATTTTCTCGCGGCAGCGCGCGATGATGCCGTCGGCGCCGCACCAGTTCAAAGGACGGTTCGCAACCCGGGGGCATTGGCGTCCGTTCGAGGTGCTCTTTTGGGTTGCGGCATTTGCATCCTACTATCTCTTTCCCGGCAAGCATCTGATCCTGACAGAAATCGCCATCCTGGCGCTGTTCGCGCTGTCGCTCGATCTGATCCTCGGCTATGCCGGCATCGTGTCGCTCGGACACGCGGCGTTTTTCGGTTTTGGCGCCTACGTTGCCGGTCTACTGGCCAAGCATCAGCTCGTGGTCGAACCGTTGCTTGCCCTGTTGCTGGCTGGCTTGGCGGCGATGCTGCTGGGCTTCGTCACTAGCTTCCTGGTGCTACGCGGCTCGGATCTGACGCGCATCATGGTGACGCTAGGCGTGGCCTTGGTGCTGCGCGAGCTTGCCAATCGCTATGCCTGGCTCACAGGCGGCGCCGATGGCCTACAGGGTGTCAGCATGGATCCTCTCCTTGGCCTGTTTCGTTTTGATATGTTCGGGCGCACGGCGCACGCCTACGCGCTGATTGTATTGTTCGTGTTGTTCATCTTGGCGCGGCGGCTCGTCAATTCGCCCTTCGGTTTGTCGCTACAGGCGATCAAGGGCAATGCGCTACGCGCCGCCGCCGTCGGCGTCGCCGTCAATGCCCGCCTGGTCGCCGTCTACAGCATTGCCGCGTTTTACGCGGGCGTTGCGGGTGCCTTACTTACCCAGACAACAGCCTTCGCCTCGCTCGACGTCTTCTCCTTCGAACGCTCCGCCGATCTTCTGCTCGTGCTCATCATCGGCGGCACAGGGTATCTTTATGGCGGACTGATCGGTGCCATGGTCTTCAAGTTGATGCAGGACTATCTGTCGGCCCTCACGCCCCAATATTGGCCGTTCTGGATCGGCCTCGTGCTGGTGGTGATCGTTCTCGTTGGCCGAGAGCGGTTTAGCCGCTGGACGTTGCCGCTACGCAGCCTGGCGGCTCGTTTGGATTGGCGCGCGAGACAGCCCCGGAGCATTGGAGGCGAGGGAGGCTGAACATGGTGCCGGCCTTGCAAACGTTTGGCCTCGACAAGCGTTTCGGCGGTATCGTCGCGGCGAACGGCGTGGCTTTGAACGTGCAGAAGGGTGCTCGCCACGCGTTGATTGGCCCGAACGGGGCCGGCAAGACGACGCTGGTCAATTTGCTCACGGGTCTGCTGCAGCCGACCTCGGGTCGCATCCTGCTCGACGGCAAAGAGATTTCGCATCTGCGGCCCCACAAGCGCGTGAAGCTCGGGCTGACCCGTACCTTCCAGATTAACCAGCTATTCTTTGACCTCACACCGCTCGAGACCGTTGCCCTGGCCGTGTGCGAGCGACAGGGATTGGGGGGGGACTGGTGGCGCCTGCTTGGCACACGCCACGCGATAGTCACCGAGGTCGTCACCATTCTCGAGCGTTTCGGGCTTGCCGATGTCATGGAGGAACGCACAGTCACCTTGCCCTATGGCAAACAGAGGCTTCTCGAAATCGCCCTTGCCATCGCGAGCCAACCGTCGGTCCTGCTGCTGGATGAGCCGGCGGCCGGCGTTCCCGAGGACGAGCGCCAAGCCATTCTAGCCATCGTTGCGGCCCTTCCCAGCGATGTGACGGTGCTGCTGATCGAGCACGACATGGATTTGGTGTTCAAGTTCGCGACCTTCATATCCGTGCTCGTCAACGGCGCCTTGTTCGTGCAAGGCACCCCTGAGGAGATAGCCCGCGATCGTCGGGTTCGCGAGGTCTACCTCGGCGAGGCGGTCCATGCCTGATCTTCTACAGGTGGAGGCGCTGTCGGCCGGCTATGGCGAGGCCGTTGTTTTGTCTGACATTAGCTTTGGGATTGCCGATGGACAGGCGCTGGCGCTGTTGGGGCGCAACGGCGCGGGAAAGACGACGCTTATCAACACGCTGGTCGGCCTCACCACACAGCACGCGGGCAGCATCAAACTGGATGGGCGCGATATCACGCGCGTCCGGCCGGAGGCGCGTGTCCGTGCCGGCATTGGCTGGTCGCCGCAAGAGCGCAACATTTTCAAATCGCTGACAGTCGAGGAGAACTTGACGGCCATTGCTCGGCCGGGCACGTGGACGCTTGCACGCGTGTTCGATATGTTTCCACGGCTGGCGGAGCGCCGGGCGAACCTTGGTAGCCAGCTATCCGGCGGCGAGCAGCAGATGCTGGCGATTGGACGCGCCCTTATCCTCAATCCGCGCATCATTCTGCTCGATGAGCCGTTGGAGGGCTTGGCGCCGATCATTGTCGATGAACTGCTTGCCATCCTGCGCAGAGTCATTCGCAGCGAACGGTTGTCGGCGATTGTGGTCGAGCAAAAGGCGCGCAAGATCCTGGGGTTCACGGATCGTGCCGTCATTCTGGAGCGAGGGCGCGTGGTGTTTGAAGGCGACAGCGCCAAGCTCGCGGCCAGCCCGGACAAGCTCGCGGCACACCTCGGGGTGGCAGAACAACGAGCTAGCAGCAGTGGCAAGACGCAGTAATGCTTCGCGGTAAACGAAAGAAGGAGTAGCGCCCATGTCCGACAGCCATCCTCCCTTCCGCGCCGATGCGGTCGGCAGTCTGCTGCGCAGCGCCCCCCTCAAGGAAGCGCGTGCAAAGCGAGCGCAAGATGCGATCTGCGACGATCAGCTCAAGGCGATCGAAGACGAGGAAATCAAGGCGATCATCCGCAAGCAGGAGGATGTGGGCCTCGAGCTCGCCACCGACGGCGAGTTTCGGCGCTCTTGGTGGCATTTCGACTTTCTCTGGAAGCTCGACGGTTGCGAACGCGTCATCCTCGATCATGGTATCCAATTTCACGGCACCGAGACCAAGCCGGAAAGCATCCGCGTCACGGGCAAGATCGATTTTCCGAGCGACCATCCGATGCTCACTCATTTCAAGTTCTTAAAGGCCCACACCAAAGTGACGCCGAAGATGACAATTCCCTCGCCCTCGGTGCTGCATTTCCGCGGCGGGCGTGACGCCATTAGCCAATCTGCCTATCCAGACCTGGATGGCTACTTCGAGGACCTGGGCAAGACCTGGGGCAAGGCCGTCAAGGCGTTTTACGCTGCCGGGTGTCGTTATCTTCAGTTCGACGACACGGTGTGGGCCTATCTGTGCTCCAAGGAGCAGATGGAGATAGTGCGCAAGCGTGGCGAGGACCCGAGCCGGTTGCCCGCAATCTACGCGCGCACGATCAATGCGGCACTCAAGGAGAAGCCGGCCGACATGACCATCACCACCCATGTTTGTCGGGGCAATTTTCGCTCCACGTGGATATCCGAAGGCGGATACGAGCCCGTTGCCGAGCTGCTTCTCGGTGGCGTTGCTTACGATGGCTATTTTCTCGAGTATGACAGCGAACGCGCCGGCGGCTTGGAACCGCTACGCTTTTTGCCAAAGGGCAACAAACGCGTCGTGCTGGGCCTCGTCACCTCCAAAAGTGGCAACCTGGAGAAAAAGGACGATATCAAGCGTCGTCTCGATGAAGCGGCGCGATTTGCGCCTATAGAGCAACTCTGTCTCAGCCCGCAGTGTGGTTTCGCGAGCACCGAGGAAGGCAACATCCTCGGCGAGGATCAGCAGTGGGCCAAGCTTGGCATGATCGTCGATATCGCCCGCGAGGTCTGGCGCTAGCTCTCCCCGGAGGCGACGCCAACCGCCGTAGCACCCCCCCGCAAAGGGTTGCTTCAAATGCAAGCGCCCGGTCGCAACCGGGCGCGCGGGCAAGGGCCAGAAGCGTGGTCGTTAGTGCACGCTGGCGATTTCCAACTCGTCGCCGAGGGCATGACCCACGGCTGCCTGATGACTGTCGGTGAGGGCGAGTGGCGTACCATCTGCTGCGTGCAGAGCGAAAAGATTGATTCCAGCCGGTAATCCCTCGATTGCGGGAAACATCTCCTTGGCCTCGTCCGAGGTCATCATCTTAATGTAAGCAACTTTCCCGCCGCCCAGTTTGGCCAGTTCACTCATGCTCATGATTGGCAACATCGAAACTCGTTCGCCGCGGCGTTTCGCCGGTTTGTTGCTCTTTGTTTCCACGACGCTCACTCCTTCCCTGTCAGGGGATCTTCGTGATCCCCATCGCTTGGGCTGGTTGTCTTTGAACCCGCGCCAAGTCGCTCTGTTCCCTATCTTCCCGCGATTCGCGGATGGGGACTGTTGCCTGGAAAACTCAGGACGAGGCCTGCCCAATCACTATCTTGCGCACGTGTCGATCCGGCTCGCGCCGCACAAGGTCGATACTGAGAAGACCGTCCCGCAGATCAGCCGATTTTACCTCGATGCCATCGGCCAACACGAACGTGCGACTAAATTGCCGCGCCGCGATTCCGCGATGGATGAAGTCGCGTGACTTATCGTCCTCCTGGCGGCCGCGGATCACCAGTTGATTGTCCTCAAGCGTGATCTCGAGCTGCTCGCGCCTGAAGCCGGCGAGCGCCAGCGTGATGCGCAGGGCTTCGCCTCCTGCTGCACCGCCGTTTACGCTAGTTCCCGTAATCCGTTCGATGTTGTAAGGGGGATAGCCATCGCCGCCCTTGCCAACCCGATCGATCAGCCGTTCCATGTCCTCAAAACCCAACAATAGTGGGCTCGACAGCAAGGAAACGCGCGACATGGGCCCTCCTCAAAGCGGCCAAATCCCTTGAGCACCTTGCCGCGAACGCTGCCGTCCCGCGACCCAGGCCCCGGTTCGGGCGCCCTTGGTGCTCACCCCGCAAATATGGGGCGCAGGGTGAGGGAATCAAGGAACGGGTCAGGAACAAACCGAGGATCGCAGCCGCATCCTCTTCAACCGCTCCCTCCGCCCTTATTGGGTTAACGGCCCATCAAAACCCGGGCGTCGGCCAATCCAAGGGGCCGGCGCCAATACGTCGCCGCTTTCGCGGCGGCCTCAAAGCTCGCTCAGGACCTTGACCGTGGCGGCGCAGGCCTCTGCACAGCGTTTGCATTCCACGTGATGGAATTCGTGTTTGCGGCATTCGACCTCGCAATCGCGGCAAATATCGGCGCAACCCTTGGCCAGGTCCTTAAGGCGTTTGGCGTCCTGAGTGGCGAGCCGGTTCATGGCCGCGCAGACGGGTAGCATGGCCGAGACGGAACGCATGCAGTCCGCCAACGACTTGTCCCCCAGGCGCGTCAAGCGCTGGCAATGTCTTAGGCAGGCGTTGCCGACCGTTTCGCACCGCTTGGTCGCCTCCACCAGGGCTTGATGGGGGGACTTGCTCGGCGATGGCTTTGCCGCGGTCGTTTGCGCACCGACTGCGCGCGCAAGCCCAACGCCTGCCACCAGCGCACCGGCTCCCGCGAGCAGGGAGCGGCGCGTCGCCGAGGAGGGACGGGATCGTTCAATTCCACCGCTGATCGATAGCTGCTTCGGCATCCGATTGCCCCTTTTTGCGATGCCAACCGAACCAAGCCTGCGGCTGGCCAGGAACAACTAAACACCAGAATCAGATCATTGCCGAAGCGGCTTGTAGCACACGCGGGCCCCGGCTCCAATTCGATGCCAGGCCGCCAAGCCGGCACCGGTAGGCGCGCCCGCCTCAGGTCAACGTGCGCACGTCCACAAAATGCCCAGCAATCGCGGCAGCAGCAGCCATCTGCGGCGAAACGAGGTGGGTGCGCCCGCGATAGCCCTGTCGCCCTTCGAAGTTGCGGTTGGATGTCGATGCGCAACGCTGGCCGGGCTTGAGTTGATCGGGGTTCATCCCGAGGCACATCGAGCAACCCGCCTCCCGCCACTCAAAACCAGCCTCCAAAAAGATGTGGTGGAGGCCCTCCTGCTCGGCCTGCTGCTTCACCAGGCCAGAGCCCGGCACGATCATGGCATAGTCCAGGCGAGTGGAGACTTTTTTGCCCGCAACAATCTTGGCGACGTTGCGCAGGTCCTCGATCCGACCGTTCGTGCACGATCCGATCCAGATCACGTCGAGGGGGATATCGCTGATTTTCGTACCGGGCGTCAGACCCATGTATTCCAAGGCGCGGGTCATCTTTGCACGCTTGGGTTCATCAGCAACCTTGGCCGGGTCGGGCACCGCGCCTTCGATCGTTGCCACTTCCTCCGGGGAGGTCCCCCACGTCACGATTGGCGGCAGACGGCCGGCGTCGAGCTTCACTTCGCGGTCAAAAAGTGCGTCTGCGTCCGATTGTAAGGTCCGCCAATAGCTGATTGCGGCGTCCCAGCTGGCGCCATTGGGCGCCTTTGGCCGGCCCTTGAGGTAGGCGAATGTCTTCTCGTCGGGGGCGACCATGCCGGCCCGGGCGCCTCCCTCGATCGACATGTTGCAGACGGTCATGCGCCCTTCCATCGACAGGGCGCTGATGGTGTCACCGCCATATTCAATGACGTGGCCGGTGCCGCCGGCGGTGCCGATCTCACCGATGATGGCGAGAATGATGTCCTTGGCGGTTACCCCCGGCGGCAGCGCGCCATCGACGGTCACACGCATATTCTTGGCCTTCTTTTGTGTGAGCGTCTGGGTCGCCAGCACGTGCTCGACCTCGCTGGTGCCGATGCCGTGCGCCAGGGCCCCAAAGGCGCCATGGGTCGAGGTGTGGCTGTCGCCGCAAACGATGGTCGTCCCCGGCAGGGTAAACCCCTGTTCGGGACCGATCACGTGCACGATGCCCTGACGGATGTCGCGTTCATCGTAGTATTCGATGCCGAACTCCTTGGCATTTCTGGCCATGGTTTCGACCTGGGTGCGGCTTTCCTCATCCTTGATCCCGTCAGCCCGATCCGCCGTGGTCGCGATATTGTGATCGACCACGGCTAGCGTCTTGTCCGGCGCGCGCACCTTACGCCCGGCGAGGCGCAGACCTTCGAAGGCCTGCGGGCTCGTCACTTCGTGCACGAGGTGACGGTCGATATAGAGAATGCAGGTGCCATCCGGCTGGCGGGACACCACGTGGGCATCGAAAATCTTGTCGTAAAGCGTCTTGGATTTGGCTTGGGCCATGGCAAAGACAGGGGGTTTCCACATTGCTGAGGAACCCTTGATAGCCCGCCCGCGCGCCCGCCGTAAACCACCGCCAAAAAAGAAAGACCGGGCGCGAGGCCCGGTCACAAGTCATTCCGACCATCCCTGACGGGATGGCTGAAGGCGTCGAAGGGAGGGTAAGTAGCCTTCAATAGCTGTCCGTCACAGCTGCCCGATCTGACCCGGTTGAGCGGGATTTGGAAAGAGGGTCGGCCGCATGCTTGCCATGCGCATCTGCATGGCTAACTCGCAGAGCTCCTCAGTATTGCCACTGGCGCGCCTTGGCGACGAGAAAGTCCCGGAAAACTTGAACCTTTTTAGCCGTCTTCAACTCTTCGGGATAAACGAAGTAGATCGGCAAAGTCGGTAGCTGCGTTTCACGCAACACCGGCACCAGGTCGGTTTCCTCCTCGGTCAGATAGTCAGGAATGAGGCCGATGCCGATGCCGGCACGGATCGCATATTTCAGGGCGATGATGTTGTTGGCGACGAAAACGGGCTTGCGCGGCGGTCGTCCATCGAGGCCGGCCGTTTCCAGCCAGTGGATGGCGGACAGATGCGCCGCCGGCGTGCCGCTCAGGGAGATAATCGGATGGCCATCCAGCGCGGCGATGGACTGCGGCGTGCCATGGCGGCGTACATAGTTGGTCGATGCGAAGGCGTGCAGTTTCATGTTGAACAACGGACGCCTGATCAGCTCGCTTTGTTGCGGCTCGCTCGACCAGATCGCCACGTCGGCCGCGCGCATGGCGATGGCCAACTGCTCGTCGGTCAGGACCAGTTCGATGCGAATGTCGGGGTAGAGTTCGAGAAACTCCCGCAGGCGCTGTGTGACCCATACCGACCCCAACCCCACCGGGGCGGTGATCTTCAGATCTCCGGTCGGTTTGGTGGTTGTGTCGCTCAGCAAGGTCTCGGCGGTCGACAGCTTATTCATGATCTCGCTGGCGGTGCCGAACAGCATTTCGCCCTGCTCGGTCAGCACCAAGCCGCGCGCGTGGCGGTGAAACAGCGCCACGTTGAGTTCCTTCTCCAGCGCCGATACCTGCCGGCTTACCGCCGACTGGCTCATGCGCAGAGCCTCACCGGCATGGGTGAAACTGCCGGCCTCAGCGGCCGCGTGAAAGATTCGGAGCTTGTCCCAATCCATGGGGGGCTTCGTTCCGGTGGGAGAGGCCAGACCTGTCGGGTCGTTCTATTCGGCGGCGTTGGCCAGGGCCTCCACCTTAGCCAAATAGCGCTCGGCCTCAAGTGCTGCCATACAACCCATCCCCGCTGCCGTCACGGCCTGGCGAAAGATTTCGTCCTTAACGTCGCCAGCGGCAAACACGCCAGGGATGGACGTCTGCGTTAAATCGGGGGCGGTCCGCAGATAGCCCGACGCGCTCATATCAAGCTTGCCCTTGAAGAGTTCGGTTGAGGGCACGTGACCAATGGCGATGAAAACCCCATCAGTTTCCTGCTCGGTGGCGACCCCGGACTGCAGGTTTCGCAGGCGCACCGCGCTCACGCCCTTGGGATTATCCCTCCCCAGTACTTCCTCAAGCACCGAATTCCAGATCACTTTGATCTTCGGATTCTTGAACAAACGTTCCTGCAAAATGCGCTCCGCCCGGAAGCTATCACGCCGATGTACAATGGTGACGCGCCTGGCGAAGTTGGTCAAAAACAGCGCTTCTTCCACGGCCGTGTTGCCACCGCCGATGACCAAAACGTCCTTGCCCTTGTAGAAGAAACCGTCGCAGGTGGCGCAGGCGGAGACGCCGTAGCCTTTGAACTTTTCTTCCGTCGGCAGGTTGAGCCAACGCGCTTGGGCGCCGGTGGCGATGATCAAGGCATCGCAGGTGTAGGTGTCGCCGGAATCGCCCTCGAGCCGGAACGGTCGCCGATTGAGATCGACGTTAACGATCTGGTCCATAATCATTTCAGTGCCCACGTGCTCCGCCTGGGCCCGCATTTGCTCCATCAGCCAGGGTCCCTGGATGACATCGGCAAAACCCGGATAGTTCTCCACATCGGTCGTGATCGTCATTTGCCCGCCGGGCTGGGGGCCCTGAACGACCACGGGCTTGAGCATGGCGCGGGCCGCATAGATCGCGGCGGTGTAGCCGGCCGGACCAGACCCCAGAATCAGGACTGTGCTATGCTTGATGCTCATGGCTCGCAGGCGTCGGGAGGAACGAACGTCGAACTATATGGTGGGCCTATAAAGCGCGCGCAATGGCGCCGGTCAATGCACGGTGTTGCCCTGGCGAGGGGAAATCCACGTCGCCTGGGCGAGTCACACCCGGTGCTGGCGGGCGTGGGGCGCCAGGTGCGCCCTGTTGTGCGGCCCGGCGAGAAGGCAGGCCCCGGGGGTCGAGGCCGCCCGCGCGGCGCCCCGCCGAGCTCTCAGGCGCTCAGGAGACCCGATAGGGCGGGCGATGAAAGCCCATCGGGGAAACCGTGAAGACTCGGCAACCCGTTTCCGTCACGCCGACGGTGTGCTCGAACTGGGCCGACAATTCTCGATCGCGCGTCACCGCCGTCCAACCGTCAGGTAGGATTTTGACATGCGGCTTGCCCAGATTGATCATCGGTTCGATTGTGAACAGCATCCCGGGCTCTAGCACTACCCCGTCGCCAGGCTCGCCGTAGTGCAAGATGTTGGGCCGGTCGTGGAACACCCGTCCCAGGCCATGCCCGCAGAAGTCGCGCACAACCCCGCAGCGCTCACGTTCCGCGTAACTTTGAATGGCTGCACCGATGTGGCCGGTGGTGTGACCCGGCTTCACCGCCGCCACGCCCCGCATCAGCGCCTCGTAGGTGACGTCGATCAGCCGCTCGGCGCGCCGCGAGATGTGTCCCACGGCGTACATGCGGCTGGTGTCGCCATGCCATCCATTGAGGATGAGGGTGACATCGATGTTGACAATATCGCCTTCCTTCAGGGGTTTTGCGTTGGGGATCCCATGGCAGACCACGTGATTGATCGAGGTGCACGTCGCCTTGGGAAAGCCGCGGTAGTGCAGGGGCGCCGGGATAGCCCCGTGCGCCAAGGCGAACTCGACCACCAGGTCGTCGAGCCGTTCGGTGGAAACACCCGGCTCAACGTGAGGCACAAGCATGTCGAGGGCCTGGGCGGCAAGTTGGCCGGCCTTGTGCATACCCTCGAAGGCCTCGGGTCCATGCAGCTTGATCCTTGATTCGCGCAGTTGGGAACGAGACAGGTCGAGATTGTTCATGGATAAAACGGGAGTTTGTCTTTTGGCCTCGGTGTCTTGAATGTAATGAAAAAGCCGCCGGGCGCAACGGTCCACCTCTGCGCGCGGGGGATGCGCGTTCGAACACCCGTTTGCCGTAGGGAGCCGCACGCTGCGCGTGCTGTGCTCCAGCGAGCTACGAGCGCGAGGCGCGATCCGCATAGGCCGGCGAACTCGGCCTAGGCGGCAAGTCGCTTGGCCAGGCCACCTCCTGCTTCACCCCCGGCATGTTTCCTGGCCGGCGCGAGGGCAGGATACCGGCGCCTCACAACTGCCTAGGCCAAGTCAAAACATGTTAACACGCAGTTAATGATTGGCATTCATTCCTAATAACCTAGTAGTAGCGATTCGGAAGTGGGCAGACTATTGGGCTCAGTGAAAAAAGAGAGAGAGAAAAGCAAATGGCGAAGATCGTGAAGAAGAAGCGCAAGACAAAAGCGGCGCGACGTCCGAAGGTGAAGCGGACACCCAGCAAGCGCGCTGGCAGCGCTCGCCGCAAGACCGCAGCCGGGCGCACGGCGGCCCGGCGCAGGACGGCGGTGCGGCGCAAGGCCGCCTGACCAAGCGAGGTCCGCTGGGTTATTTCCGTTCGGCCGGATCGCAGGCCCGCGATCCGGCCGAAGACATTTCCGCAAGAACTCCTTACGACGTTGATGCGACCGGCCTTCGAGCAGGTAAATCCCCAGGCGAGGCGAAGTTATCTTTCAAATTTTCGGCGCGCGCGGGCGCCGATACTCGTCAATGGATACCTTCGTCAATTCCGGCGAAACCCAAAAAATGTGGACTTGATGCAACAGAAAAACCCAAAAGCCTGTAAAACCGCCCCCAAAATCCTATTCTCTATCAACAAATTATCCGATTTTGCTCATCATGAAGATGTTCGAACTGATTCGAACGCAATGAGAGAGGGACTTTGCAATGGCTAAGGCAGCGGTGAAAGCGAAGGCAAAAGCTAAGAAGGCGGCAAAGAAGCCGGCCGCAAAGAAGCGCAAGACGCGCCGGTAACGTTTGTGGGGATTTGGCGGTCTACCTGGCCCGGTCGGGCAGCTGGGCAAGTCGGCGGATCACACTCCTAACAAGCAGGCACAATTTTCGAGGCCGGGGAAAAACTCCGGCCTCCGATTTTTTAGCGAGGCGATATTATCAGTCGGGCAGGTGACAGACGGCCTCGATATTGTGGCCGTCAGGATCAAAGACAAAGGCGCCATAATAGTTCTGATGATAGTGAGGGCGTAGTCCCGGGACGCCGTTGTCCTTGCCGCCGGCTTTCAGCGCGGCCTGATGAAAGGCGCGCACGGCGGCCCGGTCTTTGGCGGTGAAGGCAAAGTGAACCTGCCCTCGCACCGGTTTGCCGCTGCCAATCCAGAACTGTGGTTTCGCCCCGGCACCGAAGCCGGCGTGACTATGACCGCCGGTCTCCTCGGAGGCCACTTCAAGCACCAGATCATATCCCAGCGGCGCCAGGACCTTCAGGTAAAAGCCCTTCGAGCGCATGAAGTCCGAAACCGGAATGCCGACGTGGTCCAGCATGATAATCCACCTTGGATGATCCTGATCCTGCTTCGAGCCTATCAGACCCGGCGCTCCACCATCAGCTTTTTCAGCTCAGCAATGGCCTTTGCCGGATTGAGGTTTTTGGGGCAGGCCTTGGCACAATTCAGGATCGTGTGGCACCGGTACAGCCGGAATGGGTCTTCGAGATTGTCCAGGCGCTCTCCCGTTGCCTCGTCACGGCTGTCGACGATCCAACGGTAGGCCTGCAGCAGCGTTGCCGGTCCTAGATACCGCTCCTGATTCCACCAGTAACTGGGGCAGGAGGTCGAGCAGCAGGCGCACAGGATGCACTCGTAGAGCCCATCGAGCTTTTCGCGGTCCTCCCTGCCCTGCCGCCATTCCTTGGGCGGGGTTGGTGTGGTGGTCTTCAGCCACGGTTCGATGGACTGCAGCTGGGCGTAAAAATTTGTCATGTCCGGCACGAGGTCCTTTACCACCCTCATGTGTGGCAGAGGATAGATCTTGACGATCCCACGCACGTCATCGATGGCCTTGAGACAGGCAAGCGTGTTGGTGCCGGCGATATTCATGGAGCAAGACCCGCAGATGCCCTCGCGGCAGGATCGCCTGAAAGTCAAGGTGGGGTCGATCTCGTTCTTGATCTTGATCAGGGCATCGAGGACCATGGGTCCGCAGCTCTTGCGCTCGATCCAATAAGCGTCCAATCGCGGATTGAGCCCGTCGTCTGGATTCCAGCGATAAATGCGGAATTGCTTCCACTCGCCGGCCTGCGGCTGATTCCAAGTCTTACCCGATGTGATTTTGGAGTTGCGGGGCAGCGTCAGTTGAACCATTGCAAACGCGCCTTCCATTGCTTGAGCGATGCTGGCGCGGACTTTGATCGCCCGCCGGGCGCTCTGTCAACGGCTGGCGGTGCCGCGGCGCGAGCCCCTCCTCAAGTCTGCGAGGCGGGTGCGGTCGCGGCTGCCTCCGAGCCAAGGGCGGCCGTCGGCATTGCGTACGCCTCCCCGGCCGCGCCTCTTCGATCCGTCGTATAAAAATCACCGAGCACCAGTACGTCGATACCGCTGAGCAGATAGCAGGCGATCGCATCCTTCGGCGCGGCCACGATCGGTTCCTTGCGATTAAAGCTGGTGTTGAGCAGCACCGGCACGCCGGTCAGACGCGCAAATTCCTCGATCAAGCCGTAGTAACGTGGGTTGGCGGCACGATCGATCGTCTGGATGCGTCCGGTGCCATCGATGTGGACGGCGGCCGGAATGACGCCTTGTTTGTCGCTGCGCACACGTGGGGCCAGCGTCATGAACGGGTCGGCTTGGGTAACCTCGAAGTATTCCGAGGCCTTCTCAGCCAGGACCACGGGGGCAAAAGGCCGGAATGGTTCGCGCTTCTTGACGCGATCATTGAGCTCATTGCGCATTTCGGCGCGGCGCGGGTCGGCCAGGATCGAGCGATTGCCAAGGGCCCGGGGGCCCATCTCGAAGCGATCCTGGAACCAGCCGATGATCTTGCCGTCGGCGAGATCCTTGGCGACGCGGCGCAGCAGTTGCGCCGTAGGCAGTCGATGATAGCGCAGCCCTTCCGCCTCGAGAGCGCGGATGATCTCCTCGTTCTTGTAGGCACGGCCATAGTAGGGGTGCGTCAGTTCAAATCGGCGCGGCAGCCCCAGTGTTTGGTGCGTATGCCACAATGCGCTGCCGAACGGCGCCCCGGTGTCGGAGGCGCACGGCGGCACCCAAACGCGGCGGACATCCGTTGCCTCCAGCACTTTCGCATTGGCGACGCAGTTGAGCGCCACGCCGCCGCTCAGGCAAAGGTCGCGTGTAGGGAACTGCTTCAGAAGGCTGCGCACGCGATTGAGGATCACCTCTTCGGTCACGCTCTGCAGGGCGAAGGCGAGATCGCGGTGCCGGTCGGTTAACGGTTCATCGGGTCGGCGCGCATGGCCGAAAGTGTCGAGAAATTTTCGGCTGAAGGGACGCAGCTGGCCGAACTTATCGTAGCTGAAATAGCTCATGTCGACGGCATAACCGCCGTCTGCCGTCGAGCGAATAACTTCGCGGAAGCTGTTGACATAGGTGGCCGAGCCGAAGGCGGCCAGGGCCATGACCTTGCCTTCATCGCCAAAGCCGGCGAACCCCAGGTGCTGGGTGACAAAAGTATAAACCAGGCCCACCGAGTTCAGGATCTCGGTCGACCACTTGCGTTCCAGTCGAGTGCCGCGACCAAGATAGGCGCTGCTCGAGCTGTCATCGCCGTAGCCGTCCATGACAAGCACCAGCGCCTCCTCGAAGGGGGAGACGAAAAACACCGCCGCGTGCGAACTCATGGTGGCCGACGTTGACGATGGGCGGCAGCGTGGCGCATCCGAAGCTTTTTCTCAGCCCGTGCCGCAAATAGGAGTTGAGCACCATGATCTGGTTCTGTTGCGAGTCGTGCGTGCTCGGCAGCAGCAGGCTGAGGCTCAGGGGAAATCGGCGCGTCAGCAGGCGCAAGGCCGTCCTTCGCAGCTGGCGCACATCCCACGGCGTCGTAATGACGTCGACATCGGCGATGTTGAGGTGGAAGTCGGCGCGGGCCGCCGCGAGACTTCTGCTTGGGAAATTTCTTGGTTTTCTTGACGTGGTTGAAGCGTTCTTCTTCAAAGATCAGCTCCGGCACGCCGTCCTCGACTAGCGCGATGCCGCTGTCATGGGTCTTGGCAACGACTCCCAGAACCTTCACGGCATCAACACCACAGCATCCCGCAAGACGCCCCCCGTAACAGCCCAAACACGATCAAATCAGAAATCAAAGTTCTATTACATGCCTGTCAACGGTCTTTGTCGAGATCGCCGCCGCCAAGCCCCGCGGTGCCCTCGCGCTATGATGCTTTGCGCACGGAAATATGGCAATACGCCCCCTAGTCGTGCTTTCCGTGACAATGCTTGTATTTTTTGCCCGAGCCGCACGGGCAAGGTGCGTTGCGAGCCACTTTGCCCCAAGTCGCGGGGTTCTTGGGATTTAGCTCGCTGCCCCGCTTGCGGGTCTGAACCGGCGCGCGCCGTTCGTCGCGAATGCCGGGGTGCACCTCGGCGGCCAGCGCCGCATCGGCCATCGCCAATTCGTCCTCCCCAGTAAATGGATCGACATGCTGGGCCCGCATGGGGGGCAGCTCGACAGGTTCCAAAACCTCCTGTTCCTCCTGCGGCATGCCCTGGATGTGCATCAGCTGGCCGGTAACCGCCTCACGCAGGTTCGTGAGCATCGTCTCGAACAGGTGGAAACCCTCGGATTTGTACTCGTTGAGTGGGTCGCGCTGACCGTAGCTGCGAAAACCGATGACTTGGCGCAGGTGCTCCAGTGTTATCAGGTGCTCGCGCCACAGGTGATCGAGGGTCTGCAGCAACACCATCTTCTCGATCTGGCGCATGGTCTCCGCGCCGAACTCGCTCTCCTTATCCCGGGCCTTATCGTCGACCTCCTTGAGCAAGCGCTCGCTGATCTCCTCGTCGGCGATGCCTTCCTCGGCTGCCCATTGGTCGACGGCAAGATCGAGGCCGAAAATGCGCTGCATTTCGCGCTTGATCTCGGCGGTGTTCCACTGCTCGGCGTAGGCATTCTGCGGAATATTCTTGGTTACGAGCTCGCGTATCACCTGGTGGCGCAGATCAACGATCGTCTCGCTGACATCATCGTGTCCCATGATGTCGATGCGTTGCTCGAAAATGACCTTGCGCTGATCGTTCATCACGTCGTCATACTTGAGCACGTACTTGCGCGCATCGAAGTTGCGCGCCTCGACCTTCTGCTGCGCTTTCTCCAGAGCCTTGTTGATCCAGGGGTGCGTAATGGCCTCTCCTTCCTGCAGCCCAAGCTTCTGCAGCATGCCGTCCATGCGGTCCGAGCCGAAGATGCGCATGAGGTCGTCTTCGAGCGACAAGTAGAACTTGGAACGGCCAGGATCGCCCTGGCGGCCAGAGCGGCCGCGCAGCTGATTGTCGATGCGTCGGCTCTCATGTCGCTCCGTGCCGATCACGTAGAGGCCGCCGGCGGCCAGCGCTTGGCGTTTCTTCTCGGCAACGTCGGTGTGGATCTTTTCGCGCTCGCGATTGATCTCTTCCGGGGGCGGCTCCGCGCTGTTGAGGCTCGCTTCGTCGATCCAATCCCGCAGCCGGTAATCTGGGTTGCCGCCGAGCTGGATGTCGGTACCGCGGCCGGCCATGTTGGTGGCGATTGTTACCGTACCAGGGACGCCGGCTTGGGCGATGATGTGGGCTTCTTGCTCGTGATAGCGCGCGTTCAGCACCTGGTGGGGGATCGGATCGCCGCTTGTGTTCTTACTGCCTAGCCCCACCAAATAGGTGCCGATCTCATTGAGCTCAGCCTTCAGTTGATCTTCCTTGCCTTCCTTCAAGCCGTCCGCCTGCTTCTTAAGGTACTGGCCGAGCTCGCGCACGTATTTATGGTCCTTCAGCAGGGCCGATAACTGCTCGGATTTTTCGATCGAGGTCGTGCCCACCAGCACCGGCTGGCCGCGGCGGCGGCAATCGGCGATTTCCGCCACAATCGCGCGCGATTTCTCCTTGACCGTCCGATAGACTTCGTCGTGTTCGTCGGCCCGAGCGACGGGCATGTTGGTCGGCACCTCAATCACATCTAGGCCGTAGATGTCCATGAACTCGTTTGCCTCGGTGACTGCGGTACCGGTCATGCCGGCGAGCTTCTCGTAGAGGCGGAAGTAGTTTTGGAAGGTAATCGAAGCCAGCGTTTGATTCTCGGGCTGGATTTCCACGTGTTCCTTGGCCTCGAGCGCCTGATGCAGGCCTTCCGAAAACCGGCGCCCCTGCATCATGCGGCCGGTGAATTCGTCGATCAGGATGACCTGAGCGGCCTTGACGATGTAGTCGCGGTCGCGTTGGAACAGGGTGTTGGCCTTAAGAGCCTGATTGGCGTGATGGACGACGGTTACATTTTCGATGTCGTAGAGCGACTCACCCTTCAGCAGATCCTGCTCCCTTAGCATCCGCTCGATATGCTCGTTGCCGCTCTCGGTGAATGCCACCTGGCGCTGTTTCTCGTCGAGCTCGAAGTATCCTTGGGTCTTGAGCAACTCCTTGAGCTGCTCCTTGCCGTTGCTCTTGGAAAGCTCCTTTTCGATCTTGTTGTGGTCGACGACCAGCCGTTTTACCAACTGGTCCAAAGCGTTGTAGAGTTCCGCCCGGTCCTCGACCGGACCAGAGATGATGAGCGGAGTGCGCGCCTCGTCGATCAGGATCGAATCAACTTCGTCGACGATCGAGAAATAATGCCCACGCTGCACCATTTCCGGGGCCTGCATCTTCATGTTGTCGCGCAGATAGTCGAAGCCCAGTTCATTGTTGGTGCCGTAGGTTACATCGCAGGCGTATTGCGCCCGCCTCTGCTCGTCGTCGAGTTCGTGCACGATGCAGCCGACGTTCAGCCCAAGAAACCTGTAGATGGCCCCCATCCACTCGGCGTCGCGCTTGGCGAGATAGTCGTTGACCGTGACGACATGTACGCCGCGTCCGGTGAGGGCATTGAGATAGACCGGAAGCGTGGCAACGAGCGTTTTGCCTTCGCCGGTCTTCATCTCCGAGATCTTGCCCTGATGCAGCACCATGCCGCCGATCAATTGCACATCGAAGTGGCGCTGCCCCAAGGTCCGTTTTGCCGCTTCGCGCACGGTCGCAAACGCCGGCACCAGCAAATCATCGAGCGGGGTGCCATCGGCCAATTGCTTGCGCAAGGCGTCCGTTCGGGCCCTGAGCTCGGTATCGGAGAGCCGCACCATTTCCGGTTCGAGGTCATTGATGGCCGCAACCCTGGGTCGGTAGGATTTGACTTTGCGGTCGTTGGAGCTGCCGAACACTTTGGCAGCTAAAGTGCCGATAGACAGCATGCAAGGTTCCTCACTTCACGCGCCGGGTTTCGGCAGCCCTCCGAACCCTCGCCGTGCCAATAGCACAAGTCGGCCGACGCTGCAGAAGCCAGACCTGCGCCGGGCTTCGCGAGCGTTATCACTGCAGGGGAAGCATGAACCCGCGCGAAGAAGCGCCTGCGAATAGCCGGTCCCGCCGGGCCTATTCCAAATAAGGAGCGCCATATCCCTTGTCAACGAAGGGATGGCTGCCCGCCCGCGCCACACTTTACCCATGACGCAAACGTAACTTTGCCCTGGGCGACGGCTCGGCTATGGATCGACGTGCTTTCGGCCAAGAAAATCCTAGCACAATTCGAGGACCATCACGTGACTGTGACACATCGCTGGGCCGCGGCCGGCGTCATTGCCCTTATGGCTTTCGGTGGACTGGCGGCGCGGGCACAGGACGGTGTCGTCGCCAAAGTGGACGGCAAGATCATCACCGAGGCGGATATGCGGCTCGCCGAGACGGAAATTGGCAGCGATCTCGGTAGCCTGCCGGACGGCACAAAGCGCCGTGTCCTTTTGGAATTCCTGATCGAGAACCAGCTCTTTGCCGATGCCGCCGAGAAGCAAAAGCTGAGCGCTGGATCGAGCTTCGATGAGCGGATGCAGTATTGGCGCCGGCGGGCCCTGCGTGACGTCTACTTTGACCAGAGCGTCAAGGAGACAGTCTCCGATGCGGAGACCAAAAGGTATTACGATCAGCAGGTTGGCGCCTTGAAGCCCGAGGACGAGGTGCGCGCGCGCCATATCTTGGTTGAGAGCAAGGACAAAGCCCGCGAACTCTTCGAAAAAATCCTGCACGGCGGTGATTTTGCCGCCCTTGCGCGGGAGCATTCCAAGGATCCCGGGTCGAAGGACCAGGGCGGCGAACTCGGCTTTTTCTCGCGCGGACAAATGGTGCCGCAATTCGAAGAGGCCGCCTTCAAACTAAAGCCCGGAGACGTTGGGGAGCCCTTCGAGACCCAGTTCGGCTGGCATATCGTCAAGGTCGATGAACGGCGGCAGCGTAGCGCGCCCGCCTTCGAGGATGTCAAGGATCGCGTGCGGGCCTCCATGATTTATAAAAAGGCGCAACAGATCGCCGGCGAATTGCGCGGCAAGGCCCAGATCGAGTACATCGATCCAGACATTAGGAAGTCGGTCGAAAGCGATCGGACGCCGTCCCTGCCAAAGCAGTAGCGGCCGGCGTGATCGCCTGCCGTAGGGAGGGATCATGGCCATCGCAACCAAGCCGTCGCCATTCGCGCCCACCCGACTGCCCGTGCTCCCCGGCCTGGAAGGGGTGCGCCTGGCGGCTTGCGAGGCGGGTATTCGATACCAGGGCCGCACCGACTTAATGGTTGCGGTGATGGACCCGGACACGGCCGCGGCGGGGGTGCTGACCCGCTCCAAGACCTGCTCGGCCCCGGTGCTGTGGTGCCGTCACAATCTTGGGCACGGCCGTGCCCGCGCGCTGGTGGTCAATTCCGGCAATGCCAATGCCTTTACGGGCCAAAAGGGTAGCGAGGCTACGCGCATCACCGCGGAGGCAATGGGCAAGGCCGTCGGCTGCGCAGCCGACGAAGTCTACGTGGCCTCGACGGGGGTCATCGGCGAGCCGCTCGATGCCTACAAATTCGCGCATCTCTTAGACGGGCTTGTGCACTCGGCCTCGGCCGACGCCTTCGAAATCGGCGCGCGCGCGATCATGACCACCGACACCTATCCCAAGCTCGCGACCCGATCGGCAGAAATTGGAGGCGTGCCGATCCGCATCAACGGTTTCTGCAAGGGCGCCGGCATGATCGCGCCCGACATGGCGACGATGCTCTGCTTCATTTTCACCGACGCCGCTCTTCCCCCGGCGGTGTTGCAAAGTCTGCTCGCAAGCCACGTGCGCACAACGTTCAACTGCATGACGATCGATGGAGACACCTCGACCAGCGACACCTGCCTGTTATTTGCGACGGGCGCGGCAGCAAAGCGCGGTCAACCCACCGTCGCGAGCGTGCAAGACCGCCAGCTCGCCACCTTCGACGGCGCCTTGCACGATTTGCTGCGCGATCTTGCCGTCCAGGTCGCCAAGGATGGCGAGGGTCTTTCCAAATTCATCACCATCGAAATCGGCGGGGCGGAAAGCTGGGAAGCCGCACGCCGGATCGGGCTGGCGTGCGCCAATTCGCCGATTCTGAAGGCCGCTATTTTTGGCGAGGATCCCAATTGGGGCCGCGTCGTGATGGCGATCGGCAAGTCCGGCGAGGCGGTGGACCGCGACAAGCTCTCGATCCGGTTCGGCCCGCACGAGGTTGCCCGCAACGGACAGCGCGCGCCCGACTATGTCGAGCGCGTGGTGGCCGACTACATGAAAGGCCGCGAGATTTTGATCCGTGCCGACGTCGGGGTCGGCTCCGCCGAGGCCACCGTGTGGACCTGCGATCTGACGCACGATTATATCTCCATCAACGCCGATTACCGCAGCTAGGGTGACCGTCGGGAAATGAGAGGTGCGTGTCGCCGGGCCACTTAGGGCGCGCGCCCTTCGGGCAGTGGGCCGGTTGGGCGGGGGAATGGGATGATGCCCCGCGGGGTGTGGCCAACGCCTCCGGATAGGGCCAGCGATGTTTTGCCAATCCTTAATCCCCCTGTCGGCCGAAGTGTTAACGTCTCCCCCTTAGGCTGGAGCATACGCATGGGCTTGGACATTCTGCTTGTCGTTGCCTGCGCGCTGATCGACGCCGACGGGCGTGTGCTGCTGGCCAAGCGTCCTCCCGGGCGGCCGCTCGCGGGACTTTGGGAGTTTCCGGGCGGCAAAGTCGAGCCGGGCGAGACACCCGATGCGGCCCTCATCCGTGAGCTCGAAGAGGAGCTCGCGATCAGGGTCACGCCAAAGTGCCTCGCGCCGTTTACCTTTGCCAGCCACAGCTACGAGGCGTTCCATCTGCTGATGCCTCTTTACTTGTGTCGCAAGTGGGAGGGGATGGTGAAGGCGCAACAGGGACAGGAGCTTGCCTGGGTCCGTGCCACGCGCCTTGGTGACTATGCGATGCCGCCGGCGGATGAGCCTTTGAAGGCGATGCTTCGGGATCTGCTGTGATCGGCGGCGGGACCGAGCGGGGATTGGGAGAGGCTTGGCCATGACGAGTATTGGCGGGCGGCAGAGGAACCGCGGCTGCGGCGTGCTCGGTGCCGGCAACAGCAGCTGGAGCAGTAGCAGCAATAAAATCACCAATGCGATGAAGGACCGCGCGCCCTAACCCTCGTCCAGCGCTGGCCCGACCCCGCGCTCCATCGTTCCAAGCACCTCGGCAAGCCGCACCGTGGCCGATCCCGGTCGCAACGGCTGCGGTTGACTTTCATGCGGTGCCCAGCCCGTTAATGTGACGACCTCAAAGGTGGCCGGGACGCGACCGTTGGACAAGCCGAAGCGGTCGGCATAAAGCTCAACGACACGCAGCAGCGTTGCTCGCCGGAGGGGCCGGCGGCGGCGTGCCAACAGGACATTGCTAGCACCTGCGGCCTTAAGCTCCCGCATCAGCGCGAGCGCGTTGGGATAGGTGACGGTCACGGTCTGGGCGTCGGCAACCGGCAGCGCAAAGCCGGCGCGCAACAGGAGGGCACCCAGTTCCCTCACATCTGCAAACGGAGCAATGCGAGGACTGGCACCGCCCTCGACCTCCTCCTCGGCAAGGAAGAATGCGGTTCGCAATTCGTGCAGGGTGGCGCCACCTAACACCGCCGCGAGCAACAATCCGTCCGGCTTTAGGGCGTGGCGGATCTGCAGCAGCGTGCCCGGTAGGTCGTTGACGAGTTGCAGCGCCAGTGCCGATACCACGAGATCCAGGGAGTGATTGCGGAAGGGCAGCGCCTCCTCGTCGGCTTGCACCCGCAGGCCGCTGCATTGCTGGAGCAGGCCCCCAGCCGCCTCCATCTGGACGACGACCTCGACGCCAGGAAGCGACTGCAGCCGGGTGCCGAGCAAGCCGTGCTGGGCACCGAGGTTCACCGCAACGGCAAACTGCCGCCGCACCATCGCCAACCGTTCGAGCAGATCCTCCGCCGCTCGCGCGATCAGAAAGTCGTGCCGGCTGGCCGCCGGAGCGGCCCGATGGCGTCGCCGGCGCAGCAAGGTACGGTCAAAAATAACAGGATCATCGGCCATGGCGCCAAGCTAGTTGGCACCAGCCGCTGGTTCAATGCGCGCGAGGTCCCGCGTCGCTGGTGTTGCCGTCCGGATGCGACGGCCGCGGCTGGGCTTGCCAGCCCGCGACCCACGGCGCCGACGCGCAAGGCCGGCAAAGCGCCCCAATTTGCCAGCGCGGCCGCTCCGCCCAGCTCAAGCTCCCGCCAACGCATAACAGCGCCCATCCCTCCGCCAAACGGAAAACCAGCCTAGACCTCCTGGCGCCCCTTTCGACGTGAGGTTGGGCAGAGGTACCCAACTGGGCAAGGGCGTGATCTCAAGACTTTGCGCGCAGCTGCCCAGGCTCTACACTAGCGCCAACAACGGCCGGAGAACGCCTGCGCGATGTCCAAACCAGCAGCCTCCACCTTCCGCGTGGGCTTGGTGCAGATGTGCACGGGACGTGACGTGGAACGGAATTTGCGCCAGGCGAGCGAGCTCATCCGAGAGGCGGTCGGACGGGGGGCCCAATACGTCCAGACCCCCGAGGTCACCAGCCTGATGGAAATGGAGCGCACGCGTCTATTTGCCACCGTTGAGGCCGAAGTAGGTAACCGCGCGGTCGGCTTTTTCGGCGAGTTGGCGCTCGAGCTCAATATTTGGCTGCATATCGGTTCAATGCCGATCCTGCTAGCCGACAACAAGATTGCCAACCGCTCCTTCCTATTTGCGCCAAACGGCAAGATCGTCGCACGCTTCGACAAGATTCACATGTTCGACGTGGCGCTTGCCAATGGGGAGACCTATCGCGAGTTGAAGAACTATCAAGCCGGCAGCCAGGGCGTGCTGGCCCAACTCCCATGGGGGGTATTGGGACTGACGGTTTGTTACGACCTGCGCTTTCCTCAGCTCTATCGCGCGCTCGCTAGGGCGGGCGCCGATTTTTTGGCCATTCCCTCTGCCTTTACCCGACCCACCGGCGAGGCGCATTGGAGCGTGCTGATCCGGGCGCGCGCCATTGAAAATGGTTGCTTTGTCTTGGCCGCAGCGCAGGCCGGCAAGCACGAAAGTGGCCGGGAAACCTATGGCCACAGTCTCATCGTTTCGCCCTGGGGCGAGATCGTTGCCGAAGGCGGCGTTCATACTTCTGTCATTGTTGCTGATCTTAACTGTGCCGAGGTAACGCAGGCACGCCAGCGCATCCCCTCGCTCCAACATGACCGCCCCTTTCAGGTTGCTGCCCTATCGATGGCGGAGACGAAGCAAAGCTCATGATCCGCTATCGCCTCAAATGCAAGAAAGGCCACCAATTCGACGCGTGGTTTGCTAGCAGCACCGCTTACGATCGGCAGGCCAAAGGCAAGCAACTGTCGTGCGCCAAATGTGGGAGCACGCAGGTTTCCAAGGCTCTGATGGCGCCGAAGCTAACGAAGCGCTCGGCCGCCAAGGAGGGGGTGGCAAAGGAAGTGGCCAGATCCCGGGAAGCAGCCAAGCCTGAGACACATCGGCTTGCCGCGCACGGCGAACTCATGGCCGCCATGCGCAAGCTAAGAGCGGAGATCGAGGCTAAATCGGAATACGTGGGCCCCCGCTTTCCCGACGAGGCACGCAAGATCCACTACGAAGAGGCACCCGCGCGGGGCATCCACGGCGAGGCGACGGCCGATGAGGCCAAGGCCTTGAGCGAGGAAGGGATCGAATTTTTCCCGCTGCCCATCCTGCCAGAGGACCACAATTGAGGCCGCGCCGATCGCTGCTTACGCAGCGGCTGCTCGGTGACGTCTTTTGTGTGGCGATGGCGCTGCTGGCTGGGTCCGGCGACGCCCGGGGACAGGCAGATCCCTGGCAAGCGCTTCGGCAGCCCGGGCATGCCGCCTTCATGCGTCACTCGGACGCTCCCGGCGCCGCCGGCGACCCAGCGGGCTTTCGTCTCGACGATTGCGCAACCCAGCGCAATCTGAGCGAAGACGGACGTGCCCAGGCGCGCCGCACCGGCGCTGCGCTTGCGCGCAACCACGTGGCGTTCGACCAGGTCTTGACCAGCCCCTGGTGTCGATGCCGTGAGACGGCGCGGCTGGTTAGCGAGAAGGTGGCCGAGGACTTCGCCGCCCTGAGCAACCTCGTCGGGCGCCAGGAGCACAGGGCGTCCCAGGTCGCCGCCCTTAAATCGTACCTGAGCAAATTGGACCCCGGCTCACGGGTATTGTTCGTGACGCACGGAATTCTCATCTCGGCGCTGATAGGCATCAATCCGGCGCAAGGAGAGATCGTGGTAGTGCGCATCGGGGCGGGCGGTGAGGCGACCGTCGTTGGCCGTTTGCTGGTCGACTAGTCTCGCCAGACGGATGGTGGTGTCGGAGGTGTTCATGTGTCGAAACATCAAAACCCTGCATAACTTCAAACCACCCGCCTCAGACGAGGAGATCAGAGGCGCCGCGGTTCAGTTCGTGCGCAAGCTGTCCGGTTTTACGCGACCCTCAAAGGTTAACGAGCAGGCGTTCAATCTTGCCGTGGAGCAGGTTTCGCAAGCGGCGCACCGACTGTTGCATGCGCTGGTCACGCATGCGCCGCCGCGTGACCGCGACGTAGAAGCCTCCAAGGCTCGGGCGAGGACGGCGCAGCGCTTTGGCGCAAGCGAACGATTGTCGAGCGAAGCCTCAGCAAAAAAATAGCCCCGCACGAGGCGAGGCCGAGGTAGATCTTTCGGTCGCCGGTCAAATGGCCTCTTTCAAGTCCTTGGCCGCGCGGAATGCAATCTTCTTCTTGGCCTTGATTTTGATCGCTTCACCGGTTGCAGGGTTGCGCCCCATACGTGCCGGGCGCTTGCGGACCTGCAGGATGCCGAGGCCGTTCAAGCGAATGCGCTTGCCTTTTTTTAGGTGCTTGGCGATGTCCTCAACCATGTGCACCAGCATGGCGTTGACCTCGCCCTTCTTGACGGCATGGGCCTCCGAAAGGGCCGTGGCGAGGTGCCGGAGCGTGACCGTTTCCACTTTGGCTTTTGCCTTGCCCGGGGCGATCCGGGGGATGCTCAATTCGATGCGTTTCATGTGCTGCCCTCTGCTTCTCTGGGATCCGATAACCACAAAAATCTTGTGATTCCCGAGCGATATGTGTATTCGCGCAGTTTGGGTATCAAATCCTTAACCACTCCCTAGCAAACGCGAAATGCGTGGTCGATTTGCCACGGCCTCTGCAAGTCACGCGGCGTCGGCCATGCTGGATCTAAGGTGTCGGCCGCAACCGGTCCGATGGTTTGGTGCGGGAGCTGGAGAAGGAGACGAAGATGGCATTAACGAGGAAGGAGGCCAGCATGCTGCACAAGGCCATAATCACGTAGTGGTGGCCAGAGAAGCCCTGCCGCGCGGCATTGGTGAGCTTGCGTGCCCCGGGCAGACGATCACCCGCGGCGCTCAGCGCATCGAGCGAGGCTTGCCAGATCCAGTCGGCAAATCGCAACAACTCGGCATAAACGGCGGGCATCAGGGCGTTGAAGGTGAAGAGGACGACCGCGAGCACGACCGTGGCTGGGATGCTGACGAGGGCGATTGCGATGCGCTGCAACGCCGTCCGGGTCCCCCCGAGAAGCCGATTGAACGGGATACCAACGACGATCGTTGCAACAATGATGGCCGGGATTGAGAGAACCACATGCGTCATGTTCACGCGTTCGCGCAGATGGTTCATCGCGACCTGTCCCCAGTGGCTGCCCGACGCGAGCTCGTCGAAGGCGGAGACGATGCGGCGTCCGAGGTTGAATGCAGAGGTAATTACCGGCTCCAGCTCGCGGTCGTAAACCACGCTCAAGATCATGATACCGAGCATCAAAACGTAGCTCGTGGTGCCGATCCCGACGGACACAACAAGTCGGCGAAGCCATGCAAGTGCTGCCATTAACATCCCCCGGCACGTCAACACCTCAACCCGCGGTCTTAGCGGTAACCATTAATCGAGGCATCAATTCATTCCCACAAGGGCGTTGCCAGTGCCTGTGCTAGAGAAGGTGCGAACGTGGTTTGGCGTGGTTAGAGCGCCTGTCAGGGGTTTGCGTCCATGCTAACTGTGTTGATCACAGGAGGTGCTGGGTATATCGGCAGTCATGCCGTTTATGGCTTCCTCGATGCAGGCTACAAGGTCGTGGTCGTCGACGACCTCTCGACGGGCGTTCGGGAGAATTTGGCACCCGCCGTCCAGCTCTACCACGGCGATATTGCTGACCGCGACCTTTTGGACACAGTTCTCCGGCAACACACGATCGACGGGGTCCTGCATTTTGCCGGCTCCGCGATTGTGCCGGAGTCGGTCGTTGATCCTGCCAAGTATTATCGCAACAATGCCTTTCGCAGCCTCAACTTGGTCGATTTCATCGTCTCGCGAGGGGTCAAGCGCTTCCTGTTCTCCTCCTCGGCGGCGGTTTATGGCAGTCCCACCGGGGGGACGCCGGTGTCGGAAGCCTCGCTCCTCAACCCCGTCAATCCCTATGGATGGTCCAAGCTATTCGTGGAACGCATGGTTCGAGACATATCGGCAGCTTCGGGCCTCAACTACGGTATCTTGCGTTATTTCAATGTGGCGGGATCCGACCCTAAGGGGCGAACGGGGCAGAGCACGCCGAACGCCACACATCTTGTCAAAGTTGCTTGCGAGGTCGCCGTTGGCAAACGCGACGGCATGCGCATTTACGGTACGGACTACGACACGCCGGACGGCACGTGTGTGCGCGATTTTATCCATGTGACGGACTTGGCGCTCGCGCACGTCGCCACCTACGAATTTTTGTGCCGGTCCGGCCGCAATGCCTGCTTCAACTGCGGTAACGGCAAAGGCCATTCGGTTCTGGAGGTGATCCGCGCCGTTGAGCAGGCCCATGGGAGAAATCTGCGTGTCGCGGCGGCCGAGCGTCGGCCGGGCGACCCCTCGGCTCTCATCGCCGATGCCTCGGCTATTCGCAAAACGCTCGGCTGGCGCACCCTTTATGGTCTCGACGATATGATCGATACGGCACTCGCCTGGGAACGTCGCCAGCAACGCGACTTAATGCAGGTCTCCTAGGGGGCCAGCGCTGGCCTAGCTGGGCGCCACGGAGCCCGTGCCAGACCCGGCCGCGGGGGGGGTACCCATGCCCCCCAGCCGCCGATGGCCTATTGGCTCGCAAACGCCTGCAGCATCTCGCGCACCTGCGCTGGAAGCTGGTCCGCATTCGGACCGTTCAGGGTTTGTTGAATACTCGCCTTGACTTCCGGTGGTATGGGATCTGGGGCGCTCGTCACGCTTGTGGGTGCCGCGGAAACGGATGGGTCGGAAAACACCGACAACCAATCCCACGAAATCGATGGGCGTTCCCAGCTACCGCCCACGCGCAGGGGCACAGCCAGGTGTTGGGGTGGGGGAAAGGCCTTGAGGCGGACTTTTTGATCGAGGGTCTGCGAGGGCAGGGTAATGGTCCCATTCGAGGTGATCTCGATTTCGGGTCCAGTTAGCGACAAATCGCCAAGCGTTCGTACCACCCCGTCCTTGATGCCGTAGTTGCCGGAGATCTTGTCGAAGCTTGTTCGCTGTTGGGGGTCGTAGGACCAGCTGCGCCACCACTCGAGGAGCGCCCGCCGCAGGTTGAAGCCGATCAGCCGGCCTTTCTCGATCGTAACGTCGACTTTACCATCGAGCGTTTTCAGGACCTCCTGCGCATTGCGTCCTTCGCCCGCTACCACGAGATCCAGCTTGGCGGCCCCACTGAGAAAGACATTGTCGACGACCTGCGCCAATACTTTTTCGGCCGGCACGTCGCTGGCGCTGAGACTGAGCGCCACCTTGGCAGGCTTGGTGCTCGCATCAACGTCTACCCGGCCCGTGGCGCGGCCCTTGTCGATACCGATCTGCTTGAGCGTATAGGTGAGCCTGCCGTCGTGGAGAAGGACATCGGCGCGGGCATCCTGCATCTGCACGGTCCCGTGCGTGACGAGGTCTGCGGCCGTCGTCAGGTTGAGGTCCACGGCCGTGAGAGCCTCGAGATCGAGCGTCTCCACGCTCCAGGAACTACGGTCGGGCCGCGTCACTGACGAAGTCGCGAGTGCGTTCAGTGCAACGCCTGGCGAGGCATTGAGCGCGGCGAGCTGTGTAACGAGGGCCTGCCACGCCGAGGGGATGTTTGTGCCATCCACGGCGCGTGCCTGTACGGCGAGCGACGGGATTTTCGGCGCTTCGCCCAGAAGCTTTTGTAGGTCGAGCCGCCGCCAGGTGATGTTGCCGGTGACCTGGGGTCGCAGCTCGCCAAAGCGAATCTGTGTGTCCCAGGTGCTTTCACCGGCGTCCATCTTCAGGGATGCCTTCGCAAGCGTGACCTGATCGACGCTGGCGACCATGGTTCCTGCGAAACTCGCAGGCCCCTTTAACGCATACGCCCCGGGATCGGCGTCGAGCCAGCGTGCGAGATCCCGCACCGAATTGGTGCTCGCCACCAGAGTGCCGTTGAGATGGGGATTGTCCTTTGGGGCAAGCTCGCCCTTCACTTCGAGCGCCAGGTTTTTCATATCGACTTTGACGCTCAGCGGCGAGGTTTCACCGCGGGCATAGGCGCGCGCATCCGCAAGGACGGAACTAAATGTCACCCGATCGTCGCGCCACCTGAAGCTGCCGCTGCCCTTGGTCTCGCCGTTGCCGGCAGTATCAGCGAAGGTCGCCGAGGCCTGATCGATGCGCCAACTCGGATTGGGTTGCCGGACGAGATAATTGACCGAGCCGTCGGTGATCGTGATCTGGCGGAAAACGATCGCATCGGCCTGCAAGCCGATGCCGCCGGTTTGACTTTGCGACACACGGTCGAGAAGTGAACGATCCTCGGGGCGAAGGGTGAGGGTTGGACGAACGATTTCAAGCTTTGCAATCTCTGTCCTGCCGCTGAGCAGCCCCAGCGGATTGACTTCACCGGCAATACGCTCAGCGCGCACAAGCTCGGGACCTGCAGCATCCGGCGGCCCAGCAAGAGTGACGTCCTCCAGGACGAGGCTTGGCTTGGGATAGAAGGCGAGCTTGACTGCGCCCATTATCTTGAGCTCTCGGCCGGTGGCTTCCTCGACCATGCGCGTAAGTTGTTCGCGCACCAAGGCGATCGGCGGAGCTACGACGAGAGCCGCAACACCGAGCACCAGCGTAAGAAGGAGACCGAAGGGGATGAGAAATAGCGGGCGTCGCCACAGGCTGCGGCGTGGCTTGTCGTGTGCGGCGGGCATCGGCAATCTCCCCCAAAGTGCGCGACGGCTTGGGTTTGGCGCCGCGGCGTTATCGGCAGTATAGTCCGGCGGCCATGCTCTTGCCGCGCAATTGTGACAGCAGTGGCGCTGGCCTGAGCGCCCCGAGGTTTTGGGGATCGCAGCCGAGGGAGTTGAGCAATGACGTCAAAAGGCCATCAGACCAGGGGTCCCCTGTTGGCACTGGTGGCGGGCCTGTGCCTGTTGTTGCCCCGGCCGGTGCTTGGGCAGGAAAAAAGCATCCAGGTCGATTGGCAGAACCCTGAAATCGCAGCATTTGTTCGCGATCGGGCGGCCAATCCCCCGCTCTCTGTCGGTCCCGGCTCGCCCGACGAGGCCAAGCTCGCCCGCCTGAAATTGCCCGTGCTTGCCTTCGACACGCCGCCGGCAACGGCCAGCAACGCCTTCTCGACCGGGGCCCGCCCACAGCTCGAACGCACCATCATTACCGATGAGGCGGAGCCAGTCTGGTACCAGATCGTGGACCGTTACGGCGACATGACCATCACGGTCGAGGCCGACCTAAGGGTGCAGCACCAATTTCCGTCCAACTATCCCCTCTACGGGCCAAGCAGCCAAGGCGCCGCGGTCGAACCGCAGGTTTCGGTCTTCGATGAACGCACCGAGGAGGGCATGGAGGGTGCGATTGCCGAATACACCGTCTACAAGTTTGGCCAAGTCCCCTACAAGGTCACGATGGAATGTACCCAGCGCAACAAGGCGCAGTGCAAAGACATTGCCGTCATCAGCCGGGACAAGGACCTATTGAAGCTGATCTCGGCGCGACCGCCCCAATAAGCCCGGCCCTGCTCTTGGCCCCGCCTGCTGGACAGGGGTACGCCGAGCCCCTATAACAGCGCCGCTTTGCGAGGCGCCCTGTGATGTCCCTCGCGTCGCCCAGGTAGCTCAGTTGGTAGAGCACGTGACTGAAAATCACGGTGTCGGTGGTTCGATTCCGCCCCTGGGCACCAAATAAATCAAGAACTTAGAGCTAGAGCTTGGCACCACTTCACAGGGCCGGCGGTAAACCGGGGCGCACGGGGTGAGACCGCCAACCAATCCCTGGTGCGTGCTCAACTCGCGTTGCCCGCAACGGGATCTGAGGTCTGCATACAATTGAGTTGCCATTCGCGCGGCCCAAGGCAATCAAGAGGCGCCGACTAAGGGAAGACCACGCCGGGGCCATGGGGCATCAAGAGGGCCGGTTGCTTGCGTGCCGCATTCGACCATTCCGCCGCTTATGGGAATCTTAGTCTTTGGGAGGGCTCGGCGCATGTCCTCGGAGCGTTCAACGAAATGAGGCTCAAAGCGCTTTCGGCAAAAATACAACGGAGGCTTAGTCAGCGGAGGTTTTGCTTGGATCCGATAGGAATGTTGATATCGGAATAACAAAACCCAATGCTGCCAAGAATTTGGTGTTAGCCAGGCTTGAACCGCGATCGCGTATGGAGGTTGCCATGCGTCGCACCCTAACGGATCACATGGCTGTTACGCTGCCATGCGTCCTCGTCTTTATCGCACTTTGGATTCAACCGATTTCCGCCGCGCAGGACCTAAGCGATGAACAGCTGAACGTGACCCGCGAAATTTACGAGAAGTCAGAAGAAGAAGTTCGACAAAGAGTTGATGCTAACGTTGAGGCTTTTGCGAGGGAAGGAGAGGAGCGCAACAAGAGACCCCTTACAAACGAAGAGCTCCGTGCACTTAGATACCTTTCCATTGATGTGGAGTATCAAAAATTAGTGGAAATGCTAACATGTGTTGAGAAAATTGTTGCTATTGCGGGAGAACAAGATCTGACTGAGAGGTGTTATCGTGATCGACTTTTCTATGCCGAAGAAATGTTCAGATCATCGATAGATTATACCACTCTTACTAAGTGTAAAGCCAAAACCAGATTAATTGAGATTGAGATGCGCTATCCGCCGTACGCGTTCATGCTAGAAGATAGGAAAGATGGGCCCCAGGCTGTGGATGCGAAGGCATTTATGGAATGCGCAAAGTCTAGCCTTTGAGACGGGGCTTTCCGTCATTTCCAACTTGACCAACGGTGCAGGAATGCGGGCAGTTATATTTCTCTATTGCTTTTCATACTTGGTAGAAATAACAAACACCCTAGACTGACTCCATGGGGAAAACGTCGACGCCCGTCGACGGCTCAATTCAGCGCAGCCTTAGCCCGGCGCGGACCATGCCCATTGCACGCTGAATTATGGATGGCCAGGTGGCTACGAAGCCTTCGCAGTTGGCGCCAGAGCCCGGATGCTCCAGATTTTGCGTAGGCACCGATCGACGATGCGCAACTTCCCGTCCGGGTGGGAGTTCGCAGCAAATGGGCTCCGGCTCGCCGCTTGCAAGCTCGCGGACTGGCGGATGAGCAGGGCTGCAGGCACTAGTGGAGGCAGGTAGTCCTAGCCTGGAACCTTTTGTGCGGCCGGTTTGTCCAGTCCGAAGGTCATTGTGATGAGCGCATCGCTGCACCGGCGCTACGCCCTACTCAACGGTTGTGCGATCAATCCGGTAAACGCGGAACCAGACTTGGTTTTTTGTCGTCTCTTGCTATGGTGACGGTCGCTGTTTCCCATGCAAGGTTTCGTGCATGTTGGGAGATGCGTTCAACCAGCCCCGGAGCAAACCGGCAGCAGCCGTTCGGGTGACGCGCCGCGAGGCCCTCACCTGCGGATTCTGTCTATGCTGTCTGCCGAATTCCGCCACCGCCGCGCCGCGGGCACTGACGGAGGTCGCACCAGGTATTTTTGTCCGCGCCGGCCCACATCAAGAGGCGACGCTAGCCAACGCGGGTGGTATTGCGAATATCGGCGTCATCGTCGGCCGCGACTCCGTTTTTGTCACCGATGCGTGCGGCAGTCTTGCGGACGGAGAATGGCTTCTCGGCGAAATCAGGAAGCGGACCGACAAGCCCATTCGCCATGTGCTGATGACGCATGTTCATCCGGACCATTCTTTCGGCGCGGCGGCCTTCGCCGGGGACCGTCCGACGATCATCGGTCATCACGCCTTGAGGGCGGCGCTTGAGGCGCGGGGTGAGTTCTACCGTAAGCGTCTTGCCGAAGTTCTCGGGCCCGACCGGGCTGGCAGTGTGGTCTATCCGACCGAGGAGGTGAAGGCTGGCATGGAAATCGACCTCGGCGGCCGAGTGCTCCGCCTGATCGCGCACGGGAGAGCTCACACGAATTGCGATCTGTCGATGCTCGATGTCGAGACCGGTCTGCTGTTTCCGGGTGATCTGCTTTTTGTGCACCGGCTTCCTTCCCTCGATGGTAGTCTTCGCGGCTGGCTAAACGAGATCGAGAGGCTGAAAAGGCTGGGTGTTTCCCGCGCCGTGCCGGGCCACGGGCCGGTGGTCGTGGATTTCGCGCCAGCCGTGGCCGACCTAACGCGCTATCTCTCCGTTCTCCGCGACGAGACGCGGAAGGCCATAGCTGCTGGCGTATCAATCGCGGACGCGGGGCGCACCGTCGCGCAAACCGAACGGAGCCGCTGGGCCTTGTTCGATGACTATAATGAGCGCAATGTCATAGAGGCTTACAAGGAGCTCGAGTGGGAGTAGGGCCGGAGCTATCATGGTGAGGAGGAACGCGTGAAGATCCTGGCACTTGTCCTCTGCGTGCCCCTGATCGGCGGCGCGCCCGGCCAAAAGGTCCTTGCCGCCAATTCCGCCTCGACAGATGACGAGCGGACGGCGCGCTGGAAAACAATTGCCGAGTCTGTCTTCGGCGACCGCAAGATCGAGCCGGCAGAAACGCTGATCAAGCTCGATGCTCCCCAGCGCGCGCAGGACGCCGCGCTCACGCCGGTCACGTTGATTATGCCCGAGAAGGACAAAATCAAGTCAGTCTACCTGGTAATCGACGACAACCCCTCGCCCCTCGCGGCCCATGTCACCTTCGGACCGGCTGCCGACCCCAGCTCGTTACAGCTGCGCGTCAGGGTCGATACCTACACCAATGTGCACGCCGTGGCCGAGACCAGGGACGGCAGTCTGTTCGGGGCTGGCGTGTTCGTGAAGGCCTCGGGCGGCTGTTCGGCGCCAGTTGCATCAAGCGATGAAGAGGCCATGAAGGGCATGGGTGAGATGCGGATGAAATTCACGGAAGGGGTCGCTCCCGGCAAGCCGATGCAGGCGACCCTGATGGTCCGCCATCCCAATTTCAACGGCATGCAGATGAATCAGTTGACGCGAAACTACACGCCGCCGCGCTATGTCGATAAGCTTTCCGTGTCCTACGGTGACAGCAAGATCTTCGATCTCGAAGCTGACATTTCGCTCTCCACAAATCCGGTCATCACCTTCTCCTTCGTCCCGGATGGAAAAGGCCCGGTTAAGGTCGTTGCCTCCGACACCATGAACGGGCGTTGGGAGCAAAGCTTCGACATGCCCGCGACCACGAACTGATCTTCTGCTTAAAATGCGCGCCCTGATCGAAACGGCCGCGAAAGCGGCGATTATTTTGGGCACCGCGCTTGTTCCGGCAGTCGCGTACGCCGGCTCGGCCGCCGATGTTCTCGAGCCGCAGGGGCTGTGGATCGGTGCCATGCATGGACCGACGCCGAAGATGCTCAGTGGAGCGGTGGTTGTGGACCTCGCCGCCATCGAGGCGCTGATGGCCGAGAAGCCGCTCCTGCTCGATGTTGGACCGGCTGTCCGCAAACCCGAAAATTTTCCCAGCGACCGGCCATGGCTGCCCATCCATCGCTCGATCCCTAATGCGATTTGGATGCCGGGTGCGGGCGCTGCACCGCTCGATGTGGGGCGCGAGGAGCTGTTTTATCGCCGTATCGAAGAGCTGACGCATGGCGATAAGACCAAACTTATCGTGGTTTTCTGCCGGCCGGAATGCTGGGGTGGCTGGAACGCCGGCAAGCAACTCGTGACGAAAGGCTATACGCACGTCCGCTGGTTTCCGGCCGGCACAGATGGCTGGCAGGACAAGCGCGAAACCGCCGAGGTCAAACCCGACACCGAGTGGTTCGCCGAGCCGACAAGATAGGGATCAGCGATGTTGTCTCGTTTGTCTGGTGGCGCCTGATTGTGGGCAAACTCGCTTCTCAGGTGATATCGCGCCGTTAGATCGCCACCAGGTGTGGCGGTTGGCCAACAACGGAGTGTTTTTGACTTCGGGGAGAGAAGCGGCCCTAGGGCTTGGGCTCGGCATTCTTAAGGGGATTTAGCGGATCGCTGGCGACGGCGGTGCACTTGTCGAGGTGTCTGCCGAGCAGCGATGAAATGTTGCCGCAATCCTTGTTGATGAGCTGCGCCATCTCGTCGGTGGCCGCCCCCAGCCGCGATTTGGCATCGTCATCCGATATCCCGATTTGCTTACCCAACAGGATCGCCTTGTAAAGCAGATCATCCGTTGCCCTGGCATAGGCGGCGGCGGCCTTGGCGTACTGAGAATTTTTTGCGAGGCACCTGCTGACCAGCCGGAAAAAGGCGATGCAGGTGGTCATGTCTTGGTGAATGTGGTTTCGCAACCGTCGCAATGGCTCCGACTGCTGGCCAACCGCAAAGGAGGGCCACGCCAGTATGACGACGCCGACCGCCGCCGAACCAAGCAAGCGCCTCAACACGGTCCACCTCCGAAGGGTTCTATCGCAGTCTACCTCAGCTCGAGATCTTAGCGAACCAGCGGCCGATGAAGCCACCCCAAGGCTGGAGGACGCGCGGGGTCCCTGCGCACCCAGCTGGAGCCAAGGAGGGGGACCCGTGTTTCCGAAATTGCCGCAATGCATTGGCTTAAGGTTTGCGATCGGCAGCGTTCGCGCCGGGGTACCATCCGATCAGAACCGGCAATTTTGCCAGCATCCAAACGCGGCCCGTCTTTTCCCGAACCAGGCGCCTGGACGGCCGAGCGGCCGCGCCGCTTCGCGGATAAGCTCGGCAAACAGTTGGCCGAGCGGATTGAGTGTTCTGTTCTTCAAGATCACGATCGCCAGTGGTCTCGCTGTCAATGGCAAATCGATCGGCAAGGCCCTGAGCAGCCGGCGCTTCGGCGGAAAACGCATCACGACCCGTGGCACCATGGACAGGAAACGGCCGGTCATCAGTAGCGCCGTGCGGAAAGGCAGTGTCGAGCCGACGATAACTGGTGGGACCCTTAGCCCATGGGCATGAAACGCCTCGTAGACGACGGTGCCGTACGGTTGATCTGGGAGAGGTAACGCCCAAGGCTCCTCCATCAATTCCGCCAGGCCAAGCCCGCGCCGACGCGCAATGGGATTGTGCGCACCCGCCACTATAACGGTGCGGATCTTGGACCAGCAGCTCTACATGCATCAGATCTTCGGCGCGCGGCTCGATGATGTGCACTACCGCGAGATCGACCTTGCGAGCCAGCAGCGCCTGACAGGCGGTTGCCGTGTCGGTTGCGTGGACGTGAAAAGAGAGGCGCGGGTGCGGCAAGGCGAGGCATGTCGCGCGCGCGCGCGCCCCGCCTTCGATGCTGGGCCTGGCTTTTGGCTGTCATGCCGTAAGCTCGCGAGACTATGTGACGTCATGGGAGAGAGGGCAACCTCCAGGGGCTATTCGGGATCCTGCACACAATGACTTCCACGGCTTTGCAGACTACCTCGAGACCAGGCCTTTCCTGAGAGCTTACCCTCACACGTGACGCGCCCAACGGTAGAGCGCGTCGGGCTCTTTTTCCTCGTTGCGGACGCCCGCAGTTTCCTTCACCAGTACGAAGCCTCTCGCCGCATAAAAACGCCGCGCGAGGATGTTGCGCTGGAATGTCCAAAGAAGCAGTTGATCAAACTCGCGCTGAGCAACCTTTAGAAGCTTGCTCCCCACACCCCGTCGTTGCGCCGACGGCAATACGTAGAGTTGGTCGATCCAGCCGTCGCGAAAGGCAATAATGCCTAGCATTTCGCTAGCGTCGAAGGCGCCCCAGAGCTGGCACGTTGGAAACATGCGTTCCCGATAGAAGCATCGATCTTCGTCGGGAGTATGAAGCCCTGCCAGAGTAGGCAGGGCGTGATCGAATGAAACCCGATGAATTCTTGCTGCCAGATCCATATCTCCAAAGGCAAGACGTCTGAGCATTGAAATCTATCCATTGTGCGACGACGTCGGCCGGTCTGGAAGGAGCGGACCGCCGCTTGAGGACAAAAGCCAAGACGTTGGTGCCGTGATATAAGGTCGTAGCTTCTTGCTCCACTACGAAGCCTCGATGCCATTCAAGCGGCTTGCGGAGCTCGGTGGGTGTCGGAGGAGCTTTGCAGTGAACCGAACAGCCAGTCGCGAAAACAGCGAAGCTCTTGCCGAGGAGCGGCCGCTTTCGACCTAACGAGGAAATAGCTGACATCCAGGGGTAGCACGGTCTTGAATGGGCGGACCAGGCGTCCCGCCGCCAGATCCGCCTCGGCCAGGACGATCCGTCCAAGAACGACGCCGGCACCGTCAATCGCTGCCTGCAAGGCGAGCTCGGCCAGCGTAAATCTGGTGCCACGCTGGGTAGATACGTTCTTGGCGCCTGCGCGTGCCAGCCATCGTTCCCAGGCGTCCTGCTCACCGCCGGGGATGGATGTATCGTGAATGAGGCGATGCTTGCGAAGGTCATCGGGCTTCTTAAGGGCGCCTTTGCGCTTGAGGAGCCCAGGCGAGCATAGCGGGGTCAAAGCTTCGGAAAAGAGCGGCTCCGCGAGAAGGCCGGGGTAGTTACCATGACCAAGCCGAATGGCGAGATCCACCCTCTCGCGCTGGAAATCGGCGAGCCCAACGGTCGCCGAGATTCTAAGGTCGATATCTGGATGCTGCTCGTGGAATCTGGAAAGCCGAGGCAGCAGCCACTTAGATGCGAACGAGGGCGCCACGCTGATCGTCAATGTACGCTCGCCGAAAGAAGTTGTCTTGCTGCTGACGGCGCGCGATAACATTTCCAAGCCGGCCTGGATGTCTGGAAGCATACGCGCGCCGGCATCCGAAAGCGAAACGGATCGCCTGGTCCGGTCGAACAGCTTGGTACCGAGCAACTCCTCGAGTGCGCGTATCTGCTGGCTGACGGCCCCCGGCGTCACATGCAGCTCCTCGGCCGCCTTGCTGAAGCTCAATTGACGCGCGACGGCTTCGAACGCTCGCAACGAACTAAGGGGCGGTAGCGGCTTGCGCATCTTGTTATATTAGAGAAACTAAACAATGTTGTAAAAAGATATCGCTACTGCCGGTCCAAGCGATGGGCCAGCTTTGTAGGCAACGGACCGAGAGTGTCGGGGAACGATGCGAGGGTAGGAGACTATTTGTGCCCACAACACGGTGCTCCAAGCCTGAGGCATATTCGCGGTTGTTGCGGCCGCAGCCGTGGATGCCTAAAGGCCTTCGATCAGGTGCGAAAGGTGAGGCAGTTTTTGCTGACGCCGACCGTTGCCCGTTTCGCGACGCTGGCTTGCATGGCCTATTGCCTATTCAGGCAACGCACTCACGCGTGCGCTCTTGGTCTCACAACCATGGTGTGGTGGGCGCTTATAGAAGGACGCCGGTTGTAATGGAGGGCACGTTCGACAAGGTGGCTGCGCCACGTCCGCACGCCATCCCGCCGGCGCAAAAAGTAAGACGCCTCGCCAAGCTCTCCGAGCAAATTTGTGGCGTTGCACACAGCAGATAGAACCGAGGGCTGCCACCATGCGCACTGAGCGTGTGGACACATTGGTAATCGGCGGCGGCCAAGCCGGTCTGGTCATGAGCCACATGTTGACGGAGCGTAGTTGTCCGCACCTTGTGCTCGAACGGGGACGGATCGGCGAACGCTGGCGGGCCGAACGCTGGGATGGCCTGCGCTTCCAGTTTCCCAATTGGTCGGTACGGTTACCCGATTTTCCCTATCTTAGCTCGAACCCGGACGGATTCGCCACGAGTGCCGAGATCCTCGACTATCTTAACGCCTATGCCGCCAAGGTGAAACCGCCGATCCGGTGCGGTGTCCAGGTTTCGGCGTTGCACCGAGATGGATCAGCATTTCTTGCCGACACACCCGAAGAAAACATCGCGGCACGCAATGTCGTTGTGGCCACCGGGCCCTATCAGCGGCCAATAGTGCCTGATCTGCTGCGAAACGAGGACATCTTTCAGATCCACGCGAGTGCCTACAAGGCCCCCGATCAGCTTCCGGCCGGTGCGGTGTTGATTGTGGGCTCGGGTGCCTCCGGTGCGCAGATTGCCGATGAGCTCCTTCGCGCTGGTCGGCGCGTGCTCCTTTCCGTCGGCCGTCACAAGCGCATGCCGCGCCGTTATCGCGGGTACGACCTGATCTGGTGGCTGAGCGAGATGGGCCTCGATCAGACGCCGGTCGCGGAGCGCGGACCAGACGCCATCCTGCCCTTGATCACGGGCGCCTATGGCGGCCACACCATCGATTTGCGTGCCTACGCCGAGCAGGGCCTCGCGCTCCTTGGCCGGCTGCGGTCGGCGGCCGCTGGGATCTTGTACTTTGCCGAGGATTTGCAGGCCAGCCTCGCCTACGGCGACGCCGCCTACGGCGCTTTTTTGGACAGGGCAGACGCCTATGTTGAGCAAAAGGGGCTGCCCCTGCCAGTCGAGCGACACGCTCGTGCCAGGCTTGCCGATCCGTCCTGTGTGCTGCAACCGACGCGCCAGCTCGACCATCGCGCCACCGGGGTCAGCGCGGTCATTTGGGCAACCGGGTACACCTTCGACTTCAGCTGGATCGATCTGCCGGTCCTCAATGGCCGCGGAGAGCCCAAGCATGACCGCGGTATTGCGCCGATCCCGGGCCTCTACTTTTTGGGCCTGCCTTGGCTGTCTAAAATGAACTCGTCGTTCCTGAATGGGGTTGGGGACGATGCGGCAAGGCTCGCCGAGCACATTCGATGTCGGGCAGCGGCCCTGTCATCGATGGTTTGATTTGGCGCGGATCTCCGATCGTCGATGTCGAAGCAACATTTCTCGCGCACCATCGTTTTGGCGGGGGCAGCCATGCTCTGCTTCGCCGCCAATTCAATTCTTTGCCGGCTGGCCCTGGCCCCTAAGTTGATCGACGCGGCAACCTTTACAACCCTGCGAGTGCTGTCGGCAGCAACAATGCTCACTCTCATCGTTTGGTTACAGTATCGACGGTTGCCGCGATTAAGTTGCGCCAATTGGCTTTCCGTCATGGCCTTGTTCGGTTACCTGGTCTTCTTCTCATTCGCCTACCTGCGGCTGGAGGCCGGCACGGGTGCTTTGATCCTGATAGGTGCCGTGCAACTGAGCATGTTTAGCATCGCCTTCTGGGAAGGTGAGCGCTTCACGTCGGCGCAGTGGATCGGTCTGAGCCTGGCGCTGCTCGCTTTCATCTATTTGCTTTTGCCCGGTGCTAGCGCCCCGGCTCCCGCGGCGGCCGTTCTGATGATGATTTCCGGAGTTGCCTGGGGATGGTTTTCCTTGCTGGCCCGCGGCGCCAAACATCCGTTGGAGGTGAATGCCAGCAACCTACTCTGTTGCCTGCTCCCCGCGGTCCTCGTGAACTCTTTCACCGGGCCCGACCTCGAAGCCACCACTGCCGGTGTGCTTCTTGCAACCGCCTCGGGCGCGATCGCCACGGGTCTCGGCTATGTCGTGTGGTACCTCGCATTGCGAGGCCTGCCGGCCGCCGGCGCAGCCACGGTGCAGCTTTCGATGCCTGCCCTCGTCGCCCTGGGGGGGACGGCATTCCTATCGGAACCGCTCACCCTGCGGCTCGTGGTGGCCTCAGCCGCATTGCTCGGAGGCATCGCGCTCGTCTTGAAGCGGCGCGACGACGGCGTCCGGCGCTGACTGAGGCAGATTTTTTGGGCCGCCGCGGTTACTGCTGCTGGGTCGCAATGGCACTCGCGTCGTCGGTGGCGGCGACGCATGTTCACCAGTAAGATGCGCCCTTTCTTGGGAGTGTAGTCATGAGCGCTACAAGCTATTCGCGCCTTGCCGGCGCCGTCTTCACCCTTGTCGCCCTCTTGCAGGCGCTGCGCGCGTTGGCGGGCTGGCCCATTTTGATCGCTGACACGGCGATTCCACTTTGGGCGAGCTGGGTCGCCTGTGCGGTTGCTGCGGGCCTCGCTTCGCTTGGGTTCAACGCAGCGCGAAAGTGATTCGCGGCAAGGGCATGTGGTTTGCCGCAAGGGACAAAGGTCTACCCCTGGCTGGCGGCTTGTGCGGTGCAGCAGCTCCGCCATCAGCAGGGGGTATCGTGAGAGCATATCCCCGGCGGCCTTGAAGAATTTCGTGGACGTTGCGCAAACTCCGAGCAGCCCGTGCAAAAGATGAGCAAGGCCTCGCGGTTTGTCTTGGTGTCGGTCTTAACCGAAGCGCTTGCGCCTTTGTCTCATTGCGTAGACTATGTCGTCTTGCGCTAGTGCCTGGGCACCGGGGCCGATCACATCGACCCGCTAGCCACCCAAAATGCGCCGATGAGATTTCCCCGCCCGGCACGGTCGCTTTAGACCAGGGGGAAATCATGACGACACCCGCAAACAGCGAATTGAGAGCCGACGTCCATAGTGTGGAGCCAATTCCTGATGCCGATCGCGATTCGACCGGGCCACAGCAAATGTGGATCTGGGCTGGCGCGAATATCGCGCCGGTCAACTGGGCGCTCGGCGCGCTCGGCATCGTTCTAAAGTTGGGGCTTTGGGAGACCATTGCAGTCATCGTCTTGGGCAACATCATCGGCTGCACGATTTTCGCCGCCTTTACGGTGATGGGGCACAAGACAGGGGTCAACCAAATGGTGCTGTGCCGCTCTGCCTTCGGACGACGCGGCGCCTATTTGCCGAGCGCATTGATGTTTCTCACTACGCTCGGTTGGATCGGGGTGAACACCTACTTCCCCGTCAAGATCGCGGTGGCAATTCTCGGTCAGTTCGGAATTCCCGACAACGTCGTGACGAACATGGGGGTGATTACCGTTGTGGTGGTGCTGCAGATGCTGATTGGTGTCTACGGCTTTTACGCGATCCGCACTTTTGAGAAATACACGGTGCCGGTAACCGTAGCCATCATGGCGCTGATGAGCATCCTGGCGTGGAGCCAGCCGGGAGTTGTCAACTGGGGTCTCACCAGCACGCTTGCCCCGGGCGCACACCTGGCGATGTTGACGCTGCTGATGACGGCCATTGGCGTCGGTTGGGGGATTTCCTGGGTCACCTGGGCATCGGACTATTCCCGTTTTGTGCCGCGCACCGTCTCCTCCAAGGCAGTCTTCTGGTACAGCTACGTTGGCATGTTTGTCCCGACCGTGTGGCTGGCGATCCTCGGCGCCACTCTGGCAAGCGTGACCCTCGATACGGATCCCGCCAAGATGGTTAGTGCCGTCTTCGGCGGTATCACCAGCGTGCTGGTGCTCCTCATGGTGCTGCACGGCCCGATCGCGACCAATATCCTCAACGTATATTCGGCGGCGCTAGCGGCCCTTAGCATGGGCGTCCACCTCTCGCGCACCGCCATCGCGCTGATCGTGGGTATCGCGAGCTATCTGGTCGCTATCTACTTCGTGTTCGAGCCCTCTTTCGCCAAGGCGTTCGATAACTGGATGATCAGCCTACTGCTGTGGATGAGCCCGTTTGCGGGCGTCGTCCTGGCCGACTTCTACATCAAGCGACGCGGTCAGGTGGACGTGCCGGAGCTCTACCGCGCACCCGAGGCAAGCGCCTACGGCGACATCAACTGGGCCGGTATCATCGCCTTCATCGCCGGCCTAATCGCCGGCTGGACGGTGCAGAACGGTCTCGTTCCCGCATTGCAGGGGCCGATCGCCACCGGGCTGCTCGGCGGGGCGGATTTGAGCTGGCTCGTCGGCATCCTCGTCTCTGGGGGCGTCTACTTGGCGCTTGGCTCACGCGCCCTGCCCCTTACGGCTCCAGTGGGTCAAGCCGGAAGGTAGATCCGCCACGGCAAGTCATGGCAAGGAGGCGGAAGCGATATGCCGCCTCCTTGCTCCACGACGATCGCATTGATCAGATTCGACCCTCGACAGGGGGTCGATTTACCACCGATCAGGCCGCTTTCATGCGGCCGCGATTGCGATCTTGGAGGATCGGCCGAACGAGTTGGTGGAACCGGTCTGCCTCCGCATCGTGCAAATAGCCCGACAAGCAGAACGAGTGGCAGCCGATGTCTATGTACTGCTGCAACACGTTGGCGCATTGTTCGGGATTGCCGACAATGCAGATGCCGGCTCCCGGCCGTGCTTTGGTAAGGCCGGTCCAGAGGTTCGGTGCAATCCGATCGCCCATGGTACGGGCCAGTTCTTGCACGCGCTGATTGGCAATCGACTGCGCGTAGTAGGTCCTGATGTAGTCGGTGCGCTCGGTCGTCACGTTGCGGACCAAGGCATCGGCGGCCTCCCAAGCATCCTTCTCGTTCTCGCGGCAGACGATCTGCAAGCGCATGCCGAAACCCAGGTCGCGCTCGCGGCCGTGTTTGCCCGCCAACTGGCGCAACGCCTTAATGTTGCCGGCGATTTGCTCGGTGGTATCGCCCCAAAACAGATGCACGTCGGAATGTTTGGCGGATAGCTCCGCCGCCTGCCGCGAACCTCCACCTAAATAGAACTGTGGGTACGGTTTTTGATAGGGCTTGGGCACCAGCTCGGCCTTCTTCAGCGTATAGTATTTGCCATGCCAGTCGGTTGGCGCTGTTTGCGTCCACAACGCCTTCAAGATTGACACCTCTTCATCCATGATCTCGTAGCGCTGCTCCTTGCTCCAGTGGACACCCTCAGCGATATTTTCAGTCTCGCTTTGGCCGGCGATGAGGTTGATGGAGATGCGCCCCTCACTCAGTTGATCAAACGTGCTGACCATCTTGGCGAGCAGCACCGGGTTGATATAGCTGGGCCGTGCGGCCACAAGCATGCGCATCTTCGTTGTCTTGCGGGTCATCATGGCGCCGGTCATCCAGGCGTCCCAACACTGGTGACCGACGGGAACCAGCATGTACTCAAAGCCGGCCCGTTCGGCCGCCAGCGCCACCCTGTCGAACATTTCCAGGCCGGCAGCAATCTTTAGGGGTTCGCCATAGTCGTCCGTATCACCGCGCGTTGGAATGAACCAGCCAAACTCGAGATTTCGCATGACCATCGCACCTGTTTCGAGGCGATCGTGGCGCAATACTGCGTAAGCGCGCGCCAGGCTTGCAGGGTGGGGTGAGGGACCCTGGTGTCGGGAAGAAGACAGAGCACGAAAAAGGGCCCTCGATGTCGGCATTCGTCGGCCAAGGCAGACTAACACCAACCCTGGCGTCGGCGAAAACGAACGCCTCCTCGTCCAAGCCGAGCCCGGCCCTCTATGATGGATTGGCGACGGACTGAAAGCGAAAGGAGCGGCGCCGCCGCCAAGGCCTAGAGCTTGGTCAAAGCCCGTCCGCCCCGGGGTGGTTCGGAAGTTGCACACCAGTCGCATTGATCCCAGCGACGGCTGCGCGAATCAACTGAACTGATGCCGCGCGCGGTACGCCCGGCCAATTGTCGAGGCGAGCTCCTTGCTGTTGCAAGTGATGGCGAGACCTCGTGCAGCGCAGTGCCGTGGCTGGACATCTGGGTGTCGGGCTGTCGGCCGGGATCGGCAAAAAGTGCACATTAGCCGGGGCAAACCGCGCAAGTGCTAAGTTTAGCGTTGTGACAATCGTGCGCCGGGGTCATCAGGGTGTGTTCTTTTTGGCAACGAGGGCTGCGATCGCTTCCCGCTCTACCCTATTGATCTGCGCGCGAAAATTTGCGCAGCTTTGCCTGATTTCGTTGGCGGTCGCCAAACGCGGCGAGATGATTGGGGCACTACCATGAATGTCTTGCCGCCATGTCTCCAAGCAGAGCTCGACAAAGGGCGGCGATGTGTCGTGAAGTTTAAACGTCAACCTCATAACGTCCCCCATTTTTTGGGTTGCTAAGGCACTCTGTGCGTTGGCCGATTTGACCTTGGCGCGACATCCCCCGCACGGGGGAGACCGGCCGCACCAAAAGGTCACGGGCGTGGGCCACGCTCCCCGCGGAAGGTAGGCTGGAGCGCCTCCACATCGTCTGTTGCGCCAGGGTCCGGCGCGGCTTGCCAGCTTGAGAGCTCGGCGCACACCGCTGGTCGATCGGCTTCGCGAGGCAAAGGCAACCCGGTCGCGGTCAGGCCTCGCCGCAAAACCGTGAAGGTTGGCGCGCAGGCTAACCCTCCGATGGGATCGGCTCTCGTTTGGCGCCGGCGCCGCGCCGGCGCCTTTGTGCGCCGGGGTCGGCGTTGGCCTTGGCGCTGGGTCCCACCGGTTGCGCCTTGCCCTTGAATGAGAGCGCGCCGCGCGCGATCCTCCTCAACAACGAAGCTTAGACCGATACGGCATGTGTGGAGGAAACGAGATGCTGAGAGCGTTTTCGGGCCTGCGCGTCCTCGATTTTACGACCACCATTGCCGGTCCGCATTGCACCCGTTTACTCGCCGACCTCGGGGCTGACGTGATCAAGATCGAGGCGCCCGAAGGCGACATGATGCGCTCGCGGCCGCCGCTGCGCAATGGTGCGAGCAGCTACTTCGGCCAACTCAATGCCGGCAAGAAAAGCGTGGTGCTTGACCTCAAAAACGATGCCGCGGTGGCGGCCGCGCGTCAGCTTGCAGCGGACGCCGACATTCTCGTCGAGAATTACCGCCCGGGGGTCATGCGGCGGCTCGGTCTCGATTACGCCGTCCTAAGTAAGGCCAATCGGCGCCTCATCTACTGCTCGATTTCAGGCTATGGCCAAACCGGTCCGGCCGCTGACATACCGGCCTACGCGCCGGTCATTCACGCAAGTTCGGGTTTCGATCTCGCCAACATGGCCTATCAGCCGGGACGGCGGCGCCCTGATTATTGCGGCGTTTATGTCGCCGACGTCCTGGCCGGTACCTATGCCCTGGCGGCGATCGGTGCCGCCCTCCATCAGCGCTCGGCGACGGGGGAAGGTCAACAGCTTGATATCTCCATGCTGGAGAGCATGTTGTCTCTTACGCTCGGCGAACTGCAGACCGCTCAATTCGAAGTGCCCCCGCTTCCCTCCCGGCCGATATTCGGACCGGTGGCGACCGCCGACGGTTATATCTGCATGGCCGTCGCCAGCGAGCGCACCTTCTGCGGCATGGCCGCGGCGGCGGAGCGCGGGGATTGGATTACGGATGCTCGGTTTGCTAAATACCTCGACCGACGCGCCAACTGGGGCGTGCTCATGGATGAATTCGAGGCCTGGTCGAAGGACCTTCCCAGTGCGGAATGCCTGCGCGTGCTTGCGCGCAATTCCGTTCCGGCCGCCGCCTACCGCAGCGTGCGCGAGGCTATGGCCGATCCACAGCTTCAGCACCGCGGCGCCTTCGGGGAGGTTGCTGATGCGGCAGGGTCATTCAAGGCCCTGAACCCGCCCTTCCGCATGTCGGCGTCGGCGACCTCGGTGGGAGGGCGAGCGCCCGCGCTCGGCGAGCACACCCGTGAGGTGCTCAGCGCATCGGAACGTGCCGTGACCAAGCTATAAGCCGCGCCTGCCCCACACGCGCCTCGCCCCTGCTCATGTCCCCCCACGGGCCTCGCCACCGGTGCGCTGGCGTCCTCGCGCGCCCCGAGGCCGGGCCTGCGATCTTTAGGGCTCCCCGGTCGCTGATCGCCCGCCGAGCGATCTCGGTTTGCCCACTGACGAGGGGAGAATACCCCGGGCTTTCCACCCGGCAATATCAGGACAACTCCTGATGTCCACACCAGGCGGCGAATGCCTACCGATGCTGCAGGGATCTCAGCCGCCGATGCGCGTTTATAGCCAATCGGTAACGGCTGGCCATTGAATGCGTGGGTTGAGGGAGCGGTGCAATGCAGAAGCTGCGGCGGCAGATCCCCAGTGCGGCACCCGGTGCACCCTCGTGGATGACCCAAGCGGGACTGGCGATTGCGGTTGCGGGCACCTACCTTCTCGCCGCTCGGCTCAGTCTAGCCCTGTTAACCAAGCCCGATGGCGTGGCTGTGTTCTGGCCGGCGGCGGGTATTGCGGCGGGAACCCTCATCGCATTGGGTCCCAGAGTGCAAGTGCCGGTAGCCGCTGGCGTCGCCGGTGCCAGTGTCTTGGCCAGCCTGTTAAGCGATCGCAATCTCGCCGCCGCCACCGTCTTCGGCCTCTGCAACGCTGCAGAACCATTGCTGGTCGCGCGCCTGATCAAACACCACTTTGGTGATGATTTCAGGCTAGAAAGCCTGCGCAACGTGCTCGGTTTTTATGCCGCTGCTGCCATCGGGCCTGCCATCTCGGCAACGGTGGCGATGGTCGGCTTTATCGCATTTCACAAGTCCGACGGCGTGCCATTGAGCGTTTGGCTGAGTTGGGTCGCTTCCGACGCCCTAGGTATCATTATGGTGGCGCCATTGCTGATCGGCTTGCAAGGTCTGCGGCACAATCCACCGGAGAAGTGGGAGTTGGGGGAAGGTACGCTGACGCTTATGGGGCTCGCGCTTGTCAGCGCGCTCGCGTTTGGTTGCCCCGCACACTACTGGTACACCGTCCTTCCGCTCGGGCTCTTGTTGCCCGTATTGCTGGCCGCCCACTGCCGCCCGGTCTTCGCCGCTGCCGCCGTGCTTATTTTGGGTTTTTCCGTGGTCTGGACGGCCACCTTTGGCATGGGTGACTTGGGTGAACTGCCGAGCCTGCACGACCGTGCCTATGCGGCGCGAGCGACGCTGCTGGCCCTATCAACGTGTACGCTCGTACTCGCCGCCCTGTTCGCCGAAAGACGGCACAATGAGGCGACATTGAAGGATAGCAACGATCGCTTGCAGCTGGCTCTCGAGGGCGCCGAACTCGGGGTGTGGAGTATTGACGCCAAGACGGGTCGCTTCGAAAGCGACCCGCGCGACAGGCGCATTCACGGCTACTGTCTGAACGACCTGCCCCAAACCCTGGCGGAGGCGCGCCGCTTCATCCATCCCGACGACCTGCCGAAGCTCGACGCCGCTTTTGCGGCGTCGATGCGCGCGGGCAGCAGTTGCAAGGTCGAATACCGTCTCTTTCCCACGCTCGATGGCACGGAGGCGGGTCGGGAACGCTGGGTTGCGGTCGAGGGTACGATTGTGGTTGGTCCCACGGGTCAACCGGTGCGCTGGCTCGGGATCACCCGTGATATCACCGCGCGCAAACAGGCCGCAGATAAGCTGGAAAAGAGCGAGCGAGAAATTCGCGGTCTGCTGGAGGCGCTGCCGGTCGCAATCCATATGACCGATCCTGCGGGCTATGTCACCTATTGCAACGCCGCCGCCGTGGCCCTCTGGGGCCTCAACCCCGAGCCCGGCGCCAGTAGGTACTGTGGCTCCTGGAAGCTTTATCGCCCCGACGGTACGCCATTGCCGCACGACGAGTGTCCAATGGCGATGGCCTTGCGACACAAGAAACCGATCCGCGGTGCAGAGGCTATTGCGGAACGCCCCGACGGCACGCGTGTTCCTTTCATTCCGTTTCCGACACCGCTCTTCGATACGTCGGGCGCAGTGATCGGCGGCGTCAACATGCTTGTCGATATCAGTGAGCGTAAGCTGGCGGAAAAGACGCTGGCGGAACGCAACACCCAGCTCGCCCTCGCGGGAAAGGTCGGCCTGGTCGGAACTTTCGCCTACGACTTGGAGTCGGGGAAAATGCAAGTGTCGGCGGGCTATGCCACCATTCATGGTTTGTCCGAGGGAACATTGGAGACCTCACGCGCCGAATGGCGGGCTCGCGTACATCCGGATGACTTGCCCCAACTCGACGTGCATCTGCAGCATGCCATAGCCGAGGGACGCAGCGAGCACTACTCCGAGTATCGCATCCTTCGCGGCGACGCCGAGGCGCGATGGATCGAGTCGCGTAGCCGCATTTACTATGATCGCAACGGCGTTGCGCGGCGTATGGTCGGCGCCAACATCGATCTCACGGAACGCAAGAAAACGGAGGCCGTACTCAAGGAAAGCGAGGGTCGGTTGGCCGACGCATTGGCTGCCGGCCAGGTGATGGCCTTCGAGTGGGACGCGCGCACGCACGCTTCACGCCGCAGCCACAATGCCGCTCTCATAATTGATGAGAGCGGGGCGAGCGTTTCTCAATTCCTCACGCGGGTTCACCCCGACGATCGTGAGGGCTTCCGGGCGGCGATCCGCGGGCTCAAGCCTGGCGATCCTTCCTATACCTTTAATTTCCGCTTCTGTTGTCCGAGCGGCCGCCAAGTTTGGCTGGAGGAGACGGCAAAGGCAGAGTTTGACGACCGCGGAAAGATGCTGCGTATCAAGGGCCTGACGCGAAATATCTCCGACCGAAAAAGAGCTGAAGATGCCCTGGCGGAGCGAAACATGCAGCTCTCCCTGGCGGGAAAGGCGGCCCTCGTCGGCAGCTATTCCTATGGCCTTGATACGGATGTAATGCACGTTTCCGAGGGTTACGCTGCGCTCCACGGTTTGCCGGAAGGAACGGTGGAGACTACGCGAAGCGAATGGTGTTCGAGAGCACATCCTGAAGACCGCGATAGGGTCGCCGAGCGTCGACGCGAGGCCTTCCGCAAACGAATTAGCGAATACGACATCGAGTATCGCATCGTGCATTCGGACGGCACGCCGCGGTGGATCGAGTCACGCAGTCTCGTTCTGTATAATAGATACGGAAGTCCGCAGCGGGTGGTCGGTGTCAACATCGACGTTACCGAACGCAAGCGGACTGAGGATCGTCAGCGCATATTGGTGGCCGAACTCGATCATCGTGTGAAGAATCTGCTGTCGACCATCAGCGCGGTGGCGGCCCACACGATGGACGCAAGCAGCTCAATGCAACAGTTCGTGGCAGCGCTCGATGGCCGCATTCGGTCGATGGCCTTGACGCACGAACTGTTGAGCGGTCATCGCTGGCAAGGCATACCCTTGGCCCAATTGCTGCGGCGCGAGCTTGCGCCCTATGCCACAAAGAGCAACACTGACATCAAGGGGCCGGATGTGCTTTTGAGCGCGGAGGCGGGCCAGACGATAGCGATGGTCGTTCACGAACTGACGACCAATGCCGCAAAATATGGGGCGCTTTCCAGGCGCCAGGGCCTTGTCTTGGTCCGCTGGCAGTGGCCAACCAACGGCCACGCCGCCGAGCCGCTGACCATCGATTGGAAGGAAATCGGCGGACCGCCGGTGGACGCTCGGCGTAAAGCCAACTATGGCTCGAGCGTTATTACCGACCTCGTTCCCTATGAGCTGGCTGGTACCGCCGATTTGGTGTTCGCCTCGGAAGGCGTCAGATGTCGGCTAAGTGTGCCCGCCGAATGGGTGCGAAGCGGGCGACAGACGGGCGTGGACCGGGTCGATCGTGCTCTCGCAGCGCCAGAATTGGCGCGGCTCAGCTAGGCTTCGACCAGTCGAGTGCGAATCGCATAGCGCACGAGAGAAGCGCTCGAAGATAGCGCCAACTTGCGCATGATCGCACTCCGATGGGTCTCCACCGTCTTGAGACTGATGTTGAGCAGATTGGCGATCTGTTTGTTGGTGTGACCCTCGGCGATCAGCTGCACAACTCCACGCTCCCGGCTGGTCAGAGCCGATCCCTCTCGCTCGGGCTGTGCCAGATACGTATCGAGCAGCTGTTCCGAGACCTTGGCCGTAAAGAAAGGCTTGTGCACAGCGAGAGACTCGATTGCCGCTATCAGATGCCGCGATGCGTCTGACTTCAGCAAATAACCCCGCGCTCCCGCCTTCAGCAGCTCCTGGATCAGCGCCTCGCTGTCGTGCATGGTAAAGATCAGGACCTCGGTCTTGGGCAAGCGCGCCCGAAGCTGCCGTGTCACTTCCATGCCGTTGATGCGCGGCAAGGAATAATCGAGCACCGCAATATCGGGTTTGCTCTCCGTCGCCTTGGTAATCGCCTCTTTGCCATCCGCGGCTTCGGCGACAACTTCCCAGTTTGCTTGCGACGCCAAGATCCTCCGCAAACCCGAGCGAACGACTTCGTGGTCATCTGCAATCAGAATACGCATTACGGATGTTGCCTGTTCTTGTCAGCGCATCCCCAGTCGGCCGATGCAAGTTCAGGTGATTGATGCATCCTGTTGGCATCGGCGAAAACCGTTAAATCCAAGAGAGGTAAATGGCGCCCGCAGCGGTCCGCGGGCGACCTGGGACCTGGGGTGCTGTGGGGGTGTCGAGGCCCTTGCTGGCCAAACCGGCATGGAGCAGCCGGTTTTGCTCGGCTTTGCCCAGGAAATGGCAGCAACCGGACTGCAAGCTATGACCGATGCCTTGCCGAACGAGGCGAGGTTTGCCGCCAAAGCCGGCGACCCTTCCGGTTGCGCCAGGCTGCTGGCCTCGAATTGTGAAATGTGGCCGAGAGGCTTGCGGGCCTCACCAATCAGCGTGGCGGAGGCTATTGTCGCATCGCCTTGCCACCGGTTTTCGGCATCGAATTCGTGATATTGGCGCAGGTTGAAGATGAGCGGGGTCTTGTTAATGAAGGTGGTAGCATTGACACCGAGCCCGATTGCGTCGACGCTGCCCTTGAACGGGCCGATCAGGGCGCCGGCGCCTGAGTCGCCCGTGAGCTGCCGGTAGTCGTAACCGACAATGCCAATGACAAGCCCCTTGGCAAACTCGCGCCCAATCGCCCACTCGAAGTGAAAGTCGTTGCCGGTCTGGTGGTCTGTCTCCGTATTCTCGAAGTTGAACGTGACGCCGGCGGAACCGTTGAGCTGAAGCTCCGACAGTTTGTGTTCCCAGGTGCAGGCCCAGCCCGTGTCGATGCCCGGTCGGTGTCAACCTATGATGGGAGTGAAGCCCGGTTGCCATCTCCCCGTTGGCGCCACCGCTTGGACGGAGACGAGGTGTGAGACGTCGCCCTGCTGCCATCCCAGCTGCGCTCTGGTGGTGATGTCACCGAACCCCCACCCAGCGGTCTCGCGCGAGAGGGGGACCGATATTCGCCATGATATCGAGGTGGCCAACGGGGATGGTGACGGCCAACCCGATGTTGCCGTCGAACAGTTTGCGCTGGGAGACGTAGAGGATATTCCAGCCGTTGGAGAAGCCCTCGAGCTCCGCGCCGGCGTTGATGGTGACCCCGCCGAACCGAACGGGTTTGCCGATGTCGGCATTGTAGACGCCCACTGCTGTCGTCACGTAGATGCCGGGCGGTGGGGTCAGGCCCGCCGCAAAGGCGACGCTGCCCAGGCCATAGCTCGAAAAGGCGTACTCGGCCGCTTGCCCTTCACTCTTAATGGCCACGAGCAGCGCGCCGGTCAGCAAAATTCCATGAGTTAGTCTCGATGTCGTGCGCGCATGCCGACATGTCCCAAAAGAGGATCCACAGCAAGCAAGTGGGGCGCACGGGAGTTGTTTCGCCGTGGTCAATGCCGCACTGTTTTGATTTTTATGCGGTTTTGCCGTTGCTGTATTCGCATGGTCACAGCTGCAGCCGTGGTCTACGCGCGATCGATGCGGAGGCACGGCACGGCGCTATGCGCCTATTTGCCCAGGACGTCAAACCGGCGCGGGAGCTTCTGGTCGACGCCTGCATGGGTCGCAGTGGGATTGGCGCGCTCTGCACACAGACGCGGCCGCGAGGCACACCTTCGCCGTAACAGTCAGTGAAGTCTCGCCGGCTCAAGCATTATGGCCGCCGTGACATCCTCGCCGCTTTCGGCATCGCGAACAATGAAGGGCACGGACATCAGTTGCCAAGCATGCAAATCATCGACCGTGATGTAGCGGCGCAAATCCCGGTCGTAGAGGCGTTGCCCCGCTTCGCGCTCAATCAAGACAACGGATGTTTCGGGATCGTGCACGCCAGAACCTCTAGGACGCTGTGGGGACGCTGCGGGCCCACATCTGCCAAGAAAAAAAACATACGGGGTCGCGCAGCGTCGGCACAACTAGGGGCGACCCACGCCCGCGATCAGGGTTTGTCCGGATGTTTTTTAGCGAAGATCTGTGCGTGCCCGGGCGCTTCTTCGCGTGAGGCCGCCGCTGCAGGGTTCGGGCCTATCGCTGAACGGCCACTGGGGCGAGCCTGGTGAAACCTCGCACCCGTGGCGGCACGCGCGCCGGGGCCTCAACTCGGTGAGCGAGGATTGGACCGTTCCTCAAGGTCATCGCCACGCTCGTCCGTGCTTTTGCTCAACTCCAGATTTTTGTAAGCCGCAACCTTCTCGAGGATGGTGGCGCGGTGACGGTGCATCAAATGCAGCGTCTCCTCGAGCAGGCTCAACAGCGCGGCGGCCCTGCTCGTGTCCTCGCCGTCCTGTTCGAGTACCGCCAAGTGCTGCCTCTGATTGTCGATGCAGTCTCGGGCCTCGACAATGAGCCGATCGGCGATTGCCAGGTGCCTGTACCAGATTTTTCGGACCATCGACCGACCCTCCTTTAGGTGCAGTCTGCACGCGGCCCCGAGCCCACCGGGAGCGTCATGGAACGCCCCGATGTTGTAAATTGTATGAAAACGAGCCACTAAAGCACTGTATTTGATCGTCAAATCGCTTCAACAAGCCGTTACCCAAACGCCGTCGACGGGTAAGCGCCCATGCGCGCGCGGTGCGAGGCCTTAGATTTGGTCTTGCGTACACGACAGCGCGCACCCCAGGTGTTGCGTCGGCTTCTACCGCACGTAGTCGATGAGGTTTGAAGCTCAATCGCGGTGCAACTCTATGGGCGCGCACGGACGCAAGTCGCGGCCCGCCCCTCTCTCGTTTAGAGCAGGCGCGGCTCGTCATCCTCGCGCGGTATGGCGCGAAGGATTTCTGCATCGTCATTGGCGGGCTTGTTCACTCGCGTCGTGATGGGCCACATGAGCATCGGCGCAGACGGGTAGGGCGCCAGCAACCCGCGTGGGTCGGGGTCCAGGTCCGCGAGCCAGTGATCGTAGGCCTCGGCGGGTATGATAACCGGCATGCGGTCGTGGATTTCGGCCAATAGGTCATTGGCAGGGCACGTTACGACGGCGAAGCTTTCCACCCAGTCCGAGGTCCCCGGTCGTTTCCAACTGTCCCAGATGGCCGCCAAGGCGAATGGCTCGCCGCTTCGCATGCCAATGGCATAGGGCTGCTTGGCCGCGGCGCCCCTAACCGCTTTCCATTCGAAGAAGTTGTCGATCGGAAGCAAACACCGCCGGCGTCGGTAGGCGTCGCGAAACGTCGCCAGCATGGCGATGGTCTCCGACTTAGCGTTGATCGGTTTGCGTGCGCGCCTGTCGTCCTTGCACCAGGAGGGTATGAGACCCCACCACAGTCGGTCCAGGCTACGCGCGCCGGTTTTGACGTCTTGGCGGATCACCCAGTGCTCTTGGCCCGGCGCTCCGTTATAGCGCGGCGGCGTGTTGTCAGCATAGAGGGGCTCGACCAGCGTGGCGATCTTGAGCCCAAGGATGTTGGGATTGGATTTCTGCGTAATGCGTCCACACATGGGCTGGATGTAAGCTGGCGGCCGTGGCAAGACAACCCTGCCGTCTGGGTTTTAGGACCTGCGTTTGCGGTGCGAACCAGTCGACGCACGTCTTCGCGGCTAGCCCCCATCGCCTGCCTGGCGCCGAGGGCAAGAACACCCGTGCCATGACCCAGCTGGTCAAACTGTCGAACCATTGTGGTCGTAAAAGAGCTTGCCAAAAGCGGATGTCGGTGATGGCGTTTGAGGAGCCTGCGCAGATGGCGAAAACGACAATTCGCGTGCAGCCCAAAGCAGCTGACGACTGGATCGTGCACGAGGACGGCGGACGCGAGTTTGGACACTACGGCTCAAGCAGCGAGGCAGAACGCGTGGGGCGCATGATCGCTCACAAGCGGCGCGCCGAACTCGTGGTTCAGGACCAGAACGGCAACCTGCGACGGACCAAGCCTCAAACCGGCTTGTTCGCGCGCTTATTTGGATGCCGCTAGATCGGCAAAGTACCGCGGCAGGAGCTTGCGGCGGCGTCCTCTTTCGCGCGCGCAAGCAATGGCAAGGAACTGCCTTTGTTCACTGCTCCGGTGGGACCGGCGGGTTTAAAGGGTATAAGGGTGTACAATTGAGCCTCGACGCGCGGGGCTGACGCGGCGCACGCGCCTGGGCAAGGCCCTTTTGTGGCAGCGACGGCATCCCTGCGCCGGTCGTTTTCGCTTGGCTCACACCGGAGTGACTGCAATGTCCGACACCATCCTCGATGGCCGAGGCGAACCAATACCCGGACACCGAGTGCTCGCGGGTACCGACCTGGAAATCGCCTATACCCTGTTGGATGATGATCTCGTGCTGCGCGTAAACAAGGCCGGCGTGCAAGTGTTTGGTGTGGTGTTGGAAGGCGCCGCCAAAACGATGTCGGCGCAGCAGCTCTTCGAATTGAAAGGCGAAAAATCCGATCTCGTGGTGAGGATCGGCACGCGCGGGGAGGCCGTCGCCGGCATCGGCTATCAGCTCGGGCGAATGGCGGGCAAGCTGTTGAAGGCGACGCGGGACAAGAAGAACGCGCCCTAGTCGTAGTGCGCGTCGGGCAGCCGCCGGCGGCCACGTCGTTGGCGCAGGGCGGGCCCATGCATCCGAGCGGCTTGGCAGGGACGCGTCAGCCCGACAAGCGCTCCTTGGCTCAGGCGGGCCACCCTGCCACGGAGCCGATGCGCCTCAGCCTCCTCCCTCAAGCGGCCTTCGCCGCCATCACCGTGCTCGCCCAACCAGGACCATGTTCCATATCGATGTTGCGGCCGTGCAGCGCCTTCAAGGTCGATCTGTGCCCGATCGAGACGATGCTGGCGCGCGGCAACTCCTCGCGCAGAAGTCCATACACCATGCGCTCGCCGGGTTCGTCGAGCGACGCCGTTGCCTCATCGAGAAACAGCCAATCGGGTGCCGTGAGAATGGCGCGCACGAGCGTGAGGCGTTGTTGCTCTCCGAGCGAGAGCCGTTGTTGCCAGTGCGCCTCCTCATCAAGGCGATGGGCGAGTTGGGCGAGGCCAATGCGCTTTAGTAAGTCAATGATACGCGCATCAGTGCTGGTCGCGGCAGCATGAGGGTAAATGATCGCCGCGCGGAGCGAGCCTTGTGGCAAGTAGGGGCGCTGGGGCAAGACCATAAGACGAGCGCCGCAGGGGATTTCGATCCGACCTCCGGCATGGGGCCAAATGCCGGCGAGTGCGCGTAAGAGTGTGGATTTGCCCAAACCCGAGCGGCCGGTCACCAAGCTCATTTCGCCGGTCACCAACTCGAGGTTTTCGATGGCTATGAGGGGCGAGCCGTCCGGTCTCTCCAAGGCGAGGTTTGGGCATCTTATCCCACATTGCGCCGTCGCCTTGACGAGCTCAAGTCGCGCACGGCTGCTGCCGTTATCGGCGATCTCTTGTTCGAAGGTGTCGAGCCGCGTCAGCACGGATTTCCATTCGGCAAGTTGCGGATAACCCTTGACGAAATAGGAGAGTGCGCCTTCCACGCGCCCGAAGGCGGACGCTGTCTGCATCAGGCCGCCAAGCCCGATCGCGCCGGCAAAGTAGGCCGGCCCAGCAGCCAAGATCGGCACAACCACCTGCAGTTGGCTGTAGCCCGCCGTAAAGAAGGTGAGCCGCTTTTGGCGCCCCATGATCGCCGTCCAATTTTCCTTAACCAGGGTGAAGCGACCCATCAGCCTATGGCGTTCGGCGGGCTCGCCCTTGAGGAGGGCAATCTGTTCGGCGTTCTCGTGCACACGCAAAAGGTTCGCGCGCAGGTCGGCCTCGCGGCGCTGCTGCTCGATATCGAGGCCGACCAACGGCTTGCCAATCCAATGCACGACAAAGGTGCCGGCGACCGCATAGGCGAAAGCCAGCCAAACCATATAGCCGGGAAGCGCCAGCACATGCCCAAAGAGCGTGAGGGGCGCGGCGTCGGAGAGCCCCCACAGGATCCAGACGAAGGAGGCGAGGGTCACCACGGCACCGATGAGCCCGGTGCCGAGCGACAAGGTGTATGACACGAACTGCTTGATGTCTTCGGAAATGCGTTGGTCGGGATTGTCGATGCCGTTGGCCGAAAGTTGCATGCGATAGGGCGTTGACCCCTTGAGCCACGACTGCAGGAACCTATTCGTCATCCATTGCCGCCAGCGAATTTGCAGGCCCTGGCTGAGATAGAGCTGGTAGACGGCGAGCAAGATGAAGGACCCCGCGAGCGCAAAAAAGATCAACAGCTCCCGCCCGAAGACGGCGGTATTCTTCTGCTGCAGGGCATCGTAGAAGCGTGCGTTCCAAGCGTTAAGGAGCACGGCTATGCCGACCTGGCCCAGTTCGATGGCCAGGATGGCGGCAAGCAAACCCAGGCCTACCCAACGCTCTGGGGAGCGGAAGTAGGGCAGCGCCAAGCGTGCAACTTGCGCAAGGTCCCGGCGAATACCGCGCATAGTTCCTCCCAGATTTGGTCCCTTGGATCTGCGCCCGAGCTTCGCAAGCAGGCTCACGCATCTCGCTGCGCCGACGCGTGGGACTTGTGCTTCTCGTCGTCTGCATGGCTTCAAGTGGTGCGGCGCTGGCGTTGTCCGATCCCCATTGTGGGGGAGACACAAGCTCACCGGCCTTGCGGTCATCTCCGGGAAGGCAACGCCTTAGCTTGCAGCCGTGCGATTAGAGGCGGTCGGCAGCGCCAAAAAGTGGGCAAGCGGCGCGTCGTGCCCTACACTCGGCATTGCAATGGGCACGAGTATTACGGGGAGACTAGGCATGCCTCTGACCGAGCGCGAGGTCGCACGCGGCGCGGTCGCATCCGGACTACAGGGGGTGCACGTGCTCCTTGTTGAGGACAGTTGGCAGGTCGCCGACGCCTTGAAGCTTCTCTTGGAAAAGACGGGGATGGTCGTCTCGGGCCCCGTGGCCACCGTCAAGGAGGCGCAAGACCTGGCGGCCGCGAACGCGCCAAGGCTCGCGATCGTTGACGTCAACCTCAAGGGCGAGATGGCCTACGCGCTCATGGATTGGCTCCACGCCCGCGGCATCCAGGTGCTGGTCATTTCGGGCTACGCGGACCTGCCGCGATCGCTGGGCCAGTTCGCCGCCATTTTGCACAAGCCGTTCACGGCGACCGCCCTGCTGACAACCTTGCGCCGGATAAACCAGCGGCATTCAACTCCCTAGCGGCGTCCGCCGGCGGCGCGTCTTTGCCGATGCACTTGGATGGCAGCTCAATTTTGCAGCGCACGCCGTCGGCGGCAAAGGCCAGGTCCACGGTACCCTCAAGTTCGTAGGGTATTAGGCTCCTGATGGCGCGGGTGCCATAGCCTGGCTGGCTCGGAATGCGGCAGGGCGGGCCGCCAGTTTCAATCCATTCCAGCTCCAGACCGGCCTGCGCATGCTCGTGGGGCAAATCCCAACGCACCGTGATGCGACCTTGCGGACGGGTGAGAGCGCCATACTTGGAGGCATTCGTTACCAGCTCATGCAGTACGATGGCGATCGGTTGGGTAGCCTCGGCAGTAAGCATGACTCCAGGTCCCCCGACAAGCACGCTGCCTGCGCCGAGGTAGGGTGCCAACTCGCTGTGCACCACGTCTGCGAGACTTACGCCGTGCCAATGGTTGCGACTAAGCAAGGCGTGCGCATTCGCCATGGATTGAATGCGCCCATCGAATAATTGCAAAAACTCATCCATGGAACCGCTGCCTTCCCGGGTGCGCTGGGCGACGGTCGCGACGGAGGCCAGGGCATTCTTGACGCGATGGTCGAGCTCTCGGATCAACAGGCGCTGGCGTTCCTCTGCGCGCTTGCGCTCCGTGATATCCCGCGTCAGACCCTTGAGCCGAATATACCGGCGCTGCGCGTCGAACTCTGCTTTGCCGGTCTCCTCCAGCCATATTTCCTGGCCGTCGGGGCGAACGAACCGGAAAGAGGCCAAATAGGTGGGGTTCTCAGGTGAGAGTGCCGCGATCTGCCCCGCCAAGTAGCCGCGGTCCTGCCGATGCACGCGCGCCAGAAAGTCGTTGGAGCGCTCGACGCCTACCTGAGACTCAAGCCCCAGGATCTGTGGCGCATTCTGGCTGCGTCGCGACAGGCCAGTCTTGGGATCCCACGTGAACGCGACCACGTGGCCGGCCGTTAGCGCCTCCTGCAGCTCAGCCTCACTCTCGTTGAGCGCGACATCGGCTTGTTTGCGTTCCCTGATCTCCCGCGTCACCTTGGTGATGAGAGCAGCCAGGAACCACCAGTAGCTGACGGCCAATACGCCCAGCAGCAGGTAGCCCCTTTGATTGACGAGCAAGAGGCACTTTATCGCCCCTGGGATCAAGATCCCCGACATGTAAGCGAACGCTGCCGCGGGTAGGGCCGAGAGCAGGACGGTACCGCTGGCAGCCATACCGACGGCGAGCGCAACCAAGATCAACTCTTCGTCGTGTGCCAGCGCTCCAAGATAGAGCGCGGACATGCTTCCCCAGGGTAGTGCGAGCAGCAGGGCATAGATTGTCGCCCGTCGAGCCGCACGCTCGAAGCTACGCGGGACGTGGCCGCGTCCACGCACATGCCGATACAGGAGAAGGAGACCGATACTGTAAGAGTAAAGGCACCAAACGATGAGCTGCGCGCTCGGGATCGAGCCGGCAAGCGCGACGGCCTGAACCGTGGTGTTCAATAGGTGCCCGGCCATCGCATGGGGGGTCACGCGCGCAATGACGTCGAGCTGATGGCGCTCAAATTGAGAGAGTTGCGATTGCATAAAAAACAATTCCCGCGCCCGGGCGACAGGTGCAATGTCTTGCCGACGGCCCGGCGCGCCGACACCGGTAGGATAACGCGCCAGCGAGGCCAAGGCGCGGCCAAAAAACACCCGAGAATGCTGGAGAAAACGTGGAATAACGGCGGCGACCACAGCCGCCTGTGGTCGCCGGCGCCTCGTCGGCACACAAAAATGCGGCCCGCACGGTATGGCCCGGTGACCCCGCAAGTTCACCGGGCCCGACCCGCACCCCGGCTGGTCTTGGCCCCACGACGCTCTTGCCGAGCGCGCTGAGCCCAAACGTTTTTCCACCCGGAGTTGGTCATGATAAAGAGGGCCAAGTTCGTTGTATATCTGGTGGAAAGGTTAGAGCCGGACGGCTAGCCTGCGCGGGTGGCCGACGGTTTACCGGCCTCGGCCAGATTTGGGTCTTGCAAGAAAAGGCTAACGGGTGACCAGCGGGGCCAAGGGGGTGGGCGAGAACGCTTCAATCGCCGAGCTCTGGTCACGCGCGGCCCACGATCTGCGCCAGCCCGTGCAAGCCGCCCTGCTCCTGAGCAAGATGCTGGACGAGGTCTCGGCACCGCCGGACATGCGGCGCGCCGCCCGCCACATTGGCGCGTCGTTGAACGCGCTCTACGGCATGCTCGAGTTTCTGGTCGTCCTGTCGCGCCTGGAGGCCGGCATACAGAGCGCGCCGCAGCGCAATTGCCAGCTCGCCGACGTCCTGGCCGTTCCCTTGCGCGAGGCGAGCAAAGTTGCGGCGCGGCGGGGTGTCGCGCTGCGCGTCCGTGGCGTGCGCGGGTTGGTCAAAAGCAACCCACATCTGCTGGCGACGGCCATCAAGAGCCTGCTTCTCAATGCCATCAAGTTCGGCTCCGGCGACGAAATCACCGCCTGTTGCCGGCGCCGCGGCGACCAGGTTGGCTTCGAAGTTCGCTTTACAGCTGCCGCGGTCGATCCTGCCAGCGAAACAAGCGCCTTTTTTGAGCTGTCCATGCCCGGGGCCGGTGCAAGCAGCTGCGAGCTTGGCATTGGACTGGTGCTGCTGGAGCGCCTGTGTCTTCGCCTTGGCCATAGCCTGCAGCGGACGCCATCAGCGCCCGATGGCCGGTTGTTGGCCATTTGGCTGCCCCGGCCCAACGGGTCCTGAGGCCCGGCCTTCAGTCGATGAGCTGTTTGCCCATGGCGACCGCGTGGGCGCGGTTGGTCGCCCCCAGAACTCTGAACAAGGCGGCCAGATGCATTTTCACAGTGCCTTCTGCAACGTTGAGCGCCTGGGCAATTTCCTTGTTGGACTTACCCTCGACAAGGCCCATGAGGACCTGACGTTGCCGATGCGACAAGCTCTGGATGGGCTGCACCCGGCCCGTCTCCAGCGCTGGCCCGGTCTCGGCCGGTCGCTCGGCCAAAATTGGCGGCACGTAGATCTCCCCGGAGAGAATGTAACGGAGTCGGTCGATCAGTTGGTCGGTTTGTTGGCTTTTGACGATGTAGCCGTGAACGCCCGCCGCGAGGGCGCCGAGAATATCCTCGCGGCAGTCCGAGGCGCTGAGGACGACGATTTGTGCCTCCGGGCGCCGCTGACGCATTTGCGCAATTCCCTTGGGACCCGCCAAGCCAGGCATGCGCAAATCGACAATGGCAAGGCTCAAGTCCTTGTTTTGCAGATGTTCCATCGCCTCGGCAAAGCAGCCCGCTTCCAGGAATTTCTTGACCTTTAGGTGGCGTCGCAGCAGCTGCGCGAGCCCCATCCGGAAGACCTGGTGATCATCGGCGATCAGCACCGAACCCCGGAATTCGCAGCTGCCGCGTTCCCGCATCGGTTTTGCATCCTTTCTGCCCGTGCCCCCCCGCGAATATTGCGCCGCGCTGCGCCAATGCCAACCGGCTTGCGCCGATCGGGTCAACGATTCTCCTGTTGGCGCCGGCAACTGACTCAGATAGGCTGTTTAGCCATATGGCCGATATGGCCATTTGAACTAGGCTGAGACAGCTACCCCGCACCCTGTCTCAACTAGGGGGTTCAGTCTCGCTGGCATCTTGGGCCACCGAGACCAGCGAGGCTGGACCCAGCACCAGCGCCCCCTGCCGGCACCATCCACGGCGGCCTCGCGTCAACCTCGTCGCCCTCACGCGCGTTCGGCCCGTACCGGCGCCTGGCTGCGGTGAAGGTCGTTGGTGGCGCGCAAAATCCCTGCCGTCGACGGCCCAATCGCGCGCTAGCGTATCGAGCAACTACCGCCACCCAGCACACAGAACTGAGCACAGTAGGGGTGGCAGAGCTTGACGGCGCCGGCCGCAAACATGCCGCCGTCCGCCCGCGCCGCATCCGCCAGCGTGCCCCCCATCTCGAAGGCGGGATCGTAGGGTATCAAGGTACACGGAACGACGGTGGTCTGTGCCGATCCCTTGCGCTTCACGACCATGCGGCTCGACGCACACATCATGTCGCCCGGGTTCTTGTTGAGAATGGCCCAGCAGCGGTTGGTGATTTCCGGTACGTCAGGTTGGGATTGCATTTCCGGCAGCAGCACGAGCTCGGAGGGACTTGTCGCATCGATGCGCCAACCACGTTCGGCGATGAGGCGCGCGTAGCCCGCCCGGGCGTCGCTCTCGCCCTCTTGCCAGCAGGTGCGTCCGGCGAGCGCCAGCCTGAACCCGTTGGCGTTGAGCCAGTCCAATCCGGTGATGGTTTTGACCCAACTCCGAGGCCCGCGCTCGACCTCGTGCAAGGGTTGGGTGTAGTGGTCGAGACTGACGCGGATCTGCAGCCGTTGGCCAAATCGCTGGTTGAGCGAGAGCAACGCGGCTTTTATCTTCGAGCGCTGCATCGGCTGCATGGCATTGGTGAGGACCAAGGCCTCGAAGCCTCGAATGAGGGCGTCTTCGAGCATCAGCAGAAACTGAGGGTTCATGAACGGCTCTCCGCCTGTGAAACCGATCTCGCGCGTGCTCAGCTGCAGCCGCGCGATTTCCTCGAAGTAGGCCGCGGCCTCCGCCGCCGTCACGTAAACGAGGCGGTCGTTGCGCGGATTCGATTCGATGTAGCAGTTGCGGCAAGTGATGTTGCAAAGCGTGCCGGTGTTGATCCAAAGCGTCTCGAGGTGCTTGAGGCTGACGCTGGCGCGTGCCTCGTGCGTGGCGGTCCAATCGGGATCGTGAAACTTGCGAGGCAACATGCTCTGTTCCATGGCACCCACCTTACTCTTGGTGTGACGCGGCCACTAATGCGCGGCTAGCAACAGTGGTCGCCGCCCAGGGCGCGCTTGCCGTCATTTGCGAGTCTAAGGACGGTGGAGCGCCGTGCACTTCGCGAATCGTCGGCAAAACTTTGCCAATGTCCATCCGCAAAAACCTTTGGATCCTTAAAGCCCGCGGCTTGCCGCCATAATACCCCGCAGCTAGCGTCCGCCAATTGCAGGCCCGTCAGACGAGGGTTCGGTCTGCCGCATTGCTGCACATCTCGCGACGTCACCGGGGGAGCATCATGGTCACGCTGCAGGTCTCCGCGCAAAATCAGCTGCGCCAGCTCATCGAGCAGATCGAGCGGCTGGAGGAGGAGAAGAAGGCGCTCGCAGGCGACATCCGCGATAAGTACGCCGAAGCCAAGGCACTGGGTTTCGACGTCAAGGCGATGCGCAAAATCGTAAGTCTGCGCAAGAAGAGTCCGGCCGATCGGCAGGAGGAAGAGGCGATCTTGGCCACCTACCTGCACGCTCTCGGTATGGCCGAAGAGATGCCGGAACGGCAGGTGATGGACGCCGCAGAATAGGGTCTACTGCGCGCTCGTTACCACCTTGCGCTTGCCAAGCCCGGCGTTGCTGGGGGGCAAGCCGTAGTCGTAGAGCGCCGAAAGGTTGATGGCCTCGCCCTTGAACTGCTGTGCCCACAGCAGGCGGGCCGTTGGCAGACCCGGCCGCAGCCGCAGCGGCGGCGATGCGTTGGCCTGGTCAAGCAGCTCAAGCGCCCGCATCAGGTCCGGATGGACCATGCGGGCCAGCACCGGGTCGTCGGGCGAAGCCGTGGCCGTCAAGAGCGGTGCAATCGGGAATGGGCGATAGGACAGTTCTTCGGGATGCTCGTCGTCGTAAGCGGGGGCGGGCACGAACGATCCGCCTCCCAAGGAGGCTCCCCAGGCTAGGGGTCGCTGTGAGCCGGCGGCCGCCGCCTGCATGCCATCCCTTGGGCTCGCGAGTTGCGGCTCGGCCGAGAGCGCGGCCAGCCGTGCGCGGTCGAACTCGCCCGGGCGCGGTGCGAGCGCAGCCGGCCGCTCGATCAGGCGCGGCGGTGCCAATAGCTGCGGCAATGACGGTGTGAGCGACGCCAGCTGCAGCGGTCTTGGATTGGCGCGAAGCTCGTGCAGCTGCGCGATCTGGCCGGCAAGCTCGACATTCTTGGCGCGTGCCAAACGCACGTCTTCTTTGCTAATCGGCTCACCGTCGTCGGGAATGTGCTGCGTGCGCCCGCTCGGGAACAGCAGAGCCAATTCGGTGCGCGGCAGACGTGGCCATGCGCGTACCCTGTCGGTATCGATATGCACGAAGGGAATGGCCGAGGTTGGATAGTACCCGACGCCGCCGCGCTCGTGAATCAGCGCCGAATAGCGCAACTGCCGGATCGGTATGTCGGGGAAATGCACGTCAGCCGCCTTGCCGAGAATGTGGCGGCTTTCGCTCGCTTGCCCACCCACGGTCTTGCGCAGCATGTTGTTGGTGTCACGGGAGCGGAAGCCCGAGATGATATGGATCGGTTCCGTCGACCCGAGCTCGGCGTGGATCTCCCAGAGGAGATCGATCAAATCGGGATCCATCTGGGTGGGTTCGTCTTTGCGCCAATCGCGCAGGATCCAGTTGATCTTCTGCATGGCGTCGGGAAGACGTTTGCCACCCTTCATGTACTGGATGGTCAGCGTTTCCTTGCTATGGATGTTGTAGAGCGAAAGCGTGCGGTCGCGCGTGGCGTTCGCCGTCGCCGCCAACGTGCCCGCGGCCAGCGCGAGCCCGATGATGAGACAGGTCAGGACCCCCCAGCGGCGCCTCAGCAATCGTCTCTCCCCCTCGCAACCTGGCTCCGCAAGCGCCGCCCCGCGCTTGCCTCAGCCGCCTGGCAGCCTCTACGAGCGGATCGATGCACGGGCTTGCGCCCTCGCAACGTCGCTTGAACCCCTTGAGGATCCAGTGATTTGCATTGAACGCGGTCACTGCGGCAAGATCGGGGCGAAACGAACGGTCGACGATCCCGCCGCCCTTTCCGTTCAGTTCGCCCGCTCCTCGAGGCCGAACTCGCGCATTTTGCGATAAAGCGTAGAGCGTCCAATCCCGAGCCGCTTTGCCACCTCCGTCATGTGACCGCGATAGCGCCCGAGGGCGAGGCGGATCATGTCCGCCTCCATGGAATCCAGGGAGCGAATTTCGCCGTTGTCGCTGACGGCCGGAATGCCGAGCGCGCCCTTGCCGCCCGCGCCCACCTCGAGCGTGCGCGGAATGGAATGCTCCGCGCCCAGCATGACCGGGCCCGTGACCACGGGTCGGCGATCCACCGGTGCCGGGGCGGCCGGAATGGAAGCCTGGAAGCCCTCGACATGGGCGGCAATCTGCGGAAATTCGGCGACGGTTAACTCGGGTCCGTCGGCCAATACGACGGCACGGAACACCGCGTTCTCGAGCTGGCGCACGTTGCCCGGCCAGGAATAGCTCGTCAGCAGCTCGAGCGCATCCTTGCCAATGGCATTGAGGCGGCGCCCCTCCTCGGCAGCAAAGCGGGCGAGGAAATGCAGGGCGAGCTCCGGCACATCCTCCAGACGCTCGCGCAGGGGGGGCACCCAAAGCGGAAAGACATTGAGCCGGTAGTAGAGATCCTCTCGGAACCTGCCCTCCTTTACGAGCTTGATCATGTCGCCGTTGGTGGCCGAGATCAGGCGGAAATCGACCTGCACGGGTTTTTTCGCACCAACCGGATCGATCTCCCCCGTTTGCAAGGCGCGCAACAGTTTGACCTGCGCGTCGAGGGGCAGCTCGCCAACCTCGTCGAGGAACAAGGTGCCGCCGTCGGCCTCCTGAAACTTGCCGGTCCGCTTGTCGACCGCGCCGGTAAAAGAGCCCCTCTCGTGGCCGAACAGAATACTTTCCACCAGGTTTTCCGGGATGGCACCGCAGTTCACCGTGACGAAGGGCCGTTTCTTGCGCTCGCTCTCGCCCTGGATGGCCCGGGCGATCAGCTCCTTGCCGACCCCACTCTCGCCCTCGATCAGGACCGGAATGTTGGAAGCGGCCGCGCGGTGGCCAAGCTGAATGACGCGCCGCATAGCTTCGCCGCGAATGATGAGGTCGCCGAACGTCAGGGTACCATTGGCCTTCCTGTTCAGGCGCGCAAGTTCGCCCTGCAGTGCTTCGATTTTGAGCGCGCTTTTGATCGATACCTCTAGGCGCTCGGGCGAAGTCGGCTTGATGACGAAATCGACGGCCCCGGCGCGCATTGCCGTAATGGCAGTTTCGATCGAGCCGTTGGCGGTCTGCACGATGATCGGCGGCGCGGCGGGGTTGTGGGCGGCGCGCCTTAGCACTTCCATGCCGTCGAGTCCCGGCATGACGAGATCGAGCAGCACAAGGGCAATTGCCGCCTGATCGGGGTCTTCGAGGAGCGCCAGGGCCTCCTCGCCACCCTGGGCGGTTTTGGTTTCGTAGCCCAGCCGCTTGATCGTGCCCTCGAGGATGCGGCGCTGGACAGGATCGTCATCGACGATGAGGACGAGCTTGGGCATGAGATTGGTTACTCTACGCAACAAGGGGCCACGGTTCGTGGTGGGTGCGACCGATCGCGAACCTTCGGACAGGCGGCCACCCATGGGTTACAGACCGGCCCAGAGTGCCCCAGGGCGGTAAATGCATCGTTGCATTTCGGAATGACGCGAGGCTTTTTTGCGCCGGCTCCCCAAGGTCCTAGCCCCAAATTCTCAAGGTAGGCGGGCTAGGGGGGCCTGTGCGGGTCCGACGCGACAGTCGGCCGGCGCTTGGGCCGAGACTTGGGCCTCGGGCTTGCAATGATGGGCAGGCGCCCACACACTTCAAGTATCGGCAGGCCCACGCCCCTGGGCAGGCGCATGGGCAACGGCAGGCCCATAAGCAGGGGCAGGCCCATAAGCAGCGGGAGCCACAGCATGGCGGGCAAGGCAGAGCACACGGATCGCGAGCGGCACGTGACGGTCGGGGCGGCGGGCCGCTTAGGGGCGATGCCGGTCTGGGATCTGTCGGATCTCTACCCCGGTCCCAACTGCGATGCCGTGCCACGGGATCTGGTGCGTGCCGCCAACGAAACCAAGCGCATCAAATCGACTTATCAGGGTAAGCTCGCCGGATTGGCTAAAAACGCCACCAGCCTGGCGGAGGCGATTGGCGCCTACGAGCGCTTGAGCGATACGGTGGGCAAGCTCGGCTCCTACGCGGGGCTACTTTATGCGGGCGACACCGCTAACCCCGAGAACGCCAAGTTTCACGGTGACATCCAGGAAAAGATTACAGCCATCACGACGGATCTTATTTTCTTCGAGCTGGAGCTGAACCAAATCGAGGAGGATGATCTAGCAAGCGCGCTGCGCACGCCCGCCCTGCAACGCTACCGGCCCTGGTTTGAAGACCTTCGTAAGGAGAAGCCCTATCAGCTCGAGGAAAGGCTCGAGCGGCTGTTCCATGAAAAGGCAATTCCCTCGCGCGGCGCCTGGAACCGCCTCTTCAATGAGACCATCACCGCGCTCCGCTTCGAGGTTGAGGGCGAACAACATCCCCTCGCGCTGGAGCCGACGCTGAACCTCCTCATGCATCCCGACGCTGGGCGCAGGGAGGCCGCGGCCGAAGCCTTGGCCCGGGTGTTCAAGCAGAACATTCGCCTCTTTACCCTGATCTCCAATACGCTCGCCAAAGACAAGGAGATCTCTGATCGCTGGCGCGGCTTCAAGGACGTTGCCGATAGTCGGCATTTGGGCAATCGCGTCGAGCGTGAAGTGGTGGAAGCCCTCGTCAGCGCCGTGCGCGGTGCCTATGCAAACACCGCGCACCGCTATTACTCGCTGAAGGCGCGCTGGCTCGGCAAACCGAAGCTTGCCTACTGGGATCGCAATGCCCCTCTGCCCAATCAACCGGACCGCTTGATCCCCTGGAAGGATGCAGAAGGGATCGTGCTTGCGGCCTACGCTGCCTTCGCACCCAAGATGGCGCACACCGCCAGGCGCTTCTTCGATGGAGCCTGGATCGATGCGCCGGTCCGCGAGGGCAAGTCGCCCGGGGGCTTTTCCCATCCCACGGTTCCTTCCGCGCATCCCTACATTCTGCTGAACTACCAAGGTAAAGCACGCGACGTCATGGTGCTTGCGCACGAATTGGGCCATGGCGTGCATCAGGTCCTGGCGGCACCGCAAGGACCCTTGCTGGCCCCGACACCCTTGACGCTCGCCGAGACCGCCTCGGTGTTCGGCGAGATGCTAACGTTCCAAGCTCTGTTGGACGCAGCCCGCGACAAAGTCGAGCGCCAGGCGCTGATGGCCCAAAAGGTCGAGGACATGATCAATACGGTCGTGCGCCAGATTGCCTTTTACTCCTTCGAGCGCAAGGTGCACGAGGAGCGCCGCGCCGGCGAACTCACGGCCGAGCGCCTGGGGGAGCTGTGGATGGAGGTCCAAGCCGAGAGCCTCGGGCCCGCCATCGAGCTGAAAGAGGGCTACGAAAATTATTGGGCCTACATTCCTCACTTTGTGCATTCGCCGTTTTACGTCTACGCCTATGCCTTCGGCGATTGCCTCGTGAACTCCCTTTACGCCCTTTATCGCGAGGGCCATCCGGGGTTCGTTGACAAGTATCTGGCGATGCTCGAGGCCGGCGGCTCTAAACCTTACGCCGAGCTGCTGGCGAGCTTCGGCCTCGACGCCTCCGGGCAGGCGTTCTGGGACCGCGGCTTGCGCGTGATCGCGACCATGATCGACGAGCTCGAGGCCCTGGAGGCATAGCTTGGCATTGCGGAAGGCCTTGAGCCGCCATGCCCTTGGCGCACGCGTGCACGCGGATGTGGGCCCACCGCCGCCACCGCCAGGGCTCGATAAACACTATTGCATATCAATAGATTATCCTAGGGCCGGTCAGATACCCCGGTGCATGTGGCGGGTGAGGGACCCTGCTTGCGTGTTGCAGGCTATTGTGCGCAATGGGGCTATCGTGCGCCCAACGGGAGGTGTATAAGCCGCGCCCATTTACGGCACCGCGGCTACCCTCGAGAAAACCACGCCTCCATGGCACAAACAGTTGTCGCCGCAGGACATTCGGCCGACCACGAGCACACGGACCGACGCCTTTTGGCGCTCGCACTGGGATCGATCGGCGTCGTCTACGGAGATATCGGCACCAGCCCGCTCTACGCCATACGCGAGGCGGTATCACACGGCAACGAGCAGGGAACCGCCGGCGCCGATGCCGTGCTTGGCGTGCTGTCGTTGGTGTTTTGGACGCTGATGCTGATCGTCACGCTCAAGTACGTTCTGGTTCTGCTTAATGCCGACAATAAAGGCGAGGGCGGCACTTTCGCCCTGATGGCCCTCGGGCAATCGGTCGCGACCCGTAGCTCGGGCTTGATCCTTATGCTGGGTGTGGCGGGTGCCGCCTTCTTCTACGGTGATGCCGTGATCACGCCGGCCATCTCCGTGCTCTCCGCGGTCGAGGGCCTCAAGCTCGTTGCGCCTCAGCTCGATGTGATGGTGTTGCCGATTACGGCTCTCATCCTTGTGCTGCTGTTTGCGGTCCAGTCGCGCGGCACGGAAAAGGTGGCGCAGTTCTTCGGGCCCATCATGTTTGTGTGGTTCGTCACGCTCATGGTGGGCGGGCTGATCCACATCATCGACGACATGCGCGTCTTCCTCGCCCTCAACCCGGTGCTAGCCGTCCGGTTTGTACTGACGCACGGCGTGATTGGGCTCGCCGTCATGGGACTTATCTTCCTGGTCGTCACCGGCGCAGAAGCCCTTTATGCCGATCTTGGCCACTTCGGTCGCAAGCCGATCAGGCTGGCCTGGTTCTGCCTTGTGCTGCCGTCGCTGGTAACCAACTATTTCGGCCAGGGCGCCTTGCTGCTGGCAAATCCGGCGGCCATCACCAATCCGTTCTATAAGCTTTATCCAAGCTGGGCGCTGCTCCCGATGGTGATGCTTGCGACCATTGCCACGGTCATCGCCAGTCAAGCGGTGATCACCGGCGCCTTTTCCTTCACTCGCCAGGCGATTCAGCTCGGCCTCGTGCCGCGGCTGCAAATTAAGCACACCTCCGAGAGCGTGGCCGGGCAGATCTATCTGCCGCGCGTCAATCAGCTTCTGCTCGTCGGCGTTCTCATCGTCTCCCTCACTTTTGGCAGTTCGAGCGAGCTGGCGGCCGCCTATGGTCTGTCGGTGACGGCGACCATGGTGATCGACAGTTTGATGGCTTTTTTTGTGGTGTGGCGCTGCTGGAACTGGCCGGTCTGGAAGGCAGCCATTTTGATGGTGCCATTGCTTTTGATCGAGCAGGCCTTCCTGGCGGCACAGGTGCTCAAGATCCCCGACGGGGGTTGGCTGCCGCTGTCGATGGCGGGCACAATCTGCCTCATCGTCTACACTTGGGTTCGCGGCTCGGTCTCGCTTTCGCGCGCAACCCGCAAGGGCGAAGCCGATCTCGAATGGCTGGTGCGCAAACTCGATGCCAAACCGCCGCACCGCGTGCCCGGCACGGCCGTGTTTCTGACCGGGGATCCGACGGCCGCGCCCACCTCGCTGATGCACAATCTCAAGCACAACCGGGTGCTGCACGAACGCAACATCATTCTCACCATCAAGACCGAGGACACCCCACGCGTGCCGCGGCACGAGCGCATCGAGATCGATCGCGTCGCCGACACGTTCATTCGCGTGATCGCGCACTACGGCTTTATGGAGACGCCAAGCGTCCCGAAAATCATCGACCATTGTCGCCGCAAGGACCTCAATATCGATATTTCCGCAACCTCCTTTTTCCTGTCGCGTCGCTCGCTCAAGACCACCATGAAATCCGAAATGCCACGCTGGCAGGAACGCTTCTTCATCTGGTTGGCGGGCCGCGCCGAGGATGCCACCGAGTACTTCCGCATTCCGAGCGACCGGGTCGTGGAGGTCGGCACCCAGGTGACGGTTTGAGCTAAGCGCACTCCCGGGCGGGACCGCGCTCTAGTCCGGTTGCCACCGACGATACCAGACCGCCATCAACTCCATCCCCAGCAGCGAGCATAGACCGGCGACCAACATGGTCGCCTGGGCGACGGAATAGCCGTAGCGCTCGACGAGGAGCGCGAAGGCGGCGGGGGCGATGGCCGCCAAAACCAGGTAGGGCGTTGCCAGAATACCAAGGACTTCGCCGTAGCCTTTGGCCCCGAACAGGGCGAGCGGCACGGCGCCTCGCATGATCGTCACCAGCCCGTTGGCGATGCCAAACAGCAAGGTGAAGCTGAGCGCGGCCACGAAGTTGGCACCGCCAAGCATCAATGTGAGGAACGACAGCGGAATGATGGCGACGGAAACGCGTCCCACATCGATCGGGTGCCACTTGCGCGCCAGCGTCAAATCCCAGATGCGACCTGCCACCTGGGCCACGCCCTTGAGCGATGCGATCCAGACCGCCGTTGCCGAGGCAAGGCCGGACGCCTCCAAGAGGGGCACCAGATGGGCGGCCATGGCGCCAAAGACGATGGCGCTCGCCGCCACGATCGTCCCAAACAGCAGCATGGCCAGCGTGCGGGCTCGGCCCTCAAGTGGTGGCCCGCCTGGCACAGAGGCCGCAGCGGCAGGGGCTTGCTGGGCTTGCGGCGGGCTCTCGCGCCTGGCCAGACCGATCCAATGCAGAGGCGCGCACAGCAAGAGGTTGAGGGCTGCGAAAATAACGAGCGTCGTGCGCCACCCGTAGGCGTCATTGAGAAGGTGGGCAATCGGCCAGAACACCGAGGAGGCAAAGCCCCCAAACAACGTCAGATAGGAGATGGCGCGGCGCCCGCGCGATGGCGTCACCTGCACGAGGGCGGCGAAGGCCGCATCATAAAGGCACATGCGCATGGCGAGGCCGAGAAAGGCCCACGCCAGCAGATAGGCGGGCGGCGAGCGAACCAAAGCCAGCAGTGTCAGTCCGACCGCCATCAGCAGCGACCCCACGGCCATGACGCCCCGCCCACCGCTCCGATCGACGCCCCGACCGACGAGCGTTGAAACTGAGGCCGAAACCAGCAAGCCGGTGGTCAGGCCCCCGAACACCAGGCTCTGGCTCCAGCCGGTGTCCTCGGCAATGGGCTTGCCGAGAACGCCCAAGGCATAAAGGGTCGTGCCCCAGGCGATAATCTGGGTGATGCCGAGCGCTAGGATCGCATGCGTCGCCGGGCCTCCGAGCCAGGCTTTAGTTCCTATCTCGCTTCCGCACTCGATCGGTTGCTGCATCCGGCCGACCCTGCCGCATTTGCCCGATAACCCCAGCACCTTAACGCGACGCGGCGTGACGCGCAGCACACCCCTGGACGCAGGGCTCGCCCGTGCCGATATTCCCAACCAGGAGCGCAAGCCTTGAACGATCAGAAGGACGAGGAACAGAACCGCTTATCGGCGCGTGCGGCCCGCTACGTGCGCGTCGGCACCAATGTCGGCGCCGTCGCGGCGCGCGTTGCCGGCCAACGTCTGCTCGGCCTCGATGCCGACATTGCCAAGAATGCGGCCGCCTTGGCGGCCGCCCTGGGCGGCCTCAAGGGGCCGATCATGAAGGTAGCGCAGCTGTTGGCCACCATTCCCGAGGCACTTCCTGCCGAATATGCGCAAGAGCTGGTGCAACTGCAGTCGCAGGCGCCTCCCATGGGCCCAGCTTTCGTGCGGCGACGCATGCTGGCGGAGCTTGGTCCGGAGTGGCAAAAGCGCTTTGCTAGCTTTGAGATGACCCCGGCAGCCTCCGCTTCGCTCGGACAAGTCCACCAGGCGGTGGCGCACGATCAGCGCCGGCTTGCTGCCAAGCTCCAGTATCCCGACATGCAGTCCGCCGTCGAGGCCGACCTGACCCAGCTCAAGGTCGTGTTCGCCTTGCATGCGCGCATGAACCCAGCGATCGATACCGCCGAGATCTTGCAGGAAATCTCGGCGCGCCTGCGCGAAGAGCTCGATTACGACCTGGAGGCGCGGCACACCGCGCTTTACGCCTTGATCTTTAAAGATGATCCGCGCATCCGTGTCCCCACAGTCGTGCCCAACCTCTCGACGCGCCGACTGTTGACCATGACGTGGCTGGAGGGACGGCGGCTGCTCGATTACACCGCGACGCCCCTTGACGCACGCAACTGCATCGCGCACGCCATGTTCCGGGCGTGGTGGTATCCGTTCTCGCAGTACGGCGTCATTCACGGCGATCCGCACCTCGGCAACTATTCGGTGTTCGCGGCGCCGGCCGGCGATGCTGGCGCGGCGCTGCCACAGCCCGGCGGCATCAACTTGCTCGACTACGGCTGCATCCGAACATTTCCCACCCCCTTCGTGCAGGGCGTCATCGATCTCTACAACGGGCTGCTGCACGACAAGCGCGCTCTGGTTGTGCACGCCTACGAGACTTGGGGGTTCGTTGGCCTCAGCAACGAACTGATCGATGTTCTCAACATCTGGGCCCGCTTCATCTATGGGCCCTTGCTCGAGGACCGCGAGCGCGAGATCGCCGAGGGCACCACGCCCGGCCAGTACGGGCGCAGGGAAGCCTTTGCCGTGCACAAGGCGCTGCAGGAAAAAGGCCCCGTGCGGGTGCCGCGTGAGTTTGTGTTCATGGACCGCGCCGCCATCGGGCTGGGCGGCGTGTTCCTCCATCTGCGGGCCAAGCTCAACTGGCACAACATCTTCAATGCCACGATCGAAGGCTTTGGCCTCAATGCGGTCGGCGAGCGCCAACGCCAGGCGTTCGCTGCCGCGGGCGTGCCGTTGCCCGCGCAAAACTAATCTTGCGACCACAGCGCCCGCCAACGTCCCTCGGAATCGAATGCTACTGATCAGGCGATACCCAGATAGATCCGTTGCACTTCCGGGTTGTTGGAAAGCGCGCCGGCCTCGCCGGACAGCACGCTGCGCCCGACCTGGAGGACGTAGGCGTAGTCGGCCACTTCCAAGGCAAGATCGACCGACTGCTCAGCCAGCAATATGGTCAAGCCGTCCTTGTGCAGGCGTAAGAACGTTTCATACATCGTCTCGATGATGGTCGGCGCGAGGCCGAGGCTCGGCTCATCGAGGAGCAGGAGCTTGGGATCGCTCATCAGGGCGCGGCCAACCGCCAGCATCTGCCGCTCGCCGCCCGACATGGTCCCCGCCTGCTGGCGCCGCCGCTCAGCCAGGCGCGGAAAAACGCTATACACACGCTCAAGCAGGCGCGGCAGCCGCGATCTGTCGGAAATCGGGGTGGCGCCCAGCAGAAGATTGTTCTCCACGCTCTGCTGCACGAACAGGCGCCAGCCTTCCGGTGATAGGGCCAAACCTCGGCGCACAAGGGCATAGGCTGGCACTCCCGTGATCTCCCGATCGTCGAGCTTGATGTGGCCATGGCTGACGGGGACCAGCCCTGCTACGGCGTTGAGGGTGGTCGTCTTGCCGGCGCCGTTCGAACCCAGCAGCGCGACAATACTGCCCTTGGGCACCTCGAGCGAGACGTCGCTGACGCCGATCAGATCGCCGTATCGGACCTGCAAATTCGTGACCGCGAGCAGCGGCGCGCTCATGGTCCGCCCCCGCTCAGCTTTTGCGCATGGCGCTTGCCAAGATAGGCCTCGATCACGCCGGTATCGCGCGTGACCTGGCCCGGTGTGCCGCGGGCAATCTCCCGGCCTTGGTGGAATACCACGACGCGCTCGGCCAGCGAGACGATGACCTCCATGATGTGCTCGACGATGATGAGCGTTATGCCGCGGGCGTGGATCCGGCGTACGAGGTCGATCGCGGTCCGGATCTCAGCGGGGGTGAGGCCGGCCATGGCCTCGTCAAGGAGCAAGACCTTGGGTTCGCAGGCGAGCGCGCGGGCAATTTCCAGGCGCTTGCGGCCGGGCGTGCCCAAACTGGCGGCGGCGGCATCGGCATAGCTGCCAAGACCAACAAATTCGATGATTTCGCGCGCCTTGGCACGGGCATCGGCGGCCTTGGGCCGGCGCAGGAAGGCACCGATCGTGACGTTGTCAAGGACCGACATCGACACGAAGGTGAGCGGGACCTGGAAGGTGCGCGCGATACCGACGCGGGCGCGTGCCTCCGGAGCCAACGCCGTAACGTCCCGTCCTTGGAAATGCACGCTGCCGCTGGTCGGGGCGAGATCGCCCGTTAGGCAATTGAAGAACGTCGATTTGCCAGCACCGTTGGGGCCAATCAGACCGAGCACTTCGCCTGCATTGACGGCAATAGAGGCATCGTCGACCGCCTTGAAGGCACCGAACGCCTTGGTGATGTTGCGTGCGTCAAGCAGCATGAGGCTGCTCGGCGGCTGCGGGTTTCGGTTTCGGCGGCGGACGGCTCAGCATGAACACCGCCAGAATGCCGCTCGGCAGGAAGCGTGCAATCACGACGATGATGGCGCCGTAAACGACGAACGTGAGGCCGGCCCCCTTACCGCCGAGCAGACTGTTGGAAATCTCCTCCAGCGGTACCAGGATCATGGCGCCGATCAACGGCCCAAACAGCAGCCCGCTGCCACCCAGAGCCGCCATGATCAGCATTTTTACAGAGATCAGAATGCCGAACCCTGAATCCGGATCAATGAATCCGAACATCAGGGCGTAGAGGGAGCCGGCAACTGCCGTGATGCCAGCACTCAACATGTAGGCGTAAAGCTTATAGCGGCCGGCCGCCACCCCCAGTGAGCGTGCGGCGCGTTCCGAATCCTTGATGGCGCGCAAATAGTAACCCATGCGGCTCTTCTCGAGGCGCCACGTCGCCCACAAGATGGCGGCTAGCACCGCCAGAAAGATGTAGTAGTAGGGCAGCGCCGAGATGAATGAGAGATCCAGGACGGTGCGCGATACGGCCGGTCCCGAGATGCCCTGGGCGCCGCCAACCCACTCCCAATTGGTGACGAGCACGCGCACGAGCTCGGCGACAGCGATGGTTGCCATGCTGAAGTAATGGCCCGAGAGGCGCAGCGTCGGTACCCCGATCAGCGCGGCGATCAGGGTTGCAATCAGCGCCCCAAGCGGAACGCCGGCGAGCGGTGGCAGGCCAAAGTGGCTATAGAGCGCGAGGGCAGAATAGGCGCCGGCACCGAAAAACACCGCATGTCCGACCGAAACCTGGCCCGCATAACCACCGATCAAATTCCAAGCCGAAGCGCCGACGGCGGACAGCAGCACCAGAGCACCGAGGCGCTGGTAGACCGGCACGCTGGCGGTCAACAGCGGGTAGGTCAGGGCAAGGACGCCAATGGCGCTACAGAGGAGGCGACGTCGCATCATGCCTTACCCATCAGGCCCTGCGGCCTGGTCCACAGCACAAGGACGAACAGAAGGTAGACGGCCACGTCCTTGTAAACCGGCCCGATCAGGAAGGCTGAAAGCCCCTCGATCACCCCGATCAGCAGTCCCGCAACCAGGGCTCCCGGCACGCTGCCGAAGCCGCCAAGGGCAACCGTGACGAAGGCAACGATGGCGAGCGTTTCGCCCACGGTCGGCGAGGTGTAGAAAAAAGTGGCGATCAGCGCGCCCGCGATGCCCGTCGAGCCGGCGGCTAGCGCCCATGCCACGGCCTGCATACGCTCCGGCCGGATGCCCATCAACTGCGCTGCCGTTGCATCCTCGGAGACGGCCAGCATCCGACTGCCAAGCGCCGTGCGCGTGAGCAGCAAGTGCAACATCAAGGTGACGAGCAGGCCAACTGCTCCGGCGAGCAGGCGCGGGGCATCGATCCGGATGCTGCCGATCACGAACGGCGGTCCCAGTATGTCGTCGGGCAGCGTCTTGAAGTTTGCGCCGAAGTACCAAAAGGCTGAGTAGCGCAGCAGCAGCGCCAGTCCGAAGGTGCCGAGGATCTGCGCAAGCATAGGTCCCCGCATAATATGACGGACGAGCAGGAGATAACTGAGAACGCCGATGGTCGCCAGGATGATGGCGGCGATGGGCACTGCGGCGGCAGGGCCGCCGCCAAACGCCGTCCAGACGATGAAGGCCGTGTACATCGCCAGCATGACGAAGTCGCCATGCGCGAAGTTGATCACATTCATCATCCCCCAGATCAACGTAAGACCGGAAGAAAAAAGTGCGTACACGGCCCCAATGAGCAGGCCGCTCACGATCACTTGCAGTAGAATTGCGGACATGGATAGGGGGGCCGGCTGCTAGGGTGCGTATGACCCAAGGGTCGGAGGCTCGGGTCGCACCTCGTCAAATCGGGTTCATCATCTACCAACCCTTGTAGGGCAGCTTCAATTCACCGGCCGCCTTGTCCTTCGGCCACACCGGCACGTACTTGCCGCCCTGCATTTGCGTGATGAGGCTGGACGCCAAGATATTTTGGCCCTTCTCATCAAACTTCACACCGTTGTAACCGGTTACGACCTGATTGGCCTTGAGATCGGTCGCGCGCAGGGCCGCCTGAATCTTGGCGGCGTCGGTGGAACCGGCACGATTGATCGCGTCGGCCAAGATCAACATGCCCTGCATGGCGCGCGCCGAAGCATCATCCAGGTCAACGTTGGTCTTCTTTTTATAGATGTCGTTGACCAATGCGCTGAGCGTCCCAGGCTTGCCCGGGGCGAAGGAGGAGCGATTGACGAGACCCTCGACCAAGGCGCCCGAAGTACTCACGAAGGAGGGATCATTAAAGCCGGCATTGTCCGCGATCATGATCGCCGGCTTCCAATTCAGGTCCTTCATGGTCTTCGCGTACAGAATGGCGTCCGACGTATACGATATAAAGATAACAACGTCGGGGTTCTTCTCCTTGAGCTGGAGCACCTGCGGTTGCACGTCGGTTGTGTTGGCCGAATAGGGGATCACCTGCGTGACGTTGTGGCCCTCCTTTGCGAATACTTCGCGGATCACGCTGGCGACGGAGTTTCCGTATTCCGTATTCTCATTCACGACGGCGATCGAGGAAACCTTCTGCCCGGCCGCTTTCTGCTCCTTGAGAAAATCTGAGTAGGCGCGGGCGAAGTCTCCCGCCACCGGCGTGGCGCGGAAGAACCATTTGAACCCACGTTCCGTCAGATTGGCAGCAACCGATTCGGGATTGACGAACGGGATGCCGTGCCGCTCTGCCATGGCACTAGTGGTGACCGTGATGCCCGATTGATAGGCGCCGATCAACGCCACCACCTTCTCCTCGGTGATCAGACGCAGCGCCTGGTTCTGACCGGCCGCGGGCGTTCCTTGGTTATCGGCGAACACCACGTCGATCTTGGCGCCGCCAAGCCCGGGTAGACCGCTGCCGGCCGCAAGCGGCAGATCCTTCAACTCCGGGTGGTCGCTGTTGACGATCTCGACGGCCAGCTCGATGGCGGCCTTCGAGTAGTTGCCCGCGCTTGCCGCGTTGCCGCTGAGGGGATAGATCGCCCCGACCTTCACCGTCTGCTGCCCGACGGCATCGCTCATGACGGCAAAGGCCATGAGGACGGCAGCCAAACTGAACAATCGACCCAGCATCGTTTTCTCCCGTCACGCGTGAGGTTCGGCCCAGGCGTCGGTGCACTTCGTCCCTCGGCACGGCCTCACCGAGCGCGCCGACTATGACATGGCAAAAGGCGACCGGTCCACAACCCGCGGCAAAAGCACGCCACAAGGCCCAAAGCCCGGCGGGGGAAATCTATGCTGGCCGGGTAGCGCCTGCTAGTGTGACGCGGCGCGCGCGCTATGGGTTGTGTGAAGAGGGTGATGATGCGCGATTACCTGGCTTGGCGTCTGGCCTTCGGCGTCACCACGCCATCCACGAATACCGTCGTTCAGCCCGAATACGATGACATGCGACCGCCGGGCGTGACCAACCACCTGGCACGTATGGTCATCCCGGACATGCCCATCCGGAGCAACGAGGATTTCGATCAGTCAATTCGCCTCATCGATGCAGCCCTTGAGGACGCGGTCGACCGCGTGATGGACTGCAGGCCGAACGCGTTCATCCTTGGTATCTCGGCCCTATCGATCTGGGGTGGCAACCAGAGGTGGTGCGAGGAGCTCAAGCGGCGCGTCCGCGCCGTGGCTGGCTTCGATATTCCCGTGGCGCTTGCCGCCGATGCGGTGATCGAGGCGCTGAAACGCCATGGCATCAAAAAGAACATCGCGGTCATGGAGCCCTACTACCCGTCGATCGAGCCTCGGATGCAGGGCGTGTTGGCGCCGCACGGCTACCAAATCGTCCGTTTCAACCACATGCGCGGCAAGAGTCCCGCTTCGTATTCGATCCTCACGGCGCGCGACATGATTGAGGCCATCAAGGCCGTCGACGGTCCGGATGTCGAAGCCATCGTCCAATTCGGTGCCAATCTACCAATGGCGCGCCTCGCCGATGAAGCCGAACGCTGGCTCGACAAGCCCGTGATCAGCGTGAACGTTGCCACCTACTGGCACGCCTGCCGCATGAATGGCATCGACGACAAATTGTATGGCTTCACGCAACTGTTCGCGCGCTTTTGAGTGTCAGACCGGGCAGCCACGCCCGGTCAGACCAGCAACGAACCTTTGGGATCGACGGCCAGGATCTCGGCCTCGCCCAGCCCGAGCTCGCGGCGCACGATGTTCGTGCCCCGCGTCAGCGCCACCATTTTATAGAAGGCGTGCAATCGACTCATGCCTTGACGGCCAAAGCCACAGTCGGTCGAGACGATGAGGCGCTCCGGCGTGATCAGCTTCAACGCGCGGCGAATGAGATTTGCCACCTCCTCGGGGCGCTCGACCTGCAGGGTGCGATGGCTGATGACGCCAATTGCGATCTTTTTGCCAGGGCCGATACCCTTGGCAAAGCTTTCCAGCTCGTCGCCGCCATTGTCGGCGGCTTCGAAAGTAATGACGTCGACGTCGAGCCGGTCGAAATAGGGCAAGGCGTCCGTGTAAAAGCGCCGCCGGGTTTCCGTGCGCTGGGCCGCCGGATTGCCCCAGCAAGTGTGGCACCACACTTCGCTCTTCTGGCGCAGGCCCCGCACCTCGCGGTTGAAGGCGTCGACCAGAAAGTCGCCCCAGCCGCGACTGGTTCACGATTCCTGTAGCTCGGCCTGCTGGCCGTTATCGTGCTGCTGCAGCGTCGGCAGCTGACGTCGCACCCCGCGCCCGCGGCGGGCTGAGGTTTGACGAAAGCCGCCCCCAGGACTGGAGCCCGGACCGAGCGAGCTCGTGCCTACAGCTTACTGTTTGACTCCAGCGCGCCGGGAGAAGGTCGGGGCGGCTTGCACGCCTTCCTTCATGGCGTCGATGACGATGCGTCGATTGTCGCCATGCCGCTCCACCCGCAAGGCCGAGAACGGGACGGCGATCTCCTTGTCGCCGATGCCGAGAAAGCGTCCGACGTTAATAATGGCGGCGACAGCTTTGCCGTCCGGGCCGATCATGAGATCCCGGATCGTGCCGAGGTTTTCACCAGCGCCATTGTAAACGTCCTGGTTGGTATACTCGTTGGGAGAAGCGCCGATCGTGGTCCAGTCCTCGCGCGCCGTCGTGAGGAAGGTCACTTTGGCCGGGACATCGGCGACAGGCCTCGGCGGCGCCGGCGAGCTGGTCGGTTGTGTGGTCGGCACGGCCTCGACCGTGCGCTCTTCTCGTGGGAACAGGAACCAGAGCAGGCCACCGAGGGCGAGCAGGGGAAGGACCCAGTAGGCCCAGCTCGCCCCGCGCGACGTCGCCGGCGTATCGTCGGCCACCCGCAGAGGCGCCGAACGCGGTGCGTCATAACTCGACCGCGATGTCTCATGCGCGGGCCTGTCCTGCGAGGCCATGCCGGCGCCCGGATGGAAACCGCTTTGTTCCAAGAGCCGACCGAGGCCGGCGGGCATGGCGGAGGCAATCTCATCCTTTTGTCCGGTCAACAGGCGTGCCATGCCATTGGCGTCCATGCCCTGGGCGCGCTGTTCGCGACCAAGCACGCCCATGATGATCGGCGTAAGCAGGCCCATCAGCATGCGCATGGGGCTCTCACCGATGCCCAAGAACTTGCCAACCGTGGAAGCCAGCAGGCCGGACATGCCGCCGCCGAGCAACGACGACAGGAGGCCGGAGCCTTTGTCCGCCATCTGCTGAGCCCCGGTGAGGTTGTTGACAAGACCGCCAAGCAGATCGGTCGGTTGCTCGGCGACGGCATTTGCCAGTTGTCGCCCACCGCCGGGGCGGCCGGCGACGTCAGCCAATCCGCTAAGTATGGCCGGCACGGCAGCAGCGGTTGCCTTGTGGGCCATGGAACGGTCGAGCCCAGTCGCGGAAGCCATTTTGCCAATGAGCTCTGGCGTCAAGAAACGCGAAATCGTCGCTACAATGTTGTCGGTCATGGCTGCAGTCCCTTCTCGAATTGAGGCAGGCCGCTTGTCCTGCAATCGCTCGCACGTCGTTTCCTGGCTTGTTGTTGCCTGCAAAAAAGGGGAAGACGCGGCCTTCGCCTGTGCGCCGGCTGCGCAAATCTCAAATCTCAGTCTGCGTCCAGATGGACGTGAACGCACTCAGGCATTCTCCGCAGACCGGGGGCAGATTGACCTGAGTAATTTGGTGGGCTTAGCCCGTTCAACTGCGCGGGCGGCGGTGCCCAGTTCGGCGCGGCCGCGACGGCCCGCGAGCTAGTCTGCGGCGTGTTGGGTCGACACCGCTTTGTTCGCGCCAAGCAGAGGTCGGCGCGCTACTTGGCGATCGAGCCGGTCGGCGACGCCGCCGTGGCAAGACTACCGCAGGCAGCAGAATTCATGGGCGGGCGACCAAGAAGCTCGGCAAGCGCCTCTCCGTTTCGCCGTTCGCAGATGCGCGCGAGGTATGCCTCACCGCCGAATCCACGAATAGCCAACGAACCAACCAGTGTAGACTCTGCTTGCTGCCACAGCGTCTCAACTAGCTTTTTGACTTCGGGACGCCGCAGGCCCTCCCAGGTCGGCGCCTTGCGCTCGCGCGCGACCTCGACGTAGTGCATCAGGAAGCTCATGAGCGCCGCCAGGCCCGCGCGGTGGTCGACTTGGCCGTTGCGCTTGTGCAAGTCGACGAGCTTTGTCGCGGATGCGAGATCGTGGCTGTAAGCGTTGAGTTCGTCGAGAAGATAAAGCAGATCGTCGGCCGAGGAGGCGGCGCCACGGCGAAGGTACGTTTGCACATAGCTGTCGTCGGCCTTGAACTTACCCGCAATTTCGCGTGGGGGATAAAAGTGCGACACCAGGTGCTGCCGCTGCACCGAACCGCCACCGATTAGGGGATAGGCATCGAGCTGCTCGGTGAGAATGTGCACCGACTCGTGCACGGCCGTGGACAGGCCAAGCTGAACATCGTCGCACGTCAGGAAAGTTAAGAATTGCTTCTTGTCACGCATGGCAACGTAGATCGCATGTCCCTGCGGCGACAGACGCTCAAGATCGCGAATGGCTTGCGGCTGACAATCGGTCCGAGCTGCGGCAAAAGCTGGCGCTGAGGCAACGCTCAACAGGGCCACGACGGTGGCCATGAGAACTCCACGCATTTGGATTTTCCCCCTTGTGCTTTGTCGCTCTGGCGACCGGCGCAAGAGGGCCGCGCAATTTGGCGCGAGCGGGGCAAGAGCAAGGCGGCAAGGCGGCAAGGCGGAACGCCGGCTGCGGCTATTTGCTCACGGATTCAGGGTGTTCCGTGTTCTTGCTCAGGTCATCGTCTGATTGCTGACTGTCTCCCCCTCCGGAATAGTCGGCACGGAAGCGGGCGAAAAGAAATCCTATTCGGAGATTTAGCCATGACGAGATCCGTGAAGGGATTGTGCGGCGCCGCGGGCTTGCTAGCAGCGATGTTCCTAGGCTTCGCCGTGTCTGCGCAAGCTCAAACTGAGCGGTCGAATTGCGCCGAATGCAAGCGGCCCGCGACCAAGGTCAACACCAGCTACAAGTACAAGACCGTTCAGCGGGTAAAGAACGTTACTCAATACAAAGACGTGAACAGGACGAGCTACCAAAAGCACGTCAATCGCATTGTCAATGTCACGCGCATCCAGCCGGTCACGCGGGTAAACGTCGTCACCCGGGTGCACAACCGCATGGTGGTATTACACCAGACGCAGCACGTTGCCCAGACCGCGACCTTGCCTACGCGAACGGTGACAACAGGCAAGACCATCCAGATCAATCATCCAACCGAGCACCGAAACTGCAACTGCAACTAGCTTGTGAGCGCTGACGCAGTCGCACAGCCAAGGTGCGTTCGTTCGGCGGTGCTCTTGAGCCGCCGCCGGCCTCCAGTCAAGGCGCGCCCCATCGGGCGCGCCTGCCGCCGACAAGGAGTAGCGAGATGGCAACCAAGACCAGCTTTACCCGCGAGGAGTGGAACTGCATTTTGGAGAGCGTCATGCTTTCGGGGATGGCGGTGACCGCAGCCGATCCGAGCGGTCTGTTCGGGGTTCTCAAGGAATCCATGGCAACGGGGAGAACGTTGCTCGCCGCCAAGGCAGATCCCAGCTCCAACGAACTAATCGAGGCGGTCGTGAGCGATTTCGAAAGCGGCGAGGGTCGGCAGGCAGCCCGCACGCAAGTGCAATCGCGTCTCAAGGGGGTCGCGGTTGCAGAGATGAAGAACCAGTCGATCGCCGCACTACGCGAGATATCGCAGCTGCTCGATAGCAAGGCGCCGAGCGATGCTGCGGGCTTCAAGACTTGGCTGCGTCACATTGCCGAAAGTGCCGCCGAGGCCTCGGCGGAAGGTGGCTTCATGGGGTTTGGAGGCACGCAGGTGAGCGAGGCCGAAAAAGCAACGCTGGCCGAGCTCAGCAAGGCTCTGGATCTTCCCGCTTAGCCGCACCAGATTTTTTTCTCGCGCCAACCCGTGCCTGGGAGGCGGGGCCGAGGGGTGCGCCCGAAAGGCTCCCCAAAGATACCGGCCCAAAGACGCCGGCGCAAAGAGACTGGGCCAAGGACGCGAGCTGCAAGACACTGTCCTGATCCGGGTCAGCAGCGAGGCCGCTGCGGTCGGAAGGGTGGGCGTTCCTTCAGCGCTGGCGCAGGCTGGACTTGGAGGCCTGCGCATAGCCCGCGTGGCGGGCTTGCGCCTCCGCTTCCCAGGGATGGGCGCGGCACTTGCAGCTCTCAAGATAGGACGTGCGATAGACGAAAGCAGTTTTCAGGTCGCGATAATAGCGGCCATTTTCGTCTCTCATGTCTTCGAGCGGGGCTTCCGTATCTTTCGAGACGTAAAGTCTTGCCGGCGAGTCGCAACTTTGCTCGCACTTGCGCCGATCCTGCGCCAGGGAGGCGCGCGGGGCCGCAAAGCTGACGGGCCAGAAATAACCGTCGCACAAGCGCACGCACACCGTTCGATAGCCGCCGCCGTCGCGGCGGTTCCTCGACCGTCCCTCTTCGTTCCGGAAGCCCCACGACCCGCGAGGCGTTTCGGGTTTTGCCGAGCTGGGGGCGCGGCGCGCGCCAGGCTCTGGGCGCGATTGCGGCGATCGCATTTGCTGCCAAAAGTCCTCCGAGTGCAGACGGTCCGCCCAGTCGCCGTTGGCGATCCGCCGCTCCGGCGGCGTTGGTTTTTTGCGCAAGATGCGCAGTGCCTCCGGTGGATCCGGCACGGCGCGGTCCGCTGCAAGCTCGCCGTGGTTGTCGACCCGCAACGAAATCGCGGCACCGCTAAAGCCGAGGAGCAAAAGTGCCGAGCAAAACGCCGAGCGCGCAAATCGCATGTGCGAGCAAAAGGTTTCCAGGAGACAATCGTGCTTGAACGTGTTGGTGTGAGCCCAGCGCCATCCTGGAAAGCGTCAGGCTCGGCGGCAATGCGCGAAAATCCTGCAATTGGCGCAGAAAACACCCGAACCTTGCTACGGCAAATCCCGCAGGCCGCCCAGGCGGTTTGCCGTGCCTGACCCCTCGAGGCACCTTGTCGGGTACCGCCCGCTCGCCCCGCGGCCGGCGGGGACCCGCGCCCCGCCGTCAGGCATGTCGCTCCCCCCAGGCATAGAGCGCCTTGAGCACCGGTGCGAGATCCTGTCCTTTTCGTGTGAGGAAATATTCATAGCGTGGTGGATGACGCTCGTAGAGCCGTGTTGCGATCACGCCATGCGCCTCCAAGGCTTTGAGACGCGCGGACAGCGTATTGGGAGCCGCGCCCGCCAATCCCGCCTCGATCTCATGAAATCGCAACGGCCCCTTGCGTTTGAGATCGCGCAGGATCAAGAGGGACCAGCGTTCGCCAACAACATCGAGGGCGCGCGCGAGCGGACAAATCTGGCCATAGTGTTGAGCCATGCGACCAGTGTACTCCTCTCATTCCTGCCAAGCAAGTCGCTATAGATTGACAAGTAACTTTACTATCTATAACCACGGCGGTGGTCGAGGCGAGACCTGGTCGCCTGGCCCGACCAAGTCAGCGGGAGTGTTCTTGTTGAGCGACGCAGCATCGACGATGGCATCGGCTCCCTCGCCGCCGCGCCGCGGCGCCGGCAGCGCGCTCCTGCAAGCGCCCTTGCTGCCGACCCTGCTGCGCATGGCGTTGCCAAATCTTGCCGCGCTGCTTGTTGCCGCCGCCGTGGCGATCGCCGAAACATCTTACGTCGGCATTCTTGGCACGGCGCCGCTGGCCGCCATCGCTCTGGTTTTCCCGGTAATCATGCTCATGCAGATGCTTTCGTCGGGCGCCATGGGCGGAGGCGTTTCCTCGGCGATCAGCCGAGCCCTCGGTGCTGGCGACGATGGTCGTGCCACGGCCTTGGCGATGCATGCATTGACGATCGGTGCGGGCGCGGGCCTTTTCTTTTCGCTCCTGTTTAGCCTTTGCGGCCGGCAATTGTTTACCACCCTGGGCGGACGGGATGCTGTACTCGATCAGGCGATGGCCTACGCCAACGTCGCCTTGGCGGCGGCGGTCTTGGTATGGTTGCTCAATACGCTGGCCTCCATCGTCCGCGGCACCGGCAATATGCAAATCCCCTCGTTGACGCTGCTTGGCGTATCGGCTCTGCAAATTGGCTTCGGCGGCGCCCTCGGCCTCGGCGTTGGTCCCTTTCCGCGCTTGGGCCTGCCCGGCGTGGCCTCGGGGTTGGTGATTGGCTGTGCGACGGGAACGCTGTTTCTCATCTGGTACCTGTGGTCGGGCCGCGGCCGACTGCGGTTGCGATTGGCCGGTGTAGCTTTGCGCCGGGAGATGTTCGCCGATATCCTGCGAGTCGGCGCGCTTGCCGCTTTGTCTCCCCTTCAGTCCGTCTTGACGGTCTTGATCCTGACCCGGGCGATTGCGAGCTTCGGCACCGAAGCTTTGGCCGGATATGGTATCGGTGCGCGCCTCGAATTCCTGCTGGTTCCGATCGCGTTCGCGGTCGGAGTTGCTTGCGTGCCCATGGTCGGCATGGCCGTAGGCGCCGGTAGAATCGCGCGGGCGCGTCAGGTGGCCTGGACCGGCGCGCTGGTATCGGCGCTAGCCCTCGGGGTGATCGGTTTGCTGGTGGCGACGCTGCCGCACCTCTGGTCCGGTCTGTTCAGCGCCGAGGAGACCGTTACGGCCGCCGCAAACCTCTATCTACGCTGCGCCGGTCCGACCTTTCCTTTGTTCGGTCTGGGGCTTTGCCTCTATTTTGCCTCGCAGGGCGCGGGCAAGGTGCTTGGCCCGGTGTTGGCCTCCAGCCTGCGGCTCGGCATCATCGCCATTGGCACGGTCGTGCTGGCTTGGAGCCATGCCCCGCTGTGGACCCTGTTCGCGCTGGTCGGGGGATCGCTCGTCGCTTATGGCGCGGCGACGGCGGTGGCGGTCTACGCCACGGCCTGGGGCGCACCGTATCGCGCGCCATAACCAGGGTGTTCAGTAGAACAGGCTGGAGACGCTTTCTTCGCGCGCCGTTCGTGCGATCGCCTCTGCCAGCAGCGGGGCCATGGGAAGCACACGAATATTGCTGGCCGCCTTGACCGCCTCGGTTGGTTGGATCGTGTCGGTAATGACAAAGGTCTTGAGGCGCGACCCCGTGATCTTAGCGACCGCCCCGCCCGACAGCACCCCATGGGTGACATAGGCCAATACTTCCGTGGCTCCCTCCTCGAGCATGGCGTTGGCGGCATTGACCAGCGTGCCGCCCGAATCGACGATGTCGTCGATTAGAATGCAGCGCTTGCCTTTTACCTCGCCAATCACGTTCATGACTTCCGACTCGCCGGCCCTCTCGCGGCGCTTGTCGCAAATGGCGATCGGAACGTTGATGCGCTTGGCAAGTCCGCGCGCGCGCACCACGCCGCCGACGTCGGGCGACACCACGACCAGGTTCGACGTGCCGTAACGTTCCTGGATGTCGCGCACCATGACGGGAGCGGCAAACAGATTGTCAGTCGGAATGTCAAAGAACCCCTGCACCTGGCCGGCGTGCAGATCGACCGTCATCACGCGATCCACACCGGCCCGTTCGATCAGATTGGCGACGAGCTTCGCCGAGATCGGCGTTCGAGGGCCTGGTTTTCGGTCCTGTCGGGCGTAGCCGAAATACGGCATAACTGCGGTAATACGCTGCGCGGATGCGCGCTTGAGGGCATCTACGAGGATCAACAATTCCATCAGGTTGTCGTTGGCGGGGAACGAGGTCGACTGCAGGATGTAGACGTCCTGCCCGCGCACGTTCTCTTGCACCTCGACGAAGACTTCCATGTCGGCAAAGCGGCGCACGACGGTGCGACAGAGCGAGAGCTTCAACGCCGCGGCAATGGCCTCCGCGAGCGGGCGATTGCTGTTGCCGGCCACCAATTTCATGTGCAGTGCCCCCCGGCCACGGTTTGCGTCTCGGGTATCGAAGGGCATCAACGCGCGCTCCGTTCGCACTGCCGAGGCCTTCTAGCAAGGACCTCGGCCCCCTGTAAACGGTGTGGGCGGGTGTTGGAACCCGCCCACAGGACGTTAAGCAACGTTCAACCCATCACCCTTTAGTTAACCGCCTTTTGCGGCAAGAGCTTGAGAATTCCCTGCGCGGCGGCCCCGGCGGCCTGCTCCGCCGTCTTACCCCACGAGCCGTCCAAGGACCCCTCGGGTATCTCATTGCGTTGGGATACGGTGCCAAGTTTCTTGCCCTGCGGGTCGCGCACCAGCCATTCGATGTGAATCGGCTGCTTACCCTCCTTGGCCGGGCCCATCGTTACGGTGCCCTCCACGCGATAGGCTGATGCCGATTTGCCGGGAACGGTTATGCCCTTACCCGATAATTCGCGCTGCAGTGCGCTCGCCAGCGATGTGCCACCATCGCCGGGCGCTCCGTTCACGTTCGGCACGACGGCGGCCAAAGGGCCGTCACTGCTGATGCTGCCGGTCGTGGAGGCGCTTGCGGCAGGCGCCGCAGGCGCGGGCGTGGCTGCAGCCACGGCTTGCTTGGCCGGCGCTTGCGCGCCCTCCCCATTGCCCTGAGCGCCAACGCCCGCAGGATGTGCCGCGGCGCTGGCAACGGCCGATTGGCCCCGCGTAGCGAGCCATGACGCAAAGGAATTCGCGGCCTTGCCGGCGATGGACTGCGCAACCGTGGGCGTGAGCGCCGCCCATGGATCCTTGGAACCACCCGCGGAGGCCATCTCTTCGCCGGTGACGCGGTTGACGCGTTTACCGGTCGGGTCGGTCACGTCCCAGATGTAGGAGACCTTGGTCCCCTGCTTGTCCTTGGCCGCGACGATATAGCCGCGCAGCGTATAGTCGACGCGCTCGTCCTTGGCGACGGCGACGGAGACGCGCTGCTTTTCTATCGCGTTGGTGAATTCCTGCTGGATCTGCTTGGCGACCGCATCGGGCGCCCCGATGATCGGTGCCACCATCACTTTTGCCAGCGCCGGCTGCGGTGCCGCGGGCGCGGCAATGGGATCTTGCGTCGCCGTCGCACTCGAGCCGAACAGGGACGTGGCGCTTTCGCACCCTGCCAACCCCAATCCTGCCAACACGACGAGGACGGTGAGCGTGCGCCCAATGTGCTCACGCCGCGCCGCAGCAGCGTCCATGGTTCTCACAGCGAAGTCCCCCCTTCACCGATGATCTGCTGAACCGGCTGCCGGCGTACAAACCCTGCGGCGGATGACACGTGACCGGTACTTAACCCCAGTGGTTTCCCTAACGGCTGTGACCGGCGGCGTCCAGAACCTAGCAGGGGAAAACCTCTCCCATCCCTTGGTCGGGGCTGATCGCCGCCCTTAAAGTTGTGGAAAACGTCCGTTAAGTCAAGACGATGGCGGATATTTGGCGGCCGTAGTCGCCGTCGCCTTGGCGCCCGGACCGCCGGTAGCTGAACAAAACATCCTCCCTGGCAAAGGTGCACGGCATCGGCTCGGGGTCCCGGGCGATCCCGATCCTGCGCAGCCGATCAGCGACATAGCCCGGCAAGTTAAAATAGGGACGCACGCCCGCCTGGGGCGTACTGAAAAAGGGTGCGCTGGCACGATCGCGGTCCAAAAAGGTCGCCTGGAACTCCAACCCCACCTCGTAGGCTGAGGGCCCGATCGCCGGGCCGACCGCCGCGGTGATGTTATCGCGTTTGGCTCCCAATCCTTCCATGGTCGCAACGGTTGCTTCCAAGATGCCCTCTAAAGCGCCGCGCCAGCCGGCGTGCGCCGCGGCGACCACGCGCGCGACCGGCTCGGCGAACAAAACGGGCGCACAATCTGCCGTCAGCGCGCTGACCGCGATACCAGGTGTGGCCGTGACGATTGCGTCCGCGCGGGGCCGCTCACCGTTGGGCCAGGCGGTGCTCGCCACGATCGCAACCGTGCCGTGCACCTGATGCGCGCTCAAGAGCGCACGCGCGCCGAGATGGCTTTGCACCCGGCCGCGGTTTTGCACGACCGCCGCCGGATCATCGCGGGATCCCGGCCCGCAATTGAGCGAACCATAGATGCCACGTGACACCCCACCCTGGCGCGTAAAAAAGCCGTGCCGCAGTCCCGGCAGCGCGGTAAGCCTCGGAGCGAGCAGGGGGTCCAACATGGCTTGGTCCTTAAGCAAAAGGCGCCGGCGAGGGAAGCCGAGGCGAGCGCACGATCAGCACCTTGAATTGGCTGCCCATACCGGTCGGGGCCAAGAGGCGTTGCACGGCGCCCTCAATTTGGCTGGCGTAGGCCGGGCTTGCGGCCATCAGGCGAGCCGCGCGCTCGACCATGCCCAAGCCACCGAAAAACTCCGCCTGGCTCACGGGGCCATCGGCGGCAAACCCGACGGCACGCGCCTTGTCAGCGAGGAGGCCAAACTGAACGTGGGCGGTGATGTCGCTGCTGCCTGGCTCGCTGAGAGGATCAACATAGGCGTGCTGCCGCACCGCCTGCAGGGTGTCGCCGTAGCCAGGGCGCGCCGGTCCATAGTCGATGAAGACGGCCATCATCGCGTCCGCCCGCTTTTTGAGGTCGGCCAAGACGACATCCTCGCCGCTGCGGATCTCGGCCACATCTCCCGGCCGAGGCGGAGCGTGGCCTTGGAAGGCGACGACCTCGCCCTGGCCAAACCGCAAGGCGCCCCCGCTATCGAGTTCAACCGTTCGCTCGCGCCAACCTCCCGCCCCAAACACAAGCTGGCGGACCGGCAGCGCGTCGAGAAACTCGTTGCCGATCACGATCGCCGGGCCGGCCGGCACCTCCGCGAGACGCTCATGCCAGGAGGCTGCGAGGCCTGCAGCCGCCAGCACGCGCTGCTGCATCCGGCGCAAAGCCGGGCTGATCTCGATTAGATGCACACGGACGGCGGCCAGGAATGGGACAAGCACGGCGGCCGCACGCAGGGCGTCGGCAATGAGCGTGCCGCGGCCGGGGCCGAGCTCGATCAACTTCACCTCGGCGGGTTCGCCCATGCGCTGCCACGTCGTAGCCGCCCAAAGTCCGATGATTTCCCCGAACACCTGGCTGATCTCGGGCGCCGTTATGAAATCGCCATCGGCCCCGATCGTGTGAGCCTTGTTCCAGTACCCATGTTCGGGATCGGCCAGGCACATCTTCATATAGCTGTCGAGGCGCAACGGCCCTTCGCGGCGGATCCGCGCGCGCAAGACCGCGAGCAGCCCCTGTTCGCTCAGGGGTGCCTCAGCGCTCGACATGACCTGGTAAGATCGACGGTTTGGGCGTGCGCTTGCCGGCCCAGCGCGCGATCAGAATGCCCGCCACGATCATCGGCAAAGAGTAGACGATGCCGGCGGTGAGGGGACCGATGGTGAACAGGTGCCCGGGGTCCGGCTCGCGGAAGAGCTCGCTGAAGGATCGTGCCAGCCCGTAGCCGGTGAGAAAGACGCCGGCGAGCAGCCCCGGTTGTTGCAAGGCTTGGCGTTTGTGAGTGAACCAGACCAGCACCGCAAACAATAGCGCGCCCTCCAGCAGGGCTTCGTAGAGCTGGCTTGGATGGCGCGGGAAGGGCCCGGCGTCGGGAAACACCATTGCCCACGGCACATCCGTGCTGCGGCCCCACAGTTCGCCGTTGACGAAATTGGCAAGCCGCCCAAAGAACAGCCCCATGGGGGTAGCGGCCGCGCTCAAGTCCAGGACGCTCCAAATGTTGGCGCCGACGCGGCGGGAAAAGTAGATCATGGCGAGGATGGAACCGAGCAAGGCACCATGAAAGGACATGCCTCCGTTCCACACCGCCGGGATCGCCAGGGGATTGTTGAGAAAGAAGTGCGGTTCATAAAAGAGCACGTAGCCGAGCCGTCCACCCAACAGGACGCCGATGGTCATGACCAACAGCAGGTCGTCGGCCTTTTCGGGGGCGAAGGGGCGGCCCGTGGCTGGCCACAATTCGCCCCGCCGCAGCAAATATTTGACGTAGAGCCAACCCAAGAGGAGGCCTGCCATATAGGCAAGGCCATACCATTTGATCGACAAGGGCCCGAGCCGCAGGGCGACCGGATCGATGGCGGGGTAGGCGATGGTGTCAAGGCGCATGGATTGGGACCTATCGGCAGCCTCGGCGCCGTGTCAAGGCCGAGCGTCCGACCGCCGCGGCAAACAGCCTTGAAGCGGTCGCCGGTGCCCGCCATAGTAAGTGTGCTAGGGCGTCGATTTCCGCGCTGGGGCGATTGGATGCACACATGACTCAGAGCAACAACCGCTTTCTCGACGAACTCGCCAAGTTGATGACGGATGCCGCCGGTGCTGCGCAAGGCATGCGCCGCGAGGTCGAAACCTTGATGCGGGCGCAGGGTGAGCGCCTGCTGCGCGACCTCGATGTCGTGCAGCGCGAGGAGTTCGAGGCGGTAAAGGAGATGGCCGCAAAAGCGTGCGAAGAAAACGAACGCCTGGCGGCGCGTATTGCCGCGCTCGAAAGCGAGATCGCAAGTTTGCGCAAGCCGGCGTAGCGGCGCCGCAGCGCAACCACCTTTCACAGGCGATCGCCGGTCTGTCCCCAACTTTTAGCGTAGGCAGGTTCCACCTTGCCGTGGCCTTTTTGCCCGTGGACAATCAGGCCGCCGTCTTGCAACCCACGCCGGCATGCGATTACGCAGGAGCGGGATCGAAGCAAGGCTACGGCTTGAACTCGATAAAGACTCGAAACGCAGCCATCGCGTACGAGCAAATAAATAGAGGGACGGAATGGCCATCGCCGAAATGACGCGCACGCGCACGAACAACCCCATCTCCTTGCTCGAGCAGATCGCCGGCAGCAACGACTGGGCGTTCGATCGCGGCAGCGAGGACGAGTTGACGCTAAACGTGGCAGGGGTCTGGACCGACTATCACGTGTCGCTCAATTGGCGCCACGACCTCGAGACCCTGCACATCGCCTGTGCCTTCGATGCCAAGATCCCCGACAATAGGCTGGCCGAGGTCTATCGCTTGGTTGCGCAAATCAATGAGCAATTGTGGGTCGGCCATTTCGATGTCTGGACCCAGGAAGGTTTGATCATGTTTCGCCAGGGCCTAATGCTGAATGGGGCACTGGCGACCACGCATCAGTGCGAAGCCCTGCTGAAGGCCGCCCTGGAGGCTTGTGAGCGCTACTATCAGGCTTTCCAATTCGTGGTGTGGGCCGGCAAGGACAGCCGCGAGGCCCTGGCCTCCACCATGTTTGAGACCGAGGGCCAGGCCTGACGCTCTTTTTTGCGGCAATCGAGCTCCCAATTCGCGCCGCACGACCTTAAGATCGTGCGCTGGTTGGTCGGGCGTGTCCGACCGTTGAATTGGGCGGTGGATCATGACACTGAAAATCGATGGCTCGTTGCTGCTCGCCGGTGCGGGCAACATGGGCGCGGCGCTGTTGGCCGGTTGGCTCGATCGTGGCCTCGATCCGAGCGCGGTTCAAATCCAGGATCCCTCTCCCCCCTCGGCGACGCGAGCCCTGCTCGAACGCTACCACCTCGCCGCCAGCCCAATGCTGGAGAGGCAGCCGACGGCGCCGGCCGTCATCGTCGTTGCCGTCAAGCCGCAGGTCATGGACGAGGTTTTTCCCGCGCTGGCGCGCCACGCCGGGCCGCACACGGTCGTCTTGTCGATTGCGGCTGGACGCACGCTCGCGGGCTTCGAACGGCATCTCGCGGCGCGCGCCGCCGTGGTGCGGGCCATGCCGAACACGCCGGCGGCCATCGCGCGCGGCATCAGCGTGGCCGTGCCGAACGCGCACGTGACCGCCTCGCAGCGCCAACTTTGTGATGCCTTGCTGCGCGCGGTGGGCGAAGTGGAATGGGTTGCCGAGGAGCGGCTGCTCGATCCGGTTACCGCCGTGTCGGGCTCGGGTCCCGCCTACGTCTTCCACCTGACCGAATGTCTGGCGGCGGCCGGTGTTAAGGCCGGGCTCGCCCCCGATTTGGCCATGAAACTTGCCCGCCATACGGTCTCCGGGGCGGGTGAACTCATCAATCGTTCAGATGCCCTCCCGAGTGCGCTACGCGAGAGCGTGACGTCGCCCAACGGTACCACTTTTGCCGCCCTGCAAGTGCTGATGGGTAAAGACGGACTGGCGCCGCTCATGGCCGCGGCCGTGGATGCGGCCAGCCGTCGCTCGCGGGAGCTGGCGAAATAGGCCACCACCCGCTGGCCAAGTCGGCGGTCTGCTCTTATTTTGCGCCGCGCGAGGATCAAGAGTATCCACATGCCCAACACTCAACCCGTGCCGCAGCCCGGCATCTTGCAGATTGACGGCTACGTTCCTGGCGAAAGCAGCGTGGCGGGCGATCTCAAGCCCATCAAGTTGTCCTCCAATGAAACACCGCTCGGGCCGAGCCCGAAGGCGATTGCGGCCTATAGGGCGGCCGCCGATAGCCTGGCGCTTTATCCTGATGGTGGCGCCAACGACCTGCGCAGGGCGATCGCCGGTCACTATGGGCTCGACCCCGAACGCATTGTTTGCGGCTCGGGCTCCGACGAACTGATCAACCTGCTAGCGCATGCCTACATCGGGCCGGGTGAGGAGGCGATCTATAGCGAGCACGGCTTCCTGATGTACAAGATCGCCACGCTGTCGAGCGGGGGCAACCCGATTTCGGTGCCGGAAAAAAATTACCGTGCCGACGTGGACGCCATTCTGGCGGCCGTCGGGCCCAATACCAAGGTGGTCTTTCTTGCCAACCCGAACAATCCCACGGGAACCTACCTTCCCCACGACGAGATCCGACGCCTGCATCGGGGTTTGCCGGCCCACGTGCTGCTGCTGCTCGATGCAGCCTATAGCGAGTACGTGCGGCGCAACGACTACGAGGCCGGACTCGAGCTGGTTGCCACCACGCCCAACACGGTAATGACGCGCACGTTTTCGAAGATCTATGGCCTTGCCGCGCTGCGTCTCGGCTGGGCTTATTGCCCTGCCGCCATCGCCGACGTGCTCAATCGGGTGCGCGGGCCTTTCAATGTGACCGCGCCGGCCCTGGCCGCGGGCAAAGCGGCCATTTTGGACCGCGCCCACGTCGAAACCGCCGTTGCGCACAACGAAAAATGGCTGCCTTGGGTGGCAGCCGAGCTCGAAAGGCAGGGTCTCAAGGTGACGCCAAGCGTCGGCAACTTCCTGCTCATTCACTTTCCCGCCGAGCCGGCCCGCAGCGCCAACGCCGCGGACGAGTTCCTAAAAGGGCGCGGCATCATTTTGCGTCGAGTTGCGGCCTATGGATTGCCCGGCGCGCTGCGCATGACGATCGGCAGCGAAGACGACAATCGCCGCGTCGTTGCGGCCTTACAGCAATTCATGGGGCAGCCATGACGGCTCACGTTTTCGAGCGCGTCGCTCTGATCGGGCTTGGCCTGATCGGATCGTCGCTCAGCCATGCCATGCGCCGGGCCGGTCTTGCCCGCAGCATTGTCGGACACGCGCAATCGGAAAAGACGCGCGACACGGCGCTGAGGCTGGGGTTGGTTACCTCCGTCTACGCCAGCGCGGCGGAAGCCGTTGAGCAAGCGGACCTCGTCATCCTGTGCACGCCGATCGGGGCCTACGCGCCGATTGCTCGGTCGATGGCTCCGGCCCTCAAAACTGGCGCCATCGTCAGCGATGTCGGCTCCGTCAAGGGTTCCGTTGCACGCGACGTCGGCCCTTGTATTCCGGCGGGCGTGCATTTCATTCCCGGGCACCCGATCGCAGGCACCGAGCATTCCGGGCCGCATGCAGGGTTCGCCGAGCTGTTCGATGGCCGCTGGTGCATTCTGACGCCGTCGAATACCACCGATCCGGCGGCCGTCGAAAGGCTAAAGGCCTTTTGGCTGGCGCTCGGAAGTCATGTCGAGATCATGGACGCGGAACATCATGATCTCGTTTTGGCCATCACCAGCCATGTACCGCACCTCATCGCCTACAACATCGTCAATACGGCTCGGCACCTGGAGCGCGTGACCGATAGCGAGGTGATCAAGTTTTCCGCCGGCGGCTTCCGCGACTTCACCCGCATTGCTGCCTCCGACCCCATCATGTGGCGCGACGTCTTCCTCAACAACAAGGAGGCGGTGCTGGAAATGCTCGGCCGCTTCACCGAGGATTTGACCGCGCTGCAGCGTGCCATTCGCTTCGGGGAAGGCGCAACCTTGCGTCAGCTTTTCAACGAGGCGCGGGCGACACGGCGCAGCATTATCGAGGCCGGGCAGGACACGGCGGCACCCGATTTCGGCCGGCACGCCGGCGGTAAGCCCTCCGGCACATGACGGCAGCGACGCCCGAGCACTGGATTTTCGCCTACGGCTCTTTGATGTGGCGGCCCGGGTTCGCGCATGAAGAGGCTCAACACGCGCGCTTGATCGGCTATCGGCGTTGTTTTTGTATCTACTCGATGCATCACCGGGGCACACCCCAGCGGCCCGGCCTGGTGCTCGGGCTCGATCGCGGCGGCACCAGCGAAGGTATTGCCTACCGCATCTCGGCCGCGAACTACGCCACGGTCGTGCGCTATCTGCGTGGGCGCGAGCAGGTGAGCGGCGTCTATCGCGAGGTCAACGTCGCGGTGGTCCTGCTAGGCGGCAGCAGGCGTGAGGTCATGGCGCTCACCTATGTGGTTGAGCGCGCGCACCCGAGCTACGCCGGCCGCCTGCCTTTGACGCTTCAGGCGCGCCTGATCAGGGGTGCCCGCGGCGTGTCCGGTCTCAATCTCGACTACCTGATCAGCACGCTCAACCACCTCGCCGAGCTTGGCATTCGCGAGCGCGACTTGCAGCGATTGCTCGCCATCATCGGCCCGCACACGGCGCGCGGTAGGCCGACCGATCACGCCAATCCCTCGGTTAGGGCGATGCTGCGCGCGACCCGGCGACTGCCGGTGTCGGTACCCGTGCGTGGACTGAAGCTTGACGCACGCCGCCGCTTCCTGCATCGCCAAGCCGTTCTGCTCTAGGGCGCGCACGGTCTCAAGCTCAGTCGGTGCTGCCGTATTCGCGTTCGTAGCGCGCGACGAACGAGGGCGATGTCGACCTCAGTCGTTCGCCGTCGATGTGGCTTGAGCGCCGAAGATAGCTCATGGCGAGTTGCATAGGTTCAAGGCGCATGTGCCCGGGAAAACGCTGGTACCAATCGGCCGAGCGGAGCGAGGCGGCCACCAGTTTTTCCACGCTCGGCCGCCGTTCCGCCTCGTAGCGCTGCAACGCCGCGGAAATTTGCCCCAACTGGACGTCAGCCAGATTGTTGGCAAGCGCCAGGGCGTCCCCCAACGCCAGGCGTGTGCCCGAGCCAATCGAATAATGCGCGCTATGTGCCGCATCGCCGATCAGGACGACGTTGTCTGCCGCCCAGCGCTCGTTGCGCACGCAAGGAAAATTGCGCCAGATCGACTTGTTGTCGATCAGCGGTGCCCCCTGCAAAGTCGCGGCAAAAATCTGTTCGCACAGCCGCCGCGAATCCGCCGCATCGGCCCGATCCAGGCCGGCGCGGTGCCAGGTCGCCGGATCGCACTCCACGATGAAGGTGCTGCGGTCCGCAGCATAGCGGTAGTGATGCGCATTGAATGTGCCAAGTTCGTTGGCGAGGAACGTCTGCGTCAGCGTGTCGAACGGGCGGTTGGTGCCGTACCAGACAAAGCAATTTTCAAGCTGCGAGGTGGAGCCGCCAAACCTACCGATGAGGTGGGTGCGCAGAAAGGAATTGATGCCGTCGGCGCCGACGACGAGATCGTAACCCGATAAGGATGCGAGCGAAGTTATGGCATGGCCAAACTCCATCTCGACGCCGGCCTCGCGCGCCTGTCCCTGCAAGAGACGGAGTAACTCGAGCCGTCCGATGGCCGAGAAGCCGACGCCGTCGATCGTGACGCGTTGGCCACGATGCACGATGGTAATGTCCTGCCAACGCTCGAGCCGCGGCGCGATAAGCTCGAAGGTTGCTGCGTCCTCCTGGCGCAAGAACTCCAGCGCACTTTGCGAAAATACGACGCCGAAGCCCCAGGTGGCGTCGGCTGGGTTCTGTTCCCATAGCCGCACCGCATCGCCGGCGTGACGCCTTTTCCACAGCGCCGCGAAATAGAGGCCGGCGGGGCCTCCGCCCAGCACGGCGATGCGCATTAGACGCCCTTCCAATGGCTCAATGGAGCACAGGTCCTTTGAGGAAACGGCGACGATCCGAGGATCGCAAGGTAATGTCGAAGGTCTTGCCCTCGCGGTGGATTTGCAAGGGAACATTGACGCCGGCCTCGCCGAGCGACCAGACCTGCCGGAACAGGCCCGCCAAGGTGGAAACCGGCGTGCCGGCCACGCTCAGAACAATGTCGCCGGCCTTGAGGTCGGCGTTCGCTGCCGGACCACGACTGGCGATGCCCAGAATGGCCACACTGCTGCCGACTTCGGTCGCGTAAAGGCCGAGCCAAGGCCGGGCCGGGCGGTTTGGCCGGCCGATCGTCAAGATGTCGTCCAAAATCGGTTTCAATAGGTCGATCGGCACGATCATGTTGGCGTCCTCAGCTTGCCGCTGTGCCCGACCGGTCGGATTGGCCGCCACCTGCTGGATTTGAAGCGAACCGATACCGATGAGATCACCCTCGGGTCCGATCAGCCCGGTGCCTCCCCAGTGGGGATGCGACGGGGCCGTGAAAATCGCCTCATCGAGCACGTACTCCCAGTAGCCGGAGAACTCCTGCTTGGCGATGATGCGGGCGGCAACCGAGCGCGGTCGGCCTCCGGCACCCCCAACGACGACGCGTTCGCCAACCTCCGCCGCCTTTGAGCTGCCCAGCGGCAGCGCCGGCAGGTCGAGGCGAGCCAGGGCCTGCAGCAGGCCGAAGCCGGTCTCCTGATCGTAGCCCAGCACATGACCCGGCACGGCGCGTCCGCCGCTGTGGCTGATCCAGACCGTCTCCGCCTCGGTGATGAGGTACCCGATGGTCAAGATTAGGCCGTCGTCGCGGATGAGGACGCCGTTACCCCGGCGCTCGGTGCCGAGCGTGTCGGCGGTGAAGGCGTCGGCGGGAATAAGCGCTCTGATACCCACCACCGATGAAAGGGCCCGGTCCAGCTCATAGTCGTAGTCGTCGGGTTTTGGCTCCACAGTCAGCGCACCTCTTGCTGGCAGCCCAGATCGAATTGGCCGCGCCCGGCTATTTTATCGCGCCGCGGCTGCGGTGGCCACCATCGCCTTGCCCGCACGCCCGTGGTGCGCCGCAACGCTCGGCCTTGACGAGCAGCGTGGAGCGGCGCTTCCTCAGCGCATCGTTGTGGAATGGAGAGCACTCGAATGGCACCGTTTTTTGCTTTCCTGCATCACCTTGCGGCCTTCACGCTGGTTGCTGCCTTGGTGGTCGAATTTGTGCTCCTCAAGGACGAGCTGACGCTCCGGAGTGCCCGCAAGATCCTTGTTGCGGATATGATCCTCGGCATCGCCGCCGGCTTGGTATTCCTGGTAGGCCTCGGCCGCGTGTTCCATTTCGAGAAGGGGGGCTACTACTATTTTCACAATTGGGCATTCATCGCCAAACTGTCGGTGTTCGTTCTCATCGCCATCGCCTCCATCGTGCCGACCAGGGAATTTTTGTCCTGGCGCAGCGCCGTCAAGCAGGGCCAGATGCCTGCGGTCGAGGGGACGCGGCTGCGTTCGATCCGTTTGATCCTTCATCTTGAGCTCGTTGGCATTGTCATAATTCTCTTCTGCGCCGCCCTGATGGCCAAGGGCGTCGGCACACGGCTTTGAGCGTCCGTGCGCGAGGGCCAGCTGGTCCTCGCCCCGCCTAACAGGGCTAGGGCCGCAACTTTAATCCGGCATGGCCGCCCATGCCGCCGCGGCGTCGACCACCAAAGTGGGCGCCGTAGTTGCACGTGCCCCAACGCCATGCACCAAATAGAAGCACACAGTTCCGTCAGCATCGGTTCCGATCGCAGCTTTGGCCTTGTGTTTGCCGCGGTTTTTACCACCGTGGCGGCCTGGCCATTGCTACGCGGCCAGGATCCCCGTTGGGCGACCTTTGGTCTTGCCTGCGCCTTTGCGTTGATCGCGTCCCGCACTTTTGCAGCCGCTTAATCACGGCTGGTTCAAATTCGCACTGGGCTTGTCCCGCATTACCACGCCGATCGTGATGGGCCTCTTATTTTTTGCCGTTGTCGTGCCGACGGGCCTCAGCATGCGGCGGTGCCGCAAGGATCTCCTCTGCCTCAACTTTGATCGCGACGCGCCGTCCTATTGGGTCAAGCGTGACCCACCCGGACCGCCGCGCGACAGCCTGCGCGATCAGTTTTGAGTGCGACCAACGTGCGCACGCAACCTTGGAGTGTGAACATGGTCTCCTTCGCCGGCGAACTTTGGCGCTTCCTGCGCGTGCGCAAGAAATTCTGGATGTTGCCGATCCTGGTCGAGATGGCTGCGGTCGGTGACCTGGTGGTGCTGACGCAGGACTCCGCCGTGGCGCCGTTCATCGACACGATCTTTTAGGGCGGTGCGATGCGCATCCTCGGACTTCTCCGCCTACTATCACGACAGCGCCGCCGCCCTCCTGGTCGACGGCAAGATCGTCGCGGCGGCACAAGAGGAGCGCTTTACACGCCGCAAGCACGACGCGGGATTTCCCGGCCGCGCCCTTGCCTACTGCCTGTCCGAAGCCGCTTAAACCTCAAAGACATCGACGACGTTGCCTTCTACGACAAGCCGTTCCTCAAGTTCGAACGCCTGCTTGAGACCTACCTGGCCTTCGCGCCCAGGGGCTTGCAATCCTTTCAGAAGTCGATGCCGGTGTGGATCAAAGAGAATTGTTTCAAAAGGATCTGCTGCGCGCCGAGCCGGAACGAATTGCCCCGGACGTGGACTGGCGTGCGCGCCTGTTGTTCGCCGAACACCATATCAGCCACGCGGTCTCGGCCCACTACCCATCACCATTTGACGATGCGCTGGTGCTGACCCTTGACGGGATCGAGGAATGGTGCACGACCTCGGCCGGCGTGGGCACGACAATGCCCTCAGCATCGTGCGTGAGCTGCACTTTCCCCATTCCCTCGGCTTGCTCTACTCCGCCGTCACTTACTACACCGGGCGGTGCTCGTTTTGACAGCGTGGACCAGGCCACCATGCTCTCGCCCACCGCCCGTGATCTCGCCGACGGTCGCGCCGTGGGTTGGTTCCAAGGACGAATGGAGTTCGGCCCACGCGCGCTCGGTCGGCCGTCACGCACCTCGACTGCTCGGCGCGTATTCAGACCGTGTACCGCGGCACCAACCCGATTTATCATGTTTTGCTTCAGCGCTTCCGCGATCTCACGGGCTGCCCGGTAATCGTCAATACCTCTTTCAATGTGCGCGGCGAGCCGATCGTGTGCACGCCCGAGGACGCCTTTGGCTGCTTTATGGGCACCGATATCGAGCGCTTGGTGGTCGGCCACGCCATGCTGAGCAAGGAGCAGCAAAACCCTGCCCTCCGCCAGGACTACAAAAACGCCTTTGCCCTCGACCGATATGCCGCACAGGGGCGGTGGCGGGAACTATTGCCTCGCCCTCGAGGTGCGGCATCCCGCGCCGGCGGCAAATTGCGCAAGGGCAAGCGGTTCGGCTGCCTTGTGGCTCGCCCCGCCTCGCGCTGGTTTTGCGGCAAAGCCGACGCCGCCTGCTGCCAATTGCACCATGGCCACGGTCGCAACTTCGCTATAGGGCGGGCGTCTATTAGACGCCTGGCCATTGCCTGGCTGGCCTTGAGTACTGCGCCCGCAGGAGGTCTTATGCCCATCCCGACCGGGCTTGCCGCCGGCTACCGGCGCTTCCGTAGCGAGCGTTATGCCGCGGAAGCCGAACGCTACCGGGCGCTGGCCAAAGGCCAGCGGCCCAGGACCATGATCATTGCTTGTGCGGACAGCCGCGCCGATCCCGCAACCATCTTTTCGGCGGCGCCGGGGGAGCTGTTCGTGGTGCGCAACGTTGCTGCGCTGGTGCCGCCCTTCGAGGAGGGTGGGGGCTATCACGGAACCTCGGCCGCCATTGAGTTTGCCGTCAGCGAGCTGGCCGTCCCCGAGATCGTCGTCATGGGTCATGGCCTGTGCGGAGGTATCGCCGCCGCGCTCAGCGAGCGTTCGACCGGTCGCTTCATCGGTCCCTGGGTCGAATTGTTGGCTGGCATTCGCGCGCAGCTGGCGGACGCGACGCAAACGCCTGATGCTGCGGCTCGACAGAGAGATTCGAGCAGCTGGCCGTACAGTACTCTTTGCAAAACTTGACGAGCTTTCCTTTTGTCGCAGCGGCCGTCGCGGCCGGTCGGCTGCACCTTCACGGCGCCTGGTTCGCCATCGCCGAAGGCGAGCTTGAGTGGCTTGACGGCGCCAGCGGGCGGTTCGAACTCGTCCGTTCGTAGCTTGCCCGCAATTGACGTCCTGTGCTTGGCTGCGGCCTGTCGCGCCGCACGCACCGCCCCATCACAGTTCCGCGAGCGGACGATCGGGGGTTGCTTCCGGGCCTTCTGCCTATAAACTCCGCCTTCTTTCTAGCGAGGAAACAGCCATGCTGAAACGATCTTCGCCGGCGGCCCTGGCGGCCGCCCTTGGCAGCCTATTGACCTTCCAGGGCGACGCCCAGGCGCAGGCGGACCGCCCCGTCATCGAAACCACCAAGGTGCCGGGAACAGACAACGTCTACATTTTCCGCAATGTTAATCATCAGGCGATGTTCATCGTCACCAAGGCGGGCGTGATCGCCACCGATCCGGTGGCGTACGGCAAGCCGACGGGGGGACAGAGCTATGTCGACGAGATCAAAAAGGTAACGGACAAGCCGATCAAATATCTGATCTACAGCCACCACCACTTTGATCACATCGCCGGTGGCAAGCCATTCAAGGATGCCGGCGCAAAAGTGATTGCCCACGTGCGCGCCAAGGAGCGCCTGCAACAGCTCAAGGACCCACACACCGTGCTACCGGATGAGACGGTGAGCAACAAGGGCCGCACGCTCAAACTCGGCGACACGACGGTTGAGCTGAAATACGTCGGGCTCAACCATTCCAATTCAACCCTGGTCATGCGCCTGCCGAAAGAAAAAATTATCTTCGTTGTCGATCTCATCCCCGTCGGCCAGGTGGCCGGCCGCGGCATGATCGACTTCTATCCGATTGAGGCGGAAGCCTCGATCCAGAAGATCATCGCGATGGACTGGGAAAGGCTCATCCCTGGCCACCCCGGCGCCGGCGGGCGGCTCGGCAGCAAGCAGGATGCCGAGGACCAGCTCGCGTTCTTGCAGGATGCCTCGCGAGAGGTGCAGAAGGCGGCGCGCGAAGGCAAGTGCTGGGATACCGTCGAAAAGGAGATGAAGCTGCCGAAGTATGCGGCTTGGGGCGGTTACGAAAACAACCTGCCCTTCGTGTTGCGGCGCTACTGCGGGCTTTGGGGTCGCGGCACTTGAAGGGTGGGCGACGCTAGATTTGCATAGCCCGTGCCGGCGGGCGCGCGCCTGCCGGCGACGTCGACCACATCGGCATTCGTTTGCCGGCGGAAACGAGGCTGGCGGCTAGACGGTCTCCTTCTGGGCCTCGCGCGCCCGCTCGCGTTTCTTGCGCTCGTTGGGGTCGAGCCAGCGCTTCCTGAGCCGTATCGATCTCGGCGTTACTTCGACCAGTTCGTCGTCCTGGATATAAGACAGCGCGCGCTCCAAGGTCAGACGCAGCGGGGGTGTCAGCGTGAGCGCGTCATCCTTGCCGGCGGCGCGAATGTTGGTGAGCTTCTTGCCTTGGATGACGTTGACGATGAGGTCGTTGTCGCGGGTGTGCTGGCCGACGATCATGCCCTCGTACACGCGTATCTGTGGGTCAATCAGCATCGCGCCGCGATCCTGCAGGTAGTAGAGGGAGTAGGCCGTTGCCTCACCGGCCCCGTTGGCGACCAATACCCCGGTGCGCCGTCCCGAGATCTCGCCCTTGAAGGGTACGTAGCCATAAAATAGGCGGTTCATCACGGCGGTGCCCCGCGTATCCGTCAACAGTTCACCCTGGTAGCCGATCAGGCCACGCGTCGGCGCCTGGAACACCAGGCGCTGGCGTCCGCCGCCAGAGGGCCGCATCTCGACCAGATCGGCGCGGCGCTCCGAGAGCTTCTGTACGACAATGCCGGAATGCTCATCGTCGACGTCGATGATGACCTCCTCGATGGGTTCCAGTTTTTGCCCCGTCACCGCGTCTGTGCGCAGCAGGACCTGAGGGCGCGACACGGTGAGCTCAAAACCCTCGCGGCGCATGGTCTCGATCAGGATGCCGAGTTGTAGCTCGCCGCGGCCCGCCACTTCATAGGCATCCTTGTTGCCTGGCTGCTCGATGACGTGAATCGCAACGTTGCGCTCGGCCTCCTTGAGCAGGCGGTCGCGGATGACGCGGCTTTGCACCTTGTCGCCTTCCTGCCCCGCAAACGGCCCGTCGTTGATACGGAACATCATCGCCAGCGTCGGCGGGTCGATCGGCTGGGCCGCAAAGGGGGTCTCGATCGCGGGATCGCAGAGGGTATCGGCAACCGTTGCCTCGGTCACGCCGGCGATGGCCACAATGTCGCCGGCCTCCGCCATGTCAATGGCGGTGCGCTCGAGCCCGCGGAAGGCAAGAACCTTGGTGATGCGCGCGGTTTCGATCAGCGCTCCATCGCGGCGCAGCGCTTTGATGGTCTGATTGGCTTGGATGCTACCGGAGGAGATGCGGCCGGTGAGGATGCGACCGAGGTAAGGGTCGACCTCGAGCGTGGTGGTGAGCATGCGGAAGGGTCCATCCTCCACAATAGGTGGGGGTACGTGGCGGACAATCAGCTCAAACAGCGGCCTCAAATCCGTGCGCGGCCCGCCCGGATCGGCGCTCATCCAGCCGTTGCGGCCGGAGCCGTACAACACCGGAAAATCGAGTTGCTGATCGGTCGCACCAAGGTTGGCAAACAAGTCAAAAATCTCGTTCAACACGGCGTCGTGGCGCTCGTCGGGGCGGTCGATCTTGTTGATGGCGACGATCGGACACAAACCCTGCTTCAGCGCCTTCGACACCACGAACTTGGTTTGCGGCAAGGGTCCTTCCGAGGCGTCGACCAGGACGATGGCGCCGTCGACCATGTTGAGGATGCGCTCCACCTCGCCGCCGAAGTCCGCGTGGCCTGGCGTGTCGACGATGTTGATGCGCGTGCCCTGCCAGTGGATGGAGGTGCACTTGGCAAGAATGGTGATGCCGCGCTCGCGTTCAAGATCGTTGCTGTCGAGGGCCTGCGCCTCCACCTTCTGATTTTCGCGGAAGGCGCCCGATTGTCGCAGCAAATGATCGACCAGTGTGGTCTTGCCATGGTCCACGTGGGCGATGATCGCGATATTGCGAATGTCCATTGAGGGCGTCCTTAAGGAACGGATTGGCCCCGAGGGCCAAGGGCGCGCGGCCCGGGGTTGTTGCAGCGCACCAACCTGTTGCCGCGGGTAGCACATTCTGTGTGATCCCGCCAGCGCGGCCGGGCTACCCGCGCGGCGGCGGAGGCCAAGGCCGAGGTCGGGCCCGCGCCGGCCCAGGGTGCGCGCCGGACCAGAGGGCTGCCGCACCCGGCATCCTTCGCAACCGCTTTAATGCGCGCGGCGCGAGGAGGTCGGGCCCGCCACCCCCAAAACCCAGGTGGGCCTCTTTCTTGCTCCGTCTTCCGGGAGGGCGCCGCCGGCGCTCCAAAACGGCACAGGCAAAAGAGGGCCCCCATGTTTGAGCGCAACCGGGTCGACAATGCACCCGAGGTGAGCGCCGTGCCAGTGGAGATCAGCTTGCTCGACGGCACGCGCATCAAAGGCAAGCTCCTCGTGCCCGTCCTCAAGACCGTGGTCGACACCCTCAACGGCGGCACCGCCTTTATCGAGTTCGAACCCTACGGCGGTGAAAAACGCTACATTGCCAAGGCGCAACTTGCAGCCGTCAAACCGGTGGGGGTTCCCAAAATGCCCACCCTGCAGTCTCGCCTCCGCGACAACGGCGAATTCGATCCTTACGCCGTGCTCGGCCTTGCCCACGGGGCTGCCAGAGAGCAGATCCGGGAGGCCTATGTGGCGCTGGCCAAGGCCTATCATCCCGATCGCTACGCCAATGTGGTGCTGCCGCCGGAAGTGGGCGACTACTTGGCCGCCATGGCGCGGCGCATCAACGCTGCACACGCCGCCCTGGAAGCACCGGAAAAGCGCCGCGCCATACGCCAGGAGCCAATTTTCACGTCGCCCGGCCGCTAAACGCCCGGTTAGGACGCGCGGCCGTTTGCCGGCGCTGCCGGGGCGCTTGCGGCCGGTTGTCGCCAGGGTTTGGCCGTCTGCTCTTCCTTCTGCATGAGTTCGGCTAGCAGCTGATCGATGCGAGGACTCGACGAGCTGACGCGGTCCTGAAGCGCCCGCTGCCGTTCTTGCCGGCGGCGCGCGCTGCCCGTCGAACCCGACACTTTGGCCCTGCGTCCGCTCGAAATGAGCAGCGGATGGTCCGGTTCCTCGAGATCGAGTTCCTCCAGGAAGGTTTCGCGCAGGGCATAAAACGATTGCAGGATCGCATCGCGCACCAAGGCACGCATCTCGGCGTCGGGCGCTTGCGGATTCTTGCGCGGATCGAGGGTTTGCAGCGCGCGCCGCATGTCGTGCAGCGGGGCGTACGGATAAAGGCCCACTAGGTCGCCGGTCTCACCGACGTTCTGATAGACCGAGCGCATGTTATCGATCGTCTCGGACAGCTTACAGAAGGTAACAAGATAAATTTCGCTGCTCGGCTTCTCGAGCTGGGTATAGGAGAACAGCGCCGATTTGGCCGCAATGATATCGCGCCATTCCTCCTTCAAGGCAGCGAGGAAGCTCGATCGCTTTTGGTAGACGTTGGTGATATAGGCAACTCCGCCGGTGGCGATCAGCAGCGACATGTCACGTAGGAATTCGTAGGCGTCCTTTAGCATGGCCTCGAGGCCGGATCCTCTTAATGGCGCAATGTGATCAACGAACTTGGCAAACAGCGAAATCGCCAGAACCAGGCCAAGCAGCGCATAGACGCGCCGCATGGTGGCTTTGAGTGTCGAGCGGGTCATGCAATTCGTTCCCCAAGCGCGATGGTCAGCTCTGTGCGGCCGAAGGATGCAGCATGGGACGATATCCCGCTGAAAGTACGGCAACGACGGAACGCGGCGTCAGGACCTCAACCTGCCGGCGCCGATTGAGCGGCGTCGCGTTGCCATAGCCGGCCGGCGACCAGGCCAGAAGGCGATCTTCCTGAACGAGATAGCTCGGCGCCTCGGGTGCATTCGGGAGCCGAATGAAGGTGCCGATCGGGAGCGCGCCAAGTTGCGCCATAAAGGTAATTTTTTGCCCATGGCGGCCGACGCGTTCGGCCTGCAGGACCAGGTCCATTTCGGGGGCGCGAGCCGGCGCCGGCCAGTTGCGCACATGCGCCCACAGCATGGCGAATTGCTCCGCATCGCGGCGCCGGCACTCAAAGCAGGGTCGATGGCCCGCCGCCAGGGCGGTCGCTTCGTCGAGAAAAAACAGCTCCGTATAGCGATGCGGCTGCATCATGGCGGGGCGGTGTCGAGCCTTGAACGCGAGCACGCAGGCGATCCACTGCCTGCTGGCCCAGCGTCGGCTTCCGAGCGTGCGGTTGGGCAAATGAAAGGCGCCCCCACGATTGCCCATCAGCAGGCCGCGATGCGGGGTGGCGATGATGTCGCCGGCGGGGGTGACGCGGTTCTGGAGCGGCATGCGCTGATCTGGCAAACTTCAAATCGACAACGGAGAGAGAGAATGTCGGATGCAAGCGTGCAAGTGAAGTTGGAAGATCGCCCCGATGGCGGCACAATTGCCATCGTCAGCATCGACAATCAGCGTCGGCTCAACTGTCTTTCCACGCCCATCATCGTCGAGCTTGCCGCCGCCATGACGCGTCTGGCGCCGGAACCGGCGCTGCGCGCGGTCGTACTTACCGGCGCGGGCGAGAAGGCCTTCATCGGCGGTGCCGATCTCAACGAACTTGGCGGCCTGTGCGCGGACAGTGCTCGCCTTTTCATCACGCGGCTGCACGATGCCTGCAAGGCGATCCGCGACTGCCCCGTGCCGGTGCTTGCGAAAATCAACGGCTACTGCCTCGGCGCTGGCCTCGAGATTGCCGCCAGCTGCGACTTGCGGGCCGCTGCCGACCACGCGCATTTCGGCATGCCCGAGGTCCAGATGGGGATCCCCTCCGTGATCGAAGCCGCGCTGCTGCCGGGCCTGATCGGCTGGGGTCGTACCCGCGAGATGTTGCTGACGGGTAGCCTCTGTTCGGCGGCCGACGCCGCCGCCATGGGCTTCCTGCAGAGGGTTGCGCCGGGTGCTCGGCTGGACGCGGCGATCGCCGACTGGCTCGGCGCCATCTGCCGAGCGCAACCTCAGGCGATCCGCGCCCAGAAGGCATTGATGAACCGGTGGCAGCGCGTGTCCATCGAAGAGGGCATTTATGCCGGCATCGATGCGCTCTCCAGCGCCTATACCACCGGCGAACCGCAGGCCGCGATCAAGGCTTTCTTTGCAAATAAGCGCAGACAATAGACGTCTCGCGCCGACCAACCCTCTATTGCCCTCACATCATCCCGAGGCGCGGCGTCGGCGCAGCGACGCATTCTTCGCCGGCCCGCCGGCCTCGCTGCTGCCGATCTTCAAGCCGAAGTTCCACAGGTTTTCGATGAGCCGCAACATCTCGGCCTCACGCGCCCTAATTTGCGGGGGCTTCCACTCCGACACCCCGTGCAGCGCTTCGTTGAGGGCCGGCAAGGGCGCCGCCGGCGTCTTGAAATAGACCTCGAGTTTGCGTGCGAAGTCCTGATTGCCGGCGCGGTCGTTCTGGGCTTTGGTGACCAGCACCAGGTTCCCTAGCAACTCGGTATAGCTTTCGCGCTCGCTGGGGTCTGCAAACCAACCCCGCCATTGGCTGTTCGGGTTCGATTTACGCGGCAGCACGTGCTCGACGCTCATGTCGTCGGGAAACGAAAACGATTGCGGATTGCCCGCCATATGATCGTTCAAACGCAGCAGCAAGTGCTTGGCGGTCGAGGCGTCGCGGGCATGCAGGTCGCGAAGATTATACTGCATGGTGCGCACGTCCTGGCGCGAAAAATTGAGCACGCCATTTGCAGCCTTCAGGTCCTCGCCATTGCGGATGGCAGCCGTTACGGCGCCGAACCAGCTCGCGCGCTTGTGGGCGCCGAGCCCAAGCAGGCGAATGCCGAGGGCTAGGCGGTCCAGCGCAAGCAAGAACCAGGCGAGCTCGGCGGCATCCTCACCCTTCGTTAAGCGCCACAGCAAGGCCGGCGGTATCCAGTCGGAAAATCTCAAGCGATTGAGATAGCTAAGCGTGCGCACGATCGTCGCAGAATGGCTGGAGCCGTGATGGCTGGCGCGGCGCAGATCGTCGAACACGCCCGCGGCCGGTCGCAGCACGCCTTCCAGGAATGGCAGCGCACCGCCGTTGCGCGCGACGATTTCCTTGACGCTTGCAATCACGTGCCCCCCGGCACGCCCATACATGCCGCGCACGTGACTGAACAGGTTCTCAAATTCATCGCCCAGGCGCTGATCGAGATCCTGCCAAAGCGACGCCGCCTTGGCGGCGGCCTCCGCGGGCACATCGCCCAGAAGCGTTGCTTTTAAAATATCTCTTCGGGCCAAGGGCTTACCCCTGGCATTGAGGATGGTGAACAGCTGGTGGGCACGATCGATATCATTGGTGATGACCGATGCCACACAGCAGTGATCGAGCAGAAAATCGACGAAGAAAGGTCTGTCTACCACCTCCATATCGCCCAGTTCGCTCAAAAAATGGTCGCGCACGGCAATAATGCGGCCCTCGGCGGGAGCCAGGGTGGCACCGGTGGGTTTGATCCGAGTTGCGCCCGGCGCTTGCACGTATTTTTCGAAAAACGCCGCCTCGACCGGTCGCAGCGCAAGCCGCCGCCTGAGATCCGGGCCAATTGCGGTCGCGAGCCGCGCATTGGTGGGCTGACCCTGCTCGGCATCCAGATCGCGCAAGGTGCAGAACAGGATGGTGAGCGAGGTCAGTCGCTGAAAACCATCAACGATTTCGAGCACCCGCTCGCTGCGGGCGCGTGCCCAGGCCGGAAGCAGGGAGCGCGGGCGATTGCGCTCGATGAACAACATGAAACTGAGAAAGTAGCCCGTATCTTCCGCAAGCGCTTGGCTGATATCCGCAAACAGTTGACCTGCTTCCTCCGCCGTCCAGGCAAAAGATCGCTGATAGCCGGGTGCCTCAATCGAAATCGGGTTGGCGAAAAGCTGGCCGAGGGACACCGTGCCTGAAGTAAATTGACCAATCATGGAGGACGTGCTCTCGGCTCTGTTTGCCCAATTGTCAGCATGGATCGAGCGGTACTTGCAATTGGCAATCGGGCAGTTGCGTGCACGATCGTTTTGTGCTGGACGAAGTGCATACGCGCATATCGCCAGCGCGGATAAGAACTGAAAAGGAAATAAAAAAAAGATGTTTGGGGCCCTCTTCGAACTCGCGCGACCCTTGCTGCACGCGCTGGACCCCGAGCAAGCCCATGAGCTGACGCTCAAGGCGCTCGAGGCCGGGTTTTATCCGCGCGCCATGGGCGCCGATGATCCCCGGTTGGCGCTCGAGCTTTGGGGAATGCGTTTTTCCAATCCCCTCGGCATCGCCGCCGGCTTCGACAAGGATGCCCGTGTCGCCGACGCCGTCGTTGCCATGGGCTTCGGCTACACCGAGGTCGGCACCGTCACACCGCGCCCGCAGGCGGGTAATCCTCGGCCCCGTATCTTCCGGCTGAGCGGGGATGCAGCCATCATCAATAGGCTGGGCTTCAACAACGCCGGACACGCCGCGGCCTTAGCGCGCCTGGGCCGGCCGTCCCCGTCTTCCGGTATCATCGGCGTCAACGTCGGCGCCAATCGCGATGCGGTGGATCGCGCCTCCGATTACGTTGCCGGGATTCGCGCCTTCAGCGATGTTGCCGCCTACCTCAGCGTCAATGTGTCCTCACCCAACACGCCTGGCCTGCGCGATCTGCAAGCGCCGGCCCAGCTCGACGACCTTTTGCAACGCGTGCTCGCGGCGCGCGAGGAGCTGGTCGCAGCCGGCAAACCGCGTCGACCCATCGTGGTCAAGCTGGCACCCGACATCGCCGAAGCCGATTTGCCAGGCATCGTTGAGGTGGTCGCGGCGCGGGGCCTCGATGGCATCGCCGTCGGCAACACCACGCTTGCGCGCACGGGCCTGACCGATGCGCGGCAGGGCGCCGAACCGGGTGGGCTGTCCGGTCGACCGTTGTTTCATCGTTCGACAGTCGTTCTCGCCCGCACGCATCAGCTTGCTCGCGGTGCCGTTCCCCTGATCGGCATTGGTGGGATCGATTCGGGAGCCGCGGCGTTCGCCAAGATCGAAGCTGGCGCCACACTGCTGCAGCTCTACACCGGGCTCGTGTACCAGGGTCCTGCGCTCATTTCGCGCCTGAAGACGGAGCTCGTTGCCCATCTCGAGCGCGATGGCTACGCCCGCCTCGGCGATGCCGTGGGACGCCGCGCGGGAGCATGGGCCGCCAAGTCCCTCGCCGCGCTGTAGCCGTTGGCTGCCAAGCAAAACGCAGTTTGCGGGCCCACGCCGGCCACCGATTTCCCCAGTTGCAAGTTGGCCGCTTTACCTCGGCCTCCGACTCGCGCGAGACGCGCCGTCACGCTCAGCAAGTGGGAGGCCGTTATGCTCACGCAGCTTGCAATCCTCGCCGCCGGCAGCGCCGGCTTTGTCAACGCGCCGTGGTGGTTCTGGCTCGTTGCCGCCCTAGCCTTGGCCGTCCTCGGTCTCACCGATCCCGACAAGGTGCATCCTCGCTACGCCGACGGCGGTATCGCGCAACTCCTCGTCGCCGACAGCCTGGCGCGCTTCGCCTCTGCCTGCGCTGCCTCCGCCGGCGCCTTTGCGGCCGGCCGGCTCGCGGCCTCGCTCATGTTTTCCTGAGGCTTTGGCCCAACGGGGCGGCTGCGTAAGCCCGCGATTTCGCGCTAGCCGGGCGGCACCGGCGGCAGGGCAGCAATCTCCTTGATAAGCTTTTGAATGAGCAGCTGCCCGAACAATTCAAAATTCTGTGCCTCCAATGCGAAGGCACCGGGGCCGCCGATGACGTTGTTCTCATAGTAGGCCGTCAGTCCCCCCGGTGGGTGCGTGTGCATGGGATTGGTCGGCAGGGGAATCTCGCTGAGGATGACTAGGCCGTTGATAATGACGCCGCGCTCAATGGCCGCGTCGCGGGCCAAGGTGACGTCGCGTCCGGAATTGTTGGTGCCGTCTCCGGACACATCGATGATCTGTCGGGGTGCTCCGAACGGACTGCGCGACAACAAATTCATGCTGAAATCGATGGCCGCACCGATCGCGGTTCGTCCCATGAACGACCGCGGCGCGTCGCGAATGCGATCCGCGACCTCCTTGGCTTCGCCTGGGCTACCTACCCGCGTCCATTCGACGATCACGCGTTGATCCTGATCGCTCGCCCACTCCATGTAGCAGATGGCGATGCGGCCGAAGGCGCCAGCTTGCATGGCGCGCACGACGCGGGGATCGACGATTGCGGCAGCATAGCCGTCGCGTTGCAAACGAAATTTCTTATCGTCGACGCTGCGCGAGATATCGGCGGCGAGCACCAATAGCAAATCGACCTGGCCATCTTCCGCCGCGGCGGGTTGCCGCGACCAAACGCCGATCACGACGACCAGTGCGACGACGATCGCCGCCATGTCCCGTGCCATGACGCCCCTCATCGGTAAGTGAACCTCGACGACAGACTAGGCCAGAAGGTTCAAAGCGGTCGAGCCTTCTTCGTTACGCTCCCAGGGGGCATGGGGCCGTTCGCCCAGCCCGCACGGTGAAAAAACGGCGCGCCGCGGACAGGCCGGCTGGGGAGCGCTCAAATGCCGTCGTTGCAGCGGACAATCTCGGATTTGAGAAAGCCGAGCTGGGTCGTGAGCTCACGGTCGAGGTTGCCTTGACCGAACCTGCATTGCGTCTTGATGAAGCGTAAGTCGACGTCGAAACCGAGCAGGTCTTTGAGCTGCCGGCGCATGCCATCGGGAAGTTCACCGCCAAAAAGGGCGCTTCCCTGCTCGATTACACTGCAGATTTCGCCCACGAACTCAGGCCCGGCCGTGCGCATCTTTTCAACGGCTCTGGCCTGCGCCTCGAGCGAGGCCAAGTAATCCTTGCTGCATTGGCGCCGTACGCCGGATTCGGGCAACGGGGGCGTGCCAAACGGAAGCTGCGCGGTCGCGGGACCGGCCAGAACGGCGGCCAGCGCGGCCGCGAATAGCAAGGCTGGTGACCGCATTGCTCTGTCCCCATCCCGGCGAGGCCCAGAGCCGCCCCAGATGGGGGCCGCCCATGACACCCGCCCATGACACCCGCCCATGACGCCCGCCCATGACACAAGCACGCGGTACCCGCACAGGGCATCACCATGACGGTGGTTTGCCGCATTCGACCAGACGACGCGGCCAGCGGAATGCAAGAGATCCGACATTCATGTCGGGATGTGGGCGGAAATCATGATGGGGCAGTAATGTCCGACGCCGCCGGGACCGGGCGCGCTGCGGCTTGAACGGGTCGGCGCCGCGCACTAGCCTTTGGGCCTACGAGCGGCCCGCCGCCGTCAGGTCCTGGAGAAGCCCACCATGCTAGATCGACCCAGCAAAGTCAGAGCTTATCAAACCTTTATCGATGGCAGTTGGTGCGATGCCGCCTCCGGCAAGTCGTTTGACACCTTTGATCCTTTTACGGGCGAGGCCTGGGCCACAATTCCCGAATGCGACAAGGCCGATGTGGACCGCGCCTGCGAGGCGGCCGCGCGGGCCTTCGAGGAGGGTCCTTGGCCGGGGATGACCGCGACCGCGCGCGGCAAAATTATGCGCCGCATCGCCGGGCTGATCGAGAAGCACGCCCAGTGTTTGGCCGAGATCGAGGTGCGTGACAATGGCAAGCTCATGTCGGAGATGCACGCGCAGACCAAGTATCTGCCGGAGTGGTTCTACTACTACGGTGGGCTTGCCGATAAGATCCAAGGCGCCGTCGTGCCCGCCGACCGGCCGGATCATTTCAACTATATCCTGCGCGAACCCGTTGGCGTGTGCGCCTTCATCACGCCGTGGAATTCGCCGTTGATGCTGGTGGGCTGGAAGCTGGCGCCCGCCCTGGCGGCGGGCTGCACGGTTGTTCTGAAACCTTCGGAATTCACCTCCGCGTCGCTGCTTGAATTCATGAAACTGGTGATTGAACCGGCCGAGCTGCCGCCCGGCGTCATCAATGTTGTCACGGGCTACGGCGCCGTCGTCGGTGAACCGCTGGTGACGCATCCGCGGGTCGCCAAGGTCGCCTTCACCGGCGGCACCGTGACGGGCGCGCGCGTCAACGAGCTCGCGGCCAAGTCCTTCAAGAAAGTCTCCTTGGAACTCGGCGGCAAGTCGCCCAACATCGTGTTCGACGACTGCAACCTCGACGATGCCGTGAGCGGCGCGGTGTCGGGTATCTTCGCGGCCACCGGGCAGACCTGCATCGCCGGCTCGCGCCTGCTGTTGCAGGATACAATTCACGACCACTTCGTGGAGAAACTGGTGGCGATGGCGCGGATGGCGAGGCTTGGCGATCCTGGCAAGCTCGACACCCAGGTCGGTCCAGTAACGACACCCGCGCAGTACCAAAAGATTTTGTCCTATATCGACATCGCCAAGGGCGAGGGTGCCACCTGCGTCCTTGGTGGTGGGCCGGCAGGTAAGGAGGACGGTGGCGGGAAATACTTCGTCAAACCCACTATTTTCACCGGCGTCAGCAATAGGATGCGTATCGCCCAGGAAGAGGTGTTTGGTCCGGTGCTTTCCATCATCAAATTCAAGGACGAGGATGAGGCGGTGAAGATCGCCAACGATATCGCCTACGGTTTGGGCGCCGGCGTGTGGACCCAATCCATCAAGCGCGCCACCACGATGGCAAAACGTATTCGTGCTGGCACGGTGTGGATCAACACTTACCGCGCGGTGAGCTTCACGATGCCCTTCGGCGGCTACAAGGCTTCGGGGCTCGGCCGCGAGAACGGCATCGAGGCCATCGAGGGATACCTGCAGTCAAAGAGCGTGTGGATCAACAACGGCGCGGGCGGCGGCAACCCCTTCATCATGAAAACATCATAATGCGCCACGAAAAGCGCGTCGGCGGGGTGCGCGCGCAAGACCGTCGCGCCGGCGGGCGCCGTTGGCGGCGCGAAGACTAGCCGTCACACGCGCCTCGAGCGTGGGCGGGTGCCTCTTGCGGCCGTATCGGCGTGAGGCTTGGTGATGCTCTCGGGAGGCGACAGGCAGCCAAGCCCGGGCAAGCAATCGCTCAGGCTTAGCGCCGCGAAGGGGTGTAGGATCAGCGCCGCCTGCCGGCGAGGACAGGCGGGACAGACAGGGTGACAGGTCCGTGGGCTTCAATAGCTTCGGTATCGTCGGCGGAGGCGCTTGGGGAACCGCGCTTGGCCAGACGCTGCGGCAGGCCGGTCGCGACGTCGTGCTTTGGGCACGCGAGAGCGAAGTCGTCGAAGAAATCAACGCTGAGCACCGCAATACGCCGTTTCTGCCGGGCGTAAGCCTTGATCGGGAGTTGCGGGCAACTGGCAACCTTGCGGACGTCGCCGCGCAGGAGGTTGTGCTGATGGTCGCCCCGGCCCAGCACGTGCGGGCTGTCGCCACGGAACTGGCGTGCGATCTGCCCGAGGGGAGGCCGGTCGTCATCTGCGCCAAGGGCCTGGAGCGAGCGACGTCCAAGTTGCTGGGTGAGGTGCTTGCCGAAACCTTGCCAGGGGCAACGCAAGCTGTGCTGTCGGGGCCGAGCTTTGCTGCGGACGTTGCGCGCGGCCTGCCCGCGGCCCTCAGTCTCGCAAGCTTGGATGAAGGTCTTGGCCGATCGCTTGCCGCTGCCATTGGCTATCGGCATTTGCGCATCTACTGGGCAAACGATCCCGTCGGGGTGCAGCTTGGGGGAGCGGTCAAAAACGTGCTGGCAATCGCCGCAGGCATCGTTGAGGGCAAGGGGTTTGGTGCTAGCGCGCACGCCGCCCTGGTGACGCGCGGCTTTGCCGAGCTGCGTCGTTTCGGTGAAGCCCTGGGGGCAAGGCCCGAGACGCTCATGGGGCTGTCGGGGCTCGGTGATCTCTTGCTCACTTGCGGTAGCCCGCAATCGCGCAACATAGAGTCTCGGCCGCGCGCTGGGCCAGGGGCAGGCCCTGGACCAGGTCCTGGGAAACCGCCGTTCCGTGGCGGAGGGCGTCTATACGGCGGCGGCCATCGTTAAGCTAGCAACCGAAAGGGGTATCGATATGCCGATCGCGGGGGCCGTACAGGCCATCGTCGCCGGCACCAGCGGCGTCGAGGCCGCGATCGAGGCCTTGCTGTCGCGGCCGCAACGCGCCGAAACCTAGCTTAAGGGGCAAAGCAGCCCCGGGCTCGTGGGCAGCCGCGCGATCATTCGAGCTGATGACGCTGGCAACTTCGACGGCCGCCGGGGCGCCATCACCTCAAGAGAAGTCGCGCCGAGCAAGTTGCAAAGCATAGGTGCGGGCTAAGCCGGCTGAGACTTTGCGGACCCGACCTAATTGGTCCCCTCCAGCAATCGGCGTGCGATCACCTGGGCCTGGATCTCGGCGGCACCCTCGAAGATGTTGAGGATGCGCGCATCGCACAACACGCGGCTCACCGGGAATTCCAACGCAAAGCCGTTGCCGCCGTGGATCTGCACGGCGTTGTCGGCATTCGCCCAGGCGATCCGCGCGGCGAGCAGTTTTGCCATTCCCGCTTGCAGGTCGCAGCGACGCCCGCCGTCCTTCTCGCGCGCGGCATAATAGGTGAGCTGGCGCGCAATCATGGTCTCGACGGCCATCATCACGACTTTATTGGCAACGCGCGGGAAGCCATAGATGGCCTTGCCGAACTGGTGGCGCCCCAGGGCATAGCCGAGAGCGAGATCCATAGCCGATTGTGCGACCCCGATTGCGCGCGCGGCCGTCTGGATCCGGGCGGCTTCGAAGGTGGTCATGAGCTGCTTGAAGCCTTGGCCCTCGACGCCGCCCAGCAGCTGCGTCGCTGGGACTTCGAAAGCATCGAAGGAGATGTCGAACTCCTTCATGCCGCGATAGCCAAGCACCTCGATTTCGCCGCCCGACATACCCTCGGCCGGGAAGGGATTGGTGTCATCGCCGCGCGGCTTTTCGGCGAGCAGCATAGAAAGGCCCTTGTAGCCGGGTGCGTCGGGATTGGTGCGCACCAGCAAGGTCATCATGTCGGCGCGGACGGGATGCGTGATCCAGGTCTTCTGGCCCGTCACCTTAAAGACGTCACCCTCGCGCACCGCGCGCGTTTTGAGCGCGGCGAGGTCGGAGCCTGTATTCGGTTCCGTGAACACCGCGGTTGGCAGCAATTCCCCGGTGGCGATCCTTGGCAGGTATTTGCGTCTTTGCTCGTCGGTCCCAGCGCCTAGGATCAGCTCTGCGGCAATCTCCGAGCGCGTTCCAAGCGAGCCGACCCCGATATAGCCGCGCGAGAGCTCCTCGGAAACGACGCACATCGCCTCCTTGCCGAGGCCAAGCCCACCGAACTCCTCTGGCAACGTCAAGGCAAATACGCCGAGTTCGCCCAGTTTGTGTAGGACCTCGCTCGGAATATAGGTATTCTTCAGGTGCCACTCGTGCGCATAGGGCAACACTTCGGCTTCGGCGAAACGGCGCATCTGCGTGCGCATCTCGTTCAAGGTGTCGTCGAGACCGGTATCGCCGAAGGTGGTGACGTCGGGCTGCTCGGCGATGATCGAGGCCAAGCGCCCCCTTACGGCGCTGCTGGTGCCTTGATCGATCAGCCCCGCGACCTGTTGCTCGAAGCCGTGGACCTGCATCCGCGTCACACCAAGCTCGGCCAGCCGTACTGTTTCGTTCTGGCTCATCGGGATGCCGCCGGCGATCTGGGCAAGGTATTCGCCAAAGCCGGCGCTGAGCAGCAGACGCTCGGTTTCCCCAAACCGGTCTGAAGCCATCAGGCGCCGTCCCCAGCCCAGCATCTGGCGCAAGGCTTCGACGTAGGTGGCGAGCCAGGCAAGTCCATGCAGCGCGGTCTGTGCCGCCTCCAGCCCGCCGGGTCCGGTCGCGGCCCTTTTTACCCCGACCCTGGCCAGGTGAAACAGGCGTTCTGCCGCGTCAACGGCATCCCTTGAGGCCTCGAGCAGGCGAACGCCTTCATCCGACCCGGTCGGCACGGCTGTCATCACGGCTTGGTTCCTCGCGGCTTGGCTCCTCGCGGGCGCGCGCTGCGCCGCAACATAGCGGCGCCGACGCTGAGCGCAATAGAGCGGACGTCACCGCCAGGGCTGACTAGCCAGCGTTGGTCTCGCCGCGCAGCGCCCGCAAGAGACGGTCGACCGCCCCAGCGTGTCGCCGGGCATCGACGCTGACGACCGATACTTCCGCTTCCTCGCTCCCCCAGCCTTCGAGCCCGGGCGTCACCCCGCGCTCGAGAGGGTCGAGGCCGTGCCGCACTGGCAAACCCGTGGGCGCAGGTGAGGCCGCCGAGCGCAATGGCTGGCGCCCATCCGATGCCGCGGGCAGCGGCCTAAGCGCCACGAACGACACGCTGGCCTCCGCCTCGCTCGGCGGCGATTGTGCGGCCAATCCTTGCGGCCCTGTCCCGCGCACGGGGTCGTCGTTGCGCTGGCGGCGTACCAGGCCCGGATCGAGGTCGCTCGAAGATGTCGATGGGCGCGGCGCCGGCGGGCCGGGCGCATCGATCGGGTCGCTGCGCTGTCGGGCCTCGATCGCCGCGTTCACGTTGCTCCAGGCGCGGTAGAGGGGATTTGAGCGCAGCAGCCCCGCTTCGAGCCTGGCGGCCTCGCCGGCCACTGCGCCTGCTGCGGCGCTGGAACGCCGCAGCGCCTGCCAGCCCTCGTCCGTCGCCAACGCGGTCTCGAGACGTTCGCGCGCGTGCCGCAGCGCGTTGAGCTTGCTCATCTCATCGACGGATAGCACGGAACCCCTCCTGCCGCTCCTCACCCTCCCGGCGCTTGGCCCTGCTAGCGCATCTGCAGGTCACCGTCCGGACACGACACGACACTAGGGCTATTTTGCGCGCCGCACTATCTTTGTGCACCCGGCTCGGATCACGGCGGCCTGTCGGCTCGACGCCGGCCCCTTCAGCGCTTAGGTTCGGCGCCCGCGGCGTCGCGCTCAGTCAAGGACCGCTTCACAGCTTGGAGACCTCAGGAGCAGGCATGTTCTCTCGCCACCTGAAACCCGTTGCCATCGCCTTCCACGAAACCTTTGCCGACAGCGGCTTTTCCATGGCCGGAGCCGTCGCCTACTCGTTCGTGCTGTCGCTGTTTCCCTTTTGCATTTTTTTGGGCGCGCTGGCGGGGTATTTTGGCGGCGAAGCCTTGGCGCGAGCCGCAGTCCAACAGCTTCTCCAGCTGGCGCCCGCGCCCGTGGTCGAAGCCATCGCCCCGGAAGTAATGCGCGTCATGGGCCAAAGCCGGTTCGGTCTGCTGACGATCGGCGCCCTGATTGCCCTTTTCTTTGCCACCAGTGCGGTCGAAAGCCTGCGCGCGGCGCTCAACATCGCCTACCGTGTGAAGGAAAAGCGCTCGTATCTGTGGTGCTTGGCGCAAAGCGCAGTTTTTGTCAGCCTGAGTGCCGTCGGCATGCTTGCCCTGACCTGGGGCGTGGTCGTTGGCCCGCAGATGGCCGCTGGTCTAAAGCCGAGCTGGCTTCTGTGGCTTACCGATCAAGGCTGGACGGCGCTGCTTGGCCGTTATGGGATCGTCGTCATCGCCATCGGCGGGCAATTGCTCGCCTATCATCTGTGGCTTGCCGCCGGGTCGCGCGGTCTGGGCGACGTCTTACCAGGCGTCTTGCTGAGCTTACTGTTGTGGATTGCCGCGGCGCACTTGTTCGGGTCGTGGCTCAGCATCAGCGACTATTCCCGGTTTTATGCCGGCCTCACGCAGATCATGAGCGCGCTCGTGTTTTTTCAGGTTTCGGCGGTTGTGGTCATCCTCGGTGCCGAGCTCAACCGAGGCATTTTGGAGATGCGACGGAGGCTCGCCGAATAGGCCCGCCCTCACGAGGTCGGCTTGCGGGAAATGATGATGGCCTCGTCCAGCGTGAAAAACACCGCGTCGCCCTCGCTGCGCGGTTTGAGAAATGCTTTGAGCGCCGGCGAGGCCTCCTGCAGAATGGAACGCAGACGCTCGAGCGTCGGGCCGCTACAGCCCATCCGCGTTGCCCAGGGCTCGAACTCCATTTCTTTGGGCGTGCGCTCCTTATGCACGATCCGCAAGCCCGCATCCTCGATCAATTCGCTCCATTCGGTGATGCCGAGACAGCGGCTGTGGCTCGGATCGCGCATGCGCTCGAAGGTATTGTAGATGAGTGCGGCATCCCGTAGCTCGATGGGCACGAAGCCCGGGGTCGAATTCGGCATCCGGTTCGATGTTGTCGGCAAGCGCAAAGGTGCCGCCCGGCTTGAGGACGCGCTCGACCTCCGACACGAACGTCGGAATGTCGGGAAAGTGATGCGGGGCGATGCGGCAGGTCACCAGGTCAAAGCGGGCGTCCTCAAACGGCAGCGCCTCGGCGTCTGCAAGGGCCGTCTCCAGGTTGGCAATGCCCTTCGCCGCCGCCAGCTTTGCCGCCTCCTTGAGCATCGGTTGCGTCAGATCGCTCGCGATCACGCTCGCCACGTGCGGGGCAAATGCCAGGGCGGTGTGGCCAGCGCCGGTGGCGATGTCGAGGGCGTGCCAATACTTCTCAGGCTGCACGAGTTCGACGAGGCGCCCAAGGCTTGCGCCTTTGGCGTGCACCGTCGAGGTGACGTAGGCGGCCGCGTGGGCGCCAAATTGGTCCTGAACCAAGGACTTGTTCATGGTGCTATCTCCGCCGGCGCCCCAAACTATCATCCGGCGCCCCAAACTATCATAATGCAAAGCGTGCCGCCCACCCTACGGAACGGGGCGCCTCGCCTCTGGCCAGCCTCAGCCAAAGCTTGAGCGAGACCTTGGCTCCCGAGCCGTGGCGACAAAGTTTCAGCCGCGCGTCCCGGACCGGGAGCAGCGCCCACCGCGGGCTGGGCAAAGGGCGTTTTCTCCTCTCGCCTCGGCCGTGCTCTGCCCCACTTTCCCCTTGCGTTTCCCGCCTCCTCTCCCGTGCCTCAGCGCGCACCCGGGCTCAGCCCAAGAGCGCATAGGTGCCCGTCGAGAAGGCGGCGGGTTTGCCGCCAGCTTCGCCCATCTCGCAGACGCAGAATGCGAGCGACTTGCCGAGCCGCATCAGCTTAGCCTCCAACAGCGCGTCCGCTGTGCTGATGGGGCGCATGTAGCTGATGGTAAGGTCCACGGTCGTGCAGGGCCTAAAGTCGCCGTTCGCAGCAGCAAGCGCGATCACCATGGCGGTGTCGGCGCCGGTGATGAGCGCCTGTCCACACAGCATGCCGCCCGTACGACAGAGCGCCGCCGAAAATGGCAAGCGGAGCCTGGCGAACTCAGGACCCGTGGCTTCAACCTTGATGCCGCTCGCCAGCACCCACGGCGCGAAGTTTTGCGCCAGAATAGCGTTAGCTGCTTCGGCCGTGAGCTTGGGCATGGAAAAGGATCCGCAATTTCCTCGACGGGCAAGGCGGTATCGGGGCGTAACGCACGGCCCCTGTCCCAGGTCTTATACGGCGAGGCGGGCAAACGGCAACAGCGCGGCCGGAGCCGCGGCGAGCCCGTCGCGAAACCTCCTCAGTCGGCCCCGTGACCTCGTCGCGCCCAAACGCCCTGGCCTTGCGCCCCTGCCGCTGTGTCCGCCCTAGGCGCACCGCAAGGCTATTTGCTGCGCGCTCGCGCTCCGGCCGCGGGCCCATCGGCTCCCATCGGCACCACCACGTATTCGATCTCGACGCTTCCCCCTTTCTCGAACACCAGCGTCCCCTTGATCTTTTGGCCCGCCTTCAAGGGCTGCTTCAGGTCCATCATCATCAAATGATGGGAGAACGGCTTGAGGACAATGCTGGCCCCCGGCTTGAGGGCGATGCCGGGATTGACCTGGCGCATCATGGCAACGCCATTGACGATGTGCATCTCGTGAATTTCCAGGCCCCCCGAGACCTCCGTGGAGCCGCCAACCAAACGATCGGGCTCGCTGCCGGTGTTGATCAGCGTCATGAAGCCGCCACCAACCTTGGAGCTTTCGGGGGTGGCGCGGGTCCAGGGCGCGACAATTTTGATCTTTCCGGTGCCAAATTCTGCAACTTGCGCGTGACCGTCCGGCGCCAGCGCCAGTCGCCGCCAACGCCAGCGTTGCACCCCATAACAAAGCTCGCAGGCCGCTCATCGCCGCTCATCCTTCGTCGGCGCGGGGCCAATGGCGCCGCTCAGGTCCTTGCCAAGCAGGACCACCTCGCGCCCGTTCCATGGTGCCGAGTTCGATCGGTTCGAAACCGCATCTTTCATAAAACCGATTGTTGCGCATGCCCTTGCCGGTAACAACGTGAACGCCGCCGGCGCCGGCGGCGGCGGCAAGCGCCGCAAAGGCATCGATCAGCGCTTTGCCGATGCCCCGGCTGCGATAGGCAGCGGCAAGATTGATGTGCAAGTGCGCCGGGAACCGTCGACAATGGGCGGCAAAGTGCGAGCAATAGTAGTCAAGATCGCAGAACCTTGGCTGCTCGGCGGGATTTTCCAGGCTTCCGACCAGGTAGCCGGCGAGCATTTCGCCAACGATGGCCACCACGACGGGATCCCCGGGTGCGTCCAGATAGCGCCCGAGCCAACGATACCGGAACCAATCGCGGTCCGGTCCGGGCACAAAAGTGCGACCACTCGCCTCCAAGCAGATGCTCTCAATTTGCTGCCGCCAGGCCGGTGGCAGGTTGTTTGTCACGACGATCTCGGCCTGGACGATCTCGGCCTGGACGATCTCCTGGCGAACGGCCTTGCTCGTAAGACCCGAGGAAGGGGAGTGCGGTCCACTACGGTCTGGCACGGTGCTCTTCCAGGCGCGGCATGATTTCGACCAAATTGCAGGGGCGGTGCCGGTTGTCGAGCTGGTGGCGAAGGATACCCTCCCAGGCATCCTTGCAGGCGCCCGGCGAGCCCGGCAGACAGAAGATGTAGGTCCCGCCCGCTAGTCCGGCACAGGCGCGCGATTGGATGGTGGATGTGGCCACCTTCTGAAATGAAATCATGTGAAAGACGGTCGAGAAGCCGTCGATTTCCTTGTCGAACAGAGGTTTGACGGCCTCCGGCGTGACATCGCGACCCGTGAACCCCGTGCCACCGGTCGAAATCACCACGTCGACCTTGGGATCGGCGATCCAGTCCTTCACCTTGGCCGCAATACTGGCCGCTTCGTCCTTGACGATGGCACGATCGGCGACTTCGTGGCCTGCGGCGCGGATCATTTGAGCCAGGCTGTCGCCGGACTTGTCATTAACCGGGCTACGCGTGTCCGAGACCGTCAATACGGCAATGCGTACGGCAACGAACGGGCGCTTTTCGTCAATTCTGGCCATGTCGCAGTCTCCGTCTCGATGAGCCCCCTAACGTCGCGGGCCGGCACCCCGGCACGCGATGCGCTCGCCGCCTTTTGGCTGCGGTCGGCCGAGCCGCGGCTTGGGCACCAAGCCCGCCAGAGCACAAACATCAACCCTCCAGCAAGCTCTTGATGGCAAGCAGATCCCGCCAGGCCAACCGCTTGGCAGCCGGGGTCCGCAACAGGTAGGCCGGATGCAGCGTGGCCATGGCCTGGGCATCATGCGTCCCGACCAGAAGCGCCCGCCGCTTGCCGCGGATGCGCATAATGCCTTCGGTCACGTCCAGCAGGTGCTTGGCTGCCGCACCGCCGAGAAGGGCAATGACCTTGGGCGCGACCAGCTCGATCTGGCGCTCGAGGAACGGGCGGCAGACCTGGGCCTCCTGCGGGGTGGGCGTGCGGTTGCCCGGCGGGCGCCAGTACACGATGTTGGTGATGTGGACGTCGGCTTCCTGGAGACCAATGGCGGCCAGCATCTTGTCCAAGAGCTGGCCCGCGCGCCCCACGAACGGCTTGCCGGCCAGATCCTCATCGCGCCCGGGTGCCTCCCCAATCAGCATGAGCGCCGACTTGGTCGCCCCGCGATAAAAACAGAGGTTCTTGGCCGTGGCCTTGAGACTACAGCCGTCGAAGTCCGCCAGGGTGCTTTCGAGGTCTTGCAGTGACCGAGCGGCGCGGGCGGCGCCTCGTGCCCCCATGATGGCTGCGTCCGGCAGCACGGCGGCAAAGGGCCGCGGCACGCCGCCGAGGGCCGTCGAAGGTGGCGCCGCGCGCGGAGGCAGGTCTGGGGCCCGGGCCGCCGAGGATGGCTGGGTCTGGCGCGGGGGCGGTGGCGCGGGGGCAGGCGGTGCCGGCGCGGCCGGCCTTGGTGTTGCCGCCCGCAAGCGGAACTGGTGCCCCGGGGCCACATCGCCCCGTCCGAGCCAATCGATGGGGGCTTCGCCGAGCGCCTCATCGGCGCCCATGTCGCGGTACCAGCCCAGCAGGGCCGCCAGATCGGCATGGTGGCGCGTATCGGTCATGGGCGCAATCTATGCCAGCCGGCCGCCATTTGCAGCAAAGCCCTGCGTGCGCAAAGGCCGACCTTGACGCGCCGGGCGGCCTCGACCTATCGAACCAACCAGCGATGGCTTGGGAAAAATGCCGATGGCGCTCGCGGATGCTCAGAGTTCGCCCAGGGAGGCGATGGAGTTTGATGTCGTGATCGTCGGCGCTGGCCCTGCCGGCCTTGCCGCCGCGATCCGCCTGAAGCAGCTTGCCGCCAACGCCGAAAGGGACCTGTCGGTTGTGGTGCTGGAAAAGGGTTCCGAGGTTGGCGCTCACATCCTCTCGGGGGCGGTGATCGATCCGATCGGGCTTAATGCGCTCGTTCCGGATTGGCGGGCGAAGGGTGCACCCGTCGAAACGGCGGTGACGGAGGATCGCTTTTATTACCTCGGGCCGGCCGGCCGATTGCGCATACCCAATATCGTCATGCCGCCGCTGATGCGCAATCACGGCAACTATATTGTTAGCCTGGGCAACCTGTGCCGTTGGCTCGGCGAGCAGGCGACCGAGCTGGGGGTCGACGTCTACCCTGGTTTCGCCGCGGCTGAGGTTCTCTACGATGACCGCGGAGCCGTCCGCGGCGTCGCCACCGGCGACATGGGCGTGGGCAGGGACGGCGAGCCGACGGCGCGCTTCAGCCGGGGCATGGAGCTCAAGGGCAAGTACACCATCGTTGCCGAAGGCGCGCGCGGATCTTTGACCAAGACGCTGACCGCCAAGTTCGGGTTGCGCGAGGGTTGCGAGCCCCAGAAGTTCGGGCTCGGCCTCAAGGAGCTTTGGGAGGTGGCGCCGGAGCGCCACCGCCCGGGCCTCGTGCAGCACACGCTTGGTTGGCCTTTGGACGACCGCACGGGGGGCGGTTCCTTCCTTTATCATTACGGCGCCAACCTGGTGTCGGTCGGCTTCGTCGTGCATTTGAACTATGCCAATCCCTACCTGTCGCCCTACCACGAATTCCAGCGCTTCAAATCCCATCCGCTGATCTCGCCGACATTCGAGGGCGGCCGGCGCATCGGTTATGGGGCGCGCGCTCTGACCGAGGGCGGCCTGCAGTCGATCGGGCGGCTTATCTTTCCTGGCGGCGTGCTCGTCGGTTGCGCGGCTGGGTTTATGAACGTGCCGCGCATCAAAGGCTCGCATAATGCCATGCTGTCCGGCATTGCCGCCGCCGAGGCCGCATTCGCCGCGATCGCGGCCGGTCGTGCCCACGACCGCCTCGAGGGCTATGCAGCGGTGGTGGCATCGGGGCCGATCACGCGGGATTTGCGCCGGGTGCGCAACGCCAAGCCGATGCTGTCGAAATTCGGCACGCTCCTTGGCACGGCGCTCGCAGGGGTCGATATGTGGGCCAACACGCTGCTCCCCGGCGTGGGCTTCGGCTACACCCTCAAGCATGGAAAGCCCGATCATGCGAGCTTGCAAAGGGCGAGCACGGCGCGGCCGATCGCGTATGCAAGGCCCGACGGCACCTTGACGTTTGACCGCCTCACCAACGTGTCGTTCTCAGCGACGAACCACGAAGAGGACCAGCCGCCGCACCTCAGGGTGCGCGATCCGGTGCTACAAAAGCGATCCGAGCATGACGTCTATGCCGGCCCCTCTACCCGCTATTGCCCGGCTGGGGTTTATGAGTGGCTGGAAGAGGCCGGCAAGCTGCGCTTCCAGATCAACGCCCAAAACTGCGTTCACTGCAAAACCTGCGACATCAAGGATCCCAACCAGAACATCGATTGGGTGGTGCCGGAGGGTGGCGGTGGGCCGAACTATTCAGGCATGTGAGTCGCCAGGTCCAGCCATTGTGAGAAGGAGGGAAGATGCCCGCCGACAAGCTACATCCCGACGCGCAAAGGGTCTGCGACATGATCATCGCCTCGGGTCGGCCGCCAATCGAGACGCTGGCGCCGGTCGAAGCCCGCGCCGTCTATTTGGCGTCCAAAGCAATCCTGCAGCCCGACCCGGAGCCCGTCGCGGAGGTGAAGGACCTGCGCGCACAGGGGCCGGCCGGGCCAATGCCTTTGCGTCTTTATCGTGGCCGGCCGGCCACGGAAACGGAGGCGCAACCCGTCGTCGTCTACTTCCACGGCGGCGGCTGGGTGATCGGCGATCTGGAAAGCCACGACCAACTCTGCCGCGCGCTTGCGAACGCCGTGCCGTGCACGGTCATTGCCGTCGACTATCGGCTCGCGCCGGAGCACAAGTTTCCAGCCGCCGTGGAGGATGCCATGGCGGCGACCCGCTGGATTGCCGACAACGCCGACCGGCTCAAGGTTGATGCCAAGCGCCTTGCGGTTGCCGGCGACAGCGCGGGGGGCAATCTGGCCGCCGTCGTGTCAATCGCGGCGCGCGACAGCGGCGGGCCAACCCCGGTGCTTCAGTTCTTGATCTACCCTGGCACGGATATGGCCATGCAAACGGTCTCGATTAGGCGGCATGCCGAGCAGCTGCCGCTGACGAGAAAAGGCATGCAATGGTTCGTCGACCACTATTTGCGCGAGCCGCAGGACGCGCACGATTGGCGTGCCTCGCCGCTGCGGGCGGCAAGCCTGCGGGGCCTGCCGCCGGCCCTTATCATTACGGCAGGCTTCGACCCGCTCGGCGATGAAGGCGAAGCCTTTGCCAAAGCGCTTTCGAGTGCCGGTGTCGCCGTTGATCTGGAGCGTTTCGAGGGACAAATTCACGGGTTTATCACCATGGGGCGGATCGTCGCCGATGCCCGGCGCGCCACCGATCTTGGCGCAGCACGCTTGCGCGCAGCCTTTGGCCTCAAACGCGATGGCGCCTGATTATCCACACATTCCCGTGGCGGCCTACAGGTATCCCGCCGACGCGCTCGCGGGCTTCCGGTCCTCGATTTGCCCCATTGTGCCGGTCCGATGGCAACGGCCACGATCGGCGAACAAAGCTTTCCGGGTGGGCGTTCTGGAGTCGCTTGCACAACTCTTTCCTGCTAGCCTGCTTGGCGGGAATCAACGAATGAGCAAACCAAGCTCTAAGGCACGAGGTGACATGGGTCGGTGGCTGTCCAGGCTGAGCCTCTTGAGCGCAATTGTGGCGGTCGTTCTGGCCGCCACGGCGCCTCCCGTCAGCGCAGGCCTCGGTGCCTCACAGGACGCCGCCTCGCTGCTCGGAAGCTACCTCGCCGGACGTGTGGCGCGGGCACAAAACGACACCTACGCCGCCGCCCTTTTCTATCGGCAGGCCCTGGTCCAGGATCCCGGCAATAGCTTGCTCATCGAGCAGGCGTTTCTGATGGAGACGACCGAGGGCGAATGGGCACGCGCGGAGGCATTGGCGCGTCAACTCGTCGAAATGCAGCCCACTCATCGTACCGCGCATGCCCTGCTTGGCCTCGCCGATTTCAAAGCTGCGCGTTATGCCTCGGCGGATGAGCATTTCAAGGCGGTGAGCGGGAACCCGATCGGCGAATTGACGAGTGCGATGGCCCGTGCCTGGGTCGCCGAAGCCCAGGGCAAGACGACGGAGGCGCTGGGTCTGCTCGATGCCCCGAAGTTGCCCGACTGGGCCCAGTTCTATTTGCGCTATCAGCGAGCGTTGATCGGCGACGTCAGCGGCCGTCGCACCGAGGCACGCGCCGCCTACGAGCGCATTCCCGCCAACGATCAGCGCACGCTACGCATCACATTGGCCTACGCCCGTCATGCCGCCAACGGCGGCGATAACAAGCTGGCCCAACGCATCTTGAAGGCACACTTCGATAAGGCCAAGGCGGACGGCCACCCAGAGGCCAAGGCGCTGCAGGACGAAATCGATGCCGGCGCGCAAGTACCACTTCTTGTCACCACGCCGACCGAGGGTCTTGCCGAGGCGTTTTACGGGCTGGGCGAGGCCTTGACCGGGGAGGGTGGTGTCAGCGTGGGGGCGGTCTATCTGCAATTCGCCCTCTTCCTAAGGCCCGACTTTCCCTTCGCTCTGGCCACGCTCGCCAATGCCTACGAGACCACCAAGCGCTATGATGCCGCGATCGCCGCCTACGACCGGATACCGAACAATACCCCGCTGCAGGTCAGCATCGAAATCCGCAAGGCCCTGAACCTGAACCAGCTCGAGCGTATCGAGGAGGCCAAGGACCTGCTCGAGGGTACGGCACGCCAAAATCCGACGGACGTGCGTCCGCTGGACGCCCTCGGCGGCATCATGCGCGGCCAAAAGCGTTACGAGGAGGCGGTCGACTTTTATACCCGCGCCATCGCGCTCATCGACAAGCCCGAGCAGAAGCATTGGTCGTTTTTCTACTCGCGCGGCACCTGCTATGAGCGCATCAAGAAGTGGTCGCTCGCCGAAGCCGACCTGGAGCGCGCGCTGCAGCTGAGCCCGGACCAGCCGCTGGCCCTCAATTACCTCGGCTACTCCTGGATCGATCAGGGCCGCAATCTGAAGCAGGGGATGGCGCTGATCGAGAAGGCCGTGCGCCAAAAGCGTGACGACGGCTATATCGTCGACAGCCTGGGTTGGGCCCATTACCGGCTTGGCAACTACAAGGAAGCCGTCAAGCATCTCGAGCGGGCCGTGGAGTTACGCCCGGAAGATCCCGTTCTTAACGACCATCTGGGAGATGCATTCTGGCGCGTTGGCCGCGAGCGGGAAGCCCGCTTTCAATGGGAGCAGGCCTTGACGCTCAAGCCCGAGCCCGAGGACGCCGATAAAATCAAACGCAAGCTGCAGCGTGGGCTGCCCTCTCCGCAGCAGGCGCGTCCCGTCAAACGAACCAAGGAAGTGGTCAAAAAGGAGCACCTGAAGAAGAGCTCGGAGACCACCTTCAGCCTGCCGCTGTTCAAGTAGGTCGCCAGGGACACCCGTGTGGCCCGCGCACGCGGCCGGGTCAGGGCCTGGGATGGGCGTTACTCAAATTGCGCGCGCCAAGGTCAACCTCACCCTCAAGGTGCTGGGGCGGCGTGCCGACGGCTACCACGCGCTCGAAAGTCTCGTCACTTTTGCTGCGATCGGCGATCGGCTGACCTTTGACCCCGGCCTACTGGGGGCCCGCTTGGTCGTGCGCGGGCCGTTTGCCGAGGGTATCGCCGGTCCCAACCTCCTCGAAGGCGCGCTTGATCTCTTGTCGCAGTCAGGCGTCGGTCTGGGGGACGGCAGCATCACGCTCGAGAAAAACCTGCCCGTTGCGGCTGGTCTCGGCGGTGGCTCCGCCGATGCGGGCGCTTTGCTGCGGCTGGCGCGCGCCGCCCACATGGAACGTGCCGAGGACCCCCTGTGGCGCGATCTGGCGCGGCGGCTGGGCGCCGATGTTCCCGTCTGTTTTGCCGACCGACCCGCCATTATGGGCGGCATTGGCGATGAGCTGCAGCTGCTAGCGACGGCGTCTTCGCCGCCGCCCCCGCTCCCCGCCGTGCTGGCCAATCCGGGCGTGCCCCTTGCAACCGCACGGGTGTTCGCCGCGCTACAGGCACCCACCCTCAAGGCGGCGCGCGCCCCCAGGGCGCCATGGGCGCCGATTGGATCATTTGCGGCGCTTTGCGACCACATCGGCGCTGTTGGCAACGATCTCGAGCCGCCGGCAATGGCGCTCGAACCCGTGATCGGCGCGGTGAAGGCGGCGCTGCTTGCGTGCCCGGGGTGCCGAGGGGCGGCAATGTCGGGCAGCGGACCAACCTGTTTTGGCATTTTCACGAGCGAGGTTCAGGCGATGGCGGCGGCGGTGGCCATGCGCAGCTCCGAGCCGCGCTGGTGGGTGGTGGCAACACTACTCGACGGCGTCGTCGCTTCGGCCGCGGCCTAACCTCAGGTCGGCGATTGGGATCCGCCGCCGGCGGCGCGCACTACTGGGGGTCAATCGGCCTCTTGGAACACCTCTTCCCGGCCCTTGCGGATCGCCGGCAGGACGGCGAGCACGATCGTGATGACGGCGAGCAGCAACAGTCCCGCGCTCAAGGGTCGATCGATGAAGGTCATGAAACTGCCGCGTGAAATCACCAAGGCCTGGCGCAGCTTTTCCTCCATCAACCGGCCGAGCACGAAACCGAGCAAGAGGGGAGCGGGCTCGAACCCGAACTTGACAACGGCGTAGCCAAACAGGCCGAAGCCCGCCGTCATCAGTACCTCCACGGGCGAGTTGTTGATGGAATAGATGCCGATGCAGCACATCAGAATGATCGCCGGAAACATCAGACGATACGGCACCTTCAAGAACCGCACCCAGAGCCCGATCAGAGGCAAATTGATGACGAGCAGCATCAAGTTGCCGATCCACATGGAGGTGATCATGCCCCAGAACAGGTTGGGTTGCTTGGTCATGATCTGCGGGCCTGGCACGATACCGTGGATGGTCATGGCGCCGACCATCAAGGCCATCACTGCGTTCGGCGGAATGCCGAGCGCAAGCAAGGGTATGAATGCGGTCTGTGCGCCGGCATTGTTGGCCAATTCCGGACCCGCCACGCCTTCGATCGCCCCGCGCCCGAAGCGCGTCGGATCGTCAGCCAGCTTCTTTTCGATGGTATAGGACGCAAATGGACCCAAAACGGCGCCGTTTCCGGGCAGGAGGCCCAGGATGGATCCGATCAGGGTGCCGCGTGCAATCGGCCCCGCCGATTGTGCGAAATCCTTCCGATTAGGGAGCAGATTACCGATTGCGCCGCGCACCACGTCGCGCGCCTGCGTGATCTCGAGGTTGCGCAGAATTTCGGCGAAGCCGAACAGGCCCATGGCGAGGACGGCCACGTCGAGGCCATCGGAGATTTCGGTCCAGCCGAAGGTCAAGCGTTCCTCGCCGCTCTCCAGGTCCGTACCCACGGTCGAGAGCAAGATGCCGACCAGAATGATGGCGATCGCCTTCGGCACCGAGCCGCGCGCGAGCACCACGGCAAACATCAAGCCCAGGACCATGAGCGCGAAGTAGTCGGCAGGCCCGAACAAAAGCGCCATCGACGTGAGCGGCGCGGCCAGGGCCGCGATGATGACGGTGGCCACGCAGCCAGCGATAAAAGAGCCGATCGCGGCGATGCCAAGCGCCACCCCGGCGCGTCCCTGCTTGGCCATCTGGTGGCCGTCGAGTGTCGTCACGACGGAGGTTGCTTCGCCGGGGATGTTGACCAGGATTGCCGTGGTGGAGCCACCATACTGCGCCCCGTAATAAATGCCGGCGAGCATAATGAGCGCCCCGACCGGATCGATACCGAAGGTGATCGGCAACAGCATGGTGATCGTTGCAATCGGCCCGACCCCGGGCAGCACACCGATCAAGGTGCCGATCAAGCAACCAAGGAAACAAAGCCAGAGGTTCTTCAGGGTGAGCGCGACGCCGAGGCCGAGCGCCAAATTGGATATCAGATCGAATGTCACGTCGGGTCCTTCAACGCGTGAGGGCGCCCCTCAGCGCCGCGAAAAAGCCCGCGATCACTTCCTTGGCGCCGGCGTAGGCGTGCGACAGTGAACTGGGAATGAGGCGCGAGGGGATCAAAAGGAATGGGCAGGTTGAGGAGCTCCTGAACAGCGTGCCCGAAAGCGGGTCAGCCCCACGGCAAAGATGGCAATCTCCGTGGGTCTTGTTTCGTCGGAGCCCAGCGAGGACATGACCACGGCCAGGGGCCCGGCGACAACGAGGCCGCCCCAGCGGATGGTCAGGGCGAATACGACCACGGCGCCGAGGACGAACAATGGGCCACGAATGGCCCAGCGCTCGAGGGCCGGGCCGTCGCCGAAAAGGGCTTGCACGGATCGGCCGGGAATTCCCAAAAGCCGCGACGCGGAACGCCAGCGTCTTGGGCAGCAGCCCAGAGCCGATGCCGGACGGGATGCCGGAAGCCGGACGGTCGTAGCCGCCAATGTAGCCGAGGGCGGCGATGGCCAGCAAAAATAGGCCACCGGCAATGTCAATGGCTGACCGTACCGACGCCCGCCGATTGGGGGATTGTGACATGTTCCTTCCCTGCTTCCTTCCCCGGCCGTAGCCCCTCGGCCCAGGGTATTTTGCCTTAGGCTGGACCCTAGCGTTCCCCTGCAGGTCCGTCCACCGCCAGCGCCTGCGACGTTTGCGGGCTTTGGCTGGTGCCTTGCCGCCCGTCAGGCGTCGGAGTGCATGGCATCGCGCAGAACACGCGCGACGTGCAGCGCCACGCGGCCGGTACCGTCGCGGATTTGATGCCGACAGGAGAAGCCATCGGCGGCGATGAGAGCTTGCGGGGGGGCCTTGCGCAGGGCTGGCAGCAAGGAAAGCTCCGCCATTGCCAGGGAAACATCGTGGGTTTCGGCGGCATAACCGAAGGCGCCGGCCATGCCGCAGCAGCTGGAGGTCACCGTTTCGACTTTCAGTCCGTGCACCAGCGCCAGCGTCTGTTGCACGGCAGCCATGACGCCGAATGCCTTTTGATGACAGTGCCCATGGAGGAGGAGCGTGCCCTCGCGGACGCCGATGGGGGCGGGAATGCGAGCGGCTTCGGCTTCGCGCGCCAGGAACTCCTCCAACAGGAGCGCATGGGAGGCGAGCCGCGCGGTCTCGGCCCCTGGCAGGAGCGACACGAACTCGTCGCGCAGCGTCAGCAGGCAGGCCGGCTCCAGACCCACAATCGCGATGCCGCGGTCGATCAGCGGCGCGGCGGCCGCAAGCACGCGCTGGGCCTCCGCGCGAGCTTCCTCGACCAGACCCGCGGACAAGAAGGTCCGACCGCAGCACAGGGGGCGTGCCGGTCGAGGCCGCGACGCCCCGCCGCCGCCCTCGCCGCCCAAAAGCCGGACGCGATAGCCAAGCCGGCGCAGCACCTCGACGCTGGCATTGAGGTTCTCGGGCTCGAAATAGGTGTTGAAGGTGTCGGCGAACAGGGCGACGTCGCGGACCCCACCCGCCGCTGCGCTTGCTGCGCGCTCGTCGGGCGATGCGTCGTGCCCTAAGCGAAACGGTCGAGGCTGCCAGCGCGGCGGGGGGCGTTTCGAGGAGAAGCCGGTCAGGCCTTCGATCAGCCGGGCCGCGCCCGGAATGGCGATGCTGGCATTGAGCAGGTGAGCCAAACGCGCCGCGTGGGGCGCGTAACGCGGCAGGTAGGCGATTAGGCGATCGTGCAGAGTGAGGCGGCGCTGCTTGTTGGCGGCCGCCAGCACCTCGATCTTCATCTTTGCCATGTCGACGCCGGTTGGACATTCCCGCCTGCAGCCCTTGCAGGAGACGCACAACTTCATCGTTTCCAGCATCTCTTGTGAGGCGATCGCGTCCGGGCCGAGTTGACCAGAGATGGCGAGCCGCAGCGCGTTCGCCCGACCGCGCGTCACGTCGCGCTCGTTGCCGGTGACGCGAAATGAAGGGCACATCACGTCGGAGACGAGCTTGCGGCACTCGCCATTATTGTTGCACATCTCAACCGCGCCCTGGAACCCGCCGCCGGCACCGGGATAGGCCGACCAGTCGAATACCGGTGTGAGCGCCGCGACGCGGTAGGCGGGTTTGAAGCGGAACAGTCCACGGTCATCCATGCGCGGGGAACGCACGATCTTGCCGGGGTTCATGAGGCCATTGGGGTCGAAGCGGTCCTTCACCTCTTCGAACAGGCGCACCGTGTGCGCTCCATACATGCTCGCGTGAAATTCCGAGCGCACCAGGCCGTCGCCATGCTCGCCCGAGTGCGAGCCCTTGTATTCCTTGACCATGGCGAAGGCCGCCTCGGCGATCGCGCGCATGGTCGCGGCGTCCTTCTCCAGCTTCAGATTGAGCACTGGGCGCACGTGCAGGCAGCCGACCGAGGCGTGCGCGTACCAGGTGCCGCGCGTGCCGTGCGTCTCGAAGATGGCGGTAAGCCGTTCCGTGTAGTCGGCGAGATGTTCGAGGGGCACGGCGCAGTCCTCAATAAATGAGACAGGTTTACCCTCGCTCTTCATCGACATCATGATGTTGAGCCCCGAAGCGCGCACGTCCCACACCGCCTTCTGCCCGGTGGCATCGGTTACCTTGACGACGCTGTTGGGATGACCGAGATCCGCCAACAGCTCATCCAGTCGGTGCAACCGGCGCAGATTTTCGGCCTGCTCGTCCTCGGCGAACTCGACCAGCAGCAGCGCATCGGGCCGGCCGCGCACGTAGGTCTCCATCACCGGCCGAAACATGGCGATATCGCGCGCGAGTTCGATCAGAGTGCGGTCCACCACCTCCACGGCCACCGGGTTGAGCTTGACGATATGCTGGGGTGCCTCCATGGCCTTGCGGAAGCTGCCGAAGTGGCAGATGCCCAGCGCCTTGTTTTTCGGCAGCGGCGACAACTTCAGTTCAATGCGCCGTGAGACGGCGAGCGTGCCCTCCGAGCCGCACAGGAGGGTCGCGAGATTGACCGGCCCAGGCCCCGGCTGCAAGGCATCGATCAGGTAGCCGCCAACGCGTCGCGTCACCTCAGGAAAGGCTTGCGCGATATGCGCCGCCTCCCGGCGGCCGAGGGCGAGCATGTCGCGCACAAGGCTGAGGGCGGCGGGATCGTCGCCCGCGTCGGGCCCCGGCGCGGCGGCTATGGTCGCCGGGTTCGAGGTAAGGCCGCCAACCGGTCCGAGCGGCGCCAGGTTGCGTCCGACCTCGCCGAAGGTGAGCTCGCTGCCGTCGGCCAGGACGGCGGCGATGGATATGACGTTGTCGCGCATGATGCCATAGCGGATCGAGCGCGTGCCGCACGAGTTATTGCCCGTCATTCCGCCGATCGTGGCACGGCTGGCGGTCGAAACGTCGACGGGAAACCAAAGCCCGGTCGCGCTCAGTTGGCGGTTGAGATCTTCCAGCACGATGCCCGGTTCGACCACGCAGGTACGGGCGGCGGGATCGACGCTAATGAGCCTTTTCAGGTACTTGCTGAAGTCCATGACCAGGGCGCGGCCAACCGTCTGTCCCGATTGGGAGGTGCCACCGCCGCGCGGCAACAGGGGCACACCCTCCTCGCGCGCCGCTGCCATGGCAACACGCACATCTGTGTCCGTTTTGGGCACGATCACGCCGACCGGTTCGATTTGATAGTGCGAGGCGTCTGTGGCATAGCGCCCGCGTGAGAAGCGATCGAACAACACTTCGCCCTCAAGGTCGCGCGCGAGCCGCGCGGCGAGGCGGTGTGAGGTCGCAGCCGTGCTGGTTATGGGCATGGCGCGGTAATGCCCGTCCGCGCCGCGGGGCACAAGTGCTATTAGACGGCGAGCACCTGCAGCACCCGAGCGAGCCTGAGCCTATGAGCGGGCAGGGCAGGCTCGTCCCGTCTAGCAAAAACCGCAAGGGTGAGGCCGCATGGCGTCGGGGTCGACCACCCCGCAGCAGTGAGGTCTCACCGCGCAAGCCCCCCGTTGGCTTCCCCGAGGTGAGCTTTGTTGGCGGTTGCGGCCTCCCACCCGACCGTGGCGCTGCCGCCTGGCTGCGGAGGGCGCGGCCGATGGGTTGGCAGCGCGGCGTAGGCCTGCTTTAAGCTAGGGCGCGTCACTGCTATTGGAGAGAACCGCATGTCGAATGCGCCGCGCCGGGCCGGCCGTCATTTTCTGCAGATTCCGGGGCCGACACCGGTACCGGATCGCATCCTGCGCGCCATGGACATGCCCGTGATTGATCATCGCGGGCCCGAATTTAGGGCGCTGGGCCTGCGGGTTCTGGCCGGCATCAAGTCGGTCTTCAAGACCTCCGAGCATGTCTTCATCTATCCATGCTCCGGCACCGGTGCCTGGGAGGCCGCGCTCGTCAATACGCTCTCCCCCGGCGACAGGGTCTTGATGTACGAAACCGGCCATTTCGCCAGCCTCTGGCATAAGCTCGCCTTGAAGCTTGCACTGCAACCGGAGTTGATCGCTTCCGACTGGCGCAGCGGTGTCGATGCCGACGCCATCGAGACGCACCTGCGCGAGGACAAGGCGCACACGATCAAGGCCGTATGCGTGGTCCACAACGAGACTTCCACGGGGGCCACCTCGCGCATCGATGAGGTGCGCAAGGCTATCGATGCCGCAAAACATCCGGCCCTCTTCATGGTCGACACGATCTCGTCCCTCGCCTCAATCGACTATCGCCACGACGCCTGGGGCGTGGACGTCACCGTCGGCGGTTCGCAGAAGGGGCTGATGCTGCCTCCAGGCCTTGGCTTCAACGCCGTGAGCCAAAAGGCTCTGGCCACGGCCCGCGCGGCGAAGCAGCCAAAGTCTTACTTCGCCTGGGAGGAGATGCTGCCCGCCAACAAGGAGGGTTTCTTTCCGTACACGCCGGCGACGAACTTGCTCTACGGCCTGGCCGAGGCCATCGATATGCTGCACGAGGAGGGGCTCGAGCGCGTGTTTGCGCGTCACGACCGCCATGCGGAGGCTACGCGCCGCGCGGTCAAGGCCTGGGGCCTCGAGATTTTGTGCAAAGACCCCAGGTATTATTCCTCGAGCCTGACGGCGGTGCTGTTGGCCCCGGACCAGGACGCCGACGCCTTGCGCAGGGTCGCGCTCGAGGCCTTCGATATTTCGCTTGGCACCGGTCTTAGCAAATTGGCAAAGAAGGTGTTTCGCATCGGGCATCTGGGCGATACCAACGATTTGACCATGCTGGGAGCGCTCGCCGGCGTGGAAATGGGACTTGCCCTTGCCAAAATACCGCACGCGCCGGGCGGGGTGCGGGTGGCGATGGACTATTTCGCCGAGGTTGCCAAGGCCGGGCGCGCATAAGCTCTGCCGTCGCGGCGCGGGCGAGCAGGGGCAAGACGGCAAAAGCAGCAAGTCAACAAGAGCCGCAAGAGACGGAACTAGAAAGGTCGACATGCAAAATCGGGTTGAGGAGGATCTCCTCTACGAGGTGCGAGATGGGGTTGGACTGGTTAGCTTTAATCGCCCCGCCGCACACAACGCCCTCACCTTCGAAATGTATGACCGGCTCGGCGACATCTGCGGTGAAGTCCGGCTTGGCGGAGCCGTGAAGGCCATCATCATCACCGGCGCCGGCGGCCGCGCCTTTGCGGCGGGGACGGACATTTCCTTGTTCCAGGATTTTTCGACGGCACAACAGGGAGTAGCCTACGAGGCGCGCATGGAACGCATGTTCGCCAAGCTCGAGAGGTGTCCGGTGCCGACGATCGCGGCCATTGCCGGCATCTGCACGGGCGGGGCGGCCGTGATCGCCGCCGCGTGCGACCTCAGGCTTGCCACGCGCCAGCTTAAATATGGTTTCCCGATCGCCCGCACGCTGGCGAATTGCCTGTCGGCGGCCAACATCGCCCGCGTGGCGGTGCTAACGGGGGTCGGGCGGGCCGTCGATCTGTTGCTGACAACGCGATTGATCGGCGCCGAGGAGGCATTGGCAATCGGGCTCGTCAACGAGCTGTTCGATACGCCCGAGGCGATGCTGCAGCGTGCCCGCGCCCTTGCCGCCCAGATCGGTACGCAAGCGCCGCTCACCATGATGGCCGGCAAGGAGGTCGTGCGCCGGATGCGCGCAAATTTCGGCGCCATCGATGACCGCGACCTGATCGAGCTGTGCTACGGCAGCGCCGACTTCCGCGAGGGACTGCGCGCCTTTCTCGCCAAGCGCGCACCCACGTTCACGGCACAATAGGCACGGATCGCCACGGTGCTGGCGGCCAATTCCGTGCCGCCCGCGGTCTAAAGCTGGGGTCGCGCTCAGCCCTCGGCCTTCAATCCGAGCAGCCGGGCGGGATTCTTGCGCATCATGGTATCGATGTCGGCGTCGGCAATTCCCTCTTTTTTCATGGCGGCAATCGCCGCCTCGATGCCATCGGGATGCACCATGTTGCTGCTCTGTCCGAGGTCGGTGGAGACCAGAACGTGCTCCGCACCAAACTCCTTCAGGGCCTGGGCCACGTGCTTGGCATTCACCTGCGTCCAGTGCGTGAGGAAGGCGAGCGGCGCATTGGGACCGGCTAGAAACTGCAGGAAACAGATTTCGATCACCGCCCCCATCTCGGCTACTTGTTTGGCTTGCGCCATGCTGAGGCCGGGAACGTTGGTGAGAGCGTGCGTGATAACGATATTCTTCACGCCGAGCTCACGCGCCTTCGTCACCACGGCGATAATTTCTTCCGGATGCACGTGACCGGTCGCCAGCACCAGGTTCTCGCGCGCAATGATTTTCAGAATCGCTTCCATCTCCGGCGAGACCTGACCGTTCGGTGCGACCGTCAGGCCAACGGCATCGGGTTTGGAGAGCGTCTTGACATGCTTATCGGCTTCGAAGGTCGGCAGCCAGACGACCTTGCCGCGACTGCCGTAAATGCGGTGCATCCACTCCACGGCATCCGGGTTGATACCACCCACCGCCTTGTTCAGGACGATGCCGCCAAACACTTCGACGCCGGGCACGACCTTCATCACTAGCGCCGCCCGGCTTGCCGTTTCGGAGATGTGGTTCTTAAGGACGATACCGCGCATGCCGCGCGCCTTGGCAAGCTGCGCCACATCGATGTCGTCCATGTTGCGGCCGAACACATCGGGGTGGGAATGGACGTGCATGTCGATCACGCCTGCGGCAGGGCTGACCTTGGGCGGCGGCGGCGGAAAGCCTGCTTGCGCACCGGCCTGCTCCGACCCCAGCACGACGCCGGCAAAAACTGCAATCGCAGCGGTAAGTCTTCTCATCGTCTCCTCCCGTAAAAGCGCGCGGTTTGCCCGCACGCCGGTTCGAGGGCAGCTTACAGCAGAAGTCAGCCCCGGCGAAGCGGGGCGGGACCAAGGCCGGTCACTTGCCGGCGCCCGGCGCGGCGATCCCTAAGCCCTGCAGATAAAGCAACGTTGCCGCTTCCAGCAGTTCTTCGGCGCTGATCGGTAGGCTGCGTCGGGCGGCATCGCCGCGCGCAAACAGGCTGGCGATCCCGTGCGCTAGCGCCCAAATGTGCAAGGCCATCATTAGCGCCGGCGGCCGCTTGCCGCTGGCTAGCCCAGCGACGACCGCCTCGCAGGCCTGCCGCAGCACCGCGAAGGCTCGTTCGCTCGCCTCGTTGAGGTCGCGATGATTTGCAACGGGTACGCCGGATTCGAACATGGCCGAGAAGTAGGCGGGCTCATCGCGCGCAAAACCAAGGTAGGCGCGGCCAAGGCGCTCGAGCGCCGCCGTCGGGCTCGGACGCCCGTCGTCCCAGGCCGCAGCCAGGCGTTGGGCAAAACGCTCGAAGCCTTGGCGCGCCACGTCCGCCATCAGGGCATCACGATCGCGGAAATGGCGATACGGCGCCGCCGGGCTGACGCCCGCCTGCCGGGCGGCCTCGGCAAATGTGAAGCCGGCGGGACCTTTTTGCGAAATGAGGTCGAGCGCGGCGCCGATCAGGGCCTCGCGCAAGTTGCCATGGTGGTAGCCGCGTCGTCCGCCACGGCCGTGTCTGGACCAGCTCATGGCGGAGGTTTAGCGCATTCGGCGCTCGGAAACATCAACTCGCCGCAGTCTGCTTGATCAGCCGCGCGCGAAACCAAAAGGCGATCAATATCAGGACGACGGCGGCTATCGCGAATACGGGGCGGGCGCCAAAGCGGTCGACCACCGGCGCCCCCAAAGCAACCCCAAGGGATTGGCCCGTGAACAGAAAGAAGGCGAACAGCGAGACCGCCAAGCCACGTGCCTCCGGCGCCATCTGCGTGGCATTCACTTGCAAAGTGTTGTGCAGCATGTAGAAGCCGAGGCCGACACAGGCGATGGCGGGCACGGCAAGCCACAGCCACGGCATGCCCACCAAGGTGCCGTAGCCGGTGGCGAGCAGCAGTGCGCCTCCTGCCGCAAGGCCAGGCTGGCCCAGCTTCGGCACAAGCCAACTCGCGCTCGCCGCGAAGAGGAGCGCGCCGGCGCCGAAAGAGGCCAGCAAGGCTCCGACCAGGCCGAGCCCGAGGCCGAAGCGATGATGCAAGTCGGCGCCAACGTAGGCCAGCGCGCCGAACATCGCCATGCCCTCGACGAAGACGCTAATCAGCACGACCCGCACCCAGGGTTGGCGCAGGACGCGGTAGGTCTCGAATGCCGCGTCGGCCCAGCGCGGTTTGCCCAGCAAACTGACGCCGATGCTGAGCCGCCGCCGCTCCTTGAGGAGAAGCAGGCCGGCGCCGATATGCAGGACGCCGAGCATGAGGAGCGTGGCACGCCAGCCGATCAGCTCGCCGAAAAGGCCACCCGCCGCCTGGCCGAAGACGATGCCGAGGATTTGACCGGAGATGTAGCGTGCCAGCAGCGCCTGCCGGCGCTCGTAGGCTACCACGTCGCCGATCCAGGCGATGGCCAGCGGGATCACCGCCGCGGCGCCGGCCCCGGCCAGAAAGCGAAAGAGGACGAGGGGCGCCAACGATGGCATGGCCGCACAGACGATGGTGGCGATCCCGGCCCACAGCGAGCCCAGCACCACCATCAGCAGTTTACCGCGTGCGTCCCCGAGCGGGCCAACCACGATCTGGCACACGCCATAGGCGACCGCAAAGGCGGTAACCATCGTCGCAGCCGTGCCGACGGTCACGCGGAGCTCGGCGGCGATTTGTGGCAGGAGCGCGTCGCAGACGCGCAGGTTGGCGGCACCGACGAAGGATGCCAGCGCCAGAAACAGAATGGCGCGCGCGGGCGTCGCGCCGGGATCGCTCGGTGTCGCCGAATTCATGCTCCATCCCGCGGTGGTGGGATCTGAATTGGGGCGCCGCGGGAAAGCTCTAAGCGCCCGGCGGGTGCTGGTTGCTAGGGTTTACACGAGGACCTGTCGAGCGGGAAAGACTGCCGCCGGGTCGCAGGCAAACCACGGGCAACGTGGCTATTTGCAGATCGTATTGGCTCCGTCGCGGCCGTGTCGAGCCAGGTCGAGGTGGAAGTGGTCGCGGTGGTTGGCATCGTAGTTGGGACCGAGCACGGTGCTGAACAGATTGCAACTGCCGCGATGCACATCGCGCAGAAACGTGCGCTCGGCGAAAGCGCCCCACCAGCCGGTCTTGACCTGGACCGTGCGCCCGTCGACCAGCACGAAGCCCGAGACATCAATGGCGTTGGCATGGCCGTGCTCCGAAAGCAGCGCCCCGTCGACATTGTTCATGGGTCGACAGGAGTAGGATCCAGCGATTTTTAGGGCCACCAGCGGGCTGCGAAAATGACGCTGCGCCGCCGGCAGGACCACGCGCTCGACCCAGTGGTCTAACGCGGGCACCATCGGGCAGCGCAGCAGCGCTGGGGGGCGCAACTCAACCCAGCCATTGGCCGCGGCGGAGACGCTGAAAGGCTTGATGGCGCCGCACACGGCCGGGCCACCGAGGTTCGCGCGCAACTCGACGAAGGGGCTTACGCGCACCACTCCGGCGGATAGGCATGCGCGTTCCTCATCGGCGCGCCAGGGCTCCTCACGGGCGATAAACTGCGGCCTTTGGCTGCAGGCCCAAAGGGTGAGCGTGAGGAACGGCAGCAGGACCAGCGGAACGCGCGACGTGATCATGCCTGAGAAAATAGGCCGACGCGTTTAAGGGCGCGTTAACCACCGCACCGGTTGCGATTGCCCGCGAGGGCCTGTGCATGGACCCCGTGCAAGGCGCCAGGGCGTCGGCCGCCCCTCGTCAATTTGGCGCCTTCAATTCGGCCCCGTATCCAAGTAGCGGCGCCATTGCTGCTCGCCGAACGTACAATCCCCGCCGCTCACCGGTTCGCGCAGTTGGGCAGGGAGGAGCCGCGCCGGCTGATAGCCGGCGATCTCGAGCAGCAGCTTGCGGCGGGTGGCCGTCTTGAATTCGAAACGTTCGCGGATCGGGATCATGAAGGCGCCAGTGCCGCCGATGACGCACTCCGTGTAGTAGACATCAAGGTCGGCGATGTCGAAAAAGCTGGACGGTTTTTTCAAGAGGATGGGCAGGCCATTGATGGCAATCCCCTGGGCGACCAGCTGGTCGCGGACCACTGTCACGAGCGGACCGGCATTGTTGGGCCCGTCGCCCGAAACGTCGATCACACGCCTAATTCCCTTGACCCCGCTGGTTTCGAAGAGCTGGGCTGCAAACACCAGACCCTGCGAGATCGACGTCATGCGCGCCCTGGAGATCGGCTGAGCATCGAGCTTGTCGGCCACCGCCCGCGCTGCGGCCGGGCCGTCGATCACCGTCCAGGGAACGACCACGTTCTGCACACTGGGCCCGGCCCACTCCATGTAGGCAACCGCGATGCGACCGTGCGGACCCGATGTGATCGCTTCATGCACCTCCGGATCACGTAAGGCGGCAATGTAGCCGTCACGCTGCAGGCGCTGCTCGTCGAGATCCATCGATAAGGAGACGTCGACCGCCAGCACCAGCTCCAGATCAACGAGGGCCTGGGCGAGGGCACTGCCGACGAAGGCGAGCGACAAGATGGCCCCCGCCGCCAGGCAGCAACAGCCCAGCTTCAAGGCGGTGGCGCGAAAGATGCCTCTCATGCGGCCACACTGACATGGCGCCGGCGGATGGGGAAGACCAATTGGCGGGCGGCGGGGTTGCGAACGGGTGAGAACCAAAATGCCGGCAACTGGAAATTATCCACAGGTTTTCATGGTCGACATCACGGCGCGTCTCGGATGTGGGTTGTAGCTACTGCTAGTGTGCCAGGCGCGAAGGCGCCGCGTGATGCGTTGGGCGTCGCTCGTGCGTAAATTGCGTAAATTGCCTCGGATGCGTGGGCCCTGTGGTCCCTCGCACCTTGCTGCCGGTCGGCGCGACAAACGCCAGGCTTTGCGTGTCGTTCGCTGCCGGCAGCGCTGCAGGAGCTCGAGCCGTGGCCAGCGGCAATGCTCGATCGCCAATGCCCACCCGCTTGGCGCCGCAATGCGGCATCGGCACAGTGGGACCAGCGAACCAGGACCGGCAACATTGGCGCCCACACGCCTAAAGAGGCATGCCGGGTGGCCCTGTCCTCGGCCGCTTTGCCGGGGCGGCCTTGCGCCACGGCACGCGGCGGGGCGCGGCGAGATTTTGACGCCGATCGCCGCTCCGGTGATAAGCCTGTAAGCGGGCGACGCGCAGGCACGCGCGCGCGCCCCGTCTCTCAGCAGCAAGGGCAAGACCTCGGTGGACTGGCTCAGCCCTGGCCTCGTTTTGGCGGGAGCCCTGATCGGCGGGCTTCTCAACGGCCTGACGGGGTTCGGGACCGGGCTCACGGCGCTCCCCCTATGGCTGCAGGTGCTGGAGCCCGCCGTTGCCGCCCAGCTCGTCTCCGTTGCTTCAATCGCCGGACACCTGTCCGCCATTCCCTCGCTCTGGCGCGACAGCGCCTGGCGCGAGTTGGGCCCAATGCTGGTCGGCGGCTTGGTCGGGGTTCCGATCGGGCTTTGCCTGTTACCCCTGATCAAGGTCGAGTTGTTCAAAATGGCCGTGGGGATCATCCTCATTAGTTATTGCGCGTTCATGTTGTGCGCCGCCGGCCGCCTGCGTGTTCGCCGCCCCAGTAGGGCTGCGGAAATCGCGATCGGGTTTCTCGGTGGCGTTCTGGGCGGCATTGCCGGTCTTTCCGGTCCGCCCCCGATCGTTTGGGGCGCGCTCAGGTCCTGGCCGAAAGCGCAGCGGCGGCGAACGCTTCAGGCCTTCAACACCGCGGTCCTCTCGGCGATGCTGGTGGCGAGCCTGGCGGGCGGGCTCGTCGACATGCGCCTGCTCGTTGCCTCGGCCATCGCCTTGCCGGCGACGCTCTCGGGCAACTGGCTGGGTGAACGCCTCTATCGCCGTCTCGACGAGCGCCGATTCGATCGGCTCGTGCTGGGCCTCGTATTCCTCTCGGGTTGCCTGCTGGCTTGGGCAAACCGCTGAGGTGGCCGTGGCAAAAGCGGGCGCGCGCCGTCATATTTCCGGGCCGTTACTCGGCCACAACCGCCGGCGAAATGGGATCGCGGAGGGCGCATGGGCAAAACCGCAGGTCGCGGGCTTACGCTTGCCATCCTCGTGGTTGGCTGGCATTTCAGCCGGCCGGCCGTTGCCCAAGCGCCGCCCGCCCCGCCGAGCGCTGCGGAAACAGAGGAGGAAAAGCGGGAGCGCGACACAAGAACGGCCTGTGCCGTGGCAATTTGCTCGACCCTGCACAATCACAAGCCCGATACTGGGCAAGTGTCCTGCCCGGTTACAAAAACCTGGCGCAAGGAGGCGTTGGACAAAATCCTGTCGCAGGCGAAATTGTCGTGGCCCTGGGGTTATGCGCGCTGCTCCACGGACTTGAAGCTCGATCGCGGCATGTTGGTGCAGGCGATGCTTGATGCCGAGGTTGAAGTGCGCCTCGACAGTCACGACATCACCTGCGAGCTCGAGGGTGAGACGGAGAAATACGACATTAAGTTGCAGATTTCCCCCAAGGTTACCTTCAAGCAAGGCAAGGCTATTAAAGCTAGTCTCAATTGGGGCAAGATCGTCGCCCCAACACTGGCAAAGTCGGCACTTTGGTCGGCAACGGCGGCGGATAATGCCTTCGGCATCTTGCAAAATACCCTGGTTGAGGATGTGAACCGCTTCGTCGAAACGCGGTGCATGGAGGTGAAGGAGGCGTGGCAAGGCAAGTGAAGCCTTCCCGATTTGCAGCGTCGCGTGGCGGCGGCGCCGATCGCCGGCTGGCCGGCGTCGGAGTGCTGCGACCGGAGATGCCATGACCACAGGACTGATCCTCGTCCTCAGCGGCATCCTGATCGGCGCCGGTTTTGCCCTGGTTTGGCGCGACATCCGACGCAGCCGGCGACAGGCCTTTCTGTCGGAACACGACACCGCCAGGGTTGCAGAAGCCGATGTCGAGATCAGCATCGCGCGTCCGGCAAAAGCCGCCCAGGCGGCAAAAAGCATCGCCAGCGCCATCGGTGGCTCGCTATTGTTCGGGCGCAAGGCCGGTGAAGCGGGAGCCTCGGAAGCGCCGCCGGTCCTGGACGACAAGGCGCAAGAGGCCGTCGTGGCCGAATGGTCGGCCTTGCAGCAGCCCCTCGAGGCAGGCGTCGATAAGATCAATGCCCTCTTGCAGCAGGCGCAAATTTCCATTGCAGCGCCAGGGGACAGCGCCTGGAGCTACAAGAACCACGGCTATGGCGTCTATCGCCGTATCCTGATCGGTGAAGAAAGCGTGGCGTGGCTGCGCCTGGAGCTTGCCGCCGAGGGCGTCCTGCACGCCCGAGTGAAAGCGCACAAGGACGATCGCTCCGAGATCAATGCCTCCTCGCAAACCCAGGCCAACGCCATGGACGCTACGCGCGCCGGTGATCTCTTGGCCGAGTGCCTCAAGCCGCTGGCCGCCCACGTGGCCAAGACCCAAGGTCCGGCCAATCCCCCCAACCTGGCCAGTACCAAGGCGTGGGAAGAGATTGATGCCGTGGTGGCCGCAGCGCTATCGGCAACCAACGGCGCCCTGTCGCAAGCCGGTGCCAGGCTAGTACCGCTCGATACGCCCGCCTGGCACGCGGAGGTCAACGGGCATCGGTTACCGCTCGCCGTCGAGGTCTATGGCAAGGACGTGGCGCGCATGCACATCGATCTTCGCGCCACTGAAGTCGAGGTCTCCGTCGGCGTTCCAGACGCGCTTTTCATCAATCTCGGCCGACGCCGTCGCATTCCGGTTGCCGGGCTGGCTACCCATCCGCTGGCGGAAGTGATCGCCGATTGCGCCTGGCCGGTGATCTCCCGATCCAGAGACAGCCGGCGGTCGGCCTAAGCCGCTGCCCGCCTTTTCCTGTTTCACGTGGAACAGCGTGGTCCGCGCTCAGCGCAGCGCCGCTTTGACCGCGGTTCGGATCTGCTCCAGCGTGAAAGGCTTGCTGATGACGCGGGAAATTTTGCTGCGCAGATGCTCGGCGCGGCCGAGCTCGTCGGCGAATCCGGACATCAAAAGCACGCGTAGTTGCGGCGCGATCTGGAGACTGGCCTCGACCAGGGCAATGCCGTCGAGACCGGGCATCTGCACGTCCGAGATCAATAATTGCACCGGCGCCGGTGCGGCGCGCAAGTACTCGAGCGCCTCCGAGCCATCCTGTGTGACAACGACCTCGTAACCGTCGAGGCCCAGGGCGCGCTGCACCAGATCGCGCGTAGCGGCGTCATCTTCGGCGAGAAGGATGCGTACCATGGAGCCCTCCCTCATCCGACATCGGCCCTGGGGGCCTGTCGCGTTACGCGCCCGACAAAGGGCAGTTCACGGAAACGGTGCGCGAGGTCCATACCATAGCCTACCACGAACACATTGGGACACTCGAATGCCCTCATATCCGCAGTAATGTTGGCGGCGCGTGCAACCGGCTTATCCAAAAGCACGCAGCTGAGCACCCGGGCGGCGCCGCGGGCCATCATGAGGTCCTTGGCAAAGGCGAGGGTGCGGCCCGACTCCAAAATGTCATCAATCAACAGCACATTACGGCCGCGCACATCGGTTTCGACGTCGCGCAGGATTTCGATGCGTCCGGATGAGCGAGTGCCGGCCCGGTAACTTGATAGGGAGATAAAGTCGACCTCTGGCGAAAGGCCGGCGCGATGCAAGGCGCGAATCAAATCGGCGGCAAACACGAAACTGCCCTTCAGCACGGCCACGACCAGAAGGTCGTCGAAACCCGCCGCGGCGATGTTCCCGGCCAGCGCCTCAATACGCTCGGCAATCGCCGAGGCGGGGAAAATAGTCTCAATTCGCGCTGGCGCACCATCGTTCATTGCACGCTCTCCTGGCTCATTCTCCTTAGCCACGGCTGGCCGCCTACGGCAAGTGGGCCCTGCCCCAGGCCGGGGGAGGCATCAGTCCGCCACAATCCTGGACGATTGATCGCTATTCCCCCGCACGGCGATAAAGGCTAATCAGCCCAGGTCAGGAGGCCGGCATACGACGTGATTAGGCTAAACAGCATCGGCGTCAAATACGAGGGAGGCAACCATGTGTTGCGGGATGCGAGCTTCCATTTGCGTCCGGGCTCGTTCCATTTCCTGACCGGTCCGTCCGGTTCCGGCAAGACGACGTTGCTGCGTCTACTGTTCATGTCCATGCAGCCGACACAAGGGCAGATCTACGTGTTGGGGCAGGATATCAGCCAAGTCACGCCTTCGCGGCGGGCGCAGCTCCGGCGCCGGATCGGCATTGTCTTCCAAGATTTTCGGCTGCTCGATCACCTTAGCACATGGGAGAACGTTGCCCTGCCGTTGCGTGTCACCGGCAAGCGCGTTTCGGACTACAAGGAGGACGTGACCGATCTTTTGCAGTGGGTTGGCCTGGGCGATCGCATGCATTCCTTCCCGTCCGTGCTCTCGGGCGGAGAAAAGCAGCGCGCCGCGATTGCGCGGGCCGTTATTAACAAACCTGAGCTGTTGCTCGCCGACGAGCCGACCGGAAACGTCGATCCGCAGATGGCGCGCCGGCTGCTGCGCCTTTTTATCGAGCTCAACCGGCTCGGCACCTCGGTCGTCATCGCCACCCACGATCACCTGCTGATGCGGCAGACCAAGGCGCCGCGTCTCGAACTGCACGACGGTCATGTCCGGATCGTATGACCGTCCAACCGGGCCGCCGACGCTCGATCCGAGGGGAGCGCGCCTCGAGCCCGATTTCCATACCGGTCCCGTCACGGGTCCGCCCACGCACGTGAGCCAACGCCCACGCCCCAGCCAGCAGCATCAGGCGCCAGCCAAGGCCACGACACGTGCGCGGCCACGCCGGCCCGACCACGCACAAGCCAATGCCCCGATCGTACCGGCCGGATCGGTAACCGGTAGGTCGCTCACGCTCGTCATCACCATCATGTGCTTTCTCGCCTGTCTGACGGCAGGTGCGGTCTATATGATGAACCAATCGGCCTCCGCCTGGCTGCGCGACATCGCCAGTGAGGTGACGGTGCAGATCGAGGCGCGAGATCGTGCCGACATCGACAAGGTTGTGGCCGATGTGGCGAGCTTCCTAGCCGCACAACCCGGCATTGCCACCGTCAGGCCGCTGAGCGTTGCCAATTCGACGCAATTGCTCGAACCATGGCTCGGCCAGACCGATGCGCTGCGCGCCCTGCCGATCCCGCGACTGGTTGCCATCGAAGTCGACCGCAACGCTCCCGCCGAGCTCGATGGCCTGCGCCAGACCTTGAAAGAGCGTTTCAAGGGCGTATCGCTGGACGACCATCGCCGCTGGCAGCAGCAGATCCGTACCATCACCCGCTCCTTCGCCCTCGGCGGCCTCGCCATCCTCGTGCTGGTGGGGGCCGCGACCACCGCAATCATCATATCCGCCACCCGCAGCGCCATGGCCTCCAACCGCGAGATCGTCGAGGTCTTGCACTTCGTCGGTGCCACCGATCGCTTTATCGCCAGGGAGTTCGAGCGGCATTTTCTGCGCCTTGGTGTAAGGGCCGGCATCGTTGGGGCAATTTGGGCGATGCTGGTGTTCCTGGCCATGCCGACCGTCATGGAACTGCTCGGCGGCGGCGCCGTTACGCTGGCCGAGATTCGCCGGCTGGTGGGCATAGCCACGCTCGATGCGCCGGGCTATTTTTTGCTCGGTATCGTGGTCCTGGTGATCGCAGCGCTTTGCATGCTCACATCGCGTATCGGCGTTTACCGTATTTTGAATGTGCGGCAATAACGTCCGAATATTGGCGTTAGGTGAGGCGGCGCCCAATCACAACCGGGCCCAAATCGGCTACTTTGCTCCACCACTGCGGGCCCAACCGCCCGGTTGGAGAGGTAACGTGGCACGAACAGGCAGGCTAGTCGTCGCCGCTACAGGTTCCGCCCTTTTGGCTTTCCTGGCAGGCTTTATCGTGTTCGCCGGCAGCATCACCCACGACGCGCCTCGAACCGTCGAACACGCCGACGGCATTGTGGTCTTGACCGGTGGGCCTTTTCGCCTGTCCGCGGCGGCCCGATTGTTGGCGGCAGGACTAGGAAGCCGGCTGCTGATCTCCGGCGTCAATCATATGACTACGCGCGAGGATCTGTTCCGCAGCAGTGGATTGGCGCATGCGCTGTTCGATTGCTGCGTCGATATCGGCTACAGCGCCCATGATACCAGCGGCAACGCCGACGAGGCCAAGGAGTGGGTCGACGCGCATCGTTTTGCGCGGCTGATCGTCGTCACTTCCAGCTACCATATGCCCCGTAGCTTGACCGAACTCGGCCGCGCCCTACCGCAAGTCGCGCTGATTCCCTATCCGGTCGTGCCGCGCACCTTTCGCGCCGAGCGCTGGTGGATGCACGCCGGCAGCATACGCTTGTTGTTCACCGAGTATCTCAAGTTCCTGCCGTCGGCGGCACGCTTTGGCGGCGCGCGTTTGCTTAGGCAATGGGACAGCCATGCGCTCGCCGGCGGGCACCCGGCCGAGGCCCGCAGCATCTGACACGGCAGCTCGCGCCCATGCTTCGCTCGCTCTTGTTCGTCGCCGTCTTTTACCTCAATACCGCGGTTTTTCTGGTGTGCGGCAGCTGGCTGCTGCTGGCGCCGCGACGCTGGGCCATGCAAGGCCTGCGTTTGCATGGGCTCGCCAGTCTGTGGTGGCTCAAGCTCATCTGCGGCACGAAGCTCGAAGTCCGCGGTCGCGAGAAATTGCCGCAAGGCGCCTGTCTGGTCGCGGCCAAGCATCAAAGCGCTTGGGATACCTTTGCCCTGATCCCGGTGTTTCGTGATCCGGCCATGGTGATGAAGGCGGAGCTGGGTCTTATCCCTCTCTACGGCTGGTTCAGCCATAAGTTCGGGCATATTTTCGTCAAGCGCGACAGAGGCCCGAGCGCGCTCAAGAGCATGATCCGAGATGCCCGCGATCGTGCCGCGGCTGGCCGCGAAATCGTGATCTTTCCCGAAGGCACCCGACGGCCACCCGGCGCCGCGCCCGACTACAAGCCGGGCTTCATCGCCCTCTATGAGGGTTTGGGGCTGCCGTGCCTGCCAGTTGCCCTCAATTCCGGCCTGTTCTGGCCCCGCCGCAGCCTAATGCGCTATCCGGGCACCATTGTGATCGAGATCCTCGAGCCGGTGCCACCCGGGCTCCCCCGCGCCCAGGCCCGCGCGCTAGTCGAGGCACGCATCGAGACAGCCTGCGAGCGGCTCCTCGCCGAAGCCCGCGCCGCACCCAATCCGCCGCCATTGCCAGCCCTGGCTCCGGCGCGGGCTTCGCGCTGAACTGTAAGATCAGCCGGCATCCATCGCGTCGCTTTCAAGGGTCGAGCGCGGACGCCGCTGCTTGGCCGCGATCGGGCGAATGCGGATCGCCGTAATCTTGTTGCGGTTCTTGCGCAAGATCTCGAAGCGGTAGCCGTAGAACGTGAATGCCTGCCCCGGCTCGGGAATGCTTTGCGCCTCGTGGATCACCAGGCCGGCGATCGTTGTTGCCTCCTCGTCTGGCAGGTCCCAGTCCATCTGACGATTGAGGTCACGCACCGCCACCGTGCCGTCGACATTGACCGAGCCATCGGCCTGCAGGCGGATGGCTGCGTCGTGCACATCGTGCTCGTCGGCGATCTGGCCGACGATTTCCTCCAGTATATCCTCCAGCGTAATCAGCCCCTGCACCTCACCATACTCGTCAACCACAAGTGCGAGCTGCGCCTTGCGACGCAAGAATTCGTTGAGCTGATTACCGACGCTGGTCGTGTCCGGCACGAACCAAGGTTGTGCGGCGACGGCGCCAATATCGATTTTGGCGACATCCCAGCCCGCACGCGACAGCGCCAGCAGCAGGTCTTTGGTGTGTAAGACGCCGACGATGTTCTCCGGCTCGTCCTTCCACAGGGGCACGCGCGTAAACTGACCTTTGAGCACCTCGTCGATCACTTTTTCCGGTGCATCGTTGATGTTGATGGTTTGCATCTTGGTCCGGTGCACCATGATGTCGAGAACTTTCAGATCCTTGAGGTCGAGAACACCCCCGAGCATGGCTGCGTCGCGCTTGGCAACGGCACCCTCGATCTTTTGCAGTTCGATGGTGCCGCGGATCTCGGCATGCGCTTCGAGAATATTGGCGGCATCGTCGCGGCTGGTGGGAGTGAGCTTCAAGAACATGCGCACGATCACTTGGATTGTGCGGGTCGCCGGATTGAGCACGGCGATCATCACGCGCATCAGCGGCGCCACGAACAACGCCAGTCGATCGGCAAAGGCAAAGGCGTAGGTCTTGGGCAATACCGCCGCGAAAATCACGATCAGAACGGTCATGATGGCCGTCGCGTAGACGACCCCGGCGGGCCCGATCAGGATGACGGCGAGCCCCGAGGCGAGCGAGGCGGCGAGGATGTCAACCAGGGTATTGCCGAGCAAGACGACGCCGATCAAGCGCTCGGGTTCCCTGAGTAAGTGATTGACCAACCGCGCCCTGGAATTGCCCTCCTGCTCCAACGCATGCATGCGGGCGCGCGAGACGGCGGTCAGGGCGGTTTCGCTGCCGTTGAAAAAAGCCGACAACAGCAGCAGAACGGCAATGGCCATCAGAATTATGGCGATATCGAGCGACATGGCTTTCTCTCTGCCTCGCCGGCGGCGCCCGCCGTGCGGTCAGGCGACCTGAACATGCCGCCAAAAGATGTCCGCGCTAGCGCTAACATAGTTGCAGTTGCTCCTCCCTTAAGCCCCTCCGGGCGCATTTGCTTACTGAGGGCCGGCAAGGGCGCCGCAGCGTTGGGCTAGCCGATGGTGCGCGCCAGGAAATCGCGTACTGTTGCCGCCGCAACATCGCGCGTGGCGAAGGCCTTGCCGATACCGCGCGCGAGGATGAGCGTGAGCTGGCCGGCGCGGACCTTCTTGTCCTGGGCCATGAGACGCAGCAAAGCCTCCGCCTGCGGCCATTCGTTGCCGGCAATGTCCTTAATGTGCGTCGGCAACCCGGCGCTCGCCAGGTGGTTGCGGACCCGTTCCACGCTCGCGGCGTCGGTGAAGCCGAGCTCCCGCGAAAGCTGAAACGCCAGGGTGATGCCGATCGCCACGGCTTCGCCGTGCAAAAGCTTATCGGAGTAGCCGGCCCAGGCTTCCAGAGCGTGGCCAAAGGTGTGCCCGAGATTGAGCAGCATGCGCTCTCCCGTCTCGGTTTCATCGCGCGCCACGATGGCCGCCTTGCCGGCAACGGCAACGCCGATGGCCTGGCTGAGGAGGGCGGGCTCGCGACGAAAAAGCGATTGCCGGTTCGCTTCAAGCCAATCGAAATAGGCCGCGTCACCCAACATGGCGTATTTGACCGCCTCAACGTAGCCGGCGCGAAACTGCCGCTGCGGCAGGGTCGCCAGGAGGTCGATATCCGCCAGGACCAGGCTCGGTTGATGAAAAGTGCCGATTAGGTTTTTGCCGTGCGTGGCATTGATCGCCGTCTTGCCGCCCACCGAAGAGTCGACCTGCGCCAACAGCGTCGTGGGCAGCTGCACGTAGCGGATGCCGCGGCGCAGGATGCTGGCGGCAAAGCCGGCAAGGTCCCCGATCACGCCGCCACCGAGCGCCAGCACCAGGTCCCCGCGCTCAAGCCGCAGTGCCAGCAAGGTTTCGCAAAGCTCCTGCAGAACGGCGAAACTCTTACTGCCTTCGCCGGGCGGCAGGACCTTGGTGCCGGCGAGCTGGCCCCGCGCAGCGAGCCCGGCGGCCAGCCCCTCAAGATGGTAGGCGGCAACGTTGGCATCGGTGACGATCGCGCACTTGGCGACAGCAAGGTGCTTGCCAATGAGCTCGGCAGCGCGTGCGCTCAGTTGTGGCCCGATCAGCACATCGTAGGGGCGGCCCGCCAGTGCGACCCGCACCTCGACCAAGGCATCGGCCTGCCCCGGAACGGTCTCGGTCGCATCGACCCCCGTCGCTTCCCCTTGGCGTGCGCCGGTCAAATCGCCTGGTCTTTTCATATGGGCTCGTTGCTGCTTGAAGATTGCTCGGCCCCGGAGGGGATCGGCTGTCGCGACAAGGTATGCGCCGCCAAGGCCTCGATGATCTCGAAGACCATGACGTCGTGCGGCAGGTCGCGGCTCTCGACCGTGATGTCGGCGGTGGCGTAAATCGGATAGCGCGTTTCCACGAGCGAGCGCATCACACCTTCCGGATCGCGCTCGAGCAATGGGCGATTGTTGCGCTTGAGCACGCGCCGCAGCAGCAGTGAAAGCTCGGCCTTGAGCCAAACCGAGACGGCGGCCTGGCGGATGTTGTCGCGCGTCTCGGCACTCATGAAGGCGCCACCGCCGGTAGCAAGCACCTGGGAGCCGGAATTTAGAATGCGCGCAATCACCTTGCGCTCGCCATCGCGGAAATAGGGCTCGCCATGGTCCTTGAAAATGTCGGTGATGGCCTTGCCGGCGGCCAGTTCGATCTCATCATCGGCATCGACAAACGGCAGCTCGAGGCGACTGGCCAGGCGCCGCCCAATCGCCGATTTGCCGCAGCCGGGCATGCCCACCAGCACAACCGAGCGCGTGCCCAAACCGGCGCGGACCTTGGCGGCGAGCGGCGCGATCTGCTCCTCCTTTTTGCCTCCGTACCCGAATCGTATCATCTCTGTCCTGTACGATGGCCGTTGATGCTACCCCCCACGCTTTCTGGTATCAGGTTTGCGGGTAGGCCTCAAAGCCGCACGGTGCTGCGGAGCGCCCGGCGCGGCGAACCTTAACCCCCCATTCGGCGGGTCGGGGCGTCATTTAGGCTTAAACGGTCACCGGAAGCAGGAGCAGCGTTGCGACATGCCGAGCCTTATCCGGTTTCTCGTGGTGGTGGGCATCATCGGGGCCGCGGTGATCGGCGGCCTTTATGTCATGGCGGTGTTTTTCGAGCCGGCCCAGCGGGAAACGGCCACACCGCTGCCGGGCGTCAAGGTTCGGCGTTAGGGCCGGTGGCGTTTTGCTTGCCGAGGGATGTTGGTGGCAACCAAACACGAAAGTCTCGAGAGCTTTTTGGAGATGCAGGCCGCCGAGCGCGGGGCGGCCGCCAACACGGTAGCGGCCTACCGCAGCGACCTGACGCACTTCCTCGCCTATCTCGAGGCTCGCGGCAAGGGCCCCGGCTTGGCTGACAGCCGTGACATCGCCGCCTATCAGCGCCAGCTAGCGGCTGCGGGCATGGCGCCGAGCACACGCGCGCGGCGGCTTTCGGCCGTGCGGCAGCTTTTCAAGTTTCTCGCTGCCGAGGGTGTCATCGGCGATGATCCAGCGCACCGCCTCGCCGGTCCGAGGAGAGGTCGGACGCTGCCCAAAACCCTGTCGGTGGCGGAGGTCGATCGCCTCATCGAAGTGGCGGGCGCACGCGCTCAGTCATCGCGGGGCCGCGACCGGCTGCGGGCGCTGCGGCTCAATGCGCTGATCGAGGTCCTATACGCGACGGGTCTGCGCGTCTCCGAGCTCGTGAGCCTGCCGCGGTCGGTGCTCGATGGCGACGGCAAGGTGCTGATCGTCAAGGGCAAAGGTGGGCGCGAGCGTATGGTGCCGCTGACGCCGGCCGCGCGCGCCGCCCTGGCGGGCTATCTCAATGCCGGTCTCGACGATCCTGGCATGACGCCGATGGTAAAGACGCGCTGGCTGTTTGCATCGCGCAGCCGCGAGGGTCATCTTACGCGGCAGCGTCTTGCCCAGGAGCTCAAGGAGCTTGCCGAGGCGGTCGGTCTCGATCCACGCCGGGTGTCGCCGCACGTGCTGCGTCACGCCTTTGCCAGTCATCTCCTGGACCGTGGCGCCGACCTGCGCTCGGTACAGCAGCTGTTGGGCCACGCCGACATTTCGACGACCCAGATCTACACGCACGTGCTCGAGGAGCGGCTAAAGAAGCTTGTTTTTGAGCACCATCCGTTGGCGCCGCCCACGGCGCGGCGCTGAACCTTGACCGCGCCGCGCGGAGGCCTGCTACGGGCGTTGCCAAGGCGGCCGTTAACTTGACTCGCAACGGCAGGGGGGCCTAAGTCGCCGGCGCAAGAAGGCGTCCCCGCGCCGAACCAATCGGTCATCAGCAATGGATCGTCCGCTCACCGTTCGCACCTATCTGGACTTTGAGAAACCGATCGCCGAGCTCGAGAGCAAGGTGGCGGAACTCAGCGCGTTGAGCGTGGAGGACGACGGTTCCGTCTCGATCACCGAGGAGGTGACGAAGCTGCAGCAAAAGGCGCACCAGGCCCTCGTCGATACCTATGCCAAGCTCACGCCCTGGCAGAAGACGCAGGTCGCGCGCCACCCGGACCGCCCGCATTGTCTGGATTACGTCAAGGCCTTGATCGAGGATTTCACGCCGCTCGCCGGCGATCGCTACTACGCGGAGGACGCCGCCATCATGGGCGGCATCGGCCGCTTTCGAGGCCGCTCGGTGATGGTGATCGGTCACGAGAAGGGCTCCGACACGGAGAGCCGCATTAGGCACAACTTCGGCATGGCTCGGCCCGAGGGCTATCGCAAGGCCGTGCGTCTGATGGACCTGGCCGAGCGCTTCGGCATGCCGGTGGTGACGCTCGTCGACACCGCCGGGGCCTATCCCGGCATCGGCGCGGAGGAGCGCGGTCAGGCCGAGGCCATTGCCCGCTCGACGGATCGCTGCCTGTCGCTCGGCGTACCTCTGGTGGCCGTGATCATCGGCGAGGGAGGCTCGGGCGGCGCCGTCGCCATTGCCACCGCTAACCGGGTGATGATGCTGGAGCACGCCATTTACACGGTGGCCTCGCCGGAAGCCGCCGCATCGATCCTGTGGCGCGACCCCGCACGCGCGATCGATGCCGCTACCAGCATGAAGATCACGGCGCAGGACCTAAAATCGTTGGGCGTCATCGACGTGATCATCACCGAACCCGTCGGCGGGGCTCACCGGGATACGGCGATGATCTTCAAGCAGACCGCCGGCGCAATCGCCGGCGCGCTAACGGAATTCTCCGGCATGAGCGCGGACGGCATCCGCGAACAGCGCCAGGAAAAATTTTTGCAGATTGGGCGCAGCCTGTAGTGGGCTGGCAGGCCAAGGTCGGCACGGGCCGAGGGCGCGTGCGGTGCCGCCCGCTGCGGGGGTTGTGTTCGCATTAACCCCATATTAACGTTTGCGAATCATTGGTGATCGCCAAACGCCTGGGGCACGTGCGTATGAGTTTGATCATCTCGGGGGCCAGGGCCAAGCGCGCGTTGGCGACGCTGCTGACATTTTCGTGTCTGCTGGCCGGTTCGATGCTGGCCGGCTGCATGAAGGCGGAGCTTGTCGGCCCGCACCTGGCACCGCTGTCGCAAGACACCCTGATGCTGCTCGGCAAGAAGGGAATGGATCCCCAGGCGCCGATTTTTGTCCGCATCTTCAAGGAAGAATCGGAACTCGAAATCTGGAAGCTCAAGAGCGACGGACGCTTTTATCACTTCAAGACCTACCCGATCTGCAACTGGTCGGGCGAGATTGGCCCCAAACTAAAAGAGGGCGACCGGCAAGCACCGGAAGGGTTCTACTCCGTCAACCGCGAACAGATGAACCCCGACTCCAAGTATCATCTGGCGATGAATCTCGGCTTCCCCAACGCCTACGATAAGGCGCATGGCCGCACCGGTGAATTCTTGATGATCCACGGCAAGTGCAAGTCGGCGGGTTGCTACGCCATGACGGATGCGTTGATGGAAGAGATTTACGCCATCGCACGGGACTTTTTCCTTGGCGGCAATGACACCTTCGAGGTGCACGCCTTCCCGTTCCGGATGACGGAGGCCAATATGGCCAGTCGGCTCAATCACCCCGCCTATCCCTTCTGGAGTACACTCAAAGAAGGCTACGACTACTTCGAGCTGACAAGGCAGTTGCCGGCGGTGGCGGTCTGCGATCGCCACTACGTGGTCAACGTGGCCATTCGAGGCGACCTCAAGCAACTCAATCCCACCGCGGCTTGCCCCGCCTTCCGGCGACCCAAGCCGGATCCCTTCAGATCCAACGGTCGAGACGAGGCCGACGCCGATGTTGGCGCCAAGGGGAAGCCCGCACCTGGCGGCGCTGCCCCGGCTTTGCGGTCGGGCTTGACGCGCGGGCCGGTGCCCTTATCGAGCTTGAGCGTTGCCCCAGCGCGCTAACCCCGCGTTGCACCCAGGTCCCAGGCAGGCCAGCCGCGGCCCCATTCCCGATCATCATTCACAGTGCATTCATGCGCTGGGCCCGATGATCGGCGGGTCGAGCAAATCAGGCCAAAAGCCGGGAAGTCACGATCTGCTCTGATAGTCTAACAACGGGAGCACGGAGCTTAATCATGCACAGGAAACTACTGCTATCCCTTGTCGGCGCCAGCGCGGCCGTTGTCATGGCGGTCGGAACGGCACAAGCGGCGCCCGCCTCGAGCGCGGGGGATGTTTTGCGCAGCTACGCCCAAGACCTTAGCGCCGTCCAAGACGTGCGTTGGCACCGCCACTGCTACAACCGCTGCTGGCGGCACCATGGTCATCGGCAATGCCGCCGGGTCTGCCACCGTCGCTCGTGGTAGGCGGGAAGAGGTCCGCCAACACGGCCGGTGCGCGCCTCGGGCGCGCACCGGCCTGTTGCCATTATTGTTGCCCTTGCTGTTGCCCTTACTGTTGCCCTTCAAGTGGCGTTAGCGGCTCGCCTAGACGCGTGCCGGGCATTCGAAGACGACCGCACAGCCCCGGCACTGTGCGGGCAGGAATCGCCGCCCACGCGAGCCGAGGCGGAGGCCGCAGCGCGGGCAGCGTTTGCGGCATTGTATTACGGTGGCGGCGACGAGCAGGACAAGCAGTAAGGCGACCGCCGCGCGCCGCCCCCAAGCCAGGCCCCCGACCATCGGCAGCAGGGCAGGGGGTCAGTGCCAACACCGCGATGGCTTGCCGTAGCAGACGAACTTCGGGGTTGCCAGCGCCAGATGTGCGCGTTCGCGGGGTGTCAGCGAGGGTCGGTCATCGCTGAGGCGTGCTGGCTACGGACGCTTCGCGCAACCGCTTTAGCGAGCTGATCGGGAGTCCGGCCCGCGCGATGCGCTCCACCGCGCTCCGGACCGGCTCAACAATGGCGGCCATGTGGTGGGCATTGGCGTGGAGCAGCATGAAGCCGTCCGTCATGATGCCGACGTGGCCTTGCCAGAACACCAGATCGCCGCGTTCAAGCCCGTCGAGGATGTTGTCGCCTTCGAGGCTTTGGCCGAGCTCGGCCTCCTGCATGTCACTGTCGCGTGGGCAGTCCCTGCCCGCCGCCTGCAAAGCCGTTTGCAGGAGCCCCGAACAATCGACGCCGAAGCGCGTTCTGCCGCCCCAGAGATAGGGCACGCCGACGAAGCGCTCCGCGGCGGAGACGAAATCGGCAACGAAGCGGTCAACCTCGGCGATGTGACGCGTCGGCACGAATGTGCCATCGATCAGCCTTGCGAAGCTGGGTCCTGCTTCGGCGATTGAGAGCAGCGCATTCATGCTGAGCGGCATCAGTGGGGCCGCCTTGATGTCGGCGGCGGCATAAAGGAACGTCCCAAGCGCCCGCACGCGGTGCGTCGCGGCGTTGACTTGCGGCGACAGCGACGAAGCGCGGACATAGCCGACATAGCCGTCAGAGGCCAGCTGCACCCAGGCCCAATCCTTGGTCTCGTCATAGACCCGGACGCGCTCGCCGTAGAGAGCCTCCGTCGTCCAATTCTCGCGCGCATCCGGGCGCGCCCTGAGCGGGGTTGCCGGATAGATGATCTGGCGGTCCCAGCCGGGCGAGTAGGTGCGCGCCGTCACGGTGCTGCGCAGGCCCTCGGCGGCGAGATCTTCGCGATAAGCGTTGCGCCGGGGATCGGGGTGGCCGGCCTGGGGCATCAGCTCTGCCGCCTCGCCGCCTCGCGCCGCAGCAGCTCGAACATGGCGCGCGCGACCTGCGGCTCGGCGCCCTTGGGGCCAAGAGCCCTTGCCGCTGGCCGCCAACCGAAAATGTCGAAATGCGCAAAAGCGCGCGCCTGCTGCACGAACCGGCGCAGAAACAGCGCGGCCGTGACCGAGCCGGCAAAGGCGCCCTCCGAGACGTTGCTGAGATCGGCGAGGGGGCTGTCGAGGGTGGACTCATAGCCGCCCCAGAACGGCAGGCGCCAGATGGGATCGCCGACGCTGAGACCGGCCGCGGCGATGTCGGCCGCCAGCGCGTCGTCGTCGGTGTAGAGCGGGGGCAGATCAGGTCCGAGCGCGACGCGGGCGGCGCCTGTCAGGGTGGCAAAGCTTGCCATCAGCTCCGGTCGCTCCTCGTCTCCCAACGCCAGGGCGTCAGCCAGCACCAGCCGTCCTTCGGCGTCCGTGTTGCCGATCTCGACGGTTTTGCCCCGCCGGCTCGGCAGGACGTCACCGGGGCGAAAGGCGTTGCCAGCGATGCTGTTCTCCGCCGCTGGGATAAGGATGCGCAAGCGCAGGTTGAGCCCCGCCGCCATGATCATGTGACCCAGCGCTAGCGCGGTCGCCGCACCGGCCATGTCCTTCTTCATCAACAGCATGCCGCTGGCGGGCTTGATGTCGAGGCCGCCGGTATCAAAACAGATGCCCTTGCCCACCAACGTGACCCGCCGGGCCCCGGGTCTTCCCCAGCGAAGGTCGATCAGCCGCGGCGGCCGCGTGCTAGCCCGGCCCACGGCGTGGATCATGGGAAAATTGCGCGCCAGCAGCTCATCGCCAACGATGCTCGTGAGCTGGGCGCCGTGCCGCTCGGCCAACGTGCGCGCCGCATCCTCAAGCTCTTGCGGACCAAGGTCGCCCGCGGGCGTGTTGATCAGATCGCGACCGAGCCACACGCCTTCAAGGATCGACTGGGCCCGGTCGGCCTCGGCTCCGGCCGGCAGGCGCAGCCGGGCGGGGTCCTCACCGTCGCCGTCTTTGTAGCGCCGGAAGCGATAGGCGCCGAGCCCCCAGGCGACGATTGCCAACTCCCGATCCAACCCGTCGTCGGCCAGGTGATAGAAGCCGGCCGGCAGGAGGCGCGGCAAATGTCCGATCGCCAGCTCGGGCTTGTCGGGCCAACCGCTGCGCTCCTCGCCAAGCCATAAAACCGCACCGGCCAAGGTGCCGTCTGGCGCCGGTACGAGCACGTGCCGCGATCCGGCGCTCCCGCGCGTGCCTTGAGCGCCCACCCATGCCTTTTGCGCTGCGCTCAGGGGGGCTGAGCGCACCCAGTTGCCATCGCGGGCCAGCCAAATGGGGAGCGATGGCTCGCGGCTGCCGGCGGGCGCTAGAACACTGTGAAGGCCAAATGATTTTTCGCTTGCCGGCATGGATCGCTCGGTGGCCACAGTTTGCGGGTCGCTATTATCATCAGCGTGAGCCTGTCTGACAATCGGGGTCGGACGTCCCAGAGGGGAAGAGACATGGCCTATGCTCTCGTGATCGGCAGTAAGAACGTATCGAGCTGGAGCCTGCGCTCCTGGCTCGCCCTCGTTGAAGCCGGCATCCCCTTCCAGGAGATCTTGATCCCCCTGCGTCAGCCCGACACCAAGACCCAGATCCTGCGCTACTCCCCTGCGGGCCACGTGCCGGTGCTGATTGTGGCGGGTCGTGGTGAGCGCCAAGCGATTTGGGACAGCTTGGCGATCTTGGAATTCCTCGCCGAAACCCATCCTGAGGCCGCGCTGTGGCCGACGCAAAAAGAGGCGCGCGCGCACGCGCGGGCTATTTGCGCCGAAATGCATGCGGGCTTTCGCGACCTACGCGATCATTGCGCCATGGACCTGTTGGCGCGCCGGCCGTTGACAAGCCTGCCGCAGCCTGTCGCCGCCAACGTGCGACGCATCGTCGAGTTGTGGACAGCAAGCCGGCGGCGCTTTGGCAGCGCTGGCAACTTCCTGTTTGGCGCCTTCACGGCGGCCGATGCCATGTACGCGCCCGTTGCCACCCGCTTCCGAACCTATCTGCCCGATCTTACGCCCTACGGTGATGATGGGACGGCGCAGGCCTACCTCGAGGCCGTCTTCGCCTTGCCGGGCATGGCCCGGTGGGAGGAGGGTGCGCGGCGCGAAGGCGACGGCGAGACGCCCGAGCATTCGCCAGGCTGATCGGGCGCCGTTCGGCTAGTTCGGCTTAAGAGATTGTTGACCGCCGGCCGGGATACTGAACCCGGGCGTGCGAGTTGGCGCGCCGTCGCGGAACCCACGAGCATCACGTCACGCCCTTCGAGCCCGATTGCCGCGTTAAGGGGCTTAACCAGTGTCGCGATCGCTGGGTTCGCCAGCGCCAACCTGCTGGCGGCCTAGCGCCGGTTCGCCCCTGCCGACCCTCGCCAGATGGCGGACTGATGGCGGCGCCCGACGCGGCCGAGACGCGCGCTGAGCCGACGCTAAGGGCAGTATCGAGCATTGGGGCAAGGCCTACGCCAAAAACCCGCGCAGCGCCGAAGCAGCCCTCAACTACGCCCGCCGGCTGCGGGCCTTGGGCAAGTACGAGGAGGCAAACTGCTTGGCGCCCGCCAGGCATCGGCCGAGGCGGTGACGGCAAATGTGGACTATGTGAAGTGCATGGTCCCGCTCGAGCCCAGGCCATTGCCGGTGGTTCCCACGGCGCTGAAGGCGCAGGCCGGGAGCGAGGCCGCCAACCCCGAGCGGGTGCCCGGTGCCGGCGCGGACCCGGCGGCGACCTCGGACTGGGTCACGCGCGTGGCCCAGGTAAAGCCGGGTGCCCGATGGCCGCCAAGGTCAATCGGAGCCGGCGACTTCCCGCAGCGTCGGAAGGGTGAGCAACAGGGTCGCCAGGAACCAAAGCCAGGTCGATAGTGCCGTGCTCTGATCGAGCCCGCGGATGCGCTCGTAGATCGCCGCGGGGATGCCGCCAAGCAGCAGCGTCATGACGGCGATAAAGATCGAGGTGCGGTAGGGCTGCAGCGGCAGGGGTCCAGCGTGCACCGAGCTGCGCGAAAAAAGGTAGAGGAGCTGGTCGACCGAATCGTAGATCGGTGAGTAAAGCGAGCCGTTGAAGAGCGCAAGCAGCACGCTGCCGCCGAGCGCCAGGTATCGCAGTGGGGCCGCCCCGCTCGGTGAAATGCTCACGGCGATCAACCCAGCCTGAGGCCGGTCGCGGCGATGCCGGCGCGCAGAATGACACGCGCGGCATACAGCCACGCCACCACAGCAAGCAGCCGCACGGGTGGAGGAACCAGGCGCGGTGTAATGGCCGCGACGGGCGCCACCACCGGCGCCGTCAGCGCGCTGAGCGTGCGAACGATAAACCCTTGGCCGATCGGGAACGGCGACAGCAACAGGCGGGCCACCACGAGATAGGAGGCAGCCGCCAAGACCATGTCGGGTAGGTGGTAGTACCAGTTTTTCATCAGCCTCACGCTCGACATCGATTGCCAGTCGCCGAAACTCCTTGTCCGACAAACACTGCGGGCACGCAAGAGCCGAGCTCAGTAGGGAATTCTCTCCAGCACTTCGACCATGAATTGGGCGGCCTGCAGGAGAGCGAGCCGGGTCGCGAGGTTGGCCCGGCGAAATCTTGAGTTGAGCAGGATGAGGGCACTGCGATAGCCGGGCAGCAGCTTGGCGCCGCTGTTGAGATGGCTCAAGCGGCGCAGGAGCGCTTCGCGATCGGATTCCAAGCGATCAAGCGAGAGCTTGGTTCGCTTACTGCTTGCCGACCGGGTGGGTTCGGGGCGCGGCTTTTGCCGTTTGCGCAAGCCGCCAACTGGGTCATCAGCGCGTTGGTTCAAAGGCCGCTCCAGATAGTCGTGGGCTGTTACAGCCAATGCTCAAAGCCCGGTCCTGGCCCGCGAAACCGCCAAAATATCGCACAATGCACTGCGATATCAAAATAGTAGCTGATCTTTGCGGCGCTCGCGAGCGGCAGATTTGCGCGTCAAAAGGTTGTGAACCCCATTAACTCTTAGCAACAATCCGCATCAGGACGATCGTCCGGTCTCGGCTGGACGGGCGGTTCCGTTCGCAAGCAGCGCCCGGGCGCTGCCCGCGGCCTGCCGCTTGTCTGGTTCTGTCCGCTCCAATAGGCTCGGTCGGCAGGGACGAGGGGACACATGCCCGCTGACGTCAGTGACCGGTCTCACAGGGGTCGCGCGCTCTTTCCGCGGCCGCTGCTGTTATCCGCCGTTTTTGCCCTGCTGTCCACGCTGTTGCTGGCATTTTTGCTGCCACTCCTGGCGCCCGGTCTACTACGTTTTGAACACGCCATGGGTGACCTGCGCACGTCCTGGATGTCCGATCGGTTGCCGAGCCAGCATCCCTTGATTGCTGTCGTCGCCGTGACCGACGATACGCTCAACACCTACAAGACGCGCCTGCCGATCGATGCCGGCGTCTTGGCTCGCACCATTGACGCCATCGACGCCGCCGGCGCCAAGGCCATTGGGCTCGACGTCCTGTTCCTACGCACGGCCCGGCCGGACAATGAAGGCGAGCTCATTGCCGCGATCCGGCGGGCAAAGGCAAAGATCGTGTTGGCGGCCGCCGACGAGCGGGTCCCCTTGTCACCCCAGCAACGGGAACGTCAGCAGGCCTTTTTTCGCGATACCTTGCGCCCGGCCGGGTATGCCAACCTGGCGGTGGAGCGCGATTTTATCGTGCGCTTCAAAGCCCAGCCATTTCCCAATTCGGCCTTCCCCCAGAGCTTTGCCGAGGCCCTAGCGGAAAATGCCGGCTTTGCGTCCGCCAATAAGCGCCGGCGCATTGCCTGGCTGCGGGCGCCGGCCGACTGGTCCGATACCTTTCTGACGCTGTCCGCCGATTCCCTGATCAGACCTGCGGGTGATCCTTTGCTCACTGCCGCCAAGCAGGCGCTCAAGGGCAAGATTGTCATCCTGGCCGGTCTGTTGACCGATATCGACGTCCATCGTACGCCCCTGCAGGTGATGCACGGCGCGCTCATTCATGCCCACATTCTGGCGGCTGTCGTCGATGGCCGCAGCATCGGCCAAGTCGAGAGCGGAACGGTGGCGTTACCTCTCACGCTTGCCGCCATCACCGGGCTCGGCTTCCTGGTCGGTTGGTACTTCCGTTACCGGCGCCGCGGTCTGCTCGCCAGCGGCGTGGCGACCGCCGTCATCATTGCCGTCGACACCGTGGTGTTCTGGCAATTTCGCATCATATTGCCGCTCGTGCTCGCCCTGATGGCCTGGTTCCTCGGCGAGTTCTCGGGCCATTATCTCGGCAGATGGCTCGGCTATAACACCGATCGATCGAGGTGGTTCGTCAGATGAAAATCGACCGACTTCTGCTCACTTTGGCGAGCCTCGCTGTGGCACTCGTGGCCCTGGCGGGAGGTGCCGCGCCGGCACGGGCGCAGCTCTATGTGATCGAATTGAGCGTGCCCGATATCAAGGTTGGCGCGCAACTTGCCATGGCCGACAGCCTATCGATTCCGGCAGGTGCCGCAATTCGCGCCGTCCTTCCCTCCGGCAAGACGCAGACCGTCAAGGGTCCCTACAACGGCCCCGTCGCCGACCTCGCCAAGGGACAAGAGATCAACGAGGGCGTGGTTGGCTGGCTCAAGAACATCATGCAGACCGGCGGGGCGACCGAAGCAACGCCGGGCGCAACCCGCAGTGCCGGTGCGCCGGCCCGGCCGCGTTCGATGGCGCGTTTTTCCTGGGCCAATGTGCCAACGTCGATCGATGGCAAGGTTTGCGTCGGCAAAGACGCCAAACTGCAGCTGGCACGCGCCCCGGTCCCGGTCGCTCAGCGTGTGGCCGTGGTCGATCTGGACAGCGCCGCGCGCGCGGAAGCGGAATGGGCCGTGAGTGGCGAGCTGGTGGCGTGGCCAGCGGGCGTGGCCGTGCGCCCCGGTGGCACCTATTACCTAATGCTTGAGGGGCGCCCGCGCCGTCAGGTGAAGCTCGAGGTATTGGACACGTTACCGAGCGAAGACGACGTGCTGGCGGAGCTGCACAAGCGCGGCTGCCGGCATCAGTTCGAGGCCTTTGTGCGCGACAAGCTGGCCGCGGCGAAGCCATAGGAAAGACGGGACCTTCGCTCGCCCCCGTCGCTGGCTGCACCCCACGCGGGCGCGCTAGCCAATGCGGGCCAATTTTGCTTTGAGGGCTCGGTTGCCGCGACAGGGGCGATGGTCGGATTGGCGGCTCCTTAGGAGGCAGCATGCAGGTGCAAACCTTCGATTTCATCGTCGCGGGCGCCGGCTCGGCGGGCTGCGCGGTCGCCGCGCGACTTTCCGAATCGGGTCGCTATACGGTGTTGCTGCTGGAGGCGGGGCGACGCGACCGCTATCCCTGGATTCACATCCCCCTCGGTTACCACAAACTCTACAACCACGCGGGCTACAACTGGAAATTCGAAAGCGAACCGATCGCCGGCCTCAACAATCGCACGTCCTACCAGCCTCGCGGCAAGATGCTTGGAGGTACCAGTTCCCTCAACGGCTTGATCTACATGCGCGGCACGCCGGCCGACTACGACGGTTGGCGGCAACGCGGCTGCCAGGGCTGGGACTATGCGAGTGTCTTGCCGTTCTTTCGCAAAGCGGAAAACCAGGAGCGCGGGGAGAACGAATTTCACGGGGTCGGCGGACCGCTCAAGGTTGGCGACCAGCCGCTCCGGCACGAGCTCGTGGATGCCATCATCGCCGCGAGCGTGGAAGCGGGGATCGCACCTAACGAGGACTTCAATGGCGCCAGCCAGGAGGGTGTTGGGCGCTATCAGGCGACGGCCGCCGCTGGCCGGCGCTGGAGCGCGGCGGTCGCCTACTTGAAGCCGGCGCGCAAGCGCAAGAACCTCCTGGTGATGCCCAATGCCCACGCCACGCGGATCCTGTTCGAGGACGGCCGGGCCGTCGGCATCCAATATCGCACGCCGCGCGGTCTGGCGACCGCGCGCTGCCGCGCAGAGGTGATCGTCTGTGCGGGCGTTTATGGCTCGCCCCAGCTTCTGCTGCTGTCGGGGATCGGGCCGGGGGCGCATCTAAACGAGATGGGCATTGCGGTGGTGAAAGACCTACCGCCCGTCGGGGCCAATCTGCACGATCATTTCAATTCCTACGTGGCCTTGCGCTGCGCCAAGCCCATTACGCTCAATGACTTGACGCGCAGCCCGCTGGCCAAGCTGATGGCGGCGGTCCAATACGCCATCACTAGGGGGGGTCATCTCGCCGGCCCCGGCCTTTACGCCGGGGCTTTTGTGCGCAGCGATCAGCGCTTGGATCGGCCCGATCTGCAAATGAATTTCTTTCTCTGGAGCGTCGAAAAGCGCGATGCGCGTGGCGTCTATCCGCACAAATTTCCAGGCTTCTCGCTGTCGCCGGTGCACTTGCGACCGGAAGGGCGCGGCAGTGTCCGGCTCGGCTGCCCCGACCCCTTGGCCCCGCCGCGCATCCACCTTGAGTACCTGGCGACCGCCTACGACGTCGAAGCTATGCTCTATGGCATGCGCCTCGCGCGCAAGATTGCAGCGCAGCCCTCGCTTCAACCCTATGTGCTCGAGGAGGTATCGCCGGGCCCGACGATTACAAGCGATGAGGCGTTGACCGAGGACCTGCGTCGGCGCGGCGTTTCCAACCTGCACCCGGTCGGCAGTTGCCGCATGGGGCCTGGTCCGGACGCGGCCGTCGATCCGCGGCTGCGCGTGCACGGCGTGATGGGGCTTCGGGTGATCGATGCCTCGATCATGCCGCAGGTCGTCGGCGGCAACACCAACGCGCCTGCGATCATGATCGGCGAGAAGGGTGCCGCCATGGTGCTCGAGGACGCGCAGCGGCAGGCTCAATTGTAGATATAGGTCACCAGGAAGGTACGATCGCTCCGGGTCGCCCCGGTCGGTGGAATGGGAAAGCTCGACTGCCGTACGGCAAACACTACGCTTTGCGTAAGCGCGGGATCGGCAGCAGGCCTCACGAGCTGCACCTCGCTGAGGTCACCGGTTGCCGACAGCAGCAAGCGCACCGTAACCCTGCCAACCTCCCCGCGCGCAGGCGGCATGGTCTGCCGCAAAGCCCGGATCACCCTGCGTCCGAACTCGTCGTTTTCGCCCGAGCGCGTGATATCCGGCGGGCGTACGGCCGCCGTCGATAGCCCCGAAGGGGCGACGAAGTTTGGCGGTAAGTCGAGCTGTAACGAAAGTTTGGGGCTGGTCTTCGTCTTGCCTGTGGCCTCGGCCGGCGGGCTCACCGTCGACCCGGGCGGGACAGCAGAGGATGGTGAAAGGGTTTCGGCCGGCGCCGGCGGGGCTGCGGCCTCTGTCTTGCTCGGCGCGCTCGCAGCCTTCTTGTCCTCCAGGATCGGCGCGGCGGCGCTCGGGGAGGTTGCGTCAGCTGCAGGCGGTGTCGACGGGTTTGCCACCGTCGCGGTCTCGCTTGGGGCTGGCGGCGGGCTGGTCGCCGATCCCGTGTCGGGGGGCGCGGCCGGCCGCGGCAGCGCGGCATTGCTGGGCGCGACGGGTGGGGCGGCCCTCGGGCCGCCGAGCTCGCTCGGGTCAACCAGTTCGACACTGATGGCCTCGGGGCTTCCGTCCCGCTCGCCCAGGTGACGCGGTAGGGATCGACCGGCCCCGACGATGGCACTGGCATGCAGCAGGGCGACGCACGACAAGCCGATCCAGAACCGGTGTTCTGGCGTCCGGCGCGGGTAGGGGGACGGTTGGCCTTTGAGCTCCATACTCCCTCCGCGGCGAAGCGTGACCGCCTCGATCGACGGGGTCAAATCCGTTTACCGCCTCGGCGCCGGCGCCGGGACACGGCAAAGATCGAGCCTCGAGCGTAGCGGCGAAGGACGGCCGGGAAATGACGGCGCCATCCTGCACTCGCCAGGCCCCGATCCTATGTGTCAGATTGTACCTTGGGGCGGCGGTGGCCTTGGTAGCCGGGGCCAAATTTTCCACAGGCGCGTGCGCTGGGCCCGGCTTGGGTCAAGCTCTACGCGAGATCTCATGCCGGCGCGTTGGGGCCGCGAGCCCGCCACGAGGGCAAGGGGTCACTTTTAGTCGAGGCGGCGCAGGAAGGTGCGCTCCTCGGCAAGGATCAACCGCTTCTCCTCGGCCAGGCGGAAGTTGGCCGCCCCCGCCTGATCCGCCTTGAGGCGCGAGCGGTAGGCCTCGTAGTGGGCAAGGCTGTCGAAGGAAACCAGGCCGAAGGCGATGTTGTTGGTACCCTCGTGTGGCATCCAGTAGCCATCGAGGGCGCCACCGCAGGCCGGAATGATCGTCGACCAGCGGCGCGCATAGTCTGCGAAGGCCTCGCGCTGGAATGGGTCGATTTGGTAGCGAATGAATACGGTGAGGGTCATTGTCGCCGCTCCTCGAGCCAGTCTCGTGCTGATGCCACCGTGTCTGAGGTTTGCCGGTGCATGCTACGCAATTGACCGAAGCGTGGTTTGGCACGCTGCAGTAAGCTCCAGGCACGGTCGCGGAGCCCGTTCCTGATGGCCAGCAGCGCCTTGTTTGCCGAAATTGCCGCCCTGTCGGGTGATCCCGGGCGCGCCAGCATGCTGCACGCGCTGATGGACGGCCGTGCGCTTACGGCAACCGAGCTGGCACGGGTGGCCGGCATTACGCCGCAGACGGCCAGTGGTCATTTGCAGCGCATGAGGCTTGTCGGGCTCATCAAGGTCCACCAGCAGGGCCGCCATCGCTACTATGAGCTCGCCACCGTTTCCGTGGCCCGCATGCTCGAAAGCATTATGCAGGTTGCCGCCGAGCTGGCGCCGGATCGGCGACGCCTGAGTGTCGGGCCCCGCGATCTCGCGCTGCGCAGAGCCCGCACCTGCTACGACCATTTCGCGGGGCGGCTCGGCGTCGCCCTCGCCGACGCGCTGCGCCAACGCGGCTATGTCGAGCTGACGAGCGACGCCGGTATCATCACCGAGCCAGGTATCGCCTTCTTGGCTGAGATCGGCATCGATGCCGATGCCTTGCAATTCCGACGCACGGCGCGAACACGGAAGGTGCTTTGCCGCCCGTGTCTCGACTGGAGCGAGCGGCGCCTGCATCTTGGCGGCATGGTCGGGGCGGCACTGTGCGCGCACAGCATGCAGCGGGGCTGGACACGGCGTCTGGAGGGTACGCGTGCCGTGCTCATCACGGCCGAGGGCGGGCGCATATTCACGCAAAAGTTCGGCGCCGTGGGCTTGCTCGACTAGCCAGCCGCGGTGCGGCGGCGGCAATTTGTCTGCGGTGTAAAGTCGCCTCCCTGCGGTCGGCTATTGCCGCCGGGACCTTTCGCAAGCCTGAAAAATGAAAGTGCAGTGCCGGCAACCCGCTGGGCGAGCAGGCGCCGACGAACAAGCAAAAACTGGCTCAGAATGATCGCTTGCCAAGGCTCGCCAAGGCTTGCCCTGTGCTTGCATCTTTCAGATCGACTTTGAAATCCAACCCAACGAGATGACCAGGAAAGAACAAAAACCAAAGTAAATGATGGTGCCGCTACTGTCGCGGGCGATGCGTCGCAACTCCGCCGTGGGCGAAGATTCCTGCAACCGCAGTCGGCGCGCAATCTCGATATCGGCTTTCGCCGATCGTGAAAGTCTGCTGGATCAGGTTTAGGTCGGCGTGGTGTGCGGCCAGACGCTCGAGCATAGCCCTGTGGCTCGGCGCCTCGTTCTCCAATTCGCGGTAAAGCCTGCGCTCGATCAGCAAATCGGTCAACGCAACCGGTTGTGGGTAGTCTTTATGGTGGTGCAGATGCACGACACGATGGTAGCCGGTGCTTTGCACGCCTTCCTCAGCGGCAACCGGTAAGCGTCGAGCCCATGGGCCGTTGTCGATCTCAGAAACCGTGATGGCGCCGAGTGCGACTCGAGTTCATTGAGATTGAGCGCGAGGGTGAACCAGCGTCAATCGAGCGGTTGGGAGATCACGGAACTGCCGCGCCGATCGCGGTGCCTAGCAATCAAGCCGGCCTCCGCCAGCAAATCCAAGGCATGCCTAACGGTGACGCGCCCGACGTGGAGCTCTTACCAAGGCATCGAGTGCAGGTAGGCGATCGCCAGCCTGCCATTCGCCGGTCGAAATCCGTCTACGAAAGACCGCAGCCCCGCGCCGGTAGGTGGAGATGCCGGTGCGCTTGCGCCGATGCTTGCACGCAAAGTTTTTGCCTACGTTGGCGCCTCGCTTCGACTTTTCTTTCACGGCAACCGAATGAGTGGGTCGCAGGTGTCTGCTGCCGTCATGTGTCGCTAGCGGACTTCGGCTGCGTCGAATGCGCCTGGGCGCAGCAGATTGTCACCAAGACCGGCGCCAATTGGCAGGTAGAGTTGGCCATCGCGCACCCTCGGCTCGTCGTTCAACAGCAGCTCAAACAGGGGATTGGGCATCGCATCCATCTCCAACCATGATACGCCATCGATCGCGGCGCTCAGGTGCGCGCTGGCGTAAAGGCCGATCGGCCCGCCATACATGTGCAGGCAGGCACGCTTGCCCGCGCTCATGATGAGACGGCAGATGTCCCCTCCTTCGCTGATGCCGGCGGTTTTGGTGATGTCGGGTTGCAGGACATCCGGCCCAATGTCCGCAAGCAACCGGCGAAACCCGTCAGCGCCATAGGAATTCTCCCCGAGTGCGATGGGAGGCCGGGTGGGCTCGTCCCGCCAGGCTCGGTAGCTGGCCAGATCGTCGGCAAGAAAGGGCTCCTCCAGCCAATCCAAGGCGAGGTCGGTGAGCGGTCGCGCCAGCGCTCGTAGCCGCTCCAGGCTAAAGGATTGTGTCGCGTCCGCCATCAGTGCGCGCCGGCCTGCGATCGCCCGCGCCTCCGTTAGGGCCCCCAAAATGAGCCCTTCGTTGGCCGGGATGCGGAACTTGAAGCGGTTGTGTCCTTTGCTTGCCATCTCCTCAATGCTCGCAGGGCGCTCGATCGGCAAGTTTGTCGCATAAACGGCGACGCTACGCGGCGCGGGTGCAGCGCGTATGTAATCGCACAGTGCCTGGCCGCAGCGACGGGCGCAGGCGTCCCACAGCGCGATGTCGACCCCTGCCAGGGCTTGCTGGAAGGGGCCGATCGCTCCGAGCTGATTTGCCAATGGCCTGATTTTTGCTGCCGTCGATCGGAAAATGCGGACCGGGTCGTCCAACGCCTGACCGATCAAGAGTGGGCGCAGGACATTGATCAGAATATCCACCCTGTCCCGGCAGCCCCAGGGCGGGAAATTACCCCACACCTCCCCCACTCCCCATGAGCCGTCGTCGATCTCCACACGCACCAAAAGGTTGTGACGCGTCGACACCGTTCCAAAGGGAGCGACAATCGGCGTGGCCAGCGGCGCCGCAATCAGCGCGAGGCGTAAGCGCTCGATCCTCCCCGTAGGGCTGGCCGCCGGCATCATTTGACCGCTCCGACGGTTCGACCCGGCGAAATGCCACCCTGGATCGGCAGAAAGAGCAGGAAGACAGGAAGCGTGGTGACCACAGATGCCGCCATCACGGCTCCCCAATCGACGTTGTCATCGCCGAAATACTGATAAAGCCCGAGGGGTAGCGTCTTCAGTTCGGTTTGGGTCAGGAACGCCAGCGCAAACAGATACTCGGTCCAACACAGCAGGAACGCATAAGTCGCCGTGGCGACAAACCCGGGCAACATGACCGGGCAAATGATGAGCCAAATCACCTGCCATCGTGACGCGCCATCGAGCACCGCAGCCTCGTCCAGGCTTTTGGGAACCGTCACCAGATAGCCGACCAGCATGTATACGGAAAACGGGATGGTGAAGGCGGTGTAAGTCAGGATCATGCCGACGTAGCTGTTGATCAAGTGCATCGTGGCGAAGGCCACGAACAGTGGATTAATGAGAACGATCCAGGGAAATACCTGTCCGAACAAAACTCCCGTGAATAGCGTGCGCTTGAGCGGAAAATTGCAACGTGAGAAGGCGTACGCTGCCATGATCGAGAGCAGCGTCGATACCAGCGTCGCTGCGGCGCAGATGACTAGGCTGTTGAGTACGAACCGGCTGAATCCGGAGCGGAAGATTTTGAGGTAGTTTTCGAAAGTGAAGGTGCCAGCCTGCGACAGCAGACCACCACCTGGTCTGAACGAGCCGATCAAAACATAGACAGCGGGATAGACCAGAACGAACAGCGTGATGATGGCCAGACCGGCGGCAGCAGCTATCGCGAGCGGACCTGGATCGCGCGCGGATTGTCGCAACAGGATGCCTCGTATCACAGACTTTCCTCGAGTTGTCGGCGTGCGACGAGTCTAAGGTAGACGGCACCGAAAATGGCCATGACCAGCGCCATGACCATGCCGATCGCCGAGCTGTAGCCAAGGCGAAAGTCGACGAAGGCCTTGATGTACACCTCCGTTGCCAGCACGTTGGTGAGGGTCCCCGGCCCGGCCCCCGTCGCCAACCACACGTAAACGAAATTGTTGAACGACCAGAACACCGACATCAGGCCGAGAACGAGGATCGCCGGCATCAGGAACGGCAGGGTAATGTAGCGAAAGACCTGCCATTGATTCGCCCCCTCCAACTCTGCCGCCTCGTATAGGTCCTCCGGCACGCTTTGCAGGCTCGAGAGCAGCGACAGGGCGATCAAGGGCACCGTATTCCAAACCATGATCGTCATGATCGCCGGCCAGACCGTACGCACATTTGCGAAGAACGCCACCGGTTGATCGAGGATACCTAAGCCGACCAAGGCCTTGTTCACCGCTCCTTGCGGGTCAAGCAGCCAACGCCAGATGACAACGGCCACGATTGGCGGCGTGGCCCACGGAATGAGCAAACCGAGGCGCGCAATGGTTTGCATGCGCAGGCGCCTCAGCGCGGTAGAGTTCAGTAGAACGGCTATAGCGAGGCCCAGCAGCAAGCGGATTGCGACCGACGTGGCGGTTAGCCAAATCAGCGTGTTGAAGAGGATGTGGCCGAAGTCGCCGCTGCGAAGGATCTCGCGATAGTTATCAAGGCCGATCCAATTGCCGCCCCGGCTCATGCCAAGCAAAGACAAGTCGGTGAAGCTCATACTGAGGTTCTTGAAAATCGGATAGGCGTAGAACAGCACGAGCAGCGTGAAACTCGGCGCAAGCATCGCGAAAATAAACAATCTGCTGCGCATTGCGGACCGGCGGCGACATCGGGCGATTGTAGGGGGGCTGCGTTAACGACCCAATGGCCTGGCGTCTAGCTTTTTTGCGGCATGAGCTTGCGTACCTCCTGCAATAGCTCCTTGGCGGCCGCCTCCGGTGAGCGCTGACCGGAGAGCACCATTCCGAAGCCGCGCCCCGCCAGATTCCACAAGGTGCCGATCGGAATAGGACCGCTCGCATAGGCGCCCCAGGACCGAGCATATTCCAGTTGCTCGGCGAAACCTTTGAGCTCAGGTCCGAAGTCGACCTTCTTTAGCAGCGAGCGCTGGGCAGGAAACTGAGTCCGGTAGAATTTGCTGAAGACCTCCTCCGAGCTCATGTACTTGACAAATTTCCAGGCCGCCTCCGGGTACTTGGTATGGGCGTTGATGACAAGCATGCGTCCCCCGATGTTGGAGCTGCGCGTTACGCTGCCTTTCGGGAAGGGTCCTGAGACGAACGGCAGGGGTTTGCCGGGGTTGGCGGTCGCGTAGGCTTCCAGCACCTGCTTGTAGGTGTTGGGCGGCATGGAGCCGATGGCCTGATTGCCTGTCACCAAGGCCTGAAGAATGGAAGGATCGTGCGCGTCGCTGGCCGCGAGATTGGCCTGCGGATTGTCGCCCGCATCCACGTAGCTCTTGAAGTACGTCATGCAGTCGGCAATGTCCTCGGCGGTGAGGCCGATGTCGTAGGCGCCATCGTTCTTGGCGACGATTAAGGCCTTTCCGTTCGACCACCAGTAGGATGTCGCCAGAAACCAGATGGCGCCGGACGCGGAGCTACCGGCAGGAAAGCCAAAGCCTGCCTTGCCTGTCTTTTTGAAGATCTCGGCGCTGGCCTGGCGCAATTCCGTCCAGGTCTGCGGTAGGGTGGCGATGCCCGCCTCCTGCAATAGGTCGCTGCGGTAGACCATGGCCCAGGTGTCGGTGGTCCAGGGCAGGCCAAAGATTTTGCCTGAACTGTTTTTTGCCAGATCCTGCGCGACGAAATCGGCGAATTCGTTGGCCGGTGGGCTCTGCTGCAGCAGGCTGTCGAGCGCCAGCGTGGCGCCCGCGTCGCCCATCTCTTTGACCCAAACTTGCGCCGAATGCACCACGTCGGGCCCCTGCCCGACAGCGGCCTCCCGCAGGAACTGGTTGCGCGCGTCGCGCCAGCCGATGCGCTGTAGATCGACCTTGATGTCCGGGTTTTGCCGCTGGAATTCGTCGATGGCGCCCCTGATCTCAGCCTCCGTGTCGTTGAAACGGAAAGTGATCGTCGTCGATTGTGCCATCGCCGCCCCGGACATCGTCATCGCGGCGGCCAGCAGGATCAGCACCCTGTGGCTCGATCGGAACATGATGACCTCCCTCTGCTTGCGTTGTTCAGCTCTGTGGGGTGAAACCAGGGTCCCCTGCCGGTCCAACCGAAAGCATTGACCTTGCGGCAGTGAGGATGGGCCAGTGAGGATGGGCCAGTGAGAATGGGCCAGTGACTATCGGGCAGTGACCATTCGGGGGATATGTAATCCTGTTATTAGTGTCAAACCGCGGACCCCCAGGCCACGCGGATGACAATGTCAATCGGCACGCCAAAATCTCGATTGCAGCAGAGGCTTCCGGCATGACGGAACAGTGGGCAGTCGTGGACAACCATCGCCGGCTCTCGATGGTGGGCAGACGAGCACTGGTGACGGGAGGCAGCCTGAGCATCGGCCGCGAGATCTGGCGCGTGGAGCAAAGATCGAAGCCAGCTGTTGCCCGATGCAAAGGGCAGGACATCCAGCAGAGATGGCAGGCGCCGCCCTTCTGTTGTGCTCGCAGGCCGGCAGCTACATAACGGGAGCGGATCTGCAAGCGACCGGCGGTCGGCATTTGGCTTGGCAGGCCTCCAGCTAGGGAGCTGCAACTGCCCGCAACTCTAACGTGCAAGGGCACGGTGGAAGCCGCTGCCGGCGGTATCACCCGAACGCATGGGTAACACGTTTCAGCTGCGAGGGCAGGTGGTGACAGGCAAAAGGTGCTCCCGCAGGTCGCCCGCGTGTCGTTGCCCGGCGGCTGCGGGGCTGGTCCATGCCCGCCCGGTGCCGCCGTCATTCCCACTCGATGGTGCCCGGAGGCTTCGAGGTCACGTCGTAGACCACGCGGTTGATGCCATTGACCTCGTTGATGATACGGGTGGCCGCGCGGCCCAACACGTCGTGCGGGAAGGGGTAGAAGTCGGCGGTCATGCCGTCGGTCGAGGTGACCGCACGCAGCGCGCAGACATGATCGTAGGTGCGGGCATCCCCCATGACGCCGACGGTGCGCACCGGCAGCAGCACCGCAAAGGCCTGCCAGATTTTGTCATAGAGGCCAGCCTTGCGGATTTCGTCGAGGAACACCGCGTCGGCCTTGCGCAGAATATCGAGTTTTTCCAGGGTCACGTCGCTCAAGATCCGAATCGCCAAGCCCGGCCCGGGGAAGGGATGTCGCCAGATGAAATGTTCCGGCAGCCCCAGCTCGCGGCCGAGGGCGCGCACCTCATCCTTGAACAGCTCACGCAGCGGTTCGATCAGTCTCAAGTTCATGCGCTCAGGCAGGCCGCCGACGTTGTGGTGCGATTTGATGGTCACCGACGGCCCGCCGGTGAACGATACGCTCTCGATCACGTCGGGGTAGAGCGTGCCCTGCGCCAAAAAGTTGACGCCGCCCAGCTTTTTGGCTTCCGCCTCGAAGACATCGATGAATAGCGCGCCGATGGCCTTGCGCTTGGCTTCCGGATCGGTCTTGCCGGCGAGCTGCGCCAGGAACTCCCGGCTCGCGTCGACGTGCAGCAAGGGAATATTGAAATGACCGCGGAACAGCGTCACGACCTGTCTCGCCTCGTCGAGCCGCAACAGGCCGTGGTCGACGAAAATGCACGTGAGCTGGTCGCCGATGGCCTCATGGATGAGCTTGGCCGCCACCGCGCTATCGACGCCGCCGGATAGTCCGCAGATCACCCGGCCGGCGCCGACCTGCGCCCTGATGCGGGCGATCTCCGAGCTCTTGAAATGCGCCATGCTCCAGTCGCCCGGTAGGCCGGCGATGCGGCGTACAAAATTGCCGATCAGGCGGCTTCCCTGCGGGGTGTGCACCACCTCGGGGTGGAACTGCACCGCGTAAAGCTTGCGAGTTTCGTCGGCGATGGCCGCAAACGGAGCGCCCTTCGAGATTCCCACCACCTTGAAGCCCGGCGGCAAGCGCGTAACGCGATCGCCGTGGCTCATCCACACGGTGTCGCGGTCGCCCTTGCGCCAAACGCCTTCAAACAACCTGCTGTCGCTGATGACCTCCAACTCGGCGCGGCCGAACTCGCGATGGTGCCCCCCCTCCACGCCGCCGCCGAGCTGGGCCACCATGGCTTGCTCGCCATAGCAGATCCCAAGCACCGGTAGCCCAGCCTGGAACACCCAGTCGGGGGCGCGCGGCGTGCCAAACTCGGTAACACTGGCCGGCCCCCCAGACAGAATGACGGCCCGCGGCTTGAGGCGCTCCAACGCGTCCTGGGCGCGGTTGAAGGGCACGATCTCGGAGTAGACGCCCTGCTCGCGCACGCGCCGGGCGATCAGCTGCGTCACCTGGCTACCGAAGTCGATGATGAGGACGGTTTCGGTCATGCTTCCGAGGTCATCGGCGAGGCCGACAGAGAGGGGCGGGCGCCGAGCCTTCGATAGCCACCATCACCGCGAAAGGTCAAGCTGAAGCCGGTGCGCCAGGGCCAAAATCCATTGCGCCTGCCGCCCGGGATCCCGCACGCCGAGGCGGGGGACTGGCCTTGTGGCGACACCAGTGCCTCACTCGGCGGCCACGGATTGACCATGGCCATTGCCGGGGACCTGGGCGTGAAGCGGTCTGGCGACGATGCCGAGCCGTTCCACGGCCGCCAGCAGGATTTGTGACAAGAGCTCCGCATAGCGCATGCCCTGGAACCCCGCCATGATGTTCATCTTGCCGTCCCAGCACCAGCCGGGGTTGGGGTTGACCTCGAGCAACTTGATTTCGCCCTTGGCATCGGCCCGGAAGTCGAAGCGGGCGTAGTCACGGCACCCCAAGCGCTCGAACAAACGCGAGGAGTTGTCGATCAGCTGCTGCTGCTTTTGATCGGCCAGGGTCGCCTCTCGGTACTTGATCTGTGTCCAATAGGGACTGTCCGGCTCCCACTTCAATTCATAGCCCAAGATCTTGGGCAACGTTTCGTCGAGTCTGGAGTAATCGACCTCTAAAATCGGCAGCGCCCTGAGGCCTTGATCGGGGTTACCGACCAGGCCCACCGAGAACTCCGCGCCGGTCAGGAACTCCTGCACCAGCACGCCTCGCCTCGGAAACTCGGCGCGCAGCCGGTCGAGATAGTCAAGCAGGGCTTTCTCGTTGTTGACGACCGACTCCTTGGTGATGCCCTGACTGCTGTCGCCCTGATTGGGCTTCAAAATCGCGGGAAATACCGAGGGCAAGGTCGCACCCTGGTCGCCCGGGCGGACATAGGATTTCGAGGGGGACGGGCACGTCGAGGGCATGCGCCACCGCGCGCACCAGCCCCTTGTCATAGCAGGCAGCAAGCGCCGAGGGACCGGCGCCGGTGTACCCGATACCCTGCACCTCGAGCAGGGCTGGCACATGCAGCTCCTTGAAGGGGTCGTTGTTCCACCCTTCGTCGCAAAGGTTGAAGACCAAATCGGTCCTGAGCTCGGAGAGATCGCGCTCCAGGGTACCGTGGTTGTCGAGGTAGCGGAACTTGTAGCCCGGCACCTCCGACAGCGCATCCTTGAGCTTGCGCACGGTTTCGAGGTCTTCCGGATTGAAGGTGCCTCCGCGCTTGACCTGATCGGGCAGACGGTGGTCACCCATGACGACAGTGACGTCGAGCGCCTGCAGCCGCCCGCGATGCTTGCGCACCAGTTGCGGGGCGTCGGCGGTGAGAAGGATGCGCCGCGCCATCATGCCGAGATCCTGGTCCCGATCGGAGAGGGCTTCGGCATGGCCATGGTGGCGGATGTTGCGGAAGCCCGTCTTCTCCAGCAACTTGGCGATGCTGTCGCGTGTATAGAGGCGTTCGGCATAAAACTGGTCGGCGATTACACCCATCTCGTCGTGGACAATAACTTCGCGCGAGATCAGCCGTTCCCCATCCTGGCTGATCGAACGCTCGCGACAGACGAAATGATGCTCATCAATCCACTCCCACGACCGCCGTTCGAAGTTGTCGTGCATGTGGCTGCCGTCGGTAATGTCCAATACGATCTGCCCGCTGGGCGTAGAATCTTACCGACCGCGGTTAGGACCTTCTCGTCGTCCTGCTTGTTGGAGAAGTAGCCGAAGGAGTTGCCCATGATGGCAACGCAGTCCATGCTGTTTTCCGGCAGCCGCGGATTGCGTGCATCCCCCTCCTTGAACAGCACCTGCAGCCCCTCGCCCTGGGCGCGCTTTTTGGCGAGACGCACGAGGTAGCGCGAGCGGTCAAGCCCCATCACGTGTTTGAAGCCGCGCCGGGCAAGCTCGAGGCAGTGTCGACCCTGGCCACAGCACAGGTCGAGGATGTGGCTATAGGGCTGCACGGCCGCCGCGGAGACAATGAAGTCCACCTCGCGACGGGTGTTCTCCAAGTTCTCGACCACATCGCCGTCGGTCTTCACATAAAGGGCGTTAAAAAGCTTGCGCCACCACTCTTCCGGCAGGTGCGCCTCGAGATCCGCAACCGGGCCGAGACACGAACGGGCGGAAGGACGCCTGGGTCGCTTCGCCTTCGACGGCATTACCATGGTGGACGAGTGTCCTCCTCAGCGTGGCGGCTTGCGGTCGCTGGGGGACGACGGCTCCCCGTGGCGACGCGCCTTGTGGCGGTCAAGACGAGACCCGGATGGGCCCCAGGAAAACGCGAACCTATTAGTCCCTCATCATCGGCTGTCAAACTTTTATCTGTGGACGATCGATCTCAGATGCAAGCTCTTTTTGTCGAGCGCCGTTCCGCGGCAACACTCAAGCCTGGCGCCGAAAGCCGGCAATGAAGAATCGATCCGTGCCATGGCGCGCCGGCGTCAACAGCAGATGATGATCGCTGCCATCGGCTGAGTCCGGCACGTCGCCGCCGACGCCGCGGGCCCAGGCCTCGCGCCACGGCAGGCAGGCGAAACCGGGGCAGGCCGTTAGAAACCAGGCGCTCTGGTCGCCATTCTCCTCCGGCAGCACCGAGCAGGTGGCGTAGACGAGCCGGCCGCCAGGTTTGACGTGGCCGGCGGCGGCCAAGAGCAACGTGCGCTGCTCGGCTTGGCGCTGGGCCAAGTTCGCCGACCGCAGCCGCCATTTGGCGTCCGGCCGACGTCGCCAGGCGCCGCTGCCGGTACAGGGCGCATCGACGAAGACGAGATCGAAGCGGTCGGCGAGCGCGCGCAGGGCGGCTTGGTCGCCGGCCGGCAAGACCTGGGCGTTGCGCACGCCAGCCCGTTTCAGCCGCTCGATGCTCGGGCGCAGGCGCAAAGCATCCCCGTCGTAGGCGTAGACTTGGCCGGTGTTGCGCATGCTGGCGGCGAAGGCCAGCATTTTGCCGCCGGCCCCTGCACAAATATCGAGCACCTGCTCGCGCGGGGCGGCGTTGGCGAGCAGCGCCGCGAGCTGCGAGCCCTCGTCTTGCACTTCGTACCAGCCGCGTCCATGGCCGACGTCGGCCTCGACGTTGGGCTGCCGGTGGCCGCCGTCCGGGACAGGCAGCCGCACGCCGATGGGAGAGTAGCGGGTCGCCTGCGCCGTGAAGCGGGCAAGGTTCTTGAGCACCTTGGCGCGCTCGGCCTTGAGCGTGTTGACCCGCAGATCCACAGGCGCCCGCTGCGCCAGCGCCGCGCCTTCCGCGCCGGCCGCCGCGCCGAAGGCGCGCGCGAAGGAGGGCTCGAGCCAATCCGGGATGTCGCCTTCGATACCGGCGGACGCGGCTGGCACCGGCGGACGCCAAAGCCCAACCCGTTCGGCTTCGCTCAGCGGCTCCAGCGCATAGGCCGAGCCGTCGGCGCTGGCGATCACGGCCGCTGGCGTCAGACCGAGCGCCTTGGCGGCCGCCGCCAAGGCCAACGCTCGTGGGCTATCGCACTGCATGCGGGCGGCGAACGAACGCCGGCCACGCAGGGCGTCATAGACGAGATTGCCGATGGCGGCCCGGTCGCCGGAGCCTGCGAAGCGGTGGCTCTTGCCCCAGTCGGCGAGGGCGGCGGCGGCGGGTCGATGTCTCCTCAGGATCTCCTCAAGGACCTCGACGGCGGCCTTGATGTGGGCGCCAGGCCGCATGCGCTCAGGCAAATCCGCCGGTCAGGACGTGGAAGAACACCTTCAGCCACATGCCAGCCAGGATCAGCAAACCCAACGCGAAGACCGGTGAGCGCCAGCGCACCCGGTTGGGGCCGACGTGAATGGCGGCGTGGACGATGCGCGACAGCACGAACAGCCAGGCGAGCAGAAGCATCAGGAAATCGACGCCCTTGGTGATGAGCGCAAACGCCACGACGGCATACAATAGCACCGGCAGCTCGAACTGATTGCGCTGATTGGCGGCACGCTTCTCGGCATCTGGCGGCCACACCACACGGCCCAAGGCGAGGTCGGCACCGCCGCTGCGACGGTCCATGGCAGCAATGGCGCGGCTGCGGGCGACGGCGAGCAAGCCGTAGACGAAAAAGGTCAAAAGGACTTGCACGAAGACCGGGTAGAGAATGACGACCTGATTCATGGGCCTTCCAGGCGCGAGCGGCCGGTTGCGATCGTTGGCTCGAGGAGACGCTAGGCACTGCGCGTGTAGTTGGGGGCTTCCCGCGTCATGGCCACACCGTGGGTGTGACCCTCGCTGGCGCCCGCCGGCGAGATGCGCACGAACCGAGCCCGCTCGCGTAGGGCGGCGAGGTTGACGGCGCCAATATAGCCCATGCCAGCGCGCAAGCCTCCGACTAGCTGGTGCAAGACGCCGTCGACCGGCCCTTTATAGGGGACTTGCCCTTCAATGCCTTCCGGCACCAGTTTGAGGGTGTCCTTGACCTCCTGCTGGAAGTAGCGGTCGGCGCTGCCGCGCGCCATGGCCCCGACCGAGCCCATGCCGCGATAGGCCTTATAGGTCCGGCCCTGGTAGAGGTAGGTCTCGCCCGGCGCCTCGTCCGTGCCGGCAAGCAGCGCGCCCACCATCACGCAATCGGCGCCGGCGGCCAGGGCCTTGACGATGTCGCCGGAGAACTTGATGCCGCCGTCGGCGATGACGGGCACGTCCTGCTTTTTGGCCGCCTCGACCAATTCCATGATGGCGGTGAGCTGAGGCATTCCCACGCCCGCCACCACCCGCGTGGTACAGATCGATCCCGGGCCAATCCCCACCTTGACCGCGTCGGCGCCCGCATCGATCAGCGCCTTGGTACCGTCGGCCGTGGCGACGTTGCCGGCGATCACCTGCACGTGGTTGGATTGCTTCTTGATGCGCGTCACCGCGTCGAGGACGCGCTTGGAATGGCCGTGGGCGGTGTCGACCACGACAAGATCAACGCCCGCCCCAATCAGCCGTTCGGCGCGCTCGTAGCCATCGTCGCCAACGCTGGTGGCGGCCGCCACGCGTAGGCGGCCGCGCTCATCCTTGCAGGCATTGGGATACTTCTGAGCCTTCTCGATATCCTTGACCGTGATCAGCCCGATGCAGTGGAAATTGTCGTCGACCACCAAAAGTTTTTCAATCCGGTGCTGGTGCAGCAGACGTTCGGCATCCTCGCGTCTGACGCCTTCTTTGACGGTGATCAACTTCTTGGTCATCAGCTCGGAGACGGGCGTGCGGGTGTTGGTGGCAAAGCGCACGTCGCGATTGGTGAGAATGCCGAGCAGCTTACCTTTGCTGCCGTCCTCCACCACCGGGACCCCGGAAATCTTTCTTTCCTCCATCAGGCGCAGGGCGTCGGCCAGCGTCGCCTTGGGCGAAATCGTATAGGGGTTGACCACCATGCCGGCGACGTAGCGTTTGACCATGGCCACCTGCTCGGCCTGGGCCTCGGCGGCGAGGTTGCGATGGACGACGCCGATGCCGCCGGCCTGGGCCATGGCAATGGCAAGCCGCCCTTCGGTGACGGTGTCCATCGCCGAAGAAAGGATGGGGATTGTCACCGAAATCTCGCGGGTGACGCGGGAGGTCACGTCGGTCTCGCCCGGCAGGACGTCGGAGGGTCGCGGCACCAGCAGCACGTCGTCGAAGGTCAGGGCAACGCTGCTTTCATCCAGGACGGGCCGCTGCGCCATAGTCCGCTCTCCCTGCCGTCAGGTTGGCCGAACACGGGCGCGCCGGGCCCATCTTGCTCGGCACGCGGCCCATGAGCCGCCCCTGTGGTGGAATCGTTCCAAGCTTCCTATTAGCAGAGCCCACCAATGAGGGGAAGGCGGTCCGGCCTTGCTCCTCGGGAGGCTTGAAGCGACGGCATTGCCGAAGGGGCGGGTACGGCCGCGGGTCATGCCGGGTTTGCCCGTCGTGGTCGCCTCTGGCCGGCCGAGCCCGCAGGCGAGGGCATCGACCCTCAGGCGACCACGCCACGATCCCCCGAGCGCATCGACCGGCTGGCGATCAGGCGCGAAACTGGGTCGCCGTGACGTACAGCTCAGCCGATTCGGCACGGCTGGCAGGTGGCTTGACGTGCCGCACGCTGGCAAAGGCTTTTTTCAGCCGATCGAGCAGCGCCCGTTCGGAGCCGCCCTGGAACATTTTGCACACCAACGCCCCACCCGGCGCCAGCACTTCGATGGCAAATTCGGCGGCCGCTTCGGCCAGCGCCATGATGCGCAGGTGATCTGTGCGGCTGTGCCCGGTGCCCTGCGCGGCCATGTCGGACAAGACGACGTCGGCGCCCCCCTCGCGCAGCAGCGCCTTGAGCCTGGCTGGGGCCGTTTGCGCCATGAAGTCGCCCTCGAGGAAGACGACGCCCGGGAGCGGTGCCATCGCCAGCACGTCGATGGCCACGACCTGGCCGCGCCCGGCAAGGGATCGCACGCGTGCCGCCGCCACCTGGCTCCAGCCGCCTGGGGCGGCGCCCAGATCGACCACGCGCCGGCCGGGCCGCAGCAGGTGGTACTTGTCGTCGATCTCGATCAGCTTATAGGCGGCCCGCGAGCGGTAGCCCTCGCGCTGCGCGGCCGCAACATAAGGGTCGTTGAGCTGCCGCTCGAGCCAGCGCTGGGAGGAGGCCGTGCGCTGCTTGGCGGTCTTGAGGCGGACTTTGAGATGATGCCGGCCCGTCGGCCGGCCGCGGTCGGGACTGCTCATGCAAGCCTCAGGCCTCGAGCGGAGTTGCATCGCCGCCTCGCCCGGCGCCGCCCTTGTGCGCGCCCGAGAGGCCGGAAAGGTAGGTGGCCACCAGATCCTCGATCAGCCGGTTGGCGGTCTCCGTTGTGACCACGGAAAGCTTGTCGGCGGTCGACAGCGACGTGATGCCATGCACCCCCGCCCACAGAACGCGCGCCGCGCGCTGGCGCTCGGCGTCCTGGCCTGGACCGAATTCTGGCGCCAGGGCCGTCTCGACCCGGCTCATCAGGATTTCAAGCTTTTGCTGATACCAGGATGGAAGCGCTGTGCCGGCCGGTATGTGGTGCTCAAACAACAGGTTCCAGAGCTTCGGTTTTTCGTGCGTGAAGGCGAGATAGGTAAGGGCCAGCCGTGTCACGCGCGTGCAGGCATCCCCTTCATTGAGCAGCCCCGCCAGCCGCTGGTCCAAGGCGTCGAGCACGCGCGCCTCGATGTTGAGCACGACATCGTCGAGGTTCTCGAACATGTTGTAAATCGTGCCGGGAGAATAGCCGATACGTCGGGCAATCTCGCGCGCCGACAGGCCGGCGATACCTTGGGCTTCGATGATATCCTGCGCAGCATCCAAAATCAGTTCGCGCAGCTGCTGCGGCGTGTGCGTCGACCGTCGTCCCATGGCCTCCTGGCCCTAGCCTTGCCATGCCTCGGCGCTTGCCCTCACGGCGGGTCCACCAGCATAGGTGGAAATGGCCTCGTTGGGCAAATACAACCGGGGATTGTCCCGGGCCGCCGGCCAGTCGCGCGCGGACCGGCGCTCCAGCCACGGGGGCACGGTACCCACGCGGGGGCCAAGCTCCGCGCGCGTCCCTTCGCCGCCCGAGCCTCAGAACGTCGGCATCGGGCAGGGGGTGTTGTTCGGCTGCATCAGCATGGCCGCTTGGCTGCGCGGCTTCAAATAGATCGTCTCGGTCAGCGGTGAGACCCCGGTCCCGGAGGTTGCGCCAGCGGCCGCCCGCTTCATGAAGTAGTCGAAGATGAGCGGCGTGTCATCATAGGTGACCTCGGCGACCACGATGCTGTCGTTGCTGAGCAGGTTGGGCGGGATGCTCTTAATGGTGGTGGAGCAGACGCAGGTTTGGGTTTTATCCAAGCCCTTGTAGGTGCACGACCAGGCCTTTGTGGTGGTTGCGTTGGCCGGGGAAGAGGTGACGTTGCGCAGCGTGATTTCCAGCGGGGTCTGGCTGTAGGGCTCCAGGATGTAGCCGCCGACCTTCATGATGTCGCCGATCTCGGTGTGCGAAATCTGCTTTTCGGCCCGCGCCACGAGGTCGGCGGTGGAGCTGGCGACCTGCGTCACGCGCCGATCGACGGTGATGACCTGGCTGAGTTCGACCGCCCCAATGAACATGGCCGACATGGTCGGCACGATCAGCGCAAACTCAATGGCGGCGACCCCGCGCCGGTCGCCGCGGCATTTTTTGACGGCGGCGCCGATGCGGGTTGTTAGTCGTGACGGGCTGCGACGACACATGGCTTTCGATGCCCCCGATTTGCTGCGCGAGCCCTCCAGGCGGGCTCAGTGGTAAGGTTCCGTGCGGAAGGTCACGGACGCCTGCATGCGCAGGGCGCCGTTTTTCAGATTGCCTAACCGGATGAGGGCAGCTTGCCGCCGAATTCCCAGGGATAGCAGACGGTGACCAAAACGACGGAACTGGCGTTGCCGGGATCAAAGGCGGCCGCGACCTCCTCGGCCATGACACCGTTGGTTACACACTTGGGTTCAACGATGCTGCCGAAATTGGCGTTGCTCTGCACGATCACGACCGCCTTGCCGAGGCAATCGAAGAAGCTCGGCGCCTTGGCGCACATGGCCTTCTTGAACAGCTTCTTGCGATCGTCGTTGGGGGTTGCCACCGTATAGTCGCCCTGGGACTGCTGCACTTGTCCGGTACGAATGGCGCGTGCCGCCTGCCACACGGCGTTCTCGAGCGTGAACGTGGTGAAAAAGCAGCGGCAGACCGAGAAGATGCCAAACAGCAAGCAAACGAACGGCAGCGCCACCATGCCGAATTCGATGGCCGTCGCTACCGACTGCTCCGCCTGCCAACGCGCAACAGCCCAATTGCGCGTCGGCACCGGCCCCGGGCCGTAGTTGGCGCCACCGTTGCCGCCTTCTTCCGACGCGAGCTCAAAGAGCCCCACTCCATGCTCTTGCCGCACTAGGTGGGGGGAGTGTTGAAGAGCCGGTAAACCCGAGGCTCTGGTGTTGGCTTTAGTAAAGAGAAGAGAGCCGCCGCGCCGGCGAGGCGCGGTATCGGCCATTGGCCGTTGTGCTCAAGCCGTGCGCGCAAGCTCGCCTTGTGCGCCAACTCTACGGGCTCGCCGCAGGAGCGCCGCTATCGGCGGCACGTTCGGAAAACCCGATCTTGGCCTGCGCGGCCTTGGCGATCATATCGAAGTATTTCTGGTCACCGCCGATGACGATTGAGGGATTGCGTAGAGGGGTGCAGTTGAAGGTCTGCCGCTCGGTGCCGCGCAGCAGATTGGCGACCTTGGCATCGTCGCGCCGCACGAGCACACGCTAGTCCTGGATAACGTTGGGCTCGGCATCGCTGACGCACTTTGTCTGGTGAAATGGTGAAGGAAGCGCAAACGCGATGAGGCCGACAGCGCGACGATACTGCGCAGACCGCGGATCGCCACGCGGCGGCGGCAACGCTTTTGCCCGGCCGCACGGCGCCAGCACGGCACGCGGGCCAAACCAATTCTGCACCGCGGCAGCAAATCTCAAAATGCAGAATTTTCCGCCTAGTTCCTATAATCGCTCGCCATCAAGACTAGATTAACCCATAAATTCTCCGGATATTTGGAGCGAATTCAAATACAAGAGAAGAATTCTTGTGACGAAATTCTGAACAACTAGGTTCATTCAATTTTTAGCATGGAATTTATCCTGGCAGGCGGCGATCTCTGAGGCAATAGCTGCGCGGTTGTTTTAATTCGACTTTAATTGGCCGCCTGTAGGGTTGGTCAAGTTTGCCGCGCGGCTTGTGCCTAAAGCGTGAACGCAACTGCGCCAGCGCGCAAGCTTCTGAATGAGTGGGAGAGTGGTCATGAAGAACTTCGTTGCTCGTTTCGTAAAGGACGAGTTTGGTGCGATGGCCATCGAGTATGGCCTCATCGCGGCCCTGATTGCCGTTGCCATCATCGGCGCCGCCGGTGCCCTTGGCACGCAGATCGGGACAACCTTCAACACGGTCGTCATTGACAAGCAGAATAGCGGCGGCGGCAGCGGCAGCACCCCCTAATGCTTCTCGGCGGTCCTCTGCCGGCGTTGAAGCCGCCTGCCCAGGTGCAGGCGGCTTTGCTCTTTCCTCCCGCTGGCTTTGACCGGCGCTCACCTGGCGCCAGGCCGACAGCGGTTGCGCCGCCCGCGCAGGCGACGTTTTGCAGGGATTGCCCGCCGTGCTCGACCTGATCTTGCTCCTGTTGTTGCCAGGTAGCCTGGCGTTTGCCGCGGCCATAGATCTCCTCACCGTGACCATTCCGAACCGAATTGCCCTCGTTCTGCTCATGGCGTTTTTCCCGCCGCTGTGTTGGCCGGCATCGGCTTGCCTGCGATCGGTGCGCATTTGGCCGCCGGGCTCTGCGTTCTCCTGCTCGGCATGGTCTTCTTTGCGGTTGGTGCGGCGGCGGTGACGCCAAGCTGCTAGCCGCCATCGCCCTCTGGCTCGGCTTCGATAACCTGTTTCAATACCCGCTTTAGGCGGCCGTGGCGGGGGGCATGTTGGCCACCGCCTTGTTGCTGCGCTCGGTACCGCTGCCCAGCATGCTGTTGGCGGAAGCCTGGGCGGTGCGCCTGCATCGGCGCGACGCGGGCATACCCTATGGTATGGCTTGCGGCCGGCGCACGGCTCGTTTATCCGCAGACGTCCTGGTTTGCCTGCCTCGCCGGCTGAGGCCCGCCTCCCGCGTGAAGCCGCCGAGGCGCGACCGCTCGACGCGCGAGCAGGATTCCGACGTGATCTTTCGCAACGTCCGCGTTTTGGCGATCGGCCAGCTGATCGAGGCGCGCGACGGCAAGAAGCTCGCCGAAGGAAATACGGCGACACTTGAGTTGACCCCGGCGCAGGCGCGGCACCTGGCCTGGGCAAATGTGGTCGGCGAGATCTCGCTGGCAGTGCGCAGCATCGCCGAGATCGACAGTTCGCGCGACCCTTGCCACGCACGATAGGCGCACGACCTCGATCAAAGTTCTGCGCTTTGGCAAGAGCCAGCGCGCTTATGGCGTCAACTGAGTCCTCCTACAGCGGCAAACCGGCGGGCAAGAAGGTTGGCTATCATGCGGGCTATGGTGTGGGGCGGAGTGCGTGCACTCTTGTTTGCGGCAATCGGTTTCTTGAGCATGACGCCGGCGGCTGCCAATGGCGAACATCAAAGCGGTCGCGACGGCATTGATCCAGGCGGAACGCTATGGCACCCCGGTCGGCCAGGCGCTGCGCGGCAGAACCGCGACATGCGCATGGCGAAGGCAGAGAAGAAGGCTGCCGCCTTGTCGCCCAAACTCACCGTGCCGATGATCGTGTTCCCCGTGCTGTTCGTCGTCATCTTGGGCCGGCCATCATCCAGGTGTTCAAATACTTAGATTTTAAGCAAAGTGAGGTGGGGCGCGTGCGCCATGCGCCTCCCCTTGGCCGCTAGCCGGCCCCCTCCTCCGGTGCAGTGGGGCCTTTGCGCAGAAACGGCTGCATACCCCGGCGGGCAAGCGCGTCGGCCTGTTCGTTCTCGACGTGACCCGCGTGGCCCTTGAGCCAATGCCAGGCGACCTCGTGGCGCGCTTGGGCCGCAGCGAGGCGCTGCCACAGCTCGACGTTTTTTACCGGCTTCTTGTCGGCCGTCTTCCAACCGCGCCGCTTCCAGCCTTCGATCCAGGTGCTGATGCCGTTGCGCACGTACTCTGAATCGGTGTGAAGATCGACGCGCGATGGTCCCTTCAGCGCCTCCAAAGCCGAGATCGCCGCCATCAGCTCCATGCGATTGTTGGTCGTGAGCGGCTCACCGCCATAGATCTCTTTGCGATGGTTGCCAGATACCAAAACGGCGCCCCAGCCGCCTGGGCCAGGGTTGCCCGAGCAGGCGCCATCGGTATGGATCACCACGGCCGGTTTTGCCCGCTGGCTCATCCCAATCCATACTCGCTAGCCGAAACGATGGTGCGGTGAAACTTGAGGCGACGCAGATACTCAAGCGGATCCTTACGCTTGACGAGGGCCTCCGCGGAAGTGTGCAGCCAATCGTGCGCGCGCGTGAGGAGGAAGCGCAAGGCTGCCGCCCGCGCCAGCAGCGGCAGCGCCCGCCGCTCCTCCGGTTGCAGGCCGCGGATGGCCTGATATCCCTTGAGCAGGGCCTGGCCCTTGGTCATGTTGAAGGAATGGTCGCTCTCGAAGCACCAGGCGTTAAGTGCAATGGCAATGTCATAAATCAAGGCATCGTTGCAGGCGAAATAAAAGTCGATCAGCCCCGAAAGCTGATCGCCCAGGAAGAAAACGTTGTCGGGAAAAAGATCGGCATGGATCACGCCCAGGGCCAGGTCGGTGGGCCAATTGCGGGCGAGGTGATCGAGTTCCAGCTCGATGGTGCCGCCCAGACCTGGCGCAATCTCATCGGCATGCTCCTTGAAGCGGGCGTAAAGCGCGCGCCAGCCTGACGGTCCGAGCGCATTGGCTCGGCTGCGGGAGAAATTCTGGCCGGCGAGATGCATGCGCGCCATGGCCTGGCCGACGGCGGCGCAATGCACCACTTGCGGACGGCGGATCCAGACGCCCTCAAGAAATGTGACCAGGGCGGCCGGCCGGCCGGCAAGTCGGCGCAAGCTGTGACCGTGGGCATCGCGAACCGGCGTCGGGCAGCGGATCCCGGCGTTGGCAAGGTGCTCCATCAAGCCGAGAAAAAACGGCAGGTCTTCAGGCGCCACCCGCTTTTCGTAGAGCGTGAGAAAAAAGGGACCCGACTTCGTGTGCAGCAGGTAGTTGGTGTTCTCAACACCCTCGGCGATGCCCTTGAAGGAAAGCAGCGCGCCAACCTGGTAGCTGGCGATGAAGCTGGCGAGCTCCTCGTCGGAGACCTCAGTGTAGACAGCCATACCCCCCTGGCCTTGTTCCAGCGTTATGCCGCACTCACGTCGCGCAATTCGCGCGGAATGGAAAAACCGATCCGTTCCTCGCGCGTCACCACATCTTGCACCGTCACCTCAAAATGCGCGCGGAAGGCATTGACGAGCTGGCTGACCAACCATTCGGGTGCGGAGGCGCCGGCGGTCAGGCCGAGCGTGCGCACAGCGGCAAATTCACTCCACACCAGATCGCTGACGGACTGCACCAGTTGCGCCTGGGCGCAGCCGGCGCGGCGCGCCACCTCGACCAGGCGCAGGGAATTGGAGCTGTTGGGTGAGCCAATCACCAGCATGGCATCGCAACGGGCGGCGATCGCCTTAACGGCGGCTTGCCGGTTGGTTGTGGCGTAGCAGATGTCTTCCTTGCGCGGGCCGACGATGGCTGGGAAGCGTTCGCGCAAGATGGCCACAATCGCCGCCGTATCGTCGACGGAAAGGGTGGTCTGCGTAAGGTAGGCGAGCCGTTCCGGATCGCGCGGATAAAAGCGCCGGGCAGCCTCGTCGCTCTCGATGAGGGTTGCGGCCCCTGGCGGCAGTTGGCCCAGCGTGCCCACCACTTCGGGATGACCGGCATGGCCAATGAGGACAATCTCTAGCCCCTTGGCATGCTGGGCGCGCGCCTCGATGTGCACCTTGGAAACCAGGGGACAGATGGCATCGACGTAGAACAGCTTGCGTGCCTTCGCCGCGGCGGGAACGCTTTGCGGTACGCCATGTGCCGAAAAGATCACAGGTGCATCCGTTTCCGGGATCTCGTCGAGCTCCTCCACAAAAACGGCGCCTTTCGCCTTGAGATCGTCGACTACGTGGCGATTGTGGACGATCTCGTGGCGCACATAGACCGGCGCTCCGAACTTCTGCAGCGCCAATTCGACGATCCGGATGGCGCGATCGACGCCGGCGCAAAAGCCGCGCGGTGCCGCCAGCAGGATGGTCAGAGGTGGCAGCGCCCGCCGTTCGGGGCTGGCATTGGTCATGGTTAAGGACGTCGCCGTGTTTGCGTTTGAATTCGTACGCCCTGCGCTTGGCCCTCGGTTCGCCCGAATGATAGACTTCGAATCACCGGACAAGGGCCCAAGGTGCATCGGGGCCATTATGGGGTGGGATTGGCGGTCCGCAAGGGGCCTGGCAAGCGTTCGGACAGGGGCGTCGTGACGCAATCGGCATTGGCAGCATTGGCTGGGCTGGCCCGCGGCGCCGTGGCAGGGGCGCTGTTGGCCATGGTTGGCGAGCTGGTCGGGGGCTGCGGCATGTCCTCGCTCACGTCCGGGATCGGCGGGGGATTGTTCGGCAGTCAAAACAAGACCACGGCCGACGTCGGCTCGATCAGCGAGGATCAGCTGCTGGCCGCGGCAAAAACCGACGGTCCTGGCTCGGGCGCGGGCTTCGATGTGGCGCATGGCTGCCCACGCTTCCAGGTTTGGTCGCGCGAAGGCTATGTGACGATCTATGAGCAGGGCCGGGTCGGGGATGGCCTTGCCGTCATGCATCGCGGCGAGATCACCAAAACCGCGCGGGAGTGCCAGATCGAGCCCGGCCGCGTCAGCGTCAAGGTCGGCTTCTCGGGCCGCGTGCTGCTCGGCCCGAAGGGCAAAACCGGCAACGTTTCGTTGCCGTTGACCGTGTTCGTCAGTGATGCCAAACGGGAGAAGATCGTTACCGACCGGGTCAAGATCGACGTCGCGGTCACGCTCGACAAGCCGATCGGCTACTTCTCGGTGGTCCGCACGGTCAGCTTCAATGTTCCGGAAGGCTCCCGGCCGGCCGAGTACGAAGTCTATGTCGCGTTTGACCGCAACACACCAGGTGCCGGCTGATTCGGCCTGGTCGCGGGCATACCAACAGCGTTGTTTTCGCCGCCTCTGTGTCCCATAGCACAGCCGCGCCCGCCCGCGGCACCTAGCCTGCCTCCATTGTCCATTGCGCGCCCGGAGGCAGCCCCCTTGTCCCCTCTCGCCAGAGCGCTTGTGCTTGCCCTTTCCCTTGCAGCCGTAGTCTCGGCCGTCGCCTATAGCCTGCAGCCGCGGCACGTCGTGATCATCACTCGCGCCACGGATTGAGCCCCCAGCGTGGGCAAGCGGCCGGGGGCTGAGAGGCTTGCGTTGACTCCTTTCCGCACGCGCGTATCATTCCCCTAGCCAATCGACGCCTGCGGAAGAGACCCCAGCCGTGCCGTCAAGGAGCGGATGGGGCGCCGAAGGAGCAACCGCCCCGGAACCTCTCAGGCAAAAGGACCGCAGGTTGATGGCGCTCTGGAAAGCGGCTGGCCAGCGGGTCGGCTCACCGAAGGGGGTAAGGCGACTGGTCGCCGAAATCTCTCAGGTCCCGTGACAGAGGGGGCTTCAATTCGTGCGGAAATCCGCGCGAAGGCCAAGCCTTGGGACCCGATCGAGCATGAGCGCCGAACCCACCGCCGAGCAGCCTTTGAGGCGCACCCCCCTCTACCAACTACACGTGGATCTTGGCGCCAAGATGGTGCCGTTCGCCGGCTATGAGATGCCGGTCAACTACCGCCTCGGTGTTCTCAAGGAACACCTGCACACGCGCGCCAAGGCGGGCCTGTTCGACGTCTCGCATATGGGCCAGGCCTTCCTCGTCGGTCCGGACCATGCGACGACGGCGATGGCGCTCGAGGGGCTCGTGCCTGCCGATCTTCTCAACCTGGCGCCTGGCCAGCAGCGCTACTCGCAGCTCCTCAACGAGGAGGGCGGCATCATCGATGACCTGATGCTGACGCGACCGGCGTCTGCGACCGAGGATGGTCGGTTATTGCTGGTGGTTAATGCCTCCCGCACGGAGGTCGACTACGCCCATCTCATGGCGCGCTTGCCGGCGGGCGTTAGGCTCGAACCTGCAACGGAGCGCGCGCTGCTTGCCCTGCAGGGCCCCGCCGCCTTGGCCGTGATGCATGCCCTATCGCCCGCCGCGGCCGGCCTCGCCTTCATGACCGGCGCCAACGCCTGTCTCGGCGGCATCGACTGTCACGTCTCCCGTTCCGGATATACCGGCGAGGATGGCTTTGAGATCTCCGTGGCGGCAGCGCAGGCGGGCGAGCTGGCGCGGCTCCTGCTTGGGCACGACGACGTCGAGCCGATCGGGCTCGGCGCCCGTGATTCATTGCGACTGGAGGCGGGTCTTTGCCTCTATGGTCATGACATCGACGAGACGACGAGCCCCGTCGAGGCCGGGCTCGCCTGGTCGATCCAAAAGCGCCGACGCAGCGAAGGCGGTTTCCCGGGCGCGCGGCGCATTCGGGACGAGTTGGCCAACGGTGCAAAACGGCGCCGTGTTGGCATCAGGCCCGACGGGCGTGCGCCCGCGCGCGAGGGTAGCGAGATCCTGGCGCTGTTGGGCGAGCGGCTCGGCGCCATCACTTCGGGCGGTTTCGGGCCGAGCGTGAATGCGCCGATCGCCATGGGTTATGTACCGCAGGGGCGCGCCGCGGCGGGAACACCGGTCAATCTGATGGTGCGCGGCAAGGCGCTCGGCGCCAGCGTGACGCCGCTGCCGTTCGTGCCGCACCGCTACGGGCGCTAACGCCAAATCCCAAAGTCAGCGAGGAAGATGCAAATGGCAGTCGAGCGCTACACCAGGGACCACGAATGGATCCGCGTCGAGGACGGCATCGCGACCGTCGGCATCACCGACCACGCCCAACAGCAGTTGGGCGATATCGTGTTTGTGGAAGTGCCCGAGACGGGTCGCCAGGCCAAGCAAGGTGACGCTGTCGCAGTGGTGGAGAGCGTCAAGGCGGCGAGCGACGTATTTGCACCGGTTTCTGGCGAAGTCATCGAAGCCAACGCCGAGCTCGCCACCGAGCCGGCGCTCGTCAACGAGGACGCGCAGGGCAAGGCTTGGTTCTTCAAGCTGAAGATCAGCGATGCCGCCGAGCTCGACGGACTAATGGACGAGGCTGCCTACCTGGAATTTGTCAAGCAGTCGTCCTAACAACGGAGCATCGATCATGGCACACGAATACAAAGCCGTCATCGCCTGGGAGCGTGGTGCGGGCGAGCCGTTCACCGACCTCAAGTTCAGCCGGGCCCATCGATGGTCGTTTGATGGTGGCATCACCGTGCCGGGATCCTCCTCGCCCCTGTCGGTGCGCGTGCCCTACTCGCGCGCCGAGGCCGTCGACCCGGAAGAGGCACTGGTCGCGGCCCTTTCCAGCTGCCACATGCTGACCTTCCTCTACTTGGCAGCCAAACAGGGCCTCGTCGTTGACTCCTACCAGGACGAAGCCGTCGGCGTCATGACCAAGAACGCCCGCGGTAAGCTATTCGTCTCAAAGGTGGCGCTGCGGCCGCGCATCGCCTTTGCCGGTACGCAGTCACCGAACGACGCCCAACTCGCCGAACTGCATCACCATGCGCACGAGGAGTGCTACATCGCCAACTCCGTCCTGACGGAGGTCGTTGTCGACCCGGCGCCGGTTTTGCAGCACTAGTTGGGATCTTTGGCCATGCGTTACCTGCCGCTCACCGATGCCGATCGCAAGGCCATGCTGGGCAAGATCGGCATCAGCAATATCGATGCCTTGTTCGCCACCGTGCCTAAAGACAAGCTGCTCGGCGGCCTGCTCGATCTGCCGAAAGGCAAAAGCGAACTTGCTGTCGAGCGCAGCATGGGCCGGCTGGCGGCGCAGAACACGCCGGCGGATTCGGTGCCTTTCTTCGTCGGCGCCGGTGCCTATAAGCATCACGTGCCGGCGAGCGTCGATCACCTGATTCAGCGCTCCGAGTTCCTGACCTCCTACACGCCCTATCAACCGGAGATCGCCCAGGGCACGCTGCAGTACCTGTTCGAATTCCAAAGCCAGGTCGGCCTGCTCACGCGCATGGAGGTGGCCAATGCGTCCATGTACGACGGCTCGACGGCCGCCGCCGAGGCGGTGTTGATGGCGCATCGCCTGTCGAAGCGCCGCCGCGCGGTGCTCGCCGGCAACCTGCATCCGCACTACCGCGAGACCATCGCAACCGTGTCACGCATGTCGGGTGACGAGATCCTCGCGGCTCCGCCTGCCCCCGCCGGCAGCGAGGAGCTGGCGCACCTGATCGACAATACGGTGTCCTGCGTCGTCGTCCAGACCCCCGATTTCTATGGCCACCTGCACGATTTGAGCGCGCTTGCCGAGCGCGCGCATGCGGCCGGTGCGCTGCTGATCGCCGTGTTCACCGAAGTCGTGTCGCTAGGCGCGATCGAACCACCGGGCGCAATGGGCGCCGATATCGTGGTGGGCGAGGGACAGTCGATCGGCAACGCCCTGTCATTCGGGGGCCCCTATGTCGGGTTGTTTGCGACGCGGCAGAAAAACTTGCGACAGATGCCGGGCCGGCTGTGCGGCGAGACCGTGGACAAGGAGGGCCGGCGCGGTTTCGTGCTGACGCTTTCGACGCGTGAACAGCATATCCGCCGCGAGAAGGCGACCTCGAACATCTGCACCAATTCCGGCTTGTGCGTGCTGGCCTTCACCATCCACATGTCTCTGCTCGGGGAGGCGGGGCTGCGGCGGCTCGCCCTCCTCAATCACGCCAACGCCGTGGCGCTCGCCGAACTCCTGGTCAAAGTGCCGGGCGTCGAGCTGCTGAACGAGACATTTTTCAACGAGTTCACGATTCGGGTGCCGGGCAAGGCGGCGGAGGTCATCGAAAGGTTGGCCGCCAAGGGCGTGCTCGGCGGCGTGCCGGTGTCACGGCTCGAGCCGGACCGAGCGGAGCTCGCCGACCTGATTGTCGTCGCTGCGACCGAAGTGAACACGGATGAGGATCGCTTGGCCTATGCCAAAGCGTTGCGGGAGGTGCTGGAATGCTGAACCGTCAGGGCCGGGCGACGGCGCCGGGAGAGACTATTGCGAGCGCGCCCGCTACCTTTAGCGGCAACCGCGCGCTGGCCATCGAGGAAGGCCTGATCTTCGAAATTGGCCGCGTCGACACCACGGGTGTCGACATCGAGGAGCCGCCAAGCTTTGCCGCCCGGCTCGGCAAGCTCGCTAGGCGCGCCCCGCTGGGGCTGCCAGGCCTCAGCGAGCCGGAAACGATGCGGCACTACGTGCGCCTGAGCCAAAAGAACTATGGCATCGACACCGGCCTGTTCCCGCTCGGCTCCTGCACCATGAAGCACAATCCGCGCCTCAACGAACGCATGGCGCGGCTGCCGGGCTTCGGCGATGTTCACCCCCTGCAGCCGCTTTCGACGGTGCCGGGCGCGATCGCTCTCATCGCCGAGCTGGCGCGTTGGCTGCGCGCGCTCACCGGCATGCCAGTCATTGCCATGACGCCGAAAGCCGGCGCGCACGGCGAGCTCTGTGGCATGATGGCGATCAAAGCGGCACTGGCGGCGCGCCGCGAAAATCGTTCGGTGGTGCTGGTACCCGAATCGGCGCACGGCACCAATCCGGCGACGGCGGCTCTGCTCGGCTACCGTGTGGTATCGGTGCCGGCGCGCGCCGACGGGACGGTCGACGCCGACGAAATCCGCAAACGTCTATCACCCGACGTCGTCGCCATCATGTTGACGAACCCCAACACCTGCGGCCTCTTCGAGCGTGATGTGGTTGCCATCGCCGAGGCAGTGCACGCCGCCGGCGCCTACTTTTACGCCGATGGCGCCAACTTTAACGCCATCGTCGGCAAGGTGCGGCCGGGCGACCTTGGCGTCGATGCCATGCACATCAACCTACACAAGACTTTCTCGACGCCCCACGGCGGCGGTGGCCCGGGTGCCGGTCCGGTGGCGTTGTCGGCGGCGCTGGCTCCGTTCGTACCCCTTCCCTACACCATCGTCGACGCCCGCGGCATTGGCTACGTCGAGCACGCCGGCCGACCGGCCCAACGCGTCGCAGACCGGTCGATGGTCTCGTCAGCGAGCGCCGCGCACGCGGACTGCAGCGGCGATGCTGGCAACGAGGCTGGGATGCCACCATCAGCCCTGCAGGCAAGCGACCGCGCGGACGCGCAAGCAAAGCCGCTCGGACGCATGTGCGCCTTCCACGGTCAGATGGGGATGTACGTGCGCGCGCTCGCCTACATGCTCAGTCATGGGTCGGACGGCATGCGCCAGGCATCGGAGGATGCGGTGCTCAATGCCAACTATGTCAAGAGCTCCCTCGCCGATCTCATGTCGGCACCGTTCGGCGACCAGCTGTGCATGCACGAGGCGTTATTCGATGATCATTGGCTCGAGGGAACCGGCATCTCGACCCTCGATTTTGCCAAGGCCATGATCGATGAAGGCTATCATCCGATGACCGTCTACTTCCCGCTCGTCGTGCACGGCGCCATGCTGATCGAGCCGACGGAATCGGAATTGAAAGCAAGCCTCGATCAGTTCATCGCCAGCCTGCGCAAGTTGGCCGCCGCCGCGGGCGCCGGCGAGGTGGCACGCTTTCGTGAGGCACCACGCTTTACCCCACGCCGCCGCCTGGACGAGACCAAGGCGGCGCGGGAACCGAGATTGAGGTGGACGACGGGGCAAGAACCTCAGGCGGCGGCGGAATGAGCCGAGCCTGGCACCGGCCTCCCCTTCGCCGCCTTGCCCGCTGGCTCCAGATCGATTGAGGGCGGCCGAACGCGGCCCCCCCGCGCCTCGCCGCTGCAGGTTGGGAAAGGGCATGCATGGCTCGCGTCGTCGGCATTGATCACCTCGTTCTCCGCGTCAAGGAGTTCGAGCGCTCGCGGCGGTTCTACGATCTGGTGCTGGGCTTTCTCGGCTTCAAGCGCAAGTACAATTTTGCCAAGACCACCGGTTGGAGCAACGGCAAGACGCTACTCTGGATCGGCGAGGCGGATGCCGAAGGCAAAAAACACCCACACCGCATCGGTAATATCGGCTTCCATCACTACGCCTTTGAACTCGGCAAACGCCAAGACGTGGATGATCTCTACGCGCTTTTGCAAAGCCATGGGATCGAGGTGGTCGATCCGCCCGCCGACTATCCAGACTATGGCGAAGGCTACTATGCGGTGTTTTTCACCGACCCCGATGGCCTGAAGCTGGAGGGTATGGTGTGCAAGCCGCCGCGCCGCAAGCGCCGCCAGGCCAAAGTCTGACGACCGGGCCGGCTCGTTGGCACTGCAGCCGCGGCGCCAGCTTCGCCTGTCAGCGTCGCCTACTGTCGGTGGCGACCGCAATTTTGCCCTCAGCAGCCACTACAAGCGCGCGAGCAACTACGGCACAGGGTGCCATGCGATATTGGACCTCGCAGATCGTGATTGGCATCATCGTCACCGTCGTCGGCACGGTGATCGCCAATGCCGTCATCAAGGCGTTCGGCGGCCGCAAGCACGTCGTCGATGCGCCGCACTACTCCGGGCCGGCCCGGGCTGGGCGCTAGCCGAGGTGGTCCAGGTCCAGCCGGTAGAAGCGCGCCGCCGTACCGGCAAACAGATCCGCCTTCTCGCTAGCGCTCGCGCCTTTGGCGATAAGCTTGCAGGCGTTCCAGAACACCGGGTAGCTGTAGGACCCCTTGTCGACCGGAAAGTTGCTCTCAAACATCGCACGCGAGGGCCCAAACGCCTCGATTGAGGTTTCAAGAAAGGGACGCCATGCCGCGGCCAGCGTCTCGGAGGAAGGCGGCTCGGCATGCGCGTGGAAATCGAAACCGCCAAGGCGCATGCCAAGGCCACCGAGCTTGACGTAGACGTTGGGACAGCTGGCCAGGGCCTCGACCGAGGCCTTCCAGTTGGCAAACACCTCGTCGCGCTTGCCGGCATAGCCGCGAATGCCAATCGGTCCACCGACGTGATCGAGCACGATCTTGTTGTCGGGAAACGCCCGTGCGAGATCGGCAAGTTCATCGATTTGCGGGTGATAGAGCCAGGCATCGTAGCTGAGGCCGAGCTTGCCTAAGACGGCGAAGCCCTCGCGAAAGGCCGTTTCCCCGAGCAGGCCGGGCGGAGGGTTATAGGCGGGGTTGCGCACCTTGGCGTCCTCATCCCAGGCGCTGCTGTGGCGTATGCCGCGGAAGCGATCGCCACCAGCCCGCAAATGCGCTTCGAGCACAGGCTCAACCCGACGGCCGAGGCTCAGGTCGGCGTGACCGACGATACCGGCGCAATGACGCGTTTTGCCGTAAATGCCACTGGCGCTCATGGCCGCGGCGCCATTGACGAACTCGGTTTCGCCCACGTGTTTCATCTCGACGGGGCCGCTGGCGCGTAACATGGCGCGGGCCTGAACGAAGACGGTGGCAACGATCTTGTGGCCGCTCGTCGTGTCAGCCGCCAATTCATCCAGGAGATAGCGCCAACCGGGCCGGTCCCAAAGGTGGTGGTGCGGATCGACGATCGCCAGATCGGCGTCGAGAATGGGCTCCCGACGACGGTCGAGCCAGTCTGGGCGCACCGGCAGGTAGTAGTCCTCGGCGGTTGCGCTGGGCTGGGTGGCGGTGGACATTTGCGGGACACTCCTTAAGGATTGACGAGCGCCGCCGGATCGCCGGCCTCTTTGACCTGCTGTCAGGTGCACGAAAAGGCGATGGGAACCCCAAGCAAGCGAGCGAGCTATCATGCCAATCAAGTCCAAGTATGTGTTCGTGGCAAGCATGGATGTGGCTGCCGATAAAGAAGCCTTGTTCAACGAAGTCTACGACGAGGAGCATGTGCCGAACCTCCTCAAGGTACCCGGCGTACATGCCGTCACGCGCATCGCGGGGGAGCCCTTTGCCATGAGCATCGGTGGTGAACAGAAGACGCAGAGCCATGACGGGGCGCGCTATACGGCCATTTATGAGATCGATGGCCCGCACGTGCTCATCAGCCCGGACTGGGCGAAGGCGGTGGAAGCCGGTCGCTGGCCGGCGGAGGTGCGACCCCATACGCGCAATCGGCGGCACGCCCTCTACCGCGTTCGTTAAGCCTCGCATTTCAGCCGCCTCCTCCGGAGCCGAGGCCCGCGGCCGCAACGGCAATCGAGGTGGGGCAACAGGCCGATCGCCCAACCTCGGCGGTGCAGCACAGTCGATCGCGCCCAGCTTCGCCGCGGAGACGATCGCGACGCGCCGGCGCCAACGAGCGCAAGCGACGTTGCCCGCAAGCGCGGTCCCGGCAGACGCCGGTCACTTCAAGCTTGGGCCGCGCTGTGCGCCTTGGCTCTTTTGCGCCGGCGAGGCCAGCAAGGCCCGAGCCACAAAAGAATGACCCGCGGCTTGGGGGAACCGCGGGTCAATGCGCGACTGGCGCGTGAGGGAAGCGGAAGGGGGGGTCTGCGCGCCCGTCTGAAGAAAAAACCCGGGTACCGCGCAATCGTTCCGCCCGCTTCAGAAGTTTTTTTGAAAGCTGCGCGGGTGGGGTGTCAGGGCGACAAAGTTCGCCTTTTTAGATCGATCCACTACGTCAATTGGCTTAGAGCTCTCGCGGCCGCGGTCGACACCGGCCAGTGGTCGAGAGCGAGTGCCACCATCACGGCCAAGCCCACGCCGAGCACGGAGAGCGCGCCGACCAACGAGGCCAACCAGATCATTTCCCGCAATTCCTCGCTGAGGCCTTTCCAAAGTTCCATGAGGCTTTGCTCCCGCACGCTAGCACGTTGGCTAGTCAACCTGAGGGGAAGCCTTTTCGTTCCCAGCTTCGCGTGGCGTCACTTGCGCTTTGCGCCGGACTGCTTACGCTCCAGCTCATCAAGGAGTTTGCGGAACTTCTCCGGTACCGGCTGGGTGACGACCTCGTCAAAGATACCCCTGAGCTGTCGGCCAATGTGTTCGTGGACGGCGAAGTCGCCGCCGGCGGACGGTTCATCGGCGGCCGGCGGCTGTTCCTGCTCCCGGTCGGGCTTTCGTTTGGCCATGGTCATTTACATCGTGCACGAACGTCCTACATATTGCCCAACGGCACGCAACGCTCAAGGACTGTCGAAAACTTTCGGCTGGCGCGCGATCGTTTTGCTGGCCGCACCGAACCTTTGAACCGCGGGATCTCGCACCGAGAAGGGGGCCATGCCGACGCTGGCTGAGAGCATCGCATCGCACCTGCCCCAGCTGCGGCGCTTTGCGCGCCTGCTGACCGGGAGTCAGCAGGCGGGAGATGCAGCCGTCTCGCGTATGCTGCAAGCGATGGTGGCCGACCCGGGCGCCTATCCGGAAAAGCCAAGTCGGGTCGAACTCTACCAGCTTTTTCTCAGGACGCTGGCCGCCATTCCGGAGGATGACTCGCGGCAGGAGGCCGGCATCGGCCAGACCGCCGCGCGGTCGCTGGCGGCGATGACGCCCCAGGCCCGCCAAGCCTTCCTGCTCGTATCGGTCGAGGAACTGGCGCCGCGCGAGGCTGCCGAGGTACTCGAAGTCTCCCAACGCAGGGCCGAGGAATTGCTCAACCAGGCCAGCGAAGAGATCGCCCGCCAGATCGCCACTGACGTATTGATTATCGAGGACGAGCCGCTGATCGCGCTCGACCTTCAGCGGATGCTCGAAGGCCTTGGACATCGCGTGACCGCGATCGCACGCACCCACGACGATGCGGTGGGGGCAGCCTCTTCCCATAAGCCCGGGTTGGTGCTGGCCGATATCCGCCTGGCCGATGGGAGTTCGGGGCTCGAGGCCGTGAATGATATCCTCTCCAGTTTCAGCGTGCCGGTCGTGTTCATTACGGCCTATCCTGACAAGCTGATGACCGGCGAGCGACCGGAGCCGACGTTTTTGATCACCAAGCCGTTTCGCGAGGACGCCGTCAAAGCGGTTGTCAGCCAAGTGCTGTTTTTTGACCAGCAAGCGCGGCGGCGTCACAAGGGCCCGTCCGCCGCCCTATAAAGCGCCCATCAGGGTACGCGTGTTCCCCCCGCCGTGCGCGCCACGATCGCCTCGGTAGAGGAATCCGGTCCGAATTCCCGCGGCGTGTTCACACCCAGCATTTCGGTAAGCTTGGTGCGAGCACGATTGACGCGGCTTTTGATGGTCCCCACCGCGCAGCCCGACACGGATGCCGCCTCTTCGTAGGAAAATCCGGCGGCCCCGACCAAGACCAAGGCCTCGCGCTGATCCGGTGGGAGGAGATTGAGCGCCCGCCGGAAGTCTTGCATGTCCAAATGGCCCTGCTGACCTGGATGGATGGCGAGCTCCGCCGCCTTTTTGCCCTCTCGATCCTCAACTTCGCGCCGCCGTCGGCGGCAGTCGGAAAAATAGGTATTGCGCAGGATGGTGAAGAGCCAGGCGCGCAGATTGGTGCCCTCTTGGAAACTTTCCAGATGGTTCCAAGCTTTCAGCAACGTCTCCTGGACGAGATCGTCGGCCCGCTCGACGTCCCCACACAGGGAAACGGCGAAGGCGCGCAAATTGGGGATCAACCCCAGGAGGGCCTGCTTGAGGGGGCCAGAGTGAATGTTCACCGTTGCTTCTCCCTCGCCTCGAGCGCCTCGAGCAATTTCACGAAACGCTCCGGCACGGGCTCCTCTTCGATGCCCTCGAAGATGGCACGCAGCTGTCGGCCGAGTTGCGCTTGCAAGGAGCGGTCGATCATGCCCGTAGCTTGGCTATCATGGCGCGGCGCCCGCTGCATATCGGGTCTATTCTCCCTTTCCAGGTCCGCATCGGTGCAACCGGCGGGCCGTTTACCCACGGGCTGGCGACCACGGCGTCCACCCCCGCTCTCCCCCTTCATCTGGGCTTCGCTGGGGCCCGTCGGCCCAGTGAAGCCATTCTTTCCATTCATGTTTCCCCCTTCGATCAGAGGCTTTGCGTGCTCTTCAATCGGTTCACCCGAAAAACGCGGAGGGGGCCAGAGAGTTCCGTCCCGGGAACTCAAGTCCTGTCTGTTGCGTTTTTGTGCCGATCGCAGGCTTTGACACAGGAACGTCCAGGGAGGGGATTGGGTATGACATTGGCGGAAAAGGTGGCGGCGCATCTGCCGTATTTGCGGCGTTTTGCGCGGTCCCTCACGGGCAGCCAGAAGAGCGGCGATGCCTACGTGGCCTCCACGCTCGAAGCCATTCTTGCCGACCCCTCCATCTTCCAGCCCGAGTTGCCGGCCCGCATCGCCCTCTACCAGACGTTTCTTAGCATCTTCAATTCTGTGGCCCTGAACACGCAGGCGACGGATGCGGGTTCTCACGCCCTCGATGCGGCCAAACGCAACTTTGACATGCTGACGCCGCCGGCCCGACAGGCGTTCTTGCTGATCGCGGTGGAGGAGTTTTCCCCGCAGGATGCAGCGTTGGTGCTCAACGTGTCGCCCGCGGAGGTGCAAAGCCTCATCGACGAGGCCGGGCGCGAAATTGCACGCCAAATCGCCACCGATGTGGTCATCATCGAGGATGAGCCTCTGATTGCCCTGGACCTGGAGCGGCTCGTTACCTCCCTGGGCCATCGGGTGGTCAAGATTGCCCGCACCGAGCGACAGGCCGTCGAAGCCGTCTCCCGCACGCGCCCTGGCCTGATATTGGCGGACATTCAGCTCGCCGACGAAAGCTCGGGACTCGATGCCGTCAACGAGATTCTGCGTCAGTTTTCCGTGCCGGTGATTTTCATTACGGCCTATCCGCAGCGGCTCTTGACGGGGACGCGTCCCGAACCGACCTTCCTGATCACCAAGCCGTTCCACCCCGACAATGTGAAGGCGATCATCAGCCAGGCCCTGTTCTTTGACGTGCGGGGGCGGCCAGAGCAGCCGCGGCTAGCCACCGCCTGACACCCCCGCGCGCTGGCGGCCGCGAGGGAGGCGAGGCCGCCCTTTTGGCTCCGGCCAAGGTCGAGTTTGGGGGCGGGGGCTCCGGTCACGTTCCTGCGAGCCCCCTGTCCGCGCGGGCATTGATACGTTATAACATCGCAATAGCGCGACGGCGAACTTCGCCGCGATGGTCGGGCGGCGCCGGGGCGACGCCTTCGCGCGGCACCAATCGGGGACGCAAAGCCTTATGCGCACGATCAGTCTTCTGACCCTTGGCCTCGGTCTCAGCCTCGGCGCCGGCGCAGCCTCGGCGCAGCAGCGACACCTGGGAGCGCATGAGCACGGACGCGGTACGCTCAACATGGCCATCGAGGGGGCCCGCGTCAGCCTCGAGCTTGAGGCACCGGGGGCCGACATCGTCGGTTTCGAGCACGTGGCCAAGACATCGCGCCAGAAGGCCGCCGTGGCGCAGGCCAAGAAACAGTTGCTTGCCCCGCAGGCCCTGTTCAAGTTTCCTGGCGCGGCGGGGTGTGTGGTGGCCGATGCCAGCGTTGATCTGGAAGGCGGTGGCGAGCATGAGCACGAGGAAGCCAAGGCCGGGAGCGCGGCCCCGAAGGAGCCTGAGGCCCCTCAACAGGACAACCACTCCAATTTTCATGCCCAGTACGCATTCAACTGCAAGGACCCGGCCAGCCTCACCGTCGTCGAATTCGGCTACTTTCAGGCTTTCGCTGGCGCCCAGAAGCTTGAGGTCAATGTGATCACCGCCAAGGGGCAGACCACGTTCGAAGTGACGCGGGCCAAGCCGCGCATCGATCTTGCCGGCATGATGTAGGCTGCGGGTTGCCGCATGGTTGCCATCAGCCTGGACTCGCCTGCCCCCAGGTCGCACGTCATCGCCGTGTCCGACCTGCGCTTTACCTGGCCGGGCCGCAATGCCTTTGCGCTTGCCATCGACCGTTTCGTCTTGCCGGCGGGCGAGCGGCTGTTGCTGATTGGGCCGTCGGGCAGCGGCAAATCGACCTTCCTCGGCCTTATTTGTGGCATCCTGACACCGCAGCTGGGACGCATCGAAATTCTTGGCACCGACATTGCTGGCCTGTCGGCGGCCGCGCGCGACGCCTACCGCGCCGAGCACTTCGGCATCATTTTTCAAATGTTCAACCTGTTGCCCTACGGGACCGTGATCGACAATGTGCTGCTACCCTTGAGCTTCGCGCCCGGGCGTCGCCGCCGCGTCAGCGCCAAGGGGACGGCAGAACAGGAAGCCGCGCGCCTGTTGAGTTGGCTGGGCCTGACGGCAGACCTCGTGCGCGGGCCATTGGCGGCCAAGCTCAGCGTCGGACAGCAGCAAAGGGTTGCTGCCGCCCGGGCGCTGATCGGCGCGCCGGAGCTGATCGTGGCCGATGAGCCAACGTCGGCTTTGGATCGAGATCGCCAGCTGGCCTTTCTCGACCTCCTTTTCAGCGAAAGCAACGAGGCAGGTGCGACGCTCATCATGGTAAGCCATGATGAGAGCCTCGCCGCCCGTTTCGACAGGGTGATGCGGCTCGACGAAATCGCGCTTGCAGGGCAGAAGGGCAGCTCATGATCGTCTTGCGACTGGCGCTGCAGTCTTTGCGCAATCGCTGGGTCACGGCGCTGCTCACCGTGCTGGCGATCGCGGTCAGCGTCGTCCTGCTATTGGGCGTCGAAAAGATCCGCACCGGCGCGCGCCAGAGCTTTGCCGACACCATTTCCGGCACCGATTTGATCGTCGGGGCGCGCAGCGGCAGCCTCAACCTCTTGCTTTATTCGGTGTTCCGCATCGGCAACGCCACCAACAACGTGTCCTGGCAAAGCTATCAGGATATCCTGGCGCGGCCGGAGGTGGACTGGGCCGTCCCGCTGTCGCTCGGGGACAGTCACCATGGTTTTCGTGTGCTAGGCACGACGGGCGACTACTTCGCCCACTACCGCTTTCGGCAAACGCACGGGCTCACGTTTCGCGCGGGTGCGCCCTTCAACGACCTGTTCGATGCCGTGGTCGGAGCCGATGTCGCCGCGGCCCTGGGGTACGGGGTTGGTGACCCGATTGTTGTCTCGCATGGATTGGGCTCGGTCTCTTTCATCGAGCACGACGACAAACCCTTTCGCGTCTCCGGCATCCTAGAAAAGACCGGCACGCCGGTCGATCGCACCGTGCACGTCAGTCTGGAGGCGATCGAAGCCATTCACGTGGATTGGCAAAGCGGAGCGCGGGTCCCCGGGCAAAGCATATCGGCCGACGAAGTGCGCCGGATGGATTTGAAGCCGAAAGCGATCACGGCGGCCCTCGTTGGTCTCAAGTCGAAGTTGGCGACGTTTCGTCTGCAACGGCAAATCAACGAGTATCGAGCTGAACCGCTATCGGCCATCCTGCCGGGGGCCGCTTTGCAGGAACTGTGGGGGCTGGTTGGCATCGCCGAGACGGCTTTGACGGTGGTGTCCGCCATGGTGGTGGCGACCGCCCTGCTCGGCATGGTCACCATGATCCTGACCACCTTGAACGAGCGCCGGCGCGAGATGGCCATCTTGCGCTCGGTCGGCGCACGGCCGCGTACCATTCTGGCATTGCTGATGGCCGAGGCCGGCGTGCTCACTTTGACGGGAATTGCGCTCGGCATCGTTCTTCTCTACATCGGCTTGTTGGCTTTGCAGCCCTTTGTGGACACGAGCTACGGCCTGCATTTGCCGATCGATGCGCCAAAGCCGGCCGAGCTCTTGAGCCTCATCAGCATCGCGGTCGCCGGCTGCCTCGCGGGCCTGCTGCCAGCGTGGCGCGCCTATCGCCTTTCGGTGGCGGATGGAATGACGGTGAGGACGTGAAGAGAGGTTTCTGATGCGCACGGCATCCCATGTGGCAATCCTGCTCGGCGCGCTGAGCGCCGCCGCCTGGCTGTTGCCCGTCCCGCCCGCGACCGCCGCCGACGCGGTCTTGAGCCTCAAATGGGATCAGCTGGTGCCGCCGGCGCCGCCGAAACCGCCGAAGGCATTTTTCAGCGGCAGGCCGACCGATCCTGGTGCCTTCGGCGCGCCGGAGCACGCGCCGTCCGCGACGCAGCCGCTGGTCGAAGGGCGCTGGATGTCGGCGCCGGCCAAGTCCAGCGGCAGCCCGCCTGCGGTCGTTGCGAGCCTTGACGGCAAGCGGGTCCAGATCGGCGGCTACGTCGTGCCGCTCGACTTCGACGCGACGCGGGTAAAGGAATTCCTGCTGGTGCCCTTCGTGGGCGCGTGTATCCACGTGCCACCGCCGCCGCCCAACCAGATCGTCTACGTCAAGGCTGAGGGTGGTGTTGACGTCAAGGGTACCTTCGATCCGGTGTGGGTCACAGGGACATTGACCGTTACCGCGGCGTTTACTGGTCTCGCCGAGGCGGGCTACAGCCTGGACGCCGAAAAGGTGGAACCGAGGCCGGTGAAGGACTGACCCGGCCGCGAACCGGCCGCCTTGCGCCGGCCGTTTTGCCGAGCTACTCAAGGATAGCATTGCGTTTCGGCAGGGTAGCTCGCTGATCGCGGCAGAACCTCGTTAGGGCGAGGGACACCTGGGCGACAGGTCGGTGGTGGGGCAAACGAGCCATGAGACACCATCGCCTCGCCGTCCTGATCGCCGCCGTCAGCTTGCTTGGCACTGACGCACCCGCCCACGATTGGTACCCGCTTGAATGTTGCAGCGGTCAGGACTGCGGTCCGGCCGAGACGGTCGAGCGCAGACCCGACGGCAGCTATCTTGTGACCTCGCGCGGATTGTCCGCCGTGATCCCGTCGGACTATGCCCTGTGGAGAAAGTCGCCGGACGGTCGCATCCACGTTTGCATCCGCAAGCTCAGGTCGGGCGGGGAATATCTGGTGTGCGCCTTTCGCGGCCCAGGTGTTTGAGGCTTGTCGGGCCTTGCGGCTCTCGATAATGCTGCGGTCGGTGCAAGAAGGGCCATGGCGGCCCGATGCCGCTGTGGACGAGGCCTTGGCTGGCCTCGGCGCAAGCTCGCGACAAAGGCTCACAAGGTCGCGGACGACGCCGCGACCGTCGGGCTAACAAAGGGGCCAAACAATGCCGGACAGGGTGATGCTCATCACCGGTGCCAGCCGGGGCATCGGCGCGGCCACGGCGCGCTTGGCGGCCGCACGCGGCTATGCGGTGGTGGTCAATTACGTCGCGCGCAAGGACGCGGCCGAGGCGGTGGCCGCCGATGTGGGCAAAGCTGGGCGCAAGGCCCTCACCATCCAGGCCGACATCGGCAAACCGCACGAGATCGCGCGGCTCTTTCAGGCCATCGATTCGGAATTCGGACGGCTCGACGCCTTCTTCAACAATGCCGGGATTTCTGAGCCGGGCAGCCAAATTCGTCGACATCGCGCCGGCACGGCTACAGCAGATTTTGGCCGTCAACACCACCGGGGCCTTCATCGCCGCGCAGGAAGCCGTACGCCGCATGTCGACGCGGTTGGGGGGCGCCGGCGGCGTCATTGTCAATATGTCGTCGCTTGCCGCCAAGCTGGGCGGCGCAGCCGAATTGACCGACTACGCCTTCTCAAAGGGCGCCATCGATACGCTGACCATTGGTCTTGCCAAGGAGCTAGCGAGCGAGGGCATCCGCGTCAACGCGGTCAGACCGGGCCTGATCGAAACCGATATACAGAAGGATTTTGGCATTGGCGATCGCGTCGGCAAGTACAAGGATCTGGTGCCAATGAAGCGCGGCGGCACGCCCCAGGAAGTGGCAGAGGCGGTGCTGTGGCTGTGCTCGGACCAGGCGAGCTACATCACCGGTGTGCTCTTGGATGTGAGCGGCGGTCGCGGCCTCTAGACTTGCGGGAAATGCCAATCCCGTATAGTGCGCGTTCGTGTGCGTTGCTCGGCCTGGATTGTCCTCACGTGGCCACATGCCACATCATCGTTGCGATATCGAGCGCATGATTGTAGCGACACCGAGCGCTTGGCCTGGTGGCTTCGAACCGACCGCGCAGCATCGCGCCGCGCATGACTATTTGCGTGAGGGAAGCGGCAATCTGTTCGTCACGGGTCGGGCCGGCACGGGCAAATCGACGTTGCTGCGCTGCCTCAAGGACCTGATCGCCGAGGAGATGGTGATCGTGGCACCGACTGGGCTCGCGGCCGTTAACGTCGGCGGTCAGACCATCCATTCCTTCTTTGGCTTTCCGCCGCGGCTGATCCGGCCAGATGACATTCGCCGCAGTCGCAACGGCCGCCTGATGCGAAGGCTCAAGTTTCTCGTGATCGATGAGGTCTCCATGGTCCGCTCCGACCTGATGTGGGCCATCGACCAGTCCTTGCGCGTCAATCGGGGTCGGCCGCGGGAACCGTTCGGCGGCGTGCGCCTGGCGCTATTCGGCGACTTGCATCAGCTGCCGCCCGTGATCAACGAGGCCGACGTCGCCGAGCATCTGGAAACGCAGCACGGCGGGCCGTTCTTTTTCAGTCTGGCGGCGCTGCGCGAGGGGGCCGGGACGGCGCTGATCGAATTGACGCAGGTCTTCCGCCAGAACGACGAGGTCCTCCTCGAGATCCTCAATCGCGTCCGCGACGGCGCCATCGATGCTGACAAGCTGGCGCTGCTCAACGCGCGGGTGCGTCCGATCCGCACCTTGGCGGAAGGCGAATCCTACGTCATCCTCACCCCCACCAACGCGGCGGCTAACCGCATCAACATGGCCTACCTCGCCGCCTTGTCCGGGCGGGCCAGTGCCTATGCGGCGGGCGTCACGGGTGAGTTCAGCGCCTCGGCGCATCCGACCGAGGAGAAGCTGGTGCTCAAGCCCGGGGCCAAGGTCATGCTGCTGCGCAACGATCCGGAGCGACGTTGGGTTAACGGGTCGATTGCCCGCGTCGCGCGGCTCGCCGACGACAGAGTGTGGATCGAGATTGATGGCGCCGAGCACGAGGTCGAGCAGGTCTCCTGGGAAAGCCGGCGTTATGCCTACGACAAGGCGCAGGAAAGGATCGTCGAGACGGTGGCCGGCACTTTCCGTCAGTTTCCGCTGCGCCTGGCCTGGGCCTTGACCATTCACAAAAGCCAGGGCTTGACGCTCGACCATGTGTACATCGATCTCGGGCGGGGCGCTTTTGCTCACGGCCAGACTTATGTCGCCCTGTCGCGCTGCCGATCGCTTGCGGGTTTGGCACTGGCGCGGCCGCTGCGCGGCGCGGATATCCTGTTCGACGCATCGGTGCTTGGCTACCGCCGCGTGTTCGATGCCCTGATTTGACAGCTAGGGGAAAAATTTTCTGGATCACAGCGATCCGGGCCGCGCTATAGTGTGGGTATGCTGGGCTCGGGTGCAAAGGTGCGGGTGCGTGGCGGCAAGCCTGCCGATGCAAAGGCGCTCGCCAATGTTTTCAAGGATTCCTGGCTGTTCGCCTATCGCGGCATCATCCCGCAACGCCATCTCGACAGCATGGTTCGCCAGCGCTCGCCGGAGTGGTGGCGCGATGCCATGAAAACCGGCGATAGTACGTTGGTGCTGGACGTCGGGGGTGCGGTTGCAGGCTACGCAACGCTCGGCAACTCGCGCCAGCGCGGGCGCTACCAGGGCGAGATCTACGAGCTCTATCTTGATCCGCTCTATCAAGGCTTGGGCCTCGGCGAGCACTTGTTCGAGGGCTGCCGGCACGCGCTCGACATGCGCAGGCTCGACGGCCTCATCGTTTGGGCCCTGCTCGGCAATTCCAGCGCCTGCGACTTTTATTGGCGCCGCGGTGGGCGTCCGGTGGCAAGCACCTTCACCCGCATCGGCGGCGAGCGGCTGGAAAAGGTCGCCTTCGCCTGGGGCTGACGCGGCCTACATGGGGCTTTTGCCCTTTTCGCCCAGGGCCTGCGGCTCGGCTCGGCAGTCAAAGCTGCGCGCCTCGGCGTCGGCGATGCGGCGCGCCAGGGCGATGGCATCGGCATTGGCCAGCGCGTCGATGTAGGCGACGTGGCAGGTTTCCTCAGGCGTCACCTTGGAGATGACCAAAACGTCGCCCCGCAGGCCATGCTGCGAGGTGTGATAGCGCACGATGGTGGCGTAGGGAACGTAGCCGCCGCCACGCCGCTCGAAACGCCATTCGATCGTGGCCCGCCGACTGCCAGCCTCGAAAATCGTGTTGAAGGGCCCAAGGGTTTGCGTGGCGGCGCGGCGATGTTCGGCATCCTTGCCGGCGCTCACGAACTGGTGCAGGTCGCCCGCGGCAACATAGATAGGGTAACCCGGCAAGCCCTGGCAGCGCCAGGCATCGCCATCCTTGTGTCGCTTGATCGGCTGACAGGATTTGAGCTCAACCGTCGTGTACAGGCTTTTGACCGGACTGGCTGCGGCCGGTCCCAGCATCAAAATGAACGCACATAGCGCCGCCGGCGCACGCATGCTCGCGCCTCCTTGCGAGACCCTCAGCCGCCGGCCAGTCTTTGCGAGCGAGCCGCGGAGCACGTATACCATGACAGCTGCAAACTTTCTCTGGCGCCGCGTGCGGGCCAATGCTTCCGTGCCCCTAGCGCCGTTGCTATAGGGGCTTGAGAGCCAGATAGGTGGGTGATGGCAAAGCTGAAGATCGCCGTAACCGGCGCGGCGGGCCGCATGGGCCGCGAGCTGGTGAGAGCGGTACACGGCAATGAAGCGTGCGTGTTGGCGGGCGCCGTCGAGCAGGCGGGCTCGCTCGCGCTGGGGCAGGACGCCGGCCTCCTCGCGGGGCTTGGCAAGCTCGGCGTTGTCATCGTCGATGATCCCATGGAGCTTTTCACCAAAATCGATGCGGTGCTCGACTTCAGCGCCCCGGTGGCATCGCTGGAGTTCGCGGCGCTTGCCGCCAACGCCCGTATCATCCACGTCATGGGCACGACCGGCATGTCGGCGGCCGACGAGGCCAAGGTGGCGGCGGCGGCGCGGCACGCGACCATCATCCGGGCCGGCAACATGAGCCTCGGCATCAACCTCATGCGCGCCCTGGTGCGCAAGGTTGCCGAGGCGCTCGACGCCGACTTCGATATCGAGGTGCTCGAGATGCATCATCGCCACAAAGTCGACGCGCCGTCGGGCACGGCCCTGATGTTGGGCCGGGCCGCTGCCGACGGCCGCAAGGTCAAGCTTGAGGAGGTAAGCGTGCGCGCGCGCGACGGCCACACCGGCGAGCGCCGGCGCGGCGATATCGGTTTTGCAACTTTGCGCGGCGGCAGCGTCGTGGGCGACCACTCGGTTATTTTTGCCGCCGACGGTGAACGTATCGAGTTGGTCCATCGCGCAGCCGATCGGGGGATCTATGCGCGTGGCGCCGTCAAAGCCGCGCTGTGGGGGCGAGGCAAGGGGCCCGGTCTGTTCGATATGATGGATGTGCTGGGCATTGAGAGTACCAAGCCCGGACCATGAACGGCAGCGAGCTGGACTGAGGATTGGAATGGACAACGTGTTGGTATTGGTGCGCCACGGCGAGAGTGAATGGAACAAGCTCAACCTATTTACGGGTTGGAAGGACCCCGATCTTAGCGACAAGGGTGTCGCCGAGGCGCACAAGGCGGGTCAATTGCTCAAGGCCCAGGGGCTTAAATTCGATATTGCCTTCACCAGCGCCCTACAGCGGGCGCAGCGCACGCTCGATATCATGCTCGCCGAACTCGGCCAGCCTGGTTTGCCGATGCGCCGGGATCAGCGCTTGAATGAGCGTGACTACGGCGAACTTTCCGGCCTCAACAAGGATGAGGCGCGCAAGCGCTGGGGCGAGAAGCAGGTGCACATTTGGCGGCGCAGCTTCGATGTCCCCCCACCGGGTGGCGAAAGCTTAAAAGATACGGCCGAGCGCGTCCTGCCCTACTATCAAGCGCAGATTTGGCCCGAGGTTGCCGCCGGTCGCAATGTGCTCGTTGCGGCTCACGGCAACTCGCTGCGTGCGCTCATCATGCAACTGGAAGGATTGACCGGGGAGCAGATTGTTGCACGCGAGCTGGGAACCGGCGTCCCGATCGTTTATCGTCTGGGCGCCGATGGCCGCGTATCCGATCGGCGTGAACTTGCGGCCTGAGGCGCGCCTAATGCTTGGGGGGGAGGGAGGTCATGGCCTTGGACGACGTCGTCGAAAAGCTCAGCAGTGACAAGGACGAGCGCAACAAATGGATCGGCGTTTATATTGGCGTGCTGGCGGTGCTGCTGGCGATTTGTGGCGTCGGCGGGGGCAACGCGACCAAGGATGCCACGCGGGCCAACATCGAAGCCGCCAATACGTGGGCCTTTTTCCAAGCCAAGAACATGCGCCGTAACGCCATCCAGCTTGCCGCCACCCAACTCGAACTCACCGCCGCGGCACAAGCGGGACTGCCGGCCGACGTGCGCAAGCAGTTCGAAGACAAGATCAAGGACTTGCGCGCCCAGGTGCAGCTGCTCACCACCGATCCCGTGCGCAAGGAAGGCCTCGATGAGCTCTTCACAAAGGCCAAGGCCTTGGAAGTCGAGCGCGACGTGGCGCTGCGCAAGGATCCCTATTTCGACTGGAGCCAGGCGCTGTTGCAGATCGGCATCGTGCTGGCATCCGTGCACCTCATCATCGGCAACATGACGCTGCTGGGGCTCAGCGGCAGCCTCAGCTTTTTGGGCCTGCTGCTGATGATCAACGGCTTCACCTTGGCGGTGAACATGCCGTTCTTGGGCTGAAGGGCTTTGCAGAACCACAAGGCCTTGAAAACTTGCCCGCCGCACCCCGGCGAGCTAGCAATGCCGGGCCCAGCTGTTCTGGCGAGGAGACCGATGAGCGCGCACTCACTCTTGCTGCTTCCCGGCGACGGCATCGGCCCGGAGGTGATGGCCGAGGTCGAGCGCCTCATTGCCTTCTTCAACAAGCAGGGGAAGGTGCGCTTCGACACCTCGACGGCGTTGGTCGGTGGGGCCGCTATCGACAAGCACGGCCTGCCTTTGACGGATGAGGCTTTGGGCTTGGCGCGTGCGGCGGACGCCATTGTATTCGGTGCCGTCGGCGGGCCCAAATGGGACAAGGTGGCTTATGCGATTCGTCCCGAAGCGGGCCTGCTGCGCCTGCGCAAGGACCTCGATCTGTTCGCCAATCTGCGCCCCGCCATCTGCTACCCGGCGCTGGCGGAGGCCTCGTCCCTCAAGCGCGAGCACGTCGAGGGCCTGGACATCCTGATCCTGCGCGAATTGACGGGCGGCACTTATTTCGGCGAGCCCAAGGAAATCGTGACGCTCGAGAGTGGCCAGAAGCGGGCGGTCGACACGACCGTTTACACGACCTTCGAAATCGAACGCATCGCGCGGGTGGCCTTCGATCTCGCCCGTGCGCGGCGCAACAAGGTGCACTCGGCCGAAAAGCGCAATGTCATGAAGACCGGGGTGCTGTGGAACGAGGTGGTCAGCGCCACGCACGCGCGCGAGGCCAAGGACGTCGAGCTGCAACACATCCTCGCCGATGCCTGCGCCATGCAACTGGTGCGCAATCCCAAGCAGTTCGACGTCATCGTCTGCGACAACCTATTCGGCGACATGCTGTCCGACGAAGCGGCCATGTTGACGGGCTCGATCGGCATGCTGCCATCCGCCTCACTCGGTGCTGCCGATGCCAAGACGGGCAAACGCAAGGCCCTTTATGAGCCCGTGCATGGTTCGGCCCCCGACATTGCCGGCAAAGGTCTCGCCAACCCGATCGCGGCCATTGCCAGCTACGCCATGGCGCTGCGCTATTCCTGTGGCCTCGTCAAGGAAGCCGAACTCATCGAGAAAGCCGTCGCCAACACCTTGGCCCAAGGCTATCGGACCGCCGACATCATGCAACCGAATATGCGCAAGGCGGGGACGGCAGAAATGGGTAAAGCCATTGTCGAAGAAGTTGAAAAGCTTGCGGCCTGAGTTCGGCCCCATCGCCCGACGCGAAGCTACCCCCAACTACCTACAACCCGTGGCTTCCGCATCTCGCCTCTAACATGCTCTAATTTGCCGAGCGAGTTTGATTCGGCATCAGGTGGTGCCTCAGTGGGGGTAAGGCCATGAATCCTTTCAATGAGCTGCGCGCCGGGCTGTGCGCGCTCGCCAAACGCTCAGTCGGCTTAATGAGCGCCTGCGGCAATGAGGAAAGCACCAAACTCTACCTGGCGCTGCCGATGCTCGGGTTGCTCGGCTACGACTACTCCAATCCCTATGAGGTCTATCCGGAGCACATGGCGCATTTCGATCCCAGCAAGCCGATCAAGGCGGACCTGGCGATCATGCGCGACGGCCAGCCGGTGATCGGCATCGAGTGCAAGAAGGTCGGTTCAGATCTGATCGAGCCGCGCGTCGAGATCCGCACCTACTACAACGCCCTGCCGACCACGCGTCTTGCCATCCTCACCAACGGCATAGTGTTTGAGTTCTTTGTCGATTCCGTCGATCCCAACGTGATGGATGACGAGCCTTTTCTGACGCTCGATCTCGACACCGTCTCGCGCAACGGCGTATCCGACGAAGTGCTCGAGACGTTGCTCTACACGACCAAGGATAACTTCAATCCCGATACCATCGCCGAACTGGCGCACGTACAGCTCGTCAAGAAGCGGTTGCGGACGGTGCTGGTGGAGGAAACCAAGACGCCGTCCGAGGAGTTCTGCCGCTTCTTTTTGCAGAAGGCGGGTCTCAAGAACGTGCGCAAGGGCACCATCGAGCGCTACTATGGACCGGTGATCAAATCGGCCTTCGAGGAGGCTCTGGTGCTACCGGTCGTGCAGCGGCTACGCACCGATGCGACCCCGGAGGGCAAGTTCAATTCGGTAAACTTGCACCAAATCGGCCAGCGCATCGTCACCACGGAGCGCGAGCTGGCGATCGTCAACTATGTGCGCCGGCGCCTTGCCTTCCTGGTCTCCGACGAGGCGCTCTTCAATGCCATCGATCGCGTCGAATACAAGGACTACGTGGGCAAACTGGCGATCTATTACGATAAGGAGAGCACGGGGCGAATGTTCGATTACATTGGCGGTGCCGACGGTATCGACAAGTACATTTTCCCGGCCCCCTTTGGTGAAATCATCACCAGCAACATCACCGACATCGACGAACCGCTGAAGGCGACCTTCACGGCCCGCGTGCGCGATATTGGCCCATTGCAGATGATAGGCCGATTGGCGCAAATTGCCTAAGGGGAAACTTCCCCCCTCGTGCTGGGTTTGGCGAGTTTTTCTGGGTGAGTCGCACCTCTAACTGGTCCGAAGAGGTTCTGCGCGCCATGCAGGCGCGCAAGATCGCGACCGTTTGTACCGTCCCCGACGGGGGTTTGATCCAACTCCTCAAGCTGATCGAGGCAAGCAAAAGCGCCAGCCTCGTCACGCTCTCGACGGAGGAAGAAGGCGTTGGCATTGCCACCGGTTGCTGGCTGGCCGGCGCGCGGGCAATGGTCGCCATGCAGTCGTCCGGCGTCGGCAACTGCATTAACGCGCTGGGCTTGCCGGCCGCCTTCCGGGCGCCGTGCCTGTTGCTCGTAACGATGCGGGGCCAATGGGGAGAGTTCAATCCCTGGCAGGTGCCCATGGGCCAGGCGGCACGCCCGGCGCTTGAAGCGGTCGGCGTCAAATGTTACCCCGTCGACAAGCCCGAAGAGGTCGGCGAAACCTTCGCGGCCGCCGCGGATTTCGCCTTCAATAGCCGAGTGAGCGCGGCGGTGTTGATCAGTCAGCGCGTGATCGGCGCCAAGGGGTTCGGGCAGAAATGACGCGCCGCCCCGACAAAAGCTCGAACCGGATCAAGCGCCGGCCTTTCATGGCCGACCTCTTGTCGCGCCGCGGCATGGCATTGGTGGTGCCGGGGCTTGGCAGCCCGACCTGGGATTGCTTCGCTGCCGGGGATCAAGCCGAATACCTCTATTCCTGGGGAGGCATGGGCCTGGCGGTGCCGACAGCGCTCGGTGTCGCCCTGTCGCAGCCCGGCCGGCGCGTGCTGTGCGTCACGGGCGACGGCGAAATCCTGATGGGGATCGGCTCGCTTGCCGTGGTGGCCGACCAGGCGCCGGGCAATTTGGCAATTCTGGTGCTCGACAACGAGAGTTTCGGCGAGACCGGGCGCCAGCGCGGCTTGACCAGCAACCGCGCCGATATTGCCGCCGTTGCCAAGGCCTTTGGCCTGCGTCAGACACGAACCATCACCGAACAGGGGGCGGTCGCCGAGCTCGCGGACTTCCTGTTCAAAGCCCCCGGGCCGGTGCTGGCGGTCGCCAAGATCGCCATCACCGACGATCCCTGGCGGCTACCGGAGAAGGACGGCGCCATCATCGCCTATCGTTTTCGCACCGCGCTTGGGCTCGAGCAAGGCTGACGCCGCCGTGACGCGTGAGCCGTATTGTGCGAGGTAGCCATGGCCAAACTCTCACCGAACGAAGCCCAGCTCACGGACTGGCTTAGCGCGCAGAAGTACGCCATGCTCGAGCTCATCGGTGAGCTCGTCAACATTGACAGCGGCAGCTACGACAAGGCCGGTGTGGAGGCAGTCGGACGACGGCTGGTTCGCTTCTTCGAGGAGAACGGGCTCATCGTCGCCATCGAGCCGCACGAGACCTTCGCCCCTGCCATCCACGTGCGTCTCGACGCCACGCGTTCCAATGAGAAGCCCATCGTGCTCATGGGCCATCGCGACACCGTCTTTCCGAAGGGCGAGGCGGTCCGCCGCCCATTTCGCGTCGAAAACGGCCGGGCCTATGGCCCGGGTGTATCCGATATGAAGGCGGGCCTCGTCATGAACGCCTTCGTCCTCGCCGCGGTAAAGCGTTTCGGTGGTGCTCCGGCACCGGTTGTCGGTCTCATCACCAGCGATGAGGAGATCGCCTCGCCCTCATCTCGACCGATCATCGAGCGGGTCGCGCGCGCCGCCCGCTGCCTCTTTAACGCCGAACCTGGCAGGCCCAGCGGCAATATCGTCACCGGGCGCAAGGGCGGTGTCTTCCTACGCTTCGAGGTGTTCGGCAGGGCGGCGCATTCCGGTGGTGCTTTCGAGAAGGGCATCAGCGCGATCGGCGAACTGGCGCACAAGGTCGTAGCCATGCACAAGGTGACCGATATGGCGCGCGGCGTGACCGTCAATGTTGGCATCGTCGCGGGAGGGCGGTCGGTCAACACCACGGCGCCGCACGCCGAGGGGCAGATCGATCTGCGCTATGTAAAACCGACGGATCGGGCACGCGCGCTCGCCAGTTTGCAAGAGATCGTCGACACAGCCGTCGTTCCCGGTAGCACGGCGCGGCTCGAGGTCCTCGGCGAGTTTCTGCCGCTCACCACGACGGGTGCGGCACAAGAGCTGTTTGCGGGCTACCAGGCCGCCGCCGCCGATGCCGGCCTTTGCATCCAGGGCGAATTTTCGGGCGGCTGCGCCGATTTCGGGCTTTAGCGCCGGGGTCGGCTGTCCGACGCTGTGCGCGACCGGACCGGTCGGAGGCAACGCGCACACGGCGGAAGAGTACCTGGAGGTTGCCTCCTTGGTGCCGCGTGCACAGGCCCTAGCGCTTGCGATTGTGCGGCTGCCGCCGGCGGCGGGCTAGCCGACGCGAGGAGTTGAACCCGGGCTTGGGCGTCGACCGCCAAATTTTTAAAAAAACCGCCGAGTTCAATGGTAGGGCGGGCGCGAACCTCGCCAGAACCCGACGTGGCCAAGGGCCGGCTCTCGAGCGCCGCACGCGCGGCCTAGATTTAGACTAGGTGGTGCCGCACGAGAGCCCGGCTAAAAGTCCATCGATAGGCGCTCGCAGACGGCGCGCGCGGCGGCGACATCCTCGTGCGCTTCTGCGGAATTGGCGTCGCACATGCGTCGGCGAACCAAAGGGACCGCCTCGGGCTCGAGCCGCTCGAGCGCGGTGGCGTAAAGATCGGCCAGCACGGTGAGTTGCAGCATGGTGAAGCGATAGGAGTAGCGGCGCAGCGCCGTCGCCATCGCCCGCTTGCACAGCTGACCTTCGGGGCTTGCGATGGTGCTCGCCTCGGCGCAGCGCACGCCGACTTTGTCGCCAATGGCAAACAGGTTCTGACGCGCGAAACTATCGACCGGGGTCCCCTGCAGCAGGGTGACGATCTCCAGCACGATTTGAATTTTGCTCACGCGCCACTCTAGCGCGCGCCCGGGTCAATCGGGCAGCGGGTGGCTTCGCGCCTGCGAGAGGTAAGCCTCTGACACGTCAGGGGCTTTCTGCACAACCGGCGGGCGATCGCAAGGATTGCCTGCTTGCTAGGCAGCGGCAGCAGCCCCCGTTCAGGTCGCGCGCGCCGTCAGGGCGGCGATGGCGGCCTCGAACGCCTCGAGCGTTGTGGCCACGTCCGCCTCCGTGTGGGCGAGCGCGATGTAGTGTTTGCTTTCGCTCTTGAGAATGCCGTGCTCGCGCATGAGGACATTCAACTGCCGCATCAGCAGGTCGTCACCCTTGGCCGAACGGTAATCCTTCATTTCGCGATCCGCAAACACCACGTCGAACATCGGCTCGGCGCCCAGGACGCGGGCTGGGACGCGGCGACGCTTCAGGATATCCCGATAGCCGTCCATCAGCGCGCGACCGGTGTTGAAGATTTGTGCGTAGGCTCCGGGGCGCTTCAGAATCTCCAAAGTCTTGAGGCCAGCGGCGGCCGCGATGGGGTTGCCCGACAGGGTGCCGATCTGCGTCAGAAATTGATCGTCCGCCACGGCGGCCTTGTCGAAGTGCGCCATGATGTCGGCGCGGCCGGCGATGGCCGCCAGCGGGAAGCCGCCTCCGATCGCCTTGCCAAGGGTGCAAACGTCGGGTGTGACGCCGCAGTAGGCTTGCGCACCTCCGTAGGCGAAGCGGAAGCCGGTCACGACCTCGTCAAAGATCAGCACTAGGCCGTTGTCGTGCGTGAGTTTGCGCAGGCCTTCGAGGAAGCCCGGCGCCGGCGGAATCAAGCGTTGGAAGGGCTCGACGATAATGCCGGCGAGCTCGTGGTTATGCTCGCGAATGAGGCTCGCGACGGTCTCCAGATCGTTGAAGGGTGCGACCAGGATCTCATCGCGGATACTCTTGGGGATGCCGGCAGAATCGGGGATCGGCTGCGGGAAATTGCCGACGCGCTTGGGGGCGAGGCTCATGAGCCCGTAGTCGCTCATGCCGTGGTAGCCGCCCTCAAATTTCAAGATCTTATCGCGGTTGCGAAAAGCGCGGGCCAGCCGCATGGCGTAGAGGTCCGCCTCCGAGCCGGTGCTCACGAACCGCACCTTTTCGGCGCAAGGCACCGCTTCCACGATTTCGGCGGCCAAACGTATCCCATATTCGTTGTTGGTAAAGAAGGTGGTGCCCGTGGCGGCGACTTTTTGCACCACCTCCACCACCTCGGGATGCGCGTGGCCGACGATCATCGGGCCCGAGCCCAGCAGGTAGTCAACGTACTCATTGCCGCTCACGTCCCAGACACGACCGGCGCGTCCCCGCGCGAGGACGATGTCATGGGATACGTTGCCGAAACCGCCGCCGGGAAGAACGTTGCGCGCGGTCTCGACCAGTGACCGCTCCGTCTCGTTCACTTTTCGCTCCGCCATGGTTCTTTCTCCCCGAGGCCGCCCGCGCCGAACGGTCTGCGCCGAACATTCGCGCTAACGCTAACCCGCGCCCGGCGCCTTCGGCAATGCGGCAACGCGGTTGGTCGGCATCGAGTTCTGCATCCCGAGCCTCGCCGGGGGCATGGCCGGTCTCGAGCACGACCGGCAAGGGTCGGCGCATGTTGCCAGTGTCCGGTTGCCAGCGTCGCCATCGGGCGTGCGGTCTCGCCAATGGGCACGGGTTCCGGCACAAAACGGCCACCTCGCCGCCACGCCTTTGGGGCTTTGCCGCTGCGCCCAGCTGGGGCAAACTTCGGCAAACACGGGAGGCAACCGATGCTCGATCTCATTCTACGTGGCGGCGACGTGGTGACGCCCGAGGGCGTTGTGCGCTGCGACGTGGCCATCAAGGGCGAGACCATCGCAGCGGTAACGTCGTGCGGCACACTGCCGGACAGCGACGGGGTCCGCGTCATCGAGGCGGCCGGCAAAATCCTGATGCCGGGGGGCATCGACCCGCATGTGCACATGCAGCATCCCTTTCTGGCACCGGATGGCACCATTCTCTACACGCGCGGCATTGATCAGGTCGGCAAGGCCGCGCTGTTCGGCGGCACCACCACGCTAATCGATTTCGCCTATGTGACCGGCGAGCGCAGCGTGCGGCGGTCGATCGAGGTTCGCGATGCGGATTTTGCCCCAAAGAGCTGCTGCGATTGGGCCTACCACATGATGCTGAGCACCGATCCGCCGCCGCCGCAGTTCGGCGAACTCGCTGAGGCGGTCGAGGCGGGCTATCCGACCATCAAGATCTTCACGACCAACATCTGGCCGCATCGCACTGGCCGCATGCTCGACTTCGGCGACATCTGGGAGGTGTTCAAGGTCGTGGCGAAGGCGGGTGGGCTAGGTGTCATCCATGCCGAGGACAACGACATTGTCATGCACATGTATGCCAAGCTGATCGGCGAAGGCCGTGTTGGTTTCGAGCATATGGCAGAGGTGCACAATGCGCTCTCGGAGGATCTTAGCTTTCGCCGTATTTTGCGGCTTGCCGAAAGTGTGCCCGGAACCGCGCTCTACATGATGCATGTCTCGGCCGCTACCGGCGTGGCCGCAATCGGCGAAGCGCGTGCCAAGGGGTTGCCGATCTACGGCGAAAGCCTGCACCAGTACATGCTCCACACCGCCGAGGACTACAAACTTCCAAACGGCCAGATCTATCACACTTACCCGTCGCTGAAGTCGGAGGCTGATCGACGGGCACTATGGGACGGCACGCTGAGCGGTGGCATCAATTGCATTGCGACCGATGAACTATGCTGCAGTCTGCGCGAAAAGACCATGGGCAAACGCATCGACGATACCACCGGCGGCAACTCGGGCGTCGAGCCGCGCCTGGCCGTGATGTATACGGAGATGGTGGAGCGGCGTGGCTATTCGTTGCGACGCTATGTCGACTTGGTCTCGACGAATGCCGCCAAGATCATGGGACTTTATCCGCGCAAGGGCGCCATTGCCGTCGGTAGCGACGCCGATATCACCATTCTCGATCCCTTGCGGCGGGGCAAGGTGCGCAAAGAGGACCTGCACGAGACCGACTATACCCCCTGGGAAGGTCACGAAATATTTGCCTGGCCGGTGCTTACGATCCTGCGCGGCAAGGTGGTGGTTGAGAACGGCCAATTCCACGCGCGCGAGGGTCAGGGCCGCTATCTCAAGCGCAAGATTGCCCCTGAAATCCTGCGCGGTCCATCGCTGTGAGTACGGCCGTACCGGAGTACGTCGTGGCCCTGTTGCAGGAGAGCCTGCCGGCCTGGGGCCTGGGCGGTACCGTCTGCCGCAGCGCCGATGGCGGCCTGGAGGTGCGCGCGGCAACGGCGCACCTTCACATCACCCGCGCCCCCGCCGGTCTGCCGTTTCGCTGGCTGGTTGGCCTCGGGGATCGCAAGCGCGCCGTCAGCGGTGTCCCGGGGTTGCTCAGGACCGTGCGCGCCAGCATCGATCCCAGCTATCGGCCGATCGCGGTGCGCATCGCGGCCCTACCGCCGCTGGTGCCATGATACCCATCTGGGTGCTGACCGGATTTCTCGGCAGCGGCAAGACCACGCTGCTCGGCCGGCTGCTCAAGAGCCCCGACTTTTCCCGCACGGCGGTGATCATCAACGAGTTCGGCGAAATCGGGCTCGATCACGACCTCATCGAAACGAGTGACGAGAGCTTTGTCGCCCTGCAAACGGGCTGTCTGTGCTGCGCCGTGCGCGACGATCTGGTGCTCACGCTTGAGGACTTGTTGCGGCGGCGTGCGGCCGGGATGGCACCGCCGTTCGAACGCGTCGTCATCGAGACCAGCGGCCTTGCCGACCCGGCGCCAATTCTACATGCGCTGATGATGGGGCCAGCCTTTGCCGGACAACTCGTCGTCGCCGGCGTGGTTACGACCGTTGATGCAGTCAACGGCTGGCGCACGCTCGACCGCCACCAGGAGGCGATCAAGCAGGTCGCGATGGCGGACCGCTTGCTACTGACCAAGACCGATTTGCTTGAAATGCCAGCGACCGCGTTGACGGCGCGGCTGGCTGCCCTCAATCCGGCGGCTCAACTTCTGTCCGCAACCTTCGGCGAGGTTGAGGCCAATACGCCGTTCGACCTTGCCCGCGGCGTCGAGGCCCCGGCCGAGCTGGCGCGCTGGCTGGCGACCTCGGCACCCGGCGAGGCGCGGCAAACCGGGCACGTGCATGATGCCGAGATCGGCTGCATTGCCATCGTGCGCGAGACGCCGATGCGTGCCGTCGGCCTGACCTTGTTGCTCGAAGTCTTGGCCGAACACTGCGGCGGCGACCTGCTTCGCCTCAAGGGTCTCGTCCATATTGCCGAATGCCCGGAGCGCCCGGCGGTTATTCACGGGGTGCAACACGTGTTCCATCCGCCGGCCTGGCTCGCCCGCTGGCCTTCGCAAGATCGTCGCAGCCGCCTGGTCCTCATCGGTCGCAACTTGCGGCGGGCTTGGATCGAGGCGCTGCTGAGGGCGCTGGATATGGAAGTTGCCGAGATGCACGGCGTGGCCGGTAAGCTTGCAGCAACAGGCGAGGAATGAAAGGGTGGTTCAGGCGAGCGCCGCCACTGGATCGGGCTTCGACTCCGGCTCGATGAAGCCTCCCTCCGCCACCAGTCGCGCAAAGAGGCCGTTGGCCGCCACTAGCTGCCTGAAGTTGCCCCGTTCGATGATGCGGCCGCCGTCAAGCACCAGGATCAAGTCGGCATCGGCAACCGTCGACAGTCGGTGCGCGATAATGAAGGTTGTGCGACCCTCGCGCACGCGGTCCATCGCGCGTTTGATTCTCGCCTCGGTCTCCACGTCGAGCGCGCTGGTGGCTTCATCGAGGATGAGAATTGGCGCGTTCTTGAGGATCGCCCGGGCAATGGCGATGCGCTGGCGCTCGCCCCCGGAAAGGGAAGCGCCGCGCTCGCCGATCACGAAGCCATAACCGCCGGGCTTTCTGGCGATGAAATCGTGGGCCTCGGCCAGCCTGGCGGCCTGCTCGACCTCCGCATCGGTCGCCTCGGGGCGTCCAATGCGGATGTTTTCGCCAATTGAACGGTTGAACAGTCCGGCATCCTGGAACACCACGGCGATGCTGTGTCGCAGCGAGTTCAAGGTGACGGCATCGATGTCCTGACCGTCGATCAGGATGCGGCCCTGATCGGGGCTGCGGAGGCGCTGCAGCAATGCCAGCGTCGTGGTTTTACCGGCGCCGGTCGGCCCGACCAACGCCACCGTTTGGCCGGCCGGGGCCACGAAGGAGACGTCGAAAACGCCCTGGTCGCTGTTGCGGAAACGGAATGTCACACGCTCGTAGGCGACCTCACCGGCGGCGATCTTGAGGGGCTTGGCCTGCGGATGCTCAACCACGCCCTCGGTGGCATCAATGAGTTCGAAGAAGCTGCGCAGCGTCGGTGCGTACTGAAAAATACGCACCGCAAAGCCAGACAGCAAGTCGAGCTTGGTGATGAGCAGATTGGCAAACGCCACGAACGCCACGATCTCGCCAACGGTGATTTCGCCGCGCTGCACGAGCAGGGCACCCACCGCGAAGATGGCAACCATCGTGATGGTTGCCGCCGCCCGGGTGAGCACGGTCAATAGCCCCCACCAGGTAAGGACCGGGTACTGGGCGGCGAGCAGCTCGCTCATGACGGTGCGCATGGCTTGCATCTCGGCGGCGAGCCGTGCGTAACTCTGCACCACGGTAACATTGCCGAGCACGTCGCCGACGCGGCCGTATACGTTGTTATGGTACTGCTCGACCGTCGCCTGCCCGTTGCTGGTGCGGCGCACCACGATGAGATTGAAAATGAGATATAGGACCGCCAGCAGCATCAAGATCATCGCCATGCTCTTGTTCATGGTGATTGCCGTCGGCACGAGCACGGCGATCCCCACCACGGCCGTTAATTGCTCACGCAAAAACGACAGCCAGTTCCAAAACAGGGCATCGGTGCCGGCTAGAATGGTACGCACGACCGTGCCGGAACCTTTTTCTGCATGATAGCTAATAGGAAGAATGATGGCCCGCTCGAAGGCCAGACCAAGGGCGCTAAGGCGTTGGCGATGCGCCAATCGATCGGCCACGACCGCCACCACCACGCTGGCGACGATGCCGAACAATCCGAGAGCGGCCCACAGCCCGATGGTCGGGAAGGCCTCCTGTCCGCGGGACAGGGCGTCGACCACGCGGCCGAACAGCACCGGCTCGGCCAATTGCACCGCGGCAACGGCAATGCCGGAGAGCGCCACCCAGATGGTAAGGCCACGTTCCACTGCCAGCAGTGAAAGCGCGCGACGATAGACTTGCAGGATCGTCATCACGGGGCCGCGTGCTTGCTGATGATCCGGAGGCTCTTGAAGCTGCCTGCCGCCTGGAACGAGCGCTCGCTCAGCTCGTTGGCAACCTGCTCGGCTTTGTCGTAGGCGAAGGAGCCGGTGTAGAACAAAATCTCGCCTCCCACTTTGACCTTATCGGCAAGGACTAGGGCCATCCCAAGATCGGTGAGCGCACCGTAAGCGTCGTTCTCGGTGGTGCGGTACTCGCCAAGGTGAAATAGACTGACATAGTCGAATTCAGGAAGTAGGCGCCCGTCGAGCTGGTAAATATCGCCGAAGTAGGCCTTGTAGCTGTGCCCTAGGCGCGGGTTCTTGATCAAAAGCTCGATGTAGGCCTGATACTCATGAGGCGAAGCCGTGATGCCGAGCACGGCATTGTCGGACCCGTTCTGTGCCGTCCTCAACCCGACAATGTGATGGTTGCCGGTACCGAAATGAAAGATCGAGGCGCCTTTGGCGCCCTTCGCATCCAGGTAATCGAGGAAGTGCAGATCGCACGGGCACTGCGCCTCATCGAGACTCCAGGTCGTATTCCAAAAGTTCAAGGTGCTCATCGTTCGCCGCCTCGCGCGCTGCTGCAATTGTCTATCGTGCGACCGCCATGCTCGGCGTTCCCGTGGGGCGCAGAATCGACTTGTCCCCGTTCCGTTCCAGGCAGAGCTGGCGATCGTGCAGCGCCGGTGACGCGGGGCGCTGCGCCAGACTGACGATGATTGCGTCGGGCAGCTCCGCCCGCAAGTGCGCAAACAGCGTGGCTTGTGTGCCCTCGTCGAGCGCGGAGAGGGCATCATCCAAAATAACGGCTTTGGGGCGATGAATGGAAAGTCGCGCGATCCCGAGGCGCTGGCGTTCGCCATTGGAAAGCACCTGGTCCCAGCGCGCCACCTCGTCGAGCCGCACCACCAGGGTGCCGAGGCCCACCTTCTCCAGGGCGGCGGCGAGCCTGTCGTCGCTGACCTCAAGCGCGGGGTCGGGATAGAGCAGGACTCCCCTGAGGGAGCCCAACGGCAGATAGGTCTTTTGCGGTGCGATCATGATATCGCCGCGCTCGGGCATGCTGACGGCACCGCTGGCAGGTGGCCACAGCCCGGCCAACACGCGCACTAGGGTCGACTTGCCGGTGCTCGAACTCGCCATAAATGTGCACCGCTTCTCCGCGCGCTGCAGCAAAGCCGGTGCCGGACAGCAGCGGTCGATCGCGACCGTCGGCGATTTCGAAGTCTGTGATGCGAATGGCGGGACCGTGCGCTGGCGACACTGCCGCCGCAGCCTCCGCGTCTCTCGCCGCACAGGCATCGACGATATCCATGACGCGTCGAGCCGAGGCGTACCACTCAGCCACCCGATTGTAGTTGTCGACCACCCAGGAAATGGCGATTTGCACCTCGACGAAAGCCGCCGCCAGCTGCGTCACCTGCCCGAGCGTTAACTCCCCGGCCAAATACTTGGGCGCCAGGAACAACAGCGGCACGATGGGCTTCATCGGCCCGCAGGCGTTGGTGATCCAGGTGAGATGGCCGTGCTGCCACACGATCGCCAGCCAGCGTGCCACTACGGTGTCGTAGAAGCGGCCGAGGATCGCCTGCTCGTAGCGACCACCATTCATCAGGGCGACGCTCTCGGCATTGTCGCGAATGCGCATCATGGCGAAACGGAAGTAACCCTCCGCTTCGTTCTTACGGCCAACGTAGCCGACCAGCGGCGCGCCGACCCACAGCATCAGGCCCGAGGCCAGTGTGCCGTAGGCGACTGCGACCCAAACCATGTAGGCGGGTATCGTGAGTGTGCCCCAGGAGCCCAGAGTAACGACGATGGCGCCACCCACGCTCCAAAGAATGCTTATGAACGCTGTGGCGCCGGCGATGGCAAGCAAGAGCCCAATGCCAAGGTCGACGAGCGGTTCGGTGGCCCAGCGCGTGTCGTCCGAGATGCGGTATTCGGGATTTGGGGGCTCCTTGCCGCTGACGTTGAGATGGTAGAAGCGGCGCAAGCCGAGCCAACGATCGACGAGGTGTTCAACGATCCAGGCGCGCCAGCGCACTTGCAGGGTTTCGCGCGCCAGCACGATCAACACGCCTATGGCGGCCATGGCCACGATGATGAGAGCGAACACGAAGGCAGCCTGCGTCACGCTTTCGACATCCCGCCGCTCGAGGGCATCGAAGAACCAACGGTTCCACTGGTTGAGCGCGACCGTGGCAGCCGTCGACAGCAGGAGCGCGACGGCAAGACCGATGGTCAGGGTCCAAGCTCGGATCGCATTTTCGCCGCGCCAGTAGCCGCCGGCAAAGCGCGCGAACGCCCCGATCACACGAGGGTCGAGCCGGAAGCCCGGGGCATCAGGCGCTTGAAAGTGAGCTGCGGTCATTGAGGGTCACACGCGTCATAGAGTTGGCGGGGCGCACACAAAACCATGCCGCCACCGCTCGCCGGATCTCACGGCAAGTCTGAAGGCGGCATGAACGAACCAACATGGCATGCTTAGAGCAGGATCGCTTCACAGGGTATCTCCTTGGCGCGATAGTGCGATGGGGACGCTCGGCAGCGGGCCTTATCTTCGATTTTGCAGCAGCGACGCCAGCTTTTGCCGCAACTCCGCCCAGCCTCCCTGCAGGGGACGAAAGGTGAATCGGACCTCGTGGTGGCCCGCTGGCACGGCGACCGCGCGGAAGAGCACATTGGCGCGCAAGAGTTCCGCCGGCTTTCCGTCCAAATCCACATACCACCAAGGCTGCCAGACATCGTTGAGCACCGCCCAGCCGCCGTCTGGGCTATCCACCTCCAAGATCACTTTGGTGTTCTGATAGGAGACAATGCTGACCTGGCCGCGACGACGTGGGCTTTGCTGGGTCGGGGCACGCTCGAGCAGGACCGTGGCGGACAGGTCAACCGCCGGCCATTGGCCGTCACGCAGCATTTGCGCGAAATCGGCAGAGCGCGCCTGCGTGGCGAAGCGGACGCGGTCCACGGCGCTCGGATTCTCATAGATATAGCCGTCACTCGTGCGCGCTAATAGGGCGAGGTCCCCGGGTCTCAAAGTCTGATCGATCTGTTCGATTGGCACCGGGCTGGCGATAAAGCGCAAGCCCAACAGATTAGCCAGGGTGGAGCGATAGGAAGCAAATAGGGGCGAGAATTTGCGCTGCTCGGGCAGCCCTACATGATCTTCGGCACCGACCGCCTTGCTGTAGAGCGCGAGGCGAAGGGGATTGTAACCAAGCGTGTTCTCAAGATTGTGGGTTAGGCTCGCATTTGGCCAATGGAAGCCGAGGCCGACAAGCTCAACCCGGTCGCGCCGGCGGTCGTTCTCAACGACGCTGCCCTTGAGAATACCGATGGTGGCGTTGCTCGTGCGCGGCTCAAGCACGTCATAGGTCGTGGGCGGTAGGGCGGACGAGCTGCTTGGTCCATTGTTGTAGGCAAGGTCGAGGGTCGTCACCGCGGCCAGGAGCGCGGCCGCAACAGCGGACTTGGAGGCGAGCAGCGGCTTCGCCAGCCGTAGGGCAAGGCCGGCGGCAGCGAAGGCCGCGACGGCCAGAGCCAGCGGCAGCAACACTCGCGGTGCGCGGTCGAGCCAAGTCGCCAGCGTGATCGCCGCCGCGCACGCCGCCGCCAGCAGGCCAGCCATAATCCGGATCACTCGTGGATCAAAGCCGAGGTCGGGCGCCGAAAACAGCCGATGTGCGCCATAACCAGCAAGGATCGCGCCGAGCCCGCCAATGAGGAAGGCCGCATCGGCGGGGCGACGATACAGCTGAATGCCGGGAACGAGTTCGTAGATGATCTTGAACACCGGAGTGTACCAGCCCAAGGCGTAGAGCAGAGCCAGGCCGGCCGCACAGGTGAAGAAGCGAATCTCGCGCCGCCAAAGGTCGCCGCGCAGCGCCGTCCATGCAAGCAGCAGCAGCGGCAACGCCCCGATGTACAGCACACCCATGTTCTGGGCAACGAAGAGGCCGGTACCTTGCCAGGCGAAGCTCGGCGGACCCCAATAGTCCTCCATGCGCCCCGCCGCGCCGAACACATCCGGTGCCACCAAAGTGAGCAGCAGCGCCGGGTGTAGGGAGCCGCGCCCGGCGCCGACGTAGTCGATGGCCGGGCGGTTCGAATCGCCGGCGAACAGCGCGGTCAACAGGATGGGGATGGCGGCGAGCGCCAGCGCAGCGATGGCGGCTCCGCTCAGTGGCAGCAAGGCGGCACGCATGGCAGCGCGTGGCTGTGGTGCGGCCACAATGCGCCAGAGGACAAAGGCACCCAGCAAATAAATGGCGAGCAAGGCCACTTGATCGCGGCCGAGCACGATGGCGCCCGTCACGATGCCGGCGGCAATGCCCCACAGCAGCGAGCAGCGCGCCAGTGCTCGATCGTAGGTCAGCAGGGCCAGTGGCAGGTAGGCGAGGCTCAGCACCTGACCAGTGTGCTGAATGCGCCAGGCCATCGAGGCGCCATAGCAAAAGGCCAGGGCGGCGAGCAGCCCTCCGGCCCAATGCCAATGCTGATCGCGGAACCATAAAATCAGTGCGGCGCCACTGAGAAAGAGCATGGCCAATAGGGTGGTATCGACGGCCCGGAGGCTCGGCGCACCGTTGACGAGCGCAAGGGCAAGAAACGGCGGGGCAAAGATCATCGACTGAGGATCGGCGATTTGCGGATGGCCGCTGAACACGTAGGGTGCCCAAAACGGAGACTGGCCTTCGGCAAGGCTTTGCGCCAGGAACTGAATCTGCGGTTGGAAATGCGCCTTGGCATCCCAGGGAATCGTGACGCGACCGGACAGCCACGGCCAGCCGATCACGAGGGCGGCGAGCAGCAGGAGCGCCAGCGCCAGGCGCGTCTCCTCCTTGCGGTTGGGCCCGCGATCGCGAGGTTCCCGTTGCCGTCGAGGTGACGGAGGCGTCCTCAACTCGGTTTTTCCTGAATGCATGCTCTCGTTGCACCATCACAGGGAGCGACGCGGGGTCGTCTCTCTGCTCCACCCGGGGTGGGGTATAGCGCCCGAGTTGGGCAAAGAGAGGCCCTTGCGGGGCGCCGGCATGGCTGGCCTCCCGTGCCCCTTTTTCGTAGCCCATGGCTGCGCATTGCTCCACCGGGCGGCGGGCCCGTTCGCGAGGGAGGCGCTGTTTCTTTTGTATTTTTCCGCCTCGGATGCTCGGTCCCGGGCGCCGAGGGGCGGTCGCCCGAGCCGGCGCAGGAGGCCGGCTCTCTGCCCCCGTCAGGGCGGATGTGGTATGCGACGGCACTTGCTGCTCTGGGAAAAGCGAGGCCAGGAATGGAGGACAACGGGGCCCGGACGGGCCGGGCGACCTACAGCAAAGCGGCGCGTCGCTTTCACTGGTGGACGGCGGCACTCGTTGCCATCCAAGCACCGGTCGGCTTTTACATGGTTTATCGCGGCCCGGGCCTGAATATTTGGGATGGGGTCACGAACAGCCTCTACAATGCCCATAAGCTTATGGGGATTGTGATTTTTTTCTTGGTGCTGGCGCGCCTCGGCTATCGCTTAATGCAGGGTGCTCCCGCCGACGAACCCAGCCTTGAGACCTGGCAGAAGGGGGCTTCGCATGCGACGCACTGGAGCCTCTATCTCCTTTTGCTGCTGGTGCCGATCGGCGGTTATCTCGGCATCTCGCTCTATCCAGCCCTTGACGTGTTCGGCATCCCTTTGCCGAGTATCGTCGCGGCAAACCAGGCGGCGGCGGCGCGAGTTTTTTTTCTGCACTGGGTCGGTGCCGTCCTCATCTTGCTATTGGTCGGCGCGCACGTCGGTGCTGCGCTCTATCACTACTTTGTTCGCAAGGATGGCGTATTGCAGCGGATGTGGGTCGGGGCCGGCCGGCGCGTCTAGTTAGATCACTTCGTCGGTCTTGTCGTCGGTCTCTCCGTAGCGCCGCATAATCGCCGGCTTGGTGCCGGCGTAAAGCTTGTTGATGTTGGGCGCGATCTTGGCGTTCTCGCGTTCAAACAGGGAATTTCCCGCAAGATCGCTGTCGGCGATGAAGGGCCCGAAGTTCTCCACTTGCAACACCCAAATCGCCTGGGCGAGCCCCAACTCCTGCGTCCAATGTGTGGCCAACACGCGCTTGATGCCGCGGCCAAGCAGCGCGCCGGTGCCGTAGCCAACCGTGGTGAGGTAGACGGCGTTGTTGGGCACAAACGAGCGCCGGTAGATCTCGCTCGTCATACCCCCCTTGCCGATAATGATGTTGCAGCCCGAGAGTTCGAACCAGCCATCGAGCCATTTGGCGAACCGAAAAGAGGCCGTGGCGGTCACCGCACCCACCGTGGCGCTACCGTCGGGATTGAGCGTGGCGGCGGGTGAGCAGTGGAAGTTCGCCGATCCGAGGTCGGCGGCTGCCGCCGGCAGGCCGGCTTTGTCTTCCACGGCCTTCTTGTAGACACCCTCGCGGGCCGTATAGATGCGGCCGCTCAGGTAGACGACCGTGCCAATCTCGAGAACGCGCAAGTCAGCGGCCGAGACGGGTAGGTCGAGGCGAACGGTTTTGAGAGGGGATGCGGACATGCTCACCTTGCGGGTCTTTGTTGCTATCCTAGCCGCCGCACAGCAAAGTGGACAGCATTCCTCGCGATCGCAGCACCGCGCCGCCAGCGTCTGATGCCCCGCCGGCTGCGCGTGAGCGGCGGTATGCCTTAAGCGTGGCGGCCGAAATAGTCCCTCAGAAGCGGCGCTGCGCGGCCGCGCCAGAGGGCTTTTCCCCGTTCCTACCCGTGTCGGGGCGTGCGTGCAACACCCCACACCGCGGTGGCGCCCCTGCTTGCGGCTTGGCGAGGTTCACGCATGGAGATCGCCTTGTCGCCGGCGCCGCGGGTCCCCATCGGGGCGCCCGCCCTCGCGGACTACCCACCTTTACTCACTGCCAGCGGCCGGCCGTGGGCCGCCTCGGGTCAGTTGAATGTGATCACGCCGCGTGCGACCGCTCCCGTCAGCAGGAGCCGGAAACCTTCGTTGATGTCATCGAACGCATAGGTGCGGCTAATCAACGTCTCGAGGTCGATGCGCTTATCCATGTCCAGATCGGCCAGCATGGCGAAGTCGAGGGCCGGGCGAATTGAGCCATAATAGGTTCCGGTCAGTTTCTTTTCGCCATAAACCATGGCCGACGGCGAGATCGCGGCCCGCGCCGAAAAGGCCGGAATGCCGACGAGGACGGCATGGCCGGCCGGGGCGATGGCGTCGACCACCAAGGCGGCCGTCTGTTCACCGCCAATGGCATCGAAAGCGTAGTCGGCACCGAAACCTGCGGTCAATTCCTGCACGCGCTTTAGCACATCCTCATGCTTGGCGTTGATGGCATGCGTCGCACCGAACTGGCGCGCGTAGGCCAGCTTATTATCGAGCAGGTCGCAGGCGATGATGACCTTGGCCCCGGCGAGTTTGGCGCCTTGCACGATGTTGAGCCCGACCCCGCCGCAGCCGACCACCAATACCGAGGAGCCCGCCTCCAAGTTGGCATGGCGGATCACGGCGCCGACGCCGGTGGCGACGCTGCAGCCAATAATGGCGGCGTGCGTCCACGGCAAGTCCTTACGCACCGCCACGACTTGCTCGGCCGGGCAGACGACGTATTCGGAAAACGTGCCTATCCGGGCCATCTGGTTGACGGGTTCGCCGTTGAGCTTCAGGCGTGCGCTGCCGTCATGCATGCGCCAGCGCGGGGTATCGTTGTGTCCGCTGCACAAGACGGTGCGTCCGGTCGAACAGTAGCGGCAATGACCGCAGTGCGGACGGAATGAGAAGATGACATGGTCACCACGCTTGACATTGCTGACGCCGGGACCGAGCTCGGCGACGATGCCCGCGGCCTCATGGCCGAGCACCATTGGCAAGGGAAGCGGCCAGTCGCCATTCATGATGTGCCAATCGCTCATGCACACCCCAGCGGCCTTGACTTCAACGCGCACCTCACCGGCCCTGGGCCCCTCCTGCTCCAGGTCCAGGATTTGCAGCGGCGTGTTGACCTCGGTCAGGACGGCAGCTCGCATCGTCTTCTCCTCAGCTCGAATCGCAAGAAAATGCAAGCGGGCGCGGCCCCTGGCCAACCTCAATCGGTCGGTGTCACGGGCCGCCGCCGCACCGACGGCTAGGGCGGCTTGGCGAACATCCCGCCTGCAACAGGCCTGGTAATAAAGGGCGCACACGGCCGCCGCGTAGCCGGCCCGGCGCGACGAACCGGGCTCTGGCAGCGCGTTGCACGCCTGCCATCGACCCCGTCATTCGGCTGCGCTGGCATGGGCGGGCTCCTGCCACTCGACGCCGGTTCGGCGCATGTAGTCGGTGAACCACTGCGGGTCGCTCCGGAACTCGGCGCGGCCGTCGGGGTACACGCGCGCGGTGGCGCGACGCGAGGACAGGCAGAACATGTGCACGCTCATCGGCATGCCGCCGGTGTGGCAATAGCCGACCTCAATGTGGCAATCGACCACCATGGACGAGCCCATGAAACCCATGGCACCCATGCCTATGGTGTTGCCGAGCTCTTTGAGCTCATCTTCGAGCGCGGCGATCTTTGCGTCGGGGTTGCGCGAGCCCACGCTGCGCAGGCAAGCGGCCTGCTTGCCGAGCACCATCGAAATGTCCTTTGAGCCGCCGAGGCCTACGCCGACGATGGCGGGCTGGCAGGCAAGCCCGCGCCGGCCGAATGCGATCAACGTATCAAGGTAGAAGCGCTTGATGCCCTCGATGCCATCGCCTGGGAAGAGCATGCGGTAGTCGGAACCGAACAGACCACCTTTATGCACGGTGGTGAGGTCGATCCAGTCGCCATCCGGATGGAACGAGTATTCGATTTCCGGTGCGCCGATCCCGCAGTTGTTATTGTGATCGGTGCGCCAAAGCGGGTGCACGCGATTGGGTCTGAGCGGCACGTCGTGCGTCGCCTTAGCGGTGGCCCGGCGTAGCGCCGCCTCCAGCGCAATCGGGCCACCCTCAATGCGCGCTTCGTTGCCGAATTTGACATACCAGCGGGGCACACCGGTGTCGCCGCACATGGCGCGCCGGTCTTCCTTGGCGGCTTCGTAGTTTTCCAGCATCGCCTGAATGACGAAGGCGGAGAGCTCGCCCTTCTCCGTGTCGGCGCAGTGGCGCAGTCCGGCCAGGTAGTCCTCGGGGATCTCGATGGCAGCCTTTGCCATCAAGACCTCAGCGGTTCTTTGCAGCGGAGCGATGGGTATCATCGGCAGACCTCGCCGGGCGCGTTGGCAACGATATGTCCCTTCCCCTGACGGGGAAGCAAGCAAAAAGGGGCCGTGCCGCCAAGTGGCGAGACCGACGTCGCCTCACGCCGTCGCAGGGGGGGCGCCACACTCGCTTCAGGGCCCTGCCCGCTGTAACAAGCTCTCGCCCGGCTTGATGATCGTGAACTCGACGGGCTGTGCCGCGATGGTAAGGGCGGCGTCCCTGTGCTGGCGCACCACGGTGAAGGTTGAGCTCGCGAGATCGCCCTCTTGCGGGAAGTCTTCGCGGAAGTGTGCGCCGCGACTGTTCTCGCGCTTGAGCGCGGCCGCCACAATCGTCTTCGACACCTCGATCAGGGAACGCAGGTTCAGCCAATCGTGCCAGGTCAGATTGAAAGGGCGCTCGCCGTCGGCCAGGCCGCTCGCCAACAGTTCGCGCTCCAGCTCATCGATCGTCGACCTGCCCCGGCGCAACCCGGCGGCGTCGCGGATGACGCCGACATCGTCCCACATGACATCGAGCAGCCGTTCACGGAGTTGATTGAGATCGCCGCGGGGGCGGGCGAAGGGATGTTGCGCGCGCGCCAATTCAAATCGCAATACCGCTTCGTCGGGCGGTCGTTCGGCCGGGTTGCGCGCAATCCAGTTGGCCATGGTGTCTCCGGCAATACCGCCGAACACCGTTGAATTGGCAACACCATTGCCGCCGAGGCGGTTGGCGCCGTGCGCGCCGCCGGCGTCCTCGCCGGCCACGAACAAACCCGGCAATTCGGTGGCGGTGTCGACCTCGCAAACCACGCCTCCCATCAGGTAGTGCGCGGTTGGTACGACTTCGACCAGCCCGGCCGCCAGGTCGAAGCCGCAATCGGCGCAGCGCTCGACCATGCCCTTGAATTGCTTGGCGACCTGGTCCGGGCCGAGGTGGCTCATCTTGAGGTAGACGCCGCCGTGTGGCGTGGTGCGCCCGGCACGCATCTCCTCATAGATGCAGCGCGATACGAAATCCCGCGTGGCCCGTTCGGCGCGCGGGTCGCGCGCCTGCATGAAGCGTTCACCTGCACCATTGATGAGATGCCCGCCGGCACCGCGGAGGCCTTCCTCGAGCACGGTTCCGGTCATACGCGTGTCGGGACCCGCCAGCAGGCCCGTGGGATGGAACTGTACCATCTCCATGTCGCGCAGCGGCAGACCTAGGCGCAGCGCCATGGCAAGGCCGTCCATACTCTTGTCGCCGGAGGGCGTGTGGTAGCGATACATGGTTGGGCCGCCGCCGGTTGCCAGCAGCACGGCCTTGGCGGCCACATAGCGAAAGGTGCCCGAACGCATATCGATCAGCAAAACGCCGGCCAAGGCCTGCCGGTCGGCCGTTGGAATGAGCGCCACCGCGCGATGCTCTTCGAGGCGCTGCATCGGCCGCGCCCAAACCTGCTCCAGCAGCCGGTTGATGATTTCGATCCCGGTAAGATCACCCTTGTGCACGGTGCGATCGAAGGTCTGGCCGGCAAACGCTTTGCCATGCAGCGTCCCGTCAGGGTTGCGATCGAAGAAACAGCCGATCTCGTTTTCCAGCTCCTGCACGCGCTCGACGGCTTTGCTCACGAGCGTCCAGGCCATGTTCTGGTTGGACAGCCACTTGCCGCCCTCGATGGTATCCATGAAGTGACGCTCGATGGAGTCACCTGGATTGAGCGCGACGTTGTAGCCGCCTTGGACCATGCGCGTGCAGCCGCACTTGCCGATGAGGCCCTTGCTGGCGATGGTAATGCCGAGGTCCGGGTTGGCTTGATGGGCGTGCAAAGCCGCAAAGAGGCCGGCACCGCCGGAACCCAGGATTAAGACGTCGGTCGCGAACCGTTCGAGCATGATCCCTTCACCGCCGTTAGGCGGCGCGCGCAATAAACACGAGCGCCAGCATTGAGGCGGTCAGCAGCGCTGCCGCCACCAGCTGCTTATGGCCGGCAAACCAGGGCAGGTTCTCAAGGAGCAGGATGCGGATGCCTCCGAGCAAATGCAGCGTCAGCAGGAACACGAGACCCGTCTCGGCGAGCTTGACCGCGGGGTTGGCCGTCCAGCGCAGAAAGCCATCGAGTGTCGCCGCGCTTTTGAGGACCAAGGCAAAAACCAGGAAATGCAGGGGCAGAAAGGCGGCTAGCGCCAGGCCCGAAATGCGATGCAGCAAGGCGGCGAGCCACAGGGGATCGCGACGATGGCCGCTGGTATTGGGGGCACGCTGCGGCCGTCCCCGGTTGCCGTTCATACCAGCACCACCGCTGCGACCGCGGTCAGACCGAGGGCGGCCAGCAGCAGGCCGCAAGCCCACATCAGCGCCTCGAGCGCGCCGCCGCGCCAGCGCGTCCATTCGCTGGCAATGACGCGCACGCCAATCGCCGCGTGAGTGGCGGCAGCCACAACGAAAGCGGCATAGAAGGCACCCCAAAGCAGGCTGCCGCGCGTCCGAGCCAGGGTGTCGGCGGCGCTCAATCCGCGGCTGCTGACATAAAAGATGACGCCAAGATGAATCAACAGCAGGGGCGCCATAAAAGCGGCGCTGGCGCGCTGGAGGACATAAAGGCGCACGTTCACTCGAGCTCTCCCCTGAGGTAGGCCTGCATGGTGCGGCGCTTGAGGCCGGCGATGGAGGCGGTCGGGTTCAATGCGATTGGGCAGTGCTGCTGGCAACTTTGATGCGAATGGCAGCTATGGCAGCCCCCGGTGGCGGCAACGGCGGCGAGCCGCTGGCGATTGCCCGTGTCGCGCACGTCGTTTACCAACGTCCAGGCCCGATTGAGCGCCGCTGGCCCCAGGTAGTCAGCGTTCCACCGCACCGTATCGCAAGCGGCATAGCACACCGCGCAGTTGATACATTCAATGGCGGCGTCTGCGGCCAGGCGTGCCGCCGTCGTTGGCATGATGCGCTCGATCGCGTCCTTCCGCGTCAGGCGCGGTGCGAATACCGCCTTGGCTTTCTGCCACTTCTCGAAGAAGGGCTGCAGGTCGCACGCCAAGTCTTTGATGATCGGGAGATTGGCGAGCGGTCCGATCTCGAGCCTGCCCTTACTGACAACCTTGGCCGTATGCGTCCGACAGGTCCAACGCGGCCGGCCGTTCACCGTCATGGCGCAGCTGCCGCACATGCCCACGCGACAGGCAAACCGGTAGGCCAGCGTGGGATCGACGTTGCGTTGCACCCAGGTTACGACATCGAGCACGGTCTGATTGTCACGCTGCGGCACGCGGTACACCTGATAGCTGCCGTCGGCCTTGCCGCGCCACAGCGATACTGCGATTTCGTCCATTGTTGCTATCTTACCCAAACCCGTACGCGTTGCACGGCGTTGTTGCCAAACCCGCCCGAGTCCCAGCGTGGCTCGAGCGGTTGGGTTTCACCATTGGCGTCGGTAGCCCGGCAGGCCAACTCGTATTCGCCGGCTTGGGCTTGCCACATATACCGCCAGGCTTGCCAGGCAAATTTGCCCTGCGGCGGATCGAGGCTGGCCGGCTGCCAGTGGCCGTTGATGGCAACTTCCACGTGCGCGATTGGGACGCCGCCGCCTGACCAGGCTCGACCGAAAACCTCGGTAGTGCCCGCATCGAGCAGGCGGTGGCGGGAATACCAGTCGGGAATACCGGGTGGCACCAGCAGCGCCTTGACGCGCATGTGCGTGACGGGTGTGCCCGGCAGGCCGGGCGCGGGGCGGTAGTGATAGCCGACGGCTTGCTGGAATCCCTGGTAGGGCTGAGGCAGGGCTTCGATGCGTGTTAGCCATTTGACATTACCCATGCCGTACCAGCCAGGCATGATCAGGCGCAATGGATAGCCGTGCTGGGGCAGCAGCGGGTCGCCGTTCATCGCCCAAGCCAGCAACACATCCTCGCTGAGCGCCAGCTCACGCTTGAGACTGCGGCCGAAACTGTGCTCGACGCCGCGATCGAAACCGCGGTCGGCGCCGATAAAGGCGATCTCGATCACATCATCATCCAGTTGCGCGCGCTCAAGCACATGCTTGAGGGCAGTGCCGGTCCATTCGGCGGTTCCCACCGCCTCGTGCAGCCAGGGCATGCTGGGGTAGCGCGGCGTCAATAGCCCGCGGCCGTTGCCGGCGCATTCCATGGTCACGCGCAGCGTGCGTGCCGGCAACGCCTTGAGATCGCCGAGCGACCACGACGTCGGCCTTAAGACGTGCCCTTGTAGGGCGAGCTGCCAGCCATCGTCTGCAACGTAGGGAACGTCGAAGTGATTGAGCAGATAGTGCAAGCCTACGGGCGTCAGGTCGTAACGCAGGGCTTCCAACAAAACGCCCGCGTTACGATTGGCGAGCCGCACCTCATCGACGGCAAACGCCGCCTCAACATGTTCTCGTCGCTTAGCTTCGGTGAACGGATTGGGCTCGGCCATCGCCGCCATTATAACCGCGATTCTTCTTATCAGGTGGTTTCGATACGGCGCCGCAGCGGCTGGCGTCACCCGCCAGGCGCGTCTCGCAAGCTCACTTCAATCCCGCGAACTGCCCACGGGTCAGGGCAAAGACCTCGCCCTCGCTGGCGGCGGTGTCGAGCCACAGCAAGGGCAGCCGAGGGAATTGCCGCTCCAGGAGCGCGCGGCCGCTGCCGACCTCGACCACCAGGATGCCTGCGGCCGAAAGATGATCGGCGGCCACGGCAAGGATACCGCGCACGACCTCCAAGCCGTCGACGCCGCCGGCGTGCGCTAGCCTAGGCTCGGCCGCGTGCTCCGGTGGGAAGGCGGCAATGGCATCTTCGCGCACGTAGGGGGGATTGGCCAAAATGAGGTCATAGCGCCGGCCCGAGAGCGCCGCGAACAGGTCGGAGTGCAGCAGGTTGATGCGCCCTTCGAGCCCATAGTCGCGCACATTGCGCCGGGCGACGTCAAGGGCGGCGGCGGAGACGTCGCTGGCATCGATATCCGCATTTGGAAAGGCCATCGCTGCCAAGATCGCCAAGCAACCGGACCCGGTACAGATGTCGAGCACGCGTCCGATGGCATCGGGGTCCTGCACAACGTCGGCGAGGCGTCCCGCCAGCAATTCACCGATGTAGGAGCGGGGCACGATAACGCGCTCGTCCACGTAGAAGGAATGCCCCTGGATCCAGGCCTCGTTGGTCAGATAGGACGCGGGTTTGCGGGTGCTAACCCGGGTTTCAATGACCTTTGCCAGACCCCGGCGCTCGGATGGCAGCAATTGCGCGTCGAGCCACGGTTCAAGCTGATCGATCGGTAGATGCAAAGTATGCAAAATGAGATAAGCGGCTTCGTCGACAGCATTGGTTGTGCCATGACCATAACTAAGATCAGCCGCACGAAAACGGCTGACCGCATAACGCAGCCAGTCGCGTACGGTCTTAAACTGCTGATCTGTTTCGATCTCCACCCTAACCGCCTATGATAATCCGCTCTTCGCGCGTTTTCGCCTTCGCAATGGTCTTTGTCTAATGAATAGTTTCCGCGCGCAACCTTTCAGTAATGCGCTTTCGGGGCGTAGCTGCCGGAGTTCGGCTGGGCCATGCCCGCCGGCCCGTCGTGGCGCCGGATCGAAATACAGCGACCAACTTAAGGTCATGTATGAAATATGCAATTTATGCTTCCCGCGCATCCAACCTACTCTTGCCTGCAGGGCGCAGCGGCGCGCCGGCGAGACCAAAGAAAGTTCCAACAATCTGTTAGTGGCGACAGCTAGGAATCAATCGCAACTGCTAATGGCGAACAGGCATCAGCAATTCTCTACCAGAACTGCCGTGTGAGAAAACGGTTGAGATTTGGAATATTTTAAGCCATTCAATCTAACTGGTGCGACAGCGACGGGCTTCAAGGGAATATACAATTATGGCCAAAGACCTGGACAAAATGTCCTTCAAGGAGCTGCAAGAACTCGAGTTGAAGTTGAAGAAAGCCAAGGCGAGCGCGGAAGATCGGACACGGGGTGAGGTTCGCAGCAAAGTGGAAGCGCTGATCGCCAGTGCAGGTTTTAAGGTGAGCGATATCTTCGGCGGGCGCGGCGGAAAAGGGCGCACCGTGGCTGCCAAGTACGCCAATCCGGATGATCCGTCCGAAACTTGGACCGGGCGTGGCCGCAAACCCAGATGGCTTGCCGCCAAACTAAAGGGCGGTGATCGCATTGAGAAATTTTTGATCAAATAAATGTCGCGGCGGCCGGCAATCGTGGCGGTCGTTGCAAGCAGCCGCCACGATGCGCCGCCGGCGGGCAAGCCCAAACCACCTTAGGGGGTCAAGCAAGCGGCGGCGCCGGCTGCTAGTGGGCGGCCTCCCAGTTGTCGGCCGCCTTTGCATCAACATGGATCGGCACACGCAGGCGAACCGTGGGTTCGGCCGCCTTTTCCATGACGCGTGCGATGGTTTGCAGGGCGTTCTCGACCTCGGCCTCTTTCGCCTCAAAGACCAGTTCGTCGTGGACCTGTAGCAGCATTCGCACGGAGGCAAGCCGAGCGGCTTCGAGCGCGCTCGGCATGCGGATCATGGCGCGCCGGATGATATCGGCGGCCGAGCCCTGGATCGGGGCATTGATGGCTGCCCGTTCCAGGAAGCCGCGCATCGATGGGTTCTTGGTATTGATCTCAGGGTAATGCACCCGCCGACCAAAAATGGTCTCAACAAAGCCGCGCTGGCGCGCACGCGATTTCATACTGTCCATGTAGTCGCGAATCCCGGGGAACCGCTTGAAATAGGTCGCTATATATTCGCCGGCCTCCTGCTTGGAAATGCCAAGCTGGGCGGCGAGGCCGAACGCCGAGATACCGTAGATTATTCCGAAATTGATCGCCTTGGCGCGGCGTCGGACGTCGGCGGGCATGCCCTGCACGGGGACACCAAACATTTCCGACGCCGTCATGGCGTGGATATCGAGGCCGTCGCTGAAGGCGCGCGTTAGCTGCGGAATATCGGCGATATGGGCAAGCACGCGCAACTCAATCTGACTGTAGTCGGCCGAAATAAGCTTGTGACCGCGCTCGGCGATAAAAGCCGTACGGATTTCCCGCCCCTCCTTGGTGCGGATGGGAATGTTCTGCAGATTGGGATCGGTGGAGGCCAAGCGGCCAGTCGTCGTCGAAGCCAGGGCGTAACTCGTATGGATGCGGCCGGTATCGGGATTGATGTGCTGCGGCAGCGAGTCGGTGTAGGTCGACATCAACTTGGTGAGTTGCCGCCATTCCAGCATTACATTGATGAGCTTGCGCGCATGCTCCGGCAAGTCCTCGCTGGCGGCGAGATCGTCGAGCAGGCCGGCGCGCGTTTCCCATTGCCCGGTCTTGGTCTTGCGGCCACCCGGCAGCTTGAGATTGTCGAACAGGAATTCACCCAACTGCCGCGCCGAAGCCAAGTTGAACTTGTGGCCGGCCAGGGTGTAGATCTCCTCCTCGAGGCGAGCGACGCGTTGTGCGAAGGTGGAACTCAGGCGTGACAGGATGCTTCGATCAACCTTGACGCCGGCTCGCTCCATCTCGCCCAGGACGCGCACCATCGGTCGCTCCAGCGTTTCGTAGACGGCTGTCATGCGCTCGGCGACCAGCCGAGGTTTGAGCAGCATCCACAAGCGCAAGGTGACGTCGGCATCCTCGCCGGCATATTCGGTGGCCTTGTCGAGGGGCACTTGGGCGAAGGTCTTGTCGGACTTTTTGGCCCCGGGGGCGTACTGCAACACCTCGCTGAAGGGTACGCACGTATGGCCGAGGTGGCGCTCGGCCAACTCATCCATGCCGTGGTTACCGCGACCGCCGTCGAGGCTGTAGGAAAGCAGCAGCGTATCGTCCAGGGGAGCGAGCGCGATGCCATGCTGGGCCAACACGACGCAATCGTACTTGAGGTTCTGCCCGATCTTGAGGACGGATGCATCCTCCAGCAACGGGCGCAAAACGCTCAAGGCGTCACCGACGTGGACCTGTTTCAGCGCGCCTTCCCCGAAATCGAAGGCACCGCTGGCAGGCCGATGTCCGATCGGCACGTAACAGGCCTTACCCGGTGCCACCGCCATCGAGAAGCCAACGAATTCGGCCCGCATCGGATCGAGGCTCGTCGTTTCAATATCGAAGGCGAACCGGCCGGCTGCACGCGCTTGGGCGATCCACCCTTCGAGGTTGGCGAGATCGGTCACGGTTTCGTATCTGCTGCGCTCGATTTTGCCGCTTGCGGCTTGGCGGGCGACCGCGACCTTAGCGCTTGGCGTCCAGGCGCCGGGGGCCATTGGCCTGCCGGCGAGCTTGCTGCGTTCGTGCGCAACCGCCTCGGTGGTGCCGCCCTGGCTCGCGGCCGACGTGCGTTGCGCCGGCGGAGGGGCGGCCGCACCGAGGCCCTCGGCAATGCGCCTGGTCAGCGTTGCGAATTCCATTTCCCGCAAGAAAGCCAACAAGCGCTGGGCGTCGGCATCGCGGACCCCAAGCTGTTCGGGCGCGACCTCGAGCTCGACATCGACCTTCAGCTTTACCAGATCGTAGGAGAGGCGGGCCTGGATGGCGTATTCCGTCAGGCGCTCGCGGCGCTTCGGTTGTTTGATTTCAGCCGCGCGGCTCAGCAATGTCTCGAGGTCGCCATATTCATTGATCAGCTCGGCGGCAGTTTTGACCCCAATACCGGGCACGCCGGGCACGTTGTCGATCGAATCTCCAGCCAGCGCCTGCACGTCGATGACACGCTCGGGCGGCACTCCGAAACGCTCGCGTACCTCGTCGGGGCCGATGCTGCGATTTTTCATGGTGTCCAGCATCGAAATGCCGGGGCGCACCAACTGCATGAGGTCCTTGTCTGAGGATACGATCGTTACATCGCCACCACTCTCGATTGTGCGCATGGCGTAGGTGGCAATCAAATCGTCCGCTTCGAAGCCGTATTGTTCGACGCAGGCAATATTGAAGGCCTTGACGGCGTCGCGGATCAGGGGAAATTGCGGCACAAGCTCTTCCGGCGCCGGGGGACGGTGCGCCTTGTAGTCCTTGTAGATTTCATTACGGAAGGTCTTTTCGCTCGCGTCGAAAATGACGGCAATATGCGTCGGGCCGCTCGACTTGCGCGCGTCCTGCAGCAATTTCCACAACATGCCGCAGAAGCCATGCACGGCGCCGACGGGCAGTCCGTCCGAGGGCCGCGTGAGCGGAGGCAGGGCGTGGAAAGCCCGGAAAATGTAGCCCGAGCCGTCGATCAGGTAGACTTGGCTGCCCTTGATGATGGGCACGGGTTCGCCGGCCGGGACCGAGCAGAGGGCAGCGCCTCGGTGGGACTTGTCATGCCTGGTGGATTGAGTGGCCATGCCGCGCACTATAGTTGGACGGGACGGATTGTCAGCCAAGAAGAGGGTGCCGAACGACGCCACGCTGGGATGCCGGCGCGCGGTGAGGTTCCGCCGAGAGAGCCTTCATGGTCGCCGGGCGTGCGGGAAGCTGTCCACAGAAGCAAAATAAGGCTTGATATCGACGAGGGGGGTGCCGTCGACGCAGTCGACGCGGCGCACTACAAGCGTGGCCCCGTCGATGTTGACAAGTTCGACGGTCGCCAGCGCGATTGGGTTGGGGCGTACCGGTGAACGCAGGGCAAACGTGCCGCGCGGATGACCCAGATGGGCCGGCACTTGCTGGACAAGGTCGCGCCGCGCCTCGTGCATCCAATAGAGGAGATGAATGTGACTATAGTGCTCAAGGTCCCTCAGCGCGAGCGCGTAGCGCGGGTCAAGTTCGACTTGGCCAACGGCGTTTGATTGAGCACTGTTCTTCGGGCAGTCGTCGCGAGTTTTGAAGGGCGTACGAATGCGACCGATGAAATAAATACCTGTATCGTAAGTTTCGGGCAGTGAGATGGTTATCTCGCCCGATCGTATTTGGCTTGCGTCGGCCATTCCGAAACTCCCGCCACCGATCCATCGAGACACGGATGCGGCAAGCTTTTGGGACGTTTGCGGCCGGCGGTCAAATGCGCTATCACCGGCCCAACGCACCCGTAGCTCAGCTGGATAGAGTGTCGCCCTCCGAAGGCGAAGGTCACAGGTTCGAATCCTGTCGGGTGCGCCAGCCTCCTATGTGTCCAGCCCGCTCAATCTTGTCGGGAAGCTCAAACACAGGAAGCGCCACCAATATTTGATCCCTCACAAATTCAGACGGTTGCGCGCTGGGCGCCGCCGAGGCCCCACTGAGGGGTGCCCAACGGCAAAGCGGCCTCTGGATGGGCCCGTCGCAAAATAACACCCGTGCACCGGCCTCGGCGGACCGCCCGCTTGGAATATCCCCACGTTTTGCACAGAGGGGGCACGGGCGTTGGCAAACCCAGCTCCCCTGGCTGCCCCACCCAATTTGGCTGCTGGAAGGATGCGACCTCAGCGGCGAGACCCGCCTAGCCGGTCCTTGTAGTCGAGCGCCATCCTTTCCAGCGCCGCCCGTTTCAAGACCTCCGCGTTGCGAATGTCCTCGTTGGCAATTGACGGCAAGGCGCTCGCCAGTGCAGACCCGCCGCCTCAACCTCCCCCGCAGCACTGCCGAAGTTGCCAGCGATCTCCTGCCAAGCGTTATCGAATGCCTGCCCAGTGGCCTTGAGGGCTTCAAGTCCAAAGGAACAGCCATCGATCAGCTGCCGGGCCTTCATAACGATTTTTTGCCACGCCTGCGCCCAAGCTTGAAGTACAGGGCCGATCGAGCTCCGTCAATTGCCGCAAATCGAACGTTTACAAGGACGTCGTCCAGCCGCCAAATGCGCTCCCGTTTCGTCGCCTGGCGGGTTGTCGTTTCCTGCGTGCGCCACGGGGAACCTGGGCGGAGATGAGCGCCAGCTCAGTGGTGAGATGCCGCGTTCTTTACGGGGTCGGCGCTCATTGGCTCTCGCCGCTCCCCGGGGTGCCTCGGCGGAGACGGCCCGCGCAATACGATAGCTTCGTGACCAAGCCGGCTCATCTTCTCGTGCTCCGCATGTTCCTCATGCTCATGAAGTGCAAACTCAGTGTTCCCACGGATGTACCTGGGTGGAACGGCTCTATATGCAGGCCGGCACGAGCCACTGCCAGCTATGAGGAGCGTTCGCCATGATGCCTGCCTCCGAAATTCGCAACTTCACGTGGTTGAACGGTGAGGCGCGCCAAGCGGTAATGGATGTGTTCAACGCGGTTTCGCAGTGGCGCGATGAGATCTCCCGTGTCAATGAGCGCTATCTCACGGACGTTCTCGATCAGGTAGCGGCGGCGCAGCGCGCACAAGGCTGGCCGAACAGCGTCACCGTTGCGACGCGCGAGCATCTGCTACAGGCCTCCAAGGTTCAGGCGCAGATGATCGACCAGCTCATGGGTGACTGGGAGCAACAGCTCAAGTCCCGGGGCGCCGCGCCGGACCCGTCGACGTCGCGCCGGCCGTCGGTAGCAAACCCGGTGGCGGAGATGATGCGGCTCGGCGAAATGACGCTCACTCCGTTCAAAATCTGGTTGAATGCCGCAGAGGCGTGGCAGCGCAGCTGGGCAGAAGCGCTGCGGGCCTCCACGGACACGCAGCAGGCGCCACCGATCAAAAGAGCGGCCTGAGCCGCGCGTTAACAACGATGACTTCGGCGCACACCTTGTGGGGCACCGGCGGACCAGGACGCAGACGGCAAACCTCGCAAGGCCAAGCGAACGGCAGCCAAGGCGGCGTTTGCTCACGCCGCCCGAGTGGAGCCCGAGCGGCGCCGATCATCGGCGCTCAGCGCCGCCAGCCGTCTCGACCGATTTGCTCCCGGCTCACCGGTCGCTATCTGGCGTGCGCCTTAGGGTTCGCTGGCGGCGCTTCCTTTGGCATTGCATACCGGCCGGGGCGGTGGCCAAAAGGGTGCGATAGCGATTAGTCATGCCTTTCAAGACCCACAACGGACGGCCCTTGTTGATCGACCTTGCTCTGCAAGGCGGGGGCTCGCACGGCGCCTTCACCTGGGGAGTGCTCGACCGCCTGTTGGAGGAAGGGCAGTTACGCATCGAAGCCATCTCCGGTACGTCGGCCGGGGCGATGAACGCGGCGGTGCTCGCCCACGGCTGGATCGAAGGCGAGGCCGACGGGGCACGCGCGGCGCTTGATGCCTACTGGGATCGCGTGGCGACCGCCGCTGCCTTTAGTCCACTGCAGCGAACGCCACTCGATCGGCTGTTCGGGCGTTGGTCGCTCGACAATTCCCCGGTGTTCATCGCCTTTGATCTCATTTCGCGCGTTTTCTCGCCGTACGACCTCAACCCCCGCGGCTTCAATCCACTGACGCCCATATTGCGCGAAAGCATCGCCTTTGAGCGCTTGGCAAAATCGCCCATCAAGTTGTTCATCACGGCAACAAGCGTTCGCACCGGCCGCGGCCGCATATTTCGAAACGACGAAGTAACGCCGGATGTCTTACTGGCCTCGGCGTGCTTGCCAACCATGTTCCAAGCCATAGAGATCGACGGGGAACCGTACTGGGATGGCGGCTTCGCTGGTAACCCGACGATTACACCCCTGATTCGCGAGAGCGACGCGCAAGATACAATCCTCATACAGATCAATCCACGTGAACGCCCAGGCACGCCGCGCTCGGCTGCCGAAATCCTCAATCGGCTCAACGAGGTCTCCTTCAACGCGACGCTAATGAAGGAGCTGCGCATGATCGCACTGATGCGCCAGGTAGCCGACCCCGGCTCGGGCGAAGGCAAGCGCTGGTCGCAGATGCGCATGCACCGGATTACCACCGAGTTGATGACCGATCTGGGCTATTCCTCCAAGCTGAACGGCGAACGCGACTTCCTATGGATGCTGCGTGACGAGGGCAGGCGAGCCGCAAGCGCTTTTCTTGAGCAACACGCGAGCGATCTTGGCCAACGCTCGACCGCCGATATCGACGTGCTGCTGGCAGAGTGCTGAGATCATGGATCTGCTGGGGATTCTGGGCGCGCTTGGATTGCTGATTTGGCTCGCTTTTCGGGGGTGGAGCGTGCTGCTTCTGGCGCCGTGCGCCGCGCTGGTTGCTGCGGCCGCGGCCGGCGAGCCGCTGCTCGCGCATTGGACTCAGACCTTCATGCGCAGCGCCGGCGAATTCCTGGCGCAGTTCTTTCCGCTGTTTCTGCTCGGGGCGCTGTTCGGAAAGCTGATGGAAGACAGCGGTTCCGTGCAGGCGATCGCCAGCTTCATGACCGAAAAACTTGGGACGCATCGGGCGGTGTTGTCCGTCACCCTAGCCGGCGCAATGGTCACCTATGGAGGCGTCAGCCTGTTCGTGGCGTTTTTCGTGCTTGCCCCCATGGCGCAGAGTTTGTTCCGAGCCGCCAACATTCCCAGACGCCTAATTCCGGCGGCCATCGTTCTCGGCACCTCAACTTTCACGATGTCCGCACTCCCGGGAACACCGGCGATCCAGAACGCGATTCCGATGCCGTTCTTTGGCACCACGCCCTTCGCCGCGCCAGGTCTTGGGATCATTGCTTCGCTTATCATTCTGGCCTTCGGACTCTGGTGGCTTTGGCGCGCGGAGAGCGCGGCGCGCGCGGCAGGCGAGGGCTATGGGCCGGACCCTGACGGTGTGAGCGAGCGGGTTGCCGACAATGAATTCGTTCGCGAGCGTGCCACCGCTGCGCGCGAATTCGATCCGGCAGAAATCCAGCGCGGCTATCGCAGCCAGGCCACCCCGCCGATCCTGGGCGCGGCGCTCCCCCTCGGCGTGGTTGTCAGCATCAATCTGCTGATGTCCTTGGCCGTCTTACCGAGGCTGGACCTATCCTACCTGGCCAAGGAGGAGTGGGGAGCGACTTCCCTGTCGGCGGTGGGTGGTGTGTGGTCAGTCGCCGTGGCTTTGGCGACCGCCGTTGTCACCGTCATTGCCGTGAATTGGTCTCGGTTGCCGGCTTTGCGCCAGAGCATGGATGCCGGCGCCAACGCCTCCGTGCTACCGGCTTTCAGCGTGGCTAGTCTGGTTGGTTTCGGCGCGGTTGTCGCCGCCCTGCCGGGTTTCGCCGTCGTGAGCCAGTGGGTGCTTTCGATCGGCGGCGGTCCGCTGGTCTCCCTGGCCGTTGCCACCAACGTGCTGGCAGCCCTCACCGGATCGGCCTCGGGCGGCATGACGATTGCCCTCGATGCTCTCGGCGGCACCTATATGCGAATTGCCGCCGAAGCGGGCATTGAACCCGCGCTCTTGCACCGCGTGGCTACAATCGCGGCCGGCACGCTCGACAGCCTGCCCCACAACGGCGCGGTGGTCAGCCTACTCGCCGTTTGCGGATTGACGCATGGCCAGAGCTATTTCGACATGGCCGTTGTGGGTATCCTCGGTGCCATTCTGGCGTTGTTCGCCGTCATAATGCTGGGTACCGCTTTCGGCTCGTTTTGAGAGCTAGCGGTGATTTTCGCCTAGCGGCGTTGGGCTGCGGGCGCTTTTGCTATTTGCCCTACGGCGGCGGCCGCCGGTTCGTTGGGCTATTCGCCAATTCTAACGTTCTTACGGGTTATACACGGCATTGAAATGCCAGTTGCCATTGCCGCAACCGCCTCTGCCGCGTTGCAAAGACCCTCCTGCACACGACCGGTATTGCCAGCGCTTCGCGCTGAGCCGGCTTGACCATGGTTTGCGCGCGTTGTCCAACCCTGCCGCAGCAGTGTGTCCTGGCGTTCAAAGTGATTGCGCGCCTGCGTCAATTGCCCCTGCGCGGCGGCGAGGTGGGCCTTCGCGGTTCGCAGGGTGTTGAGCTCGTTTTGCGATTCGAGGCGGGCGATGAGCTGCCCCGCCTGTACATTGTCCCCCAACTTGAGATCGCTTTCGAGGATTCGCCCCGAAATGCGGAAGGCCAGGGAGACTTCGTCCTCTGCTTCAATGCGGCCGGTAAGGGTGATCGGCGTGCCGGCTTCGTTTCGTTCTGCCACCACGGTGCGAACCGGTCGGGCACCCAGCATCATGGGTTCGGCTTCGGGCCGGCACGCCGCCAGCACGAGCGCCGCCACCAGGGCCAACCCAAGCGGAGCTTTGCCAGCTCTGGGGCGACCCAAACCATCCGCTGACATGGTGAGCTGCTTTCCTTATGTGGTTCGCGCAGGTTTGGTTCATAGCGGCAGCCAGCGATGGCGACCCCGCCTTTGGTCTCGCCGAGCAGGTGGCGCGCGCCGCCCTTTGGCAGGGCTGGCTTCGATCAAAAAGCGGTGCCAGCAGCGAGCGCCGCTCACGCGCTGTTCAAATAAACTCCGGTTACTTTGTGGTGCTGGGGATGACTTTCATATCGGGCGGAACCCTGACCCAATCTTGGACCAGCCCTGATAACGGCACGACGGCGGCGGCGGCGGCGAGAGCACTCGGATATCGCTGCTGTCGGGCAGCGTTGCGACCTCGTCCATTACCGCTCGACCGGCGGCTTCAAAAGCACGCGCTGCGGCGGCAGAATCTCCAGCCGCCGCTCCGGTGCGACCACAAAGGTATGAACATAGAAGCTGGCGGCAGCATTCTCGGCCAGGCTCATCACGGGTGACGGTGCGGACACGATCGAAAGCCCGCCGCATTCTCCAATCCAATCGAAGTGTCGATGTCCGTGCATGAGCACCACCTGGCGAGCCAGAGGCTGCAATCGACGAATAAACCAATTGCCATTGACGAGCGCGGTGCCGATGCGTTCGGAAAGCGCCTTGGCGGCCCGCGGATATTCGATGAGGTGGTGATGCAGGGCAATGATCCAGCAGGCGCGCGGATATTGCGCGTGCGCGATTTGCACCCCCTCGACCTGCTCGCTTGAAATCATGCCGAGTGCATTGGTGAAAGAGAAGTGTGTGTCGGAATTGGAATCCAACAACATGATGCCCAAGCCGTCTTCCGGGTCGGGCGGCAGTATTAAGGGAAAAATGCCCGCCCACAGGTCCGTCAGTTCCCGCGACAGCCGCGGCTTGCCGCAGTCGGCAAACTTGATCAGCCCACTGAGGTGCGGCTGCAGCGCGTCTTGCAAGCGGCCTCCTAGGCGGCGGCGCGCGCGATCCACAACACGTACACGTCCTCCTTCTACGGCTAGCATGGCCGACAACATTCGCAGCTTGCGCAGCCGTTTGTTCGGACTGGTCGGCAGGTCGAGGCGTGCGGGATTGGCACGATCGACAATGTTCACATCATGGTTGCCTGGCAGAATCAGCAGGCGCTCGGCCAACTGCGGAAAGGGTGTGATGGCGTCGAAGAACTCCGCCCATTCGGTACAGCGGCCCGCGTCGGTGAGGTCCCCAGTAATCAAGATGGCATCCAAGGGCATGCGGGCATGGATATTTGCCAGCTGCTCCAACGCCCGTTGGAACAGCAGGTTTCCGCGCGGTCCGGATCTGCCGCACTCGATGCGAAAGCCGTAACGCTCACCTACCATATGCACGTCGGAGAGATGGGCAATTCGCCATTGGCGGCCCGCTGAAGGTTTCACGCAATAGCGGTCGAAGTCGCGCGGCTGGGCAATGGTCGCATCGGCAATGCCCCATATGAGCGCGACGATCGCGAGGTAGCCGGCCACGATCACGATGCTGTTGGCAACAACCACACCCGCCAGTTGCCACGGCGAAGCAAACTTGCCGAAGTCGGCGACGAGCTGCGCCTTCTGCCAGGCCGCGATCAACAACAGCAGCGCCAATCCGGAAACTATGGCGCCGGCCACCGCGGCCATGGCGCTACGCAGCCGGTCGCGTTGCCGAGCGGTTGCTTGCGCCGGCAGCCAGCGCTCGGCGAGGTGCCTTAGGCCTTCCCGACAAGCCACGTAGCCAGGCTGCACGGCAAGCGCGTTCAGCGACCAGAAGCTCCCCTCGGCCAGCCGAAACAGCGTGCGCCCGCCGAGAAGGCCGCCGATGATGATCGCCAACAGCAGGACGGCGGGCCACAGTTCGGCGAACGGAGCGCGGATCTTGCTGTAGAGCGCGTCGATCCAAACCGAGGCGAGGACGGGCGCCAGACCTAGCAACAGGCCGGGGGCGACGACGAGCCAGATCCAGGCCATCGCAAGTTTTGGGAAGCTTATTTCTGCGAGCAGCGTGCCGGCAAGGGAAAGCAGTGAGTGTCGGTCGGGACTGGACGCATCATCCTCGATGTCGCCGTTGCGAGGATCGATGACCGGCCTCATGCCTCGCCTCCAGCGGGCTTTTCACCTCGTGGCTCAGCCCTGCGGGAGCCCTTCTTGGCCGACCTCAAAGGCGGATCGGGTGTCGCCGCAGGCTCAGGCCGAACATGATCCACCAGACGCCGTGCAGCAATAGGTCGATGCCGATGACGAGGCCCAGTGCCCACACACCGCCAATCGGCCATTTGCTGAGTGCGACAAGCCCGGCGAGGATGCCGACGATGCCCGATGCCAGCAGCAAGCCACCGTGTCTTTGCCAATACTCCCTGGCCAAGCAAAGACGCACGACCCCCGACGCGATCAGGGCGGCCGCAAAGGCGATGGTGAGGAGATTGGATGAAGCCAGCGGATAGGCCATCAACATGCCGCCGCTGATAGCGTAGAACAAACCCAGGAGAAGCCGCAGAAAAAATGCGCCCCAATGCGCAACCCAGAATGCGTGCACAATCTCAAAGGTGCCGGCGGCCAGCAACGCTAGTCCAAACAGAATCGTGCTCGCGGTTTTGGCGGCAATGATATCGGCTAGCACAAACAGGCCGGCCAAGACGAGGACACTGCCGAGCCAAACCGCACCCCAAGGACTGCCGGCTATGCCCAGACGGGCGCTGCCAATCGAGGTATAGGTCACCTGAGTCGCTCGCATAACCGGGCACACCGCGCTCCAACTTGTGTGGCACTGCGATTGCCGCGAATATCCCCACAACCCCTGAAAAGCCGCGGGCAAAGCCCTGAACTCCGGGGCGGCCACCGGGTTACGATTGCGCTTTTGCCGCCCGCCCCGACGCGCGCTGACAGCGGTCGCGGCTGAGCCGCTCTCCCGCCTCACTCAACGCTCGATTGGGTACAGCAACCTCGACCAGCTCGGAGTATCAGGCGGGTAGCGTTGTACGTCTACTGCGGTGATACGACCGAGCGGGTCGATTGAGCGCCGGTAAGGCACATGGGGGCTGGAAACCCAAGCAGTCGTCAGCGGCACAGCCTGCTGCACGCCGACGTCGACTTCCTCATGTCGTTCCTGCACCTGCGGTAACACGCTTGATCGCGCACCCTGGTGCTGTGTTGTGCCTGTGCGCCGTCTCCCATCGAGCGTTGGATGGTCGGCTCACCGAATGCCAGGATGGTCATAACAGCGACTATCGCGGCAGAAATGGCTAGAACCTGCGTCATTACTCGTTTCTCCTTGAACACCGAGGATGCAAGCATAGGGCCGGTGCAGGAGGTGAGGTATACAGGTAAACCCCCAAGCATTATGACTTTGCTTCCGGAGAATATCCGCCAAAAGACAATACGATGGCGGACGGAGTGGTTAAGGGTGGATGGCCGTGCTTGTGGCCCTAGAACGGGTAACGGCATCCTCTGCTGCGGGCGGACGCTACCGCGATAGACCAGCTCGCCTGGCGCGGCGGGATGGCCAGCATGATACGATCTGCCGGGTGATTGCCGCCTTTGGCATTCGCCGGCGACGTCGAGAAGATTGGCGTCCTGGAGCGCCTCATCACGCCGGGGATCGCCGCGGCGAAGCTATTGCCGCGCTCCTCGCCGGCGGGGTGTCGGCCGTGCTCGCCACCAATCTCTGCCAGCGCCGGTCCAAAATCCGGGATCTATGTTTAAGGCAGCTTTTGCGAAACGCCGGCTCGCGCCCCGTTCGTTCTATCCCGGACGATCGGTGCGTCCGGAACTCCCACCGTCGGCGCCCATGCCCTGGAACAGTTGCGGTGGCTATTGGCAGCCAGGCTAGTGGTTGCCACGCTGAGGCTACGTCGCCCGTCTTTAACTTCGCGAACTGTCTGTTGGCATAGCCGCGGCCGGCTTGCGCATTGCCAGAGATGCGACGGTGCCGCAAACGTCACGATAGCGGGTGGGAAGCACGCGTCCACAGCCCCAAGGTGCAAGGGTCAGAACCCGGCGCCAACCAACCGGGGTCCAATGCTTGTTCTCGCGCTGGTCGCCGTCAGGCGGCCGCTTGAGCCGTGCGCAGCGCCGAGCGCAGGCTCTCCTCCTGTTTGTTCGAGAGCGAGGTCTTGAGCACGCGGGGCTTGAAGCGCTCAAGTTCCGGCAGAACTTTGTCCGGTGTCGACCTCTTGATCAACATAAACAAAGCGGACGATCCCTTGGGAATGGTCTTACCCAGGTTCTTGATAAAATCATCGTTGATGCCGTAGTCGGCGAGTGAGCCTGACACCGCACCCACGCCCATGCCCGTCAATCCACCGACGGCCATGCCCGCCAGCGGGTTCAGCAACAAGAGGCCCGTGAGCGCGCCGACCAACATGCCGGCACTCGCCCCTCTCGCCGCACCAAAGGCCGTCAGGTTCAAGGCCTGCTTGATCTGAACCTTGCCATTCTCCGTGTGAACGACGACGCAGGCGTCTTCGAGGTCAATGAGATGCTCTTTTTGCAGGCCACGAAGTTTGGTCAGAACCTCATCGGCAGTGCCGACACCGTCGAAGTCGAGAACCACGAGATCACTCATCGCGTGCAACTCCGCTAGATGATTGAAGATCGCGACCCACACGTTGAACGGGGCCGCGCTTAGGCGCCGATCGTTCGGGCAAACCTCGCAGTGCGCGTACGCGTGCGCTCATCGGCTCACGAGGTCATTTCCGAGGGGTCGGCGCGCATAGCATTTGGCGCCCGGACCAAACTGCCAATCGGGTCAAACCCTGAAAACCAGCTATTAGCCATCAGTCGGGAGGCCGACCGCGAGGTTCGCGCACGCCAGGCAAGCAGGCGGCGTCAATGAGCCCTGCAGATTATCCTGCGTATTATCAAGGATACACCCGATGGGAAAGATACGGGCCATGTGGAACACCCGCCCGGTCACGCGCAACGACGCGGCAATTCGCAGGATCCTAGCAATGGCAATACCCTATGAGGTCCGTCACGGATCAGAACTCGACAACAAGACGGTCGCGTATATTCACCAGCATCGAATCTGGTTCATTATCCTTGGTGCGGCATTGATCGCGCTCGGACTGCTTGTGGCGGCCTCCTCAGTGACGGCCACGATCGTATCGATTTTCTTTCTGGCGGGCGTCTTGATGCTGGAAAGCGTCATCCGCATTGTCGCCGCATTCAGTGCGCGCGAGTGGGCGGGGTCTTTGCTGCTTGTGCTTGCCGGCGCCTTCTACATGGTTGCGGGCATCTTGACCTTCCGGCACCCGGTCAGTGCCGCGGTTGCCCTAACGCTCCTGTTTGCGATTTTATTCCTGGCGATGGGATTGTTTCGCCTCATCACCTCCATTTGGTATCGCTTTCCCAATTGGGGCGGGGTCGCCTTGAGCGGCGCGGTAAGTATCGCTCTCGGCTTGATGCTCTGGAACTCGTGGCCGGCCTCCGGGCTCTGGTTCATTGGCCTGTGTCTTGGCATCGATCTGATCGTCGAGGGTGCTGGATGGCTTGGGCTCTCCGCCAGGAGCCGATAGCTGGCAACGCACCTAGGCACCGGCCGCGGTCGAATTCTTGCATCCTAGCGCTGGCAAGCCGCCTCTCTTCCGGGCCAGCGGCTGCTGAACCCCCCATCAAGCCGCGGCGAGGCAGGAGTTTGCCGGATCGGCGCCTTGGGCGGGCCTGTTGGTCCGCCGGTGCTAACGTAGCTCGATGATCGCAGGCCCCCCGAGCAGCCGCTTAGGGCATGAGGCGGAGCCAGAGGTTGTCCCGTTACACCACGAGGACCATGGCTAGGGCAACGGCCAAGCCCGTGCCGAGAATAGACAGGGCGCCGACGACTGACGCCAGCCAGACGATTTCGCGCAGCTCACTTTGCGTAGTTGAAGTCCACATCGCTTCCGCACCATCTTGTTTGCTAAAGGCAGGAACAAAAAGACAGCTGCGATAGTCGGCGGAGAAGCCCCGCACCGCCCATCGGGGTAACACCCCAATTGTGCAGGCGGATTTCACGGAGGGGCCTTCGAGGCGTCGCGATCGCCACCCATTGCGACCGGCGCAGGGCCCCAGCGTTGCTAGGGTTAACGTTCCGTTAACCTTGCGCCTGGCGCGGGGACGGGCCGGGCTGGTCCCAGAGGTTGTGACTGCGCGCCCATCGGTTTGTTGGTGTGCGTTGCGCGGCCCTCGCCCGTAGGCGCGCTGCCCTTTGGCCGCACGACCAGAATAACCAGCGCGCCTTGCGAGCGTGATGGCCCGTCCCGTTCACCATACCGCGCCGACCGCCGCGACGGTGGGCGCTTGCGGTTGCAGTCGCTGGGCGCCTTGCCAACGCTAGTATGACCGCGGCAGGCCCAGTACGTGCTGGGCGATGTAGGCGAGGATCAGATTGGTCGAGATCGGCGCGGTCTGATAAAGGCGGGTTTCCCGCCACTTCCGTTCAATGCCGTATTCGCGGGCGAAGCCGAAGCCGCCGAACGTCTGCAGGCAGGCATCGGCCGCCTTCCATGCCGCATCGGCAGCCAGCATCTTGCCCATATTGGCCTCCGCGCCGCAGTCGCGCTCGGCCTCAAATAGGGCGCAGGCCTTTTTCACGACCAGGTCGGCCGCTACCAGGTCGGCATGCGCTCGGGCGATCGGAAACTGCACACCCTGATTTTGTCCGATCGGCCGGCCGAAAACGACGCGCTCCTTGGCATAGTCCGACGCGCGTCGGATAAAGTACTTGGCATCCCCGAGGCTTTCGGAGGCGATCAGGATGCGCTCGGCATTCATACTATCGACAATGTACTTGAAGCCTTTGCCTTCCTCGCCGATCAAATTCTCGGCGGGAACCTCGAGATTGTCGATGAAGACTTCGCAAGTGTTGTGATTGATCATGGCGTCAATCTTGCGGATCTCGATGCCCCGTCCCTTGGCTTCCCGCAAATCGACCAAGAAAACCGAGAGACCATCGCTACGCCTTTTCACCTTGTCGGGGGCGGTGGTACGCGCCAGCAGCAGCATCAGATCAGAGTGCAGGACGCGGCTCGTCCAGACCTTTTGTCCGTTGATAAGGTAACGATCGTTGCCTTTTTTCTCGGCACGCGTCTTCAGTTGTGTGGTGTCCGAACCGGTCGTCGGCTCGGTCACGCCGAACGCCTGCAAGCGCAGGGAACCGGCGGCAATACCGGGAAGGTACTTGCGCTTTTGCTCTTCGCTGCCATGCCGGAGCACGGTTCCCATGGTGTACATCTGCGCGTGACAGGCAGCGGCGTTTGCGCCCGATTCGTGAATCGTCTCGAGGATTGCGCAGGCGCCAGACAGCGGCAGGCCGGCACCACCATAGGTCTCCGGGATAAGGGCCGCGAGATAACCCGTTTCGGTCAGAGCCGTTACGAAGTCCGTTGGATAGGCTTCCAGGTGGTCGAGCTTGACCCAATACTCGTTGGGGAAACGCTCGCACACGCGCCGTACGCCGTCGCGTATCTCGCTCCATCCGGGATCCAATGAGATCGAGATGGGTTCGCTGGTCTTGGTCATGCTGGCGGCTCGATAGGGGGTGTTGGGGTTGGTGCCAAGCCCCGCCTAGGACGGGGGAGGGCGGCAAGGCGATGCCTCATCGCCCGTCTTGGCCGCGAATGGCCGCTGCGCGGTGCCCAGAAGCGGCAGGCGTGTCGTGTCATCGGCCTATGTAACGCGGTTTGCGTTTTTCGTTGAAGGCGTTGATTTCCCTCCTGCCGATCCTGAGTTCCCACGGTGCGGTTGTAGGCCTCGATTTCAAAGGCATAGCCGCTCGCGCGGTCGAGTTCGGTGGCTCTGTCGAGCGATTTCTTTGCCTGTCGCACCGATATTGGGGCGTTGTCGGCGATGCGTCGGGCGACGGTCATGACTTCAGCCATCAACTGGTCCGGAGCGCAGAGCTTGTTGACCATGCCCCAGGCAAAGGCCTCGTCCGCACGAAACGGCATGGCCGTCAGCACTAGTTCCTTGGCGCGGCGCACACCCACCGCGCGCGGCAGGTTCTGGGTGCCGGCGGCACCGGGCATGATGCCAAGACTAACCTCGGTCAAGGCAAAACGGGCGCCTTCAGCGGCATAGATAAAATCGCAGGCGAGGGCGATCTCCATGCCACCCGCGTAGGCAGGGCCGTTGACGGCGGCGACCACGGGGATTGGACAATCCATGATCGCCTTTATCATTTGCTCAACCACGGCGTGCTGTTGCTGCCAGGTTGCTTCGCTCATGCCCTTGCGCTCTTTCAGGTCGGCCCCCGAGCAGAAGCCGGCACCGGCGCCCGTCAACACCAAACAAGCCGCCACCTGCGGATCGATATAGAAAGCGGAGAAGCAGTCGCGCAGTTCGGTCATCATGCGCGTGGTCATGGCATTGCGGGCTTCAGGACGATTCATTGTTATGATGCCAACTCGATCGTCGAACACGACCTGCAATGTTTCGTAGGGCATGATAAAGGACCGTTCGAGAGGGGCGAGGATCTTTGCCGAAGTGTGGCGGAGTGGGCGAAGCGGGGCAAGCCCAAAGCCAACAAGGCCCTACCCTTGGCGCCTTGAGGCGCGGCCATGACGACGCTGGTTATAGGTTTGGAGAGCCCGACGCAGGGCGAAGTGCTGCGGTTGCTCGGAGAGTCCGATGCCTATCACGCGCGACTTTATCCGGCAGCAAGCAATCATCTTTTGCCCGCCTCCGAATTGGTCGGCGAGAACGTGCACTTCCTGGTGGCCCGCGTTGGTGGGCGCGCCGTCGGATGCGGTGCGCTGGTTGTGGGCAGCGAGGGCGAGGCCGAAATCAAGCGCATGTTTGTGGCCCCGACCATGCGCGGCCGGCAGCTCGGGCGACAGATCCTGGCCTTGCTAGAGCGGCAAGCGGCGGCGGCGGGCGTGCGCGTGCTGCGCCTCGAGACGGGCGTGCGGCAACCAGCGGCGCTCAGCCTCTATCGTAGCCATGGCTATGCCGAGCGCGGGCCCTTCGGCGCCTATCAATCTGATCCACTCAGCACGTTTTTCGAGAAATGGCTGAGCGTCGGCGGCGCGCCGCGCGGTCAGTAGCGGTAATGTTCTGATTTGAACGGCCCCTCTTGGGGCACGCCGATATAGGCCGCCTGCTCGGGCCTGAGCTTGGAGAGCTTGGCGCCGATCTTGTCGAGGTGGAGCCGGGCGACCTTCTCGTCGAGATGCTTGGGTAGGGTATAGACCTGGCGCTCATACTTGCCGGGATTGTTGTACAGCTCGATCTGCGCCAAGGTCTGGTTGGTGAAGGAGGCTGACATCACGAACGAAGGGTGCCCCATGGCATTGCCGAGGTTCACCAGACGGCCTTCGGAGAGCAGGATGATGCGCTTGCCATCGGCAAATGTGATCTCGTCGACCTGCGGCTTGACGTTGGTCCACTTCAAGTTGCGCAGGGCTGAGACCTGAATCTCGTTGTCGAAGTGCCCGATGTTGGCGACGATGGCCCGGTCCTTCATGGCGCGCATGTGATCGAGAGTTATGACGTCCCGGTTGCCGGTGGCCGTGACAAAGATATCGGCGCGCGGCGCCGCATCTTCCATGGTGGTCACCTCGTAGCCCTCCATGGCCGCCTGCAAGGCGCAAATCGGATCGACTTCCGAGACGAGAACGCGACAACCGGCTTGGCGCAGCGAGGCGGCGGAGCCTTTGCCCACGTCACCGTAACCTGCGACCATGGCGACCTTGCCGGCCATCATGACATCGGTGCCGCGCCGGATCCCATCCACCAGGCTTTCGCGACAACCATAGAGGTTGTCGAACTTCGACTTGGTCACCGAGTCGTTGACGTTGATGGCGGGCCAGAGCAGCGTACCCTTCTTTTGCATTTCGTAGAGCCGGTGCACGCCGGTGGTGGTCTCCTCCGACACGCCCTTGATGGCGCTGCCGAGCTCGCCGAACCACCCCTTCGGCTTGGCTTGCAAGGTCTTCTTGAGGAGGGCGAATAGGATCTCCTCTTCCTCCGAGCTGGGCCCGTCGAGGAACTTGGTGTCACCCTTTTCCGCGCGCACGCCGAGGTGAACGAACAAGGTCGCGTCCCCACCGTCGTCGAGGATCATGTTCGGCATGCTGCCGTCACCCCACTCGAACAGTTTGAGCGTGTAGTTCCAATAGTCTTCGAGCGTTTCGCCCTTGATGGCAAACACAGGTACCCCTGCCGCGGCGACGGCCGCGGCCGCGTGATCTTGGGTCGAATAGATATTGCACGATACCCAGCGCAAGTTCGCTCCCAGGGCCTTCAAGGTCTCAATCAGCACGGCGGTCTGGATGGTCATATGCAAAGAGCCGGCAATGCGCGCACCCTTGAGCGGCTGCGACTTGCCGTATTCGGCGCGCGTGGCCATCAGCCCTGGCATTTCGGTCTCGGCGATGGAGATTTCCTTGCGGCCCCAATCGGCCAAGCCGATGTCTTTGACGGTGTAATCCTGCGCCATCCGTGTCACCCAAGTGTTGGCGTTAAGACCTTTGGGCCCGGCCCGAGGTGGCGGCCCTGCTCGGGCTCTATAGCACTGTCTGAGGCGGGCGCAATAAAGATATAAAGAACTCGTTATATCTAGGGGCGCCCGCCTCAATCCGGCTCAGACCCCTGCTCAGATCGGGGGGGACAACGACCCGCGCGTCAACGTCCCGCTGCTTGGTTACAGGTGCTTTCGCGGGACCTTCTATGCCAAGGGAAAGGCGAGTTAAACTTGGTCTTTGTCAATAAATCCGGCGAAGAGATAGCGCATACCGCCCGGATCTCACGACGACATCCCACGATGACCTCGCGAGACTAGATCTCAAGACTTTTGCGTTGTGAACGCAGGAAGGTGGCGTGCCAGGATCCTGGGTGTCCTGGGCCTCGGGGGGTTGGCAGTGGCTTCGGCCCGCGCCGTGGGCAGGGGGCCTTGCGGGTTCAGCTTTCCTCGCCGAAGCCGGCCTCGACCAAGGCCACCAGGGCCTCGATGGCTTCCGGGCCTTCAGGCCCCTCGGCTTCCAGCACGATCACCGTGCCCGGTCCGGCCGCCAGCATCATCAGACCCATAATGGATGTGCCATCCACCGAATTGCCATCGCGCATGACGCGCACCTGTGCGTCGAAGGTCTCGGCGCACTTGACGAACTTGGCCGACGCGCGCGCGTGCATCCCCTTGCGGTTGCAGATGGTGACTGACGCGTGGGGTTTGTCCTTGCTCAACATCAAATGGGCTTTGCCTGGGCCTATCACGGCTCGCCAGATAAGACTTGACTGGCTATGGATATATACTTGCGGCCCGCTTCCTTGGCGGCGGTGACTGCCTCGCTTAGCTTCGCATCACCGCGCAGGCTCGCCAATTTGATCAGCATCGGCAAGTTGATGCCGGCCAGGACCTCGGCTCCCGTTTCGCTCATCACCGAAATTGCTAGGTTGGAGGGCGTACCGCCGAACATGTCGGTCAGCACCACGACACCTTGCCCCGTGTCCACCCGGCGTACGGCTTCGATCAGTTCCGTGCGCCTTTGCTCGATGTCGTCCTCGGGGCCGATGGAGAAGGGCTCGAGGCGTTCCTGACGTCCAACCACGTGCTCCAGCGTCGCCTTGAATGCGTCGGCCAAACCTGCGTGGGCGACAATCACGACGCCGATCATGGGAATGCTGCGCGTCCCTGGTGTTCGGCGCACAGGCCGAGGTCTCCCGCGGGCTCACATCGGGTGCCCAAGGGAGGCGCATGATGGTCAGCCGGAAGGCGCGACGCAAGAAAAAAGAGGCCCTGGGTCGGCGACGGCCAACAGGTCAGATCGCTTTGGCACGTGCAAGGGCGAGGGCGAGCTTGATGGGCGCCGACGGCTCCCAGGGACGCAAGGCGAGGAGGGGTATCGCTAACCCCAGAAGCTGGACCGATTTGTCCAGCTCGGGCATGCGCTCGACCTGATCCGGCCAGACCAAGTCGACCACCAGCTTCAGCTCAGCCTCAGCTAGGGATTTGACCTCAACGATGCCAATCCCGCGCACTTCGATTTTGCCGCGAATGGTCGCTGGCGCCGTAGCCAGAATGCGCCCCCCCGCGCGCGCAAGCCGCACCTGATCGTCGGCGACCAGCAGGGGAGCTTCGAGGGCGGCGGGTCCACGCCGGGCGAGATAGAGAAAGCGCAAGGCAAGATCGGATTTGCCCGACCCCGGGGCCCCGCGCAGCAACGCCGCGCCGCGGCCAAGGGCGACGCAGGTGCCATGCACCAGCTCAGCCTCGTCGCCCAAGCTGTGCTCCCCTAATGGCCGCCACGTCCGCCGACGGCAGGCGGACCGTGAAGCGCGCGCCGATGATACCCTGCGCACGCCGGTCCCGGAACGCGGCGGGTTCGCCCGCAAGGGTCGGGATCGCGCCGTTGCCGCCATTGAGGTTGCTCGCCCGGATCGTGCCGCCGTAGGCGGTGACGATTTCGCGCGAAATGCTGAGGCCGAGGCCGGAGTTCTTGCCAATGGTACTGTCGGTCTGCGGGCGATCCGAATAGAAACGGGAAAAGATGTCCTCCAGCTTATCGGGGGGCATGCCGGGCCCTTGGTCGTCGACGGTGATCTCGATTTCCCCGCCGTGGCGTCGGGCCAGCACCGTCACCAGCCCGCCCTCCGGCGAGAATGAAAGGGCGTTGTCGAGCAGATTGGTGACGACGCGTCCTAGTCGCGCCTCGTGCGCCATGATGAAATAGGGATGCGGACTTTGGGGCGCTGCCGCGATGGTGAGGGCGACGCGGCGGCTGTCCATGCTCAGCAGATCTCGGAAGACATCGACGACGCCCTCAAGCACCTGCCGCACGTCCACCGGTTCAATTTCCTGCAGCGCCATCTCGGCATCGAGGCGGGCGGCATTGGAGACATCGGTGATTAGCTTGTTCAAGCGTTTGAGTTCTTCCTGGATCTCGCGCACCAGCTCCGCTTGCTGTTCGGGCGTCTTGGCGTAGGCCAGCGCCTCCGCGGTGGAGCGCGCCGCGGTCAGCGGATTGCGCAACTCGTGGGCAACATCCTGGGCGAACCGCTCGCTCGCCTCGACGCGACGATATAAGGCCTCGGTCATTTCCCGGAAGGCGGCGGCCATTTGGCCGACCTCGTCCGCACGGTGGCCGTACTCGGGCAGCTCGCGGCGTGCTTTGATGTTAGTGCTGACCATCTTGGCGGCTTCCGAGAGGCGATGCATAGGACCAGCGATCGTGCGTGCCAGCAGCCAAGAGGCCAAGAGCGTCGCCGCCAATGCTGTCAGCGCCAACAACAAGATGAGGTAGCGCTCCTCGGCGAGAATCTCGTCGATTTCGCCCGGGCGGGTCGACAGCAGCAGGACACCCTGCACGGCCTTGCGAAATTGGATTGGCACGGCCATCGAGACGATTTGCTCGCCTTTCTCATTGACGAGCAGCATCGGCGTGGCCGATCCCCCCAATGCCATCCGCACCTCGGGATAGGCCTTGCCGTTGGCACCACCGATCTCTCGGTAGACGGGCAGGTCACCGCGCATCAGCCAGGCGAGAAAGCGGGTCCAGCCATTCTTCAGCCTGACCCGATCCTGCTGCTCGGCCTGCGTGGAGGCCCCGCGCGCCAGCTGACCGCGCGAGAGCAGTTGGGCCGTATCGATGATGAGCGTGCCATCTTGCGCATAAACGCGGGCCCGCGTGTCGGCGCTGGGCAAGAGGCGGCGCAGGATGGGAGTGACGCGCTCGGGCGCGATGGAGAGCTGTAGGGCCGCGAAACCATCGTCGCGGAAGGGACTGCGCGCCCCTTCGAGCTCGGGTAGCCGGTCGGGATCGAGAACCAGGCGGCCCGTTTCAATCGACGCGTTGGCCGCGATCGCGGCGGCGATGATATCGCCCTGCGCGCGCAGGCTCTCGCGCTTCGCATCGATCAACCAGGCGTGGTACTGGCTCAAATAGAAGATGCCGCCGAGCAGAATGGCAAGCCCGATCGTATTGGCGAAGATGATGCGCCGCTGCAGTGTGCGCGAAATGAAGCGGATCAGCGGACCCGTTGTCAGCAAGCCATAGGCGCGGGTCTGACGGACGTAGGCACGCGCCTGACCGGCGCTGCCGAGCCAGGCTGCGCGCTTGCCAATTCGGGCAACAATGGAAGCGATGCTGCCGCGCCAAGCCGCAAGGCTGCGCTTCAGCGTCTCCCAGGCGCCGGCGGCATACCGCGACCCGTCCGTCTCGACAGCCATCGCACTCCCTCGGGGCTCACGCCTCCTTGAAGCGATAGCCGACGCCGTAGAGTGTTTCGATCACGTCGAAACTTTCATCGGCCTGCTTAAATTTTTTCCGCAGCCGCTTGATGTGGCTATCGATCGTGCGGTCATCGACATACACTTGGTCGTCGTAGGCGGCATCCATCAGGGCATCGCGCGTCTTGACCACGCCTGGCCGGGTGGCGAGGGCCTGCAAAATCAGGAACTCGGTTACCGTCAGCATGACCGGGTGATTGTCCCAATGACAGGTATGGCGTTCCGGATCCAAGCGCAGCTTGCCGCGCTCCAGGACGCGCGCGGCCTCCGCGCCTGCGGCGGCGGCGTCCTTCGGCTGAAAGCGCCGCAGGACCGCCTTCACCCGCTCGAGCACCAGGCGTTGTGAAAACGGTTTGGCGATGTAGTCATCCGCCCCCATTTTCAGCCCGAACAATTCGTCGATCTCCTCGTCCTTGGAGGTGAGAAAGATCACCGGCATGTCGGTTTGCTGGCGCAAGCGTCGCAGGAGCTCCATGCCGTCCATGCGCGGCATCTTGATGTCAAGGATGGCGAGATCGGCGGGCTCCTCGCTCAGCGCCTCGAGGGCGGCCGCACCATCGCTGTAGGTACGTACCTTGTAGCCTTCTGCTTCGAGCGCCATGCCGAGTGAAGTCAAGATGTTGCGCTCGTCGTCGACCAGGGCAATTACGCTTTTTTCTTTCATGGCTCCCGCGTCCCAAACCGTGTCACACTGGCGCTTTATGGTCCCGACGTGCGCTAATTGTGGCAACTCCCCCGTGTCCCAACCATATTGTGACGGGAAACAGTCCCTCCCACAATTGTCCTGGTCGCTCCATGTCTCCCGAAACCCCTGAGCCCGGTGCACCTCCCGCCCAAGCCGAACCGGCGGCCGCCGTGCGCCATATCATGCGCACGGCCCTCAAGGGCTCGCTCGCCACGTTTGACCATGAAACGCGGCATCCTTACGCTTCTCTGGTGCTGATCGCAACCGAGCCCGACGGCTCCCCCATCCTTTTGCTGTCCCGGTTGGCCCGGCACACGCAAAACCTTGAGCGGGACCCGCGCGCAAGCCTTTTGCTCGATGCTACAGATGGCCTGGGAGACCCCCTCGCCGGCGGGCGGGTGACCCTCTTGGGTGATGTGCGGCCGAGCACCAGCCTCAGCGCCCGGGAGCGGTTTCTGGCCCGGCATCCCTCCGCCCAAGCCTACGCTGGCTTTGCCGACTTTTCCTTCTATCAGCTTGGGCTTTCAACGGCGCATTTCATCGGGGGTTTTGGCCGCATCATCGATTTGCCGGGCAGCGATCTGCTGCTCACGGTCGACGCCGCTCTCCCTCTGATCGCGGCGGCAAGCGAAATCACCGAGCATATGAACAGCGATCACTTCCAGGCGGTGGGGCTTTATGCGACGGAACTTGCCGGCGCTCCGGCGGGGGCCTGGCGCCTGTCGGGGATCGATCCCGAGGGCATCGATCTGCTGTGCGGGGCAACGGCCGTCCGGATTGTTTTTCCCAAGCCCATTGCGGGACCCGCCGAGGCACGCGCCGCCTTGATCGCCCTGGCGCAGGAGGCGCGGCAGGCCAAGCGGGACCTGCCCTAACTCGAAGGAGGGCGTGGGGCGACTTTGTGCGCTCCGATGGCCTAGAGTGCACCGCCCCGGCTTTCTATTCTGAACGGGCGGGTGTGGCGATCAAGCACCTTGGCACGGCCGCCGGCGCATGGATGTGTGGGGTTTGCGGGTTCTACGGTAGAGATTCGGCTTCGGAACGCGAGGAAAGTGTGCAGAGTTACCGTTCTCGGTTTCCCTGTGGGGACGCAGAGGTTGGATGCTCGGCAGGCGGGACGGGCCTCGGTATCGTTCTAACGGATAGTGGCAGACCAATACGGCGATGAGCAGCGAGGCATTTCCTTTAATCCTTTCGGGGTCGCTTGCACGCGACCTTGCCGAAGCCCAACTGGTCGAGTTGGCGGTTCACAACAAGGAGGGCAGCCTCGCCGCCGGCGGCGCCCTGGTCGTCAACACGGGCGTGCACACGGGACGCTCCGTCCAGGACAAGTTTATTGTTCGCGATGCGATGACCGAAAAGACGGTGTGGTGGGACAACAATAAGGCGATGTCCCCGGCGCAGTTCGATGTGCTTTTGGCCGATTTTGCTCGGCACGCCAAAGCGAGCCAGCTCTACGTGCAAGACCTTTTCGCCGGCGCCGATCCCCAGCATCGCCTGCGGGCGCGCATCTTCACCGAGTTTGCCTGGCACGCGCTTTTCATTCGCAATCTGCTGCGCCGCCCGTCTGCCGACGAGCTGGCCGGCTTCCAGCCCGAATTCACGGTGGTCGACCTGCCGAGCTTTAAGGCAGATCCGAAACGGCATGGGGTGCGGTCGGAGACCGTGATCGCCTGCAATTTTGCCAAACGTCTGGTCCTGATCGGTGGCACCTCCTATGCCGGCGAGATAAAGAAATCCGTGTTCAGCTATTTGAACTACCTGATGCCCGAGCACGGTGTCATGCCCATGCACTGTTCGGCCAACGTCGGCAGCAGGGGTGATGCGGCAATTTATTTCGGCCTATCCGGCACGGGCAAAACCACGCTTTCGGCCGATCCCGAGCGCATCTTGCTCGGCGATGACGAGCACGGCTGGTCCGATGACGGCATCTTCAATTTCGAGGGTGGCTGCTACGCCAAGACCATTCATCTGTCCAAGGAGGCCGAGCCGGAGATCTGGGTTGCCAGCAACCGCTTTGGCACCGTGCTTGAAAATGTGGTGCTCGATCCGATGACGCGCGTGCCTGACTTCGACAACGGGCAGCTCACGGAGAATACCCGCTCCGCCTATCCGCTCGAGTTCATCGCCAATGCCAGTCCGTCCGGCATGGCGCGCAATCCGAGCAATGTCGTCATGCTCACCGCCGATGCCTTTGGCGTCTTGCCGCCTATCGCCAAGCTGACGGCAAGCCAGGCGATGTATCACTTCCTGTCCGGCTACACCGCCAAGGTTGCGGGCACGGAAAAGGGTTTGGGTAGCGAGCCCCAGGCCACCTTCTCGACCTGCTTCGGCGCGCCGTTCATGCCGCGCCATCCCAGCGTCTACGGCAACATGCTGCGCGAGCTGATCGCGCGCCACAACGTCGACTGTTGGCTGGTGAATACGGGCTGGACGGCCGGCAAGTTCGGCGTCGGCCGGCGGATGCCGATCCAGGTGACGCGCACCCTCCTCAACGCCGCCCTGTCTGGCGCCTTGAAAAGCCAGCCCATGCGCTCCGATCCGGTGTTCGGATTTGAGGTGCCGATCGCGCTCAAGGGTGTTGAGAATGCCATCCTCAATCCGCGCGAGACCTGGACGGACAAGTCGGCCTACGACGCCCAGGCGCGCGCACTCGTCGACATGTTCGGCAAGAACTTCGCCAAGTTCGAAGTGCACGTGGATGCCGAGGTGAAGGCGGCCGCTCCGACGCTGAGGCAAGCGGCCGAATAGGCCGCGGCCGGGCGATTGACTGGCTGTCTTTGTTGAGGGAGTAACGATCCTTCGCAAGCACTCAGTGGGATGAGTACATGTCGTCATTCGATCTCAAGGGCCGCGTCGCGCTCGTTACCGGTGGTAACGGCGGCATCGGTTTGGGTATGGCCCGCGGCCTGGCGCAGGCCGGGGCCGCCATCGCCGTTGCCGGGCGCAACCAGGAAAAGTCCGAGGCCGCGGCCGCCGAACTGAGCGCCAAGGGGGTCAAGACCGCCGTGGTCGAGGTCGACGTGACGGATGAAATGTCCTGCCGAAAAATGGTCGATACCACCATGGCGCAGTTGGGCCGGCTCGACATCCTCATCAACAATGCTGGCATCAATATTCGCAAGCAGCCGCAGGACTATACCCTGGCCGAGTGGCGCCTCGTCATTGAGAGCAATCTCTCAAGCGCATTTACCTGCTCGCACGCCGCCTACCCGCACATGAAGTCGGCCGGCGGTGGCAAGATCATCAACATCGGGTCGATGATGTCGATCTTCGGCGCCTCCTTCGCCCCCGCCTACGCCGCCTCCAAGGGGGGCATCGTGCAGCTAAGTCGAGCCCTTGCCACGGCTTGGGCCAAGGACAACATCCAGGTCAACGCCGTGCTTCCGGGCTGGATCGACACCGACCTCACCAGGCGGGCCCGCGCGGAAGTATCCGGGTTGAACAGCATGGTGCTGATGCGCACGCCGGCGCGACGCTGGGGTACGCCCGACGACATGAGCGGCATTGCCGTCTTTCTTGCGAGCCCGGCCTCCGACTTCGTGACAGGAACGGCCATTCCGGTGGATGGCGGCTATGCCGCACAGGGCTGAGCTACGCCAGCCCAACCCCTCACGACTAGGAGGAAAAGCGCCGGGCCCCAAGCGGGGATCCCCTGCCTCGGTGCCGAGCCCACGCGTGCCGAGCCCACGAACGAGCAGAGGGCGCGCGCCCCGCCTGGTTGGCGCCGCCGGCGGTCGCCTGCGCGAGCGTCGGTGGGGAGGCCCGGAAATGCCGCCCGCCCAAGGGATTTTTCCTGCCCTTATCAGGAGTCGCGCGGGGACTTGGCGCCTGGGTGCGGCTTCGCCATACAATCTCCGCTATGCTGAGCGCACCTTGTCGGGCGGGGACAGCGGGGCTTTGGGGCGAGCCTATGACCGATGCTGCTGCCGCGCCGGCGCTCGATAGCGAGACGCCGCTCAATCCCTACAGTCTGCTCGAGGCGGTCAATCGGGCCGCCAGGTCGGCCAGCTTCGCTTGGCTGGCCCTGCTCGGTTTGATGGCCTATCTCTCGCTCGTCCTCGCCGGCATCGGCCACCCGGACCTGCTTCTCGACGCCGATGTCATGCTCCCGATCCTGCAGGCCAAGGTTGGTCTCACACGCTTTTTCATTTGGGCCCCCATCCTGTTCGTGCTCCTGCACCTGGCCATCATCGGCCAGATGGCGCTAGTGGCGCGCAAGGCCTTCGCCTTTGCCGGTGCCATCCGCCTGCTCGAGGCCAGCGAAGCGCGGACGCACCCATTGCGCCACGAACTCGATACTTTTTTTCTCGTGCAGGCCATTGCCGGGCCGGAGCGCAGCCGCGTGATCGGCACGCTCCTGCATGGCCTTGGTTGGTTGACCTTGGTCCTCCTGCCTGGGCTGCTCCTGCTCTACGTCCAGACGGCCTTTCTGCCCTATCACGCCGTCGCCATCACCATGGTGCACCGATGTGCCCTCCTTGCCGATCTCTGCGGGCTAATCTTCGTTGGCATTTTCCTGTTGCGATCCGAGACTTCATTCCTGTGGGCCGTGCTGCGCGCGGGCCGTCAGCATGCCTTCGGCTTGCTGCTTGCGGCCGCGAGCTTTGCCGCCGCCGCCGCCTGTTCGCTATTCATCGCCACCGTTCCCGGCGAGCGGCTCGATCGCGTGGGTCTGTTTGCTTTGGCGCGGCAGCACAACATCGAGGGTTCCCTTCTCGGCCAGACGCTTCCCGCCCTCGGGAGTGTGTTCAGCGCACAGATCGCCTTCTTGCCGCGCAATCTTAGCGTCACCGATCTCGACCTAACCGCGGCCAACGCCTCGATCGCCGGCCGAGCCTCGATCAATTTGCGGGGGCGCGACCTCAGATTTGCCAGGTTCGATCGTTCGCACCTCCGCGGCGCCGACCTCTCGGGGGCCAATCTCGACGGGGCAAGTTTTACCGACGCCGACCTTAGCAACGCCTCCATGTCCTGCCCGGCGCAGGAAGGCGATGGGGCCAGTGCCGATCAATCTGGCCCGCAATGCACGCGGGCGCGCAAGGCGAACCTGACACGGGCCAAGCTCTCCGCGGCGAGGTTGTCGGGCGTCGATCTCACCGAGGCGAACCTTGAGGCGGCACGCCTCGAGGATGCGCAACTCGAAGGCGCAGTGCTGTCCGGCGCCAACCTCAGCGGCGCCCGCCTCGAGCGCGCCAACGTTGCCCGCGGCGTCCTGCGGGGAGCAAGACTGTCGGGCGCCTCGCTGCAGGGCGCCGACCTTTCTGGGGCGCAGCTGCAGCTCGCCAATCTGAGCGAGGCCAGGGCGCAAGGCGCCGATTTGTCGGCGGCCAGTCTGGAGGGAACACTTTTGCGCAATGCCGAACTCGAAGGCGCCAACCTCTCGCGCAGCCTCTTGTACGCGGCAGATCTGGCCGGCGCCAAGCTCGCCGGCGCCGATCTGACGGCGGCAATGATTTGGCGGACGGTGCCGCCTTCCGAGGAGGGGTTGGCATTGGCCGACACCGCCGAAATCGTCTTGCGCCAGCCGCGCGAGCAGGATTTGGCCCCGCCCGGCGCCAATCCGCACAGCGACGATGCTACGCTTAGCGTCCGTCTCACCCAGGACCCGGCGCGGTCTGGCATCGCCTCCGACCTGCGGGCTTGGGGCGCTTCGGCCGAGCAACAGGCCTGGGAGGGCCTGCTCAAGCCGCGTGAGGCCATCGACGCGGATCAGTACAAGTCTCGCCTGACCAGCTTTCTCATGCGTCTTATGTGCCAGTCGCGCGCGGCCGACGGCGCTGTTGCTGCCGGCATCGCCAAGCGCGCACTGGCGGTCGGCTTCAAGGGCGACTTGGCGGCGATTCACGCGCGCTTGAAGTCGGCCGATTGCTCGGCCTCACATCGGCTCAGCCCCCGCCTGATGCGCGCCTTGGACGTGGCGGTGGAGCTCGGCCTTGCCCAAGACTAGTCGCCGGAGCGGGCGCCACGGCCGCCGACGCCGCCCGCGTTCGCCACCGGCAGCAGTCCGATCACGGCCAACAATCGGTTGCGTCTTCACGACCCTGCTGCCTTTGGTCTAAGTTGCCCGTCTCGCAAGAGCCAAAGCCGGTTATTTCGGCACACGAGAGGGAAGCGAGCGATGACGACAGCCACGCGTCGCCAGGCGCTGAGCCTGGGTGCGACCGTAATCGGGGCCACCGTGTTGGGCGGCGGACGGGCGCGTGCGCAGCAGAAGTTCTTCCGCATCGGCACGGGTGGGACCGGGGGTACCTATTACCCGATTGGGGGGCTGATCGGTAACGCCATCTCCTCCGACAGTATCAACGTTAGCGCGGTCGCCACCAACGGGTCGGTCGCCAATGTCAACGGCATCGTTGCCGGCTCGATGGAATTCTGGTTTCAGCCAGGCCGATGTCAACTTCTGGGCCTTCACGGGGACGGGCATTTACGAGGGCAAGTCCAAGGTAGAAGAGCTGCGGGTCATAGCCAACCTCTACCCCGAGAGCGTGCATATTGTGGTCAGAAAGGGGTTGGGGGCCAAGTCCGTCGCCGACCTCAAAGGCAAGCGCGTTTCCCTGGATGAGCCCGGCTCAGGCACGCTCGTCAATGCCAAAGCTATCCTTGGTGCCTATGGTCTGAGCGAAAAAGACATCAAGCCGGAATATCTCAAGCAACAGCAGTGCGCCGAAAAATTGAAGGATGGCTCGCTCGACGCCTACTTCCAGACCACCGGTTATCCCCAGGGCACGCTGTCGGAGTTGGCGGCAACCAACGGTTTTGAGCTCTTGCCGCTGGCTGGGTCGCAAGCGGAAAAATTACAGGCGCAGTTCAAATTCTTCGCCAACGACGAAATTCCGGCGGGCGTCTACAAAGATGTGGCCGCCGTGCAAACTTTATCGGTCGGCGCCCAGTGGGTAACCTCTGCAAAAATCGACGAGGGCCTCGTCTATGCGGTGACCAAGGCGCTGTGGAGCGACAAAACCCGGGCCGCCCTCGACACCGGGCACGCCAAGGGCAAGGCGATCCGCAAGGAGACGGCGCTCACAGGTGTCGGCATTCCTCTGCATGCCGGCGCCGAGAAATTCTACAAGGAAGCCGGGCTGCTCAAGTGAAGCTGCACCTGTTGTCGCCCCCTGTGGGAAGCCTCATACCGCGGCCCACCGCGTCTCAAGTTTAGTGTGTCATTGCGACACGTCCGCGCGCGCCCCCATGTCCTCATCTTCGGCGAACGCCCTTTCACAGCTGCCGGCAGACTTGGACAAGCTCGAGGCCGAGCACGATCCGGAAATGCAGTTCCGGCCCTTGCAGCCTTGGGCTGGTCGGTTGGTGGCGGGACTTCTGTTCGCGCTGTCCTGCTTTCACTATTACACGGCCGGATTTGGCCTGCTCCCCGAAGTGATCCATCGCGGCATCCACGTTGCCTTCGTGCTCGGGTTGATCTTCCTCGTTTTTCCGGCGCGCCGCGAAAAGAGCGCCCGCCCTCCCCATGCGCGCCTGTGGCGGCCGCTAGGCATCGACCTGCAGGACTGGCTGCTGGCGATCGCCGCCGCGCTCGCCAGCCTGTATGTGCCTTGGGTTTTCCACGATTTGCAGTTCCGTGTCGGCAATCCCGATCCACTCGACTGGATCATGGGGACGCTGATGATCGTCGTCGTGCTGGAGGCGACGCGGCGAAGCGTTGGGCCGGCCCTCTCGATCATTGCCATCGTCCTCATGATCTACGCGCTGCTGGGACCGTCGTTGCCTGGCGTCTTCGCGCATCCGGGCAACACTTGGAAAAGCGTGGTCAATCACCTTTACCTGACGATCAACGGGGTCTATGGCATCGCGCTGGGTGTCGTTGCCACGTACGTGTTTCACTACGTCTTGTTCGGCGTCTTGGCGACGCGTGTCGGGCTCGGGCGCTTTTTCATCGATATTGCCACTGCCGTTGCCGGACGCTTTGCCGGGGGGCCGGCGAAGGTTTCCATCTTCGCTTCCGGCTTGTTCGGCATGATCTCGGGAAGCTCGATCGCCAATACCGTGACGGTCGGCTCGCTGACCATCCCGATGATGATCCGCATCGGCTATCCGCGCCACTTTGCCGGCGCGGTGGAATTGACGGCAGCCACGGGTGGCCAGATCACGCCACCGATCATGGGTGCCGCCGCCTTCCTAATGGTGGAGTATCTCTCGATCCCCTATCAGACGATTATCATCGCTGCCATAGTTCCAGCCTGCATGCATTTTTTTGGCGTCTTCTGCCAAGTGCACTTCGAGGCTAAGAAACGTGGCATGCGCGGCATGACCGCCGCCGAGTTGCCCAGGATAGGCGACGTCGTGCGGCGCGATTGGCCAACCTCAATTCCCCTGCTCGTGCTGCTGGTTGTCCTGTTCTCGGGTTTCACTCCCTACCTCGCGGCGTTCTGGGGCATCACCGCGTGCATCCTGATTGGTCTCAGCAATCGCAATCCGATCGTTGCCGTCGCCGTGCTGGCCGCGGTGATGGCGGCCGAGCTTGCAGGACAGCTCAGCGAATGGCTGGGCGTCGCCGTCATTCTCAGCGTCAGCGGCGCGGTGTCGGCGTGGTACGTTGCCAAGGACACTGGCGGCCGAGAGCGCCTACTCGATGTTCTCGACGCCTTCGTCACGGGAGCTAAGTACGCCATCAGCGTCGGCGCGGCCGCGGCGGCCGTCGGCATCATCGTCGGCGTCGTGACCCTGACGGGGATCGGTTTCAAGCTTTCGGGCATCATAACCAGCACCGCAAGCGACCTGGCCGGCCTCACGAGCACCGTGCTGCCCGCCGCGCTGTTTGCGCCCAAGGGGCTCACTTTGTTTTACACGCTGGTGATGACGGCGATCGTATGCATTCTGCTCGGGTGCGGGGTTCCGACCACGCCGACCTATATCATCATGGTGACGGTTGCAGCCCCGGCCCTCGCCATGATGGGGGTAGCGCCGCTCGTGGCGCACTTCTTCGTCTTCTATTATGGCGTGCTGGCCGATATCACGCCGCCCGTCGCGCTCGCCGCCTATGCGGGGGCGAGCATGGCCGGGGCCGATCCGTTCAAGACCGGCAACACCGCGTTTCGACTCGGCCTCGCCAAGGCCATGGTCCCGTTTGTCTTTGTCTATTCGCCCGCCATGCTGCTGGTCGGCAAGGGCTTCACTTGGGGTGAATTCTTCGAAACGACGATTGGATGTGTGGTCGGCATCGTCATGCTGGCGGCCGCCTTGAGCAGTTACGGCTTGGCGCCAATCCGCGGTGCGGAGCGTCTGCTGCTTGTGCTGGCCTCCGTGCTCGTAATTTCGCCCAGCCGCGTCGCTACCCTGACGGGGCTGGCGCTCGCCCTGCCGGTTCTGGCGCGTCAGCTCATGGCCGCGAGACACGCCCACGGTCGCAAAGGCGCAGCCTGATTCGGGCTGACGCCCCCCCAAAAGGCTGTGCGCCAACTCAATTCGCCCGCAGCGCCATCGCGTCGGCAATCTTTTCCGCCGTCATTAGGGTGGGGAAGTTGGTGTTGGCGCAGGGTACCAGCGGGAAGATCGAGGCGTCGACCACCCGCAGGCCCTCGACACCGCGTACCCGGCCCTGTGGGTCGGTGACCGCCATGCTGTCTCCATCCGCCCCCATGCGGGCGCTGCAGGAGGCGTGCCAGACACCGATTGCGGCCTTGCGGACGAAGGCTTCGAGCGCGTCGTCGTCCTGCATCACCTCGTCGAAAGCAAAGCCCTCGGTGATCAGGTTGCGTATTAGATAGCTGCGCAGCGCCGGCGGTCCGTCCAGCAGTGTGCCGGCCATCGAGGTCAATACCTTGTTCCTGGTGTTGACAACGCCGACCTTGCGCACGCGGTCGGAATAGGTCGCCGGGAATGGATCGGAGGTCACCTCGCGCATCGCCGGCGTGTGATAGAACCGGCCCATCTTGCGGAAGGCTTGCATCAACCGCTCGAGATCGCGCCGATCCGACAGCAGGTTGAACTCGACCAGTGGCTCATCGCGCCAGTCGCGCGAGACCAACTTGACCTCCCCGCGCTCGGAGGCCGTATGGTAGACGGCGATCAGGAAGGAGGCGATGCGCTCGCCCACCGCATGCCATGCCGACTTGCTGATGGCGACGACGAACATGTCGCCCTCGTGCATGCCCGCCAGATTGGAAGAATAGCGCAGGCCGACGTGGATGTGGCGGCGGGTGAACTCGTTCATGCGTGCGTGCGGTTTGAGGTAGGCCGAGACGGAAATCGAGGGGTGATCCATCAGACCCTGGCCGACCCCGGCGCAGGCATGCCGGACCTCGATCCCCAGCTCCTTGAGGTGACCGGCGGGACCAATGCCGGCGCGCAGCAGATGCGCGGGAGAATGGATGGCACCGCAAGACAGGATCACTTCGCGCGCCCTGAGCTGGCGGCGCTGTCCTTGGACCTCAGCCACCACTCCCGTACAGCGCTTGCCCTCGAAGGTAAGTTCGCTCACCTGAGTGTCGGTTGCGATGCGCAAGTTGTTACGCTGGCGCGTTGCCGGATCGAGATAGCCGATGGCGGCCGACACCCGCCGCTCGTAGGCATTGGAGATCGCAATCGGATAATAGCCGTCTCTCCACTCCCCGTTTTGATCGGGAAGATATTCGAAGCCGGCCACTTTGAAGGCCTCGGCCGCGGCTTTGGCGTGTCCTGTCCACAAATCGGGAAAGATGCGGCGCACCGGGATGCGGCCCTCCTTGCCGTGCAGCGCGCCGTCGAAATCCATGTCACGCTCGACCTTCTTGTAGTAGGGCAACACATCCTTCCAACCCCAGCCACGCGCGCCGCGCGCAACCCATTCTTCAAAGTCCGCCGGCGAGCCGCGATTGGCGAGCTGGCCATTGATCGAGGAGCCGCCACCGAGAATGCGCGCCTGCTCGTATTTGCGCAGGGGCGGCGGGCTTTCCGTCGGATTGTTGTGCGACACCACCTCGGTGCGCACCTTTAAATTGGTCCAATGGTAGCGTGGATCGAAGTAGGCAGTGCCGGGATAGCTGTCGAGCACCTCCGGTGGCACGCGGCCGTGCGGGGTGTCCTGACCAGCTTCGAGCAACAGTACCTCGCACGTACTCCTGGCCGACAGGCGGTTGGCGAGCACCGATCCGGCCGAGCCGCCGCCGACAATGATAAAGTCGTAGATCATGTTTCCCTCTGCTGCTCGCGCACAAGTGACGCTCACCGCCGCTGCCGCGGCAAACCTGATCGGGTGTCGCTCGCTTCGCACACAGCGTGAGACCCTGTCGTGACGAAGGCGCCTGCACGGCGCCGACGGGCCACCACCTGTTCTAGCGAGGTCGGGTGCCATTCGAAAGGTAGGTTGCGCGCGCTACCTGCCGAGACGTGCTACCGAGGGGCGGGTGCCGATCGGTGGGCTCGGGGGACTTGGCGTCATTGTCGTCGGGTCGGCGGAGCGACGGCCGGAGAGGCTTCGTGTTCGGCGGCGACGGGGCTGGCTCGCCGGCATGGCTGGGCGCACCGGCCGGGCGCACGGGGCCGCTACAGCAAGTTGCCGCCGTGCGGAGCCCTGGCCGGTCGCGCCATTGTCGGGGATGCCCGCGCCGGCCGCGAGCGCGCCGCGGCCGGCGCGCCAGCTTGGCATCGAGCAGTTGCGCACTTGACAGGGTGGCCTCCATGCTGCTGCCCTCCAGCTCCCGCCGTCCACAGCCGCCCGACATCATGACCAAGCCGCTGCTCTTTACACCGCTCAGGATCAAGGACGTCACCTTCAAGAACCGCGTCGTGATCGCGCCGATGGCGACCTATGCCGCGGTCGAGGGGATCGCCCAGGACTTCCATTTTGCCCATTGGGGCCGGCTGGTGCTGGGCGGGGCCGGCTGCCTTTTCGTGGAGGCTACAGCCGTTACCGAGCAGGGCCGCATTACCAATGGCGATCTCGGTTTGTGGTCTGCGGCGCACGTGCCCCCTCTCAGGCGCATTGCCGCCTTCATGCAGGCGCGCGGTGTTGTTCCCGGCATTCAGATCGCGCATGCGGGACGCAAGGGCTCCATGCAACGGCCCTGGCACGGCAACGGAGCCCTGACGGCCGCAGACTTGGCGCGGGGCGACAAGACGTGGCAAATCGTTGCGCCGACTATCCAGCCCCTGGCCGACGGCCACATCGTGCCGCGCCAGCTTTCCATCTCCGACTTGGACGCGCTGAAGAGACGCTGGGCCGACGCCGCCGAGCGGGCATTGGAAGCTGGCTTCGAGGTGCTCGAAATCCACAATGCCCATGGCTACCTGCTGCATCAGTTTCTCTCACCCCTCTGCAATACGCGCAGCGATGGCTACGGCGGTGATTTTGCGGGCCGCACGCGCTTTCCCTTGGAGGTTGCCGAGGCGGTGCGCGCCGTCTGGCCCAAGAGCAAGCCCTTGTTTTTGCGCGTCTCCGCGGTCGATGGCGTCGAGGGCGGCTGGAGCCTAGAAGATACCGTGGCCTACGCCAAGGAACTCAAGGCGCGAGGCATCGACCTCGTCGACTGTTCGTCGGGTGGTCTTTACGGTTCGGCTACTGCCGCGCGCGTCAAGCGGACGTGGGGGTTTCAGGTGCCGTTCGCCGAGCGCGTGCGCCGGGAGGCCGGCGTCATGTCGATGGCGGTGGGATTGATTGTTGATCCGCATTTTGCCGAGAACATCTTGCGCCAGGAACGAGCCCACCTTATCGCCATCGGGCGCGAGGCTCTGGTCAATCCGTGCTGGCCCCAGATGGCGGAAATTGCGCTCGGGCGTAAGGCGGTCGACGCCATGGACGATTGGCCGGTTGAGTACGGTTGGTGGCTCAAGCATCGCGAGTGGGCGATCGAGCGCATTCGCGCCGAGGCGGCGGTGACCCCAAGTGGGGATCTGAAGGAGATGCGGTAATGAAGCTGATGATGTTCGAAAAAGGCAGTGGCGCGGCCCTCGGCTTGGTGGAGAACAGTGCCCTTGTTGATCTTGCCGCCGCCGACGCTACCCTGCCAAAGGATCTGCATGCGCTCATGCAGGCCGGAACCCGGGCGCTGACGGCGGCCAAGGCCGCAGCCGCGACCATCCCGGCTTCGGCTCGGCTGCCGCTCGACACGGTGAAGCCTTCGCTGCCGATCCATCCGGCGGCAAAAGTCATTTGCGTTGGGCTTAACTATGCGTTGCACGCAAAAGAAGGTGGGCACGCGATTCCCACCTATCCGTCGTTCTTCCTGCGCGTGTTCAGCTCGCTGTTGCCGGCGGCGCAACCGGTGGTCCGCCCGAAGCTGTCGGCCCAGCTCGATTATGAGTGCGAACTTGCGATCGTGATCGGCAAAAAGGGTCGCCACATTGCCGAGGCCGGGGCCTTGGAGCACGTGTTTGGCTATACGCTCTTCAACGACGTCTCGGTGCGGGACTTCCAGCGCAAGAGCTCGCAATGGACGGCCGGCAAGAATTTCGACGCCACGGGTCCCTTGGGGCCTTGGGTCGTGACCGCCGACGAGTTGCCGCCGGGCGCTTCTGGCCTGCGCATCATGACGCGCGTCAATGGCGAGATCAGGCAGGATTCCAACACCTCCGATATGATCTTTTCCAGCGCGCGCATCATCGCACTGCTGTCGGAGTTCATGACGCTGGAGCCGGGCGATGTGATCGCCACCGGCACCCCCTCGGGGGTGGCGCACGCGCGCAAGCCGCCGGCCTGGCTCAGGGCTGGCGACAAGGTGGAAGTCGAAGTGGAAAGGATCGGCGTGCTGACCAACCCCATTGTCGATGAGCAATGACGCGGCGGCTAGCCGGCCGACTGGTTGACCACTGGCTTGGCGACGGACGCCCGCACCACCGGGATATCGGCGTCGGCGAGCGCGGGCATGCGCTGCTTGCGCGCCAATGCCTTTTCGATGAAGGGCGCCAGCTCCTCCGCCTTGCGGCGATCGCGTTCAGGGCTTTTGGCAGCGAACTCCTCCAAGACCTCGCGCGCCAAGAGCTCGAGCGACTCGCAGATGTGCGCGTGCTTGTTGCGCCCGGCCTGCTGCAGCAAGATGATTTGGTCGATGCCAGCGGTTTCGAAGGAGCGCACGTGCTCGCGAAATTCGGCCGGTGTGCCAATGCCGCGCGAGCGTTGAAAGGCACTGGCCAGGCTCTCCGCGCCGGCTACCGTGGTCGCCAGCGCGCCGCTGCCGCGCTCCGCTTGGAAGGCTTCGAACAACCGCGACCGGCCGGGCACCGTGTCCTGGGCGACGAGCGCGGAAATTGCGTAGCGGAAGAACTCAAAGCCTTCCTGGCCGCGTCGGGCGGCCTCGCCCGAATCGGCGTGTAGCGAAAAGGCCGACACCATGGCGATGTTGGCGTTCACGCTATGACCTAGGGGCACGCACTGATCGCTCTTGATGATGTCGTAGTATATGCCGCTCCAGGTGCGCGCCTCGGCCTCGTCAATGAAGGAAAAAGCGAGGGCGCCCAGACCATTGCTCGCCGCCACCTTGATGGTGTCGCGATTGGTGCAGGCCATCCACATGGGTGGATGCGGCTTTTGCGTCGGCTTGGGGAGCACGTTGCGGCAGGGCATCTTGAACGAACGGCCCTCGAAGCCTGGATAAGGGGTCATCACCAGCATGTTGGCGATTTGCTCGGCCGCCTCGAGCGACATGGCCCGTTTCTCCTTGGCGGGGATGTTGAAGCCTCCGAGTTCGAGCCGGGTGGCACCCTCGCCGATGCCCAATTCCGCGCGCCCGTTGGAGATGAGATCAAGCATGGCGATGGCTTCGGCGGTGCGGGCGGGATGGTTGTAGTTGGCGATCACCTGCCGAATGCCGTGGCCGAGCCTGATGCGCTTGGTGCGCGCGGCGGCGGCGGCCAAAAACACTTCCGATGCCGAGCAGTGCGAGTATTCTTCAAGAAAATGGTGCTCGACGGCCCAGGCGTAGTCGATGCCTAGCCGGTCGGCGAACTCGACCTGAAGCAGGGCATCCTGCACGAGTTGGCGTTCGTCATCGGAACCCCAGGGTTTGGGCAGCTGCAGCTCGTAGAAAATTCCGAATTTCATGCGGCTTTTCTCGCACCAATGGCCAGATCCCGATCGTGTTGCCAGAACCCTAAGCAGGATTGTGCCACTTGCCAACAACAGCGCGACCGACACGCCGTCTCGCCGGCGTCCGCTGCTACGCTGACAGCGCTCGAGGCGCACAATGAACGCCGAGGGTTCTGGCCGCGGCGCCGGGTTGCCGTCGGGATGCTCGGCTCGCCGTTAACTCCCCTTCGCCCGTTCCGGATAGCTGCGCGCCATGCCGGCGCGCACGTCCTGCTGGATGCCGTACTGGGGGAAGGGATAGCGGAAGCCGTTGTTGGCGAGCGCCTCCATACCGGCGATGGCCTTGGGCAAAAATTCCGGTGGCAGCGCCATCAGCATCTCCTCATCGAGCACGCCGCCATAGCGGCGCTCGGCGAAACAGGGGATCGACAACGAGGGCTGTCGCAACTTGAGCGCGCGCCCCCAACTGTCCGCACAGGCACTCTCGCCCACCACCCCCCACTCGAAGTTCTTATAACCCGACCACTGCAGGCCGTTGATGAAGTACATCATCGCGCCGGGCGTGGCGTAGAACAGGGCGATGTCGGCTGGATCAAGCCGGCCCGAGGCCAGCGGCGCCACCGCTAACGCTTGATAGGTCCCATCCTCAACGCAGTGCATCGCCGCCTGGTGCGCGGCGGCGTCCTCGGGGGTTGCGAACCAAACGCCGCTCATATGTCGGCCCGATCGCCACGCCGCATCCTTGGCCCCACCAAGTCCGACCACCGCGCGACACTGCGCGCCCACCAGATCTTCAGCGGTAACCCCGACCGTCCAACCCAAGCGCGCCGCCTGCGCCACCACCTGGTCGAGGGTATGCACGTTGGTGGGTCGCCGAATCCGCGGTATTGCCTCCATCTGCGCGCGGTCGGCGAACAGCTTCATGGCAAAGGGCAAGGACCGCAGGCGCAGAAGGCTCGCAAGCTTGGCGGCGGTATCGGCGATGGCGTCCGGCATGATACGGGGCTCCGCAGCGAACGAAACGCTTCGCCCATTTGTAGCCGGTCGCGGGGCGACGGCGCCAGCCCTCGGGGAGCGAAACCATCCCCGAGCATGACGCCCTAACGCGGCACCGGTGGTGAGCCCCACCCGCGCGGGAGGCCGGTCTATTCCGTGGAGGCGCTGCGTGGCTGCTTGGAGCGAACCGGTCGGCGAGGCTTTTCCGGTGGCTGATCGTCATCCCCGAACAGACTAAAGAAGCCGCCGCCCGAGGCGGTCGGATTGCTGCTGGAGGCGCTGCTGTAGCCGCTCGATTTCCCGGCCGGAGGGTTGAAGCCCGCAACGGCCGTGAAGTGGTCCCAGGTCACCGTGACTTTGGTGCCCACCGGCACGCGTGGATAAAGGTCGAGCACATCCTGATTGTACATGCGGATGCAGCCCTTCGACACCGCCGTACCAATCGTCCAGGGGGCGTCGGTGCCGTGAATGCGATAGCTGCTGGAGCCCAAGTACAGGGCGCGCACCCCCAAGGGGTTCATCGGATGGCCACCGGGCACCCAGCGCGGCAGGCGCGGGTTTTCAGCCATCATGGTCGGGGTGGGCGTCCAGGATGGATTGACACGCTTGTCGGACACGCTGGTCACACCCTGCCAGCGGCTCTGCTCGCGCGGGATTGCGATCGGGTAGCTGAACGCCTGGCCGGGTTGCGTGATATAGTACAGGCGACGATCACCGAAACTGACAATGATCTGTCCCTTGCTATACTGCGGACTGAAGCTCACAACTTCCCGGCCACTGCCGCCCACTGTGCTGCCGCCACCCCAATCCCAGAAGAGTTGGGCAGACGCCGGGGCGATCTGCAACCCAGTCGTGAGCGCCATGGCTCCCGCCGCGATGGCACCGCGGCAAAGCAAGCGTAAAATGCGCATCGTCTCAGGCTCCCGTGTTCTTTTTGCCTGTCCCTCTCGTCACGGCGGACAATCTTGCCTCGGCTCAGGTGAACAGTGCCTTAGCAAAGCTCGAATTGATCGCCATCGGCTCCGTGGCCTGGAGCCCATCGACAGGTATCCGCAATCCTTGGGACCCGGTCCCAGGCGCCTCGCCCCGCTCGACGCACCGCGGAGTGTGGGGCTGCAAGACCCAGGATGCAACCCTTGGGGCAGCGGCCAAGGGCTTGAAAAGCAACGATCGCGGCGGCGTTGTGCGATTTGGGCCACATGGGAGAAACTGTGCACAAAGGTGTCCGCCCCGTCCTTGCCAGCGACCACATTTGGCCGGTGCAGATGATCGCAAGCGTCGCCAGGGTGAGGAACCATCGCCGAACCTTTTGCCGGCTTGTCCCGGCCCGCGCCCTACGGCGCGTTGCAATCCTGCGCGCCCTGTTGGGCGCGCTGGTGCTTGCCGTCCTCGCACCAGCCTCGTGGGGCTTGGAGCCGCAGGCCGCTCCGGAGGCCGCAACGGGGTGGTATGGGCAAGGCGTCGTCACGGCCAAGCATCACATGCTGGTGACGGCAAACCCCTATGCGACCGAGGCGGGACTTGAGGTCTTGCGGCAGGGCGGCAGCGCCGCCGACGCGGCGGTGGCCGTGCAGCTCGTCTTGAACTTGGTGGAGCCCCAGTCCTCCGGGCTCGGCGGCGGCGCTTTTCTGCTTTACTGGGATGCGGCGCGACAACGGCTTGAGGCGCTGGATGGGCGCGAGACGGCGCCGGCCGCAGCCGATCCGGGTCAATTTTTGGACGCCGGCCGTCCGCGTCCATTCGATGAGGCCGTCTTCGGTGGGCTCAGCGTCGGCGTGCCCGGGACCTTGCGCGTCTTGGAACGCATGCACAGAGAGCATGGCCGCCTGCCGTGGGCCAACGTGCTCTCACCGGCCATTCGGTTAGCCACCGACGGCTTTAAGGTCTCCTCGCGCCTGCACCTTCTGCTGGGCTGGTACGGAGCGGCGAACTTCGCGCCCGCGGCACGCCACTATTTCTTCGACGCCACCGATAGCCCAAGGCCGGCCGGCTACCTTTTGAAGAACCCTCAGTTTGCGACGACGCTCAAGGCCATTGCCGAGGCTGGCGCACAGGCGTTTTATGCCGGCGCCGTCGCCGAGGCCATCGTCGCCGCGGTCAAGGGCGCGCCCAACCACCAAGGCAACATGACCTTAGCCGATTTGGCCGGGTATCGTGCCCTGGAACGCGAACCGCTCTGTGTGACCTATCGGGCCTATCGGGTTTGCGGTATGCCGCCGCCATCCTCTGGCGGCGTGGCGATTGCACAGATCCTGAAATTGATTGAGCCGTTCGAGGTCGGCAAGACGCCCGCCGATGCCATGAACGCCGGGGCGCTCCATCGCATCGCCGAAGCCGAGAAGCTCGCCTTTGCCGACCGGGACCACTACATCGCCGACCCCGCCTTCGTCTCCCCGCCCCTGGGCTTGCTCGACGCCGCTTATCTCGAAGGCCGGCGCGGCCTCATCGATGCGCTGACGGCGATGCCGCGGCCGCGTCCGGGTACGCCGCAAAAACAGAGCTGGCGTGCCCTCGGCGTGGACGCAACCGTCGAGGCGGCGGGCACCAGCCATTTTACCATCGTCGATGCGGCGGGCAACGTCGTCGCCATGACCAGCACGATCGAAGCCGGGTTCGGCTCGCGCTTGTGGGCGGCAGGATTCCTGCTCAACAATGAGCTCACGGATTTCGCTTTCCGGCCCACCGACAGCACCGGCAAACCCCTCGCCAATGCGCTTGCTCCGGGAAAACGTCCGCGCAGCTCAATGGCGCCGACCATCGTCTTCGACGCAACCGGCCAGCCGTGGGCCGCGCTCGGTTCGCCCGGCGGGTCGCGCATTATCCTTTACGTCGTCAAGGCCCTGGTCGGTCTGATAGACTGGAAGCTCGATGCTCAAACCGCAACGGCGCTCATGAACTTCGGCAGCCGCGGCGGCGCCTTCGAAATCGAAATTGACCAGCCATCGGCGATCTGGCATGCGCTCAAAATGAAGCCTTACGGACACCTCATAAGCGCCGACCTCCTGACCTCGGGCACGCACCTCATCGTCAGGCGCGCCAACGACCTGCTCGAAGGTGGGGCCGACCCGCGCCGCGAGGGTCTGGCCCTCGGGGATTGATCGTTCGCCGGCCGACAAGAGCAGCGCACGCCATGCACCAGTGCAGGTCATGCCAACAGCAGTGATTAGCGTTGTCGGCGCCGGTATCACCGGCCTCTGGCAGGCCCTGACGCTGGCGCAGCGGGGCCACCGCGTGCGCCTAATCGAACGGACGCCGACGCCCTTCGCCGGTGCGGCCAGCAGCTTTGCGGGCGCCATGCTTGCTCCTTTTTGCGAAACTGAGACGGCCTCCCCCGTCGTGCTGGATCTTGGCCTCAAATCGCTCGCCCTTTGGCGGCAGAGTTTCCCCGCGACCGTCGTGAACGGTACGCTTGTGCTGGCGGGCGCGCGTGACAAGGGTGAACTTGCGCATTACGCGCGGTTGACCCAGGGCCACCGTCGCCTCGATGGCCGCGCGATCGCCGCTCTGGAGCCCGATCTGGCCCAGCGCTTCGAACAGGGCTTGTTTTATGCCGAGGAAGGCCATGTCGAGCCGCTGGCGGCCATGCGCTTTCTGCTCGAGGATGGCCAACGCAGCGGTGTTGAGGTCGTTTTCGGGGAGGCTTGGCGCCCGGACATGGGCGCGACTTCAGACCTTGTCATCGATTGCCGCGGCCTAGCTGCGCGGCGCGAGCTTTCCGCCTTGCGCGGGGTTCGCGGCGAGCGCCTGATCGTACGTTCGCGCGAGGTCGCGCTCAACCGGCCCGTGCGCCTCTTGCATCCGCGACATCCCCTTTACATCGTCCCCTGGGGCAGGGGTCTGCACATGCTGGGGGCGACGGTGATCGAAAGCGACGACGCAGGACCCATCAGCGTGCGCTCGGCGCTCGAGCTACTGGGCACGGCCTACGCGCTGCACCCCGCCTTCGGCGAGGCGGAGATCCTGGAAGCTGGCGCCGGCGTGCGTCCGGCGCTGCCCGACAATGTGCCCAAGATCGTGGTGCGGGGCAGGACGGTTTACGTCAATGGGCTCTTCCGACACGGTTTTTTGCTGGCACCGGTGCTGTCCGTCTTGGTGGCCGACTATTTGGCAAACGGTGTTGTCGATCCCCGCGTCTTTGTGATCGAGTAGCCAAAACTGAGCAAATCCAGCCTCCAAGCCTCCAACGGCTCCCCACGCTCCCTCGACAAGGCTCGCACTTTTTGCTGCGGCAAAGGTCGCGCTTAAGGCTGCGCAGGCAGGAGGGCAACGGCCACACCGCCGGGCCCGGTGCTTGGCAGCGCAAGGCAGGAGCCTATTGATCGGCTCGCGGATTTAACGTTCCATCCACGCCACGATTCGGCCGTCGCGCTGAGCTTAGTCGAGCCCAGTGCGGGTTGCTTGAGTTCGATCTTCTCGTGTGTCACCTCGCGGGTGAGGAGGATGTCACGCCGATGTTTGCTTGGCGCAAGAAGACCGAGGGTTTCGAATGGCACGAGTACATCCGCACGGCCGTGCGCCAGCGGCGCCAGCAACGCCATGATCGTATGGTTGAGGCACGGCGCGCCGCCGGCCAGCAAGTCCAGGCCGCCGGCGTCGCCTTGGTTGCCGGGTCTCGGGCGGCGGGCGTGGCGGCAAAGGAAGGCGCCAAGGCCAGCTTCGGGGCCGCCGGGCTGCTCGCTGGTGGCCTATTCAGCATGGTCGTGGCCCTCAGCAAGATTGCCGGCCGAGCCATTCAGATTGCCGCGCGGCCGCTGATTGGCGCGCTGGCGCGGCCCGCGATCGGCGCGCCCGTGGCCTTTGCGGGCGGTCTCATTCTTGGCGCCGGGCTCGGCCGCGCCCGGGTCATGGGTCTCGATGGCGAAGTCTACCTCACGCTTCTCATCGCCGGCCTCCTCTTGGTTGCCAGCCTGCCGCTGCTGTCGGCGCTCACGGGCTTGCGACTGCCCCGGCTCGCAGGCACGGCGCTTCCACGGGCGGCGATGGCAATTGGAATTGTCCTCCTGGCTGCGGCCGGGGTGGCGGCGTGGTACGCTAGGGGCGGTCGCCTCACGGTTCCCAATATTGCGGCCAACCTCGCCTTGATCACGGGCACCCGGCCGCTTGAAGGACGCGCCTACGCCGTGAGCGGCGATAGCTTGCAGATCGGCGGCACCACGGTGCGGCTCTCGGGCATCGAGGCCCCGGAGCAGGATCAAAGGTGTGGCACCGGCAACCGGCGTTGGCGCTGCGGTGCGGCGGCGAGCGAAGCGCTCTCGCGTCTCGTCAACGGGCGAATTGTCAGTTGCGCCCTGTCGGGCAACGACGGCAAAGGGCGGCCGCTGGCAAGCTGCACGGCGGGCAGGACGGAGATCAACGCTGAGCTCGTGCGGCGCGGCCACGTGTTTGCCGAAACCGGCTTGTTTGCGCGTTACGCCTCCCTCGAAAACGAAGCGCGCGCAGCCAAGGTCGGGCTATGGGCGGGCGGAGAAGTCGAGCGTCCTGCCGACTACCGCGCCCGCCAGAGGCGTCCCGGCGTATAGGGGGCCGCACCGGTCCGCTTTTTGGCGCCGCCCGCGCCGCCACCTGGTTAGCGCTGGAACCGGTCGCGCGCGCGCCGAGTTAAGCCTTTTTGCAGCTTGGAGCCGCCATGACCAGCCAAGACACCAACACCAAGCCTGCTGCGGTCGCCCCCGAGAACACCAAGCCTGGTGCGGTCGCCCCCGAGGTCAGGCGTCAGCGGGCGAGTAACATCGTGCCAATGCTCGTTGTGTTGTTTGCGGTGCTCTCCGCGGTTGCGCTGTTTGTGTTGGATCGCGACAGCGGTTCGCCGGCGCCGCAACCCAACTATCGGGCTGATGCGCCGCCCGCCCCGCCGCAGTAGCCGGCGGCCGCCTCAGTCCATCGCCTTGCCGATCTCCTCGGTCATCTTCTTGGCATCGCCGAGCAGCATCATGGTGTTGTCGCGATAGAAGAGAGGATTGTCGATCCCGGCGTAGCCGGAAGCCAACGAGCGCTTGTTGAACATGACGGTGCCCGCCTTCCAGACCTGAAGAACGGGCATCCCATAGATTGGCGAGGATTTGTCCTCCTCGGCCGCCGGATTGGTCACGTCATTGGCGCCGATCACGTAGGCGACGTCAGCTTGCGCGAACTCATTGTTGATATCTTCCAGCTCAAAGACTTCATCGTAGGGAACGTTGGCCTCGGCGAGAAGCACGTTCATGTGTCCCGGCATGCGTCCGGCGACGGGATGGATGGCATATTTGACCTCGACGCCGGCACCCTTGAGATGGTCGGCCATTTCGCGCAAGGCGTGCTGGGCCTGCGCCACTGCCATGCCGTAGCCCGGCACGATGATCACTTTGCCAGAATTTTTGAGCAGGAACGCCGCGTCTTCGGCGGAGCCGATTTTCACTGGCTTTTGCTCGGCTCCGGCGGCAGGTCCCACCGTCTCGCCACCGAAGCCGCCAAGGATGACGGCGACGAACGAGCGGTTCATGCCCTTGCACATGATATAGGACAGGATGGCGCCCGAGGAGCCGACCAGGGCCCCCGTCACGATCAGCGCGATGTTGCCGAGCGTAAAGCCGATGCCGGCGGCGGCCCAGCCGGAATAGGAGTTGAGCATCGAGATGACAACCGGCATATCAGCGCCGCCGATCGGCACAATGATAAGAATGCCAAACAACAGCGCCGCCGCGGTTATGGCCCAGAACAAGACGGGATCGCCACCCGAGCGGCAGAACCAAAAGATCAGCAGCAGCAAAAGTAGGGCCAAGCCGGCATTGATGAGGTGCCGGGCCGGTAGAATGATCGGCTTGCCGGACATGCGGCCGGACAGCTTGGCGAAGGCGATCACCGATCCCGTAAAGGTGACGGCGCCGATGGCGATGCCCAGCGACATCTCGAGCAGGCTGGCAGCGGCGATGTTGCGCGGATGCCCGATGCCGAAGGCCTCCGGCGCGTAGAGCGCCCCTGCCGCAACGAACACGGCGGCAAGACCAACGAGCGAGTGGAAGGCGGCCACCAGCTCAGGCATCGACGTCATGGGGATGCGCCGGGCGATGGCGGCGCCGATGCCACCGCCGATGCCGAGGCCGGCGACGATCAGCGCCCAAGTGAGCGGCGAGGTGTCGCTGAGTTGGCCTAGCGTGGTCAGCACGGCAATGGTCATGCCGACCATGCCGTACATGTTGCCGCGGCGTGAGTTCTCCGGACTCGACAAGCCCCGAAGTGCCATGATGAACAGCACGCCCGCGGCCAGGTAGAGCAAGGCGACAAGATTTGGATGCATAGGCCGCCCCCTCAGCGCGTCAGCGCTTCGGCTCCCTCTTCTTGTACATGCCGAGCATACGTTGGGTGACGAGGAAGCCGCCAAAAATATTTACCGACGCCATTGTCAGGGCCAAAAACCCGAACGTCTTGGCGAGCCCGCTACCGGCCGCGATCAATGGCACGCCGACGGCGAGCAGCGCCCCCACGACGATCACCGAGGAAATGGCGTTTGTCACCGACATCAAGGGCGTGTGCAGCGCCGGCGTCACGCTCCACACCACGTAGTAGCCAACGAAGATGGCGATGACGAAGACCATGAATTGATAGATGAAGGGGCTCACATCTGCGCCGCCGACGGCCATGGCAGGCGCGGGGAAAAGGGCCAACAGCAAGACCAGTGTGCCGAGGCCTGCGCCGTGAGCGCGGGCCCTGCGCGAGCGGCAGCGGTGGTCTCGCTTGGCCTCGCCGGCAAGGCGCGGGACCAAGGCGATCGGGGGCCAAGCAAGCGCGCGCGTCATCTCATGCCCCTTGTTGTTGCAGGCTCGGGTGGACAATTCGGCCGTCCTTGGCCACCAACGTGCCTTTGATGATCTCGTCGTCCCAGTTCACCTTCAGGACCTTGTCCTTCTTGTCGAACATGGTCTCGAGGAACGCGAGCAAATTCTTGGCATAGAGGGCTGAGGCGTTGACGGGCACTTCGCCCGCCAGATTGAGCGGGCCGGCGATCGACACGCCTTTGTGCTCGACTACCTTGTCGGGCTGGGTCAGCTCGGTATTGCCGCCGCGCTCGGCCGCCAGGTCGACGATCACGGAACCCTGTTTCATGCTTTCGATCATGGCCGCGGATATCAGTTTGGGCGCCGGCCGGCCGGGGATCAGGGCCGTGGTAATGACGATGTCCTGGCCCTTGATGTGATTGGCGATCAGTTCGGCCTGTTTCTTCTGGTATTCGGGCGACATCGGCTTGGCATAGCCGGCGGCAGTCTGCGCTTGTTTGAATTCCTCATCTTCGACGGCGATAAACTTGGCGCCGAGCGAGGCGACCTGTTCCTTGGTGGCGGGACGCACGTCGGTCGCCGAGACGATGGCACCGAGCCGACGCGCCGTGGCGATCGCCTGCAAACCGGCCACGCCGACGCCCATGATAAACACCTTGGCGGCGGGTACCGTGCCCGCGGCCGTCATCATCATCGGCAGCGCTTGGCCAAACATGGCCGCGGCGTCGACCACGGCCTTATAGCCAGCGAGGTTGGCCTGGCTCGACAGCACGTCCATCGACTGGGCCCGCGAGATGCGCGGCATGAATTCCATGGACATGAGCGCCGCGCCGGCACCCGCCAAGGCCTCGAGGCCGGGGCGATCATCAAAGGGCGCCAGCATGGCGGCGACGATAGCGCCGCGCTTTAGGGCTCCGACTTCGGCGAGCGATGGCCGCCGCACCTTGAGCAGAATGTCGGCCCCCTCGAGCGTGCTGGTGGCGTCGGCATTGATCGTCGCACCCGCCGCCTTGAGCGCCTCGTCGGAGAACCGTGAACGCGACCCAGCGCCCTGCTGCACCCTGACGCTGGCACCCAGCGCCGTCAGCTTCTTTACGGTCTCCGGCGACACCGCCACGCGAGGCTCACCCTGTCCCTCCGCAGTGACGGCGATCGTAACCATGAGGCTTTCCCCACGACGCGACGGAGCTGCCCGCCCATTCAAAAGCAAAGATGGTGGTGCCGACTAGGGCACCAGATAAAACAGCATAAACAGGAGCAGCAACGCCACCCCTACGATCAGGGCCACCGTGGCCTTGAGAAAGCCGGAGTAGGTCCGCAGATGCTCAGGATAGTCCATGGCGGGGTGACCGCCGGAAGGGTCGACAGCCATAGCTGATCGCTCGCTCTCATGATTGCGCCGCGGTCTTGGTATCCGAAGCCTTGCCGTGCATCAAGTCTTGCTCGGGCTATTGCTCCCCTGACCCCTGCGCGTAGTTGTCACCGCGGCGGGCTTGGGGTTGTCGCCTCGCCGCCGGCGATGCGGGGGTGGCGTCCCCCCGCGCAGGGCTGGGGCTACCGCCTTCTCTCCGTTGGGCGGGCATGCTTCAATGCGCGCACGCCAATTCGCACGCCCGAATACCCGCAGAGGAGGAACTCCATGGATCTCGGCATGACGGCAAAGGTGAAACCGCTGGTCGAAAAGGTCCGCGCCATGGTGCGTGATGAGATCATGCCGCTGGAGGCCGAATATGAGGCCGAGGTCGCCAAGGGCGACCGTTGGAGCTACACCAAACGCCAGGAGGAGATCCGCGAAGGCCTCAAGGCCCAGGCGCGCGAGCGCGGTCTGTGGAATTTTTGGCTGACCGCGAGTGACAAGGGCTACGGCTTGACCACCGTCGAATATGCCTATCTTGCCGAGGAAATGGGCTGGTCGCGGCTAGCGCCCGAGACCTTCAACTGTTCCGCCCCCGATACTGGCAACATGGAGGTGATCGAGCGTTACGGCACCCCGGCGCAGAAGGAGAAATGGCTCATGCCCTTGCTGGAGGGCAAAATTCGTTCCGCCTACATCATGACCGAGCCGAACGTCGCCTCGTCGGATGCGACCAATCTGGCGCTGGATGCCAAGCTCGAAGGCGACGAATGGGTCCTGAACGGCGAGAAGTGGTTCGCCTCCGGCGCCGGCGACCCGCGCTGTAAAATCTACATTGTTATGGTTTGCACCGATCCGACGGCGGACAAGCACAAGAGACACTCCCAGATCTTCGTGCCGGCGGGAACGCCGGGGGTGGAGATTCTGCGCCCTATGAAGGTCTACGGCGACGACGATGCGCCGCACGGTCACATGCACATCCGCTTCAAGAACGTGCGCTTACCCACGGAAAACCTGATCCTTGGCCGTGGACGCGGCTTCGAGGTATCGCAGGGCCGCTTGGGCCCCGGCCGCATCCACCACTGTATGCGGGCGATCGGCCAGGCCGAACGAGCGCTGGAGCTCTTGTGCAAGCGGTCATTGTCGCGCGAAGCGTTCGGCAAACCGCTGGCCCAGCTCGGCGCCAACTACGACATCATTGCCGAGAGCCGCATGAAGATCGAGATGGCACGCCTACTTTGTCTCAAGGCGGCTTACATGATGGACACGGTTGGTCAGCGCGACGCCTCACCGTGGATTTCGCAGATCAAAGTCATCGCGCCGCGTATCGCCTTGGAAATCACCGACGAGGCTGTGCAAATGCATGGTGCGATGGGGATCACGCAGGATACGCCGTTGGCCCACATGTGGACGCATCTGCGCACGCTGCGGCTGGCCGATGGTCCCGACGCCGTGCATCGCCGTCAGGTCGCCCGTGCCGAATTGCGGCGCTACACGAACCAGAAGATCTGAGGTCGCTTACTATGCGCGCCGCCGCGCCGCCATCCGAGCCGGGCAGCTGGCCTGGGTCTGCTGCCCGGACGAGGCCTGTCTTCGACCTCGCCGCGGCGGCAACCATGGGATGCAAGGCTTGGGCGCGAAGCAACCCGCCAGCCTGGCCCGCGCCCCGCGCTGTGGGTTTGCTTTCCACTGCCGTCCTCCGCCCCTCGCTTCTCAGGCAGCCGGCTTGCGGCGGCCGGCGCCGCCATTTGGTCCCGGAGGCCCACGCATGACATCCTTAGCGCATCAGGCCGCCCAGCTCGATACCGTGGCACTGGCGCGGTACCTCGAGGACCGGCTGCCGGGCTTCAAAGGGCCGGTCACGGCCGAAAAGACGCTGACGGGCCAATCCAATCCGACCTTCGTGTTGACGAGCCCGAGCGGGCGCTACGTCCTGCGCAAGAAGCCGCCCGGGCAGCTCTTGAAGAGCGCGCACGCCGTCGACCGCGAGTATCGTGTCATGAAGGCGCTGCAAGACACCGACGTGCCCGTGCCGCGCATGTTGAATTTGTGCGAGGACGACAGCGTGCTGGGCACCGCCTTCTTTGTCATGGCGTTTGTCGACGGCACCGTCTTTTGGGATCCGTCTCTGCCCGAGCTCGACAAGGCGCAGCGCGCCGAGGTTTACGACCAGCAGAACAAGGCGCTGGCGGCCTTGCATTTGGTCGAGCCCGCCGGGGTCGGGCTTGCCGATTTCGGCAAGGCCGGCAGCTACTTCGCCCGCCAACGCGACCGCTGGACCAAGCAATACCGCGCCTCGGAAACCGAGCACTTGCCTGACATGGAGACGTTGATCCGCTGGCTCGAACAGAACGAGCCGGCGGACGATGGGCGCGCCTGCCTGGTGCACGGGGACTACCGCATCGACAACATGATCTTCAAGCCGGACGGCTCGCAGCTGATGGCCGTCATCGACTGGGAGCTATCCACGATTGGCCATCCGTTCTCCGATCTCGCCTACCAGTGCATGCAATGGCGCTTCCCCAATCATGAGACCATGCGCGGTCTCGCCAACCTCGATCGTCGTGCGCTCGGCATCCCGACGGAAGAGGACTACATTGCCAAATACTGCGCGCGCGTTGGCATTGCGGGGATCCCAAACTGGAATTTTTACCTGGCCTTTTCCTTCTTCCGCCTCGCCGCCATCGTGCAGGGCGTCAAGAAACGCGGCCTAGAAGGTAATGCGTCCAATCCGGAGAAGGCCTTAAAGTCGGGCGAACGCGTGCCGCTCATGGCAAAGATGGGCGTCGCCGTGATTTGAACGCACGCCACGGCAGCACTCGTGCGCCGCCTTTTGCCCGCTGGATGCAAGGATTTCTGGTGCACGGGTTCGGGCGCACGGGCCCGAGTCCCCACTACGGCTCCGTCCGCGCTCACGCCTCGCGCGGCCGGCGGTGGACATTGTCGCTCAAGGGGCGGGTTGCATCGGGCTCCGATGTCGGCCGGCGCCTTGGGTCCTGTGGCATGCAGCATCACTCTCTTGTGCGTTTGCTCGCTCACCAGTGTGGGTAGACTGACAAGTCGTCCTCATCTTCAGCAACATCCCCCGGTGCACCGATGGTCGATCCCTTCCTGACGCGCATGCGTGATGCGCGCGGCTTCGCCAGCAAGTTGTGGTCTTTGACCCGACCCTATTGGTATGCCGAGGAGCGCCAGGAGATCAGCTTGTTTGGGCTCAGACTGACGCTCAGGGAGGCGTGGATCGCGCGCGGCCTGTTGGCGCTGATCGTGGGCTTGAGCTTCATGATCGTCTACGTATCGAAGCTGCTCAATGCCTGGAACGCGCGCTTCTTCAATGCCCTGCAGGAGAAAAATGCCGACGCCTTCTGGGCCGAGCTGATCTACTGGGTGGTGCTCGTGGCGTTGTTCATTGTCGCATTCGTCTATCGACAATGGCTGACGCAAATGCTGACGGTGCGTTGGCGGCGATGGCTGAGTGAGGTGTATTTCCGCGATTGGCTGACGGACCGCACCTACTATCACATGGAGCTGACGCGGCAGGGCACCGACAATCCTGAGCAACGCATCGAGCAGGATTGCGCCTCATTCACCACCCAGACGCTCAGCATCGCCCTTGGGCTGTTGCTGCAAGTGCTGACCTTGATCACCTTTGCCAGCGTGCTGTGGGAACTGTCCGGCAATTTTGAGATCCCGATCTTCGGCGGCATCGTCATTCCCGGCTACATGATGTGGGTGGCGATCGCCTACTCCCTGTTGGGCTCGTATGCGACGTACCTCATCGGTCGGCCGCTGGTGGGCATAAGCTTCGAGCTGGAGCGTCGCAACGCCGATTTTCGCTATCGCATGGTGCGCATCCGCGAGAACGCGGAAAGCATCGCTCTCTACCGCGGTGAGCCCGACGAGGAACGTTCCCTGCGCACCTCGTTTGCCAGCATCTATGACACCTGGTGGGAGTTCATGACGTACAACAAACGTCTGACCTGGATAACGGCATTCTATGGTCAGGCGGCGTCGGTTTTTCCCATGATCGTGGCGGCGCCGCAGTACTTCGCCGGGCAGATTAGCCTCGGCGTGCTGACCCAGACGGCCGACGCTTTCGGGCAGGTCCAAGGTGCGCTTTCTTGGTTCGTCGATACCTTCGCGACCTTGGCCGGATGGAAGGCCGTGGTCGACCGCCTTACGACCTTCAGCGAGGCGATGGTCAAGGCCAAGGAAATGGCGAAGCGCAATGCCTTTGAGGCGCGCGCCGAGACGGCGCCCGAACTTGTGCTCGAGGACATCGAAGTCAGGCTGCCGAACGGCAATGTTCTGCTTGACGATGTCGACGTTACCATCCGGCAAGGGGAACGGGTCGTGTTGCAGGGACCCTCTGGCAGCGGCAAGACCACGCTGTTTCGGGTGCTCGCCGGCCTATGGCCATTTGGGCGGGGTCGGATCAGCTTGCCAAAAGACGCCCGCGTTCTCTTCCTTCCGCAAAAGCCATACCTGCCCGTCGGCACGCTCAAGGATGTGCTGAGCTATCCCGACATGCCGGAACAGCATGCCGATGAGGCCTGCCGCGAGGTCCTGAAAGCCTGCGGATTGGCAGCGCTGGCACCGCGTCTGCAAGAGCAGGCCAACTGGTCGCTGATGCTATCGGGCGGGGAACAGCAACGTTTGGCCTTCGCCCGTGCCCTGCTCTATCAACCGAATTGGTTGTTTCTCGACGAGGCGACGTCTGCGCTCGATGAGGCCGCCGAGGCGCAAATGTACGCGCTCCTGCGCGCTCGGCTCGGGGCTGCGACCGTGATCAGCGTGGCGCACCGGCCAGCCGTCGCCGCCATGCATAAGCGACAGCTCGTGATCGATGCCGCGAGCCGGCGGCTGGTTGGCACCGCCGTGGAGGCGCGCCCGTGACGCGGCGAAAGCGGATCGCCCTCATTGGGCTCGGCATGGCCGTTACGCCGCACGCCAAGAGCCTCATGGATCTCGCGGACAGGGTTGAAGTGGTCCACGCCATCAGCCCCAGCCGGCGGCGGCGGCAGGCGTTTGCCGAGCGCTTCGCCTTTGCCTTGGGCGACAGTCTCGAACCGGTGTTGCAAAACGGCAATGTCGAGATCGCAGCGGTGTTGACGCCGCCCAACACGCACCTCGAGATCGTTACCGCCCTGGCCCGCGCCGGTAAGCATATTCTGCTCGAAAAGCCATTGGAGGTTGCGAGCGAGCGTGCCGATGAGCTGGTCAGCGCGTGCGCCGATGCTGGCGTCACCCTTGGCGTGGTCCTGCAGCATCGCTTCAAGCCGGCGGCGGAACGCTTGGCCAGCATCCTCAAGGAAGGTGGGCTCGGCCAGATTGTCAGCGCCTCAGCCTCGATCCGATTGTGGCGCCCGCAAAGCTATTACGATGAGCCCGGCCGTGGCAGTCTGGCGCGCGACGGTGGTGGCGTGTTGCTGACTCAGGGCATCCACACCCTCGATCTCTTGCTGAGCCTGGCAGGTCCGGTGCTGGAGGTGTGCGGCTATGGCACCACGTCGGCCGTGCATCGCATGGAAACCGAGGACCTCGTCTGCGCCGCCGCACGCTTTGCAAGTGGCGCCGTCGGCGTGATCGAGGCCACCACGGCGGCCTATCCCGGCGCGCCCGAGCGTATCGAACTCGTTGGCACCTTGGGTACCGCTGCACTCGCCGGCACCGCGCTCAGCGTTGCCTACCACGATGGACGACGCGAAGAGGTGGCCGCGGATGCCGCCGCCGGCGGAACGGGTGCCGATCCAATGGCGTTCGCGCACGATTATCATTTAGGGGTGTGGCGCGACTTTCTGGCGGCCGTTGAGGAGCGACGGCCGCCGCGCGTGTCGGGACGCGAGGCGCTGAGAGTGCATCGGTTGATCGATGCGCTGCTCGCAGCAGCCGCCGGTGATGGCAAAGTCAAGGTTTCCCTGACCCCCTGACTTCACGCATTCGTGCAGTGCAGCATCCTGACCGGCGCTTACGTTAGTGCCGATTACGCCGCAGCCGGTCGCCCGCGGTTCGTGCGCCAAGGCGCTGCCAGCGGGAGCCCTGCAACCACAAACAGCTTGGAGTAGCTCAATGTCTGCGCCAGAAAAGCTCGCCTCAGATATCGTAGGCCTAACCAGCAAGCCTGCCATCTCGCGGCGTGGCTTCATGACCGCGACGGCCGCCGCGACCGCGGGCTATACGCTGGCTGCTGGCCCCGTCAGGGCTGAGGTGATCACGACGGACACGACTGGGCTGGTTGCCGAGGATGGGAAGGCAAAGGTGGCCGATGGGGAGATGCCGCTCTACTTCGCCAAACCGTCGGACCGCCAGAACCCGCCGGTCATCCTCGTCGCCATGGAGATCTTCGGACTGCACCAGTATGTCAAGGACGTCACCCGGCGGTTGGGAAAGCTCGGGGCGTTTGCCGTGGCGCCCGACTATTACTTTCGCAAGGGCGACCTCGCCAAGGTCAGCGAGATTGCGCAGCTGATGCCGCTCGTCAACGCCAAACCGGATGCCGAGCTGATCGCCGATCTCGACGCCACCGTCGCCTGGGCCAAGTCACAGGGTGGCGATACGAGCCGGCTCGGCATTATCGGCTACTGCCGTGGTGGGCGCACGGTATGGGTCTACTGTGCGAACAATCCCAATGTCAGGGCGGGTGTCGCCTTTTATGGCTCGCTGGTCGATCCGGCCGGGCAGAAGGCGATTTGGCCCATGAGTCCCATGGAATTGGCACCGCAAATGAGGGCGCCCGTGCTCGGTCTTTACGGTCAAGCCGACCAGGGCATCCCGGTCACGCAGGTGGAGGCGATGCGAGCGGCTCTCGAGGCCGCGGGCAAGACCGCGGCTTTCAAGATTTATCCGGAAGCGCCGCACGGCTTCCACGCGGACTATCGACCAAGCTACCGCAAGGAGGCGGCGGAGGACGCCTGGAGCCAGATGACCGCCTGGTTTAAGCAATACAAGGTCTTGAGCTAGGACAGCGGTGCTCGCGGCTGGGGGCGGCAAAAGCGTGCGAACCATCTTTTGTGCGCATCACCTCCTTGCTAGAGTTGGCGGCAATTGACGCGAGACTACGAGAGGCTCGCCAAGGAGGACAGGATGCAGCTCAAAGTATCGCCAGTGACGCGTGAGGAATGCAGTGCGCAGGAATGGCAGGCGCGCATCGACTTGGCCGCGGCTCATCGCGCTGCCGTGATGCACGGCTTCCACGAGGGCATCTTCAATCACTTGACGCTGACGGTACCCGGTAAGCCCGACCGCTACTATCAGATTCCCTTTGGGCTGCATTGGTCGGAGGTGAAGGCAAGCTCGTTCATGGAAGTCGGTATCGATGACGGTAAGGTGAAGCGCGGCGTCGGCGACGTCGAGCGCTCTTGCTATTGCATTCATGCACCGATCCACAACAGGGTGCCGCATGCGCGCGCCGTGTTCCATACCCACATGCCCTACGCCAGCGCGCTGACGCGGCTTGAGGACCCGCGCATCAAGGAGATCGGGCAAACCGAGGTCCTGTTGATGGACGCCATTGCCTACGACGACAGCTATATGGGGCCGGCGGTCGAACCGGAGGAAGGCGCACGCCTGGCGCAGGTCTTTGGCGACAAGACGATCCTGTTCATGGCCAACCACGGGATCACCACCGTGGGTGAGACGGTGGCGGAGGCCTACGACCGGCTCTATTACCTCGAGCGCGCCGCACAGGTACAAATCTATGCCATGTGGACCGGTCAGCCGCTAAAGCAACTGCCCGAGTCGGTGGTTGAAAAGACTAGGGGCGGTGGCGGTAATCCAAGTTATGATCCCTCGCCATCGCAACGGCACTTTGACGCCATCAAGCGGATGCTCGACCGGCGCGAACCGGACTATAAAGATTGAGACCTGCTTGGGCGCGGAGGCCTCATAGAGGCCTCTCGCCGATCCGGCGTTCCAGTGTCGGTATCATCTGCGCGGCCCCTTGCAAGAACGGGTTTACGGCGCGAGCGCGGCGATAGTCATCGAGCGCCGCGCGGTAGTTCTCCTTGGCAATGTGTATGAGACCGCGGCCAGCGAGAGCGCCAAAGTGGCGCGGCTCCAGGGCCAGGACCTTGTCGATGTCGGCCAGCGATCGGTCGTACTCATCGAGCACATAAAGGACGGTCGCCCGCTTGTTCCAACCCTCCGCCCAATCCGGGGCGCGCGCGACGATGGTATCGAGCAGGGACATTGCCGCGCGTGGCTCCCCTGCCTGCAATAGGGCCAGGGTGCTCTGCATCAGGGCGTCGATCTCCGGTCGTCCGGACTGCAGCCACACGCGCCAGATCTCTTCGACGATGGCGTCGCCCTCATCGGTGTCGTCGGTGCTAGCGAGCCTGGTGAAGAGCGCGTCGAGACGCACGGCGCGCTTTTCAAGCTCTGCCGGGTTGGCGGGCGGCAGGGGTGGCTCCTCGGCGTGCACCGGCGACAATGCCAGCACCAGCAAAGCCAGCATCCCTAGCAGGCCACGCACGCGCATCGTGCCTCCAACTCAAGCTTCCCGCGCGACGGCGCGCTGGCAAATTGTTGATCGCCGCCGCGTGAGGCTCGACTATACTGGCTACCAGTGCGCCATGCCACGCCCGCGGCAAAGGAGTGCATGCATGCGAACCCTACTGCTTGCCAGTTTGCCTCTCATGGTGGTGATGGCGGTTGCCTTCGGCGCCAAGGCTGCGGAAAAGACCATCGTCGTTCTGGGCACGGCCACGCCTGGGGGTGGTTTTCCCGTTTACGGGCAGGCGGTGAGCGAGAGCATCAACGAGACCGACGCGACGCTGGAGGTACGTTCCCAACATACCGCCGGCAGCGCCGAAAACATTCCGCTGTTGGAGGCGGGCAAACTCGATATCGGCTTGGTGCAGGGCGAGGCGGCGCTGGAGGCGCTTAATGGTTTTGGGCGCCCGCGTGCCGACCTGCGCATCGTCTTTGCCATGTACGCAACGCCCGGCATGTTTGTCGTGCGCGCCGACAGTCCCTATCACAGCATCGAGGACCTCAGGGGCAGGCCCGTTGCCTTTGGCGCCAAAGGTTCCGGTCTGGTGCTGTTGGCGGGCTATGTGCTCGATGGTCTGGGTTACGATCGCAACCGCGACTTCGAAGCCATTTTGCTCGAGCGTGCCGGCGACGGGCCAGCGATGGTGGCGAGCGGCAAGGCTGCGGCACTGTGGGGCGGTGGCAGCGGCTGGCCGGGCTTCACTGCGGTGGCCAAGGCGCCCCCCGGGGCGCGATTTATCGTGCCCGATGCCGAAGGCATCAAGCGAATTAGGGCCAAGCATCCGTTCCTTGAGGCCTTGACCGTGCCGGCCGGCTCGTTTCCGGGCCAAGCCAACCCGATCGTCTCGGTCGGCTCCTGGAGCTTGATCCTGTCCCGACCCTCGCTCCCCGATGACGTCGCCTATCGGCTGGCACGCGCGCTCCACAACAGCGAAACGCGACTGGCCGCGCGCCTGCCGCAAGCGCGGGAGACCACCGCGGCCAATACGGCGAGCGCGGCACGCCGCGAATTGCTGCATCCAGGCACGCTCAGATACCTGCAGGAGGTGGGTTTTCTTCGCTAGGTGCGGGGTACGGGGGCCGCAAACCTAGGAACCACCCAGCTCGGTGGCCTCTTGCGCGCGAATTTGTGCGCGCTCGCGGGCGAGCTTGGCTTCGCGTCTGGTGATATAAAGTGCGGACGCAAAAATGACGAAGGCGCCGACCCAGGTCATAAGGTCGATGGTTTCGCGGAACGCCAGATAGGTCATGCCGACGGTAAAGGGTAGCTTCGAGAACTCGAAGGTCATGCCCAGCGAAGCGTCGGTGGCGGCGTAGCCGCGCACGACGCAAATATGCCCGAGCACGGCGCACAGACCCATGCCCAACAGCGCCGGCAGTACGGCAAGGGTCGGCCAATGCCACACGAACAGGGCGGGCACGAGCGATAGCGGCGTCATCAGGACATTGGTGAGAAAGACAATCTTGTCGGGATCGTCATAGGCGGTCAGCTGCTTCACGAGCACGACCGTCAATCCCGCGGCCATGGCGGAAAAGATGGCAAGCAGCTGCCCCAAGCCGATCTGCGAGCCGACGGGGCGCAGGATAATGAGGGCACCGAGAAATCCTACCCCGAGCGCGGTCCAGCGACGGATGCGCACCACTTCGCCCAGGAGAAAAACCGCACCCAGGGTGCCGAACAAGGGGGCGAGAAAGCTGATCGCCGTCACCTCCCCGATTGGGATGAGAAAAATCGCGTAAAACCAGGTCTGCATGGAAAGCAACGAAACGAGGACACGCAGGCCGTAGAGATTGAACTGGTCGGAATAGAAAAGCCGCGGGCCGCGGTAGATCAGCAACGGCACCAGCATCAGGCAAGCAAAGGTGTTGCGCAGAAAGACGACCTCAAACGGGTGTAATCCGGCGTTCATGGCCATGCGCGAGAACATGGCCAGCCCCGCAAAGAGCCCCATGGCTAGCGTGATCCACACCACCCCCGCGATTGGATCATTGCCCGTGCTCGGCTGGCTGCGGAGCCTGATCCTCAACTGCGGCATCAACCCTTAATCCCCCACCCCTATGGCCTCCGAGCGGCAGCATCATGCGCGCCAAGCCCCTAATTGCAAAGCTCGGCGATCTTGCGCGTCCTGCAGAGTGCGGCGGCATCAGGCTCATGCGCCGACTTCAGCCCAGACATCATAGGCGTCGCTGGCAACGATGCGGGCGCGCACGATATCGCCCTGCGCAAGCCCTTTGGCGCCGTTGAGAAAAACTGAGCCATCGATCTCCGGTGCGTCCCATTTGGACCGACCGATCGCGCCCTCCTCGTCGACTTCGTCGACGATGACGTCGATGCCTTGACCGAGGCGCGTCGCGCTCAGGTCGCGGCTTACCTCCCGCTGCATCGACATCAAGCGATGCCAGCGCTCCTCCTTGACCTCCTCGGCAACCGCCCCGGGTAGCCCGTTGGCGGCGGCGCCGGCGACCGCCTCGTATTTAAAGCAGCCGACGCGCGTCAGCCGCGCCGCCTTGAGCCAGGCAAGCAGCAACGCAAAATCCTCCTCGGTCTCGCCCGGAAAGCCGACAATGAAGCTGGAGCGCACCGCCAAATCGGGACAGACGCCGCGCCAGCGGGCCAGGCGATCGAGGGTCTTTTCCTGGTGTGCGGGCCGACGCATGGCTTTGAGCACCGCCGGGGAGGCATGCTGGAAGGGAATGTCAAGGTAGGGAAGGATTTTTCCCTCCGCCATCAGCGGTAACACCGCATCGACGTGCGGATAGGGATAGACGTAATGCAAGCGAATCCAGGCACCGAGCTCACCCAGCGCCTGCGCAAGATCCAGGAAGCGTGCGCGCAGCATTTGCCCCTTCCACTTGCTCTCGGCGTATTTGATGTCGAGGCCATAGGCTGAGGTGTCCTGGCTGATGACCAGCAGCTCCTTGACACCCGCCTTCACCAGGCGTTCGGCCTCGCTCATCACCTGGGCAGCGGGGCGGCTGGCGAGCCGCCCGCGCAGGCTGGGGATAATGCAAAACGAACAGCGGTTGTTGCAGCCCTCGGAAATCTTCAGATACGCGTAGTGGCGGGGCGTCAGGTGCAAGCCTTCCGGCGGCACGAGATCGAGGAAGGGATCGTGCAGTGGCGGCACCGCTTCGTGCACGGCCTCCACGACTTGTTCGTATTGATGCGGGCCCGTAACGGCCAGCACGCCGGGGTGGGCGGCAAGAATACGCTCCTTTTCCACGCCAAAGCAGCCAGTCACGACAACGCGCCCGTTCTTGGCCATCGCTTCGCCGATGGCGTCGAGACTTTCCTGCTTGGCCGAGTTGAGAAAGCCGCAGGTATTGACCACCACCACATCGGCACCGGCGTAGTCCGCCGAGAGCTGGTAGCCCTCCGCGCGCAGCCGCGTGATGATGCGCTCGCTGTCGACCATGGCCTTCGGGCAGCCGAGCGAAACCAGGCCGACCCGAGGGGCGGGCTTGACGGTGTCGCGCCGCGCCGCCGCGCGGCGGGCGCCCGGTCGGCGCGTTTTTCGGACGGCTACTGGTGACATGCGGCCGGCTTTTACCGCCCGCCGGAAGCCAAAGCAAATGCCGGTCCCAATCGCCACCGGCCAGGCCAGGTCGGGGGCGGTCGGGGCCGCACGGCTTTTTGGCACGGTCTGGTGCTCCACTGACGCCGTCATTTGCCCTTTGCACGCATCCCGAGGGGTCTGTTCAAGCAACGCACGCTTGCCCTTGCCGGCGCGGTGCTGGCCAGCTTTGCCCTTGCCGGTGAGGCGAAGGCCCCGGCGCGCGTCAAGCGCGCGTCAACTTCGGTCTTCTAAGCTGCACGGCGGGTGGCGGCACCGGTCACATCGTGACCTCGAGCAAGTCCCTTCGCTGCCGCTTTCAACGCTCAGGGGCGGGAGGCGTTCTATCGTGGCTCGCCATCGCCTGGGCCGTGCTGGCACCAACCGCGAACCCGCCGCCGCGCTCGCTCAGCGGTGACGATGGCGGGATCGGTGCGCAAGCAACCGCGGGTTACGGGCGCAGGTTACGGGTTTGGCGCCAATGCCCTGGTCGGTGGCTTGCGCCGGGGCGTTATCAAGCGCAGAAGGGCCTCAGGATCGCCGCCGCGGCGCTTGCCTTGCGCGCAGAACAACCGCGGCTGCGGGTCGGCAAGAGGGTGGGCCGTTTTTCGGTCGCGACCTCGGCGGATCGCGCGATGGGCCGAGGAGATGCTCTCGGCGGATCGCGCGATGCACCCAAAGACGCTTACAGGCGATGACGGCGCAACCTCAGTCGTAATACCGGCGTTCGTGGCGGTGCCACCAGCCGCAGCGACGGCCCTCGCAATGCCAGCCCCAATCGGCGCCCCTCGGGCGCGCAGGCCGGCAGGTGACGCGACGGTGGCCGCGCATATAGTGCCAGCCGTTATCGTCGCGTGCGCACACGAAAGTGGCAACCTTATTGACGAGAGGCTGGGCAGAGGGCGCGCGCGTGCCGCCGCCGATTGGCGCGGCGCCGGCCGTTCCCGCCCACAGCGTAGCAGCGACAAGCACGCCGGCGCTGACGAGACCTGAATGCATGAATGAGCTCCAAATTTTTGTTGCTGCGCCCCGTTTGGCGTCGCCTGGAAACGCCACACCATTGGCTTCGTTCCGATGCTGGCCGTTGCGCGCCGCGCGCCTGATCCCCATCTTACCGGCGTTAGTCCCGGGCAAACAACAAGTTGCGCGCGGCGAGAAATTTTTGCCGGGCCGTTGCCTCACAACGCCTTCGCCATGTCGCGCAGCATAAATTTCTGGATCTTGCCGGTGCTGGTTTTCGGGACCTCGGTGAACACGATGAGACTTGGACATTTGTAGGCGGCCAGGCCGTTGCGGCAGTGGGCAAGCATGTCTTCGTTTGAGGCCGTCATGCCCGGCTTTAACTCGACGAAGGCCACCGGCGTTTCTCCCCACTTCTCGTGCGCCTTGCCAACGACGGCGCAGGCCGCCACGGCAGGGTGCTTGGAGATCACCTCCTCCACCTCAATCGATGAGATGTTCTCCCCGCCCGAGATAATGATGTCCTTGGAGCGATCCTTCAGCTGAATGTAGCCGTCCGGATGCAGCACGCCGAGGTCGCCGGAATGGAACCAGCCACCGGCGAAGGCTTGCGCCGTGGCCGTTTGGTTCTTGAGGTATCCCTTCATGACGATGTTGCCGCGGAACATCACCTCGCCAAGGGTCACCCCGTCCGCCGGCACCGGCATCATCGTCTCGGGGTGCAAAACGCTGAGCTCTTCGAGGGCGGTATAGCGTACGCCCTGTCGCGCCTTCAGCTGGGCGCGCGGGCCCGGGGCGAGCCCATCCCATTGCGCTTGCCATTCATTGACCACGGCCGGGCCATAGACCTCCGTCAAGCCGTAGACGTGCGTGACTTTGAAACCGGCGTCCGCCATTGCCGCCAACACCGTCTCGGGCGGGGGTGCCGCCGCCGTGACGAACTCGACCCGGTGGGATAGCGGTCGCTTTTCGTCCGCGGCGGCGTTGAGGAGCGTCGACATGACGACGGGCGCCCCGCACAGATGCGTGACCCGATGCTCGGCAATGGCCGCAAACATCGCCTCGGCCCGCACCCACCGCAGGCACACATGGGTGCCGGCGACCAGCGACAGGGTCCAGGGGAAGCACCAGCCGTTGCAGTGGAACATCGGCAGGGTCCACAAATACACGGGATGGCGACCCATGTCGGTTGCCAGGGTGTTGGCGTAACACATCAGCGCGGCACCGCGGTGACTGTAGACCACGCCTTTGGGATTGCCCGTCGTGCCCGAGGTGTAGTTGAGCGCAATGGCGTCCCATTCGTCATCGGGCCTGCGCCAGCAAAACGCGGGATCGCCCTCGGCGACCAGCGCTTCGTAGTCGAGATCCGACAGGCGCTCGGGCGTTTGCGGGAATTGGCGATCGTCGTAGTCGACGACGAGCGGCTTGACCTGGGCCCGTGCCAATGCCGCGCGCATCACCGGCGCAAATTCCCGATCGCAAATCACCACCTTGGCGTCGGCATGGTCGAGCTGAAAAGCGATGACGGCGGCGTCGAGGCGCGTGTTCATGGCGTGCAGCACCGCTCCGGTCATGGGCACCCCATAATGGGCCTCCAGCATGGGGGGGGTATTGGCGAGCAGCACCGAGACCGTATCGCCCGGCCCAATGCCGCGCCGCGACAGCGCGGAGGCCAGACGCCGCGTGCGCCGGTAGAGCTCGGCGTAGGTGTCCTGCCGGCTGCCGTGGACCACCGCGAGGCGCCGGGGATAGATCGCGGCCGCGCGCTCGAGGAACGGCAATGGCGAGAGCGGCTGAAAATTGGCGGCACACTTGTCGAGGTGTTGTGCGTAGGGATTGACGGACATGAATTTGAAATCTCCAAGGGCGGCGCGAGCGGGCGACGGTCGGCCATCGTGCCGGCGCAACCTCGTGGACCGGCGGGCCGCACCGATCGGCCAAATGTGCTCGATCGGGGGCAATCAAGCAAAATGATTTGCATCCCTCGGGAAAGTTGTGGAAAACTAGCGATGCCGGTCGGAGCACGGGGGCACGTGCCTGGCGGGCGTGGGGCAAAGCAACCCGTCTCGGGCGGGACGGCGTGGTGCGTCGAGGGGAGACGAGGCCATGGGGGAAACGGCTGCCGGGGCCGCGCGCAGGGGCTGGCGGTCCGCGGGTTTGATGCAGCGATTGGCCGACCTGCACCGCGACGGTGCTCCCCGCGCGGCGGACTGTCCGCTGCGGGCTCGCCCGCCGACGGGCAGGAAGCTCAGACCTTTTGCCGTGGGCCTGCTCGGAAGCCTTGCCGTCGGTGTTGCTGCCTTTGCCCTCATCGCGACACGTCTCAAGGTCGAGGCCGGCCGGCCTCCCTCCGCCGCGGGTGCTGCCAGCGCGTGGCAGGATCGCCCGCAGCCCGTCGCATTGGACCTGCCGATCCTCAAGAGCGATCAGCCGGCCGCCTTCCCCTTGCTCGTTACCGGCCTCGATGGCGCAGGCGAGGCGCGAATCGTCTTGCAGCATTTGCCTGAAGCCGTGTGGTTTTCGCGCGGCGAGCGGCGCGATGAACACACTTGGGAGCTGGCGCGGGCGGATCTCGACGACCTCTGCGTGACCTTGCGGCCCGGCACGCCGCCCGCTTTCATGGTCGGGATCGAAGTCATTGATGCCAATACCGCTATTCTGGCGCAGACCTCAGCTGCGGTGCGCCTCATCGAAGCTGGGGCGAGCGCCGACGTGGCAGGCCCACCCCTGTCCGTGACCGCCAATTCCTTGCGGCCCGACCACGGGGTGGCGCCCCAGGAAGGGGCGGCGCTGACGTGGTCGACGCCGACCGTCACGCGCCAGGGCGTTGCCCGCGAAGGGCGGATGCGGGCCGCCGCGCGCGCTGGCGATCGGCCCCTGCCGGCGGTCCCAGACGTGGCACCGCAGGCCTTATCGGCCATGCCGCAAGCCGCGCCGCGCCCGCCGGGCATGAGCGCGCTTGGCGCCCTTTCGCGCGAGCCTACTGGCGAGGGCCGCTGGCTCTGGTGGAGGTTGCCCGTAGCGGCCTGGCCTCGCCTCGGCACTGGCGAGGGCGCGCGCCGCTAGCCTCAGGCGGTGCGGGTGCCGGCTCTAGCGCCAGGCCTGACACAGCCCTTGCGGCACCCCACAGCGATTGGCCCGCCGGGCCGGGATGGCCAGTTATTGCCGGCTGATCTTTGGCAAGCAATCTGGATTCAATCCCGCAGCGCCTCCACCACCCGCGACCCCCCGGCACGCCCGCTTGCTCTGCCTATGCTCATAAGGGTTCGCAGCACCCCTAGGCCGGCGCCTCGGACGCCGCAGGGGGAACGGGGTGGCCCCCCCTCGCCTGAAGCTTGGCTGCGGCGCGTCGCCGGCTCTGCCGCGGCGGACCGCTGCGCACTCGATGGGCCGAAGAGCCAATACGGTGAGTTCACTTTGGTCTGATAACTAAGGGTGGCCTTTCAGCGTATCCAGTGATCAGAATAGGCTCTTAGAGTGCTGGTCATGGCCGCAAATAGTCTGCCTCGGCTTGCCTTGCCGATCCTTTCGCCCATTCGCGTGTGGTGGCAAGGCCAGGAACGCGCGCGCAAGCTCACCGTCGCCCTGTCGCTGGTGGTGGTGATCGGCGTGGTCTATGTGTGCTCGTTCGTGGCGAGCCATATTGAGCAGGCGTTCGGGCACAAGGCGGCTGCGAGCACGGCCTTGTACATGGACAGCTTCGTGGAACCCCTGGTCCAGGAGCTTGCCGCTAAGCCCGCCCTGTCCAGTGAGAACCGTCAGGCGCTTGAGCGTCTGTTGGCTCCCGTCTCGATCGGCAAACCCGTGGTTGCCTTCAGGATCTGGGTCGGCGAGCGGGTCGTTTTCAGCAACCGCAGTGAAATTGTTGGTCGGCGGTTCCCCGCCAGCGCCCGCCGGGAGCGCGCCTTCCAAGGTGACGTCGTCGCCAATTTTGAGCTCGATGGGGAAGAGGAGGCGCAGGAGCGGGCCCTCAATACACCAATCCTGGAAGTCTATGCGCCGATCCGTCAGACCGGCACCAATCGCATCATCGCGCTGGCCGAGATTTCCGAGTTGGCCGTGGAGCTGGTGCGCGAAATCCGCGCGGCCCAATATGCCAGTTACGTCGTGATCGCCAGCGCCGCCATCGGGTTGCTGCTGGTGCTGTTCAGTCTCACCGACGGGCTGCAAATGCGCATCGGCGAATTGGCGCTGCAACGGGCGGCCCATGAACAGTTTCGCCGGCGTGTGTTGAAAGCCAACGGCCGGGTGCTGGAAATGAACGAGCGCAATCTGCGGCGCGTCGGCCGCGAATTGCATGCCGGGCCGTTGCAACTTGCCGCCTTGGCGCTGCTCAAACTCGATGCCCTGTCTGAGGCTGGACCCGCTCATTGCGCGACCACCCGCGCTGCCGATATCGACGTGATCCGCAAGGCTCTCAAGGAGTGCTTGAGTCAAATTCGCGACGTGTCGGCTGGCTTGGCCCCCTCCGAAATCGAGAGCCTGTCCTTGGCCGAGGCGATCAGCACCGCCGTGTGCCTGCACGAACTGCGAACGGCCGCGGCGGTCAGTTGCGATTTTCGCGATCTGCCGCAAGACGCCACCTATCCGCTGAAAGCCTGCCTCTACCAGTTCATCGAGGAAGGTCTCGCCGCCGCGGTGCGGCATACGGGCTGTGGTAGCCTCCACGTGCGCGCCACCGGTGGGGACACGCTACAGTTCGAAATCGCATACGAAACGCAGTTTCCGCGCTCCTCGTCGTGGCTGACGGAGGATCTCGAGCTCAGTAGCGAAAGGGTGCGGCACCAGATCGAGGCTCTCGGCGGAACGCTGCAGGTGCACTCGCCGGCGCACGGGCAGGTCCGCTTCTGCGTCGGCTTTGGACTAGGTGATATGGGAAACACAAATGCCTAAGCCTATCCGTGTCGCCGTGGTCGATCCCTATCCGATTTTTCGGGAAGCGGTGGTGCAAACCATCACGCGCAACGAGGACCTCCTGTTGGTCGCCGAAGGCGCGACGGCGGCCGAGGCGCGCGCGGCGGTGCGTGAGGCCGAACCCGACGTCATGCTGATCGACATTAGTATACCGGAAGGTGGCATCGACGCCGCGGTCGGCATCGCCAGGGGTGGATCGAACTGCAAGCTCGTCGTGCTGACGGCTCTCGACGATGTCATGAGCGTGTCGAAGGCCTTGTCCGCCGGAGTGAAGGGCTACATCCTCAAGGGCATCAGCGGCACGGAACTGGTGGCCGCCATCAAAAGCATTCACCGCGGACTGCCCTTCGTCACGCCCGAGTTGGCTTCGCGGCTGTTGACGGACGCCAAGGGTGGCGCCCTCCTGCCGATGCGCGAAGCCAAGCTGCAGGCGGCGCTCAGCTACCGTGAGCAGCAAATTCTTTCACACGTCTCCAAGGGGCTCACCAACAAGGAAATCGCCGACCGCCTCGGTCTAACTGTTGGCACCATCAAGCACTACGTCACGCAACTCTTCAAAAAGATGAACGTCCGCAACCGTCTCGAGGCCATCCAGGTCGCCCAGAAATCCGACCTGACGTAAGCGCTGCAAAAGGAGCGGTTCACTCGCGCACGGCTCCTGCGAGGGAGCGCGCCAGGTCGCCCGATCGGCGCACCTCGATGTGGTGCAGGCCGAGCCAGTGAGCCATCAGCCGCAATTCATGCGCCAACGGTTCGGCGACGGCCGCAGGCGTGCCCGGCTCGCCATGCGCTGCTTGCACGCGCAATACCGAGCGCGCCCGGTCCGCCTTGAGATCGACGCGTGCCGCGATGTGATCGCCGAGCAGGAACGGCAGGACGTAGTAACCGTGAATGCGCTTTTCAGGCGGCGTATAGAGCTCGAGGCGAATGCGCGCACCGAACAGAACCTCGGCCCGTTGGCGCTGCCAGATCAAGGGATCGAACGGAGCCAGCAAAGCCTGCGCCGCCATCTGCCTTGGTTGCCGCGCATCGCGCCAGAGGTAAGCGGAGGGGAAGGCGCAGTCCACGGCAACAGGGATCAGCTCCCCCGCTTCGACCAACTCGGCGATGCGCAGTCTTGCATCCAAGACCGGCAGGCGAAAGTAGTCGCACAAGCAGCGCTCACTGGCGATGCCCAGGGCGCCGGCGGCGACCCGCACGAGGTGGCGTTGCGCCTCGGCCTCGGCAGGCGTCGGGGCCTGAACGATGGCCTGCGGCAGCACACGTTCGGTCAGATCATAGGCGCGCTCGAAGGTTTCGTAGCGCCTCGCCGTCGACAGTGCGCCGGTCCAGAACAGCCATTCGAGGGCGCGCTTGCCGTCCGACCACCCCCACCAGCCGCCGTCCCCTTTGTGTTTGTGTGAAAGGTCGCCGGCCCGGAGTGGGCCGCGATCGGTGATCTCGCGTTGCACTTGCGCGATCAGCTCCTGGCGCTCCCGGGCGAAGGTGGCGAGCGTTTTATAGATCCCTTCCCCGCGGCTGGCGCGCGTCATGCGCCAGCGCAACATCGGGTGCAGGGCCACGGGCAGGAGCGATGCCTCGTGGCCCCAATACTCAAAAAGGGCGCGGCGCGGACCAGCGTAGGCCAATGCCTGCAAATCGTCGACCCGGTAGGGACCGAGGCGCGAAAACGGCGGCAGGGTGTGGGCGCGGGCCAGCACGTTGACCGAATCGATTTGCACGACACCCAAGCGCTCGAGGAGACGCCGCAGGGCACGCTTGTCGTGGACCTTCATCAGGCGTGGCTCGCCGAAACCTTGGGCCGCAAGGGCGATGCGCCGGGCCTCGGCGAGCGAAAGGCTGTCGCGCCGGCGTCGCATCAGAGCCGCCCCGGGTCCGGCCCCTCGAGGTCGGGCGCCGACCGAAGGCTCTCGGCGGAGACAGCGCTGGGGCAGTGCATGCGCCAAACCTAACTTAAGCCGGGGCCCGCGGTCTCGCGCGGTTTGGGAAAGCTCGCCAGCGGCGTCCAACCAAGGATTTTCATTGGTGGGCCAAACCACCCCAGTGTCGGTGAAAGGCTCGAAGGAGCGGGACTGGGCCTGATCCGCGAGAAACTCGAGCGCAGCAACCGACCGCTTTCGGTCTTCCCGAGCTGGACGCTATTGCGGCCTTGGCGGCGACCGATCATCCTGAAGGAGCTCTGGGTCACCAGATCGGTCCACGGCCTGCGCCAGGCCCCAATTTCTGGGGTCATAGGTGCGCAGGGCTGTTGCCTACACATTGGCGTTGCTCGCCGCGTCCCCCGCCCGGCGAGCGCACCCCGCGACGGCACGATCCACACTTTTTGGATGGTGCGACCTTCGAGAACCTCGCCGAAATGACCGCCACCGCGTTCAACCATCGGCTCGATGAGCGTTGACATCTGGAGCCGATCAGCCGGCTGTAACGGTTTATGTTGCCGCCGTGTCGCCGGCCGGCGGCGCCTCGAGGAAAGGCATGCAGCCTCACGCCGGCTTACCGCAGTAGGCCTCGAGGCGGTAACCGTCCGGATCAATGACGAAGGCGGCATAGTAATTGTTCCCGTAGTCGGCGCGTAGGCCCGGCGAACCGTGATCGCGTCCGCCGGCGCTGAGGGCCGCGGCATGGAAGGCGTCCACGCTTTGGCGGCTCGGTGCGCCAAAGCAAAAGTGCAGCCCGGATTTGGCGTTTGCCGGCACGGGCTGATCGGTGGCGCCGATCCATAGGCAGACGCCATCGCCGCCATAGCCCAAGGCGTCGGGCGATTGGCTGAGGCAGGCATAGCCAAGTGGGGCCAAGGCAGCGTCATAGAAGCGCTTGGACCTCGCAACGTCGCGGACGCCGATCGATACGTGATTGAGCATGGTTGTGGTCCCCTGTTTGTCTCGACTGGAGCCACCTTGCCGGCTGCGGCCCGCGCAAACTTGGTGAAAATTGCTGTCCTGGCGCGCGGTCAGGCCGCCGCCAGACGATATTGCCGGGGTGAGACGCCGAACTCGGCGCGAAAACTGCGGATAAAATTCGACAGGTCGTCGAACCCGACATCGAGGGCGATGGCGGTGACGCCGGTGCGGCTGTTGGCGAGCCGCTGGGCAGCCTCACGTAGGCGCGCTCGCAGCAGCCATTGATGCGGCGTGATGCCCGTGACCGCCTTGAAGGTGCGCAGGAAATGGTAGGGGCTCATGTTTGCCGCTCGCGCAAGTTCAGCCAGCGCGTGTGGGCGATCGAGCGCTGCACTGAGCCACCTGATGGTGCGAGCGACGGCGGCATGGTGCCGGCTTGCCGGCTCGGGCGGGCTCCCTCCGACGGCGGCTTGAACGACGGCGCCGGCGACCTCGAAGGCAACCTCTTCGACCGCTTCGCCGCGAGCAACCGCCATCATCGCGCGCGCCGCCAGCGCCGCGTGGGCGCGCAATGGCGGCACGGCTTGACGCGCCAGCGGGACGCGGGCGCCAGCGGCGCCATGTGCCAGACAGGCGAAGATCTCGGCGTCAAATTGGAACGATAAGCAGCGGTCGCCCTCACCGTGTTGGTGCGAGCACTCGATGGGCTCGCCACCGCTCACAAGAAACCAGGCGCCCGGCGACAACAGGCAGGTGCCGCAACGGCTGCGACAGGCAAAAGTGCCCGACAAGACGAGGGAGACCGATGGCGCATCGTGCCGCTCCTCGAACGGTCGATCACGCGGTCCGCAGGTGCAGACGACGTCGAAGGCGCGCCAACCTTCGCCTGCCGCCAGCAGTGAGGCCTCGGTGCCTCCGGGCGCGCCGTGGCGCGCCTTGCCTGTGAGCGCCGCAGCCAGAGCATCGTGCCGCCAATCCACCCGCGGTCTCCTTTTCTAACCAGCTACCGGGTTGCAAAGGGTACGGGCGGCTGCTAGGTTCGTCAACCGGTATGGTGGTTAGGCGCGACGGTTTCAGTGCGCAGGGAGGCAAGATGGGCGCAGCCACCAGCAGGGGCCCCGCACGCGCGCGCCTGGTTGCGTCGGGACGCCCGAGCCTATGTCTCGACTACGCCAATACGCGGTGCTGGCGTGGTCTGGAGCGCCCCACGGAAACGCTGCGGCGTCCAGCCGATCTCATGGACTGGTGCCGCCGCGCGAGCCTCCTGGCCACGCCCTACCGATCGATGACGCCGGCGGCCGCGGCCGATCTGTTCGCCGAAGCCATTGCCTTGCGCGAGGTCATCTACCGCGCGTTCAGCGCGCTTGCCGCCGGCGGCTCGATTCCAGAGGCCGAGTTGTCGGTGCTCAATGCGGCCATCGCGCATGCCCCGCCGCGCGCGCACATCGCTCAATTGGGGGCGCAATACGCCTGGCAGGTGGAGGTGCCCGCGGGCGCGCGACCGCTTTCGGCACCCCAGCTTCTCGCCGCGGTTGTTTGGTCGGCGGCCGATCTCATCGTCGCGGCCCGCGGCGATGAGATCCGCCAATGCGCCAACGATGCGTGCCGATGGCTGTTTCTCGATGGGAGTAGGAACGCCTCGCGACGCTGGTGCGATATGAGCGCGTGCGGCAACCGCGCCAAAGCGCGTCGCCATTACCTCAAACAGCGCGGGGCTTGAACAAATCCACAGCTGGCGCGGTCAGGCGCTGCCGCGGCGGCAGGCAAATCACCCTTCGCGCGCTCAATGCGGTGCCTAGCGGCTGCCCGAGCCGCCTTTTTGACATTTGGCACGGGGTTTGTGCCGGGAACAAGCAGCCACCACCGACGTTCATTCGCCATTCAGGGCTGTTGGGAACTATGTATTTCCCGCCGGGAAATCGAGCTGTGGGAATGCTCACACCATGGAGGCCATGATGAAAATCAGGCATTGCTTGTTGGGCGCAACTGCCGCCATCGGTCTGGCAGTGGCGGCTGCTTCCGCTGAGGCTGCTCCGGCCGTTGCCACGGCCGGCGATCTGACCTCGGCCGTGCGCGAAGCCTCAAACGTTGACCAGGTGTACTGGAGCCGCCGCTGCTGGCGGCACCGAGGCTATCTGCAGTGTCGGCGCCACTGGGTCGACTCCGGCTATGCGCCCTACTACTACGACCCCTACCCCTACTACTACCGCCCGTCGTTCGGGTTTTTCTTTGGTGGCCATCGCCACCACCATCACGGGCGTTGGTAGGCGCGGTTGACATCGGGCCCCGGGGGCGCCGTCGTTTGTTTGGGCGCCGGCGCCACCCAGGATCTGCTCCCAAGCGTCGGCTGCAGGTGGCACGGCGGCTCGCCGGCCTTGAAGAGGGCGTCGTTCTTGAGAACGGCGTCGTGAGCCGCTGGCGAGCCTTAGACCCGTCGCCGGGCTGGCGAACCGCGACCGCCCCGACGTCGAAGCAGAGTGGCTCGATCTCGCCCAGTTCAGCGCGGGTGGAGGACGCCTACTGCAGAGCCTCCAGGCGCGCTTGCGCGCGCGGCATCCCGAGCCCCAGCGATTTGTGGTAGAGCGCCCTGGCCCTTGCCACATCGGCGATGGCGCCGCGCGTGCCCCATGCCGCGAGCATGTTGGGATCGTAGGTCTCGGCAAGGGCGAATGAGATCGGTCCGGGGGCATTGCCTTCCGCACCGCTGAGAATATCGCGCGCGCCTGAGACATCGCCGCTTTCGATACGGTGCCTGGCCTCTGCTAGGCGGTCATCGACCTGGCGTGCCGGTTCGGGTCGAGTGGCGGGCTCGGGGGCTTTCGCCACGGGCAGCGCTGCGATCGGCTCAGGTCTTGGGGGCTCGGCGGCAGCGCGTCCCTCGATGCTGCCCGTCACATATTGGGCCGCTGTCTGCGGGGTGCGCTCGACGGGACGCACTTGCACCTTTACCGTCTTCACCTCACCGCTGCGCGGTTCAATCGGCGCAAGGGAAGGCTCGGCGCTTCGTTGCGGCCTCGACTTCTGGGCTTCGCCAAGCCAGCCGCTGAGCCAGAGCACGATCGGCACGACGACCAGCAGCCCTGCGCACAAGCCCAGTAGCGTTGCTCCCATTTGCTGGCGCAGCCACCGGTCATCGGATTGATGAGGTTCGCGCCAGGTCGACGGGATCGGCATGGGTTCGTCGTCGCCGCTGAGATCCACCGATGGCACCAGGCTGGTGCCCCGAGGGGCCTTGTAGGAAAGCGCCGAGAGCCCATCCTTGAAGGTCGGCTCCAAAATTCGCTGTTGGCTGCTCAGCCCTGCAAGATTGAGCGGCGGTGGCGAAGTTGCCGGCAAGCCGCTGGTGAGCTGTCGTTGGGCGATGGTCGCCGCCAGCAGCTGGGCCAATTCGTGCGTGAGATCGGCCGTGCTGCGTGCGTGGCCGTCTGACCCTTTGACCGGTGCCCTGTCGCGCTCCAATTCTGCGCGCCGGCCGTCACCCGAGGACGCATCACTGACCATGGCAAACCCCCTCACACGCCACTCACACCGGACCGGGCAGTGTTACGCCACGGTCGATTACCCGTCACGAGCTCAGTTCTGCGAGGCCCTCAGGCGCCGGGCGCCGCCCTCAATCGAGTGCGAGCCGGTGCACCTTTGCAGATCCTCCCTGCAGATCCTCCCTATAGCCCTTGATCGGACGCCCCGCCGCCGTCAAGTCTTTCCCGCCCCTTGCGCCGCCGACAGGTTAACGGCCACCTCTCGAATCTTTCGGCCGCCGCAACCATTTCGCGGTCGACGTCGCACCAACTAGACTGGTCGAATGGGGCGCAAATTATGGCGAGCTCGGAATTGTCCAGTCTGGCCGCCTATGGGTCCGAGGTCACGTCGGGCCGGGCCCGTCCAGCCGCAAAAAAGTCAAAAAAATAGCCGTCCCATCAGCGGCCACCGACCGTAAAACTCTTCCGGCAAGTCCGGCGGCGCGCTATGCATGGATGGCACCCCTTTGGAGCAGCGCCAGCGCCACGGAAAAGCATGATCGACCAGAGAGATAGCCTCGCACGAGAAGTCGACGAAGAACTGCGCCGCGAGCAACTGCTCAAGCTTTGGGAGAAGTACGGCACCTACGTGGTGGCCGCGATCGTGCTTCTCGTGGTGGGTATCGGCGGGGTCAAATACTATCAATATCGCACCACGGTGGCGGCCGAGGCCGCCGGCGCCCGCCTGGCCGAGGCGACCCGGCGCTCCCCGCCCGAGAGCGGCGCGCAAACCCAGAAGATCTTGGAAGACATCGGTAAGTCCGGGCCCGCCGGCTATGCGACTTTGGCCCGGTTCCGATTGGCAGCAGCCGATCGAGAAGCCGGCAAGCTTGCCGAAGCGGCCGCCGCCTACGAAGCCATTGCCAATGCCGGCGCCGGCGACCGTTTGCTCGCCGACTATGCGCGGCTGCAGGCTGCCAGTCTCAAACTGGATACGGCGGGCTGGACGGACATGCAGAATCGGCTCAACGATCTGGCCGCCGATGGCAATCCCTGGCGGGCGAGCGCGCGCGAGTTGCTGGGTCTGGCGGCGGTGAAGGCAGGCAAGACCGATGAGGCGCGCCAGCAGTTCCAGCGGTTATTGAGCGATCGAGATACGCCGCCCAGCATTGCCGAGCGCGCACGCATCATGATGGCGATGCTGACCGAGGCCGAGCTGTCCACACCCGCGCCGCCGGGCACGGCGCCCAAGGCGACCGAGAAAGAGAAATAGGCCCGCGGTTCGGCCTCAACCTGAGAGAAAAACGATGGGCGGCAAGCGAGGGTTGGGTGGCAACGGATTGGGGTCCGTGACCGCTGCGCTCTTTGGCGCGGTCCTGCTGTCGGGATGCGAAGGGGCGAGCCTGCCGAGCCTGCCCAAATTCCAGGACATCAATCCCTTTGCCGAAAAGGAAGTGCCCCTGCCGGGCAAACGCATCTCCGTCATTCAGCAAGAAAACATCGCCTCCGATCTTGCCGCCGCCAATAAGCCCATCAGCCTGCCGCCGCCTCGGCAAAACGACGCTTGGAGCCAGCCGGGCGGCGTGGCCAACAATTCGCCGGGCCATTTGATGCTGGGCGGCGCGCTTAAAAGCGCCTGGAGTGCCGATGCGGGAACGGGTAGCAGCTTTTACGGTAAGCTGACGGCCAGTCCCATCGTCTATGACGGCAAGGTTTTCACCTTGGACGCCGCCGGGACGGTGGCGGCCTTTAGTACCGGAGGGGGTGCGGCGGCCTGGCGGGCCTCGACGACGCCTCAAGGCGAGAAAGACCAGGAGGGCTTCGGGGGTGGGCTAGCCGCCGACGGTGGCCGCATCTATGCCGGCACGGGCTTCGGCCTGGTCATCGCCTTCGATGCCAGGTCGGGAAAGAAGTTATGGGAGAAGACGGTTGGCGCGCCCGTGCGCTCCTCGCCGACGGCGGTCGGCGAGCGCGTCTTCGTGTTGACGACCGAGGGCGCTGTTTTCTGCCTGTCGGGCGCCGACGGCTCGGAGCTGTGGAATTTCCGCGGCAACGCCGAGCGAGCGAGCATTCTCTCCAATGCCAGTCCGGCGGTCGAGGGCGAGGTCGTCGTCGTGCCGTTTCCCAGCGGCGACATCGTTGCGCTACGGATCAACGACGGTAAGGCCCTGTGGTCGGATTCGTTGGCGCGCACGCGCACCGCCTCATCGTTAACGGCCATGAGCGACGCCGCGCGTCCGGCCATCGATGGCGGCACGGTGTTCGCGGTAGGGCATGCCGGCCGCATGATCGCCGTCTCCTACAAGACGGGGGAGCGGCTGTGGTCGCTCACCGTGCCCAGCATCCAGGCACCCTATGTGGCGGGCGATTCCGTGTTTGTGGTCGACACCGGCGGCCAGCTGATGGCCATCACTCGGCGCGAAGGCAAGATCCAATGGACGGCCAAGCTGCCGGGGTCCTCGACCTGGTCGGGGCCGGTGCTGGCCGGCAATCGCCTTTGGCTGGTGTCGAGCAAGGGTCAACTCGTCAACGTCGAAGCCCAAACCGGCAAGGTCGTTGGCACGCAGGACCTCGGACAGCCTGTCTACGTTGGGCCGGTGGTGGCGGGAAGCCGCATGTATGTGCTGACGGACAAGGCGCGGCTGGTGGCGTTCAATTGAAGTCCGCCAGGATTCGCGCTAGCCCTCAGGCGATGACACCGCCGATCCCGGGCGACTGACGCATGCCCGCAGCCATTGCTATCGTCGGCCGGCCCAACGTCGGCAAGTCGACCCTCTTCAACCGCTTGACCGGCAGGCGCGCGGCGCTCGTCTCCGAGACGCCTGGGCTGACCCGTGATCGGCGCACCGGTGAGGCGATGATCGCCGGCCATGCCGTGACCGTCATCGATACGGCGGGGCTCGAGGAAGCACCACGCTCCTCCATTGCCGGGCGTATGCGTACGCAAAGCGAATTGGCGCTCGCCAGCGCCGATTTGGTGTTGTTTGTGTTCGATGCCCGGCACGGCATCATACCGGCGGACGCGGTATTTGCGCGACTGGTCCTGGCGTCGGGGGTGCCGGCTATTCTGGTTGCCAATAAGTGCGAAGGCCGCGCGGGCACGCAGGGGTTTTACGAGGCGTTCCGGCTGGGCCTAGGCGAGCCAATCGCCATTTCGGCCGAGCACGGCGAGGGAATGGGGGAATTGAGCGGCGCGATCGCCGGCGCGCTGGGCCTGCAACCTCAAGGCAGCCCGGGGGCGGGTGGCGATTTGTCGCGCGAACGCAGCGCGGTGCGCGTCGCCATCGTCGGGCGCCCAAACGCCGGCAAATCCACCTTAGTCAATGCCCTGCTCGGCGAAGAACGCATGCTCACCGGCCCTGAGCCCGGCTTGACGCGCGATGCCGTCGCCAGCGACGTGACATGGCAGGGTCGGGCCATTCGCTTGTTCGATACCGCCGGTCTCAGGCGCAAGGCGCGCATCTTTGAGACAGCCGAAAAGCTGGCAGTGAGCGATGCCGTCCGCGCCATTCGCTTTGCCGAACTGGTGGTGCTGCTCGTGGATGCCGAGCATCCCTTCGAACATCAGGATCTCACCATCGCCGATCTGGTCGAAACCGAAGGGCGTGCGCTCATCATCGCCGTCAACAAGTGGGACTTGGTATCCAACAAGCAAAGAATGCTGAAAGACCTACGCGCCACAGCGGCCGAGCGTCTGGCGCAAATGCCCGGCGTTGCCATCGTGCCGATCTCGGCGCTTGCCGGCCGCGGCCTCAAAGACTTGATGTCGGCCGTATTTGAGACTTACGCGATCTGGAATAAGCGCGTGCCCACCCCGGAGTTGAACCGCTGGCTGATCGAGGCGCTCGAACAACACGCCCCAGCGGCCGCCAAGGGCCGACGGGTCAAACTGCGATTTGTGACCCAACCTTCGGCCAGGCCGCCGACGTTCGTCGCCTTCTGCTCGCGGCCCGAGGCCGTGCCGAAAGCCTATTTGCGCTATCTGAGCAATAGCCTGCGCGCAACGTTCGGTTTTCCTGGCGTGCCCATTCGCTTCAAACTCCGCAAGAGCGAAAATCCCTTTGCGCGCGGTTGAACCCGACAAACGCCTGGTGGGATCGATCGGATGACGCGGCCCGGGCGCACCAACGCATCACTCAGAAGCAAAAGTCAGCCATGGTCTCGGCGCCGCAATGCCGCTTACCAGTTGCTCTCGCCCAGGTGGCGTTAGCCTCGCCGCGCGCCCACCGGCTGCCATTGGCCTCGCCGCCGCGCAGAGCCCGGGCGGCGCTCACTGTGGTCAGCAAGGAGGGCAGCAAAAAAACGCTAGCGCCGACCCTGTATTCAGTCGGTTCGGCCTTGGCTATCGGAGGAGTTGTGGCCTCCCCGATCGCTGGACCCATTGCTGCTGCTGCGCAGCCGCCGGCTTTGCGAGGCCTGACCGCCCTTGCGCCCCGCCGCGGCGGCCAACGCACGATTTTGTGCAAAGCTCCGCGATTGCGGGGCCACCGAGCGGCCGCCTTTCCGCCCCGCTTCGGAGGCCAGTGCGCGATTTTGCGCGAAGCTGCGCTTGTCGTTGGGCACGTTGGCTCCACCTTTGCGAGCAATCTCGCGCTGCTTGTCCTGATCCATGCTGGCAAAGCCGCGAGGCGACCCGGTGGCGTGGATTTTGCGCTCTTCCGCCATTCTCAACTCCCTGCAAAATCGAGCCGAATGAAAGGGATATGCTCCTAATCAACCGACGGCAGTGGCTGAGGTTCCCAAATTTTCTCTTGGCTTGAGCTTGGCTGGTCTCCCCGCCCGCGCGGCAAGGCCCCTCGCAGTCGTGCCGGATCAAGCCGGGCCCCGCGGTCGCGCTTGTTAAGACAAGCGTTGGCGCCCGCAGACCGTCTTGACCACAGGGGGCGCCCCCGCCGAGCCCCGACTAGCCCCCCGCTGAGGGCCCGATCGACGCCAAACCAACGGGGACCCGGAGAGGTCAGGAGTTGATTAGCCGAGCGTTCCTGTCCAGCGTCCGCAGGATCTCCTCGCGGCTCGCGTCGGGCACTTCGAAGAGCACCCGTTGAATGCCGGCCTCGCGGTAGGGAGCGAGTTTTGCGGCGTCGGCCGGCGCCGCAAACACGCTAATGGAAAGGGTTTTTGGATCGCGCCCGGCCGCGCCGGCCGCCGTCGCCAACCGCTCCATCGCCGTTTTTGGCTCGAAACCCCGGCGAGTGCGCGGAAACCAGCCGTCGCAAAATTCCACGACCCTGTGCAAGGTGTGATCGCTTTCGCCGCCGAGAAACAACGGGGGATGCGGCTGCTGCTTGGGCTTCGGATAGACCCAAATGGGATCGAAGTTGACGAATTCCCCGTGGTATTGGGCCTCCTCCTTGGTCCATATCTCCTTCATCGCCAACACGCGCTCGCGCAGCAGCTTGAACCGGGTGTCGTAGCGCGCGCCGTGATTTTCCATCTCGTCGACGTTCCAACCCCCGCCCATGGCCAAGATGAAGCGGCCATTGCAGAGTTGGTCGAGGCTGGCGACGGCCTTGGCCGTGACAATGGGATCGCGTTGCGGGATGAGCGCAATGCCGGTACCGAGTTTCAAGGTCTTGGTGGCGGCGGCCGCAAACGAAAGGGCAACGAAGGGGTCGTGCGTATGCTTATAGCGCTTCGGCAACTCCCCGCCGCCCGGAAACGGCGTCCGGCGGCTGACGGGAATGTGGGTATGCTCGCACAGGAATAGCGATTCAAACCCGCGTTCTTCGAGGGCACGCGCGAGTTCAACGACATCCATGCCGTAATCGGTGGGAAAGTAGTAAGCGCCACAGAGCATGTTTGACCTCCAGCCATGTTCTTTGCGATCAGCCGCAGGATCCATCGGCCCCAGCATAACGCGGTGATTGCGCGCGTCGCGACCTTTTCTCAAGCTCGGCACCGCTCGAGGGTCTCGGCGTCCGCGCACGGCGGCAGGCCCCCCCTCGCGGACAAACCAAAGGCCGGCAGGCAGCCCCTGGCGCGGACCGCCGTCGCTGGTCGGGTGACAAGGCCTTTGCTGGGAGGCGCCGCACCGCGACGGCGCCTCGCACGCAGAACCGCCCTCCCAGGTCGGCTAACGACGCGATTGCCCGCGTTCGCAGCCAATCGCCGAGGTCGGCTGCCAGTGGCGCCGGCTCAGGCGGCCTTGACTTCTGCTTCTTCTGCCGTGATACGGCGGCCCTTGGCGCTCTTTGCCAGGACCTCGGTGATGCGTTGCACCGCCCCGCGCTCATCGAGCTTCTCGACGGCGGCCAGTTCACGCGCCATGCGGTCGAGCGCCGCTTCGTAAAGCTGACGCTCAGAATAAGACTGCTCGGGCTGGCTTTCGGAGCGATAAAGATCGCGCACCACCTCGGCAATCGAGATCAGGTCGCCGGAATTGATCTTGGCCTCGTATTCCTGGGCTCGCCAACTCCACATCGTGCGCTTGACGCGCGCCTTGCCGCGCAACGTCTCCATGGCCTTTTTGAGCGTGTTTTCCTCGGCCAACTTGCGCATGCCGACGCTTTGGGACTTCCCCGTCGGAACCCGCAGCGTCATCTTGTCCTTCTCGAAGGTAATGACAAAGAGTTCCAGCGAGATCCCGGCGATCTCCTGCTCCTCGATGCCGACGATGCGGCCGACGCCGTGCGCTGGGTAGACGATCCATTCATTGGTCTTGAAGCCATGGCGCTGGTTCACCGGCTTCTTGCTGGCTGCCTGCTGACGGGCGAGTGCCGTGCGTTCGGCTACGGCCTTGGGCGTGGCGGGAGGTGCCGCAATTCGCTGAGCGCCGCCCTTGCCCATGGTCGCCGCGGCAGGGATCGCGCGTGCCGCTGCCGGCAGCGGCGCCGGCCGCGCAAAAGGAGGCGTTGCCGGCGCAGGATCGACCGCAGGCTTTACCGGAGACGCGGCCACCTTGGCTGCCGGGAGCGGCTGGGGCGGGGCCGGCTTGACGACCTTTTTGGCCGTCGGGACGGGCGCCGGCACCTTTTTGCCGACACTGCCCTTTCGCATGGCATCGGCCTTGGCCGCCTTGGGCGCGACCTTGGGGGCGGTCTTCGCAGCTACAACTTTCGCGCTCGCGGCCTTGGCAGACGGGCGAACTGTGGCCTTGCGTTCAGGGGACTTCGATTTTTTTGCCACTGCCTTTGTCGCCGTCTTCTTGCGTGTCATTTGCTCGTCCCACTTGCTACTTAAGATTGCATTTCTCAGTTCTTACAACGAGCCTAAGCTCGGCATAAACGATCCCGCCCACCGGCGGCAGCCGCCGCGCCCCCCATGGTGTCGACCGCGCTTCTGGTTGCGGGACCTTCAGCCCAGCAGACCCTTTCGCGCCCTCATTGTATGGTTTGGCTGTGTAGAATCTGCGGGTGCGCCTCCGCGCGCACACAAGTCCGAGGCCGTCCACAGTCGGAATAACCCGCCTCACCCGCGAAACGACGTACCGACTTTGTTCACGCCACTACCATCTTGGGCACTATAACACAAACTTCACGCATTTTGAAGCGGCTGCATTGGTCGTCGCAGCCGCAGCCTTCGGCCGCCCACGAGGCGTTCCGTTAAGGTCAGGCGCAAATGGTGGCGGAGTCAACGCTTGACAGAAACGTTCTAGCTTAGTCCCCGGACCCTGGTTCCGGCGAGAAGTATTTATCGAATTTTCCGGGCTCATCGCGATAGTTGTCGGCGTTCGCAGGAGCCTCTTTCTTCGACGTAATATTGGGCCACTTCTCGGAATACTCGCGATTGAGCTCGAGCCATTGTTCCAGACCAGGCTCGGTATCGGGTTTGATTGCATCTACCGGGCATTCCGGCTCACAAACCCCGCAGTCGATGCATTCGTCTGGATGGATGACGAGCATGTTCTCGCCTTCGTAGAAGCAGTCGACGGGACATACCTCCACACAATCGGTGAACTTACACTTGATGCAGTTCTGATTGACGATGTAGGTCATGCGCGTAGCGGATCCGTTGCCTCAGGGCGAGGCGCGTCGGGCATTTATGGGGTAGCCTCTGTTGCCACACCAGGGTCGGTCGTCGCAAGGCTGATTTTGCTTGCTGGCAGGCAAGCCCGTTAGTCCTCCTTGTGCGGTCCTGCGAGCGCGGGCACCGGGGTCCCCCCCCGAGGCGCGCCGGGTCGAGGCGCCAGCACCTCATAGAGGCGCCGGGCCTCCGCCGCCGGGCCGCGGCGGCGGCCCGGCGCCAGAACTTTTAGTACCAGCACGCGTCCATGCACGGCCATGGTCACCACCTCGCCGGGTCGCAAGGGGTGGCTCGGCTTGCCGGCGCGCGCGCGATTGACCCGCACCTTGCCGCCAAGGATCAAGTCGGCGGCCAGCGTTCGCGACTTGGCCAGCCGGGCAAAGTAAAGCCACTTATCGAGCCGTTGTGGGGAACCCGCGTCGGCAAGAGGGTCTTGTGCCGCGGCCATGGCGCTGCCTAGTCTTGTGTACGCTTGTCCATCGCCGCCTTCAAGGAGTAGAGGGCAGCAAAGGGCGAATTCGGATCGAAGCCGCCGGTCTTGGCGCCTGGTGGAGAGGCCTCGAGGTGGAGGCGCGGGCGCTCCTCATGGCGCTCCTTGTGCCTCTTGTCGCGTCGTCGTTTTCCCTGGTCGGGACGATCTTTGCGCGCCTCGGCCGGCTTCACCGGCGCTGGTTCGGACGGCCGCCGGCGGGGCCCCTGTGGTCGTACCGGGCGCTCATCCAGGTCGCGCGCGCGCCGTCTTGGTCGCCAGATCTCCTCCCAAATCTCTTCGGCGGCGGCCAGTGGCGTCGATGCGGCCATCGCCGCGTCAGCGTCCGGGGTCGGCGCGATCGCCGCCGGGGCATCGATTGGGGTGATGGTTGCGTCTTCCTCTACACCTGCAGCCGCCACCGCCGCCGTCGCTTGCGCGCCCGCGCTCGCCCCGCCTTCGGCGCAGATTGCCGGGCCTTCGGCCGCGGCGGCTGCCGTTGCGGCAGCCATCACGGCGGCTGGCGGCTCGGATTGCTGATCGGGTGCGACGCGGCGGCGATCTAGCCGGAAGCCCAAGACCTTGAGCACGTTGCCAAGTTCCGCCGCCGAGCAGCCGAGGATCGACATCATCTCAGGCGTGGTCCGGAACCCACCGTCACCGGTCGCTCCCCTCGGCGGAGGCGCGGGATTGGCAGGATTGGATCGCCAGGCCACGAGGGGGCGGATCAGGTCGCTCAAGCGCTCCAACATGTCGAGGCGGACCGCGCGCGGGCCGCACACATGATAGCCGGCGACGCGATAGAAGGCCTCCGGGACCGCCGGATCGGCGGGAAGGGAGGTCAGCCCGGGGCGCGGCGGCCCCGGCAAGCTCGCCACGTCGAGGCCGTTCGCGGCGCCGTGCTTGAGCGTCCAGAGGACCGTTGCGAGTTCGCTCGAGGCGGGCTTCAGCAGCACCGGGAAGTAGATATTGAAGGCGCCGAAGCGGACCCCGTATTTACGCAGCTGTGCCCTGGCTGGTTGATCGAGCAGGCGGATCTCATCGCTCACACTTTCGCGCCGCAACACCCCAAAGTCTTCCTTTAGGCGGAAGGCAATGCCGCGGGCCAGGCCGGAGATATCCTGGGCGCCAATGATTTCCAGCAACGGCTTGAGACGCTCGGCGCAAAGTTCGCTGAGCCAACTTGTCAGCCGGTCACGTACTTTTTCTTTGTCGGCGGCGGGCAAGTGATCGTCCGCAACAATACTGACCGTCGGCTTGAGGGCATCATCGCCTGGCTCCAAGCGGGCAATTTCCTCCTCCCGCCATAGCACCTGGCCCTGCCGCGTCAGCTTGAATGCATCATTCTTGGCGGCGAGCACGCGTCGCACGCGCATGCCGAGTTCTTTGGCAAGTACGTGGGCGGCGGCATTGCGCGCGGCTTTTCCGTGAATACCCTCCGCCTGGGTATCGGCGTAGAACAGGAAGCCCTGGAGGCGGCCGACGTAATGGCGCTCGACCTGCACGGTGCCGTCTTCGGCGATCTCCGCGTAAAGTTCATCCTTCTCCTTGAGGCCCCGCATGAGCGCGCTCGTGCGCCTATCGACGAAACGCTGGGTCAGACGCTCGTGAAGCGCGTCCGACAAGCTGTCCTCGATGGCGCGTGTGCGTCCCTGCCAATGCTCCGGGTCCACCAACCAATCGCCGCGGTTGGACACGAATGTCCAAGTCCGGATGTGGGCAATGCGGTTGGCGAGCGTATCGATGTCGCCATCGGTGCGGTCGGCGAAGGCCACCTGGTTTGCGAACCAATCCTCAGGGATGCGCTCCGCCGGGGCCATTAGAAACTTGTAAACGGTGGCGACCAGCTCGGCGTGGTTCTGCGGCGAGATTTTGCGATAGTCGGGGATCTGGCACACTTCCCATAACCGGCCGACGGCGGCGGGGGCGGCCGCGAGAGCCAGGATCTCCCGATCATGGCAAACGCTTTCAAGCGCGGTCACGTCGTCGGCCATGCGCGCCCGCATCAGGCGACCCTCGCGCGGCGACTGGCGCAGGCTGTCGCGCAGCCGATCGACCGAGGCGAGGTCGAGATCGCGGCTGCGCCACTGCAGCATTCGCACCGTGTCGAAGGTGTGCGTCTCGAGCCTTTCGATCAGATCGCTGCCGAAGGCTTCGACCGTGCCCGTGACACCGAAAGTGCCGTCGTTCATGTGCCGGCCGGCGCGCCCCGCGATCTGACCAAGCTCCGCCGGCGTCAGCCCGCGGTTGACCTGGCCGTCGAATTTGCGCACGCCCGCAAACGCCACGTGTTCGACGTTGAGATTGAGGCCCATGCCGATGGCATCGGTCGCGACCAAGAAATCGACGTCACCGGACTGGTAGAGGGCAACCTGAGCGTTGCGCGTGCGTGGCGAGAGGGCGCCCAATACAACGGCGGCACCACCACGCTGGCGTCGGATGAGTTCAGCCACCGCGTAAACCTCGGCGGCGGAGAAGGCGACCAGGGCCGAGCGCGGCGGCAGCCGGGTAATCTTCTTCTCGCCGGCGTAGCTGAGCTTGGAAAGCCGCGGTCGCGAAATGAAGTTGGCGCCCGGTATGAGATCGCTAATGGCCTCGCGCATGGTCTGTGCGCCGAGCATCAGCGTTTCCTGTTTGCCGCGCACGTGCAAAAGTCGATCGGTGAAGACGTGGCCGCGATCGGGATCAGCCGCTAGCTGGACCTCGTCGATGGCGAGGAAATCCACCTCGATCTCGCGCGGCATGGCCTCGACCGTGCACACGTAGTAGCGTGGATGCTCTGGCTTGATTTTCTCCTCGCCGGTGATGAGCGCCACGCGATCGACGCCGACGCGCGCGGCCACCTTGTCATACACCTCGCGCGCCAGCAGTCGCAGCGGCAGACCGATCAGACCCGTGTCGTGGCCTAGCATGCGCTCGATAGCCAGGTGGGTCTTGCCGGTGTTGGTGGGTCCCAGTACCGCCGTGACGTTGCGAATGCGGTTTGCAATATCGAGGCTCATTCAGGGTGCCTTAGCCGAGGTCGTCATGCGGAGGCATTGCAGAGTGATGGGGCAAGATCAAGAGGCTCGGCCAAAAAACCCGCAGCAATTCGGCCCACGCCAACGGTCGACGGCGGCTGCTCAGTGTGTCAAGGCAATCTGAGGTTTGCCCGGCGAGGCGATTTCGACCCGTTTGGCGTAGATGCTGGCATAGCCGGCCATGGTGGGGATCGTGGCCTGATAGGGAATGAATACATTGGCGCTGGGGATTGGACGCAGTGCCACCTCGATGGCATCGTTGGCGACCATGAACTCGGTTTCTTTGTCAAGCTTGTAGCCCGCGATCGGCTGGTAGCGCACGCGGCACACGTAGGCGACGCCCGGCTGACCGCTCGGCTGCTGCTCCGTCACTTGCACTTCTCCCTTGCGGCTGAGCACCAGGTCGAAACGCTCCTTGCCATCGAAAATCGGAATGCGGCGTTCGCAGGGATTGGTGCCGGAGCCGCGTGACAGCAACATGATGGCGCTGAGGGGGTCCAACACGCCCTTGAGATGCTGCTCGCGCAAAGGAACCGTGCCAGGCTTGGGTGGAACAAGGGGTTGTTGGGCGACGTCCGTCACGGTGCCGTCGGAAAAGCCGATCTTCAAGGATCCGGCCTTCAAGGTGCTCTTATAGTCCAGGCTGAAGGCGGCGGGTTTGAGCGCCTTGCTGGTCAGCATCCCGAAGCTGCAGAGTCTCGCTATCCCAGGTGAACGCGCCGAGAAGCACCGACAGCTTCGTATTGGCGACGAGGGTGTAGCTCTCCGATTCCGCTTCCGACTGAAAATCCAGCGTACCGATGTTAAAGCCGTTGAAGGTAATCTGGTAGGTCGCCTTGACGCTCGCCGGCCAGCCATCGGCATGGGCGGCCACGCCATAGGCGGAAAGCAACCCGAGGCCCGCGACGAGCCTCAATACCGCGGCCAACACGGCACGCCTACGACCGACAGGCTTCAACAGCATGTTGCGGCTCAACCAACAACGCAACGCCAAGGTGCACACTCCCGCAGGGTGACAGTAGCAGGTTTTGCGTCATTAATGTGGCTCGCGCCCGGCGTCCACTGAGCTTGGCAAATGGTCGGTCGGGAGGCGGGCGCGTGCGGGACCTTGACGTGCCGTGGCTCTCGTATAGAACGGCGCGCGACCCCCCGCAGCCACTGGGCCAGGGGGCTGCTATGCAAGGAGTGATTGCCATGACGCGGCGGTGCGAGTTGACGGGCAAGGGGCCCATGGCCGGCCAACTGCGCAGCCATGCGGAGAACAAGACCAAACGCACGTTTCGCCCCAATCTGGTCGACGTGACGCTGATCAGCGATGCCTTGCAGCGCAAGGTGCGCCTGCGGATCAGCGCCCACGCGCTCAAGACCGTGGAGCGGCGGGGCGGGCTCGATGCCTTCCTGGCCAAGGCCAGCGACGAGGAGCTGTCGGAACGGTGCCGCAAGCTTAAGCGCGACATTAAGAAAGCGCAGGGCGAGCAGGCGGCGGCCTAGCGCGCCGCTGCGGTGAGCGTAGGCGAGCGGCAGCCGGGCCTCGCCGGCGCGCGAGCAAGCGGCCAAGCAAGTCAGCTGAGCGGCTAAGCAAGTCAGCAGATAAGCGAGGCTAAAGCGGAGCCGGCGTGCCGCGGTGGCGCCTGAGGCCGGCCGGCGCGGCCTGGCCGCGGCGGCGTGGGCGTCCTTGTCGGGGTGGTGAGGCGGGGCGCGCCCGCTCACTGCAGCGTGCGCCGCTTGGGTGCCCGCGGCAGCGGTCGGCGACCGTCGCCGTCCTCGCCTTCTTCGAACAGCTCTACCAGCTTGTCCGTCATGGCGCCGGCAAGTTCGCTCGGGTCGGTGATCGTCACAGCGCGGCGGTAGTAGCGGGTGACATCGTGACCAATGCCAATCGCAATCAACTGGACGGAGGAGCGCGTTTCGATTTCCTCGATGACTTGCCGCAGGTGCAGTTCGAGATAGCTGCCCGTGTTGACGGAAAGCGTCGAGTCGTCGACGGGCGCGCCATCCGATATCATCATTAGGATGCGCCGCCGTTCCGGGCGCGCCTGCAGCCGCCGGTGTGCCCAGGCGAGAGCCTCCCCGTCGATATTCTCTTTGAGCAGGCCTTCCCGCATCATCAGAGCCAGCGAGCGCTTGGCGCGCCGCCAGGGTGCATCGGCGGGTTTGTAGATGATATGACGCAGGTCATTCAGCCGGCCTGGATTGGCCGGCTTGCCGGCGGCAAGCCACGCCTCCCGTGCTTGGCCACCCTTCCAGGCCCTGGTGGTGAAGCCCAGGATCTCGACCTTAACCCCGCAGCGCTCCAGCGTGCGCGCCAGAATATCGGCGCAGCAGGCCGCCACCATAATGGGCCGGCCGCGCATGCTGCCGGAATTGTCGAGCAGCAACGTCACGACGGTGTCGCGAAAATCCGCATCACGCTCGTGCTTGAAGGAAAGCGGATGCAGGGGATCGGTGATCACGCGCGTGAGCCGCGCCGCATCCAGCGTACCCTCCTCGAGGTCGAAGTCCCAGGCGCAATTCTGCTGCGCCAGCAACTTGCGCTGGAGGCGGTTTGCCAAGCGCGCGACCGCGCCCTGTAGGTTGCGCAACTCCTTGTCGAGAAAGCTCCTGAGCCGTTCCAGCTCGTCGGGGGTCGACAGGTTCTCGGCGGCAATTTCCTCGTCGTGTGTGCGATTGAAGATCTTGTAGCCAAAGGCTTCTGGATTATCGAGCACGTTGAAGTTCGGACGCCAAGGCTCGCGCGCATCTGCCATCTCGTCGCTGTCAGCATCGGCGTCGAATTGATCCGCATCGGCATCCTGGGCTTGATCCGTCGTCTCCCCTTCCTCGCCCTCGCCACGCTGATCGTCGCTGTCTTGATCCTGTGGCTCTTGCCCTTCCGAATTGTCCTTTGATTCTTGTTCGCCGCTCTCGGGATCCTGCTCGTCGTCCTCGCCCTCCTCGCGTTCGCCGTCGGATAGCTCCTCGGCGACGTTGAGTGACTTGAGCAGATCGCGCAGCGAGCGGCCAAAGGTCGCCTGGTCTTCGGCGAGCTTGTCGAGCTTGGAAAGCGTGCGCCCGGCGCGTTCCTCGATCCAGGGCCGCCAGAGATCGACCATGGCTTTGGCCGTCTCGGGCGGGGCCGCGCCCGTCAGGCGCTCGCGCACGATCAGGGAGAGGGCATCCTCCAACGGTGCGTCGGCCCGCTCCGTAATCTCGGCGTAGCGGCCGTGGCCGTATTGGTCCTCGACGCGAGCGGTCAGGTTGGCCGCCATGCCGGACATGCGATTGGCACCGAGGGCCTCAATGCGGGCCCGCTCGACGGCCTCGAAGACGGCGCGGGCCGGGCCCGACTTCGGCGCCAGCCGGGCGTGCAGCCTGGGGTCATGACAGGCCGCGGTCAACGCCAGGCTATCCGCCCAGCCGCGGACAACGGCAATCTCCTTGGCGGAGGGCGCGCGCGAAGGTTCGGGCAGTTGCACCAGCTTGCCGTCGATTTCGGGCTTGCCGGGCGCATAGCTAACTTGCACCTCGCCATCGCCGGCGATGGCGCGCACGGCCATGCCGAGCACCCGTTTGAACGGCTCGGCCGGCAATTCTTTGCGGTTCGAGCCCACAGCCATGCGCACGACGTCCTAGCTTAGGGCAACGTTGGCCGCGCTCTCGGGCAGCTCCGCGCCGAAGCAGCGCTGGTAAAATTCCGCCACCAGCGGGCGTTCCAGCTCATCGCACTTATTGAGGAACGTGAGGCGGAAGGCAAAGCCGACGTCGCCAAAAATTTCGCTGTTCTCGGCCCAAGTGATGACGGTGCGTGGGCTCATCACCGTGGACAGATCACCGTTCATGAAGGCGGAGCGCGACAGGTCGGCAACGCGCACCATGTTGGAAATCACCTTGCGCTTGGCTTCGCTCTTGGCAAACGACTTGGCCTTGGCAAGCACAATTTTCGTCTCGACGTCGTGTGGCAGGTAGTTGAGCGTGGAGACGATCGACCAGCGATCCATCTGACCCTGATTGATCTGCTGGGTGCCGTGGTAGAGGCCGGACGTATCGCCGAGCCCTATCGTGTTGGTGGTGGAGAACAGCCGAAAGGCAGGATGTGGCCTGACCACCTTGGACTGGTCGAGGAGCGTCAGTTTGCCCGACTGTTCCAAGATGCGCTGTATCACAAACATGACATCGGGACGGCCAGCGTCGTACTCATCGAAGCACAGCGCCGTATTGGTTTGCAGGCAGTAAGGCAGGATACCCTCGCGGAATTCCGTGACCTGCTTGCCCTCCCTGAGAACGATCGCATCCTTGCCGATGAGATCGATGCGGCTCACGTGGCTGTCGAGATTAACGCGGATGCAGGGCCAATTGAGCCTGGCGGCAACCTGTTCAATGTGCGTCGACTTGCCGGTGCCGTGATAGCCCTGGATCATGACGCGGCGGTTGTGCTTGAAGCCAGCCAGGATGGCGAGTGTCACCTCCTTGCTGAACACATAGTCGTTGTCGAGGTCGGGGACGTGATCGTTGGGTTGGGAATAGGCCGGAGCTTCAAAATCGGTGTCGATGCCGAACAGCTGACGGACGGATACCTTCAGGTCCGGCATGCCGGGAACCCCGGCTTGGGCTTGGGCGGGCATAGGGCTTCGTTTCCGGATGTTCTTCCTGGAGCGCGGCCTTATCGGCCGGCGCTGGATGGCGCTAGGACTACAGCCAGTCTCAAACGAGCCCAGCCTGCTTGAGATAGTTATAGGCTTGGATAATTTCGCGCAACTTGTCCTCCGAGCGCGTATCCCCGCCATTGGAATCAGGGTGGTGGCGCTTCACCAGCTCCTTGAAGCGGCCCTTGATCTGCTGCTTGGAGGCATCGGCGCCAAGATCTAGCGCTTCTAGCGACTTTAATTCCAATGGCTTGAGCCGGCGGCGGGGTTGGTTCGCCGTCGCCGATCCGCGCTCACCGCGCCACACAGAAAATGCATGGGGGTCATGCATCGGCCGGGCAGAGTCGTGCGACCCGCCCATCCCATAGCGGGTGCCATGTGCCCAGGCGTTGGCACCAGCCCTCCAGGTCGGCCGGTGTCCGATCACGCTCTCCTTCTGGTAGGCTTCGATGTCGCTATTGCTCATGCCTTCGAAGTAATTGTAGGAGGCATTGAACTCGCGCACGTGCGCGAGGCAGAGAAAATAATACTGTCCCTCGCGCCCCCGCCCCTTGGGTGCGCGGTGCAGGCCCGGCGACTGACAACCGCGCCACTGGCAAATGGGTTCGTGCTCGCGCACGGCCTCCTCGTTGAGCGGTTTCACGCGGACGCAGTCAAAGTATTTCGAGTCGAGTTTCATTGCCTGTAAGTATGGGCATAAGCGGGAGCGTGCACAAGTCGCCGCACAATGCCCGCGCTCGTGCTTCCTCGCTGGCCAAAGTCGACAGTCTCTGGCACAATAACGTGAGCAGAAGTCTAATGTCAGTCGAACACACAATTCGGGAAAAGCTCGCGCGCGCTTTGGCGCCCACGCGCCTTGAAGTCATCAACGAATCGCATCTGCACGCCGGCCATCGCGATACGCCGGGGACGGGGGAAAGCCACTTCCGAGTGGTGATCGTCTCACCACAGTTCGCAGGCAAATCGCGGCTTGAGCGGCATCGTCTTGTAAATGCGACGTTGGCGGGAGAGCTGGCGGGTAAGGTGCACGCGCTGGCGCTGAAGACCTACGCGCCCGGTGAGACGGGCGCCTGAGCAGGGCGGCCGGGCCCGCGGGGCCGCCATTGGGCATCGGCAGGGCGGCGTCCGTGGCGCCGGGCGATGCCGAGCCGACGGCAGCGGCTTGCTTCGATGCGTGCTAGTCAATGCGCCGGCTATTTTGTCTGGGTGACGGTCAATGGGAATGCGACTTCTCTTCCTCAACCCCAACACCAGCGCGCACTTGACCGACCTCGGCGTCGCCATCGCCCGCAAGCTCGTGCGGCCGGAAACCGAGATTGTGCCGGCCACGGGCCACTTCGGCGCGCGTTACATCAGCACCCGCGCCACGGCCGCCATCGCGGCCCATGCCGCGCTCGATGCCTTCGCCCGCTGTCAGACCGCCCCGGACGTGGTGCTACTCGCCTGCTTCGGTGATCCGGGACTATTTGCGCTACGGGAACTTGCTGCCATCCCGGTGGTGGGCATGGCGGAAGCCTCCTGCCATGCGGCCGCGACCCTGGGCGCCAAGTTTTCCATCGTTACCGGCGGCCATCGCTGGGGGCCAATGCTTGAGGAGTTCGTGTCGGCGATCGGTCTGGCCGCGAAACTTGCCTCGGTTCGCACCCTGGCAGCCTCCGGCGCTGAGATCGCCGCCGACCCGCAGGCCGGCCTCGATGGTCTCGCCACCACCTGTCGCCAGGCGGCGCAGGAGGACGGCGCGGAAGTCGTCATCCTCGGCGGTCTGGGGTTGGCAGGATTGGCGGATCGCATCGCCGAAGAGGTGCCGGTTCCCGTCATCGACAACGTCGTGGCAGCGGTTCGCGCCGCCGAGGCCGCCGCCGGCCTCGGCGCGCGCAAAGCGGCGACAGGGTCGTTCGCCCCTGCAACACCCATCGCAACGACGGCACTCTCGGCGCCTCTTGCCGCCCTGCTCGAGGAGGGCCGGCGCGGCTAGCTGAGATGGGAGATGTGCCTCGAGACGAGGCGCAGGCTCACGGACCTTTCGCGCCGAAGAAATCGGTCGCTGGATGCACGTCGATCCAATGGCGCGCGATATCGAGGCGGCGCGCCACCCACACGCGATCGTGGCGCTGGATGTAGTCGAGAAAACGGGCGAGTGCAGCGGCCCGGCCCGGTCGACCGACCAGCCGGCAGTGGAGACCGACCGACAGCATCTTGGGCTGGCCGGCACCCCCTTCGGCGTAAAGCAGGTCGAAGGCATCCTTCAGATAGGTGAAGAACTGCTCGCCGGAATTGAAACCCTGCGCGGTGGCAAAGCGCATGTCATTGGCGTCGAGGCTGTAGGGCACGATCAGGTGGGGCCCGTGCGGGCCTTTGATCCAATAGGGCAGCTCGTCGGCATAGGAATCGGCCGAATAGAGGAAGCCCCCCTCGCTCATGACGATGCCGAGCGTATGGGCGGAGGTGCGCCCTTGGTAGAAGCCAAGAGGGCGCTCGCCAGCGACCTTGGTATGGATGCGGATGGCTTCATGGATGTGGCCGCGCTCCGCCTCCGCCGTGAAACTGCGATAGTCGATCCATTTCAGGCCGTGCGAGGCGATTTCCCAGCCCGCCTCCTGCATGGCGGCGACCGCGTCGGGGTTGCGCGCCATTGCCGTGGCGACGGCAAAAACCGTGACCGGGAGCTTGCGCCCCGTAAACAGTCGCCACAGCCGCCAGAACCCCGCGCGCGACCCGAACTCATAAATCGATTCCATATTCATGTGCCGCTGTCCCGGCCAGGGTTCGGCGCCGACGATTTCGGATAGGAAGGCTTCCGACGCCGGGTCGCCATGCAGGATTGAATTCTCGCCGCCCTCCTCGTAGTTGATGACGAATTGCACGGCGACGTTGGCCTCGCCCGGCCAGCGCGCCTGGGGTGGGGTGCGTCCATAGCCGACGAGGTCGCGAGGGTAGGGGTTGAGGTTCATGACCTCGGGCGCCTCCTTTTTGACCGGCAGTCATTTGGTGCCGTACATGCGGTCGCCGGCGTCGCCGAGACCAGGCACGATATAGCCGTGCTCGTTAAGCCGCGCGTCGATGGCCGCGGTATAAATGGGCACCTCCGGGTGGGCGGCTGCGAGCGCGGCAATGCCTTCCGGTGCCGCCAGCAGGCAGAGCAGGCGGATGCCGCGCGCGCCCTGGCGCTTGAGGCGATCAATGGCGGCGATGGCGGAATTGCCGGTTGCCAGCATGGGATCGACGACAATGGTCAGGCGTTTAGCGATGTCTTCCGGCAACTTGCAGTAGTATTCGACGGCGGCCAGGGTCGTCGGATCCCGGTAGAGACCGACGTGACCGACCCGCGCGGACGGCACGAGATCGAGCAAGCCGTCGAGCAGACCGGTGCCGGCGCGTAAGATTGGCACGAACACCAACTTCTTGCCTTTCAGGAAGGGCGCCCGCGTGGGGCCGACGGGGGTTTCGATCGGCCGCTGCTCAAGGGGCAGATCGCGCAGCACCTCATAACCGAGCAGGAGCGAGATCTCGCGCAACAAGGTGCGAAACTGCGCCGACGGCGTTTTCTTGTCGCGCATCAAGGAAAGCTTGTGCGCAACGAGGGGATGAGCAATGACGACGGGATGAGGCACGCGCTAGTCCTCCATAATGTCCTCGTTCCACAGCTCCGGCTTCTCGCTGATAAAGCGGGCCATCAAGGCGATACAGTCCGGGTCGTCGGCAATGATGACCTCGACACCGCGCTGGCGCAGAAACTCGGGATTGCCGGCAAAATTGGTGGCCTCGCCGATGATGACGCGCGGGATGCCGAATTGGATGATGGTGCCGCTACACATCATGCAGGGCGAGAGTGACGTGTAGAGGGTCATGCGGCGATAAGATTTCTGCCGTCCGGCCTTGCGCAGGCAGTCCATCTCCCCGTGTGCGATCGGGTCGCCCTGTTGGACGCGCTGGTTGCGTCCCTGGGCGAGCAGCCGGTCTTTTTCGGCAAGCACGCTGCCGATCGGGCAGCCGCCCTCGTCGAACCCGGCCTTGGCTTCGGCGTAAGCTAGGCGCAGAAATTTGGCGTCGGTCGTTCCCAGCGTTATCATGGCTACCTCCTCGCGCGGCCATCTTGCCCCCATCCCGAGGCAACGTCGAGCTTGGGCGATGAGCCCAGCAAACCAGCAATCGGCGGCGGGGATTGCCTATTATGCGGGCTTCGGCGCCTTGCCGTGCCCGTGCTAGTTTGCCCCTTCCCGATAGGCGCTGGTGACGAGCAGCATGCGAGGGGCCGCACTCGAACTCGTAAGCCTCACCAAGAGGTTTGGCCCGACCATTGCCGTTGACCACATCAGCTTGAAGATCGCACCAGGTACCTACTGCTGCTTGCTGGGTCCCTCGGGTTGCGGCAAGACCTCGACCTTGCGCATGATCGCGGGGCACGCGAGCGTTTCGTCCGGCGATATCATCCTCGGCGCCAGCAACGTCTCGGACATGCCGCCAGCCAAGCGCGGCACCGCCATGATGTTCCAGAGCTACGCCCTATTCCCCACCTTAGTGCGCTCGACAACGTCGCCTTTAGCCTGAACATGCAAGGCGTGGCCAAGGCAGCGCGCCACGCCAGGGCCGGCGACATGCTGCGGCTCGTGGCCATGCCAGACTATGCTGCGCGCTTGCCCTCGCAGCTCTCCGGCGGGCAGCAGCAGCGTGTCGCTCTGGCGCGTGCATTGATCACCGACCCGCAGATCCTTTTGCTGGACGAGCCGCTGTCGGCGCTCGATCCATTCGCGTACCAAAGTCCGCGGCGAACTGAAGCGGCTGCAAAAGGAGCTTGCCATCTCCTTCGTGCATGTCACGCACAGCCAGGACGAGGCCATGGCGCTCGCCGAGCTGATCGTGGTCATGAATCGCGGGCGTATCGAGCAGCAAGGTAGCCCACAGGAGATTTTCAGCAGGCCGGCAACCGAGTTCATCGCCCGCTTTATCGGTGGTCACAACATCATCCGCTCGGCGGGCGGCCTACTGGCGCGTCACGATCGGCGTGATGGGCGGCCAGCAAATCGCTTCGGTCGGGAAGATGATAAGCACGCAAATGGGGGCGCTGCAGTTTCCGCCTACCGGAGCAAACCTATTTCGCCGATCCGATCGGCCCCGGCGATCGGGTCGCCGTGAGCTGGACCGACCGGTCGCCGCGCATGCCGTGATCTTGCTGGCAACGGTGCTGCTGGTCAGCTGGGGCCTGACGCGCTTGGTCGACATCCGCAAGGAGCTCTGAGCATGCGTGAGGGCCGTCCCCGCTCCTTCTATTGGTTGGCCGCACTGTTTGCGCTGTTCGTTCTGTTTCTTTACGGGCCGATGATCACCATCGTGTTGCTGTCATTCCAGGGCCCGGACGGCGGACTGACCTTCCCCATGAACGCCGCCTCCAGTCACTGGTTCAGCAAGCTGTGGAACGATGGGCTTCCCAACGTCGACATCTGGTCGGCATTCGCCCGCTCCGCCTGGCTCGGCCTGGTGGTGATGGTGCTGACCGTGATGCTGTCGCTGCTGGCGGGGCTTGCCTATAGGAGGCACTTCTTTGGCTCCGACGTTCTTTTCTTCGTCGTCATCGCCTCTTTGATCAGGCCTTCAATCGTGGTGGCGCTCGGTATCGGCCTCGAATTCCGCCTCATCGATGACGCCGTCAAGTAATACGCACCGGCGGGGCTTGCCGACGGCTACGACACGGCCATGGGGCTATTCACCTCGGCGCTGGGTGCGCACCTCACGTGGACGCTGCCGTTCGGCCTGTTAATCATGTTCGCCATCTTCAATCGCTTTGATCCGCGCTATGAGGAGGCAGCGCGCGATCTTGGATCTTGGCGCGTCGCCCTGGCAGGCACTGCGTCACGTGGTGCTGCCGATCATCGGTCCCAGCGTGGTCGGCATCGGCATGTTCGGATTCACCCTGTCTTGGGATGAAATCGCGCGCACCAGCCAAGCCGTTGGTTACCTTAACACCTTGCCGCTAGAGTTACCGGGACAGACGACCACAGTTACCACGCCCGTCATCTATGCGTTGGGGACGCTGACGACCGGCGGTTCCCTGCTCGTGATCGCCGCCGCGCTTGCGGCCATCCTGCTCTTGCGCCGGCGGCAGCTACGCACAGCCTCGGCAGCGCCCAAAAGCCCGCCGTGAGCCGATCGTTACTGATGTTCTGGCAAGGGTTTGCCTCGGGCGCCGGCGGAGCTATAATCCTCGGTCGGCGGGGATCGCCGTATCAGCGTGGCAAAGCCGTCGAGGACTGAGGGCCCGTCTTGCAGGCGGGCTATTGATGTTTCTGGGGTCGCGAATGACCGGAGTGAACCGGACGGACCACATTCGCCTGACGTCGCACCCGGCGCCGGGAGCCAAACCGCGCTTCCCAATTAGCTGGGGGGCGCCAAGCGCGCGCGAACGAGGCCCGATCATTGGCACGGTCTCGCGTCCGCAAGATCGCAACGTCATCGGCACGCATAGCGGTTCCTACGCCGTTTACCGGGCGCTCGCGGTATCCGCCGGCGCGCTCAATCCGATACGCCGGGCCGACCTTACGAACACGCATCCAGCCTTTGCGATCGGCCCCTTCAAGCGTTGGCAGACCGCCGGCACCATCGTGTCCATCGATCCGTGGGGTCATCTCGTCTCCGACGCCTTTCGCTCCGAAATAGCCGAAGGCATCGACATTCGTCCCAGTATTGCGGTGACGCGCGCGCGGCTTGACCTGTCGGAGATCCAGCAGGCCGTAACTGCGGGCCGCCTAGCGAACGATGGCGTGGTGGTGCACGCGGGCGGCGCTCTCTCGGTGGTGAAGATCGCCATCGATCCGGTCTGGTATTTGCCGGGAATCGCCGAACGGTTTGGCACGACCGAGACCGGCCTCAGGCGCACTTTGTTCGAGCAGACGGCGGGCATGTTTCCCGAGCTCGTCACGCGTCCGGACTTGCAGGTCTTCCTGCCTCCGGTCGGCGGCATGACGGTCTATCTGTTCGGCGACATTGCCAAGCTGGGTGACCCGGCTGCGGCGGTGGCGTGTCGCGTGCACGACGAGTGCAATGGCTCTGACGTGTTTGGTTCGGACATCTGCACCTGTCGCCCTTACCTGGTGCACGGCATCGAGGAGTGTGCACGCGCCGCACAAAAGGGTGGCCTCGGCATCATCGTCTACAATCGCAAAGAGGGCCGGGCCTTAGGGGAAGTTACCAAGTTCTTGGTCTACAATGCCCGCAAGCGGCAAGAAGGCGGTGATGCTGCCAGCGCCTATTTCGAACGCACCGAATGCGTCGCCGGCGTGCAGGACGCGCGCTTTCAGCAATTGATGCCCGACGTCATTCACTGGCTTGGCATCGAGCGGATCGATCGGTTCGTTTCGATGAGCGACATGAAATATGACGCGCTCGTCTCGCAGGGCGTGAAGATCGTCGAGCGGGTGCCGATTCCGGACGCACTGGTTCCGGCCGACGCCCAGGTCGAGATGGCCGCCAAGAAGGCAATGGGATATTACGCCGGGCCGGCGGCCGAGCCGCTTCCCCCGCAGGCAACCGTGGGCCGCGCGCTCGACAAGAACTAGAGGTGCCAGGTCGAGACGTGCCGGTGAAACCCACAACGGCAGCCGCCTATTCCCTGTTGAACGCGGCGGCGGTGCGCCAGCGCTGCCATCGCATGCTGGCGCTTGGCTTGGAGGGCAAGCTGCAGCATTTCGACGTCGAGCTCGAGCGCCTCGATGCGGCTGCGGATCTTTGCATCGTCTGCACGCGTCGGGCATATCCCCTGCTTGATGTGCCATTGCATTCGCGTTGGCGGCACTTCACGGTCGACGGCGAGGATCGATGGGCAAGGATTGAAAGGACAAGTGCCTGGCGTGATGCGGCCGAGCGCGCGCGCGCGGCCTTCGACCTTGCCATTGTCAGTGTTTTGCTCGACGCCGGTGCGGATGGGCGTTGGCGCTACCGGGACGCCACTACAGGCAAGAGCTGCGGTCGTTCCGAGGGCCTGGCACTCGCCAGCCTTGAGATGTTTGCGGCGGGCGCCTTCTCTCAGGATGCGTGCAGGCCGCTTCGCGTCGATGCTCGCGCCCTCATGGCAATGTCGGTAGAGACCCTTGGCCAACATTTTCAGGTCACCGCCGCTAATCCCCTGCCGACACTTGCGGGCAGACTGCGGCTGCTGCAGCGCCTCGGCGAGGTGGTGGCCAAGAACCCGGACGTGTTCGCGCGCGCGGACGGAGCCCGACCCGGAGGCCTGTTCGACTATCTCGTCGGGGGCGGTCTCTGCCCGTCGATTACCGCGCCACGCATACTGGCGGAGATCCTTCGCCAGCTTGGCTCGATCTGGCCAGGGCGGCTGCAGCTGGCCGGCGTTCCCCTCGGCGATTGTTGGCGCCACCCGGCCCTGGCGACGGACGATAGCACCTCTGAACTCGTGCCGCTGCACAAGCTCTCGCAGTGGCTGGCCTATTCCCTGATCGAGCCGCTGCAGGCAGCGGGCTTCCTCGTCACGGACATCGATGGCCTGACCGGGCTTGCCGAATATCGCAACGGCGGGCTGCTGATCGACACGGGCATCCTTGTCCTGCGCGACAAGGCCGCGACCAAGATTGCCCACCAGGTCGATGCCACGCTCGTCGTCGAATGGCGGGCGCTAACCGTGGCGCTGCTCGACCGGTTGGCCGAAACGGTTCGACGGCGTCTCGGCCTGGATGCGGCGGCGCTGCCGCTCGGCAAGGTCTTGCAAGGCGGCACCTGGGCGGCGGGCCGACAGGCGGCTGCTTTGCGGCGCGAGGACGGGGCGCCGCCGCTCACTACCCTCAGCGATGGCACTGTATTCTGAGCCATACACGGAGCGCTGCCATGGACGGCATCACTGTGGTCGATCATCCGCTCGTACAGCACAAGCTGACACTGATCCGCGACAAGGCTCGCTCAACCAAATCCTTTCGCGAGCTGCTGAAGGAAACGGGGATGCTGTTGTGCTACGAGGTGACGCGCGATCTCCCCCTTGCCGACGTCGAGATCGAGACGCCGATGCGCCGGACAGCGGCGCGGAAGATAGCCGGCAAGAAGCTGGTGTTCGCACCCGTGCTGCGCGCCGGCACCACCTTCGTCGAGGGCATGCTGGACCTTGTGCCGACCGCCCGCGTCGCCCATGTCGGCCTCTACCGTGAACCCGAGACCTTTGTCGCGGTCGAATATTTCTTCAAGGCCCCGACCGATCTTAGCGAGCGCCTAGTCATTGTTGTTGCGCCCGTGATTGCTACCGCCAATACGGCGGTGGCTGCCATCGATCGGCTCAAGGAGCGCGGTGCCCGGGAAGTGCGGCTCGTCTGTCTGTTGGGCGCCCCGCAAGGTTTTGAGCGCCTGCGCGGCTTGCATCCGGATGTGCGGATCTGGACAGCGGCTATCGATGAGACGCTCGATGAGCGCGCCTACATTTTGCCGGGCCTCGGTGATGCCGGCGATCGTGCATATGGGACGCGCTGAACGAAAACGGCCGACCGGCCAACCTTGGCCTACTGGCTCGAAGCGTCGGCCCATTCGGTGATACAGCGCGCGAGGTCCTTGAAGTTCTGCCGCAGCTGCTCCAGGGCAAATCCAAGTGCAAAGAAGCGCTCGGCTGCCTCGGCGCTCAGTGCCCGCGTCAGGCCTTGTTCGCGGATGGCGCCAAGCTCGGCATGGTAGCAGTCGAACACGGCGGCAAGGGCGTGCGGTGGTGGCGGCGGGCGCTGCGTTCTGAGCGCGGCCGCGCAGGCGCTCAAATAGTCGGCGGCAGCGCCGGCCACGTGGGTAACGGTCGACCGCAATCGCGACTTTAGCGGTTCTGGAAGCGGAAGTTGCGCCGTTCTGCCGATGATTACGAGGTCGTGTCGCAGCCTGAGCAAGGTGCGCAGCAAGGGCCCCGTATCAGGTTTGAACGTCAGGCGCGCGGAGCGTTCGTGCTGGGCTTCGGCGGCAATGGTGCTGAGCTCAACCAGCGATCGGCCAATGCCGTCCTGAAGGCGGTGCAATTCGTCGGTGCCTATGCCCTCGACAACGTCGGATAGAAGGGCGCCAAGGACGCGGGCGATTTGCTCAAGCGTTCGCGCTGCAGCCTCCCCCACCTGTGCATGTGCGCGTGATGGCAACAACAGGAAAGACACGGCAACGCCTACGCAACCGCCCACCAGCACCTCAAGCACGCGATCCAGCGCCGAAGCCAGAGGCGTCGATTGCGTCATAGTGGGGACAAGCAGCACGATGATGGCGGTTATCGGCGCCACAGCCAAGGTCGGATAAAAGGCGGCAACGACCGCAAGCGGCGCCACCGCGATGGCAAGGACGACGAGCAGCGCTAACTCATGGGAGTGGGGTACAAGGATGGCGACTGCGCCACCATAGAGGGCGCCGCCAAGGGTACCGAGCAAGTAATCGACGGCAGACTTGAGCGATCTGCCAACGCTCATCTGGGTCACGACGACCGCGGTCAAAACCGCCCACAGGGGCAGTGGCAATCCCAGCCATAGGGCGACGGCCAGGGATAGCGTGGCAGCGGTCGTAACGCGCAGAGCAAGGGTGAGGCGCATCCGGTGGCGACGTAGCAAGGCGCGCAGGAGCCGCCAGAATGCTCGGCCACGCGTCACCGGATCCCGCGCGTCGGCGTGCGAGCCTGAAGAAGCTGCCCGGCTCCGCACCGAGGGCTGCTGCGCCGTCTCACCATCGCGCTCCCCTCGCCAACCAACAACCCACGACCAACCCTGAGCGCGGCCGTCGCCGAGGCAACCCACGCCATTGCGCCACGCAAAGGGTGGCCGGCTGGCCGTGTAAAGCTTAGCCGCCGAGCTTGGGCGGGGGAACCACCCGGGGGCGAATGCCCCCCACAATCGGACGGGGCGCGCCGGCCCAGCCAAGCTTGTGCGCCCTTGTTTGCCTGCGCCGCGGGGATCGCGGCGTGGGCGGCGCGGTGGGGGGTTATGCCGACCGCGGGGCGACAGCACCAAAGTCGCATTTGCGGCGACATCTCCTTGGTCGCAATGCCTTTCTAGTCGGGCCTCGAAGCTACAAAGGGGTGCGTTCGCGGCAAATCCACTTGCCTGCCCTGCCATCTTGACGCTGAGGTGAAGAACCTGATTTGGAGGCAGCCTTATGTGGAACCAGGTTTACAATCCGCTCGATAATGCAACCTTGTCGACCGTCGCCGCGGCCATTCCGGTTGTGACCCTTCTGATTTTGATTGCGTCCAATCGGGTGAAGGCGCACATCGCCGCCGTCATCGCCCTGATTGCCGCCAATCTCGTGGCGATCCTCATTTTCACCATGCCGGCAAACATGTCGATCCGCGCTTCCATCCTGGGCGCCGTGACCGGCTTTTTCCCGATCGGCTGGATCGTGCTCAATGTCATCTTTCTCTACCGCCTCACCCTCGAGAAAGGTGCCTTTGAAACCCTACAGACGACCATTGGCGGCCTCACCAATGACCGTCGGTTGCAGTTGTTGCTGATTGCATTCTCGTTTGGCGCCTTCTTCGAGGGGGCCTCGGGCTTCGGCACGCCCGTCGCGGTGACCGGTGCCATGCTGATCGGGCTCGGCTTCTCTCCCCTGGCCGCTTCCGGCCTATCCCTGATTGCCAACACGGCGCCGGTGGCCTATGGCGCACTTGGCACGCCGATCGCCGGCCTCTCCAGCGTGACCGGTATCGATCCGTTTCTGCTGGGGGCAATGGTCGGCAGGCAACTGCCGTTCTTTTCCCTGATCGTACCCTTCTGGCTGATCTGGGTCTTCGCCGGTTTCCGGGGGATGCTTCAGGTCTGGCCCGCCATTCTTGTCACCGGCGTCTCATTTGCGATCCCACAGTTTCTGATCTCGAATTTCATCAATCCGTGGATCGTCGATATTGGCGCATCGCTGATCTCCATGGCCTGCCTTATACTCTTCCTGAAGGTGTGGCAGCCCAAGGAGCTGTGGACGTCGCCGGCCTTGCGTACCCGCGACGATTTGGCCGAAAGCCTGTCGGCGCAGCCAAAACGAGCCGGGCCACCACCCAGCAAGGCACAAGTGTGGATGTCGCTCCTGCCCTGGATCATCGTCTGCATCATCTTGCTGCTCTGGGGCACCAACTGGTTCAAGGCTCAAATCAATCCAATTGCCACCTGGAATTATCCGGTTCCTGAACTCGATAAGCTCATCAACAAAGTACCGCCAGTCGTCGGCAAGGCGATGCCCGAGGCGGCGGTGTTCTCCTTTACGTGGCTGTCTTATACCGGCACGGGAATGCTGATTGCGGCGATCATTTCCGGCTTTTTGATGGGGTTCTCGCCGCTACGCCTGCTGACGTCCTACGCCCGCACCATCCGCATCTGCGCCTATTCGCTGATCACGATCTCGGCCATGCTGGCGATAGGAACGCTTACCCGTCTGTCGGGAATTGACGCGACGCTTGGCCTTGCCTTTGCCGGTACCGGCGTACTCTATCCCTTCTTCGGTACCCTGCTCGGCTGGCTCGGCGTGGCGCTGACGGGTTCGGACACGGCCTCGAACGTGTTGTTCGGCAATCTGCAGAAGATCACCTCAGAGCAACTGGGTTTGTCGCCAATTCTAATGAGTGCGGCGAACTCCTCGGGTGGTGTCATGGGTAAGATGATTGATGCACAATCGATCGTTGTCGCCTCGACGGCTACCAATTGGTTTGGTCATGAAGGATCGATCTTGCGCTTCGTGTTCGGCCATTCCATTGTGCTGGCTTGCCTGGTTGGTCTCTTGGTGATGCTCCAGGCCTATGTGTTTACGGGGATGATTGTGCACTAGCCTCAAGGGCAGGCTCCCTTTCATCGCGGTCCCTCTGTGTCCCCTTAGGCTGGCTCGACGTGCGGGCAGGCCCACGCTCGGGCTTGGCAAAAGAGGCCCTGCCGCGCACCTGGCCAACCCTTCGCGTCAGGGTGCCTGTCGACGGCCGATTGCGCGCGCTGCCCCGGGAGAGGACTTGTCCAGGGCTCGCCCGCGATGGCAATGCTCCGCGCCAGGGGATAGAGTACCCCGGGGGGTTCGGCGCGCCGCTTGGTGTGTGCGCGCTTCATCCGGCCACTTTCCCGAGCGCCCGTGGGCGCGCCCGATCACAAGGCTTTTTGGATGAGGCTGGGAGTATCCGCAGTGCATGAGGGAGGATGCTTGTGTGGAGACGTCCGCTATCGGACACGGGCGCAGCCCCTGCGCCTCACGATTTGTCACTGCACGTTCTGTCAACGCTTGACGGGATCGGCCTTTCTGGTCGAACCGATCTTCAGGCGAGAGGACGTGGCATTTTACGGCGCGGTTGCCAAGAGCTATGACCACCAATCCAATTCGAGCCACAAGCGCGTCACTCTGAATTTTTGCGGCAAGTGCGGAACCACAATCTGCCTCGATCTGGAGCGCTTCCCGGACATCCTGGGGCTATGTGGCGGCACCTTTGACGATCCCAATTGGTTTGATCGCAGCCGGTGTCGCCATATCTTCACGCGTTCCGCACAAGAGGGCGTGGTGCTCCCGGCCGGCGTCGACCTCTATCTGGAGCACGCGCTTTTGCTCGACGGCACGCCGAGCCAGCCGACGGTGCTGGCCCACGCCTTGATGGTGACGCGGCAGCAAGGTCACCGGTCGTAACGCCGGTTCCCAAACCGAGCTGGCGCCGAGGGCGCGAGCCGGGCAGGGGAAGCCCAGGGCGGAGCGGTGGACGCCAGGACTGCGCTCGAGTGCTCTACCGGATGGCGGTTGTGGGCTTTATACTCAGAGGTCTCGGCACGGGCGTTGGTCCTCACATGGGGTGTCACATGCATACGCGCAGCAACGAGCGGGTTGCCTGGTTCAACGGGGCGTTCCTACCCGAGAGTGAGGTCCGCATACCCTTTCGCGACGCCAGCTGGGTCTATGGTGACGGCGCATTCGATATGACGCGCAGCTTCAATCACCGCCTGTTCAAGGTGAAAGAACACGTCGACCGGCTCTATCGCTCGCTCAAATATCTCCGCATCGACCCGGGCTTTGGACCGCAGAAGATGTGCGCCCTGACGGAAGAGTTGTTCGAGCGCAACCGCCACCTTCTCGGGCCAGACGATGACTATTGGGTTGGCCAACGCATCAGCCGCGGTGTCAAGCAGACCCCCGGCGACAACATCGACTACCATGGGCCCAACGTCGTTCTTGAATGCTCGCCGCTGCCGCTTGTGCAGCGCGCCAAGTTATTCAAGGAAGGCATTCGCCTGGTAATTCCTTCGCACCGCCGCGTGCCGCCCGACGCGCTTACGCCGCGCGCGAAGACGCACAATTATCTCAACCTGATCGTCGCCAATCAGGAGGTACAAAGCATCGATCCCGAGGCATGGGCATTGCTGCTCGACGTGAACGGCAACCTGTGCGAAGGCTTGGGTTCCAATATTTTTACCGTGCGCGAGGGAGAAATCCTCACGCCGCGCGAGAAGTTCGTGCTCCCGGGCGTGAGCCGCCAGACCGTGATCGACCTCGCGCGCCAGGAGGGCCTGCCACTGCGGGAAACAGACATTGACCTTTATGATGCATACAACGCCGAGGAGATTTTCCTCACCTCGACGTCCCTGTGCATTTGCCCGGTGACGCGCATCAACGGGGTGGAGATCGGCTCCAAGACGCAGGTGTGGGGGGCGTGACCAAACGGCTTGCCGACGCCTATCGCCGCTTGGTCGATCATGATTTTGTGGGTCAATACCTCAAGCGCTACGTGGAGGGCATGCAAGCGCGCGCGTTTTGAGGTCAATCGCGGCCGTTCCGGCGGCCTGACGCGGTGCAAGCTCGGTGCGTTAAGGGCCAGGAACAGCACCCTCAGCCAACAGGAGGCGCGGCCATGCAGGCCGCCGCCTGCTGCGCGCCGCGATGGCCATTCAGTGGTCTAGCAAGGGTCTGGCGGGGTCTCCTGCCATAGGCGCATTTGCGGTTGGTGGTGCCGCAGGCCACGGCCGTCCATACCTGCAGCGCCAAACTTTAGCCGCCCGTGAGCGCGGAGGCGCGCGCAATGTTGGCAAGGGGTGACGCCGCGTCGCTGCCGTCGGGGAACTCGGTGCGCCCGAGCAAGGCAAGGCGCAATCGCCAGTCATCGCCCGCGGTTGCCGTCTTGAAAATCCGAATGTCGCCGGCAGCCAACGCAGCAACCGGCAACCCGTCCTCGAATAGAAGGCGATTGCCCGTCATCGCAGGCAGCCGAGGCCCTGGCATGAGGATGCCGACAAGGTTGAGTGGGTCGGCCGCCGAGATTGACACCAGACTGCCCTCTGGCTGCTTGCGTCGCGTCGCGCGCAAAAGCCCAACGGCTTCGGGCAAAGCGAACTGCTCGCCGGGGATGCCGGCAATGAAGCGACCACCGCGAATCTCGCCGCGACTTTCGAGGCGTCGATAGGCACGCAGCAGTTCGCGCCACGGCGGAAGCCGGGCCGCCTCGCGTTCTAGCAGACGCCAAAACACCACGCCGTAGCGGCGCAGCAAGCAGCGCGCGATATGCTCGGTCGTGGTGGCCGCGTCGACAGACGGCACCGCGATAAGGGCCCACCGGCCGGCCTCGTCCATGCCGTAGGGGGCCGTGCGATGTCGGCGTTTTGCGCCGGCAAACGGTTTGCGCTGCGCGGACGGCACCAGCAGGCATCGCAGTCCGCCGAAGCAGTCCGAGTTTGCCATACCGTGGGCAACCAATTCGGCTAGGGCATCCTCGACTTGGCATCTCAGCAAACGCGTGCCCGAGACGATGTCGCCAAAGAACGCGGCGCCCTGCTGGCGAATGAAGTCGGCAACGGTGTGCGCGTGTTCGGAAAAGTTGCGCGGCGTCTGTGCACCGCTGTGCGCGCGCCACATGGCGACGTTTTGGCGCGGTAGGAGTGTGATCGGCGTCGTCTTGATCGGGCCGGGCCGCCGCGCGGCGCTTCCGACCCGGACGCCGCTTCCCAGCCGCATCCAGGTGACGCGGCCGGATCGACAATTGTCGTCGAGCCAGCTCGATTGGTAGTCGCTGTGCCGGGCGGCAAGGATCTCCGTCTCCCAGGCTCCGGCCGGCGCCTCAAAGCCTTCCAGCTGCTCGACGGTCGTTTGCAGCGTGTGTGGGCCTTGCAGGCGCGCCTCGGTGTCAACGTGCTGCCACGTCAATAAGAAGCGTAGGAAGTCGCGCGCTGACACCGGTTCGATCTCGGCGCGGAGCCGTTTCACCGTGTAGCGGTTGATCCGCGCCAGCAGCCGGCGTTCGCACCACTCCTCCTCCGTTGGGTTGGGCGTGAAGCGACCCCGCATGGCAAAGCCCTCGGCCTGCAAGGCCGTCAGGGCCGCCGCCATGGCTTTGCGCTCGATGCCAAGGGAAGCGGCGAGATCGGACTGCGTTACCGGACCCAAGCCCTCCAAACGCCCGCGCACGATCTCGACCAAGGCCTGCTCGGGCGACCAGGCTTGTCCTGCCAATGCCGCAGGAGCTGCAAGGGCCGGCTGCGTCGCGGCGGTGGGCCAAAGGCTGGCAAACTGCAAGAACCTCTCCGCGGCGATCCAAATTGCTTCCCCGGGGGAGGCAAACACGCCGGCCCGCCGTTGCCCGGCCAGCTCTGCCAACCATTGCTGCCAACCGGTCTCTTTTGCCGCTTCCTGGGCCGTGACAAAGCCGAGCCAGAGCAACGCGTCGTGCAGCTCGTCGGCATTGGTGGCCTCCGGCCAGGCTTCGCGTTGCACGCGCGCGATGGCCTGCGCATCGAGACGGCCGATATCGGCTGCCGTCTCGGGATCCAACCAGCGCCGGCTCATGACGGCTTGTGTGCGTCGCTCTTCCAGCGGGGCATCGTCAAGGTAGGCGTAGGGTCGGGCGGACAGGACTTCCAGTGCTAGGGGCGATGGCTCGGTCAGGTCGCGGGCAACAACGCCGATCGCGCCAGTTTCGAGCCCGTGGAGCAGGCGCTTTAGCCCATGCAGGTCCATGGCCTCGTGGAGACAGTCCGAAAGGGCCTGATCGACCAAGGGATGTTCGGGCACCTCGCGTTCGCCGCTGAGGTTTTCGGCACACGCGAGCTGATCGGGAAAGACGCTGCCGATCAAATCCTCAGCCGCCATGCGCGCCAGCTGCGGTGGCACCTTTTTGCCACCGCGGAAGCGGGGTATTGCCAAGGATACGCCCGCGACCCAGCGCCAGCGCGCCGTGAACATCGGCGCGTCGAGGAGGGCTTGGGTCAGGATATTGTCGATGCTGGCGGAATGGAGGTAGCGGACGACCTCGGCGAGCTCGAAGCTGTGCGCCGTCGTGAGTGACAGGACGATGCTGTCCTCGGTTGCCGCCGCCTGCAGCTCAAAATTGAATTTGCGGCAAAAGCGTTTGCGCAGCGCTAAGCCCCAGGCTCGATTGATACGGCTGCCGTAGGGCGAATGGATAACCAGCTGCATGCCGCCGGCTTCGTCAAAGAAGCGCTCCAGCACAATGGTCTCGTGCGTGGGCAAACAGCCGAGCGCTGCCAGCGCGGCGGCCAGATACTCGACGAGCTGGCTCGCGGCCGCCGCACCAACTCCGAGTTCGCCGGCAAACCAACGCCGCGCCGTTTCGCCGGACGGGTCGGTCCTGAGGCGAGATGCCAACTCACCGCGAAGTCGGGATACTGCGACCGAGAGCTCATGGCTGCGTCCGGGTGCCTCACCCAGCCAGAAGGGAATGGTAGGCGGCGCTCCCTGCGCGTCCTCGACGCGCACTAGTCCGCGTTCCACGCGCAAGATGCGATATGCCGTATTGCCGAGCTGAAACACATCCCCCGCCAGGCTTTCAACGGCAAAGTCTTCATTGACCGTACCAACGACCAGGCTCTGTGGTTCCAGCACCACCTGAAAGTCCGCCGTATCGGGAATGGTGCCGCCGGAGGTTAGGGCCGTGAGGCGCGCTCCCTTGCGGCTGCGCAGAACCCCATTCACCGCATCGCGATGGATGAGCGCGCCGCGCCGGCCGCGGCGCGTCGTAAAGCCTTCGGCCAGCATCCCGACGATGGCATCGAACTTGGCACGCGCGAGGGAGCGATACGGCCAAGCGCGGCGCACAAGCGCATATAACTGTGCCTCGTTGCATTCGCGTGCCGCAACCTCGGCGACGATTTGTTGCGCCAGCACGTCCAGCGGCTGATCCGGGATCGCAAGGCTGTCGAGTTCACCGCGCTGGCTGGCCTCGATCAGTGCCGCGCATTCGACCAGATCGTCGCGCGAGAGCGGAAATAGGCGCCCCTTGGGCGTTCCATCGATGGCGTGCCCCGAGCGGCCGACGCGCTGCAGGAATGTCGCGATGGAGCGAGGCGAGCCGAGCTGGCAGACGAGATCGACTTCGCCGATGTCGATGCCGAGCTCGAGGGACGCCGTGGCAACGAGGGCTCGGAGTTTGCCGCATTGGAGGCGCTTTTCCGCGTCGAAACGTTGTTCCTTGGCGAGGCTGCCGTGGTGCGCAGCGACCTGGTCGTCCCCGAGGCGTTCGGCAATGTGCCGCGTCACGCGTTCGACCATCCGACGTGTATTGGCAAAGATCAGCGTCGTGCGATGTGCCCCGACCAGTTCGGCCAGACGGTCATAGATCTGCTCCCAGACCTCGGCCGACATCACGGCTTCGAGCGGCGAGTGCGGCACCTCGACTGCAAGATCGCGCGCGCGGCGGTGACCCAGATCAATAATGCGGCAGCGACGGGTCAAATCATCATTGCCTTGCGGATCATCGCCATGCGAACCCAGCAACAGGCGTGCCACGGCGTCGATTGGTTTTTGTGTTGCCGAAAGACCGATGCGCAGCGGCGGACGCGGACAAAGTGCCGACAGTCGCTCCAGCGACAGGCTCAAATGTGAACCGCGCTTGCTCGCCGCGAGCGCGTGAATTTCGTCGACAATGACCGTTCGTGTCGTCTTCAACATGGCTCGGCCGGACACAGAGCCCAGCAGCACGTAGAGCGATTCCGGAGTTGTGACGACGATGTGCGGTGGACGGCGCGTCATTCGGCTGCGTTCGCCGGACGGCGTATCGCCCGTGCGCACGAAGCTGCGGATCTCAACTTCGGCAAAACCTTGCCGCAACAGCTCGGCCCGGATGCCGGCCAGAGGCGCGGCGAGATTGCGCTCGATGTCGTTGGAAAGGGCCTTGAGCGGGGAGACGTAAACGACCTGCGTCTCGTCTTTGAGACAGCCGTCGAGGCCCTGGCGCACCAGCGAATCAATGGCGGCCAGAAAGGCAGCAAGCGTCTTGCCGCTGCCGGTGGGTGCCGCAATCAACACATGCCGGCCGGCCTGAATTGCCGGCCAAGCTTCCGCCTGCGCTGGCGTCGGCTCAGCGAAGGTTTGGCTAAACCACCGGGCGACGGCGGGGTGGAAAGGGTTTGGACGGGTCATGTGCGTTTGGTCGTGCAAGGGGCGGCGTCGGCGAGGGTAAGCAAAATCCCTTGCGTCAACAGAATATGGGATAAGGCGGCAGGCTTTCAACGCAAGCCGTCGCGACGCATATTTTTGTCGGCGGGGCGCCGGTGAAATTCGCAAGCCCAGGGGCTCGCGCAATGACCGTCGGCGGCACTTGTCGCACCGACCGCGGGGCTTGGCCCCGGCGGCGAGCGTCGCCGCCGGGAGTGTGGTGGTCAAACCCGGCTAAGTGATCCCTCTCCTCGCGCGGGCCGCGCGCCAATGGCGAAATGCCTTTCACTATTTGCGCCAGCTCGCCCAATGCTGCCCACCCGCGATCGACACGAAGTAGGGACCGATATCGACGTGAATATGGCTCATGTCGGCGTAAGTCATGGTGCCACCATCATGATGGTTGGCGATCAGCCACTCGACAATCTCGGTTTTGCGGGCACCGGCATCGAAGTCCACGGCATTGCCGCTCGCGTGTCGCGATGGCCGCCAGGTGCCGGCGATCATGGCACCAGGCCGGCACGTCGACACGAGTTTGACGGGTCCGAACTTCGCCTCGATGCGCTCCAAGAGTGCGCGCGTGGGCGATGTCAAGCAGGTGCGTGGCGCCTCGCCCGGATCGCGTACGCTGGCGGGCGCCCCTTGCGGCTCCTCGCTGGCGTCAGGCTGGCCGTGCGTCAGCACAGCCGCATCGAGGGCGAGATAGGTGCGGTTGACCCAGCCGCTCGCGGCGCGATGTTGCACCGGGCACCAGCCTGACCGACACGCGCCGGTGATGCTAACGCCGCGGCTGCCCGGTGCGAGCTCACCGATCACATCGAACTCGGTCGACGGGCCGCTACGCACGTTGAGCACATCGTCACGCTCGACGTTCGCGACCACGTATGTAAGGTCGGCCGGGCGTTTGGGCTCCGCGGCCGCCTTTGCTTGCGTGCGCGGCGTGCTGGGGGTGGCGATCGGCGCGGGTTGTTGAGCCGCCGGCAATTGTGCCGACGTCGCGGAATGCCATATGCCCGTCGTCCCATCCGCGGGCAATTGCGTTGCGGGTGCTGCGACGGCGATTACGGGGGTGGTCGTTATTTCGGGCTTGAGAATGTGCAGTTTGGTAGTCGCGTCGACCTCGACGGCTGGTTGAGTGATCAGCGCGGTGCCGCTGGTGCCATCCTCGGTCCACCAGCGGATCAGTTGACCTTCTTTTTGCAGGCTTAGGCATTGGGGTTCGGAATTCAACCAGCGGTTCCATTTGTGACAGAGCCGGTCCGAGCTGACCCACCAGCGGCCGGAATCCGCCATCGCCCCGAGATAGAGTGCCAGCTGGCGAGCTCGGCCGAAGAGCTCACCATCGGGCCCATAATGGACCGGTACCTTGGTGCCGAGCGGAGTGTCGATCTCAATGCTAGCGCCGGTGACCAGACTGCTGATCTCCTGTCCCGAGAGGAGGGCGCGGGCCGGCTCCGCGCCCGTCGTCAGGCAAACGAAGCACGTGACCATAATGACCGCTTTGAGCATTGGGCGCCCCAAAAACTCGTTGATCGATCAAGCACGTAGGACGACGAATGTTGCGATCTTTTGAGCGAGGAGTGTGGCAGCAAAAAGGGAGGCGGCATCGTGGCCACCTCAGAAAATTTGCCGATGACTGACGTGGCGATCTTGCGCCGATGCCTGGCGCTTCGCCGCGTGCCTCGCCAGTTGCGCGCCGTCCTTGCCTAGCGTTTGGCCGTGCCTTCGACCCCGCGTCTTACGCGGTCGGCCGTGCGGGCATGCAATTCGTCGAGTGCCCGCCGGAGATTGAAGATGGCTCTGGTGTTATGGGCAGAGGGCAGCTTGGCATTTAAAAAGGCCAGCCGATCCATGAGGACCATGATGACCTCCTCGGTCGTCGTTCCGTCGTCCAGCTCTTCGAGGGTGTCATCGCCCACCGCTTTCGCCGCCTTGTGGACAAATGCAAGGATTTGCGCCACGCCGTTCGGCTTGTGACTGGCAAGTTCGTAGACAAAGCCAGGGACAACCGTCTTCATGGTGGAATTGCTCGCGTTCCGGACGCCGGCGAGCGGTTAGCTCCGGCGGTCATCTTTGCTGACAGACCGAGCCCCCGCAGGCGGGCGATGGCGCACGTGATCATTTCGCGGGCATCGCGCAGGGCTGGTGGGTGCTCGCGAGACGGTAGATCCTGAAGTTGGTACAGGTGCAAGCGAGAATGCGGCGTACCAACTGACACGAGACCGCGGGCGATACCGTAGGTTGACGCGCCAACTGCGCGCGGCGCGCTTGGTAAAATTGCAAGGCCGTGGCTCGGCGCCGTCAGTTGGGTTGGGGCGGTTTCAGCTGGGCATCGGTGGCCTTGTGAGCGAGCTGCGTAGCAGCTCGAGTTCACGCAGCAATCGTCCCGTCCGCTCCTGCACCTCGACGAGTGCCTGCTCCAGCTGGCCCCACTCTTTTTGCCTCAAGGCATCGATCGCGGCAGACAAGCTGCGACTGGCGGCAGCCAATTCGTCGGACATTGCGCTGTCAACCATGCGCCTGACATCTCGCTTCAATTTCACATCAGCGATGGGGAAACGCCGAGCTCGCGGTTTGGTTGCCTCAACCACGCTGTTCGTGAGGCCGGGGACGGTCATGCGATGCAGGCCTACGGTTTGCCCCGACACGCTTTCGTCAGGGATTGGCGCCACGGGCCGCCGCAATGCGACGCCTTGGCGTCACCCGCTTTGGGCGCTCGAAGCATAGGCGAGAGGCCCCCTCCCCTGCTGCTCCCCGACGCAGACTTGGCCTAGGGCGGCGCACGGCATTTCGGCCGCTGATGAGCATGGGCGGAGCGACCGCGTTCAAGCGCGCCCATGGAGAAAGGCTTCACCGAACGCGGTCCAAGGAAAACAGTACGCACCCTGACCAAAGGACCAGCAGGGCCGGGTTTGTGTCTGTGTTGCCGGGTGATGCTCCAATGCCAAATGGATCGCGCCCTGACTGTCCCTACGCCGGGCGGCCCATTCAGGACCGGCTTTCCTGATCACGGTTGGCAAATGACGATGATCGCCCAATCCGTCGATCCCCAATTAGGGGGAGACCTACCTTCCGGGACGATGGCCTCCTCGCGCGTGACGTCTTCGGCTCGATGAGCTTTGCTTCGGGCGCCATCGCGGCAACGCGATCGCTGGGACGCGAGACCGGCAGGGCGCCGCGCTGCCAAAAACGGCAAACCGCCCGCCGACGCGGGGCGTGCCTTGGGCAAGTGCCGAAATTGCTATGGCGTTGCTAACGGAAGGCGGCTGCGGCGCGGGATTGGTGTCGGGTGCCGCGGGCGCGCGATAGGCGGGACCGATCGCCGTTGGCGCGTTTTGCGCCGTGTTCGTGCGCGTCTCGTCCACGCGCATGGACAAGAGCAACCAACCCGCAATGAGCAGGGCGGCGAGGCCCAAGAAAACAGCCGTGATGCCCGAGCCCCGGCTGTCCCGATAGCGATCGATGTAATCGTCCTTTGCCAACTTCGAGCTTCGAGGTCTCTGATCCATCTTGACACCTCCTTTTCTTATTCCGTCCTGTGAACGCCATAGCCTAGGGTGCGTTCCCGCCGTGAGGCGGGGGGCCCCGGTGCTGCCGTTGGGCAACAAGTCGAACGCGGCAGGGGGAGCGAGCCGCAGCGAAGGACTGCGGCCTTGTCGCAGGGCACGTGGTCTGGGCGTGACAAGAATGCCACGAAAAAGGCGCGCGGCATTTCGTGCCGCGGCCATGACAAATCGTGCCGCGGCTATGACAGAGCCGCTGCTCAGTGATGCCAGCCGCATTGGCGGATCAAATGCGACTGCGAGGCGTTGCTTGTTGGAGATGCCTCGTTGCTTCTTTCACGTCAGGCGCGGCGACGTAAAGGTGTTCGACCGTGAGGGGTGTCGAGCTAACCGGCATTTCGGAAGCAGCCAGAGAAGCCGCACGGCGGGGGCGCGAGGTTGCGGCACGCGATGCTGCGAATAGCGCCAGCCGCGGCGCTGGAAGAATCATTATCGAAGAAGGATGGCGCACCGTCCTGGAACTGCCATTCTCATAGACCGCCAGCGGGGTCATCGTAGATGTGGTGTCGACGCTCGCAACACCGAGCTGGCGACCTGCACGGTGGCCGCCAAGCCGAGCATATCTCAAACGCGCACGTGCGGCCCGGCTTGCAATCGGGTGCGCGTGAGTTTGCACTGTACGCCGTCGACACACACAGGCGCCTCTCGACGATCTGATGGAGGGCTGACCATCGCTTCGGTCGCGAGTTACTGCAAGCGCCGCGGGTTGGAGCCAAGACGGCGGTGCGGCCGCGCTACGGTGAGAAGGGCTTGCTCGAGCTGACGGGGCCATTATGAGTGCATACGTGAACGCTAGCGTCCTTCGCGTCATAGACCATCGAGCGGCAGCGGACGGGGGGCACCTGACGCGCCGATAGGCGGCCCTCGTCGGCACCCGACATGGAGCGATGCGCCTGCAAGAGGCTGCAGATGTGGCGAACGGCCGTCATCGGGCAGATATCGGCCTCGTGGGTCAAGGGAGCGCAAGGGCATCGATCAGCCGACGCAAGCCGAATAGCGAGCGCCGCGTCGTGGCGGCCGGTTGCGAAGGCGCATGGGTCTCGATCGTCAACGTTAGGGGCGCCGTGTGTGCGGGGAATGTCTCGGCAAATAGTGCAGCGAAAGGAATATCTCCGTCGCCGAAGGCAACGAAGCGCTCCCCAGCGTTGGCGTAGTCCTTACAGTGTACGATGTCGGTGAAGGGTAGCAGTCGTGCCAAATCCGCGGCGGACGGTGACGTACTTCGCCGATAAGCGTTGGCGATATCCGGCAACGCCCTGAGACGCGGGTGTGGATATGCGAGCATCAAGGCTTCCAGTTCGGCAAAACCAGTGATGTTGCAGACGCCCTCATTCTCTACGTGAACTTTCATATCAAATTTATCCGCCAGGGCCAGTAACTCGCCCATCGGGTCATGCAAATCACCCACCTGGTAGCCTTCGTAGGTCAAGTAACTGAAGACGCGCAGGTTGCGGGCGCCGAGGATTTCCGCGGCCTCGAAAGCGTGGGCGAAGAGGGTGCTTGGCGTGCGCCCGCCCAGCTCGAACCCGAATTGATCGCCCTTGGCCAGCGCCGTCTTGCCGGGAGGGCTCCATTTCAAGAGCGGCGTGCATAGGCAGGACACCGAGAGCCCAGCGGCCCGTACGCGTTGTGCGGCATCGGCGAGCTCATGGCGCGATAGCGCCAGCACGTTGCGCCCATCGATGACCCGTAGATCGATCGTGCCGACGTTTTCGGCGCGGGCGAAGGCGAGGCCCTCGTCGAGTGATGCTGAGACCTCGTCGGTGATCAGGCAGAGCGTTAGATCCGAGTGGTGCATGGGGTTACTCAAGCTAGGGCGATGAACGGAGTACTCAAACTCGGTATACAGCAACAATCAAGCCGCCGTTCGGTCCCATGGACGGCCGACGCGGCAAGCGTGTGCACGATTGCCTCTGCAACGGCGATCGGCATCGCCCCTGGTGCCGAACCAGGACGCGTCAGCGCAGCGCCGACAGCGAGGTCTGCCCACCCGTCCAAGCCGCAGTTGTGCTCTAGGAGGAACCTCGATAACCCGCGAAAGAGCGGCCGAACCTAGGAATTTGCTCTGAGCCCGACGGCACGCGCGCTTTGCCACCCCTCCTCCGCAGCTGGACTGGACAACCGGTCTATGTATCTCTATACATATACATTGAGATGCATATGGATGCCTTTCAGACGCTCGCCGATCCCACGCGCCGCCTTGTCGTTGAGGCACTGCGCAACGGCGAGAAACCGGTCAACGATATTGTCAGCCAAGCCAGGATCCACCAGTCCGGCGTCTCTCGGCATCTACGCATCCTCCAGGATGCAGGTTTCGTCTCGATGCGACCGGACGGGCAGCGCCGCCTCTATTCCTTGAGGCCTGAGCCGTTTCGCCAGCTGGATGCGTGGCTGGCGCAGTACCGCACCTTGTGGGCAGCGCGGCTCGATCGGTTTGGGTTGGCACTTGAGAAACAACAAAAGAGCCGAAGAGGGAAAAAGCAGGAGAGCCG
>CAVYPA010000011.1:0-27913 GCA_963770295.1 uncultured Alphaproteobacteria bacterium
CGTAGAAATTGCCGGTGCCGTAATCGCGGCTGGCGAGCGGGTGCATGAACGGCGCCGGGATCATGATCTCCGATTCTGCGCAACGATGAGGTCCTGCCCGCCTGGGAGTGCGTTGCGCTCGCGGTCGGTCGCCAGCGCGGCGCGGAATTTGGTGTGATGATCCAAATCGTCATAGGGGTAGACGTGGATCACTTGGTTCAACGGTCCGAAATCGGTGTGCCAGAAGGCACCGAGCTTCGAATGCTTGAGGCGCGCCGCCAGGCGCTTCTCGTAGCGCTCCTCGAACTCGGGGACAGCCCCGGTTCGGAGCGTGTAGGTGCGGACTTCGTAGATCATCGATTGCGTCCTCCCGTTGGATTTCGGTTTTTCCCGCCGCCAGGCATCCAAGCATAGGGCGGTGGTGCCGCCGTGACAAACTACCGCCGCAGCCGATCTCGCGACGTTCAGACTGTTTACTGTACCGGCAGCTCGGTTCCCGCGAGGTTCCGGGGGAGCAAGAGACAATGCCAGCTAAGTGGACGATTTATCGTCGTTGAGAATGATATGGCGGAGCGACGGAAGCGCGCCAGTGCCATCGTGGGGCAATCGGACAACGAGCTGGTTCCATGTTACGTCGCCACGACTGAGTTCATCATTGCCGACTGTGGCTCTCTATACGAAAACTTCGGCCGGCCCCATGGTGCAGGGATGGTCAACGGGCCGCTCGTCGCCTCCGCATCGTGCATTTCTTCAACCAGAACATAATCGTCTGCCCGCCTGGGAGTGCGTTGCGCTGGCGGTCGGTCGCCAGCGCGGCGCGGACTTTGGTGTGATGATCCAAATCGTCACACGGCCCAAACCTTCCTATAAGGTTCCGCCGTGCACTGCCAAGTTACGTTTCCAAATCCTCCAAGGCGCCAGGCCTGCCGACCTTCCCGTAGAAGAGTTCACCCATTTCGGGCTGGTCATCAACCTGAAGGCGGCAAAGGCGCTCGCCCTCAGCATCCCAACTGCCACGCTCGCTCGCGCCGACGAGGTGATCGAGTAGAACTTCTGTTGACGTACCTTATTGCAGGTGCTCACGCCCGCTTTCGTGAAGGTTTTCAGATGCCGGCCGATCACGGCGGTGCGGCACATTGGGGCCGGCGTCGGAAAGCCTCCAGGGAAAGAACCCGCGAGAGGTGGTCGACGGTCGGGCCGCGAGTGCTATGGGGATTTGTGGGTAGCTCGGGCGGGGTCGGTGGCGATCTGTAACCCTGTCGTCCGACGATCACGGTTATGGAGAGGGTGGATCAGCTTCGCTGCGAGCACGAGGGCAGTGTGCGACGACCCCAATGGCCCAGCGAATTGCGGCATATGAAGAAGTCCCGAGCGAGGGATAGCGTAGCCGGCTGTGGAGTAGCGGCGAGAAGCGGACAAGACCTGTAAGAGTGATGCCGGGGCGTCGCTCATGAGGTGTCGATCCTGATCTTTGCGTTCAGCGGCTGATGTTGGGATTGGCAGTCGGGCTCAAACAATTCGACAATGAACATGCGGCCACCGCAGCATGGACAAGGATGAGCGTGCGCCGTGGCCACGTCTTCATCGATCTCGGGGGTGTCTGGATTTACGGCCGCGGCGAGCATGTCGCGCGCCTTGGCGATCGCCTCGGCTTTGGCGGTACCGGCAAGCAGACCGTAGTGGCGGATGCGGTGGAAGCCCTTGGGGAGGATATGTAGCAGGAAGCGACGGATAAACTCCGCCACCTCGAGCGTCATGCTCGTGTAGCGACCCGGTCCCTCGATCCGGTAGTCCTTGACCTTGAAAGTGACGCTGTTGGCATCGGCTGCGATCAGACGGCTGTTGGAGATGGCGACGCGATGGGTGTAGCGCGATAGGTACCCTAACACGGCCTGAGGACCGGCGAAGGGCCGCTTGGAATAGACGAACCACCTGGTCCGCTTCATCGGTGCCAGGAAAGCGGCAAATGCTTTCTGATCTGCGAGGTGTCTGTTTGCGCCGAAGAAGATGAGCTTGCCGGCCGCATGGGCGGCGGCAAGCTTCTCCAGCATCAGGCGGCGAAACAGCTTCGAGAGCACCAGCACCGGCAGGAAGAAGTTGGGCCTGGTGGCTATCCAGCGGCTGCCATCTGAGGAGAGCCCGCCGCCGGGCACAATCATGTGCACGTGGGGATGGTGCGTCATGGCCGAACCCCAGGTGTGCAGCACCGAGGTGATGGCGATGCGGGCACCCAGATGCTTGGGATCGGCCGCGATCGTGAGCATAGTCTCGGCCGACGCCTTAAACAGCAGATCGTAGATCACCGCCTTGTTGGTGATAGGCAATATCGCCAATTGGGGCGGGCAGGGTGAAGACGACGTGGAAGTAGGGCACCGGCAAGAGCTCGGCTTCCCGCTCCTCCATCCACGTGCGTGCCGCAGCCCCCTGGCACTTTGGGCAGTGCCGATTTCGGCAGCTGTTGTAGGAAATAACGGTATGCGCGCAGTCCTCGCAGCGGGCAACGTGCCCGCCGAGGGCTGCCGTGCGGCAGCTCTCAATGGCACTCATGACCTTCAACTGGGCAAGGCTCACGTGGCCGCGGTTGGCCTCACGCCAAGCGGCGGCGTGGTCGCGGAAAATATCCGCGACCTCCAGAGCGGGACGCACCACGAGCGCTGGGCGGTTATGCCGGAGGCTTCTCCGGTGGCGAGCCCGGCGGGATTAGCCGATCGAGCGGGCTGGTGACGGCACGCAACATGTTGATCGCAACATGCGTGTATCGTGCCGTCGTCTCGAGTTTGGAATGGCCGAGCGGGCACGAGTTATAATGCACGTCCTCTTAACTCATTGAAAGTCAAGGACCCGCTGATCGGGATTTGGTGTTAGCGGAGGGGCTGATCGCTTCCGGCCAGTAAATCCGGTCAGGTCCGCGGCCTTGATCACCCAGGGAGCACCTGGACAGACCTGTCGGCCCTTGATGTCGCCGCGGCGAAGCATGCGCAGCGCCGTCATATTGCAGACCCCGACGATTTTCGCCGCGTCTCGAGCGTGATCTCGCCGCGCTCGGCCCATTCGCCGTCTCGGTAGCCCGCAATCTCGTGGTGGTGGCGGAAGCCGCGCACGCGTTCCTGCGTCCACGCATTGCCATGGCCGGTTTCGACGCCGATGCGATTGAGCAGGCGCGCGATCTGGCGATCCGGCATCAGTCGGGCCAGCTCGCGCATGAGCGCGATCGTGTCGTCCGGAATGCGCGGATTGTGCCGACCGGCTGCATTAAGCCGCTGCTTCACCTGCAGCTCCGTATGGTCGCCACCTTGCCAGTGCAGGACCGCATGGATGATCGCGCCATCCCGGCGCACGATGATCTCCGAGAGCGCGGCGCGCAGAATGCGCTTGCGCGTTGCAGCTGTTGCTGCCGGATGCGACCAGGCGCGCTCGAGGTCGGCACCGAGCACCATCAGTTGCTGCCGCTCTGGCTCGCCAAGCGGTGGCGGACGCCGCGCGATCATTGCCGCGATCTCTCCTTCGATCTTCGCGACAGACTGCAACGCCTCGTTCCAGCGGCGCTCCAACTCGCCGGCGACGAGCCGATTGGCTGGATCGACAGCATCGTACTGCCGGCGGGCATGGGCGGCCTCATAGCGTGCCTGCTGCAGGGAGAGTTCCAGCTGCCGTTGCGCGGCCGTGGTCTCGCTCGACTGGGCATCGATCGCCTTGACCGCGGCCTCGATACCGAGTGGCTTCAGGACGCGCAGCACCTCCTTGGCGATCGCGGCGTCAATGCTCAAGCCACTTACCGAGATGCAGCGCTCGGTGCCGTGGTTCGTGCGTGCGCCGTAGCAGTTATAGCGGCCGAGCTTGCCGCCGTAGTGCACATGGAGTTTGCGACCGCAGTGGCCGCAGCGCAGCAGTCCCGGCAGCAGCAGCTCGCCTTCACGGGCTGCACCACGCGTGAGCGCGCTGCTCATGCCGGTCGCGTTGTTGGCGATTGCCTTGAGGTTGCGCTCGAACTCGTCCCAGGTGATGTAGGTGGCGTGATGATCTTTGATCAGAACGTCCCATTCAGCCATCGGCCGGTGCACGCCACGCCGAATGCGCTTGCGACCGTCCACCACGCTGACCCGGCTCGTCGTGCGCCCGAATGCATAGGCGCCGGCATAGATCGGATTGGTCAGGATGTTGTGCACGATGTTGTAGGCCGGCAGCCGCCACACGACGCCGTGTGCCTCACCCCGGCGGGATTTGGCGGGCAATTCGATCCCTTCGTCTCTGAGCCAGATATGCACCTGCCGCGCACTCTGGAGCTCGGCGAATTTCGTGAAGACGAGTTGAATGGCCTCCTGCACGCGCTTGTCCGGATTCTTCTCGATCCGGTCGCGCCCGACTTTCACATAGCCCGCGGCAACACCAAGAACCAGGGCGCCACGGCGCGCCTTCTGACGCAGCGCCTCCTGCGAGCGCTGGCGGAACAGCGACAATTCAAGCTCGCTCATCGTCCCCTTCATGCCGAGCAGCAGCCGATCATTGGGATGGCGAGGATCGTAGATTCCATCTTCGTCGACGATGATGGTGTCGACCAATCCACAGAACTCGATCAGAGTGTGCCAATCGCGGCCGTTCCGGGCGAGACGCGAGGCCTCGATCGCTAGCACTGCCCCGACACGGCCCTCGCAGATGGCGGCCAGCAATCGTTCAAAGCCTGGACGGGCAATGCCGCCGCCCGATCGTCCGAGATCGTCGTCGATGATCTCGACAGTCGTCCAACCAAGCTGCTTGGCGCGATCGGCAAGCCCATATTGCCGCCGCTGGCTTTCAAGATTGTGCACGAGCTGATCCGGAGTTGATTGACGGATATAGACGCATGCGCTGCGCTGTAGATGCTCAGCCCTGATCTTGCTCATGGACGCTCTCCCCGTTTCTTACGTCGGCCAGCGTCTCTGCGATCTCGCGAAGCAGCGCTTCCACGAGGCCTGCGAGCTCGACCCTCTGAGCCGAGCTCGGCTCCACGCGCGCCGTCTCTTCGTCGAACAGACTTGGTTGGTGATTTTCGGATTTGCCCGCCATTATCGGCTGTCTCCGTTTTTGATTCGGACCGGAGAAAGCCTAAGAGCGCATCGACCTCGGCACGCATCGAGCGCAGGATTTGGAGTGGAAAGTGCGGTTCGTCGCCTATCTCGAAACGAGACGCGGCTGGTTCAGTCATCCATGCCGGCAAGCACGCGAACGAGCCGTCGGGCTGGAGCACAACGACGAACTCGATGCCGCCGCTTTCGAGCCGCCGTCTAATCTGCACCACTTCGCCGAAGCGCGGATGATAGCGGTAGCCGATCCGGGCTTCAGCTGGCTGTTCGTTGGCAGTATGTCGCTGTTCTGAGCAGCACCTGGATCACGCGCACGTCAGTTGTGCTCTCCAGCAGGTGCGTGGCGAAGGAGTGCCGAAGCGTGTGCGGACTGACCCATGTGCCCAGGCCGGCTGCTTCTGCCGCAATGTGGCAGACACGGTTCAGCTGCCGTGTGGTGATCGGCAGCAGTGGATCACGGCTCGGGAACAGCCAGCCCTTCGACCGGCACTGCAGCCACCATGCCCTGAGCAGCTCCAGCAGCTGCGGTGAGAGCATGGCGTGCCGGTCCTTGCGGCCCTTGCCCTGCTCGACGCGGATCAGCATGCGCTTGGAGTCGATATCGCTGACGCGCAGCATCACCACCTCACCGACCCTCAAGCCTGCGCCATAGGCGATGCTCAAGGCCGCCTTGTACTTCAGGCCCGGTCCAGGTGCCGCTTCGAGAAGACGGCCCACCTCCTCCGGTGAGAGCACGCGCGGTAGAGGCCTCGGGTAGTGCGTGCGGGCGAGATACCGGGCGAGCTCAGGTCGATCAAGGGTAGTGCCAAAGAAGAAACGCAGCGCCGTGGCCGCCTGGTTGATCGATGACGGACCCACCCCAATCTCCGTCAAATGAACCTGGAAACGGCGCACGTCATCTGCCGTCGCCGTGTCGGGCGAGCGGCCGAGGAAGGCTGTGAAGTTCTCGATGTGATGGATATAGTTGGACTTGGTCTTCTCGCCGAGCCGACGGACAGCCATGTCTTCAAGCATGCGCCGGCGCAACGGGCTGATGGGCCTCTCGCTCATCGGGGTCTCCTGTCTTGAGGTTGGAGTGCTTTGACCCCTCGATCCTCAAGACGGAGTGCCCCGCCTGTCACCTCATCTCATTGGGCCCAACCCCTCCTCGGGCGCGACCTTGCGCGCAGCGCTCTCCCGCGAGAGCGGGTTCGTTCTTTGGCACCTTTTTGCCGTCGACGCTTCGCGGCACGACAGGAATGCTTCGAAAGCCGACATTTCGAGGTAAAGCCCCAAACCGCGGCGACGCGTGGATTGAAACAAGATTACCTTCGACGACACCGTGGCGCTACCACTGCATGCGTCAGGAGTTGGCACGAGTTCACCGGTTGACCGCTGGAGCAGAGCGCACCGGCTCTGTCCACGTGTTCAGACGTCAATTTTCTCCGTGATTGCAGGGTGTCGTCGACGCTAAGACACCAGGCGGCGGTGCACTCGATCTTGGTCAAGCGCCCCGCGAGCCAGCAGGGTCGAGCGCAAGGATGGACGGTTCACGCGGGCGGCGTGTCGGCCTTGTCGCCAAGGCGCGCGGGCGCGTTCAACTTCTCCAAAAAGAGCAGGAAGGCGCTGTGGTCCCACTGCTGGCGGCCTCCATCATAAAATTCCTGAACCGGCCCCGACGCCGACGGCGAGGCCGATCTGGGCGTTGACCTTGCCTTTCTTGCTGAGGTCGGGGTTTGCAATCGCTTGGTCGGAATTCTGACTAACCGATTTTGCCTCAGCGGACTTCTTATCGCCGCCTGCCGCTCGCTGCCTCTCCCTCGCCTCCGCCTCGAATTCGTGATACGGGCCAATCGGATCTGCGGTTTTCATCGCTTGAAGGTCTTTATGGGACCGGATGCGAAATTCACCGGTCCATGGACCCCACTCCGTCAAGTCATTTCATCGGGGAGCCAGGCTGCCCTCTCATGGTCGCGGCAGGCAATGGTAGCCAGCCGTGCGATCACGACCCGCCTCTGCCTTCGTGAAAACTTCGCCGGCCGCCTTGCACGTCTCTTCAGTCTGGAAGGATTGCGGCGCGACGGCCATGGCTGGGCTTGAGACGCTACCGATCCAGAGAACCAATATCCAGGTCATCAGAACGCCTCCGTTGAGCTCGCTTTCGGGCACTCTAAAGCGTATCCCGCCGAGCGTACACACCAAGCTGGACGATGTGCGACGTGAGTTGCGCCGCAGTGGAATTCGATACGGGCGCCCGCAGTACCGTCGCCCGGAGCGTCGCGTACTGAGCCATTCACCGCGCATAAAGCGGGTTTGTTTCGGCGCGCCGTTGGATACGTGGACAAGATTTTGAAAGGTGTAAAACCCGCTGACCTACCGGTCCAGCAACCGACCAAATTTGAGCTGATCATCAACCTCACAACCGCAAAGGCACTCGGCCTCGAGATTCCGCCACTCGCCCGCGCGGACGAGGTGATCGAATAATGCTATTTGTTGCGGTGCATGAGTCTGCACCTGGCACCTTTTCCCCTTCGACGCCTGGCGTCACGGCAGAAGCACTCCGAAAGCTGACAAGGGGGCAATGGCGAAATTGACCCCCAACTGACGTGTTGCGCGTTGACCTCTAATCGGGCCCAATCAAGGTGGCGCGCCGCGCGGGGCCAGCGCTGGCGTTCATAGCTTTCGATAATCCAGTCTTGTCGGGCAAAATAGCCGGGCGGCAAAGGCTGACCGCGCAAAGCTATTGAAAAGTAAGCGCTAAAATCAAAGGCCTCATCACTCATGCTTTTTGACTAAGCGCCAGGAGTTCTCCCAGGGGACAGCGAATAGAGGCGTGTTCTGATCTATTCGCCCGTCGGTGGGACGCTAAGAATGCATCTTCGGTGCTGTCCTGGTATCGCCACGCACGTAGGTGCGGGGGGCGCTTACCCGCAGGCGTCCCCGATGGTGACGTCCCTATTGAGGCTGCAAAGACCAGAAATCGGGTGACGCCATGGCAATCCCGCGCACGTCCAAGCTGGCAATTTCTTGTGCGTCTCGCACACGCGGAAGCCTTGGAGCTGGGTGCCCCGTGTCCCGGTCGTTCCCGCGGTTGGTGTCCCATGCTCCGTCCACGAAGCTTGACAAGGCCAGTGCTTAAGGCCGCGGAAGCACACGATAGGCGATTTCGGCTTGATCATCGTGAGTGCCGAACCTGTGCCAAGGTTCCTTAGAAATGATTTGGCAAACGATGCACAAGCGCATCGAGACATGACGTTCTGTTAGCAGCAGTGTGGACCTGCGGCCATCATTTGGAACCGGCCCTCCTATATTGGCGAGCATCCAGCGTGTGTTCTTTGCTACTTTTGCAATTCATCGTTCCCTGCCCAGAGCGTCATAAGGGCCCTCGGCGGACCGAGTGCACCCGATCGCGGTGGGGGCCGCCGCGGACCAGGCCGTAAACTGGTGGTGGCCGCCGCCCGAGATGCCCCGCCCATCATGTCCGAGGCGTTGATGATGGTGGGCGAACGTCCGGGGATAGCGTTCGGTGTGCCCTTCGCGGCCATGCGGCAAACCTGGCGGTGCTGCTGGCAGTTCCGGTGTTGGCACAAGGGAGAAGCGTTCAACAGCCGCAGCAATTCCGTCCGGTATGTGAGGTATTTCTGCCGTGCCGACGAGGCGACCGCCATGCCTCTTGATGACCGACCCTTAGCTGCCCAAGTTGCCTGCCTGCACTGAGCTCGGCATCGTGGTCAATTGGAATGTCGCCGACGATGGGTTGCCCGGCGCACGGCAGGAGTTGCGCACAATCGTCGCGAGATCGTCGAGGAGGCCTTTGCGGGCAAAGGAAAATATCGCTCGGCGAATGGGGGAACTTTGGACTAACCGTGGCCGATCCGCTGCGGCACGGCCGTCGCGATGCTTACACGGCCTCTTTCAAGTCCTTCGCGGCGCGGAAGGCGATCTTCTTGCTGGCCTTGATCTTAATGGCCTCGCCAGTCGCCGGGTTGCGGCCCATACGGGCGGGACGTTTGCGCACCTGCAGGATGCCGAGGCCACCAATTCTGATGCGCTTGCCCTTCTTTAGGTGCTTGGTAATCTCCTTGATCATGCCCGTGAGCATAGCGTTCACCTGAGACTTCGGGATGCCGTGGCTCTGGGCCAGGGTCATGGCGAGGTGCTTCAACGTGACAGTCTCGACCTTTGCGGCCGTTTTCACGGGAGCAACCTTGGGGATGTTGGGTTCCATCGTTTGCATGTGGGGCCCTTTGCTGCGATGTGCGCCGAAAGAAAGCGGTAAATGCGTTGAATTATTAGCAGATCTTTTCAGTTCGCGGAGTTTGGATGCGGGAACCTGGTTAAGTCGAATTCAGTTGCTGCCCACACCGCGCAGAAGCGTGGCACTATACCGTTGTCGAGCAGGAACCCCAGGCCGCCGTTGACGGCGGCAACGTGGCTCTCCTCGTCGATGTCGCCCCAGGTGCCCGCCAGGCTGGGCCAGCCATCCGCCGCCGGCCGCCGCGCCTTGGCTCCTGGCACCACCTACTTGCTATCGCCTCCGTTCGCGGACCCGACTGCGGCACCCACAATTGCGGGGGCAGGAAGCCCGCGTTCTCTTGCGGTTCTGGCAAGCCACTGCTCTCTGGTTTCGTCGGGCGGGGCGTCGATCGCCATCCTGAGCACCGGCGGGTCCTCCGCATCGCCTGCCACCTTGACGGGGATGAGCTTGCCCAGGAGGGCGCAGAAGGCCTTGGGATCCTCTGTAGCAACCTTGCGCAAATACTCAGCACCACCAAGGATGCTGAAAGCCTCCATGATCGCCTGGCGAACGTCCGACGTGAGTTTGTTCGTTGAACCCTTCTTTCGGCCGGATCCTGGCCGCTTTCCGCCGCGTGGCATGTTTGAAAACCCTTCTATTTTTTCAAAGATAGTTTCACTCTGTCTATGGGCTACTCTTCGGAGAGTTCCCTCACCCACCCGAGCATTTCGCCGTGCACCTCGCCACGCTCAGCCAAGCGCTCAGCGCTCCGGGCCAAAGGCGTCGTAGGCAAGGGCCTCCGCCGCGTGGCATGTTTGAAAACCCCTCTATTCTTTCAAAGATAGTCGTTTGCGGCCCTGGTTGTGGGACCCACAATTGCGCGGGTAATTCGGATCCTGGCCGCTTTCCGCCGCGTGGCATGTTTGAAAACCCCTCTATTCTTTCAAAGATAGTTTCACTCTGTCTATGGGCTACTCTTCGGAGAGTTCCCTCACCCACCCGAGCATTTCGCCGTGCACCTCGCTCACCATTCGCGCCCAATCGCATCCGTAGTCATCGCCCGCGTCGGCAACATACACAATGAGCGACTCCGCCAAATCAGCGATGGCGCCAAGAACCATTCGCTGATCCATGCCTTCGAACAGCTCTTCTTCGGCACGGTCGTTGTCGGGGATCAGCTCACGGATAATGGCGTGGCGCATTCGCGTGGCCAACGCGTCGCGATCCTTTTCATCTTTGGTCATGGTTGGTGACATCGTGCTCATGCTTCGCTCCTTGCTGGCTGGATGTAAGAAGGGCTCGGCCGATTTGGTCTGGTCATTTCGCTGTCTCCCATCGACTGATAAGCACTCCGAAGGACTGAGGCGTGCGCCAAAGCGTGCCCTGCGACAGTTTCGACTGACATGGTTTCATCTCCTCGATAACTGGGTCTCACTCAGATTGGCAGCTCGTCTTTGAGATCGGGGCTGTGTCGATGATCAACTGCATGATCTCTTCGAGCGCCTTGATGTTGGGATGGGCGATAATGAGCTGGAGCCCATCGACCTCGTTGCGCACGAGCTTCACAATCACATCGTCCTCGCCGAGGTCGATCGTGCGGATCACTTCATAGACGCATTCGCTTTGCTGGTTCTGCATTGCCTTACCCCCTCGCTAATCGGGCTTCGTGACGAGCATTTGCATCGGCTGCCGTCCATTCGCCGTGCTTCATACGCACTTCCCAATAAATGGTCATGCGGCCTCCTTTAGTTCGGACCGTAGGTAATGACCGGCGGGCCTGCGTGCTGCCAGTCCCACAAAAACCACGCGTGGTTGAAACTGGGGCTCGCCTTCGGCTTGCCGTCGGCTTCCACGAACCAAACGATGCGCCGCGTCAGCACGACCTTCTTGGCGAACTGCGGGCAATCGGCGAACAGGTAGGCGCGCCGCTTGGCATGGTCGAAGTCGCAGCGCAGCAGCATGGCCACGAACCCCTTGACCGGCGCCGTCAGCTTCAGCGCATGCGCGAAGGCGCACGATGTCCACCCGAGCGACAGCCTCGGCCAGTGTGCGCACCCGGAACTTGGCGGCGGCCCCGTTGATCGGAGGCATGAACTCGCTGGTGATCAGGGAAAGTGCCGTCGACGAGGGACGACGCCACTCGTCCCGCAGGATGTCGAAACCCATCCCCGTCCTTGAGCACCTGGACCATTTGTGCGGCGCGTCTCATGGTGTGGCCCAATCGGTTCTGGTGAGCGCATCACGTTGCCGGCGATACCAGGTTGCCCTCGAGATGCCGTCGCTTTCCCACGGCCTCGTATTCTCAGCCGAGACATGATCGGCCCAGCGCTTGGCATTCGCGCGCCTGCCAAGGAAGGATTGTCGTTCTGAAAATTTCTCGTTGCTAAAATGCCGCCAAGTCCATTTCGCAACGGATTTGACGATAGCGCGCACTTCGCTGAGCCTGAGGGCTTCCGGAAACTGCATGTTGATGCCGATCGCCACGCGCTCGAGCCTGGCTCGGAACGTATCCAAGCTGCCGTTGCGCTTGAATGCGCGCACCTCGCGGTAAGCGATCAGGCGCAGCTCGTCGAAGACGGTGCAGTTGCGGCCAGCGCCGAGCGTGGTTTCGACGCTGAAATCTGGTTGCATGTCCTCCGGGAACAGCCAATCGGCCAATTCCGGCAAAGTGTAGGGTTCCTCGCGCCGCCATTCGACACGCCAGTGAGGGTGCACCGGATTTTTGGTGATGAGACCGGAGTAATGGCGATCGGCACCCATGCGCCGAGCAATGCCGCGCTCGACCGCGCCATAAAAATGCAGAGGCTCGACCCGTGCCGCGGCGTGCCGAGCGACCGGCATTGCCAGAAGCACGGCAGAATGCCCGTGGCCATTCTCGGGATTGATGGCGATGAAGTTGGGCTCGGGCAGGTTGGCATCGCGGTGGGCAAAATAGGCGCCGGCATGGTCGATATCGTGCGGCATCCACCTGAAGGTCGCCGGCCCGTTCAGCTGAATATGCCGAAGCTGGAGGGCCAATTTTTTTTGACGGATCCTTAGTCCGTCGCCGAGGACATCGGCACAATAGGGCCTGGCCGGAATCAGGTCGGGGAACCGCTGCCGCAGGCCGGCGGCTTGGTGGTTTGTTAGTGATGGGTCAGCCAACCGCCCCGAAACGGGGCTATTATCTGATAAGGGGATTGTCTCACGTCGATCTGCCGTGACGCCGGGGATCTGATTGGTCGTGCACTCGCCAGGTCCCATTTGATGGCCATTGCTTTCTGGCACGGCCGATTTGACGTCGATCCCAACGCACCACCTGGATGCGCATCCGGACCAGCGCGTAGCGTGCCGTGCTTGGTTTGAAGGGTGTTCCCGAACAGCCAGCTTGCGAGCTTGGAGCTGATCGGCGCGCACGCAACGCAACAGAACAGGAATTCGATGTTGGGCGCCTTCCGGCTGGATCGGCGCCCTTCTTGTTTTCAGGAATTCCGAATGATACTCAGTAGGCGCCGCAGCGCGCCCGCGCAAGTTTTGTAAACCGCCGCTATCCCTTTGATACTTCTTGGGTGCGTTTTGCACCCGTTTTGTAAAAAAGCGCTGCAAATTCAATGCGGGGTGATGGACTCTGACTCCGCTAGTCTAGGTTCGAATCCTAGTTCCCCAGCCAATTGATCCATAAGGGTTTTCCCTCGGAACGAACACAGACCCGGTGGACCGATTTACGCTGCAGTTTACAGTTCCCTCCCCCTATTCGTTCCGTAGTCGCTGCATATTATAATGTGCGAAGGTTCGCGTCACTTAGCGAACGGGGCGGCTTCTCAAGTTTTCGGATCGCGCTCTCCGCCAGGGCGACGTCATTATTCAGGTAGTGCCGGTCAAGGATGCCGCGTACGTCTCCCCAGCGATAGGCCGCTGATGGTCAAACGGCCCGGCTGGGCTCGCCTGGAACTCTGGTGTGTTGTGGTTCTTGCCGAACCAAGAGGTCCGGTAGCCGTGATCCTTGAGAATCTTGCCGATGGTGGCCTTCTCACGAGACATGACGCTGTCGTAGACGGGATAACCAGTCGATTGCTCGGAGATGACGCCAAACCCCATCGAATGGTGGTTGCGCCCGGTGATCAGCGCCACACGAGTTGGCGAACACAGTGCGGTTGAGTTGAAGTTGGTGTAGCGCAGACCGTTGGCGGGACACGGTCCAGGTTCGGCGTCGGGATCACGCCACCGAACGTGCTAGCCGCCCCGTGCCGCCGTTCACACGGCGCAAGCTGCGGCCTCCGATGGACGGATGCGGGTCCACCACGCCACAATTGCCATCGGTGTGCTGTCCGAGCGAACCGAGGTGAACATCGAGACCATTCGCTACTACGAACGCATCAGTATTTTGCCGAGGCCTCCCCGCAGCAAGGGCGGACACAGGCTCTACGCCGAAGAATATCAGCGGCGCTTGGTTTTCGTCCGGCGGGCTCGCGAATTGGGTTTTCCCTTGAGGACGTGCGCGCGCTTCTTCGCCTCACTGGCGATCGGCACATGGCACGTGGGAAGGTGAAGCGCATCACCGAAAACCACATTGCTGACATCCATCGGAAGGTCGATGAATTGAAACGTCTCGAGCGCGCGCTGAGCGCCATGGTCACGCAATGTCGAGGTGACGACGCCTCGGATTGCCCAATTCTTGACGCTTGGCAACTTGAGCGTCCGCACGTGCCGGCCCCTGCCCTCGCGCGCGTAGTCAGGCGCAATTGGCGAGCTGCCGTTTCCAACCGCCCCCAAGCTCTTGTCCCGACGCTTCGTTGCGTCGCAGTATGGTCGGATCCACAAACCAGATAACAGCGACTATCTCCGGACATAGAGTAACCGCTATGACGACCGTTCTGACCATCTGGTGTACGACCAGGCAGTGCGAGGTATCGACTGGCATCTGGATCGATGCCGAGGCGCTGGAAGACCTCGCCCGTCAGACCGGAACCGTAAGATGCAACGTCTGCGGCCAGGAGCATTCAATCAAGACTGCGTATGTGAAAGCAGCGGCAGCCCACTCAAATCAGGTCGCGTCGACGCCCTCCACACACCGACGTCGGAGACCAGACGTGCATTGATGTGGCAACCACGACAATGCCCAGAACTGTCGTGGCGCAACGCCCCATGTCGCCGGCGTTACGTCGTCGGTCACGAAACGAACTCCCAATCCGACGAGGAGCAACTGGGCAACGACCTCACCGGGGGCGATTTGTTAACCTTTGAAGGCAGCTGCAAGTGCCCGTTACGGGGGCGGTGGAGCTAGAGAGCCCTCAAGCCATAGGATTCCGAGTACAGCGACGATGATGGTCATTACGGCTAGAACAGCTGGAAGCTGTTCTTCAACTGTCGGCATGGCTGGCTCTCTGCGATAAGCGTACTGCAGAGGCTAAAGTGTCGGCTAAAAATCAGCAGCGTTCAAGCTCGAAATTCTCCCAGCTCGAGCACGGAGTGGGCACTCGACCAAATGTGTCGACACACAAATCAGGAGCATCCCTTTGCGCCGGAACGAATGCGGCCATTCTCGGTTATTCTGGCGCTGCCGTGCTCCCTTCCAGACTTTTTCCCCTCCGCGCGGCAGCCGGCCGAACGTGATGACTGCGCCCTAGCTCACCAGCTAGGGCGCCTTCTTTTAAGGCCAAGTTCTCGCTGATCCCCGCGCGCTCAACAAATGGCGGGGGCATGATGTCCAAGACACACCGATTTTGACCTCTTCGTTACGAAAACTTAAGCGTTGTCTTCACTAAAAGAAGCGATCGATGAGAACCATTTCCTCTTAGCGGAGCTGCTCCCCGAGTGGACCGCCCGGCTGGCAAGTCAGGGCAACAATTCACTCGATAATTCGGTCGACCAACAGAGCAGCCACAGCCCGGCCTTCTACCCCGGTGGTCAGGGCACAGCTGCACACTTGGACCGCGTTTGGCTTTTCCACCAGCACCGAGCGCGGTCCGCTCTTTTCGCGGGAACTGCGGCCTGGCAAAAAATGATCGGGTAGCTCGCTCTGACCTGCCCTGCTTGTCCGGGGTACGGAGAACCCCCTGGCCAGCACGCGGGGCGGTCACTAGATGCGCCAATAGTCGAGTGCAAATCGCTGCAACGCAGCTCGCGTGAGGACATGTGCGTTGCGACTATCCTCCGAAGCCACGGAAAGGAGTGCGTTTGCGAGCTTTGATCGGACCGTCTCAGTCTCGGCACGATCTGCTCCAAAGTTGGCGGCAATCTCGCTCCAAGCTGAATCGAAGGCCTCACCCATGACTTTCAGGGCCTCAGGCCCAAAGGATGCGCCGTCAACATATCGCTTCGCGTCTTGCAGTTCGGCCCGCTCGGCAAGCCGCTTGTACCCGGCGGCCACGTGAAGCATGACGCGTTTAGATTCTGGGTCGCCCATCGAGAGGGCAATGACGCGCGCCTCCGCCTCGAGGCGGCGCCAATATTTAGGGTTGACGCGAAGCTGGTCCTTACGAGCCCGAAATGCGTCGGCGACCATGGCGCAATAAAGTCCCTCCCAACCCGGACTAACGCGGATTTGACAGAAAGGTTCCAAATACTGGGAGCTGGCTACCAGGCGCCAGGTGACCACTCGTCGGCCACCGATCAGGCCGACTAACAGCCCAGCGACCAGACGGCTGCAGGCACAGCACGCCTTCCTTGTCAGGACTATCGAGAAGACGACAAAGATGGCGATCATCAATGCAACTAAGCTCTTCGATCATGCTCCTGACCGATTGGTGGTGACGAGCGCCCGCCTGATTGTCCGCCTCTCCCCGGCAACAGACGTTTCGGCGAAAGGTGAAATTAGCAACCCAAGTTGCCCGCCTGCACTGCTGGGCCGCCGATGTCGCAGCGTGACCCTAAACTGCCTTCCGTTCGATGCTGCCGCTGCGGCGCAGCAATTGCCGGAAGGCTGCCGCCGGCTCAATGCATGGATGCAACAAGTATTCCATAACCCCGTTACGTGATACATTCTGGCCAATCAAGTCCTACTCACCGCCACGCTTGTTGGCTTCGATCACTTTGAAGCTATCGAGGGCGCTTCGCACGGCAGCTGCATTGCGATCAACACAGTAAAAATCGCCCAAGACGAGGACATCCATCTCGGTTCTGAGGAAACACGAAATGGCCTCTTCAGGCCGAGCGACGATCGGTTCCTGTTTGTTGAAGCTTGTGTTTAAAATGACTGGGACGCCGGTGCGTTGTCTGAACGCCTCAATGACAGCATAGTAGCGAGGGTTGGCAGCGCGATCGACGGTTTGAATTCGCGCGGTCCCGTCGACATGCACAGCCGCAGGGATTTCGTTTGCTTTTTCGGGTCGGACGCGCACCGCCACCGTCATGTACGGGTCTGGTTGGCTGAGCTCGAAATATCTCGTCGCGTGCTCGACGAGAACGGCAGGCGCGAATGGCCGGAACGGCTCACGAAACTTTACCCGCGCATTCATGGTCTCCCTGATCGCTGCCTTCAGCGGCGAGGCGAGGATTGATCGGTTGCCGAGCGCGCGCGGACCTATCTCAAAACGACCTTGAAACCAACCGACGATTTTGTCGGCGGCGAGGTCATCTGCCACGCGCTCAATCAGCTCCGTCGCGGCCAATTGTTCGTAGCGCAATCCCGCCCGATCCAGTGCGTCTGCAATAGCATAAGAGGAGTACTCCGTCCCCTGATAGGCGTGCGTCAGCTCGTACTGTCGCGGCAGGCAAAGCGTTTGGTGGTAGTGCCAAAGCGCGCTCCCGAGTGGCACGCCCGTGTCGGATGCGCAGGGTGGAATCCAGACGCGATCAAAGCCCCCATCGGTGAGGATTCTGCCGTTGGCAACGCAATTGAGTGCTACACCTCCCGTGAAGCAGAGATTTCTCGATGGATATTGCTTGCGAAGTGCGCGCACGACGTGGAGGACAACCTCCTCCGTTACCGTTTGCAGGGCATGGGCAAGATCGCGATGCCGATCGCACAGGGGCGTGCCACGCGCTCGCGCCGGACCGAATGTGTCCAGGAATTTTCGCGTAAAGGGTCGGAGCATCCCATAGCGATCATGGCTGAAGTAGGTCATGTTGATCGAGAACCGTCCCTCAGGTTGGAGGTGAACGATCTCCCGCATTGCGTCGACATAGGTATCGGAGCCGCACGCAGCGAGCGCCATCACGGTACCTTCCTCGAAGGCGTAGAACCCAAGGTGTTCAGTGACAAGCGTGTAGATCATGCCGATGCTGTCGAAAAACCGGCCGTGCCAGCATCGCTCGACCTGGTTGCTTTTGCCTATGAAAGCGCTTGTTGCCGCATCGTCGCCGTAACCGTCCATGACCAAAACGGTCGCCTCCTCGAACGGGGAGACGAAGTAGATGGCCGCATGAGATTCATGGTGCCCAACGTTGATAATTGGAGGCAGCCGATGGGTGGCGAATTGGCGACGCAGGCCGCGGCGAAGGAAGTAGTTTAACGCGAGCAGGGATGTGTTGTTGGTGGTGTCGGCAGCTGGTCGAACGAGGTTGAAGCTCGCCGGAGGATGTCCAACAACGGCCTTGAAAAATGTCCAACGGAGCCGTCGCATATCCCATGGCGTCGTGATGAGATCAACGTCTTCAAACGACCTCTTGCCGTCCTCACAGAGCTCAGCAAGAGCGTTCCTCGGGAAAGCACTCGTATGCTTCTCCCGGTTGAGGCGTTCCTCCTCAAGCACGATGACTGGTCGACCGTCACAGAGCACGGCCACGCCCGCGTCGTGGCTCTCGCTGGCGATACCGAAAATTTTCATGCTGTAGCAATAGCTGCGCAACAAGATGATTTGAGCACGGCATCTCGCGAACATCTTGATTGCCGGTGCTGGATCACAACGGCGTGCGACCGGTCGAGTTCCAACTGGGCGACGCGCGGCCGCCCCCGTTCAGCGGGATACCCGATCACTCAAGCTCTGGCCTGGCTCTCCTCTGGCGCTTGGTCGTGCTCCGCCTGACCTTCGCCTCAATGCGGCGCTCCTTCGAGGCCCGTGTCGGTCGTGTCGCAATGCGTGGCCGCGGCACAAACGTCGCTCGCCGCACCAGCTCGGCAAGGCGGTCGCGCGCGTCCTCCCGGTTCTGCGCCTGCGTCCGAAAGCGCTCGGCGCGGATGACCAGCACGCGGTTCTTCGTCAGCCGGAGAATTCAGCGGTGAGCAAATTCGTCGTCTGGCTTCCACCATCGTGGGGCAACGACCCCGCACACAGTTCCTCATTATGTGGGCAGCGAGAACCTGAGGAGCTGAGCCGTGGTGAGATCTGGCGGTTACAGTCCGGGAGGCGGGAGCACGATGTCTCCGGCTCAAAAACGACTTGCCGATTGCCATCTTCGACAACGCCGACATCCGCGAGCTGGTATCCGGCCTTCTTGCCAAGCTTGATCACGGCGTCAACATCTTGCTTCGCTACAAAGATATAGTAGCCCACGCCCCAGTTGAACGTCTTCAGGCAATCCAGAAGTGGCAGACCGAGCACATCTCGGAAATACCTGAAGAGCGGCGGCACTGGTAGCCACGAATGCACCCGATAAGTGCAGGGTCGCTTGTCGTAGGCGAGCTTGCCGACACCGTCTCCAGTTCCCGGCAGGAGCGCGTGAATATGCACGTTGTTCTCAAGCAGTGTCTCCACCAGCGCGACGTACGAGCGCGTCGGTATCAGGGCTTCCGCGGGAGCGGCTGCGATCGCCAAGGAGAAGCTGCGCAGCAAGGGACCTGCTGAGTTTGCGGCGATCCATCCGTTCTGTAGAGGGCTTCCAGGACGACTTTGAGCAGCTGCGCTATCGCTTGACTATTCATGCTGGCTTTACGCACCAACAGACCCAGGTCGGTGTCGCGAGCTTTGCGTCGGGAACTACGCCGCCCGGCGCTTGAGCGGCAACGATCGCCAGGGCTGCGGCAGGGCTTAGTGCGCAAGCTGCGCAAGAATATTGCAATCCTGGAGCGGGAAATCGCGGAATTGCAGCAGGGCTGATCCGGTCAGGTTAACCGTCCGCATCAGAGGAGATAGTAGCCGAACGCTTTTACCCGGCTTAGCAAATCGTCGATTTCAGCCATGTTCCGCCGCGGCTGGAATTTGTTGGTGTCGAGGGTCTGCACGTACATCCAATGGCGGAAAGGAGTGCGGGACGGAAGGTTCCGACCGGTCATGTCAGTTGTGAGCGCATGGTCACCATTGCGCCGAAACATGTAAAGAAGCATCACGGCCTCAAATTGCTAGGGGAAAAAACGCAAATTTGCGGATTTAACACCCATACATTTGGCGTGCGCTGAACCGATTAGCATCCTCGCTTTAGGGGACGGCGGACGAAGCGGGAAATCTCGGAACTGGGAACGGGGGCTAAACAGCTAGCCTTTGCCGCCCGCGGTCTTGCCATCGGGCCAACGCCTCCGCTCATAGGCAACGACGGCACTGACGATGGACGAATACTCTTGCTCCTCCGCCCACCCTTCGATGCACTCCTCCAACTGATCGGCGCGATGGACGAGAAGCGCATGCATGGCGTCAGCTTCCGGCGACCCTCCAGTTGCGTCGGGGACGAGCCATTTGTCGCGGAATCTATAACCCATTGCCTCAAGGACTTTGACGGCTTCAATGCGCTGGCGATCTATGGTGCTCATGCTGCCTCCAACACGTCTTTTTTGTCGAAGCCCGATTGCACGATGCGCATGCGCTCTGGGTCCGACGTGGTGATCAGTCCAAAGGCTTCCTCTGGCGTGCCGTTTAGCCAGGTCGCGAACTGCGCATCCTCAAGTGAGAAGAACTGGCTGCGTTCGTGATTAATCGTGCAGGTGAGTGCGTTGGGCAGCGTCGTCATGAACGAGAACACCTCGACATCGACGTTGCCGCCGTCCTTCTTGATCGGCCCATTCCACTGGCGGTAGATGCCGGCGAAGGCGAACAACGGCCGGTCCCCATCACCTTTGAGCGCGAACCAATGCCACCGCGCTGGCTTGCCTTTGTCCGGCTCGCAGAAGGCGGTCGCAGGCACGAGGCACCGCCGATTGACGAAACTGTTCTTCCAGAATTTGGCTTGCACCTTGTCGTCGCGGGTGTTGGTCACGCGCTTGGGCGCATAGCCATCGCGCAAGAGAATGAACCCCCAGCTCCGCATGACCAACTCGCGCTCGCCATCGTCACTCTGCTAGATGATGGATGCCAAGCCGCCGGGAAAGATTGCCGGCAGCGTGCCGAAGACCGCCGTCCGATTGTCGGAAAGGCGGAACTTGCGCGCAAGGTCAGCGCGGCGTGTCTTGATGCTGTAGAGATTGCACATGTGCGCTTAATGCCAGCGCCGGGACAGATTTTCTTCAGCGTCGGAACCCTTGTCCACAGAATCCCTGCAATTCTGGCATCGCGCGCAAGCACTTGAGATTCTGGAGCGCGAGATCGCTGAATGGGAGCAGGTCTGATCCGGTCGGGGTTAACCCTCCACTGCACCCCTCGCCACGGTTTTGGCGCGCGCGTCATCCCAGATGCGTCGGCGCCAGTGATTGATCCGCGCACCAAGCCAGCCTCGCTGCCAGCGCGCCGGAATGAATTCGGTGTCCGCCACTTTAGCCCCCCGTTCCCGAGCCACCCCGATTGAGCGTCAGCCTCGATGCCTTGTACAGCCGTCGCTCACGAGCGCGCTTTTCACAAGGGTGGTTGCAGGCGGCGCGGTCTGGGAGATCCTGGACTTCCACGCTGCGCGCAAGGTGCGCTTTATCGCTTCTGCGCTGGCGGACGGCGATCGGCTGTCCTCGCCACTCGACCGTTTTGGTCTCTCCTTGATCGACGGACGCAAGCTCGACGTCGCGCCTCCCGGGTAGAGGCGTCCCTGCGTTGGTTATTCTGATCGCTGAACGGCCAGAGCGCGGCAGTGCAACCCACCCCAGCAAACGCGGTCGCGGCTTGCACAATAAAAGCTCTCCAAGGCTGAGGAGTAGCGCGAGTTTTCGTCATGCCGGTCCAAGGGCTGTTGCGCCAAAGCTATGTGCTGCGGTTGCCGGCGGGAAAGCAGCGGGTTGCCGCAGATACCTTATGCGCAGCAGTGGTCCACGCCGCGCCGGAGCTTGCCGACACCTAAAGAAGCGGGGATAGTGCGTAAGATAACGTCGCACCGGGGGGCTATCATGAGGAATTCAGGGCTGCTAGCGTTGGCCTGTGTGCTGTCGTCGGTGGGTATCGTGCAGGCTGCTGAGGTGCAAATCATAGCTGGTGGGGGGATCGCGGCGCCGTTGACCGAGATCGCGCGCCAGTTTGAGGGCAACACCGGGCACAAGACGGTGATCCGCTATGGTACGACGCCCGAGCTGATCAAGATGGCCACGAGCGGCACGGCCTTCGATCTTGCCGTCGTGCCGCAGGACGTATTCCGAGACGCCGCTGCCCGCGGTCAGTTCCCACCGGATGCGCTACCCACGGTTGCCCGCGTCGGACTGGCGGTCGCAGTGCGCGCCGGCGCTGCCAAGCCCGACATTGCGACCCCGGAGGCCCTCAAGCAAACCTTGCTCAAGGCGCAAGCCGTCGCCTCGATACCGGCTAGCGCCACAGGCACGCAGCTTGCTGGCGTCTATGAGAAGCTCGGCATTGCCGATGAGATGAAGGCGAAAACCAAGGCGCAGCCGGGGCCAGCACAGATCATCGAGGCGGTCGCGAAGGGCGATTGCGAGCTTGCGGTCTTTCTCATCAACGTGCTGACCGACCCGCGCCTCGACGTCGTCGGCCCCTTCCCCGCCGACGTGCAACGGGAAGTCGTCTACGCCACAGGCCTCGCGGCGAACAGCAAGGAGGCGGACGCGGCAAAGGCCTTTATCGCGTATCTCAGGTCTGAGGCGGCCGCGACGGTGATCAAGGCAAAGGGAATGAACCCGGGCTAAACTTCCGTGCCGCGGAGCTCTGGACCGCGCACGCCCTCGCCAGGCAGCGAGCGGAGGGCATCGAAACGGCGGGCCGATCGTCAGCAGCAGGGCCGGGGCGTCGATGGCTGGGGATTTAGGGGCGGACCTTGCAGCATCACATACAAACGATTTCGGCGAACGAAATCTTCTTTTTTGGCTCCCCGTTATTTCAAGTGGGTAGCCGGATGTCGATTTTGCCTTCTTTTCGAAAAATGAGGAGGTTCGCATTATCCAAGCCCGATGCGCTCGGCATCTATGTCGGCACTCTCGATGATCCATCGAACTTCAAGCCCGAGGCCGTGATGTTCACATCTCGCGGGCACCTCTGGGATCATCTGGATCCGACCGTGCCCAAGCTATCCCACATGCGGACATCGCCGTAGGAGGTCCTTGCCCGGAGACCGCTTGGAGGTCGGACAAAAGTACCAAGGGATCACGCCAGGAAGCCAGTTGTTCGATGTCTGCAGCTGAGAAGGTTTCTCGGACGCCTGCATGACGATCCTCTCCATGCGCGCCGACGTCAGGCGTCGGAGAAGCGCCAAGGCACGAAATCGCGGGTGGGCGCGGGGCCTATCTGGCTACGCGAACGTTGAAGAGTGAGCGCATCGCTCGGCTTGCCCTGACGGTATTGGGTATTGGAAGATGCGCTGCTCAAATGTCCTGGGTGGAAGCGCATCAATGCCGGGCGGCACAAGATGTTCGAGGGTTCACGCAAGCACGAACTGACGGAAGCCCAGGAGACGCTCGCGAAGAAGCGGGAGGAGCTCGCCCGGGTGCTGGAGCGGCTACGATCGCCAGGGCTTAGCGCGCGAGCTGCGCAAGCATGTCGCCATTCTCGAACGGGAAATCGCTGAATTGGAGCGGGTCTGACGCATTGAATGTGGCTGCGAAAACACAAACCGCTGCGATTGCGGAGCGCTGCGCTAACGGCCCCGTGTTCTCTTCCCCCGAATAAGATTATTGGTTCGCAGTTGGGAGCGCCCGTAACCAAACGCAAACCCTAGCGAGTGGTACGGTCATTTCCTCGCTCCCACCATGTTCTGCCTCCATCATGGTGCGGGGACGCTTGGCAACAAGCGTCCCTATTAATTTTTCGTGGCGCGCGAGCAGCGCCCGCATGTGGCGATTCTCGAACGGAGATCGCGGAGCTAGCCGCTCCGATGATTGCGGACTGGGCCAAGGTCCGATGAGCTTTCCCGGGAAAGGTGTAGCTTTGCAAACAGAGGACAGGGTTCGAACCGGTATGAGGTCCCAACACCCCTAGCGCGGTGCGATCCGATCGCCTCTGACCATGCTAGATTTGTATGCGTGCATGGGTGCGGGACGCTTGGCGACGGGCGTCCCCTTTTTGTCGCCGCTATACTGCGTGAGCTGGGCAGTGCCCGGGCGCCACAAATGAGGTGCGGCTATGAGATAGTCGCTAGAGCTATCAAGGCTGCGCCCCAGGGACTTCCAACCTCTGCCCCCGATGTTCGCCACGTGGTCACCCGAGCGGAGGAAGGATAGCACTAATCCAGCTAGCTCAGAACCTGAACCCTGATTTCGTCCACTGCTCACCAGTAGAGAGCCGGGCGCGTTTAAGTCGCCTCTGCAAAGATGTAATAGCCGGGAGATTTCAGCCGGCGGACCAGGTCGTTAAGATCGGCGTTGCCCACCGGGGGCCGAGAGTTCTTGATATCGAGCGCCTTTACGAAGGCCCAATGGCTGGATGGCGGGCAGGGGAGGTTCCGACCGGTCACGTCAGTTGTGAGCGCAAGGTGGTCAGCATTGCGTCTCTGCTGAAACAAATAGACCAGCATCGCATGCCTCAGGTTGTTAGGGGACTGTCCTAAACGTACGCTTCCGCGTGCGGTGCGTCAGCAATACGATAGTTTGATGCATACTCATTCTCGAGCGAAAAATGGCTGAATTCGAGCAGGCCTGATCGAGCTTGAGCGGAGGGATGACGACCTATTAGTGGCCGGGCTGGGACGATCGCCAATTCCATCGGTTTTAGGGTTGCCTGCCCCGAGGCTACGCCAGGGTCAGGGCGATCGTGAAGATGACGACGATGGCGATCAGGGCAGCGTTGCTGGTATCGTTCATCTGGGTGATAGCCTTGCCGGCGAGTTCACACTGCCAACGCGCATCCTTCCCTTTCGATCCAGGCCGCGGTCGCCCTTGCTATTGCCCCGGGCCATTTTATTTGGGGGCTTCCTCTGGCGCCAGTGGTCGCTTGAGGGTTGCGACATATAGAGGGTCCGCAATCACAGTAGGCCGTTCAGGGGCCCGCCGGAGTTGACCAGCTCCCAACCTTCTATGCCCAACTGGTTGAGGGAAGCTTCAAGCCGGCCGCTATCGTGGCCCCATGTGCGAACGACTTTGTACTCGAATTTCATCATATCCCTCTTATTAGAACCCGAACCCCTTGAGGCCTGATTTCGTCCACTGCTCGCGCTCCGGTTTAGTGCTCGCCTGTCCCCGGCGCCCCATCATGTCACCACAGCCACCAAACAATCACTGCGGCCCATGCGATGGCGAAAATGATCGCGGTCCCGACAGAGTATTTCCCAGGTAAGCGGGTCTCTTTCCCCCACATTGCATGCCTCCTGCCTTAGAACCCGAACCCCTTGAGGCCCGATTTCGTCCATTGCTCACCAGCTCGGATGTAGCCGGTTGCCATGTCGGCGCTCTTGTAGCGCATGCGCTGCTGTATGGACGTTTTGGGACCGAAGCCCCGCCGGGCGGGCAAGTCGCCGGGGAGCGGTTAGCCTACGGCCGCAGGCGCAGGAGCGCGAGACCTATCCTCCGCAACACGCGCCTCGTTACATCGAGAACGAGCATCGTGCCCACGAAAAATGGGACGCACGGGTGACCGAGCGTAGCACGAGGAGGCATCATTGGGACATGGTGTAGCGACGAAAGGGAACCGCAGACCCCGCGTAACGTCCTTGTTCTCAACCTTGAGATTTTGCAGCCTATTCTCGGTGCGCCGACAGGTGCGCAACCATTCCGCCTTGCTCATAGGCGTTTGGGTGTCCCAAAGGTTCACGCAATCAGCGTAACTTTCTGAGGTGGGGTTCTTCCCGGTACGCGTACTCTGGGCCGATGAGTTAGCGCCGCCCGGTTGTGGGCGGCCGCCCGAAGCCGTCGCGGGCAAATTGGGGTCGGGTGCCGCAGGCGCTCCTGCTGCGGAAACGCCGGCCGTGCTGCCCGGGAGCGGTTGCCCCGAGGAACTGGTACTCGGCGCGGGCGTAGGCAGCGACCGAGAGGGTGGGAGAACCTGAGTGTTGAGCGGTGTGGTGGAGCTTGGCGGCGAGGATCCCGCGCCCGGCGCAGTGGCACTCGGCGCCGCCGACGGTGCTGCGCTCGGCGCGGCTGCCCCCCATGACGCAGCCCCACCAGATGACGCCCCCCGGTCTGCGCCAGCGCTGGAGCGGTCAACAGGCATAAGGCTAAGCCGTAGAACAAACGATGCATCTGCGCCTCGCTCAGTCAGGAAATCTACTGTTGAGCCCACGCACAATCGCTCATCCTGTTCCCGCCAAGTTAGCAGAGGCTTTTGACCAATTGTGCGTCCAGAGTTTCTAGCCGGCCGTGACCGCGGGCATGCCCTGGTGGATAACAATTCAGGATAGAAATTAATGCGGAAAATTGGCTACGCGAGGGTCAGTGCAACTCATCAAAGTCTTGATCGCCAGCTCGGCCCGCTTCGCGCTGAGCGTGTCGATGTCAGCTTCAAAGAGAAGGCCTCAGGCAAGAGCATCAAAGGCCGGCCCGAACTGGAGAAGGCCATCGACGAACTCGGCACCGGCGATGTGCTGGTGCTTGCCGAATGGGACCGCTGTACCCGCTCGATGTTCGACGGGATCCATCTGATCGAGCGCATCAACGCCCGTGGCGCCCTGATCAAGGTGCTCGACAAGCCGTACCTGGATCTCACCACGCCACTAGGCCGCGGCTTTATCGCCTTCTTGTCGGCTATGGCCGAGGACGAGCGCCATCGCATCGTCAAGCGGGCCAACGAAGGCCGCGCAGCCGCCCGCAAGAAGGGCACCAGATTCGGTCGCAAGCCGAAACTCACCGACCAGCAGCAGGCCGAGGCGTTGAAGCGCCTAGCCAAAGGCGAAAGCTGCCGGGCGATCGGCAAGACGATGGGCGTCCATCACGCCACGATCGCAAGATTGGCGGCGTAGATGACAAGGGTAGCTTTGGCCGCCGGGAAGAGTGCCCGCCAGCTAATTGATGGAGCATCTTTCGGCCCCGAGGCCGTAAAGGCAATTGGCGCGGCTTTCGATGCTGCCTGGGCGGAGATCGTCGGCAACTTTGGGCATGAACCCGAAGACGTGGAAAAGACGCGTCTCCGATTGGCCAAAGCCATGCTGTCCATCGCCGACGAGGACAGTCGGGAAGTCGAGGTTCTGAAGCGCGCCGCATTGCAGCGGATGGCACTCGATTACAGGCGTCGAAGGTAAAGTCCGGCGGCTGGCCTCGCGCGTGCGTACTGCGCAGGAATTTCTTGCTGCCGACCTTGAGGATCAGGTCGGACGAGGTGAAAAAGGCCCCGACACGGGGATGCCGGGGCCAAGCCTTGCTGACTTCGGAGTGCTAGGGAGGCACTCACGGAGGCGAGGCATTAAGCTGATTTGCCGATCTTGGCACCTCGGGAACTGAACACAAACTTCATTCGATGGACGCTGTGTCCTGATGAGCTCGGCTGCTCGCTCCGCTCAACGGATAAGGCGTTCGTTTGTCATGATTGGCTAGCAGCTTGATTTTCGCCGGCGCCTGGATCCAGGTCAGCCCACGCTCATCCATCCACTCGCTCGCTGCGAGATTGAGGATGCGCCGAACCACCTGCAGACCATGATTGATGGTCCCAACCGCAACACCACGGCGACGCCGCTGTTCGATCCAAGGCTGCAAGATGCCCATGTGCAGCTTGTCCAGGGGATCATAGACCGCGTAACGCGCCCATGGTCTCTAGGCTTTCCGGGTCGGCGGTCAGGTGATCGTCACCGGAAACTTGGTGACGTCTGCGGCGGGGAAGCTTTGCTGAAGGCCGGTGCGTCAGCAAGATTGCCCTGCGACGAAGGTTCACGACTTGCAGCAATGATGAGGGCGGTCACTCCCAATACGGCACAGAGCAGCACTTTCGCAATCGCCGAACCAGTCATCTCACGAAGGCCGAAGAGGGGCTTTGGAGCAAATGGCACCTCGGAACTGCCAGGACTGGGCAACAGCTCGATCAAGCGATCAGCAATTGCCCTGGAATCCGCCAGTGTCCATCGTCCGCCAGGCAATCGCGCTATCAACGACGCCAATCTCTGCGCGGCAGCGCCCTTCGGCAGCTCGGACAATTCAGCTGCCTCCATCCAAGGATCGACGTCCAGTCGCGCAAGAGCAGAAAGGACGCTGAGCGGCATTTCAACTCCGTCCGCGCCGATCGGGGCGTAGAGAAAGTCGTCGAACTCAGGTCTAAAGAAGGAAATCGACGTAGCAGGCGTCACGGTGACCACCAATCGAGTCGCGGTGAACAAAGAAAAGCACAAATGAGTGCGGGGCAGGCGTTCATCTCAAGTCCGTCTATCGCCCCCAACAATTGTCGAGGGGTGACCACTTGACAGATCCGCATAACTAGCTGCCGCCCTTTCGCGAACGCATCGACAGCGCTTTGCCGCCTGGGGGCCTGTCGAGCCGTATTTCGGTTGGACTTGGCCACGAGGTCGTTCTTGTCATTCAGCACGGTGATCTCCTGATCGGTGAACTTGCCGTACTGGCTTGGTGCCTAGCGTTAGGCCGCCGCTGTCAGGG
>CAVYPA010000012.1:0-140199 GCA_963770295.1 uncultured Alphaproteobacteria bacterium
CCTCTTCTAAAAAACCTCAAAGAATGCATGGCTCAGGACCACGACGGTCGGAGGCATCAATACCTTTACGAAGCGTCTGAAGCCAGAACATGAACAAATAGGCGTCAGAACTTGACCTTGACCCCGCCATATACCGTCAGGGGGGCAGCCGGCGTGATCGTGCGCGGGTTCTCAAGGACCGTAGCATTGCGCCCGACGCCGACCGGATCGCCTGCGACGTTGCGCAAGGCTTCGGCGTCGAAGTAGGTGCCGAAGGTCGCGTAGTCCTTGCGGAACAGGTTCTTCGCCAGGCCATAGATCTCAACGTTGTCGGTGACCTTATAGCCGGTGCGCAGGTTGACCACGGCGTAGCCCGGCAGTGGCCGATCATCGTTGCCCTCGTCACCGCGGAAGAATTGGTTCGACACGGCGATGACGTCGCCGCCAACCCGCCACTGCGGCGTCACCCAGTAGTCGAAACCTACTTTGAACCGATGGCTGGGAATGCTGGGGATGTGGTCGCCCGGCCGCACTCTGGCACAGTTCGGCACCTCGTCCTCGGGGTCAACCGGCACAAAGGAGCTGCAGGGAACGCCGACGGGGGCGTCGGGAGAGGCAATCTCCAGAGCATTGCGGAAGGTGGCGTTCACGAAGGCGTAGCTGGCGTACAGGAAGAGCCGGTCGGAGCGGTAGTTGACCGCGGCCTCCAGGCCCTCGCGCAAGGTCTCGCCGCCATTAATGAAGAAGCCCCGACCCTGGATCGGACTGGCCACCGTCAGGATGTCGTCGCTCAAGAGCGTGCGGAAATACCCGAGGCTCCAGCCGATGGTGTTGGTTCGTGGAGCACCCAACGCATCGCGGCCCGCATCCCCGGCAGCAAACTCGCCTCTGAGACCCGCTTCGATGGTCCGGCCCACGACCTGCTTCAAAGGCGGATCGGAAACGAGGAAGTTCTCAAGCAGGCAGGGCCGCTGCGGATCGGCGCAGGCCAACTCGGCGGGCGTGGGGGCACGGTTGGATTCCGAATAGCCCGCATAGGCCGACAGCCCTGGCGCCAGCTTGTAGGTTGCGCCAATCATGGGGTTGAAGCGCTGGAACGTGTGATCGCCGTTGAGGGCGTCGCCCAGTTGGTCCTCAAGCTTGATGTTGGCAAGATTGTAGCGCCCGCCGACCGTGACGGCCAAGCGGTCGGTCACATCGAGCGTGTTCATGAAGTAGAGACCGTAGTACTGGGTGCGGGCGATGAGATCGACCGGCGTCACCTCGACATCACCAGGGTCGAGATCAGGGTTCAGCGACTGGTCAATGATGATGCCGAGCCCAGAGATGGCGAGCGTGCGGGGATCGAGCACGCCAAGCTCGCTCTGTGACTTGACCCGCGCTCGGCCGAGATCAATGCTGGCACCGACCAGAAATTGATTGGGCCGATTGAACAGGTGCGCCTTGCTGACCGCCTGCAGTGCGCCGCCAAAGGAAAAGAAGTCGACGGTGACCCTGTCGTTGCCGCCGAGAACGGTTTGATCGCCGTTGGGCAGGCTGGCGATCGGCACGTTGACGATGGCGCCGTTAGCGCGACGCCCGAACAACACGTCGTCCGGCTCCTGGAAGCAAAGGAGCCCCGCATTGGGTCCCGCGGGATCGCAGGCGATTGCCTCCGAGACGTTGCCGTCCGGTCGCTTCTGCTTAAAGCCGCGATAGTAGGCGTTGCCCGAGACCTTCAGGTGATCGGTGACGGACACCGAGCCCGTCAGGTTCACCATCTGCATGCGGTTGTCGAAGGATTGCGGCGAGGTGAACACGTTGGCACGCCGTTCGTCCACAAGTTCGAGCGGGGTCGGACCGACCACACCGAGGAACGTGTCGGCGAAGGTATAGCTCAGGTGAAACTCGGAGCCCGAGCCCTTGACGCCGATGTCGGCATAGACCCGCTTGGCCTCGGCAGGCGAGAGGTCGCGCCAGCCGTTGTCGTCGATCCACTCGCCGGCAACGTAGGTTGCCCAGTTACCCCACTTCTGGCCGGCCTCGGCGGCAACCTCCTTGTGCCCAAAAGAGCCGAAGCGGCTGTCGACGGTGGCGCCCTGGAAGCTGAAGCCGTCCTTCATGATGACGTTGACGGCGCCACCCAAGGCGTTGAGGCCATAGGCGGGGTTGTTGCTCATCATGACGATGTTGGCGATCGCGATCTGCGGGATCAGGTCCCAGTTCATGGCATCGCCGAACACCTCGTTGAGGCGCACGCCATTCTGGTAGATGGCGAGCCCCTGGGGTGTTCCGTTCAGGGGTGACGCGGTGAACCCGCGGTACTGCAGATCGGTGGCCAGACCGTTGCCGAGGGCCTCGTTGATGGTGGCGCTGGGAACGTAGGTGTTGATCGCCTCGGTAATGGACGGTGAACCTACCCGCTCAATCTGGGAAGAGTTTATGACGCTGATGCCGGCGGGCACCTTGTCGACGGGCAGTTCGCTGCCGCCGGTCGGCGACATCGGCACCTCAAAGGCGCCTGCCCACGCGGGCGCAGCAGGTGGGCGCGGCACATCAACGAACGTGGGAGCTGCGGCCGGTGCTGCTGTGACGGGGGCAGGAGGAGGCCGGGAGACCTTCGTCTTCGGCGGCGCAATGACTTCGAGCTTCGGAAGCGGAGGGCCCTTCTCGGTTGGTGTTGCCGTGGATGGCGGCGTTGCGGCCTTCTTCTTTGGCGCAATCACCTCGACTTTGGGTAGAGAAGGCACCGTTGCCGGCGCGGCGCTTGCTGGAGGCGATGGTTCTTGGGTCTCGCTAGACCCCTGCGTCTGAGCCAAAGCCAGATCAGCCACGGCGAGGCCGCTGACAATCACGGCTATGCTTCGCATGGAGATACGCATATCCCTTCCCCCCGAGGCTCAATGTTATGAGGACCGGACCCGCGCCTCAGACTTCCTTCTCTTGTTGATAGTGCCCGACAAATCCTTGGTTCGCTCGGCCAGTCAAGGCTTCTCACCTGCTAGGCCACGCTACGGGCCAACTTGATCACCGAACCGCGGCACCGGCGCATCAGTCCCTGCTGCGGTGAGTGACAGTGGTCTGTTTGGGACGAAGCCCACGCGGTCTGCCAAGGTGTTCGTCGCGCCATGATGCTGCCGGGTGAGAGGTAGTCGCAGCGGGCTTTTAGTCAACACGGAGGCCCCACGGGGGATCTGGGCTCAACGCGAAGATCGCAACAAGTCGGCGACCTGTTGATCGCTCGGGGCCTTGATCGCTGCTGCTCCAGTTCCGCATGCATCGCGATAGTCGGACCCTTGCGCGCCGGTCGCATCTAGCTGAGACGCTCCGATCCACGCGCGGCTTCTCCATCACCTGCTAACCCGGCAAGGAAGTAGCCTCCCCGCCGGGGAAACAGTGTGAGCGTGCTACGACTTCATATCCATGACCATTTGCATCGGTGCAGGATAGTAACGGAAGCCATCGCCATTCTTGGCTACATGGCCGTATCCTGGCCACGGGAATGATAAGCGATTAGCGGAATTTTTTGTGCGGCCAGCATGTCAAACCCACGTACACGAGTATTCGCGAATTGCTTGGGGTCCGTATCACAGGCAAACTCAATGCGGGGTTTTTCGACCAGCAGGATCTGGTGGTGCGTCAGATCGCCAATAGCCGCTAGCGCCTTTCCATCGGATGTGATCATGAAGATCGTATGGCCGACCGTATGGATTGAGAAAGTTGTCAGGTGAGCATCGCCGATGTCTTCCTTAGTCGTGCCGAGGAACGCACCCGAAGGATCGCCGAGCGGAAGCGGGCCATCGGAAACAACCGACACCTGCATCTTGCCGTAATTGAAGCGATAGAAGTATGGCGCCTGCTGATTGCTGAGCGGGGCCTTCGCGTGCGCAGAGCGTATATCGAAGCCTTGCATCGCGGCAGAGCCGGCAATTGCTGAGGCGCCCTCCGAGGGTCTTTATAGATTGGCCGCCTTGAGCGGTGAGTCATACTAGTCCGGTAGATTTGCTAAGTCGGGAGAACAAAAGCGTGATCGCAGATATGTGTGGGGAGCTGGGGTCGGGCGGACCTATCTGATTTGTACGGAGGTTTGTGCATGCAAAGGAGTGCTCCCCCCCACTTGCTCATAACGAGGTTTGAGGCTGCAGTCCACAGACTGGGAGCACTGTCGTGAAGGAGGCAAGGATTGTCGACGTCCTCAAATAGATGGTGATCGAGCATCGTATGATTGTACGCCCGCCGATGATCAAGCAAGAGCTCGACTTGGTGCGCAATCGGCGGGCACGAGGGTCAAGCACCTCCTCTTGGCCCGCTCTGTTACCGCTATCCTCTGGGGTGACGCGTCGCTAATCGTCGGTACGCTATCGTACCCACCGCAAGGCGCCCAGGCTAAGCTCCCGTACAGACAGAACGAGTTGGAGGGCCCACACTCGTGCTGCTTCCACTGCTGCGGTGGCTGTCTCCAGTTTACGGTGCCTGCGACCGGCCACGCAGCACAAGGGGAAGGGGAGACCCTCGGCGGGTTCGGCCCTTAGCCTTTGGGTCTCTTAGTTCCCGCGCCCCTGGATGGCGGAAGCGAACCCTGAAGCGATCCCCACTTGAGTTCGTGCAGACATTCGTCACCCGTGGGTGGGCGGACGGCTGTAGAGGGGGGAGAGGACGAATGGCGGTTATTTCGGTTTGCATTTTTGCCAAGGAAGCAGCAAGCGCGTTACCCAATGCATCCCGCAATTCAGGGTAGGCGATCCGGGTACACTCACGGACACCCGCCGAGTGGCAAGGTCTTCCAGCTCACGCGTCTCGCGCTCGGACTGTGTGGCTTAATGTTGGAGGCCGGACCGCGGTCCAAAACGGGCGTCGAGGTTCTCTGCCCACCCACAGTGCTTCGCAATATCTGGTCGGGCTCAGACAAGTGGTACCTCTGCAGGGGCATCGAGCTCTGAACGAGCCCGCGAGATCCACGGCGCTGCTGATTGTGTCGCCGGATCATGTCACGGCAGCAAGCATGGTATGCCGGCAGGCCGCGAACGTTCCCAATCGGGAGTGGGAAATAGAAGACCGACCCGCCGTAGGGTCGGTCAATGAGTGTCCAGACTTTAGGGAAGCAAGATCAGAGACAACGATCCGCCGCTTCGATACAGGTGCCTTTGCGCAGAAGCCGATCGAAGCAGCATTTCTGGCTTGCTTTGCACACCCATGTTGTCGGAGTTCGCATGAGAAACATTGCAGGGGCAGTGCATCTCATGTGGCGAGCAACAGGGCGGGCCATGCCGTCAGCATTAGCCGAATTGCCAAGGGGCAAGGTGAGAGACAGGGTAATCGCACATGCAAACGCTGAGATCCAACGTGCCATCATCGTCCTCCTTTAAGGGACGAATTCATAAAGTGAGCGCCGAATGGAGCCGTCACCCACTTTGCGAATCGTTAGCGGAACCCTCCACTGCATCACCCCTAAACTGATTCGCAATCTAACAGTGTAACTTTTCGACACAAAAGATCGGGCCTGGAGACTTTCAATGCGCTTGCGGTCTCGATCCGCGCACGCTCCGAATATTTTGTCGACAGACCTCAGAAGCTCCCCTTTTCACTAGCCGTGTTTCTTGGCCAGGGAGCGCATTGCGGTGATGGGGCGCAGGGGCAAGTCCACGCTCTTGAACCTACGCGCAGCGCCCGATGGACGTGGCGCTTGTTTCCGCAAATTTCTGTCCTGGTGAAACCGCTGTCGATGTTTCACAACGTCTATGGGCCGGCTCGACTGGCACGCGACCGCGTACAACCTCTACAACTTGGTGTGGCCCGCTGCCTGCGAGGTGGCCGAGGTGCGCGGCGTGCTCGAGCGCGTGGGTCTGGAGAAAGAAACTTGCAACCAAGCAGGGGCGCCGTCGGGAGGGCAGCAGCAGCGCACCTCGGCGGCTCGTGCGCTCTATCGCCGCCCGTCCCTGATCGGCGACGAGTCGGTGTCGGTCGGCCACCTGATGGGGCGGCACGCGGATGCCTTAGACTACCGAATGGATGGCCCGAAGGGGATCAATCTTTAGGCCCTACGATAGCGCCCCCGCGCCTGTTATCTGGCCTACAATCTCTACCGCTGGAAGATCATCGTGCGCGAGAGCGCGATCTTTGGCATTCTTGGCGTGGCGACGCTGGGATATTACGTCGATGCCGCCATCTCAGAGTTGCACGTTGATGCTGCTGTGGTTCTGGTCCTGGCGAGTGTAGGTATGTGTGGTCTTATCGCCGTCCTGTGGCGAGGGTTGCGTAAGGCGCTTCGCTTCTTGATGCTAGCAACACGGCTCGCCGACGCACCGTCAAGATAAGGAAGGGAACGCCATGCATAGTCCGCAAGTTCGACTGACCAGTCTCGCCCACGGCGGCGGCTGCGGCTGCAAGCTCGCCCCGTCGGTCCTACAACAGCTTCTGGTCGATCAGCCCGCCGCGCTTCCCTACAAGCAGTTGTTGGTCGGCAATGAGACAGCAGACGACGCTGCAGTCTGGCAGCAGGACGAGAATACCTGCATCATCGCCACCACCGACTTCTTCATGCCGATGGTCGACGACCCGCATGATTTCGGCCGCATCGCGGCCACCAACGCCATCTCTGACGTCTATGCCATGGGCGGAAAGCCGATCATGGCACTAGCGATCCTGGGGATTCCCGTCGACAAGATTCCGACCGAGATGGTGCGGCAAATTCTGAAGGGCGGAGCGTCCGTCTGTGCAGCTGCCGGCATCCCGGTCGCTGGCGGCCACTCCATCGATTGCCCGGAGCCCGTCTATGGCCTCGCCGTCATCGGCATCTGCCGGCCTGAGCATGTCCGCCGCAATGCCGATGCAAGGGCTGGTGATGCGCTGAATTCTTACCAAGCCGATCGGTGTCGGCATTTACTCGGCAGCGATCAAAAAGGGCGAGCTTCCGCCCTCCGGCTACGCGGAGATGATCGCCACCACCACGCTGCTCAATAGGATCGGCGCGGAGCTGGCGTCGGATAAGGATGTCCATGCTATCACCGATGTGACAGGTTTTGGTCTACTCGGCCACGCGCTCGAGATGGCTCGCAGCTCGAAGCTCGCTCTCGATATTCATAGCAGCGAGGTACCGTTGCTGACGCAGGCAGCGGGACTGGCACAGCAAGGTTTTGTTACGGGTGCCTCGCATCGCAATTGGGCAAGTTACGGCGCCGAGGTGCGACTGCCCACGGGTTATCCGGAGTGGCGGCGGCATCTGCTGACCGATCCACAGACTTCCGGTGGCCTGTTAATCGCGTGTGCGCCGGAGCGTGCCGCTGCGATCGTGCGCTCGACCAGGGAGGCGGGATATCCCACCGCACAGGTTATTGGCTATGCCAAGCCGGGTGCAGCCGGGGTGGAGGTCGATTGAGAAGGGGTCGCAGAGGTTTATGGCGGCGCCCGTCTGCCGCCGCCGGCGGCATGGACGATCAGTGCAATCGCATCACCAGTCCTGGCCCGGAACGCCAAAGGATAAAATCCAGGCAGCGCAAGCGGGTGGGTGGGCTCGCAGTCCCTCATTCCGCGACAAAAAATCAGCCAAGGAGCAACCCGGTGCCCAAACACAGCTGATCCAGTGGCCATTTTCTACCTCAACTCGGAGCTGACCTACCTTTCCTTGATCGCTGGGCATTGCAAAAAGAGCCGAAATGGCCATTGATGTCATTGGCTGCCGAGACCCCCATAGGGAGCGCCGATCAACCTACCGTACGGAACAAAACTGCGAACCGCGGCTATCGGCTGCGGGCCCCAGGGACCGGCCTACCACAGCGCCAACAAGTGTCGGGATGGCAGGCGCGGCAGAACGCCTTGCCGCACCCCCGGCAGGGGGACTGGCCCTCGGCCGGCGTCAGATGCAGCCTTTCATCGCACACGATGCGTGTGCGCTCGGGGCTCTCGCCCCAGTCGCAAGGAGCAGGCTCCATGCGACGGGCCGCAATATGCCAGTCCACGGCGATCGCCCGTTCACCCTTGCGCCGCTTGATTAGCAGGTTGTGCCGATAAACGGGCGCAATGACGACGAGCGACTGTACCCATTCCACCTTCACGGCCAGCGCATAGTTGTGTCGCAGGTCGTCGAGCTTGGCAGCGTATTCCCGTTCGATGGCGGCAATGCGCATGCGCTCACGAGCGATCGCAGCCGCAGACTTTTCCGATGCCTTCGCCGCCTCTTCATTCCCCTTCTTGCCCTTCCCGCCCGGTCCGGAAGCCCGTTCTAAGCCGGTGAGCTTGGTGATCGCAGCGTTCCGCAGCTCCTCGTGGTAGGCGTGCACGCGATCGCGGTCGCGGCGGGCGCGCCGCCGCATCGCCGTCAGGAACGGCTCAAGGTCGGCCCGCACCAGACGTTCAACGATCGGTAGTGCGCGCATCGCAATCATGTCGGCCGGCCACGCCGCGCCCGCGGCTCTGATCGCATCCGGCGTTGACGCCTGCCAGCCGTCCGCGCGATCGAGCGAGCGCCGCAACGCCGCCACTAACTCGTCGTGGAGGACCGCTCCCGTCGTGCAATTGACGCCGAGCCACACGATGCCGTCGCGCTTCTCGTCGGAGATGGCCGTGTAGCGAAACGAAAGGAGCAGGCAATTACAATTGCCGAGCTCTACGGCTTTCAGGCGCCAAATGGCATTGGGCAGCTCCAGACTGCCCGCGATCAGTCGCTCGGGGTTGTTCGGCGGAGCCGTTCCTTCCGGCAGCGCCATCTGCTGCATCGCGCTCCTGCCGCGCTCGCCGAGCAGGGCCCCGAGGCGGTCGAGCCAGTCATCTTCAAGCCCAATTGGGATCGAGCCGGGCTGCGCGCCGGCGCCGAAGCCTAGCCGCGCGAGGTCGGGCCAGCCGAACCGGGTTCGCAGCGCCTCGGGCGCCATGACGTCGAGGCAGCCGGGCTCCACGACGTCCACGATGGCGCCTTCGCTCTGCAGGAGATCGGACACGAAATCGCGCAGCGCAGTCATGCGATCGACCTCTTGGAGAAATCGGAAGTCGGCAATTCGCAAATTAGAAGGCAAAGGTAGATCACGACGAAGCTGAACCTAATGTCTGCTCCTCACCCCGTCTCGAAATCCTGACCGAACAGTCGCTCGTCGAGCTCCTTGGCTTCGTCGTGGCGACGGCGGGCGACATCGAGCTTGTCGCCGAGTGCATCGAATGCCGCCATGCGGCCGGCCTCGCTCGCCTCGAGCCATGCATCGAGGACGAGATCTGGGAACTCGCGTTCTTCTTCGACATTGCCGATGATGGCGCCGATCTCGCCGACCACCAGCTCAAACATCGAGATCTTCTCCTCGAGCAGTCCCAGCACCTTCTCCTCAAGGGTGCCGCGCGCAACGAGATTGAATACGAACACCTCGCGCGTCTGACCGATACGGTCGATGCGGCCGATCCGCTGTTCGATTGCCATCGGGTTCCATGGCACGTCGAAGTTGATTAGCGTGTTGCAGAACTGGATGTTGCGGCCTTCGCCGCCGGTCTGGGTGCACAGCAGCACCGCGGATTGCTCGCGAAAGATTGCGATCGCGGCATCCTTGTCGGGGCCGCTCATGCTGCCGTCGAAGCGCGCATGCCCGAGGCCTTCCGCCCGCAGCCGCGCCGCCAGATGCTCCAGCGTCTCACGTGACTGCACGAAAACGAGCTTCTTCTCGTCCGCGTTGCGCCGCAGGAGATTAAGCAGCGCTGTCTCCTTGCCGCCGCACGGAATTGCGGCGAAACGGTCTGCGAGAGCGCGCCAAGTTTTGTCGCCATCGAGTTTGTCGGCGATGCGCGCGGCGGCGCTGGCCGCGGCCGCAGGCGAGGAACCGGCCGCGCTGAGCAAATGATGCAGCATCAACCGCTGCCGTCCCGCGCCGCACCTGGCAACGAGCGCCCGCGTCGCGTCGGCGATGCCAGCGTAGGCCTCGGCCTCGCCTGCAGCCGGCTCTGCCTTGATGGTAACCGCCGTCCGGCGCGGCAGCTTAAGGGCTGCCACGGCGCGTGTGTTACGGATCATGGCGCTGCGCACGAGCTGGCGCAGATTGTCGACGTTGGCCGGTTGACGCGGCTTGCCCGGCAGCATGTAGGCGGTACGGAACTCTGCCTGCGTCTTGAAGATGCCCGGTTTCAGCAGCGTCAACAGATTGTAAAGCTCGATCAGGTCGTTTTGCACCGGCGTCGCCGACAACAGCAGCAGAAAGCGCTTGTTCAAGGCATCGACGAGCTTCCATCCCGCGCTGGAGCGATCGCGCAGATGGTGGGCCTCGTCGACCACCACAATGTCGAGCTGGCGCCGGGCCAGCGCCTCCATGTGCTCGCGCCGCCGCGCGGTCGCGATCGAGGCGATGATGCGCGGTTGATCCCAGAAGGCGTGCGGATCTTCGCGCAGCAATGCGTCGTAGGTGGTAGCGAACTGGAGGCCGAACTTGGTTTCCAATTCCTCTCGCCACTGGCCGACCAGGGAGGCCGGCGTCAGCACCAGAGCACACGGCGCCATGCCGCGCAGGGCGTACTCCTTTAGCACCATGGCGGCTTCGATGGTTTTGCCGAGGCCGACCTCGTCGGCGAGCAGCACGCGCCCACGGAATTGCTTCAGTACCTTGCGCACCGTCTCGAGCTGATGCCACAGCGGCTCGACACCGACGAGGTGCGGAAGGCACATCAATTCGTCGAAGCCCTGCACGAGGCTGAGATGAGCAAGCCGCTCGCGAAGCAGGAAGTCGCGCCCTGCGGTTTCCGGCGCGCGTCCAAGGCCCGCGATCAGCGGGGCGGCGTCGAGCTGGAAGGCGATCGGAATATCGATATCGACCAGTGGCAGCGGCGCCACCGCGGCCCGCACAGTTTCGGACGCAGGCATCTCGACGGCTGGCCTGGCGGGGTTTCCCCGCGCTGTCCCAGCCGTCGCTTTTTTGCCGCGTTGCTCGCTCGCGGGTGTCTTGCGCACCTGTGGCGGTTTTGCGCCCTTTTTCGCCCCGCCTCGATCGGACGGGCGCGGCCGCAGAGGTTGGTCGCGGCCCATGATCTGGTTGAGGTGTCGGATCAGCCAGTCGGAGTGGGAGCGTCCGGCCGGGAAATGAGCGATCGCAACGAACGGGACCGTCAGTCGGTGACGCTCGAGAAGCTGCCGGCCAGCACCTCCAAGGCCAGCCAAATTCAGGGCGAGCGCCCTCAGCAGCTGCTCGCTGGTCGACGAGGCCTTCTTGTGAAAGCGCTTGAGGAAAACGAATGCGCGTGGATGATTGCCGTCGATAAGCGCGGCATTGGCCGCCAGCAGCAGCAGATCGGGATCGCCCGGGCACGCCTTGAGCGCCGCCTCCGCGAGCGGCAAATAGCCATCGGCCGGCTGCAAATGCTCGAACGCCCTGACGAGGCGCTGAAACCACAGGTCTGGATCCGGCTCTTGCCGCAGAATCGTAGCCCGAACTCGACAGTGCCCGCGCCACGGGCGCTGCCCTCAACCGGCCCCTCCCTATCGCCGGTTGCGACGCTTGCCCCGCTTCCACCACGGAGTTTTGTCGAAACCCTCGGTAAGTCGGGAAACAACTCAATCTGCTGCTGTGCACCACGTGGCATCGCGCACCGCCTCGGGCTTGGCGGATGTCCGGCATGCTAAGCACGATGTTCGCCGCCCCATCCAACGCCATCACTGGCAAACGTCGGATAGAGCCGCAACAGTTCGACGGTGCGTCACGGCGATCTGCTGTGGATATGGCGGTGAGGCCCAATCGTTGGGCACCTTCGGCCCCAAATCGCAACGCAATATCAACCACATCGGGGTTCGCCGTTTCAGCCTGCCCGACGCGCGATGGATCTCAAATGGCCTTGTCAAATTTTTTCTCTTGCGACGCTCCGTATCCCGGGTCCGTTTCGATCTGGTCTTTGTTTCGTTCGCAGCGTGAAGTCGCGACGTCGCAGCAGCCTGCACACGCTGATGCCCGGTGCCCCGCACGTAAAGCCCGGCGGCCGGGGGAGCCTTGTCGCCAGACAAACCCCCATCACCCCACCCTTTGCTGGGCGAGCAAGGCGTCACTGAGTGCCGTCATTCCTCCCTGGCGGTGGCGAGTGTCACGTGCGATAGGACCGAGCTGCTCCCGATCTTCGCACTTTCGCTTGAGCCCAGACCATGATGTGAGGTCGAGAGGGACCTCGCTGGCCCGTTGGTGCCAATGATCGCGACGCCCAAGCGCGCGGCAGATCGGCGAGACACTCTTCAAGTTTAGGTAGAGCTCTTGCTGCCCTCGCCTCGGGAGGTTAGACGACTGCCTCTCCTGTCTTGCGGTGGATTATGGATGACGCCCGAGCGACAATCCCCCAGGTAATCGTGCCGGTGGCACGTTCTCTGGATGCTACAGCCGCTCGAAGGAAATAAAGGGCCGCGGCTCCAAGGCGTGGCTCGCCAATCCCCTCTAGGACCGCTGCGAGGCCAGACGCCGCACGGGTGGCGGCGATCTTGGTCTTGCTGCCCGCAACCCTGAGCCCGTTCGGGTAGGGACGGTTCCTACGACGGCGATATAGCCTCCGATGAACGGTGGCTCTGCGTGAACCGCAAATGAATCCGATACGAGGTATTAGATTTTCTTAAGCTGTGCGGCTTGCTTGCCTCTTCCCTTGCGATCGTCTTCCAGGACGAAGCTTACTCTGTCTCCTTCGTTGAGCATACGAATGCCCGCGGCCTCGAGCGCGCTGGCGTGAACGAATACGTCCTTGCCACCGTCATCAGAACTCAATAAATCCAAAGCCCTTCGCCGCGTTGAAGAACTTCACGGTCCCATTCATGACGAACTCCGTTGGTCGCGTTGGAAAACGAATCTCGGCGCTCTTGTACCACGGCCAGAAACTCAGGAAGCCGAAGATTTGAGATCGCCGCCTTGCACGATCACCGCGCCGCTTTCCTCGCATTGCCCGCGCTGGTGCTTCACGTTCGCAACTTGCTCAATAGCGTTCCTGTGTTTGTTGAAGCAAGCGAGATACCAGCCCGCGCCGGGTCGCCCACGCTCGATATCATCAAGCGCAGCATGTGTAACCATGACTGCGACGAGCGTTGTGCCATCGAGCATAGCGAACCGCACGCCCCGTATGGTCTCCCACGCTGGATTGCCAACCGAGGAAAGGCTCATGGCTTGCCTGTTAGCCGCCAGGCAAAATCTGCGGCTCGACGGGCGTCCATTTCTCCAAGCCGCGCAAGAGTTCCTCTTCTGTCATCGCGTCAATGGTCGTGTCGCTCGACTGACTGTCGCGTCCAAGGATGGGGCGATCTTGGCGCGGTGCCATCGGTGCGGCTGCCCCCTCCGGCTCATCGATCTCAACCTGTTTCTGAATTGAGTGAATGAGGCTTTCGCGCAGGTCGTTAGCCGAGATGGTCTTCGCAGCGATTTCGCGCAACGCGATCACAGGGTTCTTGTCATTCTCAGGCTCAACGGTGATGTGAGCACCGTTTCCGAGCATGCGAGCGCGATGCGTTGCAATGAGCAAGAGCTCAAACCTGTTGGGTATTTTGTCAACGCAATCTTCGACAGTCACGCGCGCCATGCGATATTCCCTTTGCCGGTATCGTTGATACAGAAGAACTGGCGTAGATCGGCGACGCTCGGACCGCCATTTGTCATCCTACACGTTTATTAACGCATTGGCTAATCGATAGTTCTTCCCTCTGTAGCCCACAACTGAAGGCCGCCATCCGCCGCCGGTATGCCCGCCGACACCTCGTGCCCACCAAAGGTATAGACCCTCATTTGCGAGCCTGCCGGCGAGCAATCGTTCTGCTCGCGGTGGCCTAGATCGTATCGCCTATTCGGGGGTTCGCTTTGGTCTTGTGGTAGACCGCATGGGAGACGATGACGCTTTCATGCCGAACGGTACCCTCGGGGATTTCCTTGGGCGATGGCTGGGGCTGATCGAAGAAGTCGAGGTCTTGGGCGTCCTCGATCGGGAATGCGAATACGCTCGATTTGGGCTTCTCCCGGAGAATGATCTCAATTTCAAAACCACCATCTCCCATGCCTTCCCTCGGCTGAAGCGGTTAGGCATGCAATCTCTTGCGTTGCACCCTTCCACTCGATGCGGTCGGTGAGAAGGGCGCGGCTGCCCAACGCTTGGCGTCGTAGCGGACAGTCATACCAGCATCGCCGCTGCATTTCGATAGCCTAACTAACAGTAGACGCTCGCGACCGGCCTCGGTCTTCGTCTGCTGGTGCCTTCGACGTACTCATCGAAGCGGTTCGTATTTTTCGGCGGAGGCTCCTAACGGTTAATTTCCGCATCGACGACGGTTGTGGCGCCAGCTCCGACCCTAAGTGCCGTCGCTTCTGCACGGTGCAACGTTGGATGGCATGCGGCGCAGCCTTGCTACTCGGCTCATTCGTAGTGGTGGGTTGGGGGTGGGTGGGACGCGAACTAGCGGACGACGTGCGCTTGTGCCAGCAAATTGAGAGGGAGCGCCGCGAGTTACCCAAGGACACATTGTCGTCCCATCTTCCAGATTGCTCCCAGATCGCAAGGTCATTTGTCAGGGGCGCTTTTTGTGACGTCTGCAGGCCTTGACCCTAATCCGCGCGCGGCCATTCGGAGAGGTCATCTTCGCCGCTCAGCAAGGCTCGACCCCCTCACAGGGGACTGGATCAAGACGTTCTGCAGCTGCGGGACTGCCGACCGGGGTCGTGGCGATCTGGGCCCGCGCGGAGCCAGGTTCGGATTTTTCCCGGGAAGCGGCAGGTGTTCTACCGGTCAGTGCGTCGCTTCTTTGCACGATCCCAGCATGTCCCCATCTCGCACCAGCGGCGCGATCCGTTTTTGGTGCGATCGATGAACAGCCAACCGCAATCCTCAGGCGGACATCGCTTCAGACGGCCGAGCTCATCGCCGCGCAGGAGGTCGAGCGCGGCCCACGCGATAGGCCCCACGATGCGGTCATCGCGCACGAAGTCCAGCCGGACCGGCGTGCCGACAAGCGACGCAGCCGCGACGCAGATGATGGACCTGTTCCACAAACAACGCCCGCTTTGCCGCGGAGATCGTGAAACTGGATTCGACAAGGCCCGCGTCCTTTGCCCAGGCCGAAATGGCGGCGCCATCCACGAGATGATCGAGCTCTCGGGGCGCGCCACGCCAGCTGTAGGTGTTGGCGAAATCCAGCGCGAGATTGCCCCCAATGCGATGGGGCAGATTGGGGCAGTCAATCACGCGCATTTCCCGCTGCCCTGCGTCAATTGCGGCAGGCTCCGGCCGTCTCCACAGGGCCGTCACGGCTGCCGTCAGTAGAAGAACCACACCACAAACTTCTGGAGGCCCTACCTGTTCGCCAAACAACCAAGCACCTGCCGCCAGCGCCACGATTGGCGAGACGAAGGCGTAAAGTCCGGCACGGAGCGTTCCCTAGCACCGCAACAACACGAGGTAGAGCGTATAGGCAACGATCGTGCCCATCTGCGACAGGAAAAGGAGGCTGCCGAGCGCCCGTGGCGTGACCAATGCCATCACAGTCGTCACTGAAACCCTTTCGCTGATCAGCGACAACAGCAAGGGCGCAGCGCCCCCCAGGGTTGCCTGGACCAAGGTGAGGCGAGCGGTTTGACCGGCCCGACCAGGGGCCGTGCAACGAGCTGCCGATACAGTAGCAGGCCGTGCCGGTGACGATCGCGGCAAGGCCGAAAGCGCTGCCACAGCCTTGCCCAAGCCGCGTCCAGCACAGGCCATGACCCGGCGCAGCCGATGGCGATGGCCAGCGCATGCGCCAGGTGGGCCGCTCCTCGCCGGTGAGAGCTGCAAGGGCGAAGAGAAGCACCGGAATAAGAGCCAGGTTGACCAGCCCTGACAGGCGCGATGGCACGGACTGCATGCCCCACAACAACAACCCATAAGTACTGGTGTTGACCAGCAACGCCGAGGCAAAGGTGCGGAGCGTGCGTCCTTCAGCAAAGGCAGCCCCAACGTCCTCCACCGCGAAGGCGAGGAGGATGACGGCAGCAAGCAGGTAGCGCACTGCCGCCAGTAGCAGCGGCGGCAACACCTCCAGCCCCAACTTGATGGCCGCCCAGGTCAATCCCCAGATCAAAGACATGATCGCAAAATAGAGGAGGTTGCGCGCCATCGCAGGCAACTTCAGCGCAGCCGTTGTGCGTCGACAAGGATGCGGTGGATCTCGATCCGCTCGGGCAGTTCGATCAGGAATTCGGGGTCGCGGTCGAGATGGTCCACCTTGGTCGGGTCGCCCTTGGTGAACTGCCGCATCGCATCAAATTCACTCCAATATGAGATGGTGGTGAACCAAGTTTCACCGTCGCGATCTTCGCGAAAGAGCTGCACGCCGAGCGCAGTTTTCTCAAGCGGAGGATTGCCTACATCGCGCAGGTACAACTCATAATGATCGGCAACATCGCGGCGTGTGCGACCGCGCTAGATGCGCGCGATGGTTGGCTTCGTCGGCATGACAATCTCCTCCGGGTAGCCTGTCAGGCATGGACGCGGCCAATTGGAGTTTTCGCAGCCGTCCGACGCTCACCGGCTAAACGCCTTTTGCCGGTGCTCGTTTCCCGCGCCGTTGCCCGACAGAATTGCTCGGTGGCCAAGGCGGCCCCATGGGCATTCCTTGAAACCCGCGACCGGTGACGATCCGCGGAGCGTCGCCTGGGCCAATAGCGTGTTTGCCCAGAACCTGTCGGCAAACCGGACGCCGTACTCCCGGGAGCACAAACTAGAGAGATCGAAGATAGGACCAGAAAGCTCGCCGCCTCGACGGTCGCAAAATTCTACCGGCGCCGCCGTCACTCAGCCTGAGACGAAAAAAAGCGGTAGAGGGACCGGGATCTTGGACAGTAATGCAGAGGTACGGGGCGCGCCGAAAGTCAGCCGGTACGATATCAATCGTGGACCGCGAGCAGCGGCCGCGGCACGATGGATCTTGATGACAAGAACCGGAATGATCGCCACATTGGTAGACACTCTGCCGAAGGCTGCGAGAGTGCGCCAATATGTACGACGACCAGGCCATCGTGGATGCCCATCACCACCTCTGGGACCTTGAGGGTGATGTGCGCTACCCCTGGCTGAAGCAAGCCGATCCACACCATTCCTACATGGGCGACAACTCGGCCCTGCGCCGGTCCTACCTGCCCGAGGAATACCGTCGCGACACTGCCCTCCACAACGTTGTCGCCACCGTGCATGTCGAGGCCGAATGTGACCGCACCCAGCAGGTCGCGGAGACGCGCTGGCTGAGCGGTATTGCTGCCCGTCATGGCATGCCCAATGCGATCGTGGCCCACGCATGGATCGATACCCCAGACGCCGAGGAGATCCTCCTCCAGCACAAGCAATGGCCGCTTGTGCGCGGCATCCGCACCAAGCCCATCATATCTGAGGGTCCTGACAGAAGCGTGCGGGGGCAGCCCCGCAGCATGCAGGACCCCAAGTGGCGCAATGGGCTGTCGCTGCTGGAGAAGCACGACCTATCATGGGACCTGCGCGTGGTGTGGTGGCACCTTGAGGAGGCCGCTGAGGTCGTGCGCGAGCACCCCGGCCTAAAGACGGTCCTCAATCACACAGGCTACCCGCTTGACCGTTCGCCCGGAGCACTCGCCGTCTGGCGCCGCGGCATGGAGGCGCTGGCGGCCTGCCCAAACGTCTGGTGCAAGATCTCGGGATTGACCGTCAGAGACCAGCCATGGACGCTCGTCGCCAACCGCCCCATCATCCGCGACGCCATACGCATCTTCGGCATCGACCGATGCATGTTTGCGTCAAATTTCCCTGTCGACGGCCTCAAGGGCAGCTGGGACTACCTCTACAGCCAGTTCAAGCGGGCGGTGGCAGACTTCCCGCTCAGCGACCGCCACAAGCTGTTCGCCGAAAACGCGGTGAGGTTCTATCGCATCGCGATCTAGGTTCCCGCGCCCTCGGGCTACCGGACCTTGAGTGCCATGCTGGCCGCCGGCTGCCTGGCGCCTTGTGGGATCACCATGAGCCAGACGGGCCAACGGTTGGTGTCACCCGTTCGACACAAGGATTTACTTCGACCCTAGGTCGGTTCCCCTGAAGGGTTGCCCAGCCTTTTGTTGGGTGCAACATAACTGGGGGGCAGGACGATGGTGTTGAGCATTATCGACAGCGTGATAGCTGGCTTCGCGCTCACGGTGATCAGCTACGTGGTCTACGCGGCGCTCTGCCTGGTGAGGGCGTGCATCTCGAACCGTCGCCGCTAACCCCAACGGAGCAAGCACGGTAGTGCAGTTGGCTGAAGGTGTCGGCCCTCAGCGCCCGATGCTCATGGCCCTCCCGGGGTCCTGTTGGGTCCGCAAGACGCCTGAGGAGGCCGGTTTCGCCTCACAGGCCCCGAAAGGATAGCGCGACGCAGCGCAAGGCCACCGAATTGCCGATGTGCTTAGCTCGCGCTCTGTTTCTTGTCGGTGACTTTGAAATAGTCTCGGCTCCAAGCGCTGTCCCCCGGGAGTTCACCGCCCGCGCACCCGGCAAGGGAGAGCAGGATAAGAGCAGGGCCGATAATCTTTCTCATTGTCGTAAGTCCCCTCTTTTGAGCCCGCCCAATGTTGATACAACCGAGCATTTGGGTCGAATTTTTGGCACAGCCGAACAACTCCGATCAGGGCATTGCCTGTTTGCAGGGACTTCAGACCGGCATCTGCGGGAATTCATGGAACAAGTTCCTGTCGCCAGCCGAGGGTCACCGTCGCCCGTACACCGTTGCGCATGTCTTGACGATCGGTCGGGCAGGCCTTGGGAGGTGCCACAAAATTTCCGAGCTGAACAAGAATTAGGATGGAGCGATCGTGGATGTCGCCCGACGCCGCCGGTCCACTTAGAGCAACGCACCTTGGGGGTGCACAATCGTCCGGTCCCGATCACTAGGGTTGTGGGCCAAACGTCCGGTTCGGCAGGTGCTTCTGCTGCCCCCAAGCGGGCGACGGGCCAAGACAGAATGTTGCCTCAGTCCCTTCCGCGCCACTATAGTCCCTTTGAGAAGAAGGGGCGAAACGATGCCGTATCGCATCAACCATATTCACATTAAGGCCATCGACCCGCGCCAAACCGCCGAGTGGTGGGCAAATGCGTTCGACTTCAAGATCGTCAGCGACGAGACGCGCCAGTTCGGCGATCGCTTCGTGCGCTGCGACACTGGACAAGGTGGGCTGCTCTTGAGCATTTCCAATGCTCGCAGCGGCGAAACCCTGGGCCCGGGCAACGCGGCCGCTCACTTCGGGCTGGAGCATTTCGCCGTCGAGACCGACGATATCGAAGCTGAGATTGCGCGTCTCGAGACGCTGGGTGCACGGCTTCAGGAAGGGCCGATCCTGGCGCCCAACGGCGTGCGATTTGCCTTTCTCGGCGCGCCAGATGAGGTCCGCATCGAGCTCCTCGAACTGCCCAAAGCTCCGAGCCGATAAGGTGGCACGACCGGATCGCGCGGTGAACGCCGCTGCGGCGTGGCGACCATTCTGCAGGTAACCTGGGTAAGCAAGCAGCAGCTGCGTTCCGCAAATTCTCTCTGCTCACGTCGCAAAACTCACTCGTGAGACCGGGGACTGCTGGGGATCAATCCGCCTCCGCGCTGCGCGCTAAACGGATGAATCGCGAGCGAGCAACGTCTGGACCATCCTTACTGAGGAGCAAGCCAACCGGTGTCTCACCCTATATGAGCAAAGCGCACCAGTGCGCTAAGGTTGACAGGTCTCCGCCCAGGGAGCGTGCTGGCGGATTGGGTCACGGGACGCGAAAGGGCGTGAGGAGAGGAGCTGACACCTCATCGCCGATAGGCTAGGCGCGCAGGCGCAGTGCCAGTTGTTCTGCCGTGCTCCCTAACGCCGGGCTTCGCTCGCCAGCGGCATCGCGGCAGAGGAAGCGTGCATCATGTCGACGAGCGTCACTTTTGTAGGGTCGGGCGACTTATTTGGTTCCGGGGGACGGTTCAACACCTGTATCCTGGTCGATGCCCCCGGCATTCGCTTCGCCATCGACTTCGGCGCCTCGAGCCTGATTGCGCTTGAACGCCTCGGCATCTCCCACAATACGATCGACAGCATTCTTTTGACGCACCTGCATGGCGACCATTGCGGCGGTATACCTTTTCTTCTGGTCGACGCTATGCTTGCCGCCAAGCGCGATCGGCCACTCACCATAGCCGGGCCTGCACTGACGACGGAGCGCCTGAAATCCGTGGCAGCGGCGATGATGCCGGGAATGGACGTCATGGTCCCTAAATTCCCGATCACCTATCTTGACATGGCCGTTCTGCGTCCTCTTGAGATCGGCCCTCTCAAGGTCACGAGCTATCCTGCCGTGCACACTCAGCAAACCAATCCCACCTCCTTGCGTGTCGAGGTTGCGGGAAAGGTGATTGCCTACACCGGCGACAGCGAGTGGACCGAACACATGCCGGCACTGGCGGATGGTGCCGATCTGTTGATTGCTGAGTGCTACTTCTTTCGAAAACCGGTGCGCTTCCACCTCAACTATCCAGACATTGTCAAGCATAGGGCGCAGATCAAGGCAAAACGGCTCATTCTGACGCATCTCGGCCGCGAGATGCTGGCCAACCTCGAGAACGTCACCGAGGAGTGCGCCCATGATGGACTTGTGATTGAAGTTTAAAAGCCGGCGACCTGCGATGGCGCTGCGCGCCGTGGGGGTCCGCTGGCGGCGGTGCCAAAGGGCGCGTCGGGACCAAAACCGTCAGAGCAGGTCAGCGACCTGCATCTCAGATCTCCGGCAGTTGGGCCTTGCGCGTGCTCGCCAGCTGCAGGTCGTGTCCACCCACGCGTGCCGAAAGCTGGCAAGGCGCTAAGTGAAGCGCCGGGCGACGCTCCATCAGGCCGACGATCTCGGCCAGCACCGCGTCGATGCGGCCGAGATCGGGCAGCGCCACCCTTAACGGTCAGCAGCAAAAGGGGCGGGGCGGCGGCAAGCAGCGAGCGGCCAGCAGGCGGACGCAACGAGCGCCCGCCAAGTCCGGGCCAAGCCAGTCGGTCGAGGATTGGGAGGGGGAGTGCCGGACCGTCGGGTGGGGTCGGAATCCTGGCGTCCCCAGAAGCTCTGAGCGTGCGCGCCTGGGGCGTTTTCGGAGCGGGTCTGCGCCATCGTCTGCGGCCCGACAAGGTTGCCATGCCTAAGCATCAATTGCGCACGGCGTGCCGCTAAACTAGGCTTTTTTGGCTGGCGAGATTTTCTTGGCGTCACCGACAATTGTTAGGAGGCAATATGCGCGTGAAATCCGTCATCTGCTCGGTGGGACGCTCGGGCTACATGCACCGCGACCTCCTGGGCATCAAATCGGGGGCAAAGCAAGACGGTTTTCTCTTTCACGGCAAGCCTTTGTCCCCCGGATTTAGGCGGATCGTCGAGCCGGCCACCATTGTTTCGGTGATGCTGGAGTTGGATGATGGGCAGATTGCCTTTGGTGATTGCGCCGATGTGATTTTGGCCGGCGTCGCCGGTCGCGATCCAGCCTTTCGTGGCGAGGATCACGTCGACTACTTGCGTCGCGAGATCGGGCCTCTGCTTAAGGGTCGCGATGTCGCAAAATTTCGTGACAACGCCGCAGAGTTCGATGGCTACCGGCGCGAGGGCAAGCCACTGCACACTGCGGTTCGCTATGGTCTCACGCAAGCCCTGCTGCACGCCACCGCGCTTGCGCACAGGAAAACCATGGCGGAAATCATCGCCGCTGAGTACGGCACGACGATATCGAAGCACCCAATCCCGATCCTGGCCTCGGGTCATAAGGACGATCCCTTGCAACTCGATCGCACCATCCTGAAGCGCGTGGAGTTGTTGCCGCATGCGTCCTTCACGATCGTCAAGGAGCACGTGGGGCTCGAGGGTGAAAAATTGCTGTCGTTTGCTGGCGCCGTTGCCAAGCGCATTAAAGAGATCGGAGATGCCGACTACAAGCCGCGTATCCATCTCGATGTTTACGGCACACTCGGTGAATTATTTGACATGAAGATGGAGCCTCTGTCGGATTATCTTGGTCGCCTCGCACAGGCAGCGCAACCTTATGGCCTCCTGGTGGAATCGCCGATCATTGCCAAGACCCAGGATGACCAGATCGCCACCTTCAAGACGCTGCGTGCGCTTCTGGCGGAAAAAAACATCGCCGTGGGTCTGATTGCCGATGAGTGGTGCAACACCCTACAAGACATCAAGCTATTTGCCGATGCTGCGGCTTCAGACTACGTGCAAATCAAGACCCCTGACCTTGGCGGCATCAACAACACCATCGAGGCCGTCATCTATTGCCGCGAAAAAAGCATGGGATCGAGCCTGGGCGGCACCGCCAACGAGACCGATCACTCTGCCCGCATTTGCACGCACATTGGTCTTGCCTGTTCGCCGGACTTCATGCTCTCCAAGCCTGGACTAGGGGTGGATGAAGCCCTGATGATTCAGACCAATGAGATGGCGCGGACACTGGCCATCCTGGCGGCTCGATCTTGAGGAGGACTTGCGAAACATGACGCGTGCTGGCTGGCAACGACGGGCCTGGACCCTGGTCGGAGCCTTGGCTGTGTTTGTCTCCGCATCGGCCGTCCGAGCCGCCGACGAACCCAAGCGCGGCGGCACCGCGATCGTCGTCATTGGCGCCGACCCGGCTATCCTCAATCCGAACGTGACGGTGGGAGCGCCGGACGTTCTGACCGGCTGCATGCTCTATGACGGGCTCGTCCGTTTCGCCGAAGGCTTTCATATTGTGCCGTCGTTGGCCAAGTCCTGGGAGATCGCGCCCGACGGCCTGACCTATACCTTTCACCTCGTCACCGCGAACTGGAGCGATGGCAAACCGGTGACATCGGAAGATGTGAAATTCACGCTGCTCGAGGTCAGCTCCAAGTACGGCTCGAAGTTCGTTGCCCCGGGCAAGGCGATCAAGGCAATCGAGACCCCCGATCCTCAGACGGTGGTTATCCGCTTGTCCAAGCCGTTCGGTCCGTTCCTGTTCTCGCTGGCGTGCGAGCAGAATGCGGCAATCCTGCCGGCGCACGTCTTTCGTGGCACGGACGTGCTGAAGAACCCGGCGTCTAACGTCTCGCCAATCAGCGAGGGGCCATTCCAATTGCTCGAATGGGTACGCGGCGACCACCTCACGCTTGTTCGCAACCCGAACTACTGGACACCGGGACAGCCCTATCTCGACCGCATCATTATCAAGATTGTTCCCGACTCTTCCGCCCGCCTGCTTGCACTGCAGGCCGGTGAGGTCGACTATATCGACCAGTATTATTTTCCCCTGAGCGCGCACGATCTTCTGGCTAAGGATCCGCGCTTCGCTCTCAAGGAAGTGAGCTACCCGAGCGACGACCTCATCATTCTCAACACGCGCAAAGCGCCTCTCGATCAGCCCAGGGTGCGCCAGGCTTTGCTGACGGCGATCGATCGCAACTACCTCTTGCAGAACGTGTTTCTGGGGACCGGGCAAATCGGACGCAGCGTTATCGATACGCGGCTGACATGGGCCTACAACCCAGCGGTCGACTACGAAAAGCTCTATGCTTACGACCCCAAGCGAGCGGCCAGCCTCCTCGATGAGGCCGGTCTGAAGCCGGGTCCTGACGGCGTGCGCTTTGGCTTGCGACTCTCCTTCGACACTGGACGACCCGAGTACACTTCGCTGGCCCAGGCCCTGCAGCGCTATTGGCAGGCGGTTGGCATCAAAGCGACCCTTGAGGGCGCCGAGCGGCCGGTCGTGCTCAAGCGCGTGTACAGCGATTACGATTTCGACGCGACGCTGCAGAACTATTCGACCTCGGGCGATCCGGCACTCGGCATTTCGCGCGCCTACCACAGCGAAGCGATCAAGCAGGGGCAAAACTTTAACAACGCCAGCGGTTACTCAAATCCAGAGGTGAATGCACTCTTCGATCAGGGCCGCGACGCAGCGACCGAAGAGGAGCGCAAAGTCCACTATTTCAAGGTCCAGGAGGTGCTGGCACATGACCTACCTGTGCTGACGATCCACCAGCAGGCCCAGATCGGCGTCTCGGGTGTGCAATTGCGCAATCAATGGAAGGCCGCGGTCTATCAATGGTGGCACCAGATATGGCTGGCCCAGTAGGTGCTCGCTCCGCTGCGAAGGCGACCGCTGCCGGTACTTTGATCGAGCAGGCCGCCGACTATTGGGCGACGGCGCGTTATCAGGATGTGACCCCCGAGGCGTTGCGCTTGTGCAAGCGGTTTCTGCTGGACACCCTTGCCGCGGGCATCGCGGGTTCATCCAGCGAAGTTGTGGAGATAGCCATCACCGCCGCGCGCGCCGGCACGGAGAGCACCTCCGGTAGCGCCGTGTTGTGGGGGCGCGGCGATCGACTGCCGCCGGCGCAGGCGGCGCTCGTCAACGGCACCGCAGCGCACGCCTTCGAACTCGACGATTTCGGTGGCTGCGGCCATTCCGGTGCCGTTGTCACCCCGGTGGTGCTGGCCCTTTCGGCAGCGAGAAAACTTGCCGGCCGCGACGCGCTGATGGCTCTGCTGGCGGGCTATGACCTGGCCGCGCGCGTGCTGGAAGGGGCCGGCGGCTATCGCCCGCACAACGATTTGGGCTGGCACTCCACGGGGACGTGCGGAAGTTTCGGCGCGGCGGCGGCTGCCGCGCGCGCCTTGGCGCTTGCGCCCTCGAGCTTCGCCGACGCCCTCGGCATTGCCGGGACATTCACCGGCGGCATCTGGGCATTCCTGGCCGACGGCGCCATGACCAAGCGGTTCCATCCCGGCAAGGCCGCCGAGAATGGCTTGTCGGCGGCATTGCTGGCTGCGGCCGGTATGACGGGTCCGCGGCACGTGCTGGAGACGCAGTGGGGAGGCTTCTTTTCCACCTATAGCCCAGGGATCGCAACGCCCGCGGCGACCCTGCACGGCCTTGGCCGGGAGTTTCGCATCGACCGGTCGGGAATGAAACCGTATGCCTGCTGCCGTGGTCTGCACGCGGGGATCGACGCGCTCCTGCAAATCCTGGCAGAAACCCGATCCGACAGCCGTTCGATCGCCCGGATCTTGGTGCACGGCAACGCGCAGTTCCGTCTCCAATTCGACCGGCTCGAGCCGACAAACCTGCTCGATGCGCAGTTCAGTATGCAGTACGCCCTCGCTGTGGCGGCCGTCAGCGGGCGGGCGACGCTCGATCAGTTCGACCCGCCGCGGACCGGCGACCCAGAGATTGGGCGGTTGATGGCAGCTACAACCTTGATGGATGACCGCGTCATCGCGCCGGGTGATTATCCTCCCATCGAGGTCGTGTTCAGCGACGGTCGTCGCCTTGAGCGTCACGTGCAGTTCGCCAAAGGTGCGCCGCAAAACCCACTCAGCGACAAGGAACTTGCCGATAAGGTCGCATCCCTGATCGACCCGGTGCTGGGTGCGTCTCGACGCAGCGAGATCGCCGCAAGCATCGCGCGGCTAGACGAATTGGACGACTTGCGCCTTCTCACACGCCTTCTAAGCAGAGGCGATGCGGGAAAGGTCGCTTGATGGGTCGCTATCTTCTGGTGCGGCTTGGTTGGGCAATTCCCATCGTTCTGGCGATCGTCATCATCAATTTTATGATCGTGCACATTGTGCCCGGTGACCCGGTACAAGCGCTTGTCGGTGATTTCCCGACGCCGCCGGGGTACATCGAGCAGGTGCGGCAGGAGTTCGGGTTGGACCGCCCGCTCACGCATCAACTAGGCCTGTACCTGTGGAACCTGGCGCACGGCAATCTGGGGTTTTCCTTTGCCAACCGTCAGCCGGTACTGGGCCTCATTCTTGATCGTGCTCGCTTGACGCTCCTCTTGATGCTCCCCGCGCTCACGCTCGCGGCAATGTTGGGGATCTTCCTGGCCCTGGCGGCGGCGCCGCGCGCTGGCAGCATCTATGACAGCGCCATCACGGCTCTCAGCCTCGTCGGATATTCGATACCGATTTTCTGGCTGGGCCAGCTGCTGGTCATCCTCTTCGCCATCAAGCTCAAATGGCTGCCGGCGCAGGGAATGATCAGCTTGCGCAACACACCGACGGGCTGGGCGGCGGTCTGGGACGTCCTCTGGCACCTGGTGTTACCTGCCCTCAGCGTCACCATTTTCTACGTTGCCGTGGTGGCGCGGGTAGCACGAGCAAGCGTGCTGGAAACGCTGTCCCAGGACTATGTCTTGACGGCAAGGGCTAAGGGACTGGGCCGGCGCGCGGTGCTTTGGCGCCATGTTCTCCCCAATAGCCTGATCCCGGTGGTGACGGTAATTGGCTACAATTTTGGCTACTCGCTGACGGGGGCCATTCTGGTGGAAACCGTGTTCGCCTGGCCCGGGCTCGGTAGTCTGTTCATCACCTCGATTGGCAATCGCGACTATCCCGTGCTGCAAGGCATCTTCCTGTTTACGGCAATGACCGTGGTGGTTGCCAACGTTGTGACCGACGTCCTTTATGGCGTACTCGATCCTCGCGTGCGCATAGGCCAGCGCAGCCATGCGTGAGTTCTGGCTTCGCTTCGGGTCGCATCGCTACGGGGCAGCGGCCGGAGTTTATGTACTGGTTCTCATCCTGGTCATGTTGGTGCTCGAGGTTATTCCCGGCTCCGACCCGCACGACATCACGAGCGCGGTAATGCAGCCGCCGTCGGCCACACACACGTTGGGTACCGATGAGTTGGGGCGCGACGTCCTGTTGGGCATCCTGCACGGTATCCGGGTTTCCCTCACCGTCGGCTTTGCCGCGGCGTTCGGCGCCACGGCAATTGGCATCGTCGTCGGAGCGACGGCCGGCTTCTACGGTGGCGTCCTTGATCTGTTGTTCATGCGCGTGTCGGAAATTTTCCAGGTCGTGCCCAGTTTCATTTTGGCTGCCCTGATCGTTGCGCTCTCCGGCCCCGGTTTGCCGCAAGTGGTTGCGGTGATTTCGCTCTTGGCGTGGCCCCAGGTCGCGCGCCTCATGCGCGGGGAGGTGATGCGGCTCAAGCATTTGGAGTTTGTCGATGCCGTCCGTTGCCTCGGCACGCGGGAATTCACGATTTTGGCCAGTGAGATAATACCCAACGCCTTGGCGCCTGCCCTGGCCGCTGGCAGCTTGATCGTAGGGCAAGCAATTCTTCTCGAAGCAGCCCTGAGCTTTTTTGGTCTGAGCAGCGCTGAAATAATCAGTTGGGGCCGCATGCTCAACAGCGGGCAGCGATTTCTGTTCAATGCCTGGTGGCTGTCGGTGTTTCCAGGTGCCGCAATATTCTTGACCGTGCTGGCATTCAATCTGCTTGGGGATGCGCTCGGGTCCGCGCTCAATCCGCGCACGGCGTCGCAATGAACGGTCCTCCGCTCTTGGACATTGTCGATGTTAGCCTGAGCTATAGGACGCGTCGGCGCGTGGTGCGGGCTCTGCAGGCAGTCAATCTGTCGATTGCCGAAGGCGAAGCCGTAGGATTGGTGGGCGAATCGGGGTCTGGCAAATCCACGGTTGCCCGGGCGGTCCTGGGTCTGGCCGCCGCGCACATCGAGTTCGGGAAGCATTCGAGTTGCCGGACGCGACGTGACCCATCTGACGGAGAATGGTTGGGTGGGAGTGAGAGGCCAGCCCATCGCCATCGTTTTTCAGGATCCCCTGAGTTACCTCAACCCGGTCATGCGTGTCGGACGGCAAATCGCCGAAAGCGTGGAGCTGCATACACCTGGCTTGCCCGTCGACGAGCGCGTGCGCGAACTTCTTGAGCAGGTCAAACTTCCCGTAACCTGCGCCGTCTCCTACCCGCACGAGCTGTCCGGCGGCATGCGCCAACGCGTGTTGCTGGCAATCGCCATTGCCTGCCGACCGAAACTGCTAATTGCCGACGAACCAACGACGGCGCTCGATGTCACCACCCAGGCGGAAATTCTTACACTGCTCAAAGACCTTCGCACGCAGCTGAACATGGCGATGCTGTTGATCAGCCATGATCTCGGCATCGTGGCATCGGCTTGCGATCGTATTTATGTGATGTATGCGGGGCGCACCATCGAATGGGGCCGGACGGCCAGCATCTTCGAGGCTCCGGCTCATCCCTACACGATCGGCTTAATGCATGCTGCGCAGGCGGATCGAGACAGGGATGGGCGTTTTGTCACGATCGCTGGCGAACCTCCGAATCTGACGGGCCTGCAAGCAGGCTGCCCGTTCGCGGCGAGATGCAGCCACACCCTGCCCCAATGCACAGAATTGATGCCCGGACCGGTCGGGCTGCAGCTGGAACATACGGTGCGCTGCTGGCTCTACGGCACAGGCCAATCGGCGGTTGCAACGGGTCGCAATGGAGCGCCGTCGTGACCGTGCCCTTACTGGAGCTGAGGGATGTGTCGAAGACCTTCCGACGCTCGCGTACGGAAAGCGTTGTTGCTCTTTGTTCAGTCAATCTGCACGTCGCTGCCGGCGAAACGGTGGCCCTGGTTGGCGAGAGCGGTTCGGGCAAGTCGACGCTTGGCCGGATCGCGCTCGGCTTGCTCGCGCCGGACGGCGGTTCGGTGTTCGTTGCCGGACGCCAATTGCAACAACTTAACGCCGCTGAGCTTCGGCGGGTGCGGGCCGGAATGCAGCCGATCTTTCAGGATGCGGCCGCCGCTCTCAATCCTCGCCGATCCGCGAGGGGGCATTTGCTGCAGGCCCTGGCCGTGCGTGGAGCTGCCATCGAGACGGAGGCGATCGCCCTGCTCGAAAGTGTGGGTCTACGGCCCGGGCATGAATATCTCAACCGCCTGCCTCACGAGCTTTCCGGCGGGCAGCGGCAGCGGTTGACCATCGCGCGCGCGCTGGCTCCGCAGCCTCGCCTCATTGTCGCCGACGAACCTCTGTCCGGAGCCGATGTTTCAATTCGCGGCCAGATCCTCAATCTGTTGCTTGATATCAAGCAACAGCGCGCCATCGCCTACTTGTTGATAACGCATGACATCTCGGTGGCTCGCGCCTTCGCCGACCGTGTCGCCGTCATGATGATGGGAAGGATCGTCGAAACAGGCCCAGCCGGGCGCGTGCTGACGCAACCCGAGCATGCCTACACGCGCCGGTTGCTTGGTGCAGTTCCAGTGCTGCCGAGGCGGAGCGCGGGGACAGCAAGCGTGCAGTGGTAGGGTGGGCGCCGCGGCAGCTGTGCCCCTCGCACCTTACGTCGCCCCGACGGGCAGCAAATGACCAGCCGTCAGGGTCCTATAGGAGCCCGAAGGCCCCGGAGCTTGTTGTAGCACGGAACACGAAACACGAAACACTGCCGCAAAGCGATGCGCGCAGCCTCGCGTCGAAGGATGTCACTCAGCCGACACTGGACGAGACAATGGTGGTGGCGTCCGGCTCTTCCTGACCGCTTCCCCTCCCCGCGGTTGTGCCCCGAAGATTTTGCGCCCTGGCCTGCTCCCCAGCCAAGGCGCGTTTTAGGTAAGGGGCTTCCCGCGACGAAGCGAGGATGAGGCTTTTGCCTTCTCCAGCCACATAACGGGAGAAAACATTCCACCAATCACGTCGCTGACAGAAGTGGACTTGCCTCGCAGCCAGCGACCACCCTGACGTTCCCTGCGCCTTGGCCCATCACCACTTTCGGGAAGTGCTCGATCATCTCTGGTGATCCGGATTTGTGAAGGGGCGTGATTGGACACCCAAAGGGCAGGCCCTATCCTAGCCTCCCCTGACGGTCCTATGCACAGCGTCAGCGACTGGCCTCGGCGCGCGGTAAAGGCATCTGTGGCAGATGTCGATTGTCCTGTCGGGGCCTTTTTGTTGCCGGCCCGTCGCAGCAGGTGGTGGCAGAAGGGATATTTCAGGAAAGGGCGCTCGTCGCAGGTCGAGGTCTTTGTCGAAAGGATGGCTCTGGGAGGTATTGCTCCCTTAGAAAGCGATTTCATACAACGTCCGCCAGTTATCATCCGCAACGATAATACGACCTCTATCCTTGGGGCCATCTCGCGCCACGATCTCCTGTCCGCGTCGCAGCGCTTCCTGTTCCGCCTCTGCAAGATCTAACAACTCAACCCCTTCATGGTCGAGCACGGTCAGTTGTCCGCGCTTCACATGAAAGTAGTAGCGAGGCATTGCAAACACCTCCTCGGAAAAGCAACGTGGCGAGGAGTTCTTTGATCCGTCGAATGCCAATTTTTGCGGTGATGTGTGGCAAGCGCTCGCTCTATTTTGCGCAGCGCAACTTCATCTGGAGCGGTGGTCGAGGGCCATTCGCCGCCTCGCCCGAACGTGTTCCGGATGGCCGGTGGCGACCTCAGAGTGTCTCCTCGTCAATGCGATCAAGGCTTCGCGTTCTGACGCAAAAAAAACGGCCTCCTAGAGGGATAGGAGCCCAAAGGGCTGCGACAAGTCCAGCGGGGTATGACATCTCTCAGCCCACGGCCAGTAAAGCTTAAGCTGAGCCGGGATGCAATCGTCCGGGTCTTCTGGCAACGCACACTCATAACCAGTCTGTTTCAGGTGCGGGAGGTTCTCTGCCGTGCAAAGATTGAGCGTCGGCGGCCGATCCATCAACGCCTGGTGCTGATCGGGTGCATTGCGATCGCCCTCGACGGTGAAATCGCCGGCTCGGCGGTTCCACGTCGGCCCGCCGGGGTCGGTTCCCTATCCTTCCCGTTTTATGCCGCAGGTCGTCGGTCGCCCTCGAATTCATATGCGACGGGTCATAGCTCCCCAGCATCATCAGATGCGTGAGGAAGATCGTGTCATGTCTCTTAATCTTGTGACCGGCATTGACTTTCCAAACCAGTTGCCGACGGCCACCGCGACCTACGTCCTGCTCGGCCTCAGCTCGACGACGGGTGCCTGGGTCATTCGGGAGACCACCGGCCGGTGGGCGGGAGTTTTTTCTAGCCGACAACCTGCCATCCGGTTTGCGCGCGAGGAGAGTCTCGACGGCAATTTCAGCATTGTTGATTGCCCAGAAGGACTAGACCTTGAGGCTCTGCAACTCGGGCGAGCAGCTTAACATGCGCTTGGATATTTCAGGTCAGTTTGTCGTCAACGTGGTGACGCCCAACGGTGGCTGCTCGAAGGGCCGTCCCGTTGCGTTCATCGAAGACGGCGACACGTGGCACATCGTCGATCTCCTGATTCCGAATGACCTTAGCGATGGGATGCTCGAGGCGTTCATCGCTCACAAATTCTCGGGTTTCAGTGTTCGGAAAGCCCATGCGGCGCCTCGATGAGCCAATCGTGAATGCGTTGCGCTCAACCTCGGACACATTCGAACCGCGGCCGTGAGAAAATTTGCGCTGTGGTACGTTGTCTAGCGGCTGAGATTTAAGACACCAGATCCGCTGTCGCTGATCAGGCGTACGGTCTGGCTTGAGCCGTGCACGATAATGTCGATCACGCCGGAGATCGAATACTCGCTATTGTAAAAACTGCCGGAGTATCTGTTGCTGCCGACCTGCCGCACCGTGGCCGTCTGGGCAGCTTTACCAGAGGCCGTGGCGCAGGTGGCATTTACCGTATAGCTACGCTCGCCGGCTCGGCTGAAACTCGCCCTGCAACGCGCCTGCTCTTTCCCCGCGGCGAACGATACAGTGCCGCCACCGCTCCACGAGCCTTCAAGGCTGGCAACGCTCAACTTCTTAGACCCCTGCGCATTGCCAACGTGTGGCGGCCAGCCGAGCGTAAGCGCGGCGACGAAAGCGAAAACACAAGTCTCGACCCGACGAAGGGAAGAAACGCAACGAGGATTTCGTGACATGCAATGTCTCTCCGCCAACTTCCAACGCCTGCCATGGCCTGAATGGCAGCGATCACTCTCGATTGACCCCTAGGGTCAGCTGGTCACGACCGACCTCGCCGACCACCGTCGCCACGCCAAGCAATGCCGGCATCAGCATAGGCGGATCGATAGAAGGAGTAACCGACCATAGCCACCCAGCACGGCCTATGCTGGCTGCCGACCCAAGACCAAAAGTGGCACCGCGCCTAACAGTGCCGGAAAGATCAGCCGACACGTTTCTGTGTTCTGCTCTTCGCGGGATGCGCATTTTATTGAGCATGCCACCCGAACACGCGGCGGGCACTACCAAACAACCACGACCAGCAGTCGACAGGGTCTGTAGGTGGCCCTCGGGGCCCGACAGGAGGCAAGCCTAAAAAAGCAATCCGGCGTGGAGCTTCAGCAGCGGCGTCTAGCGCCTCGACTACTGCATTGACTGCCGGTCGTTATCTCGGGGTTTCCACTCATTGCCGGTGCAGCGTAGGAGCGTAGTTAATTTCAGCACGGGGCAGCTCCAAAGCTGAGCTGATTGATCCAGTCCACACGATAGCCAAGGAGAATCTCGATGAAGCGGGCATCCGCCATTGCATCAGTTGCATTCGCCCTTGCCGCGTCGGCCTCCCTACTTGCGATCACAACGGCAGCGTCAGCCCAGGGATTACGCGACCTCGTTGGGGATCGAGCAGAGAGCCGTGGTGATCTGCGCGACCTTCTTTCGGATCGGTCCTCGAGTTCGTGATGATTTGCGCGACCTATTGCGAGACCGGATGGAGAGGCGCAGCGATTTGCGCGACCTCATTCTGGACCGGTTAGCAACTCGTGATGATTTGCGTGACCTATTGCGCGACCGGCTGGAGAGGCGCAACGATCTGCGCGACCTCATCTTGGACCGCTTGGCGAGCCGTGACGATCTCCGCGACCTCCTCAGAGACCGAATGGAGCGGCGCAACGATTTGCGCGATCTCGCTTCGGATCGGTCCTCGGGTCGTGATGATTTGCGCGACTTAATGCGCGACCGGATGGAGAGGCGCAGCGATTTGCGCGACCTCATCTTGGACCGGTTGGCAACTCGTGATGATCTCCGCGACCTCTTAAGAGACCGGCTGGAGCGACGCAACGATCTGCGCGACCTCATCTTGGATCGATTGTCAACGCGCGATGATGGTCGCGAGCTGCTGCGAGACCGCCTGGAGCGGCGCAACGACTTACGCGATCTTCTTATGGATCGGTTGGAGAGGCGCAATGATCTGCGCGATTTGATTTCAGACCGCGTCCGCAACCGAGACGATCTTGGTCCTCTTCTCAATCGGTTCCGCGATCGCCTTGGAGGAAATAGCTAGCCTCGATTAACGCCGCAGCAATCGAGACTGTGCACTCTGCCAAGTGGGTCGAGGGCTTAATAGGAGAGACCGAATGCAGAAGGCCGTTTTCGTGGCGGCGGCGCTAATATTTGCGCCACTGCCGACACTGAGCCAGCGATCTGAAGGGCGCGAGCCCGCCAACGTCGAGAGAAGTGGTGACCGCGATGCTCGGAGCGAGCCGTCGAGCGACCAATTAAGAGTCGAATTCCTGAATCGCATGGGCAACGCAATTGAGACTGTCCAGGGTGCGTGCGCCGACGACATAAATGAGTTTTGTGCCAGGGTCACACCTGGAGCAGGTCGGCTGGCGTTATGCATGCGGGCTCACGAAGATCAATTCAGCCGCACTTGTCAGGCGGCGCTGGACCGCGTCTCGAGCACTCTCGAACGCAGCGCCGAACGCATAACGCAAATGTGCTGGAACGAAGTTCGCGCACTGTGCGGCGAGACGGATGGTGTCGGACAATGCGTGGCGCAGAAGAAAGCATCGCTCTCTCCAGCCTGCGAAACCATCGTCACAATCTTGGGACAGAAGGTGCAGGGACTAATGGCTCGTGTGGGCATGCCCGTCTACAGTTCCGATGACAAAACCCTCGGCCAGGTCGCTCGAGTGGTTAGGGGGGCGGACGGCAAGGTTCAGGCCATCCAGGTAGACATTGGCCAAATGCTCGGCCTCGGTTCAAAGGTCGTGGCCATTAACGCCGACAAATTCGAACAGTTGGCCGGGATCAAGCTGCGGTTGTCGGATGCGGAGATCCGTTCTTTACCGGAAGCCAAAAAGTAGGAGTACGGCGCAGCTGCCGGGTCCGGGGCAAACGAGACGAAGAGCAACTTACCCTACGCGCTCGCCCTGTCGTTGCGTTTGACCTTCGCGTTGAAGCAAACGCTCCCTTGAGCGGGCGTTAGGGTCCGGGGCTGCAGCCGAATTGTCAGCTTGTTGAGTTTGGCGCTGAAATCGCTCTGGATTTTGCAGGTCAATAAAATGCGCGTGAATTTCCGGGGAGCGCATCCGGCAATGCTCAGGGCCAGCGGGATCCCCGCTGCACAATCTGAACAGGGCACTCGTGCAATGGAAAGGGCACCGCCCCCGCAGCGATTGTCGGGCCTTGAGGTCAGTCCGCCATGGGGCGATGCCTGGCAACGATGAGGCGATGGACGGCAGCCATGCCCGGAGGAAGATTGCCGGCCCAGGCCCGCTGAGCCGCGACGGCCTGCGGCCGTGGTTCGCTCGGTAAAAGCCACACGGCCCCGACCAGAGTGACCCAGATCAGGATCAGCGCGACCATCGGATACTTGCTGATAAGCTTGCCCATGGATGTCTCTATGCCGCCATCCTACGAAGGAGGCACCAGGTGGCACAAGGCCACGGCCCAGAGCTGTGTGTATTCGCTGTGGATTGGCGCAAGCAATGAAGTCGCGGCTGCGGTTGACCGATCAGCGGTTCGAGCGCCCTTGACTGAGCACCACAACGGCTCACGCGAGCTGGCCGATGCACCAGTATGGGACACCTCTCACGCCTAAGGTCGGTGTCCGCCCGCGCCACGGGTGTTGCCTGGGGGCGGCCCCGCAGGAATGGTGCCGTCCATTATGTCCCGCGCGGCTTGGCCCGTGCGGTGGGAGCGGCGGAGGCGGGATCCTCGGGCCAGGGGTGGCGCGGATAGCGTCCTTTCATCTCGGCCTTAACCGCGGCCCACGATCCATTCCAGAAAATCCCGGCAGGTCGCGCGTGATCTGAAATCGGCCGCCGCGCCGGCGAGAGCAGATGCAAGGTGAGCGGTAGCTTGCCGTTGGCGATCGAAGGATGTTGCCTCAGCCCAAACAGCTCCTGCACGCGGATGTGCAAGGCGGGTGCGCCCGCCGTTTCATAGTCGATGGCGTGACGATTGCCCGTGGGCGCCTCGAAATGCGTGGGCGCCTCCGCTTCCAAACGTCGCTGCAAGTGCCAAGGCAGCAATGTAGCGAGCGCGGTACCAAGGCCGTCGGTGTCGATCTCGGATAGCCTTGTCTTACCGACAAGAAAAGGGGCTAGCCAGTCGGCGACCCTGCCGGCGAGTGCGGCATCGCTGAGGTCCGGCCATTCGTCCTCTCCGGCCGCGCGCAAGAAACCAACGCGGTGGCGGAGCTGGAGCTGCGCCTTGCTCCACGGCAGACGTCCTAGTCCGAGCTTGGCAAGGCCGTCGGCGAGCAGGCGTGCGCTCTCCTCGCTCGCCACCACCGCGCGGGGTTCGCTGGCCAGCGTGATGGCGTCGAGGCGGCGTACCCGGCGCGCCCGCAGCGCCGCCGCGCCTGGATCGAATTCGATCTCGTCCCTTGCACAGACCCGTTGGCATGCGACCGCCAGGATGTCAGCTTCATCGGCCGCGGCTGCGAGTAAGATTCGCGTCGAGGCCGCCGTTCCTGACAGTTCCGCCGCGACCAGGAATGGAGATCGCGCCAAGACGTGCGCAGCATCGAGATGGGCGCCGCGGCCATTGGCGAGAAGGAATTGGCCGGCTGCGCCGCGTGCCTTGCCGATGCGCTCCGGAAAGGCGAGCGCCAGCAGCCGCGCGATCGATATGTCCTGACGCGGCGCGTTGCCCGATCGCCCAGCGTTTGCCGCCCGAGCCCAGGTGGCCGCCAGTTTTCGCATGTCGCTGGCGCGGCGCCCACGGTCGCGGCGGAAATCTTCCAGCCGATGGGCGAGATCGGCATCGCTGCCGCCGAGGCCACGCTCGACGATCACGGCCGCGATCTCGGCAGCCACCTCGGCGTGACCGAACACGGCGGCGGCCAGCATCATGCGGGCAAGGCGGGGCGGCAACGGCAGCGACCGCAGGCGTCGACCGATATCGGTGATGCGGCCTCCCGCGTCGAGCGCTTCGAGCTGCGTCAGCTCCTCGCGTGCGGCGTCGATAGCGGCGGCCGACGGGGGATCGAGCCAAGCCAGCGACCGCGGATCGGTCGTGCCCCACTCTGCGCAATCGAGCAATAAGCCGGCAAGATCGGCGCTGCGGATCTCGGGCTCGGGGAAAGCCGGCAAGCTCCGGGTTTGCGCTTCGTCCCATAGGCGATAACAGACGCCGGGCTCGGTGCGGCCGGCGCGGCCTCTGCGCTGATCGGCGGCGGCACGAGACGCGCGCACGGTCTCGAGCCGGGTTACGCCGACGTCCGGATCGAACCGCGGCACTCGCGCCAGACCGCTGTCGATGACGACGCGGACACCCTCAATGGTCACCGACGTCTCGGCGATCGAGGTCGCCAGCACCACCTTGCGCAGACCTTTGGGCGCAGGCTCGAGCGCAAGGTCCTGTGCCTTTGCCTCCATGGCTCCAAAAAGAGGGGCCAATACAACCGTTGGATCGCTGATGCGCGTCTTGAGCCGCTCCTCGAGGCGCCGAATCTCGCCCTGACCGGGCAGGAAGGCCAGGATCGAGCCGGCTTCCGCCCGCAGGCCACGCATCACCGCGTCCGCCATTTGTTCCTCGATGCGTGCGCCGGCATCGCGACCGAGGTAACGCGTCTCGACTGGGAAGGCGCGCCCTGCGCTGGCGATAACGGGAGCATCGCCGAGAAGCTTGGCCACCCGCGTGCCGTCGAGCGTCGCCGACATCGGTACGATGCGCAGGTCGTTGCGCAAACCGCGCTGGGAGTCGAGCGCCAGAGCGAGCCCCAGGTCGGCATCGAGCGAGCGTTCGTGGAACTCGTCGAATAGTACCGCACCGACGCCAGCGAGTTCGGGATCATCGAGGATCATACGCGTAAAGACGCCCTCGGTGACGACCTCGATACGCGTCTTCCGCCCCGATTTCGAAAGCATGCGCGCGCGCAAGCCGATGCACTCGCCGATACCTTCCGATAGGGAATGCGCCATACGCTCGGCGGCAGCCCGCGCGGCAATGCGGCGCGGCTCCAGCACCAGGATCTTACGACCCTGCAGCCAACTCTCGTGCATCAAGGCGAGCGGAACGCGTGTGGTCTTGCCGGCGCCAGGTGGTGCAACGAGGACGGCGGAAGCGTGCGCGGCGACGGTCGAGCGCAATTCGTCGAGGACCGCGTCAATCGGAAGCGGTGTGGCGAACTTCATGGCGGCTGTATCCGGCGGCGAGGTGCCTGGCGCAAGCGCATTTTTGCGCCGATCAAGGCTAGGTCAGCGCCAAGCCGGTAGCTTACGGCTGCGCGGCCCGCAACTTTGCCAGGATGCGATCGAGTTCGGTTAAATCCCCCTCGTCCAGGTGCGCGGCAAAATGCCGGGCAATGCTGCGCCCATACACAGGCCACATGCGCCTTTGCAGCCGCCGTCCCGCTTCCGTAATGGCGATGTAGGCCCCGCGCGCGTCCTCTGCCACCGGGGCCCGCGCCACCAAGCCATCACCGGCCATGCGGTCGATCAGTCGCGAAAGATTGTATTTGGCAAGCAGCACACGGGCTTGCAGGTCACGGGGCCGCAGCCTCCCGTCCGGCGCGCGCGACAGCTCAAGGGCGACATCGTACCAGACGAGCGGCGGCAGCCCAGCGGCCTTGAGGTCGGCCTCGACCGCCTCCAACAGTCGCTGCTCGGCACGGATGAACCGCGCCCAGACGTCGACGGCGGCACGGGAGAGCCTAGGGGGCATGGAAAACGTTAACACGATTGTTGCAATTGCACCAACCTCTGCCTATGTTGTTGCAATCGCAACGACCGGAGAGACCCCCCCATGTCCGTCGATGATCGCCTGGCTCCCGCCGGCATCTTTTTGCTGCGTATCGCGCTCGGGACGATGTATTTGGCCCACAGTGTGGTCCTCAAGCTGCTGACCTATGGGCCTGCCGGCACCGCACAGTTCTTCGTTAACGTCGGCCTGCCGCCTTGGCTCGCCTATCTCACGCTTACGGCGGAAGCCGCAGGTGGGGTTTTGCTCGTGCTCGGCATCCAGGCGCGCTGGGTCGCCCTAGCGCTGCTGCCACCCCTGCTCGGCGCCATTGTCTGGGTGCACGGCGCCAACGGCTGGGTGTTCACCGCGACCGGCGGCGGCTGGGAATATCCGGCCTACTTGGTCATCGCCAGCCTGGCCCAGGCGCTGCTCGGCGACGGGGCCTATGCGCTGATGCCGTCGTCGGGCTTTGCCGCCGGCCGGCTTCGGCCCGCGCTTGCACGAGCCGCACCAGGACTGCCGTCATGAGCCAGCCCCGCACCCTGATCAGCCACGCCCTCTGTCCTTACGTCCAGCGCGCCGTCATTGCGCTCACCGAAAAGGGCGTGGCCTGCGAGCGTGTTTATGTCGATCTCGCGCATAAGCCTGGGTGGTTCCATACGCTTTCGCCGCTTGGCAAGACACCGGTACTGAAGGTCGGCAACACAGCCATTTTCGAATCCGCCGTCATCCTCGAATACCTCGAGGAAACCGAGCCCGGACCCATGCACCCGGCCGACCCGCTACGACGCGCCGAGCACCGCGCTCTGATCGAATACGGTTCGGCCGTCCTTAATGATATCTCGGGATTTTACACCGCCCCCGATGCGGCAGCCTTTGGCAGCAGGCGGGCTCAGCTTGAACGCCGGTTTGGCTGGCTCGAGGCCCGCGTGCTGGCGGCGCCATGGTTCGACGGTGACCGTTTCTCGCTCGTTGATGCCGCATTCGGCCCGGTCTTTCGTTATTTCGACGTCTTTGATGCCATCGAGGACTTCGGCATCCTGGCCGGCAAGCCGAAGCTCGCGCGCTGGCGCGCGGCACTCGCCGCCCGACCGTCGGTCCGAGATGCGGTCGGCGCGGACTATGCTGGGCGCCTGTGGAAGTTTCTGGAAGGACGCAACGGGCACCTCTCGCGCCTGATGGTAGCAGAGGGCTGCTCGGCCGCAGACCGCCCGACTTGATCGGCCGCCCACCGCGGCTAATGGGCAAGCCGCTGGCAAGCGATGGCTCGGCAGCCAGCGCCGAAAGACCAAGGAGCTGTCGCCGAAGCTCGCGAGTTTGACGTGTCGCCGAATTTATCCGGCTCAGTGCAGCGTTGTTCGCTGCGGCGGCGGTCGAACCGCGGTCGAGCGACCCGCGGCTGCCACGAACGCCCAATTGATCTGATCGTTGGCGCAGAGCTGCTCCAGCCGGATCATGAGCTTGTCGGCCCACCGCCTATGCGCTTGGGCCGTCACGCTCGGCAGGGCCAACCGCGCCGATACCGCGGCCGCCACTGCCAGTCCGCCATACCAGTTGTCGAGTTGCTCGCAGACCGTGAGGACCCCAGCCGCGACGGTGAGAGCTGAGCCAGCCACGCTGGCGAGCACGGCGCTCTCGGTATCGCTCAGGGGTCGCTCAAGATGCTCGTGGGGATTTCGCATGCGCATCGTCGCGGGCCAGTCGGCGACCAACGCGTAGCCGCCGACCATGTCCTCAACGCGCTTGATATCAGTGTCCTTGAGGGAATGGTGCCGGGCCGTGTGGAGTGCCCATAGCGCCTTGCGGTGCCCCCGATGCATGTGCCGTCGCAGCACCTTCAATTGATGGATGCTATGACTCACGGTCTCAACCGCTTGCTGGATCGATCGCAGCGCCGCGCGGCTGTGTTTGAGTTCTGCCCGCCTGGACTGAGCCTTTTTCATCGGCGCGACCTCGCCCCTCAGACCAGCTTCGAGAGCGCTTCCTTGAGCTCCCGGCTTTCGTTGGCGCGGCTATCGCGCTCCGCCTGTTCGGCCTTCGCCAGCCCTTGCCCGGCGATGCCGAGCGCCGTGGCGAGCCAATGGCCGAGGAATAGGGCGGCCTTCGGGCTCAGCTCGCGATAGCGCCGCCGCAGGCGTTGGCGTGTGTGATCCCAACGCTCGCCGACATGCAGGTCGGTGAGGCCCCGAACGCGACGCGCCAGCTGCATCCAAAGCGCCGCGTCGGATTTGAAGCAGCGCGGCTCCATGATACGCATCATGATCATCGCACCGACCACCTCGACAACATCGCGAGGCGATACCTCAGGCGCCAACTTCACGACTTCCCGCGCAGCCATCAGCTCGTACTCGTTGCCGGCTTTGCCACTTTCGAAGTGGGCAATGATGTCTTGGGCCTGCTGCACGAGAACGCGCCAGCGATTGTCCAAAGTCTGCCAAGTTTGGTTGTCCGGATTCTTGGCGATGCGGACCTTGACCAGATTGAGGTAAGGCTTGAGCTGGGCTTGGCTGATCGCTTTCTGGTCGACGGCACCATGACGGCGCAACGCGGTCCGGTGGGAGCGGCAGTAGGCGGCGAAGGATGATGCGGCTTGAGCCCAGCAGCCCGGAGCCTGGCAAGTTCGGTCCATGATGCGCAACGATTTGTAGCCGTCCCCGTAAGGACCCCAATGCTTTGCGGTTGTGATCCAGAAAATAAGATCGAGCCCGCTCAATCGGATCACCAAAAAGGGTGAGGTCGCACCCGCGCGCCAAACCGCCGACGCCGGACATTGGCGCACCTTGACAGGCGTCCGCAGCCCGCTTGGCTGGTGCCAACCGCTCGGCGACCCTGATGCGCGAGAAGTGTTTGCGGCGCCGGAGCTGCGTGCGAGGAGAAAGCCGTGGCTGACAATGGAGGGGATCGCTGCTCGCTAGCGCGCCATTGCGTCCCGCGAGGCGGGAGCATCCATGAAACCATGGTGTCGGTTAATTACCATTGCCGCTCTCAGGTCTAACCCGGATAGCGGCTGCCGGATCGCTAGGACAAACTAAAGCTCGAGCTGCGGTTGTCCCTCAGTACCGCAGCAAGGGTAGAGGGCGATCAAGGGCTACGGCTTGGACCTTGATCTTCCCAACAGGGGCCACTCTCGGACCGGCAGGGCGATGGAGCGGGTTCGCTCTTCCGGTCAGAGGGTGACCGCTGATACCGGCTAACCCCGATAGACAGCGAACATCCCTCGACGCATGCTGCTTGCGCTCGTGCTCCCTTTGCGGTTGCCATCGCTTGAGACGCACAAACGAGCCGCCCCCAGGCCCGGCGTGATCCAGCTCCTTGCCTGGGGGTAGTTCTGTTCGACCGAAAAGCTTCACCCATCTGTTTGGCGCGAACCCTGCGCCTCGCATGCCGTGGCGCAGCTTTTGCCGACGAAAGCCGCAGCCATCGCGCATGGATCGGGCAAGGCTGTTCTGGTTTGGGTATTTGAGCCTGGCTTGCCTTCCGAAAATTCCACCCCCCGTCAGTGTTCCTCCGTGTAGCTGTCAACTTCGGTTCCTGTCAGAAATGAGATGGCGCCGTCGCAGGCTTACCCCTCGACCCTGACTGGCGCAGGGCTGCCCGTCCCTATCCCCGATGGCCGGGGCCCAGGGCGAGAGCGCGTCGTTGTTCTCCCCGACGCCCGCTCTCGCCCCTCCCCAGGCCGTACCCTTTTTGTGGGGGACTTCTCGTCAGATTGTCGGGCTCTGCGGGGGTGGCCTATCCTGTGCGCACCTGACGAACCCTTCGCTCACTCGTCACTCGTCAGGCACCTGGCCTCGACAAGGACACCCTCCCTCCTCCCCCCGATACTCGACTGTCCTGTCGAGGCCTTTTGTTGTCGAGGCCCGCTTCTCCGCCCGTCCCTTCAGGTCGGGAGACGCTCGGGGACGATTTGGGAGCGGCGACATTGTCGATCATTTCGACGGGGCACCGATCGACACCGGTCGCACGGGCGAGCCTGAGGCGCCTTCTGCGCGCAGCGGCAAAATCATGGTGCACGACAGCCAGACCTTGTCCTTGGCAAGCTCGCCGAGGCGCGCGTTTTGAATCTGGTGGATGCCAGAGTGAGCCAGATTGTAGTGGTGGATGACGAACGGTAGACCGTCCGGTGTGCCCTCGGGCGGCGCGGCCTTGCCCTGGAGGAAGCCGTCGGCGACCGGGTCGGTGAACGGATTGTCGAGCGCGACGAGGACCACCTTCTTGCCTTCGATGTATTTCGCCGCGTCGTAGGCGAGCCCTGGGCCCTTGGTGTAGTAGAACTTTTCCGTGTCGGGGTCTTTCCAGTTGTCGCCCCAGCCGGTGTAGATGTAGAGCACATCGCCTGCGAGGATGCCGCGCTTGGCCAGCCCTTGCGCTTTTAGCATTGCCTCGATGTCGGCGGCCTTTACGAGCTGACCCGGCTGCATGGCCTTGCCCTTGCCGAGATAGGCTTTGGCGTCGAGCAGAACGGCGGTGGTGACGATCGGCGGTACTTTTTCAATGCCGAGCTTCTTTAGCGGCAAGTCGGGTGCGGGTTTGACCTCCTGCTGCGTGAAGCCGCCGTAGTATTTCGCCTTGTCGGCAGGAAATGGGGTCTTGCCGTCCCATTTCTCGGGCAGCACTGCGAAATGACCGATCGCGTCCATCTGGGTGCCCTGGGCCCCCGGCTCACCACTGAGCGTCTCCTCGCCGTTGAAGGCGTGCATGGTGCCGGGGATGCCAACCGTTGGCCGATATTTGTCAACGAGCGGGGTGCCGAAGGGCGATTGTGGCATGCTGTTTGAGCGCAAGTGCGACAGCTCGTAGGATTTCGATTTTGTATTGGCGAGATACGGCGCGCAACGCTTCCAGGTCGCAGAGCCGAGTGTGTTGGCCATGCCGAGCTCGTCACCGGCGGGCCAGGGCGATGCAGCCGACTGGGCCCAGGTGATCTGCGGCAAGGCAAAAAGCGCAAGGGTCGTCAGCAAAACGCGGATGATCGCAGAACCAGTCATGAATGCCCTCCCCCGGAAATTGTCTCAGCAACGAGGTTATACGCGAGCCCGCTCTCGCGTCGAGAATAGCACGAAAGTTGGCGGCCGGCGGCCACCTTCTCTGGCGCTTGACGTTGGGTCCGTTGCGAGAGGGTTGAGGCGCGGCTGCCTACCAGAACAGTCCTGTGGGCGAGGCGGGGCGCGAGCGCGGCAACCGTTAGTGCGCTGCGGGTCAGCCGTTCTTCGGCGTGTCGTTGGCGCGGGCGTTGCGCGCGAGGTCGTTAGATCTCGGAGGCATCGCCACGGGTGTTGCGACCGGGGCCGACCCAAGAGCGGCCGTTCCAAACGGCACCCAATTCCATCAATTCGCTTGGGCTGAACAAGGCCTCGGCGGCGAGGGCGTTCAAATAGTAGATTCCCTTGATGGTGGCGCCGCAGCCGCCGAGATAACCCTTGATCGTGTCGGGGCTCCGCTCGAGCCGCCGCGCGATCTCGCGGCTGGGCATGCCCTGGAGGCGCGCCTTGATTGCCCGACGCCGGATGTCGTCGGCAGGACGCTTGCGTCTCATTCTAGCCTCGCGGATCGTCCGTTGCGGGCAGCTCCGCCCAGAGCTCCGCAACCGACAAGGCGCGCGGCAGCAAGTGTTGTTCGGCGGCGTAGCGCAGGACAAGCTGAAGCGCGCCAGTGAGCGCCGTCGCATCGAGCGCATAGCGCGCGCGCTTGGAGGTGCCCGGCTCGGCGGCTTCGGCTGCCCGGAACATGCGCACAAGATCACGGACGAGATCCGGGCGCCTTCTGGCCAGATCGCCTCCCACGGTCAGCATGTGGTTGATCGGCACGACGCCGTGCGTGCGCCAGAACGCATCCGCTGCGGCCGTCGGGTCGGGGAAGACCGTACGCAGCGCCGGATCGGCGGGCAGGTCGTTGCCGACGATGACGGCGTCCAAGGCACCTTGCCGCAACATACCCAATAGGTCGGCGCCGAGTGGCGCCCGCTCGACCCAGGGCGGGTCGCGGTACTCGGCGACGTGCGCATCCTCAAACGTGACCCAGCGTACCGTCTCGGGCCGTACGCCGTGCGCCTCGGCTAGGATGCCGCGCAGCCAAACCCCGGTCGTTTGACTATAGGCGCGGACCCCCACGCGGCGGCCCGCCAGATCGGCAGGGCCGCGCACGGCGCTGGCGGCGAGGCACAAAGAGCGCGGGCTCCTGGAAGCGCGCGGCCAACACCACCGGAAGCAGGACGAAGGGTTTGCCGTAGGCCTTGGCTTGCAGGAAGCTGGCGATGGCGATTTCACTCACGTCGAAGCGCTGTTCGCGCAGCATCGGCGCGAAGGCACGGTTGATAGGGGCGATATCGACGAAATCGAGCGTCAGGAGATCGGACGAGATGCGCCCGTCTCTCAGGGCGGCCGTATGCGGATACTTGCCGATGGCCGTGCGAGCACGGCGCGCTGGAGCGGCACCCGGCCGCCGTCTTGGTCCGGCATCGGTCAGCCCTCCGACGTCCGCCGGGCGATAGACGAGACCTTTCTGCGTCAGCTTCGTCGCGCATGCCGTAGATGTCGAGCCCGAGGTCGCCGGCCTGCAGGCGCGCGCGGGTTCGAGCCTCCTTGGCCTCACGCGCCCGGCTCTGGCTCAGCACGACCTCAGCCGAGGTCCGTGGCACCACCACCACTCCGTCATCGTCGGCGAGGATCAGGTCGCCGGGGTGGACGATCTGGCCGGCGCATACGATCGGCACGTTGACCGAGCCCAGCGTCTCCTTCACGGTGCCTTGGGCCGAGACGGCCTTCGACCAGACCGGGAAGCGCATCTGCGTCAAAGCCGCAACGTCACGCACGCCGGCCTCGATCACCAGCCCGAGCACGCCGCGCGCAGCCAGGGAGCAAGCCAGCAGTTCACCGAAATAGCCGTTATCGCAGGGCGAGGTCGGTGCGACCATCAGCACGTCTCCGGCCTGGCACTGCTCGACGGCGACGTGCAGCATCCAGTTGTCGCCGGGCGGGATGGAGACGGTGACGGCGCTGCCGGCAATCCTGGCGCCGGGATAGATCGGCCGCATGGAGGCGGCGAGCAGGCCGCTGCGCGCCTGCGCTTCGTGCACGGTGGCAACACCGAAGGCCGCGAAGCGCCTCGGCGATCTTGCGCGCGACGCGGGGCGGATTGGTGATGACGACGCTCATGCCAGTACCTCCAGCGACGTGCGGGAAGACGCTCTCGTAGCCTTCGCCGTAGGTGATCTTCTTGTCGGAGTTGCGGGCCGCCTGCGCGCCGCGTTGCAGGGCGACGCGGGTGTAGTATTCCCACAGGTGCTCTTGGCCGGCCATGCATTCGATGGCAGCGCGCTTCTTGTTCCAGACCGGCGTGATGTCCAGACAGCACCGTTGGCTTCCAGTCGCATTGCTCGGGCTGGTGCGGCTCGAACAGGAAGACGGGCGGGGCGCCCAGCACCTTCTCGCCCGGGTTGTGGCCGTGCGCCTGCGCTATGATGCGCGCGTGCTGCGCAAAATCCGTGGCGGCCGGGTGATCGTGATTGTAGATGTCCTTGCTGGAGTGCGTCAGCACGAAGGCCGGATGGAGGGCCCGGTAGACGTCGACGAGCCGGTAGAGCGGATGCTTGCGTGAGCCCGATCGGATAGTCGCCGAGGTTCCAGAACTGGATGTCGGCGACCCCGAGACACTTGGCGGCGGCCTCGGCTTCTTCGACGCTCCGCCTTGACTCGCTCCAGCGTCATGCCCGGCTTGGCGCCACAGCTTCGCCGACTCGCCGCGTTCGCCGTAGGAGAGGCAGATCACCGTTACGGCGTAGCCCGCTCGGCATGGAGTGCGATCGCTCCGCCGGCTCGCCAGACGAAGTCCGCCGAATGTGCGCTCACGACCAGAGCCGTTTTTCCTGCCGTCGTCATGATGCAGTTCCCTTGTCTGTTTGGCCGTCCTGGCCCGCGCCCACCGTCGGTGCCGTGCTGGTCGGGCAGCGGCGGCGTGCCGTGGGTGTGGAAGCTCTCGATCGTCTTCAGGCCCCAGGCCTGGCCCTTCTTGCGCTCCTCCTCCGTCCAGGTGATCGGCTTCCAGTCCGGCGCCAGCACCAGCCGCGCGCCGGCATTGGCCACCTCGACGCGGTTGCCGCCGGGCTCGTAGACATAAAGGAAGAAGGTCTGCTGGACCGCGTGCTTGTGCGGCCCGGTCTCGATGTAGACGCCGTTCTCCAGGAAGATGTCGGCCGCCCGCAGGACGTCCTCGCGGCTGTCGAGCGCGTAGGTGACGTGATGGAAGCGGCCTTTGACGCCGTGCGCTTCGCGCGTGTAGGCGAAGTCGTAGCTCTTGTTGGTGCAGGTGAGCCACATGCCGGCTTCCGTGCCGTCGTTGAGCACGATCCGCTCGGTGAGACGAAAGCCCAGATAGCGCTCGAAGAACTCGCGATTGGCCTCAACGTCGACGGCAAGGCAGTTGAAGTGGTCGAGGCGGCGCACGTTCACGCCGCGCGCAGGGAAGCGCTGCGCCTGGTTCTTGAGCGCCGGTCGCAGGGCTTCAGGTGCCTCGTACCACTCGGTCTCGTAGTAGAGCTCGATCAGGTGCCCGTCGGGATCGTGAAACTGATAGGCGGGGCCATGCCCGAACTCGCCCTCGTGCCAGCCCACCCCATGGCCGGAGCCCTGCAGCGCCTTAACCCGCCGCTGCAGCGCCTGCGGGCTGCGGGCGCGGAAGGCCACATGGCCAAGGCCCGAGGTGGTCGAACCGGTGAGCTTTAAGCGAGTAACGCTCATAGTCGTCCCAGGCCCTGAGGTAGACGGAGGCGCCGTGCCGGCCGCTCTCGGTCATACCGAGCACGTCCACGAAGAAGCGCAAGCTTTCCTCCGGCTTGGGGGTGAGCATCTCAAGATGCGCGAGATGGGCCACGTCCATGATCGGTTCATCGTGCATGACGTTGTCTCCCGGTTGCGCAACAAGACCTCTGGATTGAAGCCTCCGCACCCTTGTCGGCCCTTATCGCCCTCTCGCCGCTGCGCCGGGGCTGCATGCGGCGGCGGATAAATGGTGGACACGCTATGCCCGGGGGCGCCGCGCCCCCGCATTGCTGGCACGGCCACGATTGCCTGCGAAGTGAGGGCGAAGCGAGGGCGCGCCACCTCCTAGCCCCCATCGTCTGCCCGTGTCGTATCGCTTATTTCGGCGCTGCTATAACTGCCGGCTATATCGGCGACGCCGCGTGCGGCGATCTCCGTGACGAAGGCGCGAAGGCACTGAACCAAGGCGCGCCCCGCCGGAGCCAGCGTGCGCTCGCTGGAAAGAATAAGCCCGGCCGGCCGATCGGGGGCGGGGATTGGCAACGGCACGACCTTCAGGGTTCCTCGCAGGAGATCACCGACCATCATCAGTCGCGGCATGACCGAGATGAGGTCCGTGGCATGTAGCATCTCGCGGATGAAGCCGTAAGAGCTGGAGCGCAACGAGCCGGTCGGCTGCAGGCCAAGGAGAGCCAGCAGATGTTCGATTTCCAGTCCGACGCGCTGGCCAACGGTCGGCAGGACGAGTTCGTAGCGGCGGAGCGCCTCGGGCGTGACCGGAGCGATGAAGATGGGGTGTCCCGCGCGGGCCAGAATGGAGATCGGCTCGGTCCAGAGCGGCTCGCGTTGGAAGCGATCCGACGCCGCCGGCTCATACAGACGCCCCACGATCAGGTCGATCTCGCCCGAGGCGAGCAGTGGCAGCAGGTCTCCGGTGCGACCCTCCTGCAGCCGAACCTTGATGTCTGGATAGGTGGCCTTGAGCCGGGTCAGCGTACCTGGAAGCACGCCGGCCGCAGCCACCGGCAGGGCGCCGAGGGCAACGGTGCCACCGCCGGGGCTTGCAAGCTGGTCGAGTTGATCATCGAGCCGACGCAACTCGGCCAGTAGCCGCCGGGCGGTTTGCACGAACACGTCGCCGGCCGCGGTTGGCCGCACGCCGCGAGAGTGGCGATCGAACAGGCGGGCGCCGATGATGTCCTCCAGTTCGTGCAGGCTTTTGGTCAGCGCGGGTTGCGAAACGCCGAGCACCGCGGAGGCGGCAAGCAAGCTGCGATGCGCTTCCACGGCGTCTACGGCGCGGAGCAGGGAGATTCTGAGGCGTTGATCGAGGTATCGTCGTGTCATGGGGTAAAGCCCCGTTGGTCTTGCCCTCATCGCGTCTGAGCACTGCGCCTGGCGTCCTTTGCGATCCTTGTCTTGCGCGTTGCCTGCCGGTCGTCGGCCCGCGACTTGCCCGGCGGCATGGTCGAGCAGGATAGCGCAGGGCCACCGCGCTTCGAAGCGGTAAGTCGAGGGTCGTACCTCCCGAGGGTGTCCGTGGCGAAGGGACAGCCTACCTCCGCGGCTGGCGGTCACCGTTAATGACGCAATGCAGATGCGCACGCTCATCATTGGTCTCAACGTCGGGGTGTGGTGGCGCTGTTGCTAGGCAATGGCAACTCGTCAGCGAAACGCGCGGCTGTCTTGGGTCGCAGTGCAGATCGAAAGCGTTGCAATGCAACGCGCGGCTGTGTTGGCGCTCTTGCAAGCCAATGGCAATTTGCGACTGAAAAACGCAGTGCACATTGCGCTTTCGCAGCACGGCTACTATCTCACGCACACTGCCATCGGACACATCGCGGATGCAGAGGCAGGGACGCTTAAATTTTTTCTTGGAGTGACTGATGCAAGGGGCCAGGTTGAGGGCCGTGCGCACGCCGGATCCACGGCCATGACGTCGGCGATTGTCGCCCCGTCTGTAACCCGGTTTGGATCGGGTACAACGGACAAGGATGCTCGGCAAATCCGCATCGCTATCATCGATCCCTCCCCGATTTTTCGCATAGGGGTGGTGCAGGCGATTGCACGTTCTGAAGGTCTTTTGCTCGTTGCCGAAGGAGCAACGGCTGCGGATGCCCAGCGCGCCGTGCAAGCGGCGACCCCCGACGTCCTGCTCGTCGATATCAGCATCGCGGAGGACGGTATTGATTCCCTCCTGCGCCTGACCAAGAGCGGCACCAATTGCAAGCTGGTGGTGCTCACGGCGCTCGATGATGTGGCGAGCGTGTCAAAGGCGTTGGCCACCGGAGTAAAGGGCTACATCCTCAAGGACATCTCCGGATCGGAGCTCGTTGGCGCCATTCAGGCCATTCACGTTGGGCTGCCTTTCGTGACGCCTGAGCTGGCCTCACGCTTGCTCACGGAAGCCAGGGGTGGCGCACTCTTGCCCAAGCGCGCGGCCAAGCTGCAGGACGCGCTCAGTTACCGTGAAAAGCAAATGCTGGATCATGTCTGCAAGGGACTGACCAATAAGGAGATTGCGGATCGGCTCGGCCTGACCGTCGGTACGGTCAAGCACTACGTCGGACACCTCTTCAAGAAAATGGAAGTCCGCAACCGTATCGAGGCGATCGAGCGGCTGGCGCAAGACGAGCGTCAGTTGGGCCAGGCCTGAGGTCAACGCGCGCAGTTACCCATGGCGATGGTAGCTCAGCGGGGCTAATGGCCGCTGCTGGCGCCTTTCAACGGATTAAACCGAAGTACGCAGACCAAAGCACACTGGCCAAAGCACGCTGGCCGAAGCACAGTGACCGAAGCGCGCCGGGGTCCTGGCCAGTGCACTTCGGGCGCAAAGCAAGCGCACTTGCGGCGCAAGGCCAAGAACCGCGGTCGCGCAGTCGTGCCGGCCGCGGGCGGCGAGTGGGCTCGAGTTACACCGTGCCTTGGCGGGAAACGACGGTTGCTTGCTTCAATGCTCGCCGCCTTTGATAACGCCCCCAGCCCGCGCCATCCGCCACCGGCGCACCGTCGCGGTAAATTGGGCGACCCCGGACCAGCGTGTGCACGACCTGGCCTTGAAACTCCCAACCCTCATAGATCGAATAGCCGGCGGAGGAGACGACATCGGTCCGATCGAGCCTCCAACTTCGTTTAAGATCGACGACGGCCACGTCGGCGTCATAGCCGAGCACGATCCTGCCCTTGCGATGCCCCAGCCCCATTTCCTGCGCGGGATTGTGCGCCAGCACCTCCGCAATGCGCTGAAGCGGAAGACCACGGCGGAAGTGGCCCTCGCTCAGCATCACGGCGAGCAGCGTTTCGAGCCCGGGGCAGCCCGGCGACGCGCTCCAGATGCCCCCGGCCTTGCCCGCGAGATCGCGGTGGACATGATCGGTTGCGACGGTGTCGATCTTACCGTTGGCGATGCCAGCCCAAAGGGCTTCACGATCGGCCGCTTCGCGCAGTGGTGGGTTGATCTTGCCGGTGTCGCCTCCGGCAAAGCTGACGTCGTGCGTCAAATAGTGCGGACAGGTTTCGATGGCGATCCGGCAACCGCGGGCGCGGGCGCTAAGCGCCGCCTCGAGCGCGGCCGCCGATGTGGTGTGAACGATATAGAGCCCACAGCCGGTCGCTTGGGCGATGAGGCCGGCCCGCTGTACCGCGTCGGCTTCCACGAAGGGCGGGCGTGAGGCGTTCCAACTCGCAAGGCCACCCTTGCCGTCGGGATCGGCCGCCCGTAGGCGATCCCGCAGCACCCAGGACATCTCGATGTTCTCCGGATGAGGACACACGATGCCGCCGGACCGCGCGGCGGCCTCGCACAACCGCAATAGAAAGCCATCGTCGATGTCGGGCAGGCCCAGGCGTTTGCCCTCGCCGCCACGATTGTTCATGAAAATCTTGAACGAGGGGGCACCGAAATCGGTTGCGTAGGTTGGCACGCTTGCGAGCTGGGCCTCGGTGGAGATGATAAAGTGATACCCAAAGTCGATGCGCGCGCCCGCTTCGGTGACCTTGATCACGTCCTCGAAAATGGCTTCGAACGGCTGCGTGGCCATCAGGTAGGGAATAAAGGTGGTAATGCCGCCGGCGGCGGCCGCGGCGGTCTCCTGGGCGGCGTCGTCGGCCACGCGTGGCCGCGAAATGTCCTTGCCGTGGCCGAGATGCAGGTGGGCATCGACGACGCCGGGAAATACCGTCAGGCCACTGATCTCTAGCCGCTCCCGGGCAGAGACCGCCGATCCCGGCGCGAGGATTGCCGCAAACTTACCAGCAAGAACCGCAAGGTCGGCTGCGAGGGGAGCGATGCCGGGTAGCAGGATGTCGCCGCCGGCAAGGACGAGGTCGAAGTGCATCATGATTGTGCTCCGGAGCAGGCGTTGGCGCGCGGGGATAACAGATGCACGCCAAGACGCGCGGTGGCATGGTCCGCGAGCGTGTCGACGGCGTCCTCGAGCCCGGCGATGGCAGCAGCGTCAAGGCAAAGCGCGGCGTTGGCACGGAATTTGGCCTTGACCTGAGCGGGGCTGGCTGGGCGGGTGGCGCCGCCGAAGACGTCCGCGATCCGGCAGCGCTGCTCGCGTCCATCGCTGAACACCACGATCAACTCGGCCTCGAAGCGCTGCGGGAATTGCGAGGCCTCGAGGGGTGACCAGGTCACGCGTGCGGCAAGATCGCGTACCGCGCTGGTGGGGGGATGCGCAAATGTCGCATGGCCAATGGCGCCGTCGGTGAGACGTGCCGCCACCACGATCGGCAGGCTCCAGCGGGCCTCGTGGCCGGTCACAGGGGCCTGCTTGCGTGCCCACGGCAAGCAAATGATCTGTGCGGCGCCAGGCGCCACCAGGCATTTGACGGCACGGATGTCGGCCGGGTGCACCGCACCCAGTTGATCGAGCGCCTCCACGTAGGGGTGCAGGTAGTGGCAGCAGGGCAGGAATTTATAGGCCGCCTCCCGGATGTGCCATTGCCGGCCGAGCGTTGCCAGCAAAGCCGCGAATTGTTCGACGGCGACGGCACCATCGGCGGCAAATTGATTGAACAACCCCATCCGCCCCTCGAGCGCGGTTTCCGGGCCATCGAGCCCGGCGGCTGCCAGCCGCGCCGCCAACAGGCCGGCGTGCGCCGCCCAGCCCGGGTGCATCGATTTGACCGAGGCGCCGTTGCTGAGGAATTCGAACACACCGGAGGCTTGGCTAAGCGCAATGCCGAGCGCGGCGAGCCAGCGGTTCTCGTCGAGCTTTGCGATCTCGGCCGCCTGCAGGGCCGCCACCAGGGTGCCGCCGACCGAGGTGATTTGGAAGCCGCGCGCTTGAAAGCCGCCCGGCGCCGCGAGGCCCATGCGCACCAGAACCTCCCAGCCGAGGATGTAGGCGCGGAGCAGGTCTGCACCGCTGGCCTCAGCCTCCTGCGCAGCAGCCAGCGCGGCCGGCGCCAGCACGGCACTTCCGTGCACGATCGAACCTGTGTGCGTATCGTCGTATTCGAGGCCGTGCATGAGCCCGCCATTGAGAAGAGCCGCCGTGGCGGCGTCTCGCGTCAGGCTCGATCCCAAGATGTTGGCGGGCCCGGGGCCGCCGAGGGTCGCTGCGGCGCTGAGATAAGGTCGACCCACCCCGGTGCCCGCCGAGGCCAGCGCGACGCCGATGGCATCGAGCAAATGCAGGCGACCACACGCGAGCACGTCGGCGGGAATGTCGGCAAACGAGATGGCGCGGATCTTGTGCTGAAGCCGGCGCGACAAGGTCATGGGTTTTCTCCCCTGACCTCGGCTGCCGCCGCGAGCCCCGCCAGGCGACCCAGGGCGATGGCCGACAGCAGGCCATTACCGGAGGCATAGCCGGCCGCGCCGCTGCGCCCCGACAGACCCCCGGCGGCACCGCCCCCTGCGAACAGGTTCGGGATCGGTCTGCCCTTGCGGTCGAGCACGCGGCCATCGAGGTCGACGGCCAGTCCGCCCTGTGTGTGGAATAGTCCAGGCACGATGCGACACCCATAAAGGCGCTGATTGAGCGGACCAAGGCCGAAATCGCGGCGGCCGAAGGCGTCGGCAAGGTCGCCGCGGGCTGACCGCTGCGCGTCAAGCACGGTGGCCGCCAGGCTGGCAGGATCGATGCCAAGCAGCTTGGCCAAATCCTGCGCCGTCGCGGCCGCCTTGAAGCCGCCGCCCCGGGCAAGCTCGACGAACTCTTCTTCCAGAGCCGCCACCTCGTACATTTTCTGGTCGAAGATGGCATAGCGCGGGGCGGCCTCAGCCAGTACATTGGGCGTGAAACCGGAGTAGCCCGCGCTTTCGTCGCCAAAGCGCCGACCCGCCGCATTGACGATGATGCCGCCCTTTTCGATCGTGGTCCACGACAGCAAGCTCCCGTGCGGATCAGCGACCGCGGCATAGCCTTGGTAGGCGCCAATATTTGCGAGGGCCGCGCCAAGCGCCTCGCCCCACAGCACAGCTTCACCCGTCGATCCCAAGGCGCCGAAGTAGGGCGCGCCCGCGATTTCGGGGCAGAAGCGGCGAACGAGTGCGGCATTGCCGGCATAGCCGTTGACGGCGAGAATGGTTTTGGCGGCATGAACGGTTGAGCTCTCGCCCGATGTGGTCTTTAGGCGGGCGCCGACCACCGCGTTGCCGGCGGCGATCAGCTGATCGGCGCCATTGCCGACCGCGAGCGGAATGGCGCGTCGGGCAACGCCCGCCAGCAGGTCGTCGACGAGATCCTGGCCACGCCGCGAGGTTGGCGCGTGCAGGCGCTGGACGCTATGGCCCACGTGCTTATAGGCGGTCACCAGCGACAGACGGGCGCCGACGCAATCGACCAGCCACTCCACGGTGGGCGCGGATTGCTCGGCAAGGTGCTGCACCAGTTCCGGGCAATCCGTCTCGCCGGCGATGCGCATGAGATCTTCGATGAGACGCGCCGGACTATCCTCGATGCCGGCCACGCGCTGGTAGCGCGTGCCGGCGCCGGGGATCGAGCCCGTGGACAACGACGAGTTGCCACCCGGGGCAGCGCGCTTTTCCACGATCGCCACCGATGCCCCCGCGTCGTGTCCGGCGATCGCGGCCGCAAGCCCGCAGGCGCCGGCGCCGATGACGAGGATGTCGATGTCTGGGGGCATAACTCGCAAGGTCCCATCTTTGCTGGTCGGGGCGGGGCCGCCGCTCAACTTGGTTGCGCCACCATTGCCGCCACGTCGTCGGCCCAGCGCTTTGGCGATGTCGCCAGACCCGAGAGGCCTTTGGCCATGGCCGGATAAAGCTCCCCGGTCAGCGCCGCGATCTTGCCTCGCAGCTCAGCTTCGCTGAAAGGATCGTCCGGCCCGCCACGAGCGCTGTCGATACTCACCGCCCTGCGACTGCCGTCGGTGAGCGTCACCTCGACGCGGGCGGGCCGATCTTTGGGCCACGGCTTGAGGTCCTCGTGCGGCACCAGGCGAATGCGGCTGCGCAGCGCCGTGACCTGCGGGTCGGACAATGAGCCGCGCGCGAAAGCGCCTGCTCCGGCGCTGCCGTGAACGACCGTCGTTGCCACCGCGTGCAGCATGGAAAATTTCCCGGCGAGCACCGTCTCGGGTTCGGGGGTCGCCAGCGTTTCGCCCATGGGGTGGGTTGCGACCACGATCGTGGCGATATTGGCTGGATCCTTGAGGGCGGGGATCTCGGCACGCAGGCGCAGGGTGGCCTCGACGGCGGAATGCGCATATTGGCAGCAGGCAATCATCTTGTGATAACCGCTGCTGACCGCCCAGGAGGCCCCGAGGTCCGCCGTGAGCCGGTCCGGCAGGGCTTCATGCCCATAGCAGGTGGCCATGACGTCGAAGATCGTTTCGGGAAGACCGCCGATGCCAAAGGGTGCCCAGTCGGCGGCGCGATAGCCGGCCCAGGCGCCGGTGGCGGTCCAGGCGTTGCGGGCGAGCGCCCCGGCGGGCGCATGGCTATAGGGCCCGGCGTGGCTCATGCTCATGGCCGAGGACAGCGCCGCTGCGAAGGTCTTGGGGGCGTAGCCCCTGAGCCGCGCCAGCCCGGCCGCGGCGCCGAGCGGAGCGAAGGCACCGTGCGGATGCACCCGCAACGGCTGGGCGGGGAAGGCGTGCGCGATGCGCCCGGTCACCTCATAGGCGACGGCGAGGCTGGCGATGACATCGGCCGTCGGCGCGCCGGTGGCTTCGGCTTCGGCGATAAGGGCGGGGATGATGTAGGCGCCGGCATGACAGGCAACGAGCCGATAGCCTTCGTCGAGTTCCGTCCAACAGATCGCCAAGCCGTTGCCGGCCGCGGCGGTGTAGCGATCGACGCGCACGGCGGTGCGGCCCAATACGGTGGCAGCCGCCGGACTGCCGCTGCTCCGGGCGAGCTCGCCCTGGATGGCGACCACTTCCGGCTCGGTCGCCGCCGCGACGATGGCGGCGATATCGTCCGCAAGGATGAGGCTTGCGCGCCGCCGCACTTGCGCTGGCACGGCGTCGAGGGAGGTCGTGGCTGCCCAGCTGCAGAGCTCGAGAAAACGGCGGCCACATGCACTGCGCGCATCTGCCGGCGCGCTGCCCGTCAAAACCATTGCCAGAGGTCCTTTTTTGCCTCGAGTTCGTGCGCGGGGCCTTCGAAGACGATACGACCCGCCTTCAAAATGACGGCGCGCTCGATGGCCCGTAGCGTGATCGGGACGTTCTGCTCGACGACCAGCAGGCCGGTGCCATAGCGTTGATTGACCTCCACAAGCCGCTTCATCACGGCCTCGATGATGATCGGCGCCAGGCCGGTGCACGGCTCGTCGAGCAGCAGCCATTTGGGCTTGGTCATCAGCGCCATGCCGAGCGCCAGCATTTGTTGTTCGCCCCCGCTCATGGAGCCGGCGGGTTGGTGGCGGCGCGCGTTCAGGATCGGAAACAGCTGGTAGATATGCTTGCTGAATGAAGGGTCGAACAGCAGGCCTGAGATCGTCAGGTTCTGCTCAACCGACAGGTTGGGAAAGACGTTGTGGCCCTGGGGCACGTAGGCGATGCCCGAGCGCACCGTGGCCGCGACGTTTCCCGCGGCGATCGGTGCTCCCTCAAACGTGACGCTGCCGGCGCTCGGGGCATGCGCGCCGACGATGCATTTGAGCAGCGTCGTCTTGCCAGCACCGTTATGGCCGAAGATGCCGACGCGAGCCGCCGGCGCCAGGTTCAGCGTGATGCCGCTTAGCGCCATCAGCGGCCCATAACTGGCGGACAGATTGTCGATCGCGAGCATGTCTTTTCCGGCTCTCAGTGCCCAAAATAGAGCTCGGTGAGCTCGGGATTGGCGATCAGCTCGGCGATGCTGCCCCGCGCTAGAATTCGGCCTTGAAACATGAAAACCGCCTCGTCACAGAGCTCGCGGATAAAGGCGACGTTGTGTTCCACGACGCAGACGGCGACGCCCGATTGCGCGACCTCGCGAACGATCTTTTGCATGGCCACATAGGCTTGGCCTTCGACGCCGGCCATCGGCTCATCGAGCAGGAGACAGCGGGCATCATTCATGAGCGCGCGGGCGACGCCCACGAGCTTCTGCTGACCATAGGGCAGGTCGCCGACCGATTTATCGGCGGTATCCGGTAGGCCGATGCGGGCCAGACAATCGAGGGCCTTGGCGCGTGCGGCCTTGGCAGCGGAGCGGATCTTGCCCGGCCGGAACATGAGCGTGACCAGCGATTCCGCCGGGTACTGGCGCGCACCGATGATCAAATTGTCGATCACCGACAGCGAGGGGAAGAGACGAACGTGCTGCCAGGTGCGCGCCAAGCCGCGCCGGGCCCGCTCGTGCAGGGCGAGCCCGTCAAGCGGTTCGCCATCGAGGCTGACGGTGCCGGCATTCGGCGCATAGAGGCCCGAAACGAGATTGAACAGCGAGGTCTTGCCGGCACCATTCGGCCCGATCAAGCCCAGGATCCGGCCCGGGCGCATCACCAAATCAATTTGGTCGGCGACGACGATGCCGCCGAAGCTTTTCGAGAGGCCCTTGATCTCGAGCATCTCAACCGCCTCCGCGCCCCGAGCCCGTTGGTCTCCAGGTATTACCCGCGCGCAGCAGCCCACCCGGGCGCAGGAACATGAAAATGAGCACCAAGCCGGTGAACAGCAGCCCCTGCAACGGTCCCAGAATGACCGGCGGCAGATTGAGGAAGGTGATCGCCTGCGGCAGGATCTGCAACAAGATGGCGCCGAGCACGGGCCCCCATGGGGTCTTGAGCCCACCGACCACGACCATGGTCAGGATCGTCGAAGACATCAGGATTTCGAATTGTTCCGAAGTCACGAAGCGAAAATAGTGAGCATAGAGCCCGCCGGCGAAGCCGGCGATGGCGGAGCCCAGCGCAAAGATCGAGACTTTGATCCATTTGGCGTCGCGGCCGAGCGCGGCGAAGGCCTGTTCATCGTCCCGCATGGCGCTGATGGCGCGACCGTAATCGCTATGGGCAATCCAGCGCACCAACAGCACGACGGCAATCGCCGCCGCGCTCACCAGCGCTACATAGACGCCACGCCCGAAACTCGGCACCAGAAAGGCTGGGATGCCCGAGACGCCGCTGGCCCCGCCTGTGAAGCGGAGGTTTTTGATGAGCTCGATCATGCCCAGCTGAAAGCCGATGCTGGCGATCAACAGATAGTCGCCGGAAATGCGCAAGGCGGGCAGGGCCATTGCCACCGACAGCACCATGGCCAACAGGGCGCCTGATAGGATGCTCAGCGGGACCGGCAAGCCGAGATCGCGCGCCAGCAGTCCCGACGTATAGGCGCCGAGCCCATAAAAGATCGGGTGCGCGATGGAGATCAGCCCGCCGTAGCCGATGATAAGGTTGAAGCTCGACGCCAGAATGACGAACAAGCCGATGAGAATGATAATGGAATAAACGTAGTCCATACCTCGTCCTCGATTGCGCGCGAGCGGTGCCGGCAGCCGCCGCACCACCGTCGATCAGCGTGCAAGCCTCCTGATAGGTGCGGGCAGTCGGATACCCTGAGGAAAGAAGATGATGGTCACGAACAGCACCACGTAGAGCAAGAACCCCTGCCACTCCGAGGGAATCACGAGGATGCTCGAATTCTGCACGATGCCGAGCAGGAGCGCCGCAAGGGCCGCGCCCCAGATCCGGCCGATGCCGCCAAGGATCGTCGCCAGCGTCGCAAACAGCATCATCTCCAGGCTGGTCAGCGGCTGCACCTGCGCGCGCGTGCCGTAAAGAAACATGCCGGTCGCCATGAAGGCCGCCGCGATCAGCATCGTCAGCATGTAGACCTGGCGGCGGTTAATGCCATACAACTCGGCCAGGCTGGCATTGTCCGCGACCGCGACCATGAACTGTCCCCATCGCGTGAAGCGCATGAACAGCCACAACAACAGCAACATCAGAAGCGTGGCGGCGATAGCGGGTAGATCCCAGGCACTGATGGCGATGTCGCCCAGCAGCTGCACGGGCCAGAACAACTGCGGGAAAATCGTTTTCGGCCAGGTGCCGAACAGCAGCATGGCGATGTAGGCGATGAACTCGGAGGCGACGATGGTGAAGATGAACACGAACATGGGCGAGGCGTTGTTGCGCCGCAGTGTGGCGAAGCCAAATTTCTCCAACACCCAAGCGCCACCCAACGTCGTCCCGAGCGCAAGGGCAAAGGCGGCGGCACCCCCCAGCGCCAGCCCGGCGATCACGCCGTGAGCCGTATAGAAGGCGATGGTCATCAAGCCCGCTTGCGCGAAATTGAAGACGCCATTGACCTTCAAGACTAGAGCAAAGGCCACGGCGAACAGCACCGCGTAGCTGCCGGTCGCGAGCGAGGTCCAAAGGATCTGGGCCAGGGTTGTCAGGTCAAACATGTGGAATCCGTCGGTCCTGGCAAGCGGGCGGTCCCGGCTGCCGGGGCCGCCTCGAGCGTCAAGGCGTTGTCATCCCATCGCGGTCATGCCAACACCGATGCTGGCGCCGCCCCCGGTGCAGACGCCGCCGCAATTGCGGCTTCCGTCCCCACGCCGGAAGCCTCACTTGGCGACATCTTTGGCCGTCCACTTGCCGCCCTTGACCTCGACGAGATAGACGGGCTTCGACACCGTGTGGCTGTCCGAAACGGTCACCGATCCGGTCAAGGGCAGATCGAAGGTCGCCAGCGCGAGCATTTCTTTGCGGAAATTTTCGCCGGTTGGGGCCAGTCCCTTTTTGTCCATCGAGGTGAGGATCGCCGCCACCATAAAGGGCGCGTCGTGCAGGTACTGGGTGTAGGGCAGACCGTTCGGGTCGCGCTTTTCCTCCTTCTTCCAACGCTCGACGAACTCGGCGACGGCCGGCAGATCGCCGACGCCCGGCGCCAAGGAGGTGGCAATGATGCCCTCAGCAGCCTGACCGAGTTGCTCGATCACTTTCGGGTTATACAACCCCGAATAGGAGGTGATCGGTTGATTGAGACCCAATTGGCGCATCTGCGCGGCCACCTGCGGCATGTCACCAACAAGACCATGCAGGTGAATGATGTCTGGCTGAGCCGAGCGCACCTTGAGCAAGGCGCCGGTGAAATCGGTCGCCTTGGGATCGTAGGCCTCATAGGCAACGATCTCGCCACCGGCCTTGCTGAAGGTGTCTTTATATACCTTGCTTGCGACGATGCCGGTGTCGTTGTTGATGTAGAGGACTGCTGCCCTCTTCTTGCCGAGCTTCTCGACCGAGTAACGGGCGAGCGCGGCCACATCGACGTCGGCGAGCGGGAACGTCGTATAGACGTAGTCTCCGAGCTTGGCGATGTCCGGTGAGTTGGCGCCGATCGACAACTCGACGACCTTGTTGTCATTGGCGATGGGTGCAACGGCGCGCACCACCGACGACCAGGCCGTGATGAAGACGGGTACCTTCTCGACGCTGACCAGACGGTTGACTGCGTTGATGCCAACTTGCGGATCGGCCTGCGTGTCGAGCGTGATCATCTCCAGTTTTTTGCCGTTGATGCCGCCCTTGGCGTTGATGGCGTCGACGGCCCACTGCGCGGCCTTCACTTGGTCGGCGCCATAAAGCGCCTGCGAGCCGGACAAGGGCATGGCGAGGCCGAACTTGTAAGTTGCGGGTGCCTGTGCTGGCGCGGCGCCGGAGAGTGTGATGAACAGCGCCGCGGCAGCGCCGGCTAAGAGTGTCGCGCGGCGGTTTGTGAGCGTGCTTGGCATGGTCATGTGGCTCCTCCCTTGCATTGTCGAGTGATGCGTGCGTTCAGGCGGCACCGCCGGATGCGGTGGGGCGCGGAATCCTTGCCAGCTCCCGTAGCAATTCATCGGTGCTGGACACGTCGGCGTACTTCTCCGACATGTCGAAGAGATTGACGGCATGTGAGGTCTTGCTGCGGTCGTAGACGGCGTCACAGGGCACCGCGACGCGAAAGTTGAAGGCGAACGCGTCGACGACGCTGCCGCGCACGCATCCCGACGTCGTGCACCCCGTCACCACCAGTGTATCGGCAGCCGCGTTGATCAAGTAGCTCGCGAGCGGCGTGCCGAAGAACGCGCTCGGGTGTTTCTTTGGCAGCAGGATGTCGTTCTCACGCGGGGCGACCTCAGCGACGAAGTCATAGCCATTGCGGGCAATGGTCATGATGGCGGGCACCTTGTCGGCGAGCCGCCCCTTATCGAAGGTCTCCTTGGGCGAGACGTAAGGAAACAGAACCGGCCAATTGCGTTCACGGAAGAGGCTGAGCAAACGTGCGATCTGGGCGACGGCGCTCCATCCAACCTCACCGCAAGCCGTCGGAAATTCCTCGATCGCCTGCCAGAAAGGTTTTGGCGTGGAGCCGACCGTGCGGTACTGCACATCGATGATCAATAGGGCCGGTCTGATCCCTAGACCGGTGCGCCGGCCAAAGCCGGCGGCCGCGTAGGCGCGCTGCTCCTCCTGCGAAATTATGCCATCCCATGGCTTCTTTGCTGGCTGCATCGGCGGCCTCCCTTGGCGGCTCAATCGACCGGCTGGACGGCGTAGCGTTTCTCGAGCGCGTCATAGGTCGCCTTTGCCACCGTGCGCTGGCGCTCGCCGAAGCTTGCCAGTTTGTCGGCGACGGCGTGCAAGGAGCCGTCGCGTTTCAGCGCCGCGAGCACGTCGCGCGATGCCTTGAGCGCGGCCTGCAGCGTGGCATTGGCATAGAGTACGAGGCCGAAGCCCATCTGCGCCAGTTTGCCCTGCCCGATATCCGGCGTCATGCCACCGAAGACGATGTTGGCGAGCTGCGGTGCCGGCAGTTCCTGGGCGATGCGGGCGAGCTCAGCCTCTTCGAGGGGCGCTTCGACGAAGGTCGCGTCGGCACCCGCCGCGATGAAGGCGTGCGCGCGCGCGATTGCCGCATCGAGGCCTTCGATCGCCCGCGCGTCCGTGCGCGCGACGATCTGGAAGTCTTGATCATGGCGACAATCCACGGCGGCTTTGATTCTTTGCACCATTTCCGCAAGCGGGATCACGGCCTTGCCGGAAAAGTGGCCGCACTTCTTGGGAAATACCTGATCCTCGATCTGGATGCCGGCCGCGCCCGCGCGCTCGAGCAGGCGCACGGTGCGACGCATATTGAGCGCATTGCCGAAGCCGGTGTCGGCATCGACCAGCAGGGGCAGCGCCACGACATCGGCGATGGCGGCGACCGTGTCGACGATCTCGGTGAGCGTGGTCAGTCCGATGTCCGGCACGCCCAACTGCATGTTGGCGATACCGGCACCGGAGACATAGGCAACCTCGAAGCCGAGATCCTCGATGATGCGGGCAAACAGCGCATTGGCGGCGCCGGGCGCGAGGCTTGCAGCGCGTCGCGCCAGGATGGATTTCAGGCGTGTCGTATTGCGCGTCATGGGGAGACAACTCGCGGAGAACTGCCGGAGACCTTGAGCCGTGCTGCGGTATTGGACCAGGAAAGGCGGATATGTTTGCGCATGGCCGCCTCGGCCGCATCTCCGTCGCGACGCCGTAGTGCAGCCAGGATGTCTTGATGCTCCTTGTAGGCCCGGCGCGCGCGCCCCGGCGTGGCGCTGCTGCGGAAGCGATAGACGCGCATGAGGCTGTACATATCTTCACACAGCAGCCGAAACAGCCGCCGATTGTTGCTGCCAGTGGCAATTCGGAAATGGAAATCCTGGTCGCCGCCGGCTTGGTAGTAGGCGGTGCCGCTTGCCACATCCGGTTGCCGGCGATGCGCCGCCAGGCTCTGTTCGAGCGCATCCAAATCTGTTCCGGACATGGCCACGGCCGCCAACCGCGCCGCCATGCCTTCGAGGCCCTCGCGGATCAGGAAGAGTTCCTCAAGATCGCGCGGTTGCAGCTCGACGACGCGTGCCCCGAGATGGGGGACACGATGGATCAAGCCTTTTGCCTCCAGGCGAAAAATGGCTTCGCGCAGCGGCGCCCGGCTGACGCCCAGCCGCGCAGAAAGGTTGACTTCGTTGATGGTTTCCCCGGGGGCGATGCGGCCCTGCACGATCGCCTCCACGATCTGGTCGAAGACGCGATCGGCGAGCGTTACGCGCGCGATGGTTTGGACGGCGGGGCGCTGTCGACTGTATACAGCCATAGCGGCATGAAAGCATCCGCGCCGCGCGAGGGCAAGAAGATCTCAAAGCCGGTCGCCCAAAAGCTCCCCAAGCACCAGCCGGCTTTGCGGCCGGCGGCATTGCCCTACGCCTAAGGTGGGCGTCCCCTAACCCTTCCTTGGTGCGAAGAGCAAGAGCGTTCCGATCCGCTCGTAGCCCACGCGCGGGTACAGCAGCGCCCCCACGTGGCTCGCCGTCAGCACTGAACACTTCGCGCCGCGGGCGCGATCGTCGCGCAACATTCGGCACAACAGCGCCTGTCCAATCCCGCGCCGCCGATAGTCCGCGTTGACGTGCATGTCTGCGCACCAGGTAGCCCCGACCGCATCCACGCTGCGTACCCGGCCCACGATTTCCTGCCCATCCAGCGCCACATACTGACGGAAAGGGGCGTCAGTCTCGAGTAGGCTCGGCAAGATGGGGCGTGTGCGCGTGGCCTGTGCCAAACGCGACGCCAGCTCGGGTGTTCGCACGCGTTCGATCGGCAGTGGAACCGGGACTTTGGGGATTCGCCGCAGCCGCTGCACGAAGAAACCCTCCGTGGCGAGCAGCCGATAGCCAAGGCATCGGTAAGCAGCTCGGGTTGCTTCGTCGGAGGCACCGCTCTCGACCATCGCGCCTACAAAGAAGCGCCCACGGCTGTGGCATCGCGCCACCGCATCCACTTTGTTTGCATCCACGTCGTAGGCGATCCATTCCTCCTTGCGATAGTCGCGAGGATTCTGGCGCGCCGCATCGCGCATGACCCAAAGGGAACGCATGCGGCGGACTTCATAGGGAAAGGTACGGCTCTTGCCGGCGCTGTGACCGCGCACGAACACCTCGATCGCATACTCAATCTCGCGCCGCCGGCTGTTCATCGGAATACGGGCACGCCTAATGGGGGTTTGCTTGGGCAATGCAACACTCACGAGTTTCGGCCGGGTCATCAACTCGCAAACAAGCGGTGGGCGGTAAAAAAATCGAACACATTCGCGGCACCGCGGGCGTCACCTGGGTCGGCGCAAAATTGCGGCCACTGCGGCGGGGTGCGCTTAGGCCACGTCGGCACCAGGCCGAGCGCGAGACCGAGCAGCAAAAGCGCGTGCAAGACGAGGTCGGCTCGGGTTTGCGGGCCGATGCCGACGGCGATCGTGAAAGTGCCAACGAGGGTGCCGAGAAAGGCGAAGGCCAAGGCGGCAGGACCGATGTGGCGCGCCCGCTGCGGCCAGCTCCAGGCGGCGACAGCCGGCACGATGGCGATGACACCCTCTGCGGTTGCGGCGGGGCCGTGCTCCCAGCCGGGAAAACAAAATTCCAGCATGGCTCAACGACGCCAGAGCGAACACCGCCGCTGCGACGGCAAGAAGCAGCCGGATGACCATAGGCATTGGCCCCCGCGCAAATCATGCCGGAGCGGCAGGCGTTGGATGAGCAAAAACCAAGCCGTCCCACAAACGCCCAAAGCCGCCTTGGTGATCCCTCTCATGTCCTCTCGGGACGACGTCGCCTTCGCATTTTTCTTCGCCAACGAACCCTACTCGCCGGCGTTGCCTGGCGTTAGGGCTCCCAGCCACTGCTACCGTAGGGGCGCGTGATGATTTCCAGTAGGTGACCGTTCGGGTCCTCAAAATAGACGCCGCGTCCGCCATCGTGGCGGTTGACCTCACCCGGCTTTGTCCGCGCCGGGTCGGCCCAGTAGGTGCGACCCTGGTCCCGGATGCGCTCGAAGATTTCGTCAAATTCGGTCTCGCTGACCAGAAAGGCGAAGTGTCGTGACAAGATCTCGCCTTGCCTCTCCATAAAGTCGAGATTGACACCGTTGCTGGTAGCCACCACGTGAAACGGGCCCCACGTCCTCGGTGGCGGCAAGCCCAGGATGCCGGCGAGAAAGGCCGCTGAGGCTTTGCTGTCGCTTGACCAAACGATCGTGTGATTGAACTCGACTGGCATATCGCCACCTCACCTTTCGCGTTTGACCTGACGGTCTGCCTTCTAACGATCGGCCGGGAGTCACGACGGTTGCCGTCAAATGCCTGCCAAAAGCACTGGTCGCGCGGCGTCGGAGGCGGTCTGCATCAGTCCCTTCACCGCAACCACCCGGTCGCTTCAGGCGGCACATCCCAGCCCAAGTCGACCTCGGCCTCGGTGATCTTGCCATTGCCAACGCGCCGGAGTCTCGTCTGCCCGGCGGGCCTTGATCGCGTTGCGATCCTTGTCCCCATCGGCGTCGTGGGAGGCAGGCTAACGGCAGCCAGAAACGCCTATCGGGTCCCGGCTTGCCAAGAATGCGTGATCTTGCGTTCCAACAACAACGATGGTCTGCGCCCGCGGTTCCCGATGTCACACCCCGATAGGTTCCCGATGTCACACCCGATCTTCGTCATTTCCCCGACAAAACCAGCCGAACCATTCACACCCTTGCATCCTGGCATCCTGGCGCTCGCAACCGGCGCTGGGCGAGGGGAACGCCGGGCGGCGGCGCGGCGTTGGCCGGGCATGGTCCAGCAACGGCCTCGGAGTAAACCATGGTCACGTCAGAGAAGTATGTCGACAGCTTCGTCATGCCGATCGCAAAGGCTCAAATCGACGAGTACACGAAGTTTGCCGAGAAGATGGCTGCCATTGCAAAGAAGCATGGCGCGATTGAGTACGTGAACTGCCTTGCCGACGATGTGAAGCCTGGCAAGGAGACGTCCTTCCCGCAAGCGGTGAAGCTGCGCAGTGACGAAATCGTGGTGTCCTCGTGGGCTGTGTATCCCTCGCGCGCAGATCGCGACCGCGCCAACCAGGCCATTATGGCAGACGAGGCTTTCAAGGAGTTGGCAAAAAACATACCCGTGGACATGAAGCGCATGTTCAGTGGTGGTTTCAAAGTTCTGCGCGGGCTTTGAGCCGGGCGGGAGTGCTGTCGCCGTCAGGCCGGCGGTCCGCGGCAGAAAGGCACGGGATAGCCGCGCGCCAAAGCCTGGACACGTGCACGGGCGTAGCGGAGCCGCCGACCTATTGCTTGCGAAGCTTAGGGTCGAGGTGATCGCGCAAGGCATCGCCGATGAGGTTAATTCCTAGCACGGAAAGCACGATGGCAAGGCCGGGAAAGATCGCGATCCAGGGAGCGCTGGTGGCAAACTCCTCGGCGCCTCCCTGCAGCATCAACCCCCAGGCTGGGACCGGTTCCTGGACGCCGAGGCCGAGATAGGACAGCGACGCCTCCGCCAGAATGGCCTGACCGACGAATGCCGTCACCATGATCAGGAATGGCGCCATTACGTTGGGCACCATGTGAACGAGGATGATGCGCAGGTGGCCGAAGCCCAAAGCGCGGGCCGCGTCGACATAGGGAACTTCCCGGATCGCCAACGCGGATGAGCGCACAACGCGGGCGCAGCGCGGGATCAGCGGAACGGTGATGGCGATGATCACATTCTCAACGCCGGTGCCGAAGATCGCCACCACGGCCAGGGCCATAATGATCAGCGGAAAGGCCATCAAGACATCAAATATGCGCTGCAAAATGAGGTCCGTGCGTCCGCCGAAATAGGCGCTGCCGACTCCCAACACCAGCCCACACGTACCACCCACCAGGGCCGAGGTCAGGCCGACGATCATGGCGGTGCGCGCGCCGTAGATGATCCGCGACAGCAGATCACGTCCAAACTGATCCGTTCCCAAAGGGTGCGCCCAGCCTGGCGCCTCCATCATCGCGGCAAAATCATTGGCGGTCGGACTGTACGGCGCGATCAACTCGGCAAAGATAGCGGTAACGCTCATCACCAGCACCAGCACGATGCCGAGCGTGGCCAGAAACTCGCTCCTGAGAAAGGTCAGCAGTCTTCGCGAGGCGGCCGCGGGTTTCGGGTTTAAATCGTCAGCCAGCCTCTGTGCAGTGGTGGTCACCATGGCGGCACCGGCGCTCAACTGTAGCGGATGCGCGGATCGAGCCACGCATAGAGCAGGTCTACCACTAGGTTGCTAATGACGAAAACGATCACGGTCAGCATGACCAGGGCCTGCGTCAGCGTGTAGTCCTGGTTTTGGACCGCCTGTACGAACAACCGACCGACGCCATTGAGGTTGAACACCTGCTCGGTGACGACCAGGCCGCCAATCAAGAAGGCAAACTCGATGCCGAGCAATGTCACCACCGGCAACAGCGCGTTCTTTAGGGCATGACGATTGATAATGAGCTTTTTGATCAGGCCTTTGGCCCGGGCTGTGCGGATGTAATCCTCCTGCATCACTTCAAGCATCGCCGACCGTGTCATGCGCATGCTGACGGCCGCATAGCGGTATCCGACCGTGACCGCCGGCAGCAGAGCCATGCTCAAATTGCGGATCGGATCTTGCCAAATCGGTACGTACTCAATGGGCGGCATCCATGGCGCGCCAAATACAGCACTGGTGACATTGAGCACGATCAGCAGCGATATTAGCCCCAGCCAGAAGGACGGCGTGGCCGTACCGGCAACGGCGAACAAGCGCACCACGACGTCGATCCAAGTGTTTTGTTTGACCGCCGAGACCGCGCCGAGCGGAATGGCGATGGCAATGGCAATCACTGTGGCGAGGATGGCGATCTCCAAGGAGATCGGCAGTCTAGCCCAGATTTCGGTCGTCACCGGGTTCCCCGACCACATCGATGTGCCGAAATCCAGCCGCAGGATGCCCCAGACGAAATCCATGAATTGAACGATCAGGGACCGATCCATGCCAAGCTCGGCGTGGCACAAGGCAATCGCCTTGGGATCGAATGTGCCCCCGCTCGAGCCCAGGCGTACAACGCAGACATCACCCGGAATAAGCCGCATCAGCACGAACACCAGCGCCGCGGCCCCGAGCAACGTCGGGATGATCAGCAGAGTGCGCTTGAAGATGTAGCGATACATGATTTTTCCAGCCAGATAGTCATTTCTCCAGCCAGATATTCGCCAGATCCTGATTTAGGTAGTGGCTCGGCGAGATTTTCCAGCCCTTCACATAGGACCGCATCGGTACGATGCGGTACCAGTAGGTGACCATCAACTGATGCGCCTCTTGGTTGATCCGGGTCTCAAATTGGCGCATGAGCACGCGCGCCTTTTTGAGGTCGGTCTCCCTCAGCATCCGATTGTAGATATCGACCATCTGCGGATCGGCGAAATAGCCGTAGTTTTCGCGCTGGACTTCGTGTGGCAGCCAGCGGCCGACGTCGGCGATCGGGTTGACGACGTTCTGGCAGTTGGCTTCAAGGGCGACGGTAAAGTCACCACTGCGCATGGCATCCAGCCATGGACCCGTGGGAGTCACTTTCTGTGTGGCCTTGAACCCTACCTTGCTCCATTCGTCGACCAGCCAGGTGCCGACGATCTTATAGGGCTGGTCGACGTTGCGGTTGAGCAGCTCGAAACTTAGGTTTTCTTGCCCGGCCTCTTTCAGCAGGCGACGGGCTTCGGCGCGCGATTTCTCGATATCTGTCCCGTAACCGAGCAACTGCTCAAGCTCCTCCTTGGTCGCGGCCAAGGGCGAGCCGGGAAAGACGATGCCCCCCACCGTCTTGATGATGGCAATCTTCGATAAGGCCTGTGCGCCCTTCCACTGGTCGATGGCCAAGAACAGCGCCTTGCGGACCCGCACGTCGTCGAAGGGCTTTTTCTGATGGTTCGGGGTCACGACGTTGCCGCAATTCCAATCGCTCTCCTGCACGCTGATCTTATCGCCAAGTTCCTTGACCAGCTGATCCCTGGCCGAGGGTGGCAACGACCGGAACTCCAAGGCCGCGCGGTCGGCTCTGATTGCGTCGGTACGTACCGTTTGCTTGGGCGCGAAAACAGCTACAAAACCGTCGAGGTAGGGTTGGCCCAAATGGTAGTAGTCGGGGTTGCGCTCACCTTTGATGGACTGGCCTACCTGGTATTCGGTGAGCTTGAAGGGGCCAGAGCCCATGATGTTCTTCTCGTACCAATGCATGTCTTGGTCGAGTTTTTTCTTGGCATAAACGTAGGCATAAGGATCGGCCAGGGCCGGCAGAAACGTGAGGGTTGCAAATTTGAGTTTGAAGACCACCGTCTCATCGTCCGGCGCGACAATGGTTTCGACCATCACGAAGTTGTTTTCGCGCGCGCTGGCAACGCCGGGCTTCGGGTGGACGATCTTGTTCCAACTCGCCGCCACGTCCTGCGCCGTAAGCGGGGAGCCGTCGTGGAATTTCACGCCCTTTCGGATTTTGAAGGTATAGGTCAGCCCATTGTCGGTTGGCTTGGGTATTTCGGTGCACAAGTCGCACGTGAAATCGCTGGTTGACGCCGGATTGTCCGGATCGACGCGGATCAGCACACTGTAGAAGGGTGCCGTCGCGTGCACGACGGCGAAGGTGGTCTCGCGATGCCCGTCGAGGCTGGGCCCGCCGTCGGCCGGGATCATGTAGGTCAGAACGCCGCCGCGTTTGGGAGCCTCGGCGAGGGCGCCGGTCGCCCCACACACGAGGGCGACGGCCAACAGCAATCTCGAGCCTGAGAACATCCTGCTGTGAACGGAGCGCGAGCGCCGGGAGCGAAGGAAATCACCGAACATATTGCGGTTTTGCTCGTGCTTGTAGGCCACCGATGGGTCCTCCAGCTGATGTTGACGTTAGCCTTGGGCCGTTCTTTCTGCCAGTGCCCGGCCGTCCGGGCCGATCGGGCTCTGGGCCCGTGCCTCAGCCCTTTGCAGCCCCGGGCAGGAGCGCGCGCGGCGCTGCAAACGGCGCTTTAACTTCGAGTGAACAAAAGTCGCCCCGGGCAGCGTTCAGCGAACGGGCTCAGACGAGGCGCAAACCGTAGGACAAGCCCTGGCTGAGGGGTCCTCATGGCGTCTCCCTTTCATCGCGAATGCCTTATTTTATGCCCTGCAAGCGGATCGGCGCCGGGGCGGCATTCCTTTACATCTAGTTGACGCGATAATAACGCTTCCCACCATTGTCAAATAGTCTAGCGGCTTGGATGTCGGCAGGTCGGATGTCCGCGCTCAAGGTTCCGGCAAAGCCACAAAAACGCAAACCCCATTACCCCCGTGCGCACACATCGCGCCGCAACATGAAGGGCGGCATTCAAGGGTGCAGCGTAGCAGGGCGCTCATCGCAACCCCGTGCGATCGGCAAGGTCTCAATCTCTGCATCCCAGGGATGGCCACTTTGCGCATCGCGCGCGAGCCCGTCAAAGCCCAAGCGGTCGCCCGCCTGTTGCTTGGTGCACGGCGCCAGGTAAATCGCGGCGTCGGGGAATGCGGCACGCCACTCCGCGGATCCACCAATAGTGGCGGCGATTGGCTCCATCGATCCAGTGCGGCTCTCCCGCTCGGCGGAGCTGGCCATGAAGGGCCGGCAGTAAGGCGTGGGCGAATGCACAAACAGCTTCTTGCCCGCGAGACGAAGGCTGGTCATTTGTGTTGGGAACAGCAGCCTCAGGCACGGCGCCAAAGCGGCCAATCGGGTCGTCCACGATTCAAACCGCAGCTATGACCTGTCTCAGTGTATTGATGGGTGCCTAGACTTCGGTTGGCATAGGTCGAGGTTCTGCCCTTATGGGGTGGGAGTTATCGCAAGGGCACATCGCCGGTTTCGCACGCATCGGTCGAGGCGATGAAGCCGGGGCAGTCCAAACGGTGCGCCGCGCTCAAGCTGCTGGCCGCAGGTGCAAGCGCTCCACGACATTTGCAAAGCCGGTTCGCCAAGATGAATGGCCGGGCCGCCATCCCAGTTCTGCCCTGGCCTTGGCATTGGAGCCTGCGCGCCCCTCGGTCATCATCACGACCAGATGCTCGCCGCCCACGACGCGGGCCAGCCAAGCGGGCACGTGCCGCGGTGGCTTGGCCCCCAACAGTTTGGCAAGCACGGGCAGCCATTCGCGCACGGGGGCGGGCTCATTATCCACAATGTTATAGATTGCGCCACCGACACCGCGTTCAATTGCCAAGGCCGTCGCCTGGGCAGCATCATCGATATGCACAAACGACCACCAGCCATTGCCACCGCCGACCACCGGTGCGCGCCGACGCCGGATTTGTTCGAGCAAGGGGCCGTCAAAGAGACCAGTATTATCCCCGTAGAAAGCGCCATAGCGCAGCACGATGCCCACAGGCGAGCTCGACTGCGTGACCACATCTTCGAGATATCGGATGGCAGCGAGCGTGCGAGAAAGTTCCCTGGGTGGGGCAGGGTCGAGCGGGTCGCCTTCCGTCTTTATCGCGCTACCCGCGCGGGCGTAGGGCCAGCCGCAAAAGCTCTGGGCAAGGAAGCGTTGAACGCCAACCTCGCGGGCGGCGGCCAACAAATGGTCGGTGCCCTCTGTCCGCAATCGGTTGCTCGCGGCAAAGGAGCGATCGAATGTGCGCAGATCAGAGGCTCCCTTCAAGTCGGTCAGCTCATGCACAATCGCGTCCGGCCCCGCGCCTTTGACCGCGGCCTGAATGGCCTGTCGATCGAGAGCGTCTGCGACGACCGGCTCGGCACCGAGCTTGCGCAGTAAGGGCGCTTTCGCGCGCGAGCGCGTGAGCCCAATGATCGAATGGCCGGCGTTTGCGAGCAATGGAATGAGGCGCTGGCCAACAGCTCCGGTCGCGCCGGCTAAGAAGATTCGCATTCTTGCTCCTGGTCGCTTGCCCGTACGTGAGAGGTGCCTGCCCGAATTCAAGTGCAGATGGCGCGCCTCACCAGTCGAGAGTGGTGCGGCGCGCCGCTGGGGGTTGGAACTTGCCTGGCTATCGGGCGTTGCGTTATCAGCGGAGCGTGCGGCCCTCGTCCCACGCGGGTCGCGCCGCCGACCGTGTTCGAAGTTGGCGAGTCCTGTACCGTGCCAGGTCCTGAGCCAAGTCCTCGGCCAAGTTCTAGACAGTGCCACGGCAGTCCATGTGCTTTCGGCATCTTCGCTTTTTGGATGGTTCCTGTGGCGCTGCGCCGAGCCCGAGCCCACCGCCTCGGTTTGCGAGGCGTTGGCCTCACAAAAACGTGTCGAACCGAAACGCCGGCGGGACCCTTCGTTTCAGCGTGAGGCCGCTGCCCCCGGCGAAGACGCCCTGGTCAAAGTTGGCCAAAGCGGGGCCGAAGTCCAACCGTGCGTCGGCAGCAAGCCCTGGGTTAGTAGACGCGATTTGGCGAGCTGAGGTCGATGCAAAGCGAGCAGAAAGGAGCCACGGCCATGCGTGAGCGACCGCGGGAGTACGTTCTCGACATCTATAAGCTGGTCCTAGGAGGATTTGTGGCCTTGTCGCCGTGGCTGTTTGCCTTTCGCTACGAGGCAGCGCGCCTTGAGTCCGTGGCGAGCGGGGTGCTCGTCGTGGCGATTTCGATCGCGGCCTTGATTGCGTTTGCCGATTGGGAAGAATGGGCGGCGTTGGCCTTGGGTCTTTGGCTCATTGCCTCACCCTGGGCTCTTGGATTTCCGGTCGCGGCGGCAATGAAAATCCACATTGGCGTTGGCCTAGTGCTCGTCTATCTGGCAGGCCTTGAGCTATGGCTCATCCACTACAATCACGAATGGCCCGACGAAGGTCGGCCTGGAGGATCGCGGCGATAGGGGCCCGTCGGAATCTGGGCTGAGCGGGCGAAGAGGCCGCGTCACACCTTCGCCCCTGGTGCCGCAAAGTGACTTTGAAGCGCAGATGCTCAAGGCGAGACCACCGGCTGGCGTGTCGCAAGTCTTGAATAGCTTTGGCGCGGGAGAGCTTGACTTCAGCAACACCGGCGTCGGCGCGATGACATCGATCTGCTCGATCAGACCCTCATCGGCACAAACCGCGGCGGGTCACGCCATCACTTCGGACCAAACTGCCTTCGCTCTTGATGCGAGCGACACCATCATCAGCTTTGCCGGCGTGACCGGCGGTGTCGGTGGCCCCGGCTAGGACACCATCATTATGGACAACGTCGGTGACGGTGTGCAGGGCGGCAGCGGCAACGACCTTCTCATTGCCGGGGCTGGTCCCGATAAGATCGATGGCGGCCTGATCGTCTCCGCCAGCGCGGGCGTGGCTCCTCCCGGCGAGGATACCGTTGAAAGCCGACATCATCATTTAGGGCTGCACGGTTCAGGCTCCGGAGGCCCGCTTGGCGGGGTGCGGCCCCCGAGGGCAAGCCTGCTCCCCGAGCGGAAGGGTAAGCTTGGCAGTGCCAGGCTTGCCTCGCCGCCCCGAGCTAGGCCTAAAGGCCGGGTGGCGCGGCAAAAGGAAACGGCGTAAATGCCGATCGCCGTTCGCGCTTTCCGATGGGACCTTTTATGAGGCACCCAAGGCCCTAGGCGGGGTGCAAACGCGAGTTCAATCTCGTGTCAGGTAAGCCGGAGGCAGGCCGATGCAGTCGTTGGGGTCTATGGCAGTGCGTTTGCGCCAAACGCCCTTGCGCGGCTGTTGGAACGGCTTCGCCTCGGATCGCACGCTCGCGTGTGCGACCATCACGGCGCTCGTCTGCGGCATGGGGTGTCTCGGGCTATTCGTTGCCGCCCACATCAAGGATAACCTCGTACACAAGGCTGCGGCGGCGACGGCCATGTACATGGACAGCTTTGTTGCGCCGTTGGCGCAGGAGCTGGCCACGCGTACAACCCTCTCGGCCGCCACCCAAGCCGAAATCAGCAAGCTGCTGTCGCCAGCCGCGGCAGGGCGACCTCTGGTCGGTGTTCGCATCTGGGTGGGGGAGACCATCGTTTTCAGCAACGACAAGACGGCCATCGGCAAGTCCTTCCCCAGCACCCCAGAGAGCGAACTTGCATGGTCCGGCCATGTGACCGGCGAATTCAACCAAATCGACGAGGACGATGAGCAGATCTTCGATGTTCCACTGCCCATCCTGGAAGTCTACGCTCCGGTTCGCGAGCGTGGCACCGGGCGTATCATTGCCCTGATCGAGACCTATGAGGCCGCCGCCGAGCTCGAGACGCGCATCCTAACCGCGCAGGCCTTCGTCTGGCTTCTGGTCGGCGCCTCGACACTGGGCATCGGTCTGCTGCTGCTAGGGATCATGCGCAGTGCGCGAACTCAAGCAAAATTCACTCGCTAGCCAAATCGTCGAGTTGCTGCGCATGAAAGCGGACGTCGAGGGGGAGCAACGGCGCCTTCGGCGCGCCGCGCGTGGCGCCAATGAAAACAACGAGCATAATCTTCGCCGCATCGGCACCGAGCTCTACTCAGGGCCGGTGCAACTGATCAGTCTCGCGCTCCTGAAAATTGAGGCCGTTTGCGCATCGGCGTTTACGGGGGGGCATCAGGTGCCTCCCGCGCACGTTGAGGACATCGAAATCATTCGCCAAGCACTGGGCAAAACCTTGGACGAAATGCGCAACGTTTCCTCCGAGCTGATCCTATTCGAAATCGAAAACCTTTCGCTGGCCAATTCGGTACGCATGGCCGCCCGCCGCCATGCACGCAAGACCGGTCAACCCGTTCGCTGTGACGCAGGCGATGTCGCCGCGGCGGACGTGCATGGGCAGTTGAAGACCTGTTTTTACCGGTTTGCCCGAGAGGGGCTCGATAGGGCGTCGCATTATGCGACGGGCTGTGAGCATGTGGTGCGCGCCAGTCGCGATGGCAAATCGATCGGCATCGAAGTGACTACGGGGCAACCAAATCAGACCGGGCAGCAAGAGGCCTTTTTGCGCAGTGTCAGCAGTCTGCGCGATCGCGTAGAATCGTGGGGCGGAACATTCGAGGTAAAGAACGACCCCGCCAGGGGTGCCTCAATCATTGCCCGTTTTGCCTTTACCGAACTGGGTGCTGCGCATGGTTGAAACGATTACCTTTGCGGCGGTCGACGAACACCCCCTGTTTCGGCAAGGGCTAATTCAATCCTTGCAGCGCGCGGAAGGCCTGATCTGCGTTGCCGAAGGGGAAACGGCCGCCGATGCGCGTCGCATTGCGGCTTTGCAAAAGCCCGATATTCTTATCCTAGAGATCCTAATTCGCGGCGGAGGCATCGCCGCAGCGCGCGCGATCCTTTCTGCGCACCGCAAAACCAAAGTGCTGGTTCTGACGGCGTCGGATGACGACGTGCACCTGACCCACGCTCTCCGCGCCGGTGTACGGGGCTACGTTTTGAAGGGAATAAGCGGCAGCGAATTGGTCGAAATCATCAGGGGTGTGCAGGCCGGCGAGCCGTATATCGCCCCGGCGCTGAGTGCCCAACTTCTGGTATCTTCGAGCCTCGATACCCAGCCGCTGGTTAGCACTCATGCCGAGCTCTCCCATCGAGAGCAGCAGGTCCTTGCTGGCGTCTGCAGGGGGCTGACCGACAAAGAAATTGCCGACAAGCTCCATATCAAACCGAGCACGATCAGGTACTATTTGGCGCACATCTTTAAGAAGCTAAAGGTGCACAACCGGGTCCAGGCGCTGCAGATGTCGCGCGGTTTCCTCAAGACTTAAGGAGTGAGACGAAGATGTCTCACTCCTCCCCGCGCAGCCCGCGATCCGGCCGTCTCCGGTGCGGCGGCTCACGATCGACACGTCTTTTTTGCAATGGCCGTTCTGAGCTTCGGCTTGCCTGCTAGTTGTGATTGCGATCAACCTGATCGTAGAAGCTTCTGGCGTCGAGGGCCTTGGCCGAACCCGTGATCCCCGTGAGCAAAACCAGGGCAACAAGGGCGGATGTGATGGTCTTCATGACTGTCTCTCCTTTGATCGCTTGAGCTCATTGCCTGTGAGCTCATGGAAGGTAAGGTAGCGATCAGGGCTTTCCGCGCCCAGCTTCGGAATTGGCAGGTTTTCGCCTGACCTTTCCGGTCAGGCGAAAACGTCAAGGCGGGCGAAGAAATTGCGAAGCGCGTGGGGCACTTTTCATCAATCCGGTGCACGACGAACAAGCTGGGTGGGCAAGATCGGCTAGCCGCTCCCCGTCAAGACCGTCGAGAGGAAGCAGGCCGCCGCACGGATTTGGTTCCCGCTGTGTCGGCGCGGGCGAGCCGCGTTCGCGGCGCCAACATGTTATTTGTTTGAACCAGATTGCCCCTTGCGATGTTCTGCTCACGAGAAGCGGGCCACTACCATTGGCCCCGTGACAGGGGACGAATGCCGACAGTCAATCTGGCATCACCACCTGAACGGCCCGGTCAAGCTCGTGCTTTTGCCGAAAGCACGTCAACGCAGCGGCCGCGGACGCTCACCCCAGGCGATGCCGAATTGGTTACGTTCGAGGGCATCGTCGAGACAAAAGACGTCTGCCGCAAGGCATGGGTCTTTGCCCCTTCAGCCGTTCCGATGATCCCTAGGGAACGGGTCAGATGCGAGGGGGAGGCTGAGCACACGCCACGCTTCACGACCTAGCGCGACTTGAGGAGAACACACATGCCTCGCACATCACCACGCCAACGCAAGACCACCGGACGCGTCATGCACGAATTCAAGCATGGTGAATTGAAAAGCGGCCCGAGTGGCAGGGGCGGAAAGGTTAGGAATAGGCGACAGGCCATCGCCATCGCGCTCAGTGAAGCCGGCGCTTCGAAGTACGAGAGTGCCTCCGAGAATAAGAGGCATTACAGCAGGTCCAAGCGCAAGGAGGCGCGCGGCGCGACGGGACAGCAGGAGCGGGAAGGCAGATCACATGTCGGTGCGCGCGGTCGGCGCGAGAGCTCGCGCGCCATGGGCGGTCGCAATGCCAAGAAACTGACGCGCCGGGGCGCCAAGGCTGCGCCTTCGAGAGCCCGCCGCAGCGGCAGCGCATCCAAGGCGCAGCTCTACCGCCGGGCCAGGGCGCGCGCCATTCCCGGGCGGTCCCGAATGAGCAAACGGCAGCTTGAGAACGCGCTCAACTAGGCGCTGGCCAAGACGCGGGCCGATTGTGGAGCATGGACCATGCCTGACCTCTCCCCTTTGAGGCGGCGCATGGTTGATACCCAACTCGCTCGCCGCGGCATCCAAGATCGCCACGTCATGGCGGCGATGGGCAAGGTCCCGCGCGAGGCTTTTGTCGCGGCGGCCCTCGAGGAGTTCGCCTATGCCGACGCGCCGCTCCCCATCGGCGAAGAACAGACCATCTCGCAACCCTACGTCGTCGCCCTGATGATCGAGGCAGCGGCAGTTGGGCCGGGCGACCGCGTGCTCGAGGTCGGTGCCGGGTCGGGCTATGCCGCGGCCGTTCTCGAGCCAGATTGCGACGGCGGTCTACGCCATCGAGCGCCATCCCTCCCTGGTCGAAGCCGCCCGCGCGCGCTTCGCTCGGCTTGGCTACGATAATCTTGAGATCCACGTCGGGGACGGGACATTGGGCTGGGCGCAAGCCGCGCCCTTCGACGCCATTCTCGTCTCGGCCGGTGGCCCGAAAGTCCCCCTGGCACTAAAGCAGCAGTTGGCTATCGGCGGCCGTCTCGTGATCCCCGTCGGCGCCTCCGGACGCAGACAGAATTTGCTGAGGGTCACGCGCACAGCTGAGGCCGCCTTCGAGGAGGAAAACCTTGGCTCGGTGAAGTTCGTGCCGCTGATCGGCAAGGGCGGTTAGCCGGAAGGCGGTGGCTCAGAAGATCGGCCGCGACGCCGTGTCCGTAAGCAGAACCTGCCCGACCTAATCGGCGGTCCGGCCGAAGCCTTGCCCGTCTTCAATGAGGCATCGTTTGGGAAGTTGTTTGCTGGTTTCGCAGAGCAGCGCATCGTGCTGGTCGGTGAAGCGAGCAGGCACCTCGGAATTCTACCGAGCCCGGGCGGCAATCACGCAGCACCCCGTCGCGCAGCATGGCCTTACGGTTGTCGCCGCCGAGGCGGGTTGGCCGGATGCGGCGGCCATCGACCGTTACGTGCGCCAGCTGCCGAAGGAGGTGGCTGTCGATACGCCATTCCAGAGGTTTCCAACCTGGATGTGGCGAAACGTCGAGGTCCTCGAGCTGGTGGAATTGATGCGCGCCTACAACCAAGACCAGGCTGCCGAACGGCAGGCGGGGTTTTTTGGTCTAACATCTACAACCTGCGTGGTTCGATCGCGGCCCGATTCGAAAGCATCCTAGCACCGAGGTGTGAAACATCGGCGGTTTAGCCGTCGTCCGGAGCTTGCTCGCCGCCGCTCGCACGGTCGTCGTAGCCGCGCCGACTGCTGTAAAACATCAGCGCCATTAGGCCACACCCGATCAGAACCGAAAAGAAGACGCCCAAACTGAGTGCGATCCAACCATGGACGCTCATTCGTGCCGTGCTGCCCCGCCAGGCACTGACCATAAATGTGAGCGCCAGGGCAAGAAGCCCCAAAAGCACCAGCAGGAGCAGGATCGTCGGCAGGTGGCGGCGCATCCCAACCTCCTCCTTTGCGGAACGCTGTTTGCGCAAGCCTCTTGGCAAGGGCTCAGTTCAATGCTTCACGCAACATGGGGTAAATGCACTTTCCGCCTGGGCGCGCGAGTTGCCACGCACCATCCTCGCCGCGCCGGCAACCGGCTAGCGTGCCGCGACGGCTTCGGCGGCAAGCAAATCCTGGTACTCGGGATGGCGAGCCATAAACGCGCGCACGAACGAGCATTGCGGCACCACTTTAATTCCCTGGCGTCGGACGTCCTCGAGGACGCCGTGCACAAGCCGCGCACCGATGTTGCGACCGCGCAAAGGAAGGGGCACTTCGGTGTGGAAAATGGCAATGGCGCCGGGCAAGGGTCGGTAGTTGGCAACGGCAAAGCCGGCCTCGGTCTCAAGCTCGTAGCGGTTGAGCGCGGCGTTATTGCGAATAGCTTGCATGGCGCGGCGACTTCTTTGCGATCTTGGCGAGAACGGCGCTCTTTCGCTGGTGAAACGCCATCCTCCGCTCTCCGTTGCACGTCATTTGGTCGTTCACGAGCTCAGATGCTAGAGGCTCTGCGAGCACCGTGCGTGGTCGCACGGGGAGCTCTCAACACCGGCGCTAGCGCCAACCCCTACGGCCTAGCAAGAGCTTCGACCGTTTCCGCCTCCAGCGGTGCTTTTTGCCTGCATCTAAGCGCCCTATCGCGCCGAAATATAAAAAGCGGTGGCCCTTGCGGCAACACGCGCGGCTCCCGGGACGTCTCGCCGAACCTGCTGGCTCGCGCGGCTCAGGTCGCGCCTTGGCGAGGCGACCGATCAATCCGCGACGGCAGCATCCAACGCCAGCAGCCGCGCTGCAGATTTGAGGGTTCGCCGCCAGCCTGCGCCCAAGTCATGCGCCAATGGCGGCTTTCACGCGTGCGGGTGTGAGCGGCAGCTCACGGATGCGAACCCCCGTCGCATTGGCAACGGCGTTGGCAATTGCGGCCGCGGTCGGGCCTTGTGCCGATTCGCCGGTGCCGAGGAAGGGTTGACCCGGTCGGTCGATGAGGTGCACCTCGACATGGTCGGGTAGATCGGCGAAGCGCAATATCGGGTAGGTGCTCCAATCTCGGCTCCTGATGCGGCTTTCATCGAAGGCCACCGCCTCGCGCAACGTCCAGCTCGTCGACTGCACAATTCCACCTTCGATCTGGTTGCGCACGCCGTCCGGATTGACGATCTCGCCGCTGTCGTCGGCAGCCACGAACCGCAGCAGCCGTATCTGTCCGCTCTCGCGCTCGACCTCGAGCTCGGCGACCACCGCGGTATAGGCCGCCAGGTTCTTGTATTTGGCAAACGCGAAGCCGCGGCCGTATCCCACGCCTGGTTTTTGAGCGTTACTCCAACCGAATTTCTCGGCCGCGAGCTCAACGACCGCACGGGCGCGGGCGTCTTGCAAGTGCCGTAAACGGAATTCGACCGGATCGGCGCCGGCGGCAAGCGCCAGTTCATCCATGAAACTCTCGAGCGAAAACACGTTCATGTAGGCACCGAGGCCACGCAGGGCGGAGACCCGCAGCGGCATCTCGGGGATAAAGCGGTGCACGATGCGCATATTGGCGAACTGATAGAGCGGGATGGCGTTGCGGTCACCGCCGCCCGTGGGCTGCGGGATGGGCTCCGGCGCAGGCTGGGTGAAGGCTCGCTGCAAATGCCAAGCCGGCATCAGGTTGCCGGCGCCGCCCGGACGCGTCGAGTGGGCGTTGCTCCACACCTCGTATTGCCAGCTCGCGACGTTGCCGCGGTTATCGAGGCTGGCCCGCGCGCGCGTCACCATCGCCGGTCCGAAAGGCTCCCAGGCGTGCTCCTGGTCGCGCATCCATTGGAGGCGGACGGGTCGGCCGGGGAGTGCCAATGCCACAAGGGCGGCATCGGCGGCGACGTCGTCGGCCCCATTGTGACCATAGCAGCCCGAGCCCTCCATATGGACGCAACGGATCTTGTCTTGCGCCAGGCCCAGCATCTCGGCGAGCGCCGCGCGGAGCGGGTAGACGCCTTGCGCATGCGTCCATACTGTTAGAGCGCCGGCCTCGGCCTGCGCCACGGCGCAGGAGGGCCCAATTGACCCGTGTAACTGATAGGGTCGGTGGTAGACCGCCTCCAGCGAGCGCCCCGCAGTTTCGGCAACGTTGCCGACCGAGGCGATGACGTACTCCTTAGAGACGGCGTTGCGCACCCAATCGTAGAGCCCATTTGGGTTCGGGAGCACCTTGTCTTCGTCCCACTGGCTGGCCAGTGCCAGCGCGTCCATCGCCTGCACGGCCTGGAATTCGCGCTGGGCTGCGACGGCGAGAAAATGGCCGTCGCGCACGACCTTAAGGACCCCAGGCATGCGCTCGACGCCAGAAACCTCGACGGAGCGTAAACGCGCACCATAGCTCGGCGGACGCACGACCCGCGCGTGCACCATACCGGGTAGGCGCAAATCCTGCACATAGGCGGTCCCACCCGTCACCTTGGCGGGGATGTCGACGCGCGCCATCGGCGTGCCGATCCAGCGGTAGCTGCCGGGCTCTTTGAGCTTGGATTGCGGGCGCGCTTCCAGGTGCAGGATCTCGGTTGTGGCAAGCTCGCGATAGTCGGCGCGGCGGCCGTCGGGGCCGCTGATGACGCCAGCATTTGCCGTCAGCTGCTCGGCCGGGATGCTTAAGCGCGTGGCGGCGGCGGCAATCAGCAACTCGCGCGCTTGTGCCGCAGCGTGGCGGATGGCCGTGGCGCTGTCCTGCATTGACTGGCTGCCGGAGGTGTAGCCCTCGTTGGGGGTCCTGGCCGTGTCCGCCGTGATGAAGGTAATGTCCTTCGGTTCGACGCTGAGTTCCTCGGCCGCGACCTGCAACAGCGCGGTCTTGATGCCTTGGCCAAGCTCGGCCTTACCGGTGAAGACGCTGATGCCATTGGCGTCGATGCGAATCCAGGCATCGAGCATGGGCGTGGTGCGAAGACTGCCCGGCAATCGCGGCGGTGCCGACTGGGCCGTCGCGCTGGGAAACGGCGAGCGAGCCAACGTGAAACTCACCACCAGGGCCGAGCCGGCCCCGAGCAGCGATCGTCGTGACAGCGGGGCCGCAAGCCTACTCATCGCCGTGCATCCTGTGAGGGTGAAGCATCAACTCTGGCGGATCGCTCGGCCTGCGCGGCGCGACGCACAGCCGCCAGAATGCGCATGTGCGTGCCGCAGCGGCACAGGTTTGCACTCATATGCGTGCGGATCTCCTTGTCGGAGGGTTTCGAATTGCGGCGAAGCAGGCCCTCGGCACGCATGATCATGCCGGCTATACAGAAACCGCACTGCGCCGCCTGCTCGGCGATGAAGGCGCGCTGCACAGGACCCGGATTGTCGATGCCGCCAAGTCCCTCCAAGGTCGTGATCTGGCGGCCCTGGGCCACGGCGATTGGCGTGATACACGATAGTATGGGCCGGTCGTCCAATAGCACGGTGCAGGCGCCACACTGGCCGAGGCCACAGCCGAATTTAGCGCCGTTGAGCCCGATCTCGTCGCGCAACACATAAAGCAGCGGTGTTGCCGCCTCGGCCTCGACCGGCTGCGGTCGACCATTGATGTTGAGCGTGAGCATCGAACCTCCTGGGTCTGCGCACAAAGCAGGGTCGCGATCGCGATCAAGGTTCCCGAGCCGCCTGCCGCGCCGCACGCACCGTGTCCTCGAGCCCGCTCCACGCCGGTTGGTCGCTGAAGGTGCTGCGCAGGTAAGCCATGAGCGCGGCGACTTGACTGTCGGTAAACGCCGCGCCAAACCCTGGCATCAGGGCGGCGGGAGAGGCCTTGGGCGGGTCGATGCCCTCGAGAATGACGTGGGTGAGATTGCGGGCGTCGGCCATTGCCACCACCTTGCTGGACGCCAAATTAATACCATGGGCGGAGAACGCCTGTCCGGTCGGCTCGTGACAGAGCGCGCAAGCCCCCGCGTAGATCACCGCGCCATCGGCACTAACTGCAGCACCTGCGGTCGATGCCGGTTGAGGCGTGGCTTGCGCCTTGGCCGCGCCCGCTGCTTGCCGCCGGCTGGCCGTGGCTGGACCAAGCATGGCGCCGATGTAGGTGGCGATGGCTTTCACATCTTGCTCGGAGACGGTGCCCAAGTTGTTGGCCACGGGCTGCATGGGGCCGGCGGCCACGCCGTGTGGCGGCACAAAGCCGTTGCGCAGGTAACGAAAGAGCTGCTCACTTGTCCACGGCACTGGCGCCGGCGAGGCCGCGTTCAAGGCCGGGGCGTGCCAGCCATCGATTTCGCCGCCGTCGAGGTAACGATCGTTCGCTTCCGCGCCCAACCGATTGCGTGGGGTGTGACAGGCTCCGCAATGGGCGAGGCCTTCCACCAAGTAGGCGCCACGGTTGAGTTCGGCGCTGAGGGTCGGATCGGGCTTGAGCTCGCCCGCTTTGAAATAGAGTAGTTTCCAGCCCGCGATCAGGGCCCGCTCAGACCAGGGGAAGGGCAGCTCGTTGTTGGGTGTTTCGGCCCGCACGGGTTCGCGCGTCATCAGGAAGGCGTAGAGCGCGCGCAGGTCGCCGATGGAAGCCTTGGTGAAATGATCGTAGGGAAAGGCCGGATAGAGGTGGGCGCCGTCGCGCCGCACGCCCTCGCGCATGGCCCGCAAGAAGGCCGTCTCCGACCAAGACCCAATGCCCGTATTGGCATCGGCTGTAATGTTGCTGGCATAAATCGTGCCGAATGGCGTCTTGAGCGGCCGCCCCCCCGCATAGGGGGCTCCATCCTGTTTGGTGTGGCAGACGTTGCAATTGCCGATCAGGGCAAGCTCGGCCCCTTTGGCGACGAGGGCTCGATCGAAGCTGGCAGCCGACGGCGGTTGCATAACCGGTAAAGCCGGTTGTCGGCTGAAAAAGATAAAGCCGACCGCCCCGAGCAGGACGAGGCCGAGAACCCCCAATAGCGCGCGCCTCAGCCGCATTCTCGACTCGCACGCAAGGGCCCCGACAAGGGGGCTGCCACCATCAACGCCACCACAACGATCAAGCTGCCCGCTTGTTCCCAACCGAACTGGGTCGGCCCGATCGGGTGGGCGGCCCGCTTAGCGAAAGCCAGCGAGCTGTTGCAGCAAGGCCTTGTTGAACTGCACCGGGTCTTGCACCTGCGGTGAATGGCCAAGCTCTGGAAACGTGAGGAGCACGGAACCCTTGATCCGCTGATGGGCCAGCTGCCCCAACTCGGGATAGTTGCCAAGTGCGCTTGCCATCTCGGCCGGCGCCCGATCCTTGCCGATCGCGGTGGTGTCCTTCTGGCCGATCAGCAGTGTGGTCGGCACCGCAATGCGGTCGAATTCATAGACGACGGGTTGGCTCATAATCATGTCCGACGTCAGGGCTTGGTTCCAAGCAACGAGCTTGCCGGCATCGCCGGCATACATGCCGGCAAGCATCTGCACCCAGCGGTCGTAGGCTGGTTTCCAGGTACCGGCATAGTAGGTGGCCTCCTGGTAGCGTTTGATGCTCTCAAAGGAGGTCTTGCGCTCCCGCTCATAGAGCTGATCCACGCCGACGAGCGGTACGCCCTTGGCTTTCCAATCTTCGAGCCCGATCGGGTTGACCACGATCAAGCCCGTCATGTCCTGCGGGTACATCAACGCATATCTGAAGGCCAGCATGCCACCCATCGAATGCCCCAGCACGATCGGCCGCTCGACGCCAATGCTGGCGAGGAGGGCGTGTGTATTGGCGGCCAGCTGATGCAGGCTGAACTGATAGGCTTGCGGCTTGCTGGATTTGCAGAAGCCAATTTGATCGGGAACGACGACGCGATAGCCCTCATCGCGCAGCGGTCCAATGCTGGCCTCCCAAGTGGCGGCGCAGAAATTCTTGCCATGCAACAGGACGATGGTCCGACCGTTTGGCTGCTGGGGCCGCACATCCATGAATGCCATGGTCAGCGACTGCCCCTGGGATTGGAAGTCGTAGTGATGAACCGGCTGCGGGTAGTCGAAGTCGGCGAGCAGCGGATCGGCGCCAGCCGATTGCAGGGTCGTCGTGAGCGCAACAAGAAGCCCTAGCACGGGTCGAATACCAGCCATGCGCAACCTCCCGCGGGCTCTGGTCCACTCCGCGCCCAGCGCGGGCTTGCCGTCGCTCGTCGACGCGACCAATAGGGCGCCCCCGACCCGACGGCTTGGCCTGGCGCCCGCCCAAATCGTTCGCCTCCCCAGGTTCGAGGGGAATTGCCGCGGCCGGCAGGCGAAGGCTCGCTCTGTATCTACCGCAAAGGCAACGTCGTCCGGAAAGCCCGGTTCCCGGGCGGCACGGGATGGAGGTTTCTCGGCGCGAGCCCAGGGACCCTGGCGCGCCGCAAGCGCGAGACGACATCGCCGTCTCATTGCGCGTGCCCTGCGTTGTTCTCGACTGCAGGCCCTGGTGCCTCCGGCACTAGCGGGTCCCCGCGCCTCCGGCACTGGGGGCCCAGCGCCTCCGGCCGCTCGCAAGCCTGAAACGCTCACGCTTCGAAGGCGTTGTCAGCTTACCACATCCGCTTTGCATCGGCTGGGAAGTCTAACAGATGGCCACGACATCGAGCACGCTTGGCGACGATCGCCTCGACCAGGTTCACGATGTGCAGCGTCGCCTGAAGGCGATCTTCATCGGCTCGGTTGGCAACCTGGTGGAATGGTATGACTTTTATGCCTATGCCGCTTTTGCGCTTTATTTCGCGAGTTCGTTTTTCCCGGGGGAAGACCCGGTGGTGCAGCAGCTGAACGCTGCCATCCTATTTGCCATCGGCTTTATCGTGCGACCGATCGGGGGCTGGCTCTTCGGCCATCTCGCCGACCACTACGGCCGCCGCAACGCCCTCATGCTGTCGGTCCTGTTGATGTGCTTCGGCTCCTTGATGATTGCCGTGACCCCCACCTATGCCAGCATCGGCGTCGCGGCGCCTGTGCTGCTGGGCTTGGCGCGTGTCGTCCAGGGATTGAGCCTTGGCGGGGAATACGGCACCAGTGCAACGTATCTAACCGAGGTAGCCGACGAGAAGCATCGCGGTTTTTACTCGAGCTTCCAGTACGTGACGTTGATCGGCGGCCAGCTCGTGGCCATTGTCGTCTTGCTGTTGCTGCAGCAGGTCTTTCTCAGCGCCGATCAGTTGCGGGCCTGGGGTTGGCGCATCCCCTTCGTCATCGGTGCGCTCCTCGCCGTCATAGCCTTGGTCATGCGCCGCAATCTGCATGAAACCGAGGACTTCATCGCGGCCAAAAAGGTGGTGCGACGCGAGAGCTCCCTGAAGGCTCTCCTCAACTATCCGCGCGAGGTGATGCTGGTTGTCGGCCTGACTATGGGCGGCACGACCGCCTTTTATACCTATACCACCTATATGCAGAAGTTTCTGAAGCTCTCGGTCGGACTCAGCGATGGGCAAACCACCCTGGTAACCGGAGCCTCGCTCGTGTTCGCGCTTATTTTGCAGCCGATCTATGGCGCGCTATCGGACAAGATCGGCCGTAAAACCTTGCTAATTTGGTTTGGCGTGACCGGCACCCTGTTCACGGTTCCGCTCCTTTACGCGCTGCAAGGGACCAAGAGCGCCCTCGTTGCGTTCCTGTTGATTGCCGCCGCATGGCTCATCGTCGCGGGCTATACCTCGATCAACGCGGTGGTTAAAGCCGAGCTATTTCCGACCAAGGTGCGGGCAACGGGGGTGGGGTTGCCCTACGCGCTCACCGTTTCAATCTTCGGCGGCACCGCCGAGTCCATTGCCTTGTGGTTCAAATCAATTGGTCATGAAACCTGGTTTTATTACTACCTGACGGCCGTTATCGCCACCTCGCTGGTGGTCTATCTGACAATGCGCGACACCAAGCATCACTCGGCGATGGGGCGCCATGAGTAATCATTGACGAGTGGCTGCTTGCGCCCTCGATCGGATCCAGGTGCCAGGCCATTGACGGCGGCTCGCTCTTGTCTGTCGCCTTTTAGCGCCTTCTTGGCTCGGCGGTTTTGAATTTTAGCCGAAGCCCGCCGATCAGCACTTCGGACCGGGACGAAAAGTATCCTCGATCCGCTCGACAATGCGGTCAAAGATGTGGCGCTGATCCGATCGATAGATCATCGCGAAACTGTTAATGCGTTGGCCCCCGCAACTGAACATCGCCTTTTCGTAGAAGATCTTGCCGTTTCCTTCGCCCGACAGGGCAAACCAGCTGCCGCCGAGGCGGTGGTAGCCAATCCGATAGTCAGCGTAGGAATTGCGCGCGACGTAGCTCTGATAGCTCGCCGGCGTAAAGTTCGCCTCGTTGCTGAGCGTGCCGACGAGCAGGCGCGCATCGCCATTTTTAGCAACGAACAGCTGTCCATCACCGGCTTCGGCCGTACGCTCCACGGCAAAGACATTGCTTGGATATTGGAGGCTGAAACCGTAGCGCGCGTTGCTATAGGTGTGCCAATCGTCCGCCCTGGCGCCAACGGTCGTCACCACCAGAACCAACAGCCAGCGCGCCGATCGGCCAAGGCGTGGGCAGAAGGTTTTTACAAGCCTTTGCCGCATTGGCTTACCGGTCGCGCTGGGCTCTCGAGGTTAACGTCAACATGTCTTTCGCGGGTTTCGAGGTAACCACCACCGCCAACCCGGAGGCTTACCGCCGGCGAGAAGAGGCGCCGGACGGAGCGTCCGGCGCCCGCTGCATTGCCTGACTAGTGCTTGCCTTCCAGGACGAGCTGTACCTTGTCGCCTTGCGTATCGACGATGGCGACGCGGTTCTCCGCGGCGAAGAATTTGTGGCCCTTCAGCTTTGGAACTTGTTGGACCACCGTGTCGGAGAAGACCTGAACGTTGGCTCCGCGCGGAACGGACGACCCCTCGGTCAACGTCCCCAAGCCGAGCGTCGAGTTACGATCCATGTCAATCGAGCGTAGCACAATTGCCTTTTCTTCCTCCGTCAGCACCAGAGCGCTTTGGCCGCCGCGGCTATCGACGCGGGCGGTCTGCCCGGGGGCCGCAATGACCTCGACGATCTCATAGGAGTTCGGATCGACGATGCAAATTTCGTCGTTGACGACGACGTATTGATAGCTCCGGTAGGCGGGAACGACCGAGATAATGGAAGCGGGAAGCGCGACCAATCGGACCGAGCGCGGGATGCGTGTCCCGACAGAGATTGAGATATTGAGGTTCGTGGCCCGATTGAGTTTGCTCTCCTTAAGCAGCGTCTGGTGCACGTTGGTGCGTTGCTGCTCAGAAAGCTGAACCCGCTCGCCTGAGCTCGAACGCTCGGACGACTTCTGCATCTCCTTGCCGTTGCGATCCTTCGACTGGGCCTGCCCGGAACCCATCTTTCCTTGCTCCTTGCCGGGCGCTTGGGCCGTACCTTTGTCCTTCGACGGAGCTTGAGCGGTGCCCTTGCCGTCCTTTTCCCGGGGTGCGGTCTGTGCACTGCCCTTCTTGTCTTGCTCTTTCGTCGGAGCTTGCGCAGTTCCCTTGCCGCCCTTCTCCTGCGTTTGGGCGCCCTTCTCCTTGCTTTGCTCCTTGTTCTGCGCGCCTTTCTCCTTGCTCTCCTCCTTGTTCTGCGCGCCCTTCTCCTTGCTCTGCTGCTTGGTCTGCGCGCCCTTGTCCTTGCCGTTACTCTGGGCCGAGCCTTGCTCATTCTTTGGTTCGGCCTTGCGCTGGCTCGTGCCCTTTTGTGGCGAACCTTGCTCCTTGGTTTCGCCCTGGGTTTGTGCGGAGCCTGCTTTGTCTTCCGCCTTTTGCTGAGCGAGGGCAGGCACGGCGCACATCACGAGCGCGATCGCCGTGCCGGCTAAGAGGGTGTGGCGTTGCATAATAGGAACTCCATTCCGTAGGAGGATTGCTGTCTAGCTGGAGCAACGATTAGGCACCTAAGTTGTTCCAGCCTTCCGCCGGCGCCATTGCACGCTCGCGCGTGGGCGCAGGACCGTCCGGAGAAGGGCAAAAGCGATCAACTGCTCGAGCGAGAAAGTTCCCGCAGAACCGCAAAAAAGAAAAAAAGATTGGAATGCGGAAAACGTCGGTTGTGGTGAGACCGCCACGCCAACGAGTGGACATTCGCGGCAGACTTGCCGGCGCCGAAACGCGACAGGGCTGTTGCGCGCGACGGTGCGCGCCATCCTCAGGATCGGTTCGGTCTCAGCGATCGGCCCTGTCAAAAAGTTGCAGCCGGTGCAGGCCGCGCGATCAAACTGCGAAAGCAAGTCCGGCCGTCGCTGCCGTGCGCGGCGGCCGGGATGCGAGAAGGTCTGTCGACAGCTTGCGCCACGGCCAAGGGGTTTGGGCCTAGGGTTCGCCTCGATGACGGTGACCGCCGCAAAGTGTGGCGGTCACGGTCACCGTTCGGCGGCTTAGCCGGCTGCTTTCAGATTGATCTTGCCCTCGGCGATGCCGGTCAACTTCTTATCGGCCGCCTTTTCCTCGCCCAAGGTTTGTTCCAGCAAACGCGCCGCATCGTTACGGCCAAGCTGCTTGGCCCAGGCGATCAAAGATCCATAGCGGGTGATCTCATAGTGTTCGACCGCCTGGCCTGCCGCGATAATGGCCGCATCCAGTACATTCTTGTCGTCGACTTCGCCGGTCACCTCTTCGGCTTCCTCGATGATGCCGTCAATCGCCGGGCAGTTCACAGATTTTGGCTTCTGGCCGAGCATCTGGAAGACCTGCTCCAACCGCTTGACGTGGCCCCTGGTCTCTCCAAGGTGCGCCTCGAGGCCTTGTTTGAGTTGGGCGTCGCTCGCGGTTTCGATCATCTCCGGCAACGATTTCACGATCTTATTTTCAGCGTAGTAGATGTCCTGCAACGTATGCAGGAAGAGGTCGTCCATGGTTTCGATGTCTTTGCTAAAGAGTCCCATGCTGGTGTCCTGTGTGGGTTGATGGCGGCGAGAGCATCGCGCTTTTGCTCGCGGTGATATTTGGCTAAACGGCAGGGGCAAGTCACAGTTCCAAAACGAAAAGCAGGCTGAGCGCGTGCGTTTCGGCGCGCCCGCGGGCCGCGGCGCCGCCACGCCGCTGTGCGATGTCATGGGCCGGTTTGGTCGGCCAGCCTTGCTCCGGCAACCCGACGGCCGCCCGCGGAAGAGCGGGCTAAAGTGTGCGAAAGGTTGGGTCATCCGACATCACCGTATGGAAGATGACCGACAACGTTGTCGAAAGATTAGGAGATCTCAACTAAGCCTACGACGTCGTGCTGAGTTGGGGGTGCGGGCTGGGGGCAACCGTGTCACATGACACCGTTGGGCGCCGCGCCGAGATACTCGAAAAGATCGAAGCTTGCACCGACCGCATCAGGGCGACGCAGGCCCGCATCGACGCGTGTAAGGTCAATGGCCTTGACGCAAGCGTCGATGAAAAATGGATGGCGACCGAACTCGACCTCCTCAGCATTCTCGTCGACGTGTTGCAAACGCTGAAGGTTGGCGGCGCCTCGACCTGATCGCCGAGGCTTTTTCGGACGCGCGAGCAGGCGAGCGTGTGGCCGCGCGGCGAACGGCAGGCTTCGAGCGATGCGCGGGATCGGTTGAGCCGCAATCTCTCTCGCGGCGCGCCAGCGCGAAAGTTGTCCTCTTCGAGGTGTGGGAGAGGCAGCGCGCCTGCGGAGGGCCTGATCGTCCTCCGCGATCTGTCGATCCCCACGCGCTGGCGCGCCGCCCAACGCAAATGCTGCGCCAGCGCGCGCCCCGCAACCCTGGTTGCTGCATCGCCCGTCGGCATTCGGCATCTACGCAGCAAGGGCTCGGCTCTTCATGTCGTGTTCAGGTTTGATGGGGGACAAAAGCAAAAAGGGTAGGAACGTCTCAAAAGCAGGCGAGCGTGCGGGATTGTTGCGTGGCTGGGCGGGAGGCCGACGCCAACGCGAGGGACATCCCATGCGAGCCATCCGTGCCATCGTCTTTTTCCTGAGCACCCTGACATTGATCGCGTCCTTGGCGCACGCCCAGGTGCTGATCCGCATCACCACGCCCCCACCGCCGCTGCCCGTCTATGTTCAGCCGATCATTCCCGGCCCTGACTTTATTTGGGTGCCCGGCTATTGGGCGTGGAGCGAGTTCGGCTACTTCTGGGTCCCTGGCACCTGGGTGAGAGCACCGGCGCCGGGTCTGCTCTGGACGCCGGGATATTGGGCCTGGAACGAGGGCGTCTATGTTTGGCGCGCGGGATACTGGGGACCACGCGTCGGCTTCTACGGCGGCGTCAACTATGGTTTCGGCTACACGGGCGTCGGCTACCATGGGGGCTATTGGCGGGATCGCGTGTTTGTCTACAACACGGCGGTCACGCGCATCGGCGCGGTTCAGATCACCAATGTCTACAACACGACGGTTGTGAACAGGACGACCGTGACCAACGTGAGCTACAACGGTGGGCCGAGCGGATTGAAAGCGCAGCCGACGGCGCAGGAACAGGCGGTCTCCCAGGACAAGCACGTGCCGCCCACCCCGCTCCAGAGCCAGCATCACGACGCTGCCGGCAAGAACCGGACGCTGCTTGCGTCGGTCAACGGCGGCAAACCCGGCATTGCGGCAACGGCAAAGGCCGGCGAATTCTCGGGGCATGGGACGGTGGCGGCACGAGCTGTCGAGCCCGCGCCGCACCAAGCCAAGCTGCAAGCTGGCCCGGGGGGTAAAAAAGATCGGCGTGCGGATGCGACGAAGGTGGCCGGGGTACCCGTGCCCAAGCATCCCAATCGCAACCCCAGGACGCCGCCGCATCACGACAAGAAGAATAACCCATGATCGCGCGATGCGGCGAGCGATCGCTTCCGAGCACCGGACGTGAGGGCCCTTTGCTCGTCGCACCGACGCGATACGTCTCGCCACCGCGGTCAGATGCCCTTCAAGAATTCGATCAGGTCCTTTTTGTCCGCGGCGCTGAGGTTCAAATTGAGGTGGCCGTCATAGTGGTTGACGACGTCGAGTAGGGTGGCAAACCGGCCGTCGTGATAAAAGCCGCCGGTCTGGTGGGTCCACAGGCCGGCCAGGGGGGCGGTGCGATACATGTGGGTGGGCGAGCGGTCGGCTTGGAAGGCGTCGACACCGATCTCGCTCGGGGCATGCAGATTGTTGCCGGGCTCGGTATAAAGTGGCGGCACGTGACAGGTCGCACACCTGGCTTTGCCATTGAACAACGCTTTTCCGCGTTCGAAGGCCGCTCGGTCAAACGATCCGGGCCGCGGCTTCGGGGCAGGGATCGACAGCTGGTAGATGTGCAGCGCCGCCAGCTTGGATGTCGTTTGATCCGGTGAGCCGCGGGTGTTGAACGATCCACTTTTCGCGGCGACCGGGAATTGGTCTTTGTCGCCAAGTCTTGCATCGAAGAACGTACCGGCCCCGTGCATTTCGGTCGCCGCCACGTAGGCGTTCCAATAGGGGACCGATCCGAACCCGGTCCAGGTGTGAAGATTGACGCCGGCGAGGCCGAAGGCGGGCGGAATTAGCGTGCCGGCCTGCTTGCCGTCAGGACGCAAAGCCTTGCCATCCTTGTCGAGTTCCGCGTCGAAGCGGCCCGGCCCCCAACTTGCCAACACCTTCTTTACGGTGTCGACGTCAACGCCGAGCAAGTCCGTGAAGGGCTTGAGGCTCGGCGACAGTGCGACGATTGCACCAACGTTAAGGTCGCGGTTGGCCCAGCCGTCGAGCCGCTTGCCGATCCCCGGGGCAAAGGAGTTGTCGACGGTGGAATGACACAAAGCGCACTGGATACCCATGCCTTTGACGCTGCCGTCGCGGTTGAGCAAGGCCGTCACCCCGACGACGGCATTGAGCTTGAGAAGGGCGAGGGTCGTCGCGGGATCGTCGAGGTTCACCTTGCCCGCGGCCAGCTGCTTTTTCAAAGCCGCCGGCAACGCGTCGGCGTCGACCTTGAGACCAACGGCAAGCGCCGTTTTTGGCGAAACGCCGGGGCCTACGCCGCCGTTTTTCGCGCCTGCGATCGCCTTATGAAGCTGCAGCTGATCCCCCCAGAACGCCTCGCTGCCGAAGGTGTCATAGCGAAAGATCTTGCGGCCCTTGCTAAGCATCGCCTCCGCGTAGCGATCGATCTCGGCATCAAAGCCCTTACGCGCGGCAGGGGCGGCGGACGCCACCAGTGCCGCACACAACCCCCCCGCCACCACGACGCCAAAACCAATGCTGCCGAGCCGCATCGAACGTTCCTCCCATTCTCGGCGTTCGCGCGCCAAACGCCGCCCGCCGGTGTTGCCGGTCGTTCAAAGTTGACAACCCCAACCGCTCAGCCGGCGGCCGGGGGCAATAGGCCAAGCCGGTTCAGCACCTCGTCCGTTATGCGCAGGCAGCGGGCTCCTGCGAAGGGGAATACGTCCGTCAAGACAGGGGCCAGCTTTTCATCGAGGGCCTGCCGCAACAATTTGCGTGCCCGGTGCAATCTCGTCTTCACGGTCTCGGGGCGAAGGCTCAGGAAATCGGAGGTTTCTTCAATGGTCATATCCTCCACATCACGCATGACGAACACGACGCGGAATATTTCCGGCAGCTCGTCGATTGCCTGTTCGATGAGGCGGCGGATCTCATGTTGGGCAGCGCTGCGCTCGGGGTCTTCGTTGGCGGTCATGGTCGGAAAGGGGATCACCTGGGCGCCGCCGCCTTGCGGCGCATCGAGAATTGACAAATCCACCGTCGGTCGCCGGCGCCGCAGGCGTCCAAGGGCCTCGTTGAGGGTGATGCGTGTCAGCCAAGTGGCCAGGCTCGACTCGGCCCTAAATTTGCCAAGGCTTCCGAAGGCCAGGACATAAGCCTCCTGCACCACGTCTTCCGCTTCGCTGTCATCGTGCACGACGCTGCGGGCCACACGATAGAGCCGCCGGTTGTGACGCTGCATGATCTCCCGGAAGGCCTCGCCGTCCCTCTGCAGGGCCAAGCGCACGAGGTCCGCATCGCTAAGCGCCTGAAAATTGCCATCGCGCCGAAACTCAAGCCTGGGCATGGCGTCTTCCCTGTTCGTTGTTGAGCCTTTGATGTCCCGCGAGCGAAAAGGTTCCCGAACACGCCGCCGCGATCGGCCAATGCCGCCTTGGCGCGCGGCGCTGCCCGGACGTCCGTCGGGTCGTTGGCCGCGCGCCCCGCGCCAAAAAGCCTTACCGCGGCGGCAAATGCGAGGGCCTGTCGGCGCGCCGGGAGACGCGGTGCGCGAAGCCGCTTTCGTTCCGCCGAGGCTTGCCGCGGTCCGGCATGCGGGTGCGACGGCACCCCGAATGCGCTCTTCACGGAAACTTGTCCTCGCCCCGGACGCGTCCGCACTCCAGCGATCGCCCCCCACCTCTGCCCAGGGACGTCTGCTGCGGGCCGGGTCTGGGCACCAAGTGCTGGCCACCTGTCGTGCAGCCAAGGCGGCCTAGGGCCATGGTGTTGTGGCCCCAGGGCTGGGCGGGTCGTGCGATGGGGGGGCGCGAGGTTCGCGGGACCGTCCCGGTAGTCGGGCGTCCACAGACGTTTTAAGAGCAAAACGCGAGACCGGCCTGGCAGAGGTGCAGCGCGGCCGCCACGTGCCGGGGCGCACCTCTGCCATGTCGCGGCGCAACGGCAATTGTGGCGCGCAATCCTGGACCAGCCGACCCCGAATTGCCGTACCGTTCCGGAAGATCGGCAAAAAAGCCGGAACAATCGGCGCAAAGAGGAACGCTCATGACTAAGAAAAACTCACTATCACGCCGTCGCCTGCTGCAGGGTGCGGGCGCGGCGACGATCGGCGCATTTCCCGCGATTTCCTATGCTCAAGCCGACGTCATCAAGATCGGTCACCTGACGCCGCGCACCGGCTTTCTCGGCACGCTCGGGGAGTTCGCCGTACAGGCGGCGGATCTTGCCGTTGAGGAGATCAATGCCGGCGGTGGGGTGATGGGCCGCAAGATCGACCTCATCAAGGAGGACTCGGTCAACCCGCAAACCGCCTCGACCAAGGCCGAGCGGATGGTGGAACGCGACAAGGTCGCCTGCATCGTCGGGGAGATCTCCTCCGCCTCGGGTCTGACCATTTCGCAGGTGGCCGACCGCACCAAGACCTTGTTCGTCAATACTGGCTGCAACTCCGACGAGCTCAGGGGGAAGGGCTGCAAGAAGTTCATGGCCCACGTCGAGTCCGCCAATTCCATGTATGTGAAGACGGTGGGCCGTGCGCTGCTCGCCAACAACCTGGTGAAGGACAAAAAGTGGTTCTCGCTGACCGCGGACTACGCCTTCGGCCATGATCTGCTGCGCGTTGCCAAGCGCTTCATGCAAAGCAATGGCGGGCAATTCGCCTCGGACAAATTGGTGCCCACCGATGCCACCGACTTCTCGGCCCTGCTGCTGGAGATCCGTAGCGCCAAGCCCGACCTCGTGGTGTCGAACTTGGCCGGCCTGCAGATCACGAATTTTCTCAAGCAATACTCGGAATTTGGCCTCGACTTTCCGGTCGCGGGCTTTGGCTTCGACACCGCCGTGGCCTGGGGGGCGGGCAAGGGCAACTTCTTTGGGACCTGGCCGCTGGTGTGGCATCATCTGATCGACACGCCAGGCTCGAAGGCGTTCGTGGCGGCATTCAGCAAAAAGTACCACAAGCCCCCCGAGAACCAGGCTTGGGGGGACTACATGGCCTTGAAAATCCTTGCCCAATCGATGAACGAGGTGAAATCGACCGAGGCGCCGAAGTTGGTCGAACATTGGGAGAAGGGGGCGAAGTTCGACCTGCTCAAGACGCGACCGGGCTATTTTAGGGCCTGGGATCACCAGCTGATGCACGAAATGTATGCGGTCGAGGCGCTGAAGGCTTCCGAGCTGAAAAATCAGTGGGACATTTACCGGCCAAGTCCAGCGGTGCCCGCCGCCAACGAGGATCTCGAGGCCATCGCCCCGACCAAGGAAGAGAACGCCTGCACCTTCGCCTGATCCGGGACGGCGCAGGCGGGGAGGCGCGCGTCGCGCCTCCCCGTCGCGATGGATATGGAGGAGCCGGGTGCAGTCAGTTCTCTTCCTGCAGCATGTGCTGAACGGCCTGCTGGCCGGCACGTACTATCTGCTGATTGCGCTCGGATTATCCCTCATTTTTTCCCTCGGTGGCATCGTCAATCTCGCCCATGGTGCCTTCTATGCGATCGGCGCTTACCTGACGGTAGTCCTGTCGCCGACGATCGGCTTTGGCGGCTCGATCGTGGTCTCACCGGCGCTGGTTGGCCTGTTGGGTATCAGCGTCGAACGCACGCTATTTCGCCGCTTCTACAAGGCCGATCCAAGTCTGTCCTTGATCCTCACCTTTGGCCTGGCCATGGTTGCCGAGCAGCTGTTGCGCATGATCTTCGGTGCGCCGCCCCTATCCTTTTCCATTCCCGCCGAGCTGCGCGGCCAACTGTTCGTGGGGGGGTTCATTTATCCCTACTATCGCGTGCTTGTGCTGCTGGTTGCGGCGGCCTGCGTCGCGGGTCTTTGGTTTCTGCTGCAGCGCACGGCCTTCGGACGCGTGGTGCGCGCAGGCGTGCAGAGCCCGGACATGGTCGGTGCCCTGGGCATCTCGCTCGAACCTTACATGATGGCGGTCGCCTTCCTCGGTGTTGGGCTCGCCGGCCTAGCCGGCGTCATGCTGGCGCCGATCTTCTCCATCCATCCAGCGATGGGAAATGAAATCATAACGGCAGCCTTCGTCGTGGTGGTGATCGGCGGCCTTGGCTCCTTCTGGGGTGTCGTCGTTGCCGCCATGATCGTCGGTTTGGTGAAGGGACTGGTGGTGGCCTTCGGCTATCCGCAGTTCTCCGAGGCGGCCATGTATCTGCTCATGCTGTTGGTCCTGCTGGTGCGCCCGCGCGGCCTGTTCGGCGAGCGCATCCAGCGGTTCGAATGAGGCGCGCAAAATGCCACAAGCACGCGACCTCCTGATCGCCGCCGCCGCGCTGGTGCTTTTGCCGTTCGCCCTCACCTGGCTCGGGCTCGGCATCACCTCGGCCACGGAGGTGGTGGTTTTCGCCATTGCCTGCACGGCGCTCAACGTTTTGGTGGGCTACACCGGGCTTACGTCCTTCGGTCACGGCGCCTGGTTCGGCCTGGCCGCCTACGCGGCCGGATTGGCACAGCTCAAACTGTTTCCGGGCTCGATTTTGCTGCCCATCTTGGTGGCGGTGGCCGTGGTGGCGGTCATCGCGCTCATCTTCGGCTATGTCATTCTCCGCCGGCGCGGCGTGTATTTTTCGCTGCTGACGCTCGCCCTGGCGGCAATGCTCTATACGATTGCCTTCCGATGGACCGACGTAACCGGCGGCGAAAACGGTCTGGGCGGTATCACGCGACCGACGTTTGCCGGGTTTTCCCTCGATAGCTCGCTGGCCTTCTATGTGCTGGTCGCCACGGTGGGTTTTGCCGTCGCCTACCTGCTGTGGCGCTTTCATCGCTCGCCGGTGGGACACGTCTTGGTGGCGATCCGCGAGAACGAGACGCGCGCCCGCTTCATTGGCTATCAGGCCAATCAGTACAAGCTCTTGGCTTTTGTGGTTTCGGCGACGGGGACAGGACTGGCCGGCACGCTGCTGCTGTTCAACAACCGCATGACCTCGGCCGATCCGATCTCGGTGGCCTTCTCCGGTGAACTGCTGGCCATGGTGATCATTGGCGGCATGCGCTCCTTCCTTGGACCTGCCCTCGGAGCCCTCTTTTTTGTAATCTTTCGCGACTATCTCTCCAGCATCACCGAAAATTGGTTGCTCTACTTCGGCTTGTTGTTTGTCGCCTTCATCGTGTTTTCGCCGACGGGTCTCATCGGTTTGGGCGAACGGCTTTGGGCGCCGTTTGCGGCAAAGACGGTAGAAGAGGCAGCCATGGCAGGTCGGCAGGCCGGCAGCGTCGAGCTCCCCGCCTTCCTGCGGCCGCAAGCTCACCGGCAGGGCACAATTTTGGCGGTCGAGGGAATTTCCAAGAGCTTTGGGGGGATCAAGGCCGTCCAGGACGCCAGCTTCTGCGTCAAGGACCGCAGCCTACACGCCCTGATTGGGCCTAATGGGGCCGGCAAGACCACAGCCTTCAATGTGATCTCGGGCATGTACACCCCGGATGCGGGCAAAGTCGTGCTCGAGGAGCGCTCGGTTGGCGGCTTGTCGCCCGGCGCCATTACCCAGGCCGGCATCGGTCGATCCTTTCAGATTACCAATCTTTTTCCGGCTTTGACGGTGCTCGAGAACGTGCGACTCGCCGTGCAATCGCGTGATCCCAAGCGCTTCAATTTTTGGACGGCGGCCGAGAGCCTCAGTCAGGTCAACAGCGAAACGACCGCCATGATCGGCACCATGGGTCTTGCCGGCATCGAGCGGGTCGAGGCCGGATCGCTGTCCTATGGCGGCCAACGGCTGCTCGATATGGCACTCGCGCTTGCAACCAAGCCGCGTGTTCTGCTGCTCGATGAGCCGCTCGCGGGGCTGGCCGCCGCCGAACGCGAGCGCATCGGCCGTCTGATCAAGCAGATCTCGACGGACATTCCGGTCCTGCTGGTTGAGCACGATATCGACCGCGTGTTCCAGCTTGCCGATGCGGTCACCGTGATGAACGACGGCCAGGTCTTGGTCGATGGCACCGTCGAACAGGCCCGTTCCTCGGCCAAGGTGCAGGAGGTCTATATCGGCTCGGGTAGCCACGCGCTTGCCGGCAAGGCCCGACCATCCGCAGCCCAGCCCCAGCCGTTGCTCGTTCTCGACGGGGTCAACACCTTCTACGGCAAGAGCCATATCCTGCACGACGTTGGCTTCGCCGTGCGCGAAAAGGAGATCGTGGCCTTGCTCGGTCGCAATGGCGCGGGAAAGTCGACGCTGCTCAAGACGATCGTCGGTACCGCGCCTCCGGCCACGGGCAGCATCCGGCTGCGAGGCGAAGAGCTCGCGCGTCGCGCCGCGGCCGAAATCACCCGCCGCGGCGTTTCCTACGTGCCTCAGGGGCGTGGACTGTTTGCGGGGATGAGCGTGGCCGAGAACATGGAACTCGGTCGCCTGCGGCGACGCAATCAGGCCGGCACCTACTGGGAGGAAGACAAGATCTTTGCCTTTTTCCCGCGCATTAAGGAGCGGTGGCGCTCGCCGGCCGACTACCTCTCCGGCGGCGAGCAGCAAATGGTGGCCGTCGCGCGCGCGCTTTCGGGGGATACGCGCGTGCTGCTGCTCGACGAGCCGTTCGAGGGTTTGGCCCCCGCCGTCATCGAGGAGTTGTTCGAGGCGTTCGACAAACTCCGCCAGGAGATCGCAATATTGATCGTCGATCATCATCTCGACCTTGCTCTAGCGCTGTCCGACCGCACCGTGGCGCTCGAACGCGGCCAGATTATTCACGTCGGGCCCTCCAAAGCCCTATCGGAGGACCTCGACCTGCGCCGCAAGGTCTTGTGGCTCTGAGGGCTGGCGACCGCGCCGATGCAAAGGCGGAACGGCTGTGCCATGCTGGCCCGGGCGAAATTCGCTGGGCAGCAGGCCTCGCCACCAGGCACCATGAGGATAAAAGACATGCGCGACCCCCGGGCCCTCACAAGCACCGAACAGCTCGCCGCCAGTCTCGGCCAGCCCAAGCTCAGGATCTATGATTGCACGACCTATCTCGAGCCGGCGCCCGCCGAGAGTGACCAACCTTATCGTGTGGTCGCCGGTCGCCGCAGCTTTGAGGAGGGGCACATCCCCGGCGCGGACTTTCTCGATTTGCAAGGCGAGTTTTCCGATCCCACGACGCGGCTGCGTTTTATGATGCCGACAACGGCAGCGCTCGAGGCCGCTTTCGGCCGGCATGGCATCGGGGCTGGGGTGCACGTCGTGCTCTACAGCATTGGCACGAGCATGTGGGCAACGCGCTTTTGGTGGATGTTGAAATCGCTGGGATTTGACGAGGCCTCAATCCTGGACGGTGGCTTCGACACATGGAAAGCCGAGGGGCGCGCTATCGAGACGGGAGCGGCCAAAGGCTATCCGCTCGCCACTTTTGCCGCCGCGCCACGGCCGGGCTATTTCAGCGATCGCGACGCCGTCGCCGCCGCGCTCGGCAGCCCGGCGACGAGGATCGTCAACGCGCTCGGGCCGCAGTTTCACAAGGGCTTGGAGCCGAGCCGCTATGGTCGGCCGGGTCGCATCCCCGGCAGCGTCAACGTTCCGGCAGCGAGCCTCGTTGCAGCGAACAAGACCTTCGCGACACTCGCCGATGCGGCCGCCAAATTCTCCGCCCAAGGCGTGGCCAAGGACACGTCCGTCATCTGCTATTGCGGCGGGGGTATTTCGGCGACCGTTGACCTATTCCTGCTGTACCAGCTGGGCTACGACAAGCTGTCGCTCTATGACGGGTCGATGGGCGAGTGGGCGCGCGACGCCTCGCTGCCGATCGAAACCGATTGACGCGGCCACGCCATCACCTCGGGCGCGCGGACACGCTGGGGCTCGCGCGCATGTGCACACGGGGTGCCCCAGCTTCGGAGTGTTCTGCCGAAAGGAGGGTTACGGCACGAGGCGTTTGCGCATGAGCAACTCGGCATCGCCGTCGCGCATCAGTCCATCGAGGGTTGCGGCAAGCGTGTAGCCCTGCGCTTGGTAGAAGCGCTGGGCGGCGACATTGAAACCGCTGACGCATAGCCAAACATTGCGGAACAGCTTACGCGCCTCGCCTTCGTACCAGGCGAGAATTCTGGCGCCGATGCCGAGGTTTTGATGCGCCGGCAAGATTGCGAGCATTTGCAGGTAGGGCCCGGCCAACCAGGGACAAACCACGACGATGGCGCCTGCAAGCTCACCGGCGCATTCGACTTGAAACCGGTAGATCCCCTCGGTGCTGGTCTTGAACCCGGCGGCAATTTTTCCGCCGTCGAAACCATAGTGCGCCCACGGCCCGAACGCGGCCGTCGCCGGACCAAGCACGTCTGCCGTTGCGGCGGTGAAGCGGCCCAAAGCCAAGGTGCGACCGTCCGGCAGAGGGCGCAGGAGATACCGTTCAGCGCGGAAGGGAGGGGCCGGCTCGGACATGCGTTGTGGGCTCCCAGGACGGGGAGGCGGTTGGCGTGGAAACCCTTGGAAAATCGTACCTGTCGGTGTCACCGGGATGCGCATCATAGCAAGTCTCGGCCATGACGGGCTTGCCCGCACTTAAGAGCTCGGAGACCGTGACAAAGGTGAACCCCTTTGCGCGCAGGGCCGGAATGGCCAGCGGCAAGGCTTCACCCGTGTGGTAGCCGCGTCCATTGGCATGCGAAACAACGATAGAGCCGGGCCGCGCGTTGCGGATCATCGCATCGGCAATCGCCCGTGCGGAGCGATGCGGTGACGGGTCTCCGGTGGCAACGTCCCATTGGATGGCGATCAGGCCCGCTCCGGCGACGGCCGCAAGGCTTTCCGCGCTGCAAGCGCCGAACGGAAAGCGGAACAGGCTCGGTCGATCCGGGATGGCCGAGAATGCCGACCGCACCGGCGCCGCACACTGCGCCTGGCTCAGCTCGGTGCGAAGGCTTGCATAGACGGCTGAGGGTCCGAGGATCTCTTTTTGCAACTCCAAACCGCTCATGAGGCGGGTGTTGCGATGCGCCCAGCCGTGCGTACCAATCTCAAACAACGGATCGCTCAAGAGCTGCTGGGTGCGCGCTTTGTGCGAAGCCATCCAATGCCCGCCGGCGAAAAACGTGGCCTTGACCTGCTGCGACCTGAGATAGTCGATAATGCTGCCGTCATAGCCGGCGGTTTCGCCCGACGTTTCGCAAAGATCAAACGTGAGGGCGATCAGCTTTTGGCCGGGCGGCAACACGACCCGGCGAACCGTACCTGCGGCGGGCAGGGGAATGGAGGGGTTGAGGCCGGCAATGTCCGGAACGCGCCATTGCCGACTGGCGCGGACGACCAACTCCTCGCCGGGTTTGCCCGCAAGCGCTGAGGCTTGCCAGCACGCCGCTTGCAGGGCCGCGCGCTCCCCCGCCAGGAGCGGTAACGGCGAAATACTTTCCAGGAGGGCCGACAGCAGGACAATCTGGGCAAGCTTGCTCAGTCTCATAGCCGCGCAATACCGGATCAGCCGTCCCGGGTCCAGTCTGCTGTGATCGTCGGGCCCGGCCCGAGCCGCACTTTGTCGCTTGCCTTATACGCGAGGTGGGTCCCACGGCCTTGCGTGGGGCTCTGCTTTGTGCCGTCGGTCGCCGCGCCGTCGGCGCCTGGCAGTGTTGACCCCTTGCGGCGGCGGTAGGGCTTTGCGGGGAGGGCTGCTGGGTGCCAACGGGCGGGGTTGCGCTCCGACCAGGCACACCAGGAGCGACAGACCACAATGAGCGGCCGTCGCCATGATCAAGAACGACACCGGGGCGAAGACATCCCTGTCGCGCGGCTCCGCTGGTGCTGCACCACCATCGGGTAGGCCGTCGGGTCGGCAAGCAGGTGGCATTGCGCCTCACCGCGCCGATCGCCGGAATGGGGGAGATCGGCGGTAGCGCGGCTCTGCACGTGACCCCGGACGGTCAGTCCAGGCGGGGAAAAGCTAAGGGGGGAGGCGCGATGCAAGGGGCGCGGGTGGCGTCGGCGTCCTTCACCTAGCGCGCGCGAGGGGGCATGGACCCCGGCAGATACTACGCGTCAAGCGGCGACCCAACGGGCGTAGGGTTTGCAAATCTGCCGAGGCCAGCTCTGACGTGTGTCCGATACGTCAGCGCCTCGTCGACTGTGTGACCTAGGGGTTCAGCCTGTCCATCGGGAGGACCGTGTAGAAGGCGGTGTTAAGCGCCTCAACAGCGAGCGGAGACACCATGACGTTGTTGGCGCGGCCGGGCGCGGCGTGTTTGGGGGAACCAGCAGGCGCAACCTCCTCACTAACACCTACGAAGGGGGACTCGGCCGTTGGCGCGCAGCATCGGGTGGCGCATTGTTGCTACAAGCTAGCGGCGCGCGACGCCGTGGCGGGGTGCTGGCGCGGCGCTCAATCTTACGCGCTTTTGATTTGCCGTGAGCGTGGCGCGGTCCCACTGTTCGCCTGCGGCCCTCTTGTTTTCCTGGTCTTTTCTTGCTGAAGCGACCCGCCTCGGCGGCATCCTTTGTTGGGGCTTGTATGTTTGATGAACTGGTCGAAGTGCTTGGCAAATTCCCGAGCGTGGTGGTGGAGCGCCGCCATGTGAGCATCGGCCGCCATATTTTCAATGCCGGCGGCCCCAAGTGCGGCGAGGGCCTAGAGCCTGTCGTTCTCGGCGATGGCGCCTTCAGTACGGACCACGCCCGCCACCTAGTGCAACAGGCGATCCACGGGGCGCCGTTTGCCATCGACGATCTCGGTCGGGTGGAGGTGCTATGCGATCACCAGCGCAGCTACGCGCAAGCGATGCTGGCTCCTGACCGGGGCGAGGAGGGCAACGATGCTCTGCTGCTGGGCAACGGCTCGCCGCTGTGTGTGCGCCACAGCACACGCGTGGGCGTCGTGCTCGACGGCGGCAATCGGGAGCATGGCGATCACGTGCCCGCCATTATTGGCCTTGCCCAGGATCAGCTTGATGTGGTGTTTTGCGGGCATCTGCACGAACGCCTCGAGCGCAAGGTCGTCATTGCCACCCAAAGAGCCTTGCGCCGGCGCCAGCCAGAACATCCCGCCGTGCAGCAGCTCAAGCACTGCATCGGTCGTCTCGCCCTTGCGGCTCCCTGAGGCGGCAATGACCATTGAGCCGTCGCGCACGGGTCGTGCGGGTTGGCCGCTGCCCGATCCTCAATTCGCGTGAGCCGGGCCCGCGGCTGGGGCAGCGCCTGCGCCGCCACGGTCGACCATGCCTCCCCAAGAGCCCCGTGCCGGTCAGCGGTCTATTTGTCGCCCGCCTGCAGGAAATCGCGCAGCGCTGCGGTCTCTTGCGTCATGCCGAAGTCGTAGGCGCCCTTCGGCAGCCGATGCGCGATCCCCTTGTGACAATCGATGCAGGTCTTCTGGCCGCTAAAGAGGGAACGCTGGTGTGCGCTGGCGGCGCGTTGGCTTTGCCTGGCGATGTCCATTGAGGTCGCGGCGTGGCAGTTGCGGCATTCAAGGGAATCATTGGCCAGCAACCGTTCCCACTCGTGGGACGCCAGCTCAAAGCGTTTGTCGAGGAATTTTTCGCGCGTAGTGATCGAGCCGAAGAGTTTGCCCCAAACCTCTTTCGACGCCTGGATCTTGCGCGCGATCTTGTGGGTCCAAGCATGCGGCACGTGGCAGTCGGGACAGGTGGCACGCACGCCCGAGCGGTTCGAATAGTGGATGGTAGCTTTCAGTTCCTGGAAGACATTGTCCCGCATTTCGTGGCAGCTGACACAGAAGGTCTCGGTGTTGGTCGCTTCCAGGGCGGTATTGAAAGCTCCCCAGAAGGCGATCCCGGCCAGGAAGCCGCCGATGCTGAGAAAGCCGAGGCTTAGCGTCTGGCTTGGTGAAATCAATATCTGCCAATAGTCCAGCAAGCGCTGGCGTAGGGGGCGGCTGCGGTGCCATAGCCGGCTCGCCCAGCCGCGAACGTTGCGTGCGCCGGCCTGCAGGGAGCCGGCGAGGGTTGTGGGGTCGTTACGCTGCAGGCTCATTTTCGGGCGGGCGCCGTAGCGCTAAGGAGCGCATCGATATCGACAAAGCGGTTGGCGATCGGTGGTTTGACCGGCGACTGCGGGACATGGCATTGCACGCAGAAGTAGCGCCGCGGCGAGACACTGGCCAGAAACTGGCCGTCGCGATCCATGAAGTGGGTAATGCTCACCATCGGCGCCTGTGACCCGCCCGTGCGCGCGCGTGCATGGCAGGACAGGCACTGGTTGACGTTGCTGTCGAGTTGATAGGCCTCAATCGAGTGCGGGATCACCGGCGGCTGCTCAGGATAGTTGCGCACCTCGCGGAGGTCGGTATTTGCCTGCGGCAGCAAGCGGGGGGCAGGTCCTTCGACCGGCAGCGGCGTGTTACCGCGCAGGTTGGAGTGCAGACCGTCGGGGCTGCTCTGGCCGCTGGCAATCGTGCCAAGGCCGAGAGCCGCAGCGCCAGCTAGGGCGCGCAACAGGTGCTTGCTAGCGATAGGCATGGGTTCAGACTTTCTCGATTCTGACCGCACACTTCTTGAAATCGGTCTGCAGCGAGATCGGGTCGGTTGCGTCGAGCGTCACCTTGTTGATGAGCTCGCTTTCGTCAAACCAGGGAACGAAGATGACGCCACGCGGCGGTCGGTTGCGCCCCTTGGTCTCGACCCGGGTGCGAATATAACCTCGTCGCGACACCACTTTGATTTCTTCGCCGCGCCAGACTTGCAAGTCCTTGGCGTCGTCAGGGTGCATGTAGCAGAGCGCATTGGGCACAGCCCTGTACAGTTCCGGAACGCGCCGCGTCATCGAACCGGAATGCCAATGCTCCAACACGCGTCCGGTCGTGAGCCAGAGCGGATACTCCTTATCGGGACTCTCCGGCGGAGGTTCGTAGGGAAGGGCAAAGATGCGCGCCTTGCCGTCAGCAAAGCCGTAGAATTCATAACCCTTGCCCGCCTTGACGTAGGGGTCGTAGCCCTCCCGGAAGCGCCAGCGCGTTTCCTGACCGTTGACGACCGGCCAGCGCAAGCCGCGTACGTGGTGATAGGTGTCGAAGGGCGCCAAATCGTGACCATGACCGCGGCCAAAGGCTGCGTATTCCTCAAACAGGCCCTTCTGCACATAAAAGCCAAAGTGGGTCGCTTCCGCATTCGCGTATCCCGCCTCGACGTCCTTGACGGGAAACTTGTCGACCAGACCATTCTTGAAGAGCACGTCGTAGAGGGACTTGCCGCGGTATTCCGGCTTCTTGTCGATCAGCTCTTGCGGCCAAACCTCGTCGAGCTTGAAGCGCTTTGAGAACTCGAGCAACTGCCACAGATCCGAACGCGCTTGCCCGGGCGGTTCGACGAGCTGGTGCCAGAAGTGCGTGCGCCGTTCGGCATTGCCATAAGCTCCTTCCTTCTCCACCCACATCGCCGCGGGCAGGACGAGATCGGCACCGAGCGCGGTAACCGTCGGGTAGACCTCCGAGACGACCACGAAGGTTTCGGGGTTGCGGTAGCCCGGCAGGCCTTCCTGATCGATATTGGCGCCCGCCTGCAGGTTGTTGTTCACCTGCACCCAATAGGCATTGAGCTTGCCGTCCTTCAGCATCCGGTTCTGCTGGACGGCATCAAATCCCGGCTTGTCGGCGATGGTGCCCTCCGGCAGCTGCCAGATCTTTTCCGTCTTAGCGCGATGCTCGGGATTGGTGACGACCATGTCGGCGGGCAGGCGGTGGAAAAGGTGCCGACCTCGCGTGCGGTGCCGCACGCCGATGGTTGTCCGGTCAGCGAGAACGGGCTGTTGCCAGGTTCGGCAATCTTGCCGGTCAGCAAATGCAGATTGTAGACGAGATTGTTGGCCCACACCCCGCGCGTGTGTTGATTGAAGCCCATGGTCCACAAACTCATGACCTTGGTGTTTGGCTCGGCGTAGAGCTCGGCCACGGCTTCGATGCGATTGAGTGGTACGCCGGATTCATCGGCGGCTCGTTGCAGCGAGTAGGCCGAGACGAAGGCGGCAAACTGATCGAAGCTGATATCGCTCGCGGCGCCGGCATTGTCCTTGCCGGTCGCCTTCTGCTGCAGGGGGTGCTCGGGTCGCAGACCGTAGCCAATGTCGGTCTGGCCCTGCTTGAACACCGTATGCTTGGTGACGAACTCCTTGTTGACGCGATTGGTTGTGATGATGTGATTGGCGATGGCGTTGAGAATGATGAGGTCGGTTTGTGGCTTGAACACCAGGGGGATGTCGGCCAGCTCGAAGGAGCGGTGCTCGAAGGTGGACAATACGGCCACTTTGACGTGCGGGAAGGAGAGCCGCCGATCCGTGATGCGCGACCACAGGATCGGATGCATCTCCGCCATGTTCGAGCCCCATAGCACAAAGGCGTCGGCCGCCTCGAAATCGTCGTAGCAGCCCATCGGCTCGTCGATGCCGAAGGTGCGCAGGAAGCCGGCGGCAGCCGAAGCCATGCAATGGCGCGCGTTGGGGTCAAGGTTGTTGCTGCGGAAGCCGCCCTTGAAGAGCTTGGCAGCGGCGTAGCCTTCCCAAATCGTCCATTGCCCCGAGCCGAACATGCCGACGGCCGAGGGTCCGCCCTTTTTAAGGGCGGCGCGAAACTTTTCGGCCATGACCGTAAAGGCTTCATCCCAGGACACGGGCGTGAAGTCTCCAGTCTTGTCGAAGGCACCGTTCTTTTTGCGCAGCAGCGGCTGCGTCAGGCGATCCTCCCCGTACATAATTTTGGAAAGAAAATAGCCTTTGACGCAATTGAGCCCGCGGTTGACTTCCGCCTTGGCGTCGCCATGGGTCGCCACGACCCGCCCATCTTTGGTGGCCACCAGGACGCCGCAGCCCGTGCCGCAAAACCGACAGGGCGCCTTGTTCCAGGTCAGTTCGCTTTGGCTACGGTCGGTGACAAGTTGTGCGACAGACGAGGTCGGTAATCCTGCCGCCGCCGCGGCCGCAAGCGCGGCTTGCGTTTTCAAGAGTTGACGACGGTTCATCCCGCGGTCGGTCATGAGCGGCCTCAAGCAACGCCAGGGTCTGTATCGGTGGCTTGGAAGACCATGGCCGCAGCGACGACGTGGGGCAGTCCGGCAATGCGGTTGACCTTGGCACCGATCGCCCCCTGGCTTTCCTCTTCGATCACCACAATCAGCTTGCCCTTCGGATCTTGGGCATGGATCTCGCAATTGCCGAGGTCGAGGATGGCCGCAGCGACGGCAGCCAAGTGCTGGGGTCGCGTGCTGACGAGGAGGCTGACGATTTCGACCTGGCGTCTGCCGTTGTCCTCTCCGGTCGGCCGGCCAGGCCTGCTGTCGTGAGGAAGCAGGGCACGGCGGGTTATGGGCATGTCGAGCCTCGCATGTCGCGCCTCACTGACCTCGTTGGGGGCCTCATTGGGGGCTCATTGGGGGACGATACCCGGTGGGCGCGGTGCCTTTGGCGGCGGACCTGGCGGCCCGCTGATCATTTGATAGAGCCAGATGCCAAGGCCGTATCCCCCGACCGTCGCAATCGCCAGGACGGGCGCCAGAACCAAGGTCAAGACCACAAACACGGTCAGTTCCTGTTTGCGTCGAGAGGGGGGGGCCGAGGTCAGGGAAAGCTTCATCCCGCGGATTCCGTTTTGCCTGGGCCCCAAGCGCGCCATAGCTTCGCGTCAATGGCCTGACGTGCGCGCACCTGCGCCGCCTTGCCCGGGCGCAAAACCTCGAAAACAGAAATCTCTGCAACGCCCAGGTGAAAAGGAATTGGGTGTAACCCGGAAAATCCGAAGGCCCGCGCGCGCCGGCCGTCGCCTCCGCGCGCGGGCTTTTTTTGCCAACGCGCGACCGGCCGATGCCTGGAGCCGCCGTTCGGCAGCCCCGTCTTGTGCATTGCAACCAAGCCACGCCATTTGCCCGGCAGCCCGAATGATTGGCACGGGCCGAAAAGCTTGGCGCGGCTTAAACTCTGGGCGTGTCAAACCCGGCGCCAAAACCTCGGCGCCCCGGGAGTTGGTTAAGATTGGGTCCGGCAACATCGTGTATCCCAGCAAAAAAGCGAACACCAGGCCGTGTCGCCCGCCTCCCCTGTCGATGACCCCAGCCTGCCTACGAAGCGCGATAAAGGTTGGTGGACGTTTTGCAGGTTTGCCCCTGTCGCGGTTTGATCGAAATCAAATTCACCACGGCTAGGCTTGCGCCGCGCGGGCCCAAAGGTTGTTACCTCTATTGCAAAGAGTTGATCTGACCGACGGGAAGGGTGGGCCTACTGTTGCCGCTGAGGAGGCGTTTTTCGTTAGGAGGTACCCATGCCCATTTATATATCGCGCGGGAAGTTTACGACCGACGCCGTGAAGGGCATGCTCGCCAAGCCCGAGAATTGCGAGGAACAGGTCGCCAACTTGTTCAAGAGTGTCGGTGGCAAGCTGTTGGGTTGGTATTTGACCTTCGGCCGCCATGATTGGTTGGTGATCGGCGAGTTCCCAGATGAAAAGACGGCGGCCTCTGCGATCCTCGCCGCCGCCGCCGGTGGCAGCCTGTCCGACATTGAGACGACGGTGGCCATGACCGCCAAGGACGCGGCCGCGACGTTTGAAGCGGCCGGGAAGGTGGCGAAGGGCTTCCGCAGCGCGGGACGCGGCTAGCGGGAAGGACCGGCGCGGGGGTGGCCCCGTTGATCGAGTGGCCGCCGTCGCGCCGACTGGGGTCAAGAGGATTGCGCGCCTGTTGCGATCGGCGTTGCCAGGGATCGGCCCCAGGCGAACGGAATGACAGCTGTGGGAAGCGGCTGCCCTGACGCGCAGCCAAGTCGTGTGGTCCGATGATCTTGCCTCAAACCAGGCCGCTCCGGTTTGTTGCGGGAATGCAGTTGCTAACGGTGGCCGTCGGGCTGATCGCCGCCGCGATGGCCTTGCGCGTGCTGGCGGCCATCGGTTGGCGCGGTGTGCTGACGGCGTTGTCGTGTTATGGTCTCGTCGCGGCCTTTGTGGTCTTTGACCTGGACCGCCATGCCCCCCACCAGCGCTTCGGCGCGGCCAATTCGGTGACGTTGGCGCGCGCGGCTTTGACCGCCTTGCTGTGGGGGGTTGTGGGCGAGACCATGCTGGGCGCGCGCGATCTCGACCAAAGCTTGCGCTGGTTGCTGGCCGTTGCCGCGACGGGGGCTCTTGTGCTTGACGGGGTCGACGGCTGGATTGCGCGCCGGAACGGCATGACCAGTCGGTTCGGGGCCGATTTCGATCTGGAAGTCGATTGCCTTTTTATGCTGGGGCTCGCCTTGCTGGTCTATCGCACGGGGCAAGTGGGTGTCTGGGTCCTAAGCAACGGGCTAATGCGCTATCTTTTTGTCGCGGCCGGCTGGCTTCAACCGACGCTGGCGGCGCCCCTCAAGCCCCTGCGGCGGCGAAAAGTCATCTGTGCCGTCCAGGGCGCGGTATTGATTGCAATCTTGGCGCCGATCTTTCCCCCCGAGACGGCGCCGCCGCTCTGCCTCGCCGGCCTTGCCCTCCTGACCTATTCCTTCGGTGCCGATATTCTAGCGCTGGCCAGGGCAAAGAGGCGGTGACGGCGTCTGTCTCGAAATCGCGTACGGGGGGCTTGGGCCAGGCACGCGGCGTCCTTTCGATTTGGTCGTCAGCGGAGCGGGCAGCGAGGTCCCTATGCTTTCGGATCGCGAAGCTTTATTCCTGGCCGACCGCCGGGTCGCCCATTTGGCAACGGCCGACCGGGCCGCCATTCCGCATGTGGTACCGGTCTGTTTTGTCGTCTTGGCACCCACGCTTTACGTAACAATTGACGAGAAGCCAAAGCGTCGACCCGCGCGCCTCCTCAAGCGCTTGCGGAATATCTCTGAGAACCCGATGGTCACCGTCGTGGTCGACCGCTATGAGGAGGATTGGGCGCGGCTCGGCTGGGTGATGCTGCACGGCCACGCCGACATCCTGGCGCACGGCATCGAGCACGATGAGGCCCAGAGCCTGCTGCGCGGACGATACCCACAACTTGCGGCCATGCAGATCGCCGAGCAGCCGGTCATCGCCCTTCGTATCACGCGGGTCACGAGTTGGGGTGACCTTTCGGTTGCGCGACCACCCCCGTCCTAGGCGATCGGCCCCAAGGAGAGCCGTCGCGATTAAAGCCCGAACATGTCCCCGTACTCAGGACCCGTACTCAGGACCCCTATTCAGGGTTTGTGCCGATTTAGTTTGTCGCGCCCGCGCGCACAATCGATCCTGCAGCACGCATCGGTGGCTGCGCGGTGCATCGTTTCCTAAGGAGCTCAAAATGGGATTGCTCGATGACGTAATCGGTGCGGCGCTGGGAGCCAAACCAACGCAGAGTCAGACCGCTCAGGGCCAACCGGCACAAGACCAATTCTCGCAAATTGCCGCGGCCTTGACGGCACTGTTGGCGTCTCGAAGGGGTGCCGCATCCGCCGCTCAAGCGGAGCCATCCGCGCCGCAGGCCTCATCGGGGGGGCTCGACGTACTCATCAATCAGTTCAAGCAAAACGGCCTCGGGGACGTGATCAACTCCTGGATCGGCACCGGCCAGAACCAGGCGGTCTCGCCCAACCAGCTGCGCCAGGCGCTCGGGCAAAAAACCATCAACGATCTTTCGCGCCAGTCGGGTGCCCCGCAGGACGATTTGCTTTCGCAACTCTCCAGGTACCTACCGGCCGTGATCGACAGGTTGACGCCGAACGGGCAACTTCCCGATCAGACGGATCTGCGCTCGGGGTCTCGAAACACCTGACCGAACGCCACGGTCGCGGCCCGGCGGCGGGCCGCGCCCCTTTGAGGACAAGCCGCATCCCTGGTCGGCCGCCGGCTCACGCCTTTTCAAAAAAAACCATTGCCGCGGCGTTGGCCGTCGTTGCGGCTTTAGGTCTCCTCGCCCAGCGCGCCGTCGCAAGCATGGGACGACCGGCGCTATGGCGCTCATCACAGCGTGGCCGAGTCGGCCCTATTTGATCCCGGTCGATGTTGCCAATGCGAGGATTTTTGGAGCAATTCCGTCAATCTCAATTCCGTGATCGAACGTTTGCGCGGGCAAGCGCCGCCGCAGGGTGGCGGGCGATGAAGGGGGTTGCGGTTGGGTTGCCAGGCAACGGCCCTATGCCGGCGTCGAGGCCAGCGCTTGCGGCGGGAGCGCGTGAGGCTTTGCTCTGACGCCACAAAGCAAACCTGCCGGCGGCGGCCGTCTCCCGCGCGCCCGGTAGCGCGAGCGAGCGCGGACGCCGTCCCGCGGCGCGCACCTGCGGGGCACGTCTTGTGGGGACTGAGACATCGCGCCGACGCGGGGAGGGCAGGCAGACTGTGACCGCGCCTGGTTAAGCCCGCAAGCCCTCTTTTCATCCGTCGTCGGGACGTGCACGGGCGAGCGGGGTGCGAAGCGCGGGGGAGGAGCTAACTAAATCCGCGCCCTGGTCGGGAGCGCGCGTTGGGCCGTGCCGTAGAACTGTTTACCAAATGCCAAGCAAAATCGGGAGTTCTGTCACTGAAACGTTACCCTGGGACGATATTAAATGCCTGACGGGTGGGCCTTGCCGGAAGGACCACAATAATGCCGAGCCTACTGACGAAGGGGACCCAGGTTTGGGAAAAGGCGTCCGCGCCCACCTTGCCATGGCGCGTGGTAGGGCAAGGGCGGCATGGCGTCATCTGTCGACGGTCTGAGGGCAGCAACGTTATGACTCGCTGCTTTAAGCCGGAGGAACTACAAAGGGCTGACGAACCGGCACTGGAATTGATGCGCAACGGTTTTACCGAGGGCGGACAAATCAAGCAGCCCTGCGGGGGCTAGCCGCCGGTGCAGGGCGAGCCGGGCGCACTCGGCTCACCTTTTGAACAGGTAGTAGCCCTGCTGTCGCAGGTGGTGCCTAACGTCTTCAAAGTTTTCGATATCTCGATCTGCCAGCGCTGCAACGAAACTCCACCTTGTGCGTGTCGTTCGCTGAGGAATGTTTCGGCCCGTCACATCGGTTGAATAGGCAAAGGTATTGGCGCCGCTTCCATCGCGGAAAAGATAAACAAACACGTGCGTGCCCCCCCGATTTAACCGGGAAAGGGAATGCATAAGACCGACTGTGGTTCCGCGCAAAACAATAAATCCGTCTACTGTCGCAATTCTATCACGCCCGATGCCGCCGGCTCGAGGCCCGGCCCGCGCCATGCCACGCCAACGGGCGGCGCCGTTGCGTGTTTGCATTGACCCGGCGCATTGCGTTCAACCCCGTCGCCGGCAAGCCCCGGCGCGCGTCTTCGTCAGGATCGACCGACGAGCATCTGCTTGAATTGGGCCGAGGCACGCCGTCGGGCCGCCTCCGCTGCCGGCGAGGCGCCGCCCATGCCGAAGTAACCATGGATCATGCCGGGCTCGCGAAAGTAGTCGACGCGAATGCCGGCGCGCTCGAGATGCCTGGCGTAGGCCTCGCCCTCATCGCGCAAGGGGTCGAGTTCGGCCGTGCATATCACCGCCGGCGGCAGCCCCGCGAAATTACCGGCGCGCGCCGGTGACGCGCGCGGATCGAGGCCGGCGTCCGGATCGGCAAGGTAGGTGCGCGCAAAAAAGCGCATGGCCTCGAGGGTTAGAAAATAGCCTTCGGCGTTTTCTGTGCGTGACGGGTAGTTGGCGTTCTCGGCCTCCGCGCCATAGCAGCCGACAAGGTCGGTTGCGGGGTAAATCAAGAGCTGGGCCGCGAGCGGGTGTCCCAGGTCCCGGCACGCCAGGGCCACGGCCGCCGCCAAATTTCCCCCGGCGCTGTCGCCCCCAACGCCCAGCCGGGCGGCGTCACCGCCCAGCGTGGCGATGTTGCTCGCGGCCCACCGCGTCGCGGCGTAGCAGTCGTCAAAAGCGCAGGGAAAGGCTGCTTCCGGCGGGCGTCGATAGTCGACGCTGACCACAACCGCTTCGAGCTCGATGGTGAGCGTGCGGGCAAGGCGATCGTGCGTGTAAAGGTCGCCGGCGACCCACCCGCCGCCATGAAAATACATCAGCGTCCCCGTCGGCCATCGCGTTGGGCGGTAGAGGCGAGCGGCGAGCGCGCCCCCGGCTATGGGAATTTGCGCGTCGGCGACGGCGGCCGGCTGCGGCAAAGGCACATCCTTGCGAGAACTCCGCCAACGCCACCAGGTCCTGGCGGGCCCGGGATGGCGTGAGGCTTGCCGCATCCTTGAGCGGCAGGAGCGCAAGGATCCTTGCAAGATCGGGGTCGAGCCGGCTTCCCATCACCCTCGTCTCCTCACGCGTTGAGCCGTCACCACCTGGCGCTGGAGGCGAAAGCAATGGTGGCGCTCCCTACAAGGCCAAATAGCGCTTCTTGACGGCGTCGTCGCCCTTGAGCGCGTCGATGCTGTTGCGATAGACGATCCGCCCCTTGTCGATGATGGCGGCGTGACTGGCGATGCCAAGGCAGAAATGCATATTCTGCTCGGCCAGCAAGACGGTTACACCCATATCGCGCAGGCGCCGCAAAAGCTCGCCGATGCGCGCCACAATCACCGGTGCCAGACCTTCGCTCGGTTCGTCGAGCAAGAGGCCGATTGGATTTCCCATCAGCGTGCGGGCGATGGTCAACATCTGCTGCTCGCCGCCGGACAGGCGGCCGCCCAGGCGGCTCTTGAGCGGCTCGAGCAGCGGAAACATTTGGTAGATGCGCGCCAGCGTCCAGTAGTCCTGTCCGTCGGGCCCCTTTTTCGTGCCGATCAGCAAGTTGTCCTCAACCGTGTGCTCGGGAAAGATCTGTCGATCCTCGGGAACATAGCCGATCCCGGCGCGGGCGATGGCATGTGGTTTTCGCCCCTGAAACTCCGTGCCGGCAATGCGTATGCGTCCGCGCCGTGGTGGCGCCAGGCCGGCGAGCGCCTTCAGCGTAGTGGACTTGCCGGCGCCATTGCGTCCAAGCAGCGCCGTGGTCTGACCCTCGAGGACGGCAACGCCGAGGCCAAACAGGATCTGGCTCGAGCCGTAGTAGACATCGATGCCCTCCGCTTCGATGATCGCCCGTTGGCTCATGCGTGGCCCGCCGCGTACTCACTGCCGAGATAGGCCTCGATGACCGCGGGATGTCGGCGGATTGCCGCGGGTGTGCCCTCGGCCAGGACGCGACCATAGCTCAGCACGGCAATGTTCTGGGCAATCTTGAAGACGATATCCATGTCGTGCTCGATGAACACCAGGGTCATCTTTTCCCGCTGCCACAGGCGCTGCACGGTATCGATCATGTGCCAGCGCTCTTCGGGCCCCATGCCGGCCGTGGGCTCGTCGAGCAGCAGAACCCGCGGTTCGAGCACCAGCGCGAGGGCGATGTCCAGGAGCTTCTGGTCGCCGTGGCTGAGCGAGCGGGAGATCATGTCGGCCTTCGCCGCCAAGCCGACCATATGCATGATCTCCTCGGCGCGCTCGCGCGAGGCGGCAAGCGGAAAGCGGGCCAGCAGCCTTGCGTGCTGTTGGCGTTGAGCGTTCACGGCGGCAAGCAGCGCTTCGCGGACGGTGAGGCTCGGAAAGATGCTGGCGATTTGAAAGGCCCGGGCAATGCCGCGTCGAACGATCGCGGGCGTAGATAGGCCGGCAATATTTTCTCCGCCCAGCACAATGCGGCCTTGGTCCGGCAGCAAGGTCCCCATAATCAGGTTAAAGAACGTCGTCTTGCCGGCACCATTTGGCCCGATGACGGCGGTGAGCGAGCCTGGCGTGAAGTGCAAGCTGACGCCGCTGATGGCGACGACGCCGCCGAAGGATTTGCTCAAGTTCTCGATCAGCAGCATTGACCTGCCCGTGTCATTCGCCGCTCAGTTTGTTGGATGGCTCGGCGAACGGGGGCGCTGGCAACGGCATTGACCCTGGCGCTGCGCTGCGCTCGCGCCACAGCTCGGCCAGATAGTCGGCAAGCCCCTTTCTTAGCCCGAGGGCGAACAACAAGATAATGAGCCCCAGAACCAGGCCATAGTGCTCGGTGAGCTTGGTCACCACGTCGTTCAGCGCCAGCAGCATGACGGCGCCGGCCACCGGCCCCAAAAACAGGGTGGTGCCGCCCAGCATGATCATAAAGATCGCCTCGCCGGAAATGGTCCAGTAGGCGAAATCCGGAAAGGCGCCAGACACGAACAGGCTCATGACCACGCCGCCAATCGAGCCAAAGGCACCGGCGATGATGAAGGCGGCAAGACGCATGGCCCAGACGTTGATGCCGAGCGACGTTGCCCGTGCGGGATTGTCGCGGATCAGGCGGAGCGTGTAGCCGAACGGCGATTGCACGATATGGCGCATCAGCAGCAGGCACAGCACCAACAGGCCGGCGGAGAACAAGTAGAGGTGATGGGGCTGGTCGAGGCGGATCCCCAAAAACGGCGGGCGCGGCACGCCGCCCGTCAAGCCCTGGTCGCCGCCCGTCAAGGGCGTCCAAGCAATAATGAGGCTGTGCAGCAGCATCTGGAAGGCCAGGGTCAGGAAGGCGAAGTAGATCTCCTTCAGCCGCACGCAAATTGCCCCGACGATGCCGGCAACAGCGACGGACAAGAGCACGGTCAGCGCCAAGGCCGCCGGGATGGATGTGCCGAGCCTCTGCATGGCGAGGGCAAAGCTATAGGCGCCAAGGCCGAAGAACAGGCCGTGCCCGAAGCTCTCCAGGCCGGCATAGCCAACCAGCAGGTTGAGCGAGGTGGCAAAGATGCCGAAGGCGGCGAGCCGGATGACAAAGTCGGACATGCCCCTGCTCGGCCAAAGCATCGGCAGGGCGGCGAGCAGGGCGAAGATCACCAGCGCAATCAGGCAGTCGCGCAGGGTGGAGGACGTGCGCACCAAGTCAGCCCTCGCGCCCGAACAAGCCGCTGGGTTTTAGGACCAGCACGACGGCCATCAGCAGAAACATCAAGCCTTCGGTAAACAGCGGGAAGCCGATGGTGCCAAAGCTACGCACCAGGCCGATCAGCAGCGATCCGATCAATGCGCCGGCAACCGAGCCCATGCCACCGATGACGGTAACGATGAAGGATTCGACCACCACCGACAGGCCCATGCCCGACACGATGGATCGCACCGGGGCCGCAAGCGCCCCGGCGAGGCCGGCGAGCAGGCCGCCCAGCATGAAGACGCTGGCGTAGACGTATCCTGTGTTAATGCCGAGCGCCGACACCATTCCCGGATTGATCGCCACGGCGCGCACGATTTTGCCGAAGCGGGTGCGTGTGATCGCGAGCCCGAGCGCCAGGGCAATCAGCAGGGTCAGCACGATCAGGAACAGATAGTAGACGGGCACGACGCCGCCAGCCACCAGGTAGGGCGGCTTGCGAAAGGCGGCGGGCATCCCGAGCGACTTGAATTCGGGACCCCAGATGATCTTGACCAAGTCGTCCAGGATCAAGATCACGCCATAGCAGACGAGAAGCTGCATCAAGACCTGGGAGCCGTACACCCGGCTGATGATCAGGCGCTCGAACAGCAGGCCAAATGTGGCGACGCCGAGGGCAGCCGTGATCACCGCCAGCAGAAAGCTGTCGCTGAGGCCATAGACGGTCAGCACCAGATAGGCCCCGAGCATGTAGAAGGAGCCGTGGGCGAAGTTGATGACCTTGAGGACGCCAAAGATGAGCGAGACGCCGGCGGCCACCAAAAACAGCAGCATGCCGATGATCAAACCACTGGTCGATTGCGTGACGATGCAGGAGAGCGACGTGACGCAGTTGGCCAAAGCCGGCAAGTCCAAGCACCACCTCGATCCAGATCTGTACTGCCGCTGCGACTAGCGCCTCCTGGACAATGCGCCAGCGCGCTGCAAGGCGAGCGCGAGGTTTAAAGGTAGTTGTTCTTCTTCTTCCATGCCGTTTCGAGTTCGTAGATGACTTGCCAATCGACGGGCGTCACTTCCGGCATGAACGGTTCTGTGGGGATTGTTTGCCCCCAGCCCGTGGCGTAATTGACGAGCGTCTGGTCCTCGGCCCGCATGGTGAGCGTTCCATCGGCTCCGAACGGGCTTTCGATCGTCATGCCGCGGATGGCGTCGGACAGCTTTTTGGCTTCCGTGCTGCCGGCCTTTTTCAGACCCTCGAGCACGAACTTGGCGCCGGTGGCATTCTCCCAGGACCAATTGATGGGAAACTCGTTGAATTTTGCCCGGTACTCGGCGGCCCACTTGGCATTGGCTTCCGTCCTCGGAAACGTCGACAGGTAGCGGTTGCCGGAATGGATGCCCTTCGGCAGGTTCTTGACCGCCGTTAGGATGGTGTAGTCGGCCACGTTGATGGTGAAGACCTCCATCTGCGCGAAGAGATTGTAGATTGCGCTCTGATCGATGAAGGCGGTGAGGTCGCCACCCCACAAGCAGGAATACATGGCCTGCGGTTTGATCTGTAAAATCTTGGTCAGGGCATCGGTGTAATCCGGCTGATACAACTTCGGCCAGGCTTCACCCACCACCTCGACGTCGGGCTGGAAGTGTTTGAGGTATTCGAGAAAGAGCTGTGTGGAGTCGCGACCGTAGGCATAGTCCGGCGAGCACGATAGCCACTTCTTCAGGCCCTTGGTCTTGGCGATCTTGCCGGCGTAGGAGCCGGCGGCGATCGAAATCGTGAATGCCCTGCCGTGCCGCCCGGAAGGCGTTTGCAATGCGCAGCTTCGGATCGGCCGTCAGCGCTGAGGTCTCCGAGTTCATGTGCATGACGACGACGCCCAAGTCTTTGGCGACCTCGTGAATGGCAAAGGCCCCAGCCGACAATTCCGAATCGAATAGAATTTCGCAGCCGTCGCTGTTGACGAGCTCGCGTGACAGGCGCGCCGCCTCCTCGGGCTTGCCCTTGGTGTCGCGTGCCACCAGCTCGACCATGCGGCCGCCCAGTCCGCCGCCGGCATTGAATTTCTCAATCTCCAGCAAGCAGCCGTTGCGAGACGACGAGCCGACCATGGCCGCGCGTCCCGACTGAATGGTCGGCATGCCGATCTTGATGGGTTTGTTTTGCGCGCGCGAGACGAATGGAAAACCCCCGACGGCCACCGTCGCCACGGCAGCCGACAACACCTCGCGCCGGCTGCGGCCATTGTTGCGCCTTTTGGACATGGATTTCCTCCATCGCTCGCGTCCGCGGCGGTGCCGAGGCGCCATTGTTGCTTTTATGGTCAAGACTTTGAAATAGGCAGTGGTCCTGGTCAAGCCACCAGAAGGTCAGGCGAGGCCCGCCAGGCCTGCATTGCTGGGAGGTGTGACGGCGCGCCATGGTTTCTAGCGCGGTGCCTGCGCGTTAAGTCCAAACACGCGTCCGCTCGGATCAAGACGCCCAAGGCGTCAAACGGGCGCGAGGTGGGTGCGGAACCAGGCGGTGGTTTCCGCCATCACCTGACTGAAGGCAGGCTCAACATAGACCTGGTAGTGACCAAAGCCGCGCAAGGTCACGAGTTTCTTAGGCTCGCCGGCCTTGGCAAACAGCGCCTCGGATTCTTCGGGCGGGACCAGGCGATCGTCATCCGTCGTGATGAACAGAATTGGGCGCGGGGCAATTTTGTCGACGACCCACTCGGGATGAAAGCCCAAGGTATCGTCGATGAACTCGAGCGGCAATTCATTGACCGCGGCGGGATTGGCGCGGCGCGCGGTGGCGGCGAGTTCGGCGGACTGACGATCGGGCAAGAGGATCTGGGCGCGGTCGGCCATCGCCGACTTGCCATCGATAACGCGCTTTTCGCGGTCTAATTTGGCTCGGTTGAGAAGATCGTGCCATTCATCGGGCCGGCGCACGCTGCGCATCCAGCGTTGGCCGTGACCAATGCCGACGACGCTGACGATGCACTTGACCCGGGGGTCGACGGCGCCGACCCAGACGACGGTGGCGCCGCCGTAGCTCGTGCCGTAGAGGCCGAGGCGACCGGGATCGACCTGGGGCTGCAGGGAGAGAAAGGTCAGCGCCGCCTGGACGTCGGCCACGCGGCCGTAGGGCGCCAGCCGGCTGCGTGGGCCCTCGCTTGCTCCCCAGCCCTTGTAGTCGAAGGTGAGCACGATGTAGCCCGCGTCGTTGAGAAGGCGGGCATTGTCCGGCAAGTAGAGGTCCTTGACACCGGTATAGCCGTGGCACAGCACGACGCCGGCACATCGATCGCTCGCGCGCAAGTCCTGCGGCAGATAGAGATCACCGGAAAGCTTACAGCCTTCGCTGTAGAATGCGACGGATTGTTTCATCGCCTCTCCTCCTCGACGGCAGTTGGGGGACGGGGCATGCACGCGAAATGCGGCATGATCTCTTTGGCGAAGGTGTTCAGTGCCGCCACCGAGCCCGTCGGGTCGACCAGCAACACATAATCGACGCCCCCGGCTTCGAGCTTTTTCAGGCGCGCGATGATCTCGTCGGGCGTGCCCAGCAAGGCGGCCTCCTCACCGGCAAGGTCGGCCTCGGCATGTGAGCCGATATTGCGGTAGCGCTCGGCGCCATGTCCGCGCGCCAGGCCCCCAATCGCCTTCAGCACTTTTATGCGCAGATTGTAGGCCTGCTGCCGCTCTTGCTCGGTTCGCACGATCTGCAAAGCGCGCGCCACGCCGATCTGACCGGGGCGGTAGGGTCGGCCCTCAAGGTGTAAGGCGTGGCGGTAGGCGGCAACCCGCTCGATAATAAGTTCGACCGGCGCGATCTGGTCGAGCAACAGATTGAAGCCTTCCCGCGCCGCGCGCTGGATCGAGTCAAGGCTGCCCGCACCCATCCACAGGGGCGGATGCGGTTGCTGGACCGGGCGAGGTTCAATGATGACGTTCTCGAAACGCCAAAAGTGGCCGCTGTGGGAGAAGCGATCCTTGGCGGCCCAAGCCTTGCGCAGGAAAGCCATGGTTTCATCGAAGCGCGCAGTCGCTTCTGCGATGGGAATGGAGAAGCCCGCGAATTCGGCATCGCGGTAGCCTTTGCCGACGCCAAAATCCAGGCGGCCGTTGCTCAGAAGATCAAGCGTTGCCACCTGCTCCGCCAATAGGACCGGATTGTGCCATGGCAGAACCACCACCGCCGTGCCGAGCCGCAGGCGCTGGGTGCGGCCGGCGAGATAGCTCAAAAAGTTCAAGGATGCCGAGAGCTGGCCAACGCCGGTGAAGTGGTGCTCGACCACAAACACGCTGTGAAAGCCCAACTCCTCGGCCCGCAATACGTAGTCAATGTATTTGCGGTAGCCGATACTGTCCCCGACCGGCCCATCACCGGACGACTTGGCTCCCCCAAACAGGCCAAACTGCATGCACTTTCTCCGCCTCGAGCGCCGCCTGGCTGCCTGGCCGCCACCCAGAATGGCACAGAGGTACGGTCGCGAGGTAGCCCGTTGTCCCCCGGGATGGGGTCAACCGTTGCCGGTCAAGCGCAGGATTGCGCCCAAGATGGCCTCCGTTGGGCCGCTGATCAGGCGCGAGATGATGTTGAGGTCAACGCCCATTTGTGCACCGAGGATCGGTGCAAACAACATCAGCGTGAGAAGGATCATGACGCCGTAGGGTTCGAGCCGAGCCAGCGGCAAGGCCAAAAAATTGGGCAACAGGCCGACGGCCACCCGGCCGCCATCGAGCGGGGGGAGCGGGATCATGTTGAACACCGCTAGAACCACATTGATGATGAGCGCATTGCGCAGGTTTTGCGCCAACCAGCGGCCGACTTCGGTTGGAAAAAAAGCGACGAGGTGAAAGAAGAGAGCTGCGAGTGTGGCAAGCACAATGTTGGTCGCGGGACCGGCCACGGCGACCAGCACCATGTCGCGGCGCGGATGGTTGAGGGCCGAAAAATTCACTGGCACCGGTTTGGCGTATCCGAACAGAAAGGGGGCGCGCAGAAAGAGGAGCATCGCCGGCAGAAGCAGGGTGCCGAAAGGGTCGATGTGCTTCAGTGGATTGAGGCTCACCCGCCCCAGGCGCCAGGCCGTGTTGTCGCCTAACATGTAGGCGGCGAAGCCGTGTGCGGCTTCGTGCAGGGTGATGGCGATGATGACCGGCAGCACCCAGGTGGAGGCCGTGTAGAGCATCTCGGGTGACATGTGGGTACTCGCCGATCGATAAGGCCGCCGCAGCCAACGGGGTGACAGCACCAAGGGACTGAAGTCGGCACTGCGCTTGGAAGCTTGGCCAAAGGTGATTGTTACGTCAATTGGATGGGAGCGGCCTTGGCAAATGACCCGAACTGGCGCCCGCGCGCAATCAGGATAAAGCTGCACGGCGCCGGGAGCCCAGCCCCCCGGAGGTCTCCAACTTAGGCCGCGCGGCTCAAATTCTCGGCCGCGAGGGCACCCGCCTTGCGGCCGAACTCGATCATGGCCTCGATGGCAAGGGTTGCGTGCTGGAACCATTCGGGCGCCGTCATCGGCTGGGCCTGTTGGCTTGGGACCGCCGTGAGCAACAGCCCGCGTACGCGTTCGCGGTCTGAGAAATATTTCTGTTGCACCAATCGCGTCTGTTCGGTCAGGCGCGGCTGCGGCGCCAGCCCCGCCAAGGTCGATTGCATTTGCTGCCAAATGGACACGGCGCGATGACGATTGTAGTCCGCACTCGTCAGTTGCCGCCGGGCTGCGCGCCCGGAGGCCGCGAGGAAAATGGCGATTTGCGCGCGCTCGCGGCCGGCATATTCTGCCATCTCGAGCGACAGCCGCTGCACTTCCAGCCACCCGGCGATGGCGTTGTCGGCGGCCTTGAGTTCGGCGTGGATCGTGCCGAGCAGGTCTTGCATGGCGGCGATGAGAGCCGTCGACGTCTCGAACGATCTCGAGCCGGTATGGATGGACCTCAGGAATGCGGGCTTGCCCGCGTCCCGATCGAACTCTTGGCGCTGCGATAGGAGCATCGCCTGTGCGGCGGCGATCCGATCGAGCTGCTGCGCCAGCGGGCTCGGCTGCATCTGTTTGAGAAGAGCTTCGGCCCTGGCAACGGCCGCATCGGCACCTTGGCGCCGCTCGGCTAAGCCACTGGCCTCGGGCGCACCGATTGGCTCCAGCGCGCTCAGGGCCGCAAGGGCCAATCCGCGTTCGCCGGCCAGAGCTTGGGACGCCACGAGCACGTCGTCAGCCAGCCGCAAGGCCAATCGCTTTTCCGCCAAACCCCAGGGCGGGCGCGGCCCATTGGTGGTCTCATTGTCGGTATCGGGCCACCACCAAACGGTGCTCAAGAGGGCAAGGAGGACCATCAGGCTGAGCAGCAGCGTTACCACGCCAGGTCTACGGCCATGCATGTCAGCCTCCAGCGGCTGTGGTCACCCGCGGCACCGCGCCTTGAGTGTATACGTCCCGGCGCTGGTAGCCAAAACCTCTGCACCAACCGGGATTGCCGGGCCTCCGATTGCGAGGCGCCGATTGCCCAATTGTGGAGCCGGATTGAAACGCCCACGCGCGGCTGGGCGACAGGCCGGAGGAAAGTGATGCCGGCCTTGAGCGCCACATTGGCCAGGCACGGTTCAATTGGCTTTTTCCGCGTCAGGGCCGAAAGCTGCGGTGCCGAGCTCACGATGCCGCATAAGTCCTAGTCCGGAGGGTTATTGCCCAGGGGCTTTCGGCGGCGCGGGGGATCCCCGAGCCCACCCGGGCCTCAGGCGCCGAGCGGGCGTCGCACCCCCTGCCGGCCGACGGGGCCGCGTTTATCAACAACTTCGGCGCTACCGCCCGGTAGCTTGAGCCGTGTGTAGTCACCGTCTCGTGATTTGTAAGCGAGCTTAGGGTTGCGCGAGAACAAGCAGGGGTGGGGACCGCAAAAGCGTTTTTGAGGGCAGGATGAAACGCGAGCGTCCAGCAGACGACATACGGCGTTGGGCCATCAAGGCACGCTTACAAGGCGTTCCGAGTCGCGAGATTGCGCTAAGCCTCGACCGCAGCCATGAGACGATCAAGGGGTATCTTGGCAGCTGTGGTGGCACGGTCGAGGGCGCGTATCATTTGAATGCGCTCACCGCCCGGGCGCTCTTCACCGAACAGGAACTGGTGGAGCTCGGCGCGGTTTGGAACGGCCGGTGCTGGGTTGGTCCCGGTCGCAACAAACGCGAGTTATAGCGGCGGCCACCGCGGTGCCGTTTGGCTTCTTCGCCACCCGAGACTATTGTTGGCCGCGGGTTGGGCCAGGACGGGCATGCGCGCACCAAAGCGCCGAGGTGAAAAAAGAGCGGCTTAAAAAAAGTCCGTCGCCGCTGAGATGAGCCCCTGCGACCGGGCGGGCCTCGGTTCGTTTGCCGCACTCGTCGTGAGTGGTGGTCCGACCGCCAAGACGGGGGCGCTCGCCGGGGCACTTCCCGCGCGCCGCGACCTGTCGACGATGGACTCGCCGCAGGCGCCCAAGGCGGCAGTACGGCAAAATGCAACTTTGGGTTTCCAAATTGCGCTGGCTGTGGTGTTCCGGCCATAGTCTTTCCCTGCCGGAATGTACGATGCATGCCACATGCGACGCCGCTGTGCAGGATTGCGAACATTCCTGCTGCTCGTGATCTCCCTCACGGTGGCCGCGCACCCGTTGGTGCGCGCCCTGATGCTGGCCCACGCCGCAAGCATGCCGGCGGCCGATCCCGTCGTTATTTGTACGTCGCATGGCCCGGTGGTCATCGTTGAGCCAACGGGAACGCCGCCAGCCGGCAAAGAAAGCCCATCGTGTCCCAGGTGCGGCGTCGGCGGGGGAGCGGCCGGAAAGCTACCCGCGCTCGCCACCGGCCAAATTGGTCAGGTCGAACTGCCGTGGCCTCGGCAGCATCTGATTGCTGCGCTTCCCTCGGACGCGCCGTCCGCCCCTGCCGATTGGCCGGCCCACGCGCCGCGCGGACCACCTGGGACGGTCAGCGCCTAGCGCGCCGCATCTGCTCCTTCTTCGCTTCTGTCTTGTCGCGGAGAGCTTGGGCACTGCCCAGGCTTCCGCGTTCGATTTATCAGGGGACACCCTCACGCCGACCAAGTTCGTCATCGCGGCGGGAGCCGCGCTGCTGCTCGCTCAACCTGCGTTCGCCCATCACCCCTCTGGCGTGGGATCGACCGGCGGAGCCGGCCCGATCAACACCATCAGTGCATCGCCGCTCGACATGGGGGGAAACGGCGGCCTGATTGCCTCGAGTGGATCAAATTCGATCCCTTAAGCAATGCCTTGCTTGCAAACTTCGGGGCCACGCATGGTCACGACGTGCATGTTCACAGCCTGTCATCCATCATGGCGCCCGCCATTTCCTTTGGTTATGGGCTGACGGCCGATTTTACGATCAGTGCACGATTGCCAATCGTTGTGCGGACCGACATCAAAGAGGCCGCACACGAGCACCCTGGCGGCGGTGCTCCCGCGGTGGGCACGGTGGATTTTCTCGGTGACTCGGCTGGGATCGGCGACCTCACACTGCTGGGCCAGTATCGGTTCTATAACAACCGTGCCACCCGAACAGAACTGGCGCTCCTGCTCGGCGTCAAGACGCCGACAGGCGTCACGGACCGCCAGACCGACACTGGGGAGCCGTTCGATGCCGAGTTCCAGCCCGGCAGCGGCTCTTGGGACGGGTTGTTCGGCCTAGCGGCCACCAAGCGCATCGGGCCATGGTCTTTCGATGCGAACGTTCTTTACGTCCTGGTGACGGAAGGCATCCAGAACACCGATCTCGGTGATCGCATCCTTTACAACGCTGCCGTTTCGTACCGCCTGATGTGCGGGCCATCGGAACTGGTGGCACCGATGAAGCTGGGTGCGCTACCGGACCCGATGTGGCAGGGAGGCCCCGGCTCCCATCAACATAGCCACGTTCATCAGGAAGCCTCGACAGGGCCGGCCCTCGACCTGGTGCTGGAGCTCAACGGCGAGTGGCACGCCAAGCAGGTCGAAAGCGGCGTCAAGGACCCGAACTCGAGCGGCAACACGCTTTATCTCGCTCCCGGGTTGCGCTTCTCCAAGGACAATTGGTCGAGCTTCGTGTCTGTCGGCATTCCCATCATCAACGACCAAAACGGGATCCAGGCGGAGCCCGAGGTGCGCGTTTTGACGGGACTGTCGTTGACCTTCTGAGAGGCGTACCGCGGCGCCGGCCCTGCTCCCGCCTATTACACCCTGGGCCAATGCATCCTGATGAAGGGTGCTGGCGCCGCTGTGAAGACGTGAGCCGCACGCCGCTGGCGGTCGCTGCCGCTGCGGGCGCGTTCGCGTCGTTCGATTGTCGTCTCCCGCGGCTGCGGCGCGGCGCCCGAGGGTCGCCGTGCCGGAAGTGGCGGGCCTCCTCTGGTGACGCAGACACCGTCGTTCGCCGCAATAACTATCGCGGGCTGCGGAGCGCGCACGAGACGTTGCCACGCTTTGGCGTCTCAAGGCCCCCTTTGATGTCAACAAACACATCGCTCCCAAGCACGTCCTGAACGTGATGAAGAAGAGCCCTGAGCTGCTGGATGATCTACCCAAAATCCCCGACACCGTGATGATCGGGCCCGGCACTTCGAGGTTCAATTCTTCTCAATCCTGCCAATGCGGCAAGCGTGGGCGGCGTCTGTCACCGGCGCGGTGATGGACGCGGCCACGGTTGCGGCTCGTTCGGCCCTAGGGATTGCGAGCCTGCAGGCGAAATGCGAAGCCGAAAGGGTGTCTCGGCGAGCGGTGCAAAACTCCCCCAAAGAGGGGATGGGCAGGTCCCTCCCAATCCCGTCAGGTCCGCCCTTCTCACAGGGGGAACCGGCTCACCTGCGGCCCCGGTCCGGCTGGTTGTCCGCGGGAAGTCCTGCCGGGTCCGGTGGTCCACGGCAATGAATAGACGCGCTCCCATGAACGGCGGATACAACGACGATCTCCTGCGCTTTCTGCTGGTGGCCGCCATGCTGTTGGCGGTTATCGCCTTGCTGATCGTGGTTGCGCTCTTGGTGCACCAACCCTGAGCCTTTAATGCCCCCGGGGGATGGCGAGCGTCGGTCGCGCGACGATGCGCGAGGCCATTGCGCGCGTGCGTCCTATTCCGGGTGTTCGGGGTCGGCCGGCGCAAAGCGGCGCCTGTCGAGGGATGGGTGCATTGTCGCTCGAGCATCTATTCTTGGGTCGCGATTGGGGCCGCGATAGGGGTGGGTCTTCGATGATGGCATTACAGCCCCGACACGCGGGCGCGCTCAATTGAGAATTCTCACCGGCGCCGGGAGACAAAATGCTAGGCGCTGGAGGCAAACGCGGACATAGAATGTAAAAGGCGCCGTTGAGCCGCAGCCGGTGGGTCGGTCAAGAAGAGGGTAGCGATGCAGCCTGTCGCCTCGCGCAATATAAAGTTCATCAGTCATTGCGACCTCGGCGGCCGTGGCGACGGCGTCCAGGTCATGGTGCATCGCGGCCTTGCCTATATCGGCCACGGTTTCAGCAACGGCATTACCATTGTCGATGTCCGTGACGCGAACAACCCTAGCGTCGTCGACTTCATTGCCTGTCCACCGGGCACGCGCGCCATCCACTTACAGACGCACGACGACCTGCTGCTGGCCGTGAACGCTCCGAGCGTGTGGAGCATGCAAGAGTTCCAAGACGAGAAGGCCTACTTTGGTGGCTCGCCCGCCGATAAGCTGAAGGACCAAAGCCGCTTCACCTCGGGTATTCGCGTTTACGACATCTCCAAACCGGCGAAGCCGGCTGAGATCGGTTTCATGCCGGTTGTTGGCCTTGGCCCGCACCGCATCTGGTATGCGGGAGGACGCTACGCCTATGCCTCCATCCACTTCGCCGACTTCACGGACCACATCTTTGCGGTCATTGACGTTTCGGACCCGTCCAAACCTTTCGTCGCCGGTCGCTGGTGGCTTCCTGGCATGTGGCGTGCGGGCGGCGAAACACCGACCTGGCGGCAAGGCCAGCGCTATGCGCTGCATCATGCCTTGGTCTCCGGCACCATCGCTTATGCGCGCCTGGCGCGACGGCGGCTTGACGGTGCTCGATATCGCAGATCCGACCACGCCGAAGCTGCTGGCATGGCGCAATACCGATCCTCCCTTCGGCGGCGGCACACATTCGCCGCTGCCGCTGCCGGACCGCAATCTCCTCGTGCTTGCCGATGAGCCGACCTCGGCCAATTGCAAGGAGGGCCTGCGCTACATTTGGCTGTTTGACATCCGCGAGCCCAGCAATCCCGTGAGCATTGCCACCTTTCCGCAGCCCGACGAGGCCGACTATTGCCGCAAGGGCGGCAACTTCGGGCCGCACAATCTGCATGAAAACCGTCCCGGCGCCTTCCAGAGTTCGCGCCTGATCTTTGCCACCTACTACAATGCCGGTGTGCGGGCCTACGACATCGCCGACCCATTCCGCCCGCGCGAGGTAGGGTTCTACGTGCCGCCCAATCCGACGCGTATGATGGATCCGCGGCCGAACCGGCCACAGGTCATTCAGTCCTGCGACTGCTATGTCGATCGCAGCGGGCTCATGTACCTGACGGATCCCAACGCTGGCCTCAACATCCTTCAGTTCGAGGGGGAACTGGCGACGTAGGGAGCCCCGATAAAGGCTCAGCTGCGGGGCAATGGTTGACACCCCGGCATTTGACCGGGATGCTTGCAAGCGTGCTCAGGTTCGGGAGGAGGGTCGCATGGCCAGTGTGCTGCCGCTCAGGACGAAATCCCTACGCGAGCAAGTGTCGGCCGAGGAATGGGAGACGCGCGTCGATCTGGCCGCCTGCTACCGGCTGGTGGCGCTCTACGGCATGACGGACCTCGTCTACAATCACATCACCGCGCGCGTGCCCGCCAGCAATCACGTTCTCATCAATCCCTACGGCATGCTGTATGAGGAGATCACGGCCTCGAGCCTGATCAAGATCGATCTCGACGGCAATACCGTGCTGCAGCCGGAACACGACTATTCCGTCAACGCGGCCGGCTACGTCATCCATAGTGCCGTGCATACGGCGCGACACGATGCCGAATGCGTGATCCATACGCATACCCGCGCCGGAACCGCCGTCAGTGCGCTCGCCGACGGCCTGCTGCCGCTCTCGCAAACCGCCATGCGATTTATCGGCCATCTCGCCTATCACGACTACGAAGGGCCGGCGTTCAACAGGGGTGAGCGCGAGCGCTTGGTGGCGGACCTTGGCGTCAAGAATGCCATGATCCTGCGCAATCACGGGCTATTGGTCTGCGCGCCCACGATCTCGCAGGCCTTCAATCTGATCTATTGGCTGGAGCAGGCCTGCAAGATTCAGATCGACATTTTGTCCTGCGGCCGGGCGCTGCATGTGCCGCCGCACGAGGTGGTCGCGAGCACGGCCGACGCCTTGGCGGGGACGGAGATCACGCTGAGCAACGAGGCCAGCACCAATCCGCACGTCAAGTCTGGGGCCCAGAAGGGGCAGACCGGCTATGGTCTGTTGGAATGGCCGGCCCTGAGACGCAGGCTCGATCGCCTGGATGCGTCTTATGCGGATTGACCCCGGCGAGGGCTGGACCTCAGTAGATCGTGACGCCGCTATCGACCGAGAGGATTTGTCCCGTGGTGATCTCGGACTCATCTGATGCCAGATAAACCGCCATGTTGGCCACGTGGATCGGCTGCCCCATGCCGAGGAGGTGGCTGGAGGCCAGCTTGCTGACGTTCTTGTTGCCGGCGAGCAGCCGCTTCACGCGTTCGGTGAGCGTCACCGACGGTGCAATCGCGTTCACCCTGATCTTGTGCGGCGCATATTCGACCGCCATGGACCGCGTCATGGAGGCAACGCCGCCTTTGGCCGCCGTGTAACAGTCTCGCCCCGGCAAGGCCATCAGGGCGACGTTGGATGCCATGTTGATCACCGAGCCGCCGCCGGCCTTGATGATGTGGGGGATGGCGATCTTGCTGCAGAGAAACGTGCCAAACAGATCGAGTTTGATGGCCCGCCAGAATTCGTGCTCCGGCGCTTCGGTGACGGGGCCGTCCTCCAACGTCGAGCCGCCGGCATTGTTGTGGAGAATATCGAGCTTGCCATAGCGGGCGACAGTCTCCGCCACGGCGCGCTCGACGCTGGCGCGTTCGGTGACATCGCAATTGACAAACTGGCAGTCGCCGCCGGAATTGGCCGCCCAGGCCTCGCGCCGACTGTGCCGCGGCCTCGCCGGCTTCAAGATCGATGTCTGCCACCACAACCTTGGCACCCTCCTCGGCAAAGCGTTCCGCCGTTGCCCTGCCGATGCCGCCGCCACCCCCGGTGATGAAGGCAACCTTCCCTTCCAGTCGCGCCATCGCTTTTGCCTTTTCTGCTTGCCGTCTAACCCGATGTCGGCACGATCTCGGTATCCTTCTTGGGGATGAGATCGTAGGGCAGCGCAAAGCCAGGCATGGCTTTGAGCCGTCTCGACCAGGCTTCGACGTTGGGCCAACGGCCAATGTCCATGCCGCCTTCTGCCATGAATACCATGCGCCCCCAACAACCGATGTCGGCGATGCTGCAGGCGTCCCCAACCAGCCAGGCGCGCCCTTGCAAGGCGCGATCGATAAAGCTCAAGGCCGCTTCGGCAGCTAAGCGGAAATGTGCCATCACCGCCGGATCAACCGAGCGAAAGCGGCTGAAATGGCGCACGCGCGCCACATTGGTGATGGCGTCCGCCTCCCAGGAGAGCCACTCGCGTGCCTGCCAGCGATGCTGTTCGCTCACGCCCTCGAAGGCGCCGGTGACGCGCGCGAGGTAATCCAAAATCACGTTCGACTGCACGATGGTGAGACCCCGATGCTGCAGCACGGGCACCTGGGCGTAGCGATTGATGGCAAGGTGTGCGGGCAGCTGCTGGGCGCCGGTCTTGAGATTGACCGTCCTGAACGAAAACGGCAAGCGCGCCAGCGCCAGAAACAGCATCGGCTTATAGGATGAGCTTGACGTGAAGCTCCCGTAGATGGTGATGCGGTCGTCCATGGCGCGTCCATCCTCTGCCGGTCTTGCAGGCTCGCTTCCTGGCGACATCTAGCATGCCGCTGGCACAGAACTTAACCCGGTCTATAATTGAGCGATGTGGTGAGAGCACGTCGGGAGGCTGGCAATGAAGCTCGGTATAGCGCTGCCCTTGATCGACACGGGCGGCGATCCCGTGACGGTGCGCGATTTCGCCCAGGCGGCCGAGGCCCTGGGCTACGACCACCTCGCCGCTCCCGATCACGTCCTGGGTGTGAACGTGGCAAGCCGTCCCGATTGGGGCCAGCGCAACACGTCCAAGGATTTCTTTCATGATCCCTTTGTGATGTTTGGCTTCTTGAGCGCGTGCACGGCGAAGATCGAGTTCTCGACCCAGGTCATGATCCTGCCCCAGCGGCAGACGGCGCTCGTTGCCAAGCAGGCGGCCTCTCTCGACGTCCTGTCGGGCGGCCGTTTTCGCTTCGGCATTGGGATTGGCTGGAACCCCGTCGAATACGTCGGCTTGAACGAGAACTTCCGCAACCGCGGCAAGCGCTCCGAAGAGCAGGTCGAACTCATGCTCAAGCTATGGGCCGAACCGCACGTCAGCTTCAAAGGGCAATGGCACACGATCGAAGATGCCGGCATCAATCCATTGCCGACGCGTCGCAAAATACCGCTTTGGTTCGGCGGCCACGAGGACGCAACGCTGCGGCGGATCGCCAAGTGGGGTGATGGCTGGATCATGCTCGCGCATCCGTCGGGTGCCGTCGCCAATGCGCAATTCGACAAACTGCGCGGCTACGTAAAGGCGGCCGGGCGCGATCCGAAGGCGGTTGGGCTCGAGGTTTGGGTCTCCACCGGCGAGGGTGGACCCGACGACTGGCGCCGGCAGTTCCTGGCCTGGAAGGAGGCGGGGGTGACCCACGTGACGGTCAACAGCACCTACAATCGCGGACCACACAAGCGCATTGCCGGCAAGTCATTGGCCGAGCATATGGCGGCCATGACCAGCTATCGGGACGCTGTGTCCGACTTGATTTGAGCTGGCCCCATTATCTCACACCCCTAGGCGTGAATAGGGTCCAACGAGTACGACGAGGCCGGCCTTTTCAATGGCCACGTCATAGGGGCTGTTGGCAGTTAGACAAGGCGCCTCGGGGTTGCGAAGAGCCGGCTGGTCCCAGCAACGGAGCGAACTTTCCCGCCGCCATAATGCTGTCGGCCAGCAGCCCCAATAAGTGCGATCAAGACGACGAACACACATTCAATGCATCTGTCCAGCCCGACTTCGGTGGAACTCCAAGCCTTGCGTTGAGAGCCGATCCCACTCACCCCGCAGCAACCGGAACAGCAGGTTAGGCAAGTTCCCGGTGACCAATCATCGGTTTCATGGGTATCCAGCACGACGGCAACGGGCAACCGCGGATAAGTCCACCATCAGGGCGCGGCAGTAAATGGTGTCTTGCCGGATCCGCGCCTTGCCTCGGGCTGGTCGGCGGGTATCACTTACGCGTTCCCCAAGACGTCGCGCAGCGTTACAGAATGTAGCTCTTTGGGGTGGTGAGGATGTCGATATTGGTTTCGCAACAAATGCTGCCGCCCGTGCGCACGCTCTGCCGATGGGCGGCCGCGCGGCCTGCCTGGGTCGTGCTTGCCACCGCAATTCTCGTGATCTCCACGCTGGCCGGACCTCAGCCTTCGCTCTCCAACTCACTTGGTGATACAGATGACGCAGTACGGCTAGTCTCCGTGCGGGAACTCCTCGCTGGCGCGCCATGGTTTGACACCACGCTTCCCCGCATCGGTGCGCCCGAGCCGCTCGTTTCGCATTGGTCGCGGCTCATCGATGCGCCACTTGGCGCCATGATAACCGCCTTCTCACCGTTGCTGGGCAAAGGCGAGGCAGAACTGGCGACGCGCATACTCTGGCCTGCGCTGCTGTTCTTCGTGCTGGCCCTTATCATCGCGAACGAGGCGCACCGGCGCGCCGGGGCGCTGGCTGCAGCCTTTGCGCTGTATCTCGTGATCAACTCCGGAGCGGCAACCGTACAATTCCGCCCGGGGCGCATCGACCACCACAACGCACAGATTCTATGCGCCGTAGCCGGCCTCCTGTTCCTGTCCCGCAGCTGGGACGACAGGAGCTCCGGCTGGATCTCTGGGGTCCTACTGGGCCTTGGCCTGGCGATTGGTTACGAGGCGATACCGCTGGTCGTGCCGGCGCTTGCAATTGCAGCCCTGGCGGTGATCTGGCAACCCCGGAACGGAGCAGGGGTGGTACGCGCTGCCACCGCCGCCACGGCCGTCTTGTTCGTCACATTCGCTTTGACCGTCCCGCCGGGGCGCTGGCTCGATGTCCACTGCGATGCTCTCTCGCTCAATCTGATTGTGTTCGCGGCCTTCGCCACGGCCGGCCTATGCGCGGCCACTTCGGGTAGTCCCCATCGTGCCGTCCGCTTTGCCATCTTTGGTGTCTTTATGATGGTGGGCGGTCTCATTTGCGCCGTCCTCGAGCCCGCTTGCCTCGCCGGCCCGTACGGTCAGCTCAACGCGGCACTGAAGCCCATCTGGCTCGACCACGTGCTCGAGACCCAGAGTTTACTTTGGCTCGGCGCCAAGGAGCCAACAACGGCAATCGCCGCCGTAGCTTTTATCTTTGCCGGTGTCGCGGCCCAGTTTGCGCTTTGGTACCGACAGCGCGATGTCGGCATTGGCCTGACGGCGGCCGTCGACGGTGCTGGCATGCGCCTTTGGCTGCTGGCAGCTGAGGTTCCTACCCTATGCCGCATGGCTGGCCGCCATGCCCCTCGCCGTCTGGGCCGCGAGGCTTCGCGGCCCTGCGTCCCTCTCGACTCCCGTGGTTGGGCTTGCGGTGATCGTGCTGTTCAGTCAATCGACGCTTGAAGTCAGCTTCAGTCCGATTCGGCGAGCTGCCGTACCGGGCGAGACACCGCTCGGGTTAACTCTCGACCGGCCCTGCTTTTTGTCCGCCAACGTCGGCAGGCTCGCCGCCTTACCTCCCGGGCTGGTTGCCGGGGACATCGACCTGGGCGCTTACATTGTCGCGTTGTCGCCGCACCGCGTTGTGGCCGCACCCTACCATCGCCTCGACAAAGGCATTCTCGCCAACGACGCCATCCTGAATGGTACGCCGGACCAGGCGATGCTTAACCTGCGCAGTCTCGGTGTAAGCTACGTGGCGCTGTGCACCGATCGGCCGAGCCGCGGAAGCGATAATTCCCTGCGCAGCCGGCTGCTTGGTGGCGAACCGCCCCAACTGCTGCACGAGTTGGACCTTCCGCATGGGACACCCATCCGGGTCTGGAAAGTAGCGCCCGCTTTATGAACCGCGATTGCTCAGTGCGTAGCGGGCTTGCGAGGCGGCGGGGGAATGATCATCCGGGGTCAACACCTCCAAACGACGCAATGATGTATTGCACTCAATGGGGCGGCCGCGTCATTCTCATAGTTGCGTCGCCGTCGCTGATGGCGCCGCTGTTGCCACTCTATCGGCAGAACGAAAACGCTTTGGATGTCAGCGGCTATCCGATTGGGCGTGATTTCATAAGTGTCCGGTCAGGCCCGCAAGTGGCATTCCGCGGCAAAGTCGAAACGGTGTTCGACATTCGCCTTTATCATGAGGCGATTGCCGCTCTCTTCGGTGGGTTTCTGCCCTATCACAACTGGAGCTACCCGCCATATACCTTGTTCGCGTTCTGGCCACTGGCGCAACTGCTTGTTGAAGCCGCCGCATCGTTTTCCGGATGCGAGCGCCTGGCGACGTACGGGGCTGAGGCTCTCGAGCCCTTCGACAACGCGCGGGCCGTATTGGACGGCGAGCTGAACCATTTCTCACAGGCGGTATGTAGAACCTCGTCGGCAGCCGCGGGGCCAACTTGCCACTTCGTTGCGTCTCGCGCTAAAAAACTCGTTCTGACGGCCAATTGCATTCGGGAGGCGCGCCGAACCATCGCCAGCAATGTCAGCGCGGCCAGACGGCGCAGTCTGTTTCTTCCGGGACGCGCCGGGGCAGGTGTGTGCCGACGCCCTATTCGTCGGTACCGCGTGTCTCCTCTGTCTGCGGCGGCGAGGGCGGCCGGCTACGCTACTCCTTACGTGCTCCGGTGCAGCCAACTGTGTGCACCAGCGCAAAGCAGGGACCTACCCATCGGTCGGTCATTTGCTCGCGCCGTTCGGGTCTTATCGCATTGGCTGGACGGGGCATTGCTGGCATGGCTCGCGCTACGATGTTGCAGCTCCGGCGCGTTTGCAGGAGTTCGTGTTGCGAATGTAGCCTATGGCCGGTCAGGGTTGAGGTTCGACGAGCCGACGGCCTCGCGTCGCGGTCGACAACAATCAGGCTCCAATGCCTAGCCCCTCGCCGAGCAACCCACCAAATGGGAGAGTAGGGTACGCGTTTGTGGTCGCTGGAAAGCAGCTCGCGCGGGTTCCATGGGCACTTTATGGCTTTGTCGCATTTTCCGCTGGGCTGGCGATGTACTTCGTTGGCGTGCTGATGGTGTTTCCCCGCTACCTTCTTGGGCTAGACCGGTATCTGCTGCCGGTCAGTGAATGGCTTGTCTGGTACAGTGGATTGCCGCTTGTGCTGGGGATGGCAGTGGTCCTTGCCGACCTGCTTCTGCTGCTTGCGCTGAAGCGCCCGACCGAGGAGGTCCTGTCGCAACCGATCGGGGAACGACATCTCACGGTAGCGCTCACCGCCTACAACGATGAGCTCAGCATCGGCGATGCCGTGCGGGACTTCCGTGAACACCCGCTTGTCGCCCAGGTCATCGTGGTCAGCAACAACAGCAGCGATGCCACGATGGCAGTGGCGGCGGAGGCTGGCGCCACGACATTCGACGAATTGCGGCCCGGTTACGGTTGGTGCGTCTACCGCTGCCTTTCAGAAGCGCTCGCGATCGGTGCGTCGGACCTGATTGTGCTCTGCGAAGGAGACGGCACATTCCGCGCGAAGGATATCGAAAAGCTGCTGGCCTATGCGCCACACGCCGACATAGTGAACGGCACTCGCACTGTGGAGCGGCTGCGCCAGCCGCGCACGCAACTCACCACTTTCATGTATTATGGGAATTTCTTCGTCGGCAAGCTTCTCGAGTCAAAGCACGTAGGGAAGTGTACGATCACGGATGTTGGCACCACCTACAAGCTCTGTCGCCGGGCGGCGCTCGAGCAACTCATGCCGAAGCTAAATCCTGCCATAAACTTGGAGTTCAACGCCCATCTGCTAGATTTGGCGCTTGAAAACGAGTTCGTCCTGGTCGAATGCCCGATCACCTTCCATCCCCGCGTTGGCGTGAGCAAGGGCGGCAATTTCAGCGACGGTCGCGCACTGAAGGTGGGGCTGCGAATGATGGCCGGCATCGTGTTCGGATGGCCGAGGCGATCCGCGTGACATCCGGCTACCACGCCTCGCGCCTCACCGCAGACCCGCGGCGCAATGTGCTTTGGCGCACCTTGTGGCAGTACCATTTCCGCTGGTTCGTGGACCCGCAGGACTGCGTGCTGGACCTCGGCAGCGGCTACGGCGCGTTTATCAACGAGGTCGTCGCGCGCAGGCGCATCGCCGTGGATACCTGGGCAGACTTCCCGCGCTTTCTCGCCCCTGGCATCGAAGCCGTGGTTGGCAGCGTCACCGAGCTCGGCTTCCTGGAAGACGGCAGCCGTGGATTTCGCCTTCGCCAGCAACTTATTCGAGCATCTGCGGCAGGAGGATCTCGCTACCGTACTCGCAGCGTTGCGGCGGAAACTGGCACCCGCCGGTACGCTCACGATACTGCAGCCGAACTACCGCTTCGCCTACCGAGAGTACTTCGACGACTACACCCATATCGCTGTATATTCCCACGTCAGTCTTTGCGACTTCCTGATCGCGAACGGCTACGACATTCTCGATGCGAAGCCGCGCTTCCTGCCGTTGACGATCAAGTCCCGGCTACCAGTCTCCCCGCTGCTGATCCGCGCCTACCTGGCGTCGCCAATCAAACCAGGCGGAAAGCAGATGTTGATCCGTGCACGGCCGCGGCGCTGAAACCGGCAGGTCGGCAGAGAGCGACCGAGCCTCCATAGCCATGCTTTGGCTGGCGCGCGCCGCGCTGGCGGCGTTCCTGGCCGTTCTTGCCTTCCGCGCTGGCCGCGTTACGCTGGTCGCCATCGAGGCAATCGGCTTTCCGATCGACCTGGACTATGGCGAGGGGATCGTCCTCCAGCAGGTCCTCCTGATCCTCACCGACCGAACCTACGGCGACATCAACAGTTACCCCTTTATCGTATTCCACTATCCACCCGTCTATCACCTGGTCGTCCGTGGTCTGACGGCGCTTGGGATGGATTTAGTTGTTGCCGGTCGCACTGTTTCGGTCGTCGCAACGGTGGCCAGTGCCGGGATTGTCGGCCTGCTCGTCCATGCAGGACTGAGCTCGAGCCTGACCAAAAGAGCGCGGCTGTTTGGAGCTGCGGCTGGCGGGCTGGCCATCTTTGCATTCCTGCCGGTTGCGCTCTGGATGCCCTTGGCGCGGGTGGACATGCTGGCGATCGGTTTCAGCTTGGCCGGGTTGCTTTGCGCGGCACGAGCGCCGGCCTCGCGCGTTAGCCTCCATGCCGGGGTGCTATTCTTCGTGCTCGCAGTATATACGAAGCAGACATCGGCAGCCGCACCGGTAGCCGCGGTCATTATGCTCCTGATCACGAACCGCGCTGATGGCTTCAGGATGATCGCCGTGGGGCTCGCACTTGCATTCGCGGTACTCGGCTTGGCCATGCTTCTGACGGAAGGCAGGTTCTTAAGCCATCTCATCACTTACAACCTCAACCGCTACAGTCTGAGTACCCTAAGGCAATTATTCGCACCCCTGGTCATCCATTCCACGTTCCTTTCGCTGGCGGGCGCAGCGTTGGGGCATGGCTGGCACCATCTGCACCTCACGTTGGCCGGCGCGGGAATCACGGCGTATGTTGAATTGCTGCGGAGAGAACTGCCAGCCCGAATTTTCCTGATACTCGTCATTCATTTTATCCTCTCCGGCGCAATGCTGCTGCTGGTCGGCAAGTCTGGGGCGGGCCCGAACTATTTCATCGCGTGGCTTTGCACTGGCGCGGCGCTGCTCGGCCTTTTGTTTGGCCGGGTCGCGGGTGCCGTATCGGGGTGCGCGGATCCGGCTGGGTGGCTCACGCCGCTGACGGCGCCAGCTTTCGCGGCATTGGGCATAGCGCAACTTCTGATTCTTCCGGATCCCATTCATCCGAGACTTGCCGAGGGAGCGGGGTCGCGCCTCGTCGCTGAAGACCTCATTCGGGAGGTCCGGGCTGCCGACCACCCCGTCATTTCGGACGACATGGTGCTCTTGTTTCGGGCAGGGAAGGAGGTTCCCTGGGAGCCCGCCATTTTCGCCGAACTCGCGAGCATGGGGCGCTGGGACGAAAGACTGATCGTTGACCGCATCCGGTCTGGATCCATCGCCTTTGTGGTCACCGTCGGAAAGCGCGGTGAATTTTTATTTGACAGCCGCTACAATTCGGCGGTGGCGGATGCGATCGACCAGACATTTCCCCGAAAAATCCAAAGAGGTTGGCTGACGCTCCATCTGCCACCTGGCTAGCGTGCGGCAGGGCGAGCTGAATGCGCCTTCGTCCTTCATCCATAGCCGATGCTGACGGTCCATTGCTCCCTGCCGCTTATCGTAGGAGGACAGGGTAGGGCTGAGGCGGGCTTTGACCATCTAGCCCATTTTATTCGCCGTAATCACTTGTAGTTAAGACGGTCAGCGGCGGTCGCGCTGCATCGGCCGGATTGACGGCTGGCCGGGCGGGACGCTTTGGGACACGTTGAGGGTGATTGTTGCGGGCTTTCGCGGCATAGGCCGCGTCGTTCATGGGCCTTGCGCGGTGAGGCGGTGGGCAACGAGGGCCAGCACATTGGCGTGCGGCAGGTGGCTCGGGAACGCGAGCTTGATGGAACGCTTCAGCTCCACCACGCGGCAGGCGATCTTCACGAATGTCGCGCGGATCGTGGCGAAGGTCGCGCCGCGCCAGCGCGACTTCTTCGGTGCTGCAAGTCGCAGTGCATGCAGCAGCCAGTACGCGCCCATGTGCAGGAACAGGCGGAACTGATTGGCTTGCCAGCGCGAGCACGCGGTCTTATCCGAGCGCGTGGTACATTTCATGTCCTTAATCAGGTTCTCGACGGCGCCACGCTGGCAGTAGAGCCACTCGTAGAGATGCTTCCCCCGACCCGTTAGGTTCGTGACGACGAAGCGCGCATCCGTGCCGAACTCGGTCGCCTCGACGCGTGCGATCACCTTCTCCTCTCTCGCCCAGGACTCCGCCGCATATTGGAACTGATGGAAGCGGCGCACCTTTCCAAGGCTCGGCTTCCAGCGCCATTGGCACTGCTCGCGCCAGGGCTCGGCGAGTGCGTCGAGCGTCTTGTTCCGGGCGAGGCCTAGGATATAGTCGCAGCGCTTCTCACGCAGCAAATTCAGCACTTCCGGAGCGCAGTAGTGGCCGTCGCCGCGCACCAGAATGTCAACCTGGGGCCAGTGACGGCGGATGCGGTGGATGACATGCCGGAGCACGCGCGCGATCTCCTCCCCCGAAGGCCGTTTGCCTGGTCGGAGCAACGACAGGATTGGCTTGCCTGAGCTTGCCTCGAAAATATGGATCGGCTGGAAACAATGTCCACCCGCGTGCGTATTGAACAGCGCCAGCTCCTGTTGGCCGTGCACCAAGTCGTCGGTGTCATCGATATCGAGCACGATCGACGTTGGCACACGCGCGTAGCTGCGGCAGAAGAGGTCGATGAAGCCGGAGCCGATCCGGTACAGCGTGCCGGCGTCGGCGAGGTTCTCGAGCCGTGAGATCGTCGGCTGGCTCGGAATGTCGTGACCGCTCTCCGGCGCACGTTCACAGGCGATCAGCAGCGCGGGATCGTGGCGCAGCGCATCGAGATCGTCGCCATCCTCGTAACCAGCGGCGATTGCCATCATGCGCGCCGTCACCATCGCGCGATAGGAGTGGACAACGAGCAGCGGGTTGCGCGTGTCTGGCAACGGGTCCGCTATCAGGGCGGCGAGACCGAGGCGCCGAGCCGCTTCGCGTAGCACCACCAGGCCGCCATTCGAGGTGAGGTTACCGGCGTCTTGCGCGGCTGTGAGCGACTTCGACCCGATGGATGACAGACCCGGGAGAAACGGCGTAGCTTCGGCCATGGCGGCGGCGAATCCGGTGTGTGACGCGCACGCTCTGCTTCGACACCAGAATGTTACGCCGATCCAACAGCTTCGTCGCCGTCCTCCGAGTCGCATGCCAAGCTATGGCGAATAAAATGGGCTAGGTTCAGATCTCCTGACATAGCCCCCTTCTTCGCCTGAAATCACTGGGCTTTCCGCACGCCCTGGGGGTGCGGAGGTGCGCACCAATACCTGTCCGGTTTTTCCGGCCGCCGAGACGGAAGTTTTTGATGCAACTGGAAGATTTCGCCATGGCTTGCGCACCCAAACATGTCCGCTCTAGCTCCGCGTATGAGCACCCAACATGCCTTGGCGCTGCCCTCTCCGACACCGTCCAATACCGTGGTGATCAATGCGCGCTGCAGCTTGCGGATCGAAGCGGATCAGCGCGTGATCGTCGTCGCCGGACTACCGGTGCATCACTATCGCGCCGAGGACGCCGTCGCCGAGGCCTATGCGATGGTGTTCTTGGTGGAGTCGGGCTTCGCCCAGCAGACGGACGTGGCGCGGGCGTTTGGCCGGTTGGTGCGCACTGTTCGGCGCTTCCAAAAGCGTTATGCACACGGCGGGATGGCCGCACTTAGTCGAGAGGAAGGGTGGCGTCGCGGCCGACGGCGTATCTCCGGGAAGCGTCTGCGCACTATCGAGACCCTGAAGAGCAAGGGGATGAGTAACCGGCGATCGCGCACCAGCTGGGCGTCGGAGAGAACGCAATTCGCAAACTGGTCGGACCTTCAAAGCCCGCAGAGAGCGCACAGCTTGCGTTGCCCGCGATCCCGAGCGCCGCAGAGGAGCTTGCGGCGGCCGGGGTGCCATCTGCCACGCGCCACAGCGAAGATGGAGATCGCGCCGCTCGATCGGCGGAGGAGAAGGGAGGGGACGGTCATCCAGCCACCGCACCTGAGGCTGCGAACGACGATGAACCGGTGCCGATGAGCCTCGACGGAGACGCTGAAGATCGGACGCTTGATCGGCAGCTGGCCTATCTTGGGTTGCTCGATGACGCCGCACCGCTATTTCGCGAGGGGTCATCGGTACCCGGTGTCGGCGTGCTGTTGGCTCTGCCGTGTTTGGTCGAGAGTGGGCTGTTTCGGATTTGCCGCAAGCTCTACGGTGAGATCGGCCCGGCATTCTATGGCCTGCGTACGACGTTGCTGACGCTCCTGCTCATGGCGCTGCTGCGCATGAAGCGGCCCGAGCATCTCAAGGAGAAAGACCCGGCGGCATTCGGCAGGCTCCTCGGGCTCGACCGTGCGCCTGAGGTGAAGACGCTGCGACGTCGGCTCACCCGCCTCGCCGCGCAGCGTTGCGCCGAACAGCTGGGCGCGGAGCTGGCACGTGTGCGTGTCGATCAGCGCGGACACCTCATGGGGTTCTTGTACGTTGACGGTCACGTGCGCGCCTATCATGGCCAACATCCCATCTCAACAAATGCTTGTGTGGCGCGGCGTCATCTGGCCATGCCGGCCAGCACCGACTACTGGGTCAACGACAGCTCGGGCGACCCGTTGCTGGTGATTACTGGGGAGGTCGATGCTGCGTTGACGAAAGCCATGCCCCGTCTGCTTCGCGAAGTACGCGATGTAGTCGGCGAGCGACGGGTCACCATTGTCTTCGACCGCGGCGGCTGGAGCCCACAATTGTTCGCGGCGATGTTCAAGGATGGCTTCGATGTTCTGACCTACCGCAAGGGTTGGTGTCGTCGCATCAATGAGCGCCGGTTCATTCGTCGTCGCGCCAAGCTCGACGGGCGTTGGGTGGACTATCTTCTGCACGATGAGCCCGTGCGCTTCCTTAAGGGTAGGCTGCGCCTGCGGCAAGTCACGCGCTTGTGCGACGGCGGCCATCAGACCAACGTGATCACGAGCCGATGGGATCTACGCGACATCGAGGTCGCCTACCGCATGTTCGAGCGCTGGCGACAGGAGAACTTCTTCAAGTACATGCGAGAAGAGTTCCTGCTTGACGCGCTCGTCGATTACCAGATCGAGCCGGAAGACCCGACCCGCAGCATCCCCAATCCGGAGCGCCGCGCGTTAGATAAGGAGATCCGAGCAGCCCGCGCCGATCTGGCCAAGCTCGAACGCGAGTTCGGTGCCGCCGCCGCGAACAATACCGAACAGCGCCGACCGACCATGCGGGGCTTCAAAATCGCCCACAGCAGGCTCGGCAAGCAGCTGCGCAAAGCCCGCGCGCGCGTGAGCCAACTCTTCGAGAAGCGCCGCAACCTTCCAAAGCGCGTCGAAGTCCGAGAACTCAACGAGCGGACCGTGGTCAAGCTTGCCACGGAACGCAAGCATCTGACCGACATCCTCAAGATGGTTGCATATCAGGCCGAGAGCGATCTCGTTGCGCTACTGCGGCCTCACTACGCGCGCGTCGATCAAGAGGGGCGAACCCTGCTGCATGAGCTGTTCGCCACCGAAGGCGACATGCGCGTCACCGATAGCGAGCTCAAAATCACCTTGGCTCCACTCAGCTCGCCGCATCGAACGCAGGCCGCCCAAGCACTCTGCGAGATCCTCGACAAAACGGCGACAATCTTCCCCGGTTCTCGCCTGCGCATCCGCTTCGCAATGCGCCCACCGCGGCGTATCGGGCTTGCCTTTCCCAGCTCTCCCGTCGAACGCGGCGAATCCGCCGTCGCCGCCCCGGCTCCCTGATCGGCGCCGAAACCGGACACTCTTGCGCTACGCT
>CAVYPA010000013.1:0-613073 GCA_963770295.1 uncultured Alphaproteobacteria bacterium
AATGCACAAGGCCCAGGGCGCCAGCGCCAAGAGATTGCCGGCATGAACAAGAAGACGCCGTGTCGCGGGACGATAGTGACGTGCCACGGCATCAGTTGCCAAGTGCGTGCCAGCGCGGGTCGCGGCCACCACGCTCGCGGCGACGTAGAGAGCAAATAGCCATTGCCCCAGGTCATTGGCCTCGCGCGAATAGGCTTGGACGTATTCCCTGAGCGGCCATTGCAAGAACAACAAGAGGCTGATGGGTATGGCGAGCCATTTGAGTGAGCGGGGCACTTGGCTCAGCGCCCAATCCAGCCGGCGTCCAAGCATTTTAGACTAGCCCGCCCTTTTACGGCTCCCTGGACTATACAACCGCTGCGATCGTCCCACCAAGCCCGGCGACCTCGCTGTCACGATGGGGGTTGGCACCGCGCTCGGGGTCGTGCCAAATCTTGGCGAGCCAATTCGCGCCCGCTTGTAATGACCCGAGCCATGCAGAGCAAAGAAGAGGACAACTACACCAAAACCGACATTGTCGTTGCGATCATCCTGGCAGCGATCGCCACGCTCTGGATCATCGCCTACATCATCATCTTTGTGCAAAGCGGCCCGGCCTGAGACGGCGCCAATCCGGTTCCCCCCTCGTGGCGGGAAGGCCCGCACCAGCAGTGGCCCTGCGCGTCATTGTTGCACTTTTGTTCTTGCCCGCAGACAAGGCGGAGAAATGAGCGGAAAAATGGGCGATCGCCGACGCTGCGGTCACCCGGGGGCGCCCACCCTAGACCATCACCAGCGCCACGCGTAAACCCGGCCGCCAGGTAACCTTGTTAGGTCCCCCGCGGGTTTAACACGCTGTCGGGCGGCAGTTTGTCCGTCGCTGGCGCACAGCCCTGGGCGGCGAGCGGTAGGACAACCGCAAGAATAATGAAAAGATAATGCATGGGCTGGCCAATAAACGGTTTTGGTCAAGTGCCGCAAGCCTCTTCCTCGGTTGAACACTGCTCTTGGGCCAATCTGTGGCATTGCAACAATTTGGCCCGCAAGGACTGTGGAGAGTTCTCGCTCCGGGATTGCAGAGGTACCCCCGAGTCTGTTCAGCGAGAGGTTGTGACCATCTCGGGCGGGCGAAGCATGACACGCAGTGAGGAACGCCAGCGCGAGCGCGCATCCGCCATAGAATATCTAGGGCGCCTCAAGATTGGGCTCATTGAGACCCTGCAAGCGGAAGGCGACGGTCCCGTGATCGACAGCGCGCGCAAGACGATGGCGCGGCTTGTGCGACGGATTGCGGTGCTGGACGCGCTCCTAAAGCGCGACCAAGTCCGCGGCAAGGCGAGTTAACGTTGTTTGGCCGCAGCCAACGTCACGGCTTGGCTGCCCTTGCTTGCGAACGTGATCCGGGCATCGGTGTTGCGCCAGAGCCACTCCCACGACAAAGCCCGGTGCTTTGTGGTCGCGCCACGGCGGCGGCGCAGCGAAAGGCCGCCCTTGAGCGCTGTGAGCGCCCGCGCCGACATGGCGCAAAAAAGCTTGGGGGCGTGTTGGTGACCCGCACGGCGCGCCCGGCAGCGCTCGCGCCGCCAGCCCTTACGCTGAAGGTTCGCTGGCTGCAAGCAACGGCAATTGGCTTGACCTGAAGGCGCCAGACGATTGATCGCGGGTGTCCCATCCAAGGGCTCTCGGCGAGGCCTACCAAAGATGTGTACATTCGTTCCATGGTCAGATCGATCACTCGAGGACAATGTTCAAAAACCTTCCCACCGGCACCAAGCTCTTCATTTTGTGCGCAACGTTTCTGATCTCGATTGCGGTCCCCATTTACGGCTTGGTGACTGAGAAGCGGATTGCCATTGATTTTTCCCGCAAGGAGCTTCTGGGTAGCCAGTATTTAGGCACCTTGCGCGAGATCTATGCCGCCGTTCTGGCCGATGGGCTCGAGGCCAAGCGTGCGCAAGATAAGGCTTCACGCGCGCGGCTCATAAGCGCGCTCGCACTTGCCGAACAGCAGTCGGGCACACACTTGCAAACGGCCGAGTTTGCGGGCGCCTTCGGGAGCGCGCTCAAAGAGCTGTGGACAACCGAGCACCAACCCGCGGAACGCAGCAGTCTTATCCTGAACGCGCTTTTCAAGGGCCAGACCCTGGCCTCGCGCATCGGCGATGACTCCAACCTCGCGCTCGATCCTGACCTCGACACCTACTATCTGCAGAATATTGTCGTGCGCAAATTGCCGACGTTCGTCGCCCGCGTAGCCGAATTGCAAGAATTCTTTGCGACCAGCGTGACCGCCGGGGAAGCTGCAGCCGTGCGCGATGTGCGCCTGTCTGCCCTCGTTGGCCTGGTTCGGTCGACGGCCAATGAGGTTACGGAAAACCTGGAAGCGGCCTATCGCGGAAACACCGACGGTCGCTTGCGGCACACCATCGATGCCAAATTCGCGGCTCTCACCTCGAGCATTCACTCGTATATTGGCGTCCTGATGACCAGCGCGGGTGGGATCGATACCAGGGATGCGGTTGCCTACGATCGTTTCCACAGCAACACGGTCGAGCGCGCAACCCAGGCTTGGACCGCGGCTCAGGCAGAACTCGACCGACTGTTGCACGTGCGCATCGACGGCCTGCTCGCCAACCTGCTCGTCGGTCTGGGATTGATCGGCACGTTTGCAGGGCTGAGCATCTTTATTGCTCTGCTCACACATCGCCACATCGTGCAACCACTCAAGCGCTTGGAAAACGTGGCCTCAAGGGTGCGCAACACCAAGGACTACAACCTGCGGGCCGACCACAGCAGCAAGGATGAAATCGGTCGCGTCACCGCCGCCTTCAATGACATGCTTGCCGAACTCGCCGCCGCAAAAGCGCGCGAGACGGCCGAACGGGTGGCGTTCGCGCAGGCAACGCGACTGACGACGATGGGAGAGATGGCAGCCTCGATTGCGCACGAGGTCAACCAGCCGCTGGCCGCGATCGTGGCGAACGCCAACGCCGGTTTACGCTGGTTGGCAAATGCAGCGCCAGATCTGAGCAAAGTGCAGGCTGTTCTGCAACGCGTCGTCCGCGACGGACATCGCGCGAGCGAAGTGGTTGGCAGCGTGCGGGCGATGATAAAAAGGGACGTGCAGCAAAAGGCTCCCCTACAAGTCAACAAGCTGATCGAGGACGTCGTCGGTCTCCTGCAAACGGATATACAAAGTGAGCAGATCTCCCTGGTGTTGGAGCTGCCGAGTGGCCCCGTCAGCGTGCTTGCCGACCGCGTACAGCTGCAACAAGTGATCTTGAACCTGATTACAAATGCCATCGAGGCGATGCGTGCCGCACCCCAGCAGCCTCGATCGCTGCGCATCGAGACCAAGCACGGGGAGGCCGATAGCCTGTTGATCTCGGTGGAAGATTCGGGCACGGGCATTGATGCAAAAGACAGGGATCGAATTCTTGAACCCTTCTTCACGACGAAGCCGCGCGGAATGGGGTTGGGATTGTCGATATGTCGTTCCATCGTCGAGGCACACGGTGGGCGGCTGTGGGTGGCGCCTGGACAGCTGCGTGGCACTGTTTTTCAATTCACCTTGCCCCTTTACAGCGCCGGTAGGTCGTGATGCCCCTTAACAGCGAAGCCCCTGTCGTCTTCGTCATCGATGATGATGCCGCCGTGCGCGAAGCCCTTGCCGACCTGTTTGCCTCCGTCGGCTTGGGCGTCGAAACCTTCGGGTCCACAGGGGATTTTCTGCGCCGCACGAGGCCCGACCACCCCAGTTGCCTGGTTCTTGATGTTCGGCTGCCGGGACTTAGTGGCTTGGATTTCCAGGCCGAGCTCGGCAAGTCCGACGTTCAGCTACCCATCATCTTCATCACCGGCCACGGCGACATTCCCATGACGGTGAGGGCCATGAAGGCCGGAGCGGTCGAGTTCCTTACCAAACCCTTTCGTGACCAAGAGCTGCTGGATGCGGTGCAACGCGGGCTGCAATTGGATCGGGACAGGCGCGAGCAGCAAAAACCGGTCGCCGAACTGCAAGCGCGCTTCAAAACCTTGACCGCGCGCGAGCTAGAGGTGATCAAGTTCGTTAGCGGCGGTTTGATGAACAAGCAAATTGCCGGCGAACTGGGCGTCAGCGAGATTACCGTCAAGGTGCATCGCGGCAACGCCATGCGCAAGCTGGGCGCTAAATCGTTGGCCGAATTGGTCAGAATGGCCCAGTTGCTGAAACTGAATCACCCGGACTGATGCCGTCTAAACCAACGTATAGGTGTTCAGCGGCCCCGCCTATGCCTATGTGCTGGGCTGGGTCACCTCAGGAACGGACACTCTTTGCTCAAGAATCCATTAGTTTCGATTGTCGATGATGACTTGGCGGTTCGCGAAGCGACCACAAGTCTGCTGGAATCGCACGGCTACGTTACTGCTGCATTTGCCTCGGCGGAGGAATTTCTGGGCTCCGATCGGCTGCAGGATACGTCTTGTCTCGTGACCGACGTGCGAATGCCGGGGGTGAGCGGTGTCGATTTACAACGGCGCTTGCTCAACGCTGGTCATCGCATTCCCACGATCTTCATGACGGCCTACCCCGAGGAGCACATGCGCGTGGCGGCCTTGGACGGCGGAGCGCTCGCCTTTCTCAGCAAGCCCGTGAGCGAAGAGCGCCTGATTTCGTGCCTCGAAGGCGCCCTCGAGAAGCGCCCATAACACGCGGGCAGCGGGCCTGGGCTGGGTCCGCTATCCTCCAGGCACATTCGTCTCCGCGTTCGTGCCGAGCACGGCATTCTCCGTTTCGCTAGACCAGCCCTCAACCCAGCCAGGGGCGCATGCGGGTTCCAGGGCCGCGGTCGATGGCGCGGCGGCCGAGGGTCGACCGATGGCCGCGCTCAGACCAGAGCCGTTCACGACAGAATCAACGAAACGGGTGCCGATGCGATCGCCTTGTGCAGCGTCGCAGTAAGCGCAGCGCCGCACAGCATGAGGGCGCTGAAAATGGCGGCGAACGTGGCTACGGTCGCAGCAAGCTGGAGAGCTTTCATGATTTGCTCGCTTCAGTTTGGTACGCGGCACAAGATCCACCATGCGAGAAACCGTGCGGCCAGGACGACGTTCCGGCCTTGGCCCGACGGCCCTGTGGATAAGTCTCGGCGAGCGGGGCGCCGGCCGCTTCCCCGGCTCAGGTCAAAGGCCAAATGAGTGCAGGTGAGCTAGCCAACCCAAGCGCGACAACGCTGCCGTCGCGAAGCGAGGGCGCGGAACCCTCGTCGGGCTGGGCACCTTGCCGGCAAAAGGTTCCTCTCAGGGTGAAGTTGGCAAGGTGCATCGATGGCATGATGCGCATGTCCTGGAAAGGCTGGGTTGCGTCCTGCGCCTGGCGCCGAGGATTTGACGAAAGAGAAGTTGCCGCATGGACTTGGGCATCTGCTCTCACACCTTGCTGAATTGGCGGTGACCGGTCGACCCTGACGGCGGCGGGCGCCGACAGGCGCTAGGCCGACAATGAACTTGTCGAGCCCTGCGAAACCCAGCGCCAGCCTTGTTCGTTTCAAAAGGCGCACGTTGCGTTGCATGAAGGAGAAGACGCCATGCCGGCCATCAATTGGGCAGCCATCGATTGGGTGTCGCTCGTCGCACTCTCGCTCCTCGTCTTGATCGTGGCGCGTATTGGCGAGAGACTTTCGTTCGGCAGTCGTGGACTGGCCGCGTTCATAACGGCCTTGTTGTTCGCGGCGGGCTTTGCCGTCTGGTCCTACGCGCTTCACGACACGCTGAGGCAAGCCATCGCGATGCTCGCTCCTGGCGCCCAGGGCTGACGCGGTCGCAGAGCCACAGGCTCAGGGAAAGCCACCACGCAAAGGGCGCCCCTGCTGGGGGAGGGCGCCCCGGCGATTGCCTGAGCGCGGAACGCGACCTCTCGCGTTGCAACCCGGAACCAACAAATTCGCTCGCGCGTTGCTTAACCGACCGCACCGGGCAATAGGCAAGGATCATTGCGATGGCTGCCACAGAGCATGTCGCGATCGAGCGCGAAAGGCATTACAACTCAAGAACGATCAGCATCTTGGCCGCCTTGGCCGTCGATGCCGGACTCGTTTGGCTCTTGTACGTCAAAGCAAAGTTCAACCCGCCGCTAGGCGAAGCGGAAATGTTTTGGGTCCGCGTTACGGCGGCTTTCGGCGCCTACGCTGTGCTGCAGCAATGGACGCTCGCCAATCAGACCGGTAGGGGTGACGATTTCACCGCAGCTCTGGACAAGTTTATTGCTGCTAGCCCAATCGTTGTCGCCGCCGTGATCGAAGCCTACTGGCTTGGTGCGGAGGGTTCAGGGGCCCTCTCATGGCGTCATCACGCCGTTGCCCTCTTGTGGTCTGCGTTTGCCTTGACCGACTTTTTTGCAACCGACATCACCAATCAGCGCCTGCGCGCCCGTCAATTCAACGTCGGCGACGGTTCCAGCTAGCGCGCCGAGTGGACGGTCATATCGGCAAATCCAAAGCGGGAGGCCAGTCGGCCTCCCGCTGCCATTATCGGGGCACGCATCGCGCCGTCGAGCCGCCAGGCGATTTTCCTGCCCAAGCTGGCCGCGAACACGGGCCTGGATTTCCCCCGATATCGCCCAGCCAATCAACGCTCTGCGTGTCGAGCACCGCCTCGAGCACACAGGACAATGGCTTCCGCCGCCTCATTGGTTCGCCTGCCCACAACGCCGCATTTGACGGAGTTCACCGATCGTATTGCTCAGGGCCAGGAGCCCAAGTGAGTCCTCATGTCTTGCCCGCGTTTGCCTCGAAATGGCTTCCGCTCAATGTCCTCGGCCGCCGTCCGCATGCCCCTGCAAACGTCCGACTGGCGGTCCACCATGCTCGGACGCGATGTTCGTCCCCGATGGTTGGTGAGGAATATGCCTCCATGGCAAAGCGCGAATAGGATCCCGGCATCATGATGGCTCGGTCCAGCCTGATCGCCCGCACCGGGACCGAAACCATGCAGATGCTCGATCCGATCGGCATCGACCGATGGCCGTACGAGCTCTCACTCAAATATGGCATGCGCGATGCGCTGACGTGCTCGGCCGGCCGCCGCTGGCTGGTGGCCTATTGGTCCGGACAAACCCTCAGCAAGACCCTCACGCAACCTTTTCGCATCATTCTGTTTGCGGCCGCGCTCGGGGTGCGCAACCGCACCCAAGCCGTGGCCGAGGCCATCAGGCAGCAGCTGATCCCAGATCCCAAGGCGCTCGAACTCGGGGAGGAGACCGTGCGCAGTCACCTCAAGAAGGCAAGGCAAGCATGAGCGCGAGCATCCACGGTCCGTGCATTTGCCGCGCCTTCAAGGCTCGGGGACGCTCGCAAGTTTGGGAAGCTCTCCGCGACTGCAGTCGTGATAGGCCAGCACTCTCTTGCGCAGGCCATGCGGACCGTCGCTACCGGTTTGCCGGGTTTGACCCAATTCCACGTGGCCTCGCCCCGGTTCAGCCTCCGGCTTTCTGAATGACAGAAACTCATTGGATCCGAGGAGACCCGGCATGTCAGTCAGCTCGAAGGCGCTTGCCTTAGGCTCGGCGGTTTGCGTACTTGTTGCCTGCAGCCCATACGTTCTGGCGCAACCTCAGCAAACCCCGCCGCAAGAGGCGCCCCAGTTCCCCCAGGCCCAGATACCACAGGACCAGAGCACGGCCCGACCATCGCCGATGCGCGATTTCCAGGACATGATCGAAAGTCAGCGCTCGCAGGTACGCGATCGTATCGCCGGCGCCATCGGGCGAATCGAGGGCGCATGCCGCGAAGAATTGCGTAATTTCTGTAGCACGGTCACCCCCGGTGAAGGTCGGCTTTTGCTATGCATGCAGGCGCATGAGGACAAACTCAGCAATCAATGCGAGTTGGCTCTGTTCGACGCATCGCGCAATATTCAACAGACGATGCAGAAAATCGGCCGCGTCGCCGAGGCCTGCTGGACCGATATCCAGATGCAGTGCGGCGGCGATAGCTCCATCGCCCAGTGCATCAGCGAGAAACGCGCCAACTTGTCACCGCGCTGCCAAGCCGCCGCCGTCGAGCTTCGACCGGCCCCGCAACAGCAAGCAGCGCCCAACCCGTCCTTGGCAGGTACGCCCATTTTCAGTGCCGATGGCGTAAAAGTGGGCGAGGTGACCGCCGTGAGGGGCGGGCTCGACGGTAAGCCGCAAATGATCCAAGCGGAGATCGGCAGCCGACTGGGGCTCGGGACCACCACGGTCCTCATCACTCCCGATGAGATCGAATCGCGAGCGGACGGATTGCAACTGCGCATGCGCGCCGAGCAAATCGAGGCGGTGCTGCAGGATCAGATCACGGGACAACGCCAATAGGCGGACCGCTCGCCTTAGGCACACCGGCAGAACATGCTTCTGGCCGCCAATGCCACGAGGCGACGGTTGCCGGCGCGACCGCTTCCCGGCTGGAGCGCGACGCCCGGTACCCTTGTTCGGATCACGGGCGGCCGGTGCGCCGTCAGGGGCTAATAAAGCCCATCATGCCTCAATGATGCTGTTGCGAATGGCGTAGCGGACCAGGCTGGCCGACGACGATAAGTTGAGCTTGCGCATCACCGTTGCCCGGTGCGTCTCCACCGTCTTGAGGCTGATGTTGAGGACGTTGGCAATCTCCTTGTTGGTGTGACCCTCGGCGATCAGCTGCACCACGCCGCGTTCCCGATTGCTGAGGGTCGAGCTTTCGCGGGCCGGCCGCGATAAAAAGGAATCGAGCAGAGACTCGGAAACCTTGGCCGTAAAAAATGGCTTGTGCAGCGCCAGCAATTCTATCGCACCCAGCAGGTGGCGGCGGGAATCTGATTTTAGCACGTAGCCACGCGCCCCGGCGCTTAACAGCTCTTGAATCAACGTCTCGTTGTCGTGCATCGTAAAGATCAAGACCTCCGTCTTTGGCAGACGGGCGCGGATCTGGCGGGTTGCCTCGACACCGTTGATGAGAGGCATCGCGTAATCGAGTACGGCAACGTCCGGTTTAGTCTCGGTTGCCTTGCTAATGGCGTCTTTGCCGTCCCGGGCCTCCGCGACAACCTCCCAGTTGTTTTGCGCCTCGAGGACCTTGCGCAGTCCCGAACGGACAACATCGTGATCGTCGGCAATGAGGATGCGTAACATGTCCAGCAACACTCCTTCGCTCGGCGCGGGCTCCAAGCGACCCAGGCTAGGGCATTGCCTCGTTCCAACTCAGTAGAAAAAACCCGGATGGACAATAGTTTAAAACCCGACCTGCAGTGAGAATGTCACTTCACCCGTTTGCGGCTTGGCTCACGCTATGCGCGAGGGCCGCCGGGGTCTTGGATCGCCGCGCGCTGCCTCTCGCCCAGCGCCGGCCGCGCAGGCGAACCCGATCGCCGCGGGGTTTGCCACCCCCGCGCCGTCCGCCCTTGCCGCAACTGCGCCTGTACCCGGCACACCGGGCTAAAAGACAGAATCACCATAAATTTTCCGGCCGGTGCAAGACTGCGCGCGCGCCAAGAATCGCTTAGTTGGCGCACGGGATATTAGCGCAGAGGGATAGAATGACGCGGTTCCTTGCCGTATCGAACAGAAAAGGCGGCGTCGGCAAATCGACCATCTCCGTGATGTTGGCGCATGCCGCGGCAGCCTGGGGACGACAACGTGTGCTGCTGATGGATCTCGACACCCAGTGTAATGCCTCATTGATGCTGCTTGGCGGCGAGGGCTGGGAGAAGGCATCCCGTGCCGGGCGCACCATTGCCGACTATTTCTACGACCGCTTCGATAACGTGGCCGGCGACGAGGCCGTCTATATCGTCAACAACGTGGGCGACGTTGCACACCCCCGCACGGCGCCGGGCCGGGTGTCGCTCTTGCCTGGCTCTCAGCAATTAGAGGACATCCAGGGCGAGCTCTATCTCAAGCAATCAAAAAAGGACCTCCACGCGGACGCGGTTGCCCTGCTCGTTCGTAGCCGCATGAAACGCTTGATGCGCCATTTCGGCATGGACTGCGATCTCGTCATTCTCGACTGCCCACCAGGACTCTCCTTGGCCGCGCACGCCGCCCTGGATATGGCCGATCACATCGTGGTGCCGTTTCGCCCGGACTTCGTTTCCCAATTCGCGCTGGATCGCGTTGCGCTTCTGATCGAACGGGTCGAGAACGCCGAGCAGCTGGCGTCAATCCCGTTCGCCGAGCGGCGCTATGCCTGCCTGCCCAACTGCCTGGCCGGCACCGGCCACGAGCGGCTCCTGATCGAGCAAATCGCCCTCGACCACCCCTTGTTGACGACGCGCCTGCCCGTTCTCGATAGTATTGCCCGCGCTTTCGATTGGGACGAAGGCAAAAAGACTATGGAACAGAAGTACGCCGATGCCCTACCGCATCTGCGTAAGCTGCATGCTGAAGTGTTCGCCGGAACGCAGCGGCGCGCCAAATCGGCCTAGGAGCCATGCGCAAGACGAAAGCCTTGTCAGGTGCCGCTCAAGACGCTTATTTGCGGCGCGCGCTGAAGACGCATTCCAATTTGACCACCGAGCATCGCGAACAGCTGGTGCGTTCGCTGAAACGGGAAATCGCCCAGCTCCGGCTGCGGCTTGAACCCTTGCCAGCCGCCGCCCTGCCGCCCCCGCCGCCGGCCACTGCCGCAGCCATGCAGAACTCGAGAGGAGCCCTCGACCAGGGCGCAGTCCGCGGTCCCGGGCGCGAGTTTCGATCCCTTCTCTCCCAACGTTGTCGTCATCGTGCGCACGTCGGGCCGGGCGGCGGCCCTGGCCGCGCTCGCGGCCATCGACAAGGAGGAGCATCTGCGGCTCTTGGCGCGGGAGCAGCGGCTCAACGTCGGCCCCGATGTCGCCTCGCTCGCGGAGTTGCGCGCGGCCATCGTGAACGCCGCCGAGCGGCGCGTCGCCAACCGGGTGGCGGCGGCCAGTTGATGGCGAGGGCGCATTTGCCTCCCAGCCACGGCGATCGCTAGCGAAAATACCTTTGCAGCAGGGCCAACAGAATGATCAGGGCCAACAACAAGATGCCTCTGATGTGGGCTTTTGCGTTTGCCTTGAATAGTGGTCGGCGGTCTTGCTGCCCGCGCAAGCGCTGGGATAAACCTTGCAGCATGCGCTCGACAATACGCTCGCTTTCTTCACTGCGGGACAGAGCCGTCTCGCCGGCTAGATCGGCTCGCTGCAGCTGCTGTGCAGCGCTCCGTCGCACGCCGTCTGCAGCACCGGTTTCGCCGAGCCTTCTCAGCGCCGCGCGCGCAACCTCGTCGTGGCGATCCGCGCGCAGCCGGGCGACGGCGATCCAGTAGGCTTTGGTTTCATCGTCCAACGCCGATAGTGCACCATCTAACACCTGCTGGACCGCCTCAACGCGTCCCGTAAACGCGAATACGTACAGCGTGCACTCTTGGCGGCTCTGCGGTAGAAGCCACTTTTCGGCGTCCGCGTAACTTCGCACCATGCCGTCGAGATGGCCCAGCTCGCCAAGCGCGCGAATCTCGCGTGGTTTAGCTTCGGAAAAGTCGACATCTGGAGCGCGCGCCAGGACGAGTAAACCGGCCCAATCACGCCGCTCGTGCGCCAGCATGAGGCGCGCAAACGCCTTTTGCTTGCCGGAGCCCGTAGCCTCGATCCGCCTCAGTGCGGCGAGATAACCGGCCGGTCCATCGCTGCTGAGCGCCCGCCTGAGCCGCAAGCCGATGCACGCCCATGGACTTGGGTGCAGGAGAACGGCCCATGCGTGCAAGCGCGCCGCCTTTTGCCATTGCCTGCGCTGGGCGGCGAGCCGGGCGCGATCCAACAGCGCCAGGGGAGAAACGATAAGCAGCACAAAGAGCGCAGCCGTCAGCCAACCTGCCCACTCGAGGCCGAACGCAAGAGCCAGGATACCGCCGAGCACCACCACGGCATTGGCAACAATCCACCCCCAACGGCCCAAGAGGCCGTGACGCGTCATGCGCACGCCGACCGCGCCGCACAGCGAGATCAACCCCACCACCACCACGGACTGGATGACCATTGCCGCGGATCCTCGTTATCGCGACGGTCTTCCCGCCCCTAGGCCCAGGCACCCCTGCGTGCCCGGCAAGGACGGACAAAGACGCCGGCCACAGACTGCCGTCGGAAAATGGCAAAGCCCAGCTTTCTCAGGTCTTAGCCCCTGCCTCGCTGGCCCCGTCGCCCTGGCCTTTGCGCCCGGCGCTACACCAAGTTAGCAGCAATGACGGTGAACGAATTGGCAGTGCTTATCAATTGAGCCACCGGCGCTGCCTGAGCCGTGCTGCGGGGCGTGGAGGTGGACCTGAGACGTGACGGCCCGGAGGGGCGGGGCTGGACCAACCATCACCGTCACATGCGGACCACCCGGGGCTGGCCCAGACCGAGATGGCGGCACTCTCAAAGCGCGAAATGCCATTGCTTGCGCGGCGGAGTTGGGCACTATCACAGGCCTCATTGACGTCCGCGCGACGGACGGGCTGGCGGCGCTAGCGCAAACGTGAGGCCTGGGTACGGCAATGTCGGATCAACAGCGCAATGTCTTCGGCGAACCCATCGAGGTTTGCTCGCTCAATCCCACCACCGGCTTTTACCGCAGCGGCTGCTGCGAGACGGGGCCTGAGGACGTTGGCGTGCACACGGTTTGCGTCGAAGTGACCAAGGAGTTCCTGGTATTTTCGAAAGCGCGTGGCAACGACCTGTCGACGCCACGCCCCGAATACGGCTTTCCCGGCCTCAAATCCGGCGACCGCTGGTGTCTGTGCGCAGAGCGCTGGCAGGAAGCCCTTGCGGCCGGCGTCGCCCCTCGCGTCGTGCTGGCGGCGACCCACGAGGCAACCCTCGAAATTGCCGACCTTGCCGACTTGAAGCGACACGCCCTCGATTTGGCTTAGCCTCGCGCCACGGCTTGAAGCAATTTTGCGGTGAGGTGCGGCTCGGCGCGCCGCCCCGGCACCGTCACGGCCACGTCACGGCCACATCACGGGCACGAGCAAGCCCAGCGGCTGGCGTCATGCCAAAGCAGGCTCGAGGATCGTTTGGCACGTCGGCGCCGGCAGGATGGCGCCGGCGCGATGCGCTCTCGCGCGCGCGCCCACAGGATCGCCGAAGAGCATAGACGCTAGTGGGCGCGCGCCGGTTCCAGGGCGGCGAGATCGGATGCGACGTTGGCGCCGGCGGCGCGCAGCAGGAAATCGGCACAGCGCTCGCCGATCAGGAACGATGGCGCGTTGGTATTGGACGAAACCATCGTCGGCATGATCGAGGCATCGGCGACGCGCAGGCCCTTGACGCCGTGCACGCGCAACTCATGGTCTACAACCGCCATGGCATCGCTGCCCATCTTGCAAGTGCCAATCGGATGGTAGGAGGTGGCACCGAGCCTGGCGATATGCTCGAGCAGCCCCGCATCCGATTGCACCTCGGGACCTGGGCGCACTTCGCGCACGATTAGGCGTGCGAGCGCCGGCTGCGCCGCGATGCGGCGGGCAAGCCGCAGCGCCGCGATGCTCGTGGCGCGGTCGCCGGCGTCGGCCAGGTAGTTGGCGCGGATGATCGGCGGCGCGGCCGGATCTGCCGAGGCAATGTGCACCGAACCCGTCGCTTGCGGACGCAAGGCAAATGTGCCGATGCCGAAGCCCGGAAACTTGTCCAACACCAACTCGGTCGGATGGCGAGGGTCTTCCGCGCTCAGCGTATGCAGCTGAATTTTTACGTCGGGCCTGTCGTGCGCTAGCTCGGTCTTGGCCAGCGCGTGCACCGTGGCCGTACAGGCCGCCATCTCCCCGTCCCGGCGCACGAGATAGCGCAGCCCCATAAATGCCTTGCGCAGAGGATTGTCGAGAATGTCATTCAAGGTGATGGGGCGTCTACACTCGAAAGATAGGCGCGTATGCCAATGATCGCGACAGTTCTCGCCGACGCCGGGACGATGGGCGAGGCAAGCAATGCCAAGCTCCGCCAGGCGCTGCCTGTCGCCGATACCGGACAGCTCCAGCAGCTGCGGACTTTGCACCGCCCCGGCGCTCACGATGACCTCGCGTGCAACGCGCGCAAAATATGGCCGCTCACCGCGACGATAGGCGACGCCGACGGCGCGTCCCTTCTCAATCTGGATGCGGGTTGCCCGTGCGCCGGTTGCCACGACGAGGTTGCTGCGGCCGCGCGCCGGATAGATGTAGGCTTCGCGCCCACCCCAGCGGCGCCCCCGTTTGGTATTGCTCTGCAGGTAGCCGACGCCCTCATAGGCAACGCCGTTGTAATCGGGAGTGGCGGGCACGCCGGCCGCAACGCAGGCCGCATGGAAGGCCTCGGCCAGCGTGCTGCGGGCAAAGCGGCTGATAGATATGGGGCCACTTTTGCCGCGCACGGCGGCATCGCCCTCGCCATAGGCTTCCATGCGCTTGAGAAAGGGAAGGACGTCGGCATATCCCCAGCCGGGATTGCCGAGCTCGCGCCAATGGTCGAACTCGGCGGGCTCGCCCCGCACCCACAACATGCCGTTGATGCTAGAAGACCCGCCCAGCACGCAGCCACGCGGCCAGAACACGCGGCGACCGCCAAGATCCGCCTGCGGCTCGGTATAAAAGCGCCACAGGCTGCGCTGCGATAGCAGCACGAACCCCGCGCCCAGCGGAACTTTGAGCCAGAGCCACGGATCGTCCTCGCCCGCCTCGAGGAGGAGCACGCGCAAGCGCCCGCTCTCGCTGAGCCTACTGGCGACGGCACAGCCCGCCGAGCCTGCCCCGACCACGACATAGTCCCAGGCTGTCTCGTTTGCCGCCAAGGCGTTCATCGCTTGCTCCGTCGAAAAAAACGGTGCGCGTATCGGCGCATTATTCCTTGACCCCGCCGGCGGCGAGACCGCGCACCAGGTAGTTGCGAACCAGCATCGAGAAAACGACCACCGGCAGCATGACCAACGTTCCCGCGGCGGCAATCCGACCCCACTCCCAGCCCGTGTATTGGATGAAGTTCACGATCGCGACCGGAGCGGTTGACGCGTTGGTTCGGGTCAGCACGAGTGCGTAGAAAAAGTCGTTCCAAGACAGGATGAAACAGATGACCGCGGTGGCGGCGAGCCCGGGCGCCGACAGCGGCAAGGTCACGCGGCAAAACGCCTCCCAGACGCCGCAACCATCGATCCAGGCCGCCTCTTCCAGCTCGCGTGGTACGCCGTCGAAGAAGGGCTGCATCATCCAAATCACCAGCGCCAAGTTAAACGTCAGGTAGACGATGATGAGGCCCAACAGCGTATCCGACAGGCCCAGGTGGCGGTAGGCGAGGAAAAACGGGATCGTGAAGGCGATCGGCGGAGCCATGCGGGTGGCCAGGATCCAGAGCGCGATCCGGCGCGAGGACTTGAAGCCGCTGCGCGACAGAGCGTAGGCCGCCGGCACGCCGATCGCCATCGCCAACACGGTCGAGGCAAGGCTGGTGATCATGCTGTTGAGGAAGGAGGCGGGGAAGGCCCCGGTCCAAAGCGCCCGGTAGTGCGCGAGCGTGGGCGTGAACAGCAGATCGTAGCCAAGAATGTCCCGGTTCGGTCGAAACGACATCTGCACCAGCCAGACGAAGGGGAAGAGAATGAGCAGCAGCAGGACGACGGTAAAGATATCCCCGAGCCGGCGACGGTTGCGCTGGAACCAGTAGCGCAACGGCGCCGCACGGCGCCGGCGCGCCGTGGCCGCCGGCCCGGGCTCAATCGGCCTCTGCATGGGCGACCCCAGTCAGCCGGTCGATGAGATAGCTGAGCACGAAGACGCCCGCCACCATCAGCGTGGCAATGGCGCTGCCGTAGCCCCAGAGCGAAAAGGTAAAGGTCTGGCGGTAGGCATAGTAGTTCGTCACCTCCGTGACGTCGCCCGGCCCGCCGTCGGTGAGCACGAAGATCAATGGGAACGCCTTGATGCTGTCGATCAGACGGAAGATTGCGGCCACCACCAAGGTCGATTGAATGTAAGGGAACATCACGAAGCGAAAAATCTGCCAGTCATTGGCGCCGTCAATGCGCGCCGCCTCCAACGGCGAGGCCGGTATCATCTGCAAGGCGGCCAGCAGCATCAGCATCGTGAACGGAAACCACTCCCAGGTTTCGGCAATGACGATCGCCGTGAGCGCCCAATTGGGATCGGTTATCAGCGAGGGAACGGGCAGGCCGATGAAGGCCATGAAGCGATGGAACGGGCTGATGTCCACCGCATACATGACGCGCCAGAGGATGCCGACGACGATGGGCGGCAGCACCATCGGAATGAGGAAGCCCGAGCGGGCCATCTCACGGATACGGCTCGACCCGTTCAACAACAACGCCACGCCGAGGCCCACCAGCAGCTGCAGGAAGACGGTTGCCACCGACAGCTTCACCTGGATCCAAACGGAGCGCGTGAAGCGGGGATCCTCGGCCAAATCGAGGTAGTTGCCCGCCGGGGCGCTGAAATCCCAGGCCGTGCCCGGCAGCGTCAAGTTGAGCGGCGTGAGCGAGGTCGCCACCAGGTAGATGGCGGGCGCAATTGTAGTCACGGCGAGCACCAGCACCGCCGGGGCGATGCCGAGCAGGAAGGACCGCTGACGCTGCGCACCCCAGGCGAGCCGCCGAGCTGGCATGGCGTGGCTCAGAACCTGACGCCTGCCCGCTTCAGATCGGCGATGGTGTTGGCTTGCGCCAGCGCCAGCAACTCTTTGGCCTTCATTTGCCCGGAAATGATGCGACCCAGGGCCTGGGTGATCTGGGCGTTGGCCTGCGGGTAGACGTGGACCGTGCGGTACTTCATGTAGCCTTGTTCGGACATGGCGATCGAATCGAGGAAGAGCTGGCCGGTGTCGATGCCGTTGATCACCATCCGCTGCTTATAGTCGGCCGAACCGATCAGGGATTTGCGCGTCACCGAGCCGAGGCCGTGCTTTTGCGTCATGCGCTGGATGAGATCTCTGGACAACGACCACTTGATGAATTCCCAAGAGGCGTCCTTGTTCTTGGCGCCGACAGGAATGCCCCAACCATGCGAGGCCACGCCGGGGAAGCGGCCTTTCGGTCCTTTCGGGATCATGCTGAAGTTCGAGGTCTTGGTGACCTTGCTGCCCTCCTCGCCGAGCAGCGCGCAAAAGGCGTGATTGTGCGTGGAATAGTTGATGCGGCCGGCCCGCAGCGCTTCCGTCACCTGGTCATAGGTGTAGCCGGCTGCGGCCTCCGGGCCGTAGCTATTGAGCAGCCTGGCGAGCGTCTCGGCCGCCGCCGCCGCTTCCGGGGTGTCGAGCGTCGGCATTAGGTCGTCCGGTGGATTGCGGAACACATTGCCGCCAAAGGCCTGCAAATACGCCGGGTAGATCCAACCCCAATGGTTCTCGGTAATAAATCCGCTCGCCCCATCCTTCTTGTTGACGACCTGGAGTGCCTTTTCGAGTTCGTCCAGTGTATCGGGCATGCCGAAGCCGTTGGCCGCCAGCAAATCGAAGCGGGCGGCGGCGGCGATCAGCACATCCGAGATCCAGGGAATGCCATAGACCGCCCCCGCCTTGTCGCGCATCGGCTGCACGGACCCGGGCACGAAATCGGCAAAGTCCCAGTCGGCTGGCGTCTTGTTGGCATCGGCGATGAAGGGATCGAGCGGCGTTAGCCAGCCGGCCCCGATCCAGCGGCTGGTGTAAATAAAGGTGACGTTGAGCACATCGAAGCCACTGCCCTTGGTCGACAGCTCGAGATCGGCGCGCTGGTTGTAGACCGGGAACCCCGGGGTGTCGTAGTTGACCTTGATGCCGGTCTTTTCCTGAAACTCGGGCAGGTAATCGGCGATCAGCTTGGGATAAGTGGCGCTCCAACAAGAAATATTGAGTGTGACGCCGTCGAACGGCTTCCTGCCGCCCTGGGCGGGCGCCTTGCCCGACCGCAGCGTGAAGGGGATGAAAAGCGCGCCTGCAGCGGTGCGCAGCGCTTGCCGCCGGGTGACCCGCAGGTGGGGGTGAGCCATGCTTTCCTCCTGACCGCCCGGGTCACGGGGTCGCCTGCGCGATCCGCCCGGTGTTGGTTTGCGTCATGCCTTGCCACGGCACCCGTCTCGCTCGCAAGCACCGTTGCGCGCACCCCTTGTGTAGCTCCCGCGAGGGGCGAATATTGACGCGGGTTTCGACCGCCCGAGCAAGCGACGCTGCGTAGCTCAAACCATGACTTGGGCGACATAGATCGGCACCCTGCTAGTCCGCAACGACCTGGCGGCGGCGGGCCGCGGCCGCCACCTAAAAGGCGACGCCGGTGCGGTTCAGTTCGGCCCGTACTTGGCGGCGATCTTGCGCACTTGCGCAAGCATCAGTTTGACGGCCGGCGACAGGTCCGCATGCCGGCGGCTGACGATGCCCGCCTCGCGCGTAAATTGCAGATGCTCGTGGTCGAGCGCGACGATGCCCTGCGCCTCGGCCTGCGACAGGATTTGCGTCGTGGTCAGCGCCAGGCAGTCGGTCATGCGCAGCGTGGCAAGCATCAACGACAAGGAATCTGTTTCCACCGCCGGCACGGGTTCGGCCAAATTGGCGAGCATGAACACGCGCTGGAGCCGCTGGCGCACGAGCTCCTGGCGACCGGGCAGGATCCAACGCTGCGCCGCATAGTCGACAAGCGAGCGGTCGCGTTTGCGCGCCAAGGGATGCTCCTTGCGACCCACCACCCGGATCACGTCGCTGCTCAGCCGCGTAAAGCGCAAATCCGGATCGATCCGGTTGTCAGGCAGCGCCCCAACCACCACGTCGAGCTCCCCCATCCGCAGGCGGCCGATCAGGCGATCGGGGAAACCCGTATCGACCGTGAAGCGTATGTTGGGGTTTTGCTGCATCACCCGCGCGATCGATTCCGGTAGGTGTCGGCTCAGCCAAGACGGACCGGCACCGATGCGCGCATGCCCGAGCTTGCCGCCGGCAATGCCCGTCACCTCGCAGCGCGCGTCGGACAGCTGCGTCTCGATCAACTTGACGTGGCGCAGCAGGGCGCGACCGGATTCCGTCAGCTCGATGCCGCGCCCGCGCCGGTGATAGAGCTTGGTGCCGAGTTCCTTCTGCAGCCGGTGCATGCTCTTGGAGAGCCCAGGCTGGGTGATGCTCATCGCCTCGGCCGCGTGACTGAGATTGAGGCGTTCGGCGGTGGCAAGAAAGAGCTGCAGCTGACGGTAATCCATACTATGTCTCTGTAGTCATGGTTCCAGCTACCCTCCGTCAATTGCCCGCAGCGTGCAAGGTCTGCACGATTTCGCGGCAAGGCGGCACGGCGGACCGCGCGCGGCGCGCGCCCCGTTGCTCGCGATCCGTCGGCGCCGCCAGGCGCCGGCGCTAGACTTTGGGGCCCCGCGTTCGCCAAAGGGAGACTGCCATGGCTCTCGCCCGACGATCCCTGATCAAGGCCTTCGCGGCAGGCACGGCGGTCGCTGCGCTTGGCCGACCTGGGTGGGGGCAAGGCGCCGGCCCGACGCGGGCGAGCGAGATCGACCTCGACAAGGCCAAGGCCGAAGGCAAGGTCGTCCTCTATACCAGCCTCGATACCCAGATCGTCGATGCCATCAACGCCGCCTTCAAGCAAACGTACGGCATCGATGTGCAGTACTTCCGCGGCGGTTCGAGCGACGTCACCTCGAAGGTTCTGGCCGAGGCCGATGCCGGTCGGCCGCAGGCCGATATGGTCGATGCATCGGATCTGGCGGCCCTGTTGCTGATGAAGGAGCGCGGGCTGCTCAAAGCCTTCGCCTCGGCGGCCATGCCTGCCGTCGACAAAGAGCTGCGCGACGCCGATGCGACCTGGATCACCGACCGGCTGACGCAGGCGGTGATCCAATTTAATACCAAGGAGTTCGCCGCTCAGCCCCCCGCTAGCTGGGCCGATCTGGGCAAGAGCGCCATGCAGGGCCGCCTGGTCTACTTTTCCAGCGCCAACGGCGATGGTGCGCCGCGCATCTACACGCTCGCCAGGCATCTGGGATGGGACGTGGTCAAGGCGATGGCCGCCACCAAACCCTTGCGCGTGCAGACGCCGCAGGTCATCACCCAGGTGCTGGAACGTGGCGAACGCGGGGCCGGCTTTTTGCAGAACGACAATATCGCCTGGCGCTCCAAATTGCAGGGCAAGCCGACGCACTACATCTTTCCCGGCGAAGGCGTACCCAGCGAGATCGGCGCTTGCGGACTGTTGCGCAGCTCGCAGCGGCCGCACGCGGCCGCTCTCTTCTACGAGTGGTGGATGGGGGCGGCGGGGCAGGCCATTCTTGTCAAGGGCGGCAAATATTCGAGCCGGCTCGACGTGGCCCCGCCCGAAGGCAGCACCCCGCTCGCCAAGCTGAAGCTGCTTACCCTCGACTATGCCGAGTACAAGCGCGACAAGGGCAAGATCCTCGACCAGATCGCAAGTATCTTCGGCGGCGAATGGGGCAATTGAGCTCGGCCGGCATGGCACCGTCAGCTGAAAGGTAAGACGCATGCAGGCTGCCGTTCCCGCCGGCGTGTCGCCCGACGCCCGCAGCATGGAGGCGGCCCAACCTGCTGCCTTCCTCAGCGCGCAAGCGCTGGTGCTGGGCTTGGCGGTCGCCGTGTTGCTCGTGCTGGTCGGCTATCCCTTGCTTTGGCTCCTGTTTGGCGCCTTCGGCCTGCCGCAGGGGTTCGGGCTTGAACATCTTGCACGCGCCTTCACGCGACCGCAGAATTTCGCGGCTTTGCTCAACACCCTTGAACTGGCGCTCGGCGCCGGCGTCCTCAGCATTCTGTTCGGCGTGCCGCTGGCCTGGGCTACGGCCCGCAGCGATATGCCCTGGCGCGGCCTGGTGCACGCCCTGGTGGCGCTCTCCTACATCACGCCACCTTACCTGACGGCGCTTGCCTACATCATTCTGCTCGGGCCCGATGCGGGGCAGTTCAATCGCCTGTTGCGCGCGCTCTTCGCCTTGCAGTCGGGGCCCCTCAATATTTTCAGTATGCCGGGCGTGATCTTCGTGATCGGCATCCATGTCTTCGCCTTCACCTATTTTCTCACCTACAGCGCCCTCAAATCGGTCGACGCCGCCTTGGAGGAATCGGCGCAGATGCTGGGCGCAAGACCATGGCAGACAACCTTGCGCATCAATTTGCCGCTGGTGGCGCCGGCCATTACCGGCGGGGCGCTGTTGGCGGCGATCGATTCAATGGCGCTGTTCGGTCCGCAGGCCATCATCGGTGCGCCGGCGCAGATCGTCTTTCTGCCAACGCGCATCTACGCCACTATCGGCGGCTACCCCCCGCGCTGGGGCGAAGCCTCGGCGCTGTCGCTGCTGCTCGTGGCCTTGACGGTGGCGGGCCTGGCCCTGCAGCGCGGCTACTTGGAGCGGCGCTCCTACATCACGGTGGGTGGCCGCGGGGTGCGCACCAGCACGGCCGCACTCGGCGCCTGGCGCTGGCCGTTGCTCGGCTTCTGTCTAGTGCTGGTGTTTTTCAGCGCCGCCGCCCCGTTGGGCATTTTGGCGCTGACCGCCGTCTCCCACAGCTGGACCGAACCACTGTCGCTTGCAAACCTCACGCTGCAACACTTCTATACCGCCCTGTTCCAGGACCAGGTCTCGGTGCGCGGCATTCTCAACAGCTTCAAGCTGGCGACGGCGGCGGCCACGCTGGCCGTGCTGATCGGGGCCGCCGTCGCCTACCTCGACGTCCGCAGCAATGTCCGCGGCCGCCGGCTGCTGGACTATCTGGCAATCCTGCCGCTGGGGCTGCCGGGGACGGTTATGGCCGTCGGTATCCTGATCGCCTTCATTCGGGTGCCGTTGCCGATCTATGGCACCCTTACAATTTTGCTCATCGCCTACGTCGCCCGCTTCCTGCCGCTGGCAACGCGCAGCGCCAATGCAACCTTTCGCCAGATCGACCCCAGCCTTGAGGAAGCGGGGCGCGCCACCGGTGCGTCGTGGTGGCACGCCGTGCGCCGCATCCTGCTGCCGCTGGCGCGGCCGGGGCTGCTGGTGGCCTTCCTGCTCGTCTTCATCCCAGCTTTCGGCGAGTTGAGCGCCACCATTCTGCTCTACACCGGTGGCACGGAGACGATCGCGATCGCCATCTACCGCCTCAACGACCTCGGGCAGCTCGAAGTCGTCGCGGCGCTCGCCATCTTTACGATTGCCGTCGTCTTGGCCCTGACGGGTCTCATCAGTTGGCTGTCGGGCTCCAACCCCGCCTTTGCTGAGACGCCCCCGATCAGAGGATGATGACGATGGCCTTCATCGACATTGTCGGCATCGCCAAACGTTTCGGCGGCCTTTCCGCCTTGCGCGGGGTCGATCTGGCGGTCGAAGAGCGCGAATTCATCACCCTGCTCGGCCCATCGGGATGCGGCAAGACCACCATGCTGCGCACGCTGGCGGGCTTCCTTACGCCGGATGCCGGCACGATTAAAGTTGCCGGCCGCCTGTTTTCTTCGCCGCGGGGCGTGCTGGCACCCGAGCAACGCCGCATGGGCATGGTGTTTCAGAACTACGCGGTGTGGCCGCACATGTCGGTGTTCGAGAACGTGGCCTTCGGGCTGCGGCTTGCCAAGCTCGCCGACGGCGAGATCGCGCAACGGGTTGGCCGCGTGCTGGCGACGGTCGGCCTGGAGGGCCTACAGGGCCGGCACCCGAGCCAACTTTCGGGCGGCCAGCAACAGCGCGTGGCACTGGCGCGATCCTTGGTGGTCGAGCCGACAATCCTCCTGCTCGACGAGCCGCTCTCCAATCTCGACGCCAAGTTGCGCGAGCGCATGCGCAGCGAGCTCAAAACGCTGCAGCGGCGCACGGGCATCACCTTCATCCACGTCACGCACGACCAAGCCGAAGCCATGGCCTTGTCGGATCGCATCGTGGTTTTCAACCACGGCGCCGTGCAACAGGTCGGCACGCCACGCGAGGTCTACGAACGTCCCGCCAACCTGTTCGTGGCCGATTTCATGGGGCTGGTGAACAAGCTGCCGGGCACGGTGATCGCCCAGGTTGCGGGCAAGGCGCGGGTACGCATTGGCGCGCAGACGATTGACGCGGAATTGAGCCCTGGCATGGCCGGCGCGCTCAAGGCCGTCACCGTCGCCATCCGACCCGAGGCCATTCGCCTCGACGCCGTCGAGCCGGACGTGTCGGCAAATATCTTGCGTGGACGGCTGCTGGAGAGCGCCTTCCTCGGCAACATCGTCGACCATCGGGTCGACGTCGACGGCATGCTGGTGCGGGTACAAGGGGACCGTCGTCACGGCCTCGCCACGGGTAGCGCGGTTGCGCTGACCATTCCCATCGGCGATTGCGTCGCCATGCAAAGTGAATCGGACTGAGGAGTTGGCAGGACAGACCATGCAACCCAGAAATTTACTTTTTATCATGTCGGACGAACACAGCCGGCGCGTGCTCGGCTGTCATGGCCATCCGATGATTGAGACACCCAATCTCGACAGGCTCGCGAGTCGTGGCGTGCGCTTTACCGATGCCTACTGCAATTCGCCGATTTGCGTGCCGTCCCGCGCCAGTTTCCAAACCGGACGCTACGTGCACGAGATCGGCTTCTGGGATAACGCCAACCCCTATGACGGCAGCGTGCCGTCCTGGGCGCACCGCCTAAAGGCGGCGGGCCATCGCGTGGAGTCCATCGGCAAATTGCACTTCCGCAGCGCCGAGGATGACAATGGCTTCAGCAAGGAGCACATGCCGCTGCATGTGGTGGACGGGATCGGCGATCCGATCGGCATGTTGCGCGATCCACCACCGCCGCGCCGCGCGGCTTTGCGCCTTGCCGCCGACGCCGGCTGTGGCAATTCTACCTATCAGGGCTACGACGACCGGATCACGCTCGCCGCCGAGAATTGGCTGACGGAACGCGCCAAAGGCAAGGAGGCAAAGCCGTGGATGTTGTTCGTCTCGCTCGTGTGCCCGCACTTCCCGCTGGTCGCCCGCCCCCGCTGGTACAACCTTTATGCCGAGGACAAGGTGCCGTGGCCGAACCTTTATGCCAACCGCGAGCGCCCCAGCCACCCCTATCTGGAGGCGATGCGCGCCTGCCAGATCTATGACCAGGGCTTCGACGATCCCAACAAGGTGCGCAAGGCGATCGCCGCCTACTTCGGCCTGGTGAGCTTTGTCGATCACAATGTCGGGCGGCTGTTGCAATGTCTCGACGACACTGACCTCACCGCAACCACGCGCGTGATTTACAGCAGCGACCACGGCGACAACCTCGGCACCCGCGGGCTGTGGGGAAAATCCAACATGTACGAGGAATTCCGCCGGCGTGCCGTTGCTCATGGCCGGACCCGAGGTGCCGGCCAATGTCGTCTGTCGCGAACCGGTCTCCCTGGTCGATTGCTATCCGACCATTCTTGCGTGCGTCGGCCAGGCGCGCCACCCCGAGGATGCCGATCTGCCCGGGGCCCCCTTGCTGGACATCGTTGCCGGCAGGGTTCCCGCGCGCACCGTCATGAGCGAATACCACGCCGCCGGTGCCGTCACCGGCGCCTTCATGATCCGCAAAGGCAAATTCAAGTTCATATATTACGTCGGTCTGCCGCCGCAGCTGTTCGACCTGGAGGCCGACCCCTACGAAACGCGGGACCTGGCCCCGCTCGACGGTTATGCCGGCCTGCTCGCCGACTGTGAGGCCGCGCTGCGCCAAATCGTCGACCCGGAGCGGGTCGATGCCCAGGCGCGCAAACACCAGGCCGCCAGGATTGCCGAGCTCGGCGGCCGCGCGGCGATCCTGGCCAAGGGAAGCTTCGGCCATTCGCCGGTTCCCGGCACCGAACCCGTCTACAATTAGGCTCCCCCTTGCGCCCCACGCCGACAGTCAAGATTGCGCCGCGCGCCTCCTGCTGCCCGCCGACCGCGGCGGCCGGCGGGCCGCCGCCGAGCCCCGCCCGGCCCGCGTTCGCCGCGGCGAGGGAACGGCCGCAGCGTCGCGTGCACCTGCCCGGCGGCCGCGTGCGCGTCGGCACGGCTGAGCGTTTGCTGCCGCAGGATGGCGAGAGCCCGCCGCGCGCGGTCAGGGTCGGGCCCTTCGCCATCGATCCCTTGGCGGTGACGAACGCCTGGTTCGACGCCTTCGTGCACGCCACCGGCTATTGCACGGAGGCCGAACGTTTCGGTTGGTCGCTGGTGTTCTCCGCCGTCGCGGTGGATGCGGCCGCAGCGTTGGGAGCCGACAACGAATTTTCCTGGTGGCGTCGGGTCGAAGGCGCCTGTTGGCAACGGCCCGAGGGGCCGCATTCGAACCTGGTCGGACGGCGCGAGCATCCCGTCGTGCATGTCTCCTGGAACGACGCGGTCACCTTCGCCGCCTGGGCCGGCGGCCGCCTGCCGACGGAGGCTGAATGGGAATATGCGGCCGCCGGCGGTAGCCAGGGGGCGCGCTTTCCCTGGGGCAATCGCGAGCCCGACGATACCGACTTTCTGCCCTGCAACATCTGGCAAGGGGAGTTTCCAACGAGCAATAGCGGCCGCGACGGCTTTGTCGGCACCGCCCCCGCCGACGCCTTTGCCCCCAACGGCTACGGCATTTTCAACATGTCGGGCAATACCTGGGAATGGTGTGCCGATGCGTTCCGCGTGCGCTCGCTCACACGCGCAGCCAAAGCGCGCAATCAGCAGGCGGAGCGCAGCAAGGAGCGCCTCCTCAAGGGGGGCTCGTACCTATGCCATCGTTCCTATTGCTATCGCTATCGCATCGCCGCACGCACCGGTGCCGCCGCCGACAGTTCGACGGGACACGCAGGCTTTCGTCTGGTGTTCGACGACTAACCCGCCCTCCCATCCCAACCCGAAGAAGCAGTGAGATCTATGCGGCCCGCCAACCTCGTCGTCATCATGTCGGATGAGCATCACCCGCGCGCCATGGGCGTCGCCGGGCACCCCTTGGCCATCACACCCAACCTCGACCGCCTGGCCGCGCGCGGCCTGCGGTTCGACGCGGCCTACTGCAACTCGCCGATTTGCGTGCCGTCGCGCGCCTCCTTCGCCACCGGCCGCTACGTGCACGAGCTTGGCACTTGGGACAACGCCATTGCCTACGACGGCAACATTCCCGGTTGGGGTCACGCCCTGCAGAAAAGCGGCCACCGCGTCGATGCGATCGGCAAGCTGCACTACCGCCGCGCCGAAGATCCCACCGGTTTCGACCACCAGTATCAGGCCATGCACATTTACGGCGGCCACGGCATGGTCTGGGGCGCCTTGCGCGACGGCAAGACGGATTTCACCGAGCGTGCGCACATGATGCTGGACCCGATCGGGCCCGGCACCTCGAAATATAACGTCTACGACGACCGCATCGCCAGCGAAGCGGAAAACTGGCTTGCGCAACGCGCCCGCGAAGCGGTCGACCGGCCCTGGGTGCTGTTCGTCGGCTTCGTGGCCCCGCACTTTCCGCTGACCGTGCCCAAGCCCATTCTCGACCTCTACCCCACAGAAACCATGCCGCTGCCGCGTTTGCATCCAAGCCGCGGCCACCCTCGCCACCCCTGGCTGGAAGCCCAGCACCGCATGCACCCGGTCGACGATGCCCTCGACGACCGCGGCCGTCGCCTGGCGACCGCCTGCTACTTGGGCCTGTGCACTTGGGTGGACGCTCAGGTCGGCCGCATTGTCGATGCCTTGGCGACAACCGGTCTCGCCGAGACGACGCGTATCATCTACACCAGCGACCACGGCGACAACATCGGCGTCCGCGGCATGTGGGGAAAGAGCACGCACTACGATGATGCCGTGGGTGTGCCGATGCTGGTCGCCGGCCCGGATGTCGCGGCGGGGCGCGTGTGCGCGACCGCCGTCAGCTTAATCGATCTGGCACCCACGATTCTGGCGGCCGTTGGTGAAGATCCCTACAACTGGAGCGACGATCTGCCCGGCCGCTCTCTGTTCGAAATCGCCGAAGCGCCCTTCGATCCGCAGCGCACTGTCTTTTCCGAGTACCACGCGTTCGCATCGCCGTCCGCCGCCTTCATGCTGCGCAACGGGCGCTACAAGTTCAACTACTACGTGGGCTATCAGCCCGAGCTGTTTGATGTCGTCGAGGACCCTAACGAGGAGCTCAATCTCGCGGCCGGTGCCGCGCATGCCGACATGGTCGCCCGCCTGGAGGACCAGCTGCGCCAGATGCTCGATCCGGAGGCTACGGACGCCCGCGCCAAGGCGGACCAAGCGGCGCTGATTGAACGTTTCGGCGGCCCGGCCAAGGCCTTGCATATCGGCGCCCCCGGCGCCACGCCGGCTCCGGTGTGAGGCGGTGGGGGCGGCGCGCCTCAGGACGCGAAGGCGAGAAAGGTCATGCGCTGGGCGTTGTGGCCGACATTGCGCGGCTGGCGCTGAGCCGTAAAACCGTGCTGGCGCAGCAGCTGCAAGGTCTCCGCCTCATCGAATTGCAGAAAACCAGAGCTCTGTCGAATCTTGCGGTAGGGCGAGAAATAGGAGCGCGCCAGGCCGAACAAGGCCGGCAGCAGAAAGCCAGCGCCGGCGGCGAACTTGAGAAGCTCAAGCGCGTCGCCAAAGGGCCCGACTTGGCGCGGCACGATGTCGGCCAACAGCAAAACGCCACCGAGCTTCAGCTTCTCGCGCGCCCGCCTGAGCAGATGCTCGAACTGCGGCCTGGAAAGGTACTGGACCACGGAGTTGACGACGATCATGCCGAGGCTGTGCGCGGCGAGCGCCTCGACGTCTTGCGGCGAGGCGACGGTAATGTTGCCCCGGTCGGCGTAGCGTGCCGCCAGGCGCTCGCGCACGCGGGGGGAGGCATCGCATAGGAAGAGGTGACCGCATGCTGCGGCGAGTTCGACGGCCGCCGGCGTGTCCCCGCAGCCGTAGTCCAAGAGGTGCACGTCGCCCGCCGGCACGTAGGCGATGATGTCGCGCGTCACGCGCTCGTAGTGCAGGCGCCGGTGGCGTGCGTTGACATAAAGCGACGTCTCTTGGTTCCAGTACTGAGCCCAGCTCACGATGTCTCCGATCTGTGTACCCCGCGTTGGCGACACCGACGGCTCGCGGTCGACGTGGCGACCCTATCCTGTCCCGGTGCCGGCGTCTGCCGCCGCCCTGGGCGGTGCGCGCGCTTGAGCGCACCGTTGCTCCCGCCGCCGCCAGAGCGCACCTGCCGCGGGCGTGCCGCGGCAGCCGCCGGCGGCACCGCGCAACGCCCGTGCCTTTCCGCAAGGGCCCGGCGGAGCCCCCAAGATCGTGTTCGCGGCAGCGCGACAGAAACTGCCGACCGGAGCCGGCGATACCGCCCATCTGCAACTTTCTTCACCGCCTGTCGCAGATCCGCAACGCTTGCTCGGCCGCGCCTTCGCGCCGCGAGCCTGGCGCAAAGGGGCCCATAGGCGCGGGGCGTTTCCCGGCGGCTTTGCCGACCACAGTGTCCGTTTTGACGCGTTGCTTGGAATCGCGTGGCGCCCTAATCCTCGTGCAGACATGCTGACGCAACCAATCCTCGACGGCGCCACCATCGGCACGCTCTTGGCTCCTGCGCCAAGCCGCCGTGCCGGCATACGCGCTCGTGGTCGAGCGCCGGCAGCATCCGGAAAAGCCGGGCACGGACGGCGGCAGCCATGACCGAGCTCTCGCAGGCCACCACCGCCTCGTCCGGCTGGCGCACCCGCCAGGCAATTGGTTCGGAAGCCCAGTTCCTGCGTCTTCTGGTGGTGCTGGCCGGCATGGCCTGGGCCGTGCTCTTCATCGTCGTTGGCCTTCGCTACGAACTGCAGATGTTTGGCGACGGCTCGATCTTTTCCTACTCGGTGGCTGTGGCGGATGGCTGGCGCATCCACTGGCACAACATTTCCTGCCGTTTGTTCGTCCTGCTGTTTTGCCACCTACCCGCCGAGGCCTACGTCAAGCTGACCGCCGATCCCCGCGGCGGCATCGTCATCTATGGTTTTTTGTTCTTCGGTGCTCAGCTGTTCGGCCTTGTCGCCACCTACCTGCTTGACCGCTCGAAACATCGCCTCCTCTTCACCTACGCCTGCGGCTCGACCGCCAGCCTTTGCCCGCTGGTGTTCGGCTTTCCCACGGAGATGTGGATCGCGCATGCCCTATTTTGGCCGACGCTTGCCATTGTCCACTATGGACGCGGCCCGCTCGCAGGACCCGCCGCCTTCGTGGCTTTACTGGCGCTGATTCTAAGCCATGAGGGCGCCTTGATTTTCGCCGCCGCCATCCTGGCCACGCTGCTGTTGGGCAACGCGCGCGATCCGGCGTGGCAGCGGGCGGTGACGGCCGGCGCGGCGGCCGTGGCGATCTGGCTGGCCATTCGCCTCGAGTTGCCGCCCGACGCCTACATCGCCGGCGTGCTCGCCGCGGCGGCGCTCAATTTCATCGACCTCAGCAACTTCGCCCTCGATCCCATGCGGCTGCTGTTGGTCGCGCTCGCGGGCTATGGCTTGGCGCTGCTGGCGCTGAGCTGGGCCAAGCTGGAGCGCGCGCATTTCTACGCGGCCGTGGCGGTGGTCTCGGTGCTGACGGTGCATGTGCTCACATCCGATGTGCCGATCGTCGGCGCCAACCGGTACTATCTGCGCACGGCACTTTTGACCTTCACTCCCCTCATGGGGGCATTCGCGGCGGCGTACGCCGGCGGCGGCGATGGCCGCCTGCAGCTCGCCTTGCCGCAGCTGCGGCGCCTGCTCAGAGCGCTCAACAGCGCCGCCGGCATCCGCTGCGCCGCCGGCGCCATGCTGGTGGCGATGTCCGTGCACGTGCTCGAGACGGAAAGGTTCGTCGCCGCTTGGATCAGCTATGAAAACGCCGTACGCAAGCTCGCGACCGGTAGCATTTCCGATCCGGCCCTTGGCGATCCACGCTTCGTTTCGGCGAACCGGATCCCGGAGCGGCTCAATGGCCTGGTATGGGCCTCGACCACGCATTTTCTCTCCATCCTGGTCGCCCCCGCGTTTGCGCCGGCGCGACTGGTGGTGGACCCGGACACCAACTATTTCTGGCTACCCTGTAGAACCGCGGCGGCCAACAGCGTGGGGCGCCGCGCCGTGCCCCTCGTCACCCGCCAACTCGTGCGCAAGTACGCCTGCCTGCACCGAAGGACCTGACCGCCGCGCGGGACGGCTCAAAGCAACGCCGCGCTCCATAACCTTTGCCCCGGTTGCGCTCACCCGAGTCTTAACCCGTTCCTAACGGCCATTTGGCAAGCTTTTCGGCTGCCGGGCCCGGAACGGTCCGGGCGGCTCCTCGAGGGGGCCCCAAGGCCAAGGTCTTAATCGTTATGCGTATCCCCTGGCGGCCGTCGGTCGTCTCCTGTCTGGCGCTGGCAGCGGCGGCCGGCGTAACGGCTGCCTGCTCCGGCTCCCGCAACGCGGCACGCTACGGGCCCGCCAGCCCGCGCCTGGTGGATCCCAAGCAACCCATCCCCAAAGGCGGCGGCGGCTACAAGCTGGGCGCGCCCTATCAGATCGACGGGCGCTGGTATGTACCGCAAGAAGAGCCCGGCTATGATCGTACCGGCCTTGCCTCCTTCTATGCGGAAGACTTTCATGGCCGGCGCACGTCCAACGGCGAAATCTTCGACATGTGGGCGCTCACCGCCGCCCACCCCACCTTGCCTTTGCCGTCGCTCGCCTACGTCACCAATCTGGAGAATGGACGCACCTTGCTGGTGCGGCTCAATGATCGCGGACCTTACGTCAACAACCGCGTGGTCGACTTATCGCGCGCAAGCGCGCGCTATCTCGGCGTCGAGGGGCCTGGGCTAGCCCGGGTTCGCGTACGCTATGCGGGCCCGGCGCCCTTGTCGGGCGATGATCGCCGGGAGCAGCGCTTTCTCGCCTCCCAGCCGTGGTTTCAGATCCGGTTGGCGCGCGGGCCCAATGACAGCCGCTAGGATTTCGAGACTATGCTGCAAGCCAACCGTGCCCGCGGCGGGTAGGCGAATAACGTTGGCAACGGCGCGCTCTAGCATCCGGCCGAACGAGGGACCACTGCTGAGGGGATATAGGGAGTGACGGGATATACGGGGTGACGGGACCTACTGGGGTGACGGGACCTACGGGGTCGGGACCTACTGAGTTGGGACATACTGAGTGACGAAACCATGGCATGACCTGCGGGTCAAAATGATGCGCCTCGACACGGCTCATTCATCGCGCGCGCTCGCATTTGGCTGGCTGTTGGCGCTGGCGCTAGTGCTGGCGTTGGCCCTGGGCGAAACCGGCCCCGCCGCCGCACAGGCCGAGTTTAGCGTCAAGGCCGCGCAGGCCATCCTGATGGACGCCGATACCGGCGCGATCATGTACCAGCGCAACGCCGACGAGCTCATGTCTCCAGCCAGCATGAGCAAACTGATGACGCTCACGGTCCTCTTCAAGGCGCTCAAGGCGGGCGAGCTCAAGCTCAGCGATGAGTTCTTGATGAGCGAGAACGCCTGGCGCAAGGGCGGTGCACCGTCGGGCACCTCGGCCATGTTCGTGCCGCTCGGCACGCGGGCCACCGTCGAGGAGCTGATCAAGGGGATCACGGTGCAGTCGGGCAATGATGCCGCGATCTCGATCGCCGAAAACATGGCGGGTGCCGAGGACTTGTTTGCGGCACGCATGACCGAGCAGGCCCGCGCGCTTGGCCTTAGCAAGTCCACATTCAAGAATGCGACTGGACTCTACCAGCCCGACCACGTCACCACGGCGCGCGAACTGGCGCTGCTGGCACGCCACATCATCCAGGAGTATCCCGACTACTACGGCTACTTTGCCTTGAAGGAATTCCCCTACCGCAAGCACAAATTCACCAACCGTAACCCGCTGATCAATCTGGTGGCGGGAATCGACGGCCTCAAGACCGGCTTCATCAAGGAATTGGGTTACGGCATCGTCGCATCCGCCAAGCAGGAGGGACGGCGTCTGATTGCCGTGCTCAACGGCTGCAACACAGCCGAGGAACGCCGTGACGAGGGGCGACGCCTGCTCGAGTGGGGCTTCAAGAATTTTTCCGAGGTCAAGCTATTCGACGCCGGCGAGGTGATCGGTCACGCCCGGGTCTGGGGCGGAGAACGTATGTTCGTGCCGTTGACCGGCAACGGCGATATCAATATTTGGCTGGCGCGCCAGCCCGCCAATCCGAAACTGAGGGCGCAAATCATCTACAACGGTCCCCTGAAGCCGCCGTTGCGCAAGGGCGAACAGGTCGCCAGGCTGCGCGTGACGACGCCCAGCGAGACGAGCAACGAGGTGCCCCTCTACGTGGCCGAGGACGTCGGGCGCGCGGGCGTGATGCGCCGCGGGCTTGACACGCTGCTATATTTGGCTACCCGCTGGATCCCCTAATAGGGCTGTGTGGCTCGACGGCAACGAGAGGCGACGCCGCCGAGGCTTGCGAGCGCCGGACGCGAGCGCGATGAGATCGGGAAAGTTCATCACTTTCGAGGGCGGCGAAGGCGTCGGCAAGTCGACGCAGGCCAAGCTGCTGGTCGCGGCCTTGGCCAAGCGGGGCATCGACGTCATCCTTACGCGCGAGCCTGGAGGCTCGCCGTTGGCCGAACGGATCAGAGCACTCCTCCTCGACCCCGGCACGCCGGCGCACGGCGCGCTCTGCGAAGCTTTGCTGTTCTACGCCGCCCGCGCCGATCACCTGCAACAGACGATCGCGCCGCAGCTGCGCGGGGGCGGCTGGGTGGTATGCGACCGTTTTTCCGATTCCACCCGGGTCTACCAGGGCAGTGCGGGGGGCGTCACCCCCGAGGTGCTCGAGAGGCTCGAAGATCTGGTGGTGAAAAGCCACCGACCCGACCTCACCGTGGTGCTCGACCTCGATCCCCGCGACGGCCTTGGCCGCGTCACGCGCCGGTCGGCGCCGACGCGCGCAGCCAGCGAGGCCGATCGCTTCGAGCAACGCGAGCTCGCCTTTCACCAGCGTCTACGCGCCGGCTACTTGGCGCTGGCCAAGGCGGAGCCGCAGCGCTGCGTCGTCATTGACGCAGCGCTGCCGCCCGAGACCATTGCGGCGGCGGTCTGGCAAGCGGTCGCCGAGCGCCTGCTGGCGGGTGCGACCTGATGGCCCGCGCATCGGCGCCGCAGGAGGCCGACGTCGCACCCGAGGCCGACCGGCTCGAGGGCTTCCCGCATCCGCGCGAGACGACGACCCTGTTCGGTCATGCCGCGGCCGAGCGGGGTCTGGCGCAGGCTTTCGCCGGTGGGCAAATGCACCACGCCTGGCTGCTGAGCGGCCGGCGCGGCATCGGCAAGGCCACTTTGGCATATCGGCTGGCGCGGCATGCCTTGGCTGAGTCTTCCGAGCGCGATGCGTCGGGAACGAGCCTCGAAGTGGCGCCCAACACGCGCGCCGCGCGCCAGGTGAACGCGCTTTCCCATCCTGGCCTCTTGCTGCTGCGCCGCCCCTACGACAACAGGGCAAAGCGCTTCGCGCAGTCGATCCCGATCGACGAGGTGCGTAGGCTGAGGTCTTTCCTGGGGCTGACCAGCGCCGGCGGTGCCTGGCGTATCGTGCTGATCGACTTGGCCGACGAGCTCAATCTCAATGCCGCTAACGCCGTGCTGAAGTCACTCGAGGAGCCGCCCACGCGCACCTTGTTTTTGTTGATTTCGGCCGCGCCGAGCCAGCTGTTGGCCACCATCCGCTCGCGCTGCCGGCGTCTCGATCTCGAGGCGCTGGCGGCTGAGCCCTTGCGCGCGGCGGTGACCGCCGCGCTCAAGGCCCGCGACATCGATCCGCCCGACGCCTGGGGCGAATTGGAGCGCATCGCGCAGGGTAGCGTACGCCGGGCGTTGCAACTTCTGGCCGCTGGCGGACTAGCGCTGCACGCCCGCATCGAGCGACTGGTGGGCTCGTTGCCACGCCTCGATTGGCAGCTGGCGCATGCCCTGAGCGATGAGATGGGATATGGCGCACCCGAGCAGCCCTACGAAACCTTTTTCGAGTTGTTTCTTGACCAGCTGGCGAGACTGGTGCGGGCGCGCGCCACCGGGCAGGGCTCTGCGGCTGAGCGGGACTTGGCCGCACGCCTGATCGCGCCGGAGCGCCTGCCGGCGTGGGCCGAGTTTTGGACCACGGCGGTCGCCGCAAAGGCCGATGCCGGCGAACTCAATCTCGACCGCAAGGCCATGCTCACCTCGCTGTTTGCGCGCCTGGAGGCCCTCGCCCGCGCTTGAACGGCTGCGGTCTTGCCGCTGCGCATTGCGGTGGCACTGGCGGCCTTTTCATGATAGGCCACGCGCGCTTTCTCCAAGCGAAGCAAAAAAACCATGATCAGCAAGGTTGCTACCATCGTTTCCTGCCCAGGCGCCAGGCCGCGGTGGCGGCGCGGCCGAATGCGCTAACGCCGGGCGTCCCCCTGCGGACGCCGGTCATGGCTAAGGATGAAACCGAGGGCGGAACCTGCGACATGAGCGGGAAAGTGCAATTCTATATCACCACGCCGATCTTCTATCCGAACGGGGTGCCGCACATCGGCCACGCCTATACGGCGCTGGCCACCGACGCCATCGCGCGCTTCGAGCGAACTCGACGACAAGGATGTGTTCTTTCTGACCGGTACCGACGAGCACGGCTTGAAGATGAAGCAGACGGCGATCGCCGAGGGGTTGACGCCGCAGGCCTTGGCCGACCGCAATTCGCAGCGCTTTCGCGACATGATGGTGGCGCTCAACGTCAGCCAGGACGACTTCATTCGCACCACCGAGCCTCGCCACCATCGCGCCTCGGAAGAAATCTGGCGGCGCATGGAGAAGGCCGGGGACATCTACCTCGATAAATACGCCGGCTGGTATTCGGTGCGCCAGGAAGCCTACTTCGATGAAAAAGAAACGACGCTCGGCGCCGACGGCGTGCGGCGCGAGCCGCTGGGCTCACCGGTGGAGTGGACCGAAGAGGAAACCTACTTCTTCCGCCTGTCCGCTTTCGCCGAGCGCCTCATCGAGCACTACGACAAGCACCCCGATTTCATCCTGCCGCCCGAACGGCGCAATGAAGTGGTGAGCTTTGTCAGGGGTGGCCTGACGGATCTGTCGATCTCGCGCACGTCGCTGGACTGGGGGATCAAGGTACCCGGGTCGGCGCGCGCGGACGCCAAGCCGGGCCCCGAAGTGCCCGAGCAGATCATGCCCGAGCACATTATGTATGTGTGGGTTGACGCGCTGACGAACTACATCACCGCCGCCGGCTTTCCCGATGCGACGGCGCCGCGCTGGCGCTACTGGCCGGCGGACGTGCACGTCATCGGCAAGGACATCGTACGCTTCCACGCCGTGTACTGGCCGGCCTTCCTGATGTCGGCGGGCATCGCCGTGCCGAAGCGCGTGTTCGCGCATGGCTTTCTCTACAACCGTGGAGAGAAGATGTCGAAATCGGTCGGCAACGTGGTCGATCCGTTCGATCTGGTGCGGGGCTACGGTGTCGACCAGGTGCGCTACTTCTTCCTGCGCGAGGCGGCCTTCGGCCAGGATGGCAGCTACAGCCACGAGGCCATCGTCAACCGCATCAACGCCGATCTTGCCAACGACCTCGGCAATCTGGCGCAGCGGTCCTTGTCCATGATCGCGAAGAACTGCGCCGGCACGATCCCATCCCCGGGGGAGCTGATGGCTGCCGACCGGGCCATCCTGGCCGACGCCGATGCCCTCTATCCCAAGGCCCGCGCCGCCATGGACCGGCAGGGGATCAAGCTATACCTCGATGCCGTCTGGGCGGTGGTGGCCGAAGCCAATCGCTATTTTGCCGGCGCGGAGCCCTGGGCCAAACGCAAGACCGATCCCAAGCGCATGGAAACGATCCTGTACGTGACGGCAGAAGTTGTGCGCCAGGTGGCCATCCTGGCGGCGCCGGTCATGCCGGGCTCGGCCGCCAAGCTGCTCGATAGCCTGGGTCAGGATGGAAAGCAGCGCAGCTTTGCTTGGCTGGGCGAAAGCGGCCGGCTCAAACCGGGCGTCACGCTTCCCGCGCCCACCGCCATCTTTCCGCGCTATCTGGGCGAGGCCGGGGAGGGCAGCGGCAAGCCGCCAAAACCACAGAAAAGCTGATGCTCGTCGATCACCACTGCCATCTCGACTTTCCCGATTTTGCCGATGAGCTCGAGGCCGTGCTGGCCCGCGCCAGCGCCGCCGGCATCGGCGCCGTCGTCAGTATCTCGACCCGTCTCAAGCGCTTGGCCAACCTGCTCGCCATCGCCGAGGCCCACGACAACGTGTTCTGCTCGGTTGGCACGCACCCGCACTATGCCCACGAGGAGCTGGATATCCCGTTCGATGAGCTGGTGCGGCTGTCGGCGCACCCAAAGGTGGTGGCGATCGGCGAGGCCGGCCTCGACTATTTTTACGCCAATAGCCCGCGCTCGGCTCAGGCTGAGGGCTTTCGTCGCCACATTGCGGCGGCGCGCGCCACGCAATTGCCGCTCGTCATCCACGCGCGCGATGCGGATGCCGACGTCGCCGCGATCCTGGAGGCGGAAACGGTCAAGGGCGCGTTCCCTGCCGTGCTGCACTGTTTCACCGGCGGCGAGGATTTGGCCCGGCGCGGCCTCGCCCTTGGTCTTTACATTTCGTTCTCGGGAATCTTGACATTCAAGAAGTCCGACAGCCTGCGCGAGGTGGCAGCCCTCGTACCTCTCGACCGTCTGTTGGTCGAGACCGATGCGCCCTACCTGGCGCCCAGCCCCTTCCGTGGCAAGCGCAACGAGCCAGCCTATCTCGTGCACACCGCCGCGACCTTGGCGCACCTCAAGGGCATCTCGCAGCCGGAGCTCGCCCGCATCACCACGGCGAATTTCTTGCGGCTCTACAGCAAAGTTCCGCCTACCGCATTGGGCGCCGCATGAGCCGCAAGATCACGCTTCTTGGCACCGGGTCTTCGGGTGGTGTGCCGCGCGTCGGCAACATCTGGGGGGCGTGCGATCCAAGCAATCCGAAGAACCGGCGCCGGCGTTGTGCAATTCTGGTCGAGCAGATTGCCGGCCGCGGTCGCACGCGCGTGCTGGTCGACACGCCGGCCGACCTGCGCGACCAGCTTCTTGACGCCGAGGTCGACTGGGTTGACGCCGTACTCTACACCCACGATCACGCCGATCACACGCACGGCATCGACGACCTGCGGGGCATGGCTTTCAACGCACGCCGGCGCATCGATGTTTATACCGATGCGCGCACGCGCGCGGTGCTTCAGCAGCGCTTCGACTACTGTTTCGCGCAGCCGCCGGGCTCGGCCTACCCGGCCATTCTCAATGCCCACAGCCTCGAGCCGCCGGCGGCCCTTGACGTCAACGGGGCCGGTGGCGTCATTCGAATCGTACCGCTTCCCCAGCAACACGGCGATCTTGCTTCCCTTGGCTTCCGTTTCGGCAGCGTCGCCTATTCCCCCGATATCAGTGATATCCCGGAGGCCTCGTTGCCGCTGTTCGCCGATCTGGATCTGTGGATCGTCGACGCGCTGAGACCGTTGCCCCACCCCAGTCACTTCAGCGTCAAGCAGGCGCTGCGCTGGATCGAACGACTGCGCGTCAAGCGGGCAATCCTCACCCACATGACGTCCGAACTCGACTACGAGACGCTGCGCCGCCAGCTCCCCGCGCACGTGGAGCCAGGCTACGATGGGATGGTGGTCGACACCGCCTAAATGGCAGGGGCGATGACTAGCGCACCTCGTTCGTCTTCAGGTCAAAGATGCGCCCGTTGTCGGTGGTGGCGGCCTCGGCCAACTCCACGAACCTCTCCGTGATCTCTTCCGGCCAGCGCAAGGTGGCGGGATCCTCGCCGGGGAAGGCCTTGGCACGCATGGCCGTGCGGACCGGCCCAGGGTTGATCAGATTGGCGCGCACGTTGGTGTTGACCATCTCCGCAGCATAGATCTGCACCAGGGCTTCGAGACCCGCCTTGGAGACGGAATAGGGGCCCCAGTAGGCGCGCCTTGCCGCCGCGGCACCGGAGGTAACGAAGATGGCCCGGCCTGCCTCCGACCGGCGCAGCAACGGGTCGAGCGTGCGGATCAGACGCCAGTTGGTATTGAGATTGAGATCGATCACGTCCTTCCAGGCCTCGGCGGTCACATGACCGAGCGGCGACAGTGGCCCGAGCACGCCGGCGTTGGCCACGAGAATGTCGAGCTTACCCCAACGCTGGAAGATGGTGGGACCCAGCGCGTCGATCCTGTCGAGATCGTTGAGGTTGAGGGTCAGAAGCGTCGCCGGGCGACCGAACTCGCGCACCTCATCGTCGACTTCCTCGAGCGCGCCCGCCGTGCGACCCACGAGAATCAAATGTGCGCCTTCGCGGGCGTAGGCGAGGGCGACGGCGCGACCGATACCGCGTGTTGCCCCGGTGATGAGGGCCAGTCGATCGGCAAGGCGAGGGGCGTGCTGCATGCGCACACTGCTAACCTTTCAACGGGCGCAGTGGCAAGTGCGGGCCGCAGCGGCGTCGGCTGGTAGGTCCAACCGACCGGGCCGCAGCCCCCTCGTCAATCGTTCTTCGGCGGCGATTGTGGCTTCTGTTCTATCAGCTCCTTGGCCATTTTCATGGCATCGTCATAGGCCTTCTGGGCGGCCTCTTTCGACTTGTCGACGTAGGGCTTGGCCGCGTCGGAAGCCCTCTCGGCGGCGCCTTTGGCCTGTTCGGCTCCTTCCCTGGCCGCCTCCATCGCCTTGTCGGTATAGGGCCGCGCCTTTTCACGCGCCTGCTCGGTTGCCTGCAACAACTTTTCCGTGCTGGCGGCGGTGAGCTCTTTGCTGCGCTTCAAAAGCTTCGAGAACAGGCTTTCCTCCGGCAGCAACGCCCCCGCATTGAGCGCGCCGATGGTGCGGATCAGATCCTCATGGTCCTTGCGCGCCTTGTCGCCGGCGACCCTATCGGCAGTTCCCGTGAATACGAGCACGGGGGTGCAGGCCGTCACAATTCGGCGCGCGCTCTTGATCCACTGCGGATTTTCCACCTGCGTCTCCTGGGCAAAATAGATCTTCTTGCCGAGCGCCTCCTGGCGCAGGATGGCACGGTCGATGACCGGGACAACGTGGCCGCCCAGCTCCTGGATGAGCGCGAAACGCTCGCTGTCGGGATCGGGGAATTGCACAAACAGGCTGACGGTGTCCTCCGCGCTCAGTCCCTCCCGAATCGCACTCTCGATCGATGCCGCATGGCGTACCTCTGGCGCCTTGCCGATCCCCCCGGGATCGATCGCGCGCAGGAGTTGGAAGCTGCTGGCGCTGTCCGAATCGGCCGCCGGCAGAATGATGCGCAACCGCTGGGCATTGGCCGATACTTCACCCCAGTTTGTCAGCTGCGGATTGCGCGTCACTGCGTAGAGGCACTGGCGCACGTCGTCGTGGCGCACGATGCTAAATGCCGCCTCCGCCTTGAGCTCCTTGGTCAGGAACGCGAAGGCGTCGAGCTGCGCGTAGCCCAGCTGGTGCGGATCGGTGAGCACGCGCTCGACCGTCTCGCGCGTTCCCGCCGACGGTGCGCAGGCGAAATCGAACTGGGCGAGTTTGAGCTGTTGGGCGAGGACACCACAAAAGTGCTTCTGATAGGGCCCGTCCGCCGCCCCGGTGTTGATGCGGTCGGCGCCGGCTGGCGTGCCGCCCAGGCTAAGAGCAACCACGGCAGGGGCTACGAGAACGATGGCAAGCGCCGGGCTTCTCTTCATGCTGGAACCTCCTGCACGAGGCCGCAATCGTCACAGCTGCAATGCCAAGCTCGACCTCGGCCGCGGGCCCTCGACTAGAAGAGAACCATGGCGCAATTTGGCGCGCTGAGCAGGTTACGAAAATGTTATGCCGCTCGACGGCTGCTCCCCTGCGAGCGTCGCTCCACGTGCTCGCGCCATAGCGCCAGCCCTGGAGCAACAAGTAGCTCCATGACAAGGCCCGCCCGCATCGCCGGACCCGGCAGCCCCCAGAGCAGCACGGCATAAAGCCGCGCCAGCCCACCGACCAGAACCAAGACCGTCAACAGACGGAAGCGCGACCCGCAGGCTTCGATGGCAGGCACCGTGGTCAAGAACCCGACCCCGATGGCAAAGATCAAACCGGAAAGATAGCGCACGTGGCTGTCGCCATTGAGCGACCAGCGCGCCGAGGCGTCGAGGGCGCCAAGTCCGCCGTTGACGCCCGCCAGCCCGGCGAGGATCGGGATGCAGGCCGCAAGGGTCACGGCGGATTGCAGGAGACGGCGCTCGCGGGCGAGGCTCAGCAGCGGACGCATGGGCCCTAGATCGCTCCTTGCGGCGGGGCTGTTTAGGCAAACGCGAGGGGCGCGGCGGGCCATGCTTGGCGCGCCGCGGCGGGGCATCATTCCGACGGCAGAATGGCAAGGTCGAGGAGTGGACCCTCGAGGCCTGCGATCTTACCCGCCGGTTTCGCTTGGCCACTGGCGAGGTCAATCGTATAAAGCGCGCCGCCCACAAGCATCCAACCGGTATTGCCGCCCTTGCCGTCCGCGGCAATGTCGAAGGCAACCGGGCCGTCGAGACTGACGCCCAGCTTACCGATGGTGTTGAGCGTACCGTCGTTGGGCGGCGCCTGTTTGAGCAGCGCCGCGGTGCCCCGGTCGATATCGTAGAGGGTCGTTTCCTTGCTGCCGGCGTAGCTGTTGGAATAGGCGGCCGCGATGACGTTGGCTGTCATGGACTTGTGCGCGTCGGCGTCGGCGAATTTGAGCGAACCGTCGACGGTCGTCTTGCCGTCTTCGACATTGATGCGGTAGCTCATGCCGGTGTTGGTCAGCACGCGCAGACGGTCGGCCGCCGGATTGAAATCGACCGCGAAGGTGACGCCGCTCGGGAGCTTCTCGGTAAGCTGGCTCTTCTTCTCCCATTTGCCGGTGCGGGCATCGAGCGTGACCACGCTGCCCTCGGGCGTCAAGCCGTAGAGTTTGCCGTCCGCGGGACGCAGATCGATACCGATCAGGCTAGCCCCACCAGCCAGCACGGCCGTGCCGGTCACCCGCATTTGCTGCATATCGATGCAAACGATCGATTTTCCGTCCTGTAAGGCAGCGATGCTCGCGGCTTGCGCGGCCTGGCTGGCGACGAGGCTAGCCAGCAGCGCGGTGAGCGCGCCAACTGCACAATCGCGGCGAACTGAGAATTGCATTGGTGTCTCCCTTGACGTGTTGCACTCCTCTTGCGGAGCTGGCAGCGTCTACGGAGCAAGCCTCAATGCGGTTCTCCTCGCCGCGGTCACAACCTGGTGAGATGCCGGTGATCGCCGCCGAGCGGCATCAGAACTTTTCCGCAATCTCGGCGTCCGCCTTGCTGTCGGGTGCGCGTTGCGAAGCCGCCTGTATCGCCGGCAAAACCTGCTCGGCCCTGTCGACCGTGATGAAACGCACGTCCATGTCGGGCCGAATGAACTGCTCGCGGTGCATGTGCTGCAAGAGAGACAGGAACGGCGCCCAGAAGCCTTCCACATTCAAGAGCACGATCGGCTTGTGATGCCGACCAAGCTGCGCCCAGGTCAGCTGCTCCACCAGTTCTTCGAGCGTGCCGATGCCGCCCGGCAGGGCCACGAAGGCATCGGATCGGTCAAACATCAGCTGCTTGCGGTGGTGCATGTCTTTGACGACGATCAGCTCGTCGGCCGCGCGCAACATGCGCTCTTTTTTGGAGAGGAATTCTGGGATGATGCCGGTGACGTGGCCGTTGTGGGCGAGCACCGTCTTGGCGATCTCGCCCATCAGGCCGAGGCCGCCGCCGCCGTAGACGAGGCCGACCCCGGCCGCCGCCATCTGTTGCCCCAGCGCCCTGGCAGCGGCCACGTAGGCCTCGTTCTTGCCCGTGTTGGAACCGCAGTAGACGCAAATGGTCGGCCTGTGGGAGGGCGGTTTGCGGGCGTTCTTGTTGGTTTTTTGCTGCATATCAAACCTTCTTACTCGGCGGCATCTCCCCTAGCTTGCCCCGTTCCGCTCCGCCTTGTCATGTGTGGGGGCTGGGAGACGTAAATAGTATGGGGACGGCCGGAACCAAATTGCGACCTGCCGAGCCTGGGCGGGAGAGGCTAGCTGGGGGCGGGACCCCAAAGTTTGTGGCCGGCCGGGGTTGGCGTTAAGCTTGGGGCGGCTCCTGGAGTTGGGCCTACCGGCAACCAGCATGGCGCGCCGGCCAGGGGCCAATGGTTTCGCGCGGGGGGGTTGGCAAGGCCGGGGGGCCTTTGGGGAGGCGACGTCGGGGCGTGGTGAAGAGGGCTCACTGGGTTCTGCTTGCGCCTACGGTTGCGCTTGGCGCCCTGTGCGATCCCACCCTTGCGCAGGACGCCAAGCCCGATGATCCCGTGCGGCGGCAAGCCGAGGAGCTCGCCGAGGAAGCTTCCAAGAAATTTGGCGAGGTCCTCAAGGAACAGGCGCCCGAAGCCAAACCCAAACCGCCGTCGAGCCCCCTCAACGCGGCGGACCGCGAACGTTCCCTCCCCCTCTTGTTCTATTGGCTCGACTATTCCGGGCACGAATACAGGGGGATCTTGCGGCGGCTGGCCCTGGAGGGCGCCGAGAAGGGTTGGGATCCAGCCACCGTCGGTTGGCTCAAACGGTCAAGCCAAGAATTCCAAGCCATCATGCAAAGGCTCGCCCGCGCCGGCGCACCGGCGTCAAAGTGGGATCCGGTCGCGGCGGCGCACCAACGCGCCGGTCGAGACCAAGGGCGCCGCGAAGACGGCAGCGCGGGGCCCGGCGCGCCCGCAGGAACGCCGTCGGCAACGGCGCCCGGCGCAGCCGTTGATCCGGGCGCAGCCGTCGCCGAATTTGGTCCGCGAACCGGCGAAGCGGGGTTGACGGCTGGACCCAAGACAGCCGAAGCCGAGGCCCCCCGGCTTCCCGCCGGCGACGGGCGGGCTGCCCTCGAGGCGCCTCCCAATCGCGGTCCTGGCCCGGACGCGATTGCGGCCGCCGAGCCTGCAAAGCCCGACCCCGCGGCCGATCCTGGGCCCTCCACTGCCGCTGCCACCGAGCCGGCTCCGGTGGCCGCCGATCCCGCGCTGGCATCGACGAAGAGTGAGGATAGGCTTGCGCGCGAGGCCGGCGAGAGACGGGCGGGCCCTGCCGACAGCGCGATGCCCCGCCCGCACGAGGAGGAAGACGACGCCTCCAAGCCGGGCGCCCACACCGCCGAAGCCAAGCCTGCCAACGTGAGCCCCGACGAAAACAAACCCAGCCCCTCGGCGGCGGCGCCCGCCGAGCACGCCGAAGGCGACAGCATCCCGGCGCAAGCCGCCACAAAACCTGCCGAGGAGAAGCCGGACCAGGATCGGCTGGCCATGGATCGGGGAACCGCGCGCCTTGATAGGCCGGCTGCTGCCACGGCGCCGTCCCCCGCGCCGGCGCAACGGCAGGCCGCCAAGATCGCCAAGCCGGCAGGGCCCAAGGGTCGCCCCGTGCCGCATACCAAAGCGAGGGAGGCTGAGCGCTGCAACGCCGCCGGCGCCAAGGTGCCGCTCCCTGGCTGGTACGTGGTCAAGACCGGCGACACGCTCTGGGCGATCGCGGAGCGCCACTACGGGGCCGGAGCGCGCTATCGCACGATTTTTCTTGCCAATCGGCAGCGGTTGAAACGCGGTCCCGACCTTATCGTGCCCTGCCAGCAGCTTTACCTGCCGCGTCAGCGACGCCGGGGCGCGTGAGCGCCGCGCCAGGGCGTGGCTGCGGGCGCGCTAGGGTTGCTGGCGCTGCGGTGCAGCATCCCCGCACGCCGATGGCGGATCGACAATCACAGGCGCGGGAAGTAAAGCCAGACCATGCAGCGATACCTCACCAGCCCTGGCGGCGGCGCGGCGCGCGGCGACGAGGACAAGGCGGCGCCCGCCGGCGCCTCTGGCCAATGGCGCGTCTTGGCCGGCGTTGCCCCCTACGTGTGGCCGGCGGACAGGCCGGACTTGCAGGCAACCGTCCTCGTTTCCCTCCTGCTCATGCTGCTGGCGAAGATCGTCACCGTCACCATGCCGTTTGCGTTCAAGTGGGCAACGGACGCGCTGGTCGCCATGGCGGGCGGCAGCCTGCCGCCCGGGCAGACCTGGGCCTGGCTGGCGGGGGCCCCGGTTCTGGCAACGCTTCTTTACGGGCTTACGCGCATTGCCATGAGCCTGTTGGTGCAGCTGCGCGAAGGCATGTTCGCCAAGGTCGCGCTGCATGCCGTGCGCAAGCTCGCGTTCAAGACCTTCGAACATATGCACCAGCTGTCCTTGCGCTTCCATCTGGAGCGCAAGACCGGCGGCCTCACGCGCGTGCTCGAGCGCGGGCGCACCGGGATTGAGAATATCACGCGCATGACGCTGATGACCTTTGTGCCGACGCTGGTGGAGTTTGCGTTGGTCGTGGGGGTCTTGCTCTACGAGTTCGACTGGCGCTACGCCGCCGTCGTGGTGGCCATGATCGCCCTTTACCTCACCTTTACGGTGCGCGCCACGGACTGGCGCATCCAGATCCGGCGCAGCATGAACGAGAGCGACACGGAGGCAAACACGAAGGCGATCGACAGCCTGCTAAACTACGAGACGGTCAAGTATTTCGGCGCCGAGGAGCGCGAGGCGCGGCGCTACGACAAGGCGGTCGCTCGTTATGAGCACGCCAGCATCAAGAGTTACAGCTCGCTGGCCGTGCTCAACAGCGGGCAGGCCGTGATCTTCACCCTGGCGCTGACGCTTTGCATGGTGATGGCCGTCAACGACATCGCCGCCGGGCAGAAGACGGTCGGCCACTTCGTGATGGTCAATGCGCTGATGCTGCAGCTGTTTATTCCACTCAACTTCATGGGCATGGTGTATCGCGAGATCAAGCAGTCGCTGATCGACATCGAGCGCATGATGGATGTGCTGGCGATTGCGCCCGAAGTCAGCGACCGCGCCGACGCCAAAGCCCTGGAGGTGAAGGCCGGCACCATTCGCTTCGAGAACGTGAGATTTGCCTATGAGCCGCAGCGAACGATCCTGGACGGTTTGTCGTTCGAGGTAGCGGCTGGCAAAATGCTGGCCATCGTCGGTCCGTCGGGCGCCGGCAAGTCGACCATTTCGCGCATCCTGCTGCGCTTTTACGATGTCGCCGGAGGACGCGTCAGTATCGACGGTCACGACATCCGCGAGGTCACGCAAGCTTCCTTGCGCGCCCAAATCGGCGTGGTGCCGCAGGATACGGTCTTGTTTAACGACACCATCCTCTACAACATTCAGTACGGCCGGCCCGATGCCAGCTTTGAGGACGTGCGCAAGGCGGCAGCCATGGCGCAGATCGATGCGTTCGTCGAGGCGCTGCCGGACGGCTATCTTACCACCGTCGGGGAGCGTGGCCTCAAGCTCTCCGGCGGCGAAAAGCAGCGCGTCGCCATTGCCCGCACCATCCTGAAAGGGCCGCCGATCCTGATCCTGGACGAGGCTACCAGCGCGCTCGACAGCCACACCGAGAAAGAGATCCAGGACGCCCTCGACGAGGTCTCAAAGAACCGGACGACGCTGGTCATCGCGCATCGGCTCTCCACCATTGTCGGCGCCGACCGCATCCTGGTGCTAGACGGGGGCCGACTGGTCGAGCAAGGCACGCACGCCGAGCTGTTGGCGCGCACCGGCCTTTACGCCAGCCTGTGGAACCGGCAGCGGCAAGCCGAGAAGGCGCGCGAGGAGTTGGCCGAGGCCCTGGCGCAGGAGGGCGAGCGCATCAGGGAGGGACGCCTCGACGCCGCGGCGGCCCTGCAGGGGGCAGCCCCGCCTCCCGGTCCCACCTCCGGCCCAGGCGATGACCTGGCGCCGGCGAGCTAAGCCTCGGGGCCACCGGCGGCGTCGGATCCACTTGGCTGGGGCAGGGCATGATTTCGCCGGGCGCGGACGGCAACATGCACGATGAAGGCGTCGATGACGCCGAGATGAGCTGAGGCCTAAGATCGACGGGCCGGCGGGAGGGGCAGCGTGATACGCGGCAGCGGACTGGCGGCAGCGAACGGGCGGCAGCGGGAGGGACGGCAGGGCCTTTGCGGCGGCGGAGTTTGCAAGGTGGCAAATCGGAAGGCGAACGGCGCGCCTGAGCGAACGAGCGAGCCCGGGGTGGGCGTGATCGCTGGCAAGGGACTTTTGCTGGCGCGGCAGGGCGCGCAGCGCCTCGGCGCGCTCGCCCGTTGGCTGTGGCGGCTGCTCAGGCCGCTTCTGGCGGGCACGCTGCAGGTCCTTTTGGCCCTGATCATCGTCTTTGAGGAATGGGGCTGGCGGCCGCTCGCAGATTGGCTGGGCGGGCTGGCGCGTTGGCGGCCGTGGGCACGCATCGAATATGCCACCGCGCGGCTTCCGCCTTATGCGGCCCTGCTCGCCTTCGCCGTGCCCACGCTGCTCCTCTTGCCGCTCAAATTCGTGGCATTGTTCCTGATCGCCCGGGGACAGCTGATGCTCGCCACTGGGTTGTTCATCGCCGCCAAGGTGGTGGCAACGGCTTTGATCGCCCGCCTCTTCGAGCTGACCCAACCGGCGCTGATGCAGATCGGCTGGTTCGCCTGGGCGCACGACACCGTCATGCCGTGGAAGGAGGCGCTCACCGAGCGGGTGCGCACCTCCTGGCCCTGGAGGGTTGGACGACGTTGCAAGGAGCGCCTGCGTCGGCGCTTGGCCTTTGAGTGGCGGCGGGCGTCCCCGCAACTCAGCCTCGCCGGCGCGGCGCTGTGGGCCGGCGCCGCCCTGTTGCGGCGGCGGCTGCGGGCGGGCGGCGTGCGACTCTTCAAGATGATCAAGCGCCGCTTGGCGGTGCTGCCCTAAGCGTGCGGCCTCAACCGGCACGGCCGCAATCGAACTCGTGGCGGGCGTAGCCCTGCAAATAGAGGAGCGCTGTGAGATCGCCGTGCTCGATCCGGACGGCGACGGCGGCGGCTAGGATCGGCTTGGCGCGAAAGGCAACGCCAAGGCCGGCGGCCCGGAGCATGGACAGATCATTGGCCCCGTCGCCGACGGCCAGCGTGTCGCTCGCATCGAGGTGCAACGCGCGCGTCAGGCGATTGAGGCTGGCGAGCTTGGCCTCACGGCCGAGGATGGGTTGGCGCACGCTGCCAGCCAGCTTGCCATCGACGATCTCGAGCGTATTGGCCTGCTGGCTGTCGAACTGCAACCGGGCGGCGATGCGCTCACTGAAAAAGCTAAAGCCACCGGAAACCAGGGCGCAGTGGGCACCGTGACGGCGCATGGTGGCAACCAGCGTGGCGGCGCCTGGCATCAAGGTCACCCGGGAAGCGTAGATGTCCTCGAGGATGGCCGCATCGAGGCCCTTGAGGAGCGCGACGCGCTCCCTGAGCGCAGCCTCAAAGGCAAGTTCGCCGCGCATGGCGCGCAGCGTGATCTCGCTGATGCGTTGGCGCAAACCGACACGCGCGGCCAGCTCGTCCAGGCACTCCTGCTCGATGATGGTCGATTCCATGTCGGCAACGAGCAGCTTTTTTCGGCGCCGGGCCGCGTCGGCGGCAACGAGATTGATATCGATCGGTCGCGGCGCCAGGGCCGCGCCAAGGCGGGCGCGCAGAAGCGCTTGCTCGCCTGGCGCGCGTGTCACCACCAGGCCCTGCCAAGCCACCCCAGCGGCCAGCCAGCGCTGATCGATCAGTTCGGCCGGCGCCAACAGCGGCCGCACGGCGGCGATCACCGTGTCGTCGAGCCCGGGCGCCGCCGGCGACGCCGTCAATAAAAGAGCGTGGATCGTCATCTCAGGCATCAGGCCTCAAGGGCGGCGCGCGCCCAACGCCGCTCAGCGCCGCTCGACCCGCCGTCGCCCGGCAGTTGATTTGCGCCGGGGACTGCGGCCTAACTGGCCGCTATGATGCAACCCCTGGCAGGACGCGCCATCGTTATTGCCGGGCCGACGGCCAGCGGCAAGTCCCAGCTGGCCGCGGCGCTGGCCGAGCGGCTCGGTGGCGTCATCATCAATGCCGACAGCCTGCAAGTCTACCGCGACCTGGAGGTGCTGACCGCGCGGCCGCAGCAGGGCGAACTGGCGCGCCTTCCCCACGCCCTTTACGGCTTCGTCAGCGGCCAGGAGGCTTATTCGGCGGGCCGCTACGGGCGGGATGCGGCGGCCGCGATCGCGGCGGCCCGGCGGGCCGGGCGTGTCCCCATCATCGTCGGGGGTACGGGTCTCTACCTGCGCGCCCTGTTGCAAGGCCTCTCGCCCGTGCCCAGCGCCGATCCGGCGGTGCGGGCCCATTGGCGGCAACAAGCGGGGCAACGCCCGACGGGGGAGCTGCACGCGCTCTTAGCCGCGCGCGACCCGATCATGGCCGCCAGGCTCAAGCCCACCGATCCGCAGCGCATCGTGCGCGCGCTTGAGGTGCTCGACAGCACGGGACGCTCGCTGGCCGACTGGCAGCGCCAGCCGGGTCAGCCGGTGCTCGCGGCGAGCGAGACCATCCGCCTGCTCGTCCTGCCAGCGCCGACCAGCCACGGCGCCGCCATTGCCCAGCGCTTCCAGCGTATGCTGCAGGACGGTGCCCTCGAAGAAGTGCGCCGCCTGTTGGCGCTCGGCCTTGCCGCCGAGCTGCCGGTCATGCGCGCCTTGGGAGTGGCGCCGCTGGCCGACCACCTCGCCGGCCGGCACAGCCTGGCGGCCGCGGCCGCCGCCGCCGAACGGCAGACCCGCCAGTACGCCAAACGCCAGAGGACTTGGTTTCGACGAAATATGATTTCGTGGAGAAGCTTTGAAACGAAAGAAATGGAAAGATTGATCGCAGAAATCTTGGCATTTATTGAACCTTAATGGTTGACCCCGCACTGTGGTCGCCCCTATCTATGCGCGGCCCGGCTGCTCGGCAGCGGGTTTTGCGTAACGGAGCCTCCAGCATGGCACTCACAATGAGCGGCGCCGAGATGGTCATTCGGGCGCTGGCCGATCAGGGCATCGAGCACATCTTCGGCTATCCCGGCGGCGCGGTTTTGCCGATTTATGACGAGCTCTTCCAACAGGAAAAGGTCAAGCACGTGCTGGTGCGCCAGGAAGGGGGCGCCGTGCATGCGGCCGAAGGCTATGCGCGATCGACGGGTCACGTCGGCGTCGTGTTGGTGACCTCGGGGCCGGGGGCGACCAATGCCGTAACCGGCCTCACCGATGCGCTGATGGATTCCATCCCCGTTGTCTGCATCACCGGCCAGGTGCCGACGCATCTGATCGGCAACGACGCCTTCCAGGAGTGCGATACGGTCGGCATCACCCGACCCTGCACCAAGCACAACTGGCTGGTTAAAAATGTGGAGGATCTCGCCCGCATCCTGCACGAGGCCTTCTACGTCGCGCGCACGGGCCGGCCCGGCCCGGTGGTGGTCGACATCCCCAAGGATGTCCAGTTCGCCATCGGCACCTATACGGGACCCAAGGACGTCAAGCACAAGACCTATCAGCCGCGCCTAAGGGGTGATGCCCGCGCCATCGCGCAAGCGGTCGATCTGATGGCGCAGGCGAAGCGGCCCGTACTGTATACGGGCGGCGGCGTCATCAATTCGGGACCTAAGGCCAGTCAGCTCTTGCGCGAGCTGGTTCGGCTGACGGGCTTTCCCATCACCTCCACGCTGCTGGGCCTCGGTGCCTTTCCGGCCTCCGGCAAGGAATGGTTGGGCATGCTCGGCATGCACGGCACCTACGAGGCCAATCTCACCATGCATGATTGCGACGTCATGGTGTGCATTGGCGCGCGCTTCGACGATCGCATCACCGGCCGCATCGATCAATTTTCGCCGCGCTCAAAGAAGATCCACATCGACATCGATCCCTCGTCGATCAACAAGAACGTCAAGATCAACGTGCCCGTGATCGGCGACGTCGCCTACGTCCTGGAGGAGCTGATCCGCGCCTGGAAGGCAAAGGCCGCCACGGTCGACAAGACCGCGCTCAAGACCTGGTGGGCGCAGATCGATCGTTGGCGCGCCAAGAAGTGCCTGAAATACAAGAATTCCGACGCCTTCATCATGCCGCAGTATGCGATCCAGCGGCTGTATGAGTTCACTAAGGATCGCGATACCTACATCACCACCGAGGTCGGCCAGCATCAAATGTGGGCGGCGCAATTCTTCCGCTTCGAGCAGCCGAACCGCTGGATGACGTCGGGTGGCTTGGGCACCATGGGCTACGGTTTTCCGGCCGCCATCGGCGTGCAGATGGCGCACCCCAAGTCCCTCGTCATCGACATTGCCGGCGATGCGTCGATCCTGATGAACATGCAGGAGATGTCGACGGCCGTGCAGTACCGGCTGCCGGTCAAGGTCTTCATCCTCAACAACCAGTACATGGGCATGGTGCGGCAGTGGCAGCAGCTCCTGCACGGCAACCGCATTTCGGAAAGCTACACGGCCGCCATGCCGGATTTCGTGAAGCTGGCCGAAGCCTACGGCGGCATCGGTATCCGCTGCGAGAAGCCCGGCGATCTGGACGATGCCATCAAGGCGATGTTGAAGGCGCCGAACGACAAGCCGGTGCTGTTTGATTGCCGCGTCGCCGCGCTCGCCAACTGCTTCCCGATGATCCCCTCGGGCAAGGCGCACCACGAAATGCTCCTGGGCGAAGAGGTGACGGACGAGGAGATCGACAAGGCGGTCGGCAAGGAAGGCAAGGTGTTGGTCTAGGCGGCACCGGCAAGCTGCCGCCGCCGATACCGACGTCCCACTCACGGCGCCCGCCGCCGTTCTTGCACCCGTGACGCGCAAAGCGGCGCCAAGGCTCCAGGCTGCCGCCCAACGGCGACCCGATACTTGAAGGCGACACACGATGGCCAATACCCAACCCGGCTCCGCCTACTTCCTGGAAGAGCGCAGCGACAAGCCCGAGACGCATACGCTTTCCATCCTGGTCGACAACGAGCCGGGCGTGCTCGCGCGCATCGCCGGCTTGTTCTCGGGGCGCGGCTACAACATCGAGAGCCTGACGGTGTCGGAGACCGAGCACGCCAAGCACCTCTCCCGCTTCACGGTGGTGACCACCGGCACCGCCATGGTGCTGGAGCAGATCAAAAGCCAGCTCGAAAGGCTGGTGAATGTGCACCGGGTCGTCGACCTCACCGCGATGGGCGAGCCGTTGGAGCGCGAGTTGGCGCTGGTGAAAGTCACCGGCAAGGGCGACAAGCGCATCGAGGCTTTGCGCATGGCTGAAATCTTCCGTGCCGACGTCATCGATGCTTCCACCGAGCATTTCGTCTTCGAGATCACGGGACGCACATCCAAGATCGAGCAATTCATCTCCATCATGACGGAGCTCGGTCTGCTGGAGGTATCGCGCACCGGCATCGCCGCCATCGGTCGTGGTGTCAGGGGCATGTAGCGGCTTGCAAACGCGGTTGGGCGATGGCGTCTGCCGGCTTCCAAAGCTTCGCGTGACAGGCGACGCCCCCGCCGCCTAGAGTGGCCAATCGTTCAAGGAGCCGCCGAACTGAGCGCGGCAGTGGTCGCGAGGGGGCTCATGCGTCAGTATCGGATTGCCGCCATTCCCGGCGACGGCATCGGTGGCGAGGTGATCGCCGCCGGCGTCGAGGCGCTCTCTGCTTGCGCCAGGCGGGATGCTGGCTTTGCGCTCGTTTTTGAGCATTTCGACTGGGGTTCGCAGCGCTACAAAGACAGCGGCGCCTTCATGCCGGCGAACGGTCTCGACCTCATCCGCAACCACGATGCGCTGCTGTTTGGTTCGGCGGGCGCCCCCGATGTGCCCGACCATATCACGCTGTGGGGCTTGCGGCTCGCCATCTGCCAGCCCTTCGATCAATACGCCAATGTGCGGCCAACGCGGATCCTACCGGGCATCACCTCGCCGCTGCGCCGGGTATCGGGTCCCGAGCTCGATTGGGTGATCGTGCGCGAAAACTCCGAAGGCGAATATGCCGGCGTGGGGGGCCGCGTGCACCGCGGCTTGCCCGAGGAGGCGGCCACGGATGTGTCAATGTTCACGCGCGCCGGCATCGCCCGCATCATGCGCTTTGCCTTCGGTTTGGCGCGCTCGCGGCCGCGCAAGCTGCTCACGGTGGTCACCAAATCGAACGCGCAGCGCCACGGCATGGTGCTTTGGGACGAAATCGCGCTCGAGGTCGCGCGCGAGTTCCCGGACGTGAACTGGGACAAGATGCTGGTCGATGCCATGACCGTGCGCATGACCTTGAAGCCGGAAAGCATCGACACGGTGGTGGCCACCAACCTGCACGCCGATATCCTGTCGGACTTGGCGGCGGCCCTGGCGGGTTCGCTCGGCATCGCCCCCACCGCCAATCTCAACCCCGAACGCAGCTTTCCGTCGATGTTCGAGCCGATCCATGGCTCGGCGTTCGACATCATGGGCAAGGGCATCGCCAATCCGATCGGCACCTTCTGGACGGGGGTGTTGATGCTGGAGCATCTCGGCGAACGGGCGGCGGCGGGCCGGCTGATGCGGGCGATCGAGCGGGTCACGGCCGATGCCACGCTGCACACGCCCGACCTCGGCGGTACCGCCACCACGCGGCAGGTGACGACGGCGGTTTGCGAAGCGCTGATGGGTGACAACCTTTGAGGCTCACAGGTCGCGCGGCCTTCGGGCCGCACCTGGCACGGGCCGGGCCCCCGTGGTCTGGCGCCGTGGCCAGGGGTTGCCGCCTTGGCTATCCTTCGCCTGGCATTTCCAGGGCCTGGCATTTCCAGGGCCTGGCATTTCCAGGGAGAGCGACATGCAACTCAAAAGTAGGAATTGGGCCAGGCGCTGGGCCAGACCCGGGGTCGGGCGGCGGGCCAAGACCTTGGCTTCACTGCTGGCCGTGTTGGCGGCGACCGCGACGAGCAGCACGGCGCAGCAGGCCTTCCCGCTGCGGCCCATCACCATGGTGGTGCCGGCGGCGGCCGGCGGCCCCACGGACACCGTGGCCCGGCTGATCGCCGAGCCCATGGGCCGGACGCTGGGCCAGCAGGTCGTGGTGGAAAACGTCGGCGGCGCCGGGGGCACGATCGGCGTCGGCCGGGTGGCGAAGGCCGCGGGCGACGGCTACACGCTGCTGGTTTGGCACATCGGTCAATCGACCGCGCCGGCGCTCTACGACAACCTGCGCTACGACGTGTTCAACGATTTCGATCCGATCGGACGCATCACCGACGTGCCGATGACGATCGTCGGCAAGACGTCCCTGGCGGCCAAGGACATCGGCGAGCTGATGGCGTGGCTCAGGCAAAAGCAGGATCAGGTGACCTATGCGCACGCTGGGATCGGATCGGCGGCGCACCTGTGCGGACTGATGTTGATGAGTGCGCTCAATATCAAGATGAATGCCGTCGTCTACCGCGGCACCGGCCCCGCCATGAACGACCTGGTGGGTGGTCAATTCGACATGATGTGCGATCAGACCACCGGCACGGCCAACCAGATCAAGGCCGGCACCATTAGAGGCTTCGCCGCCACCACCAAAACCCGCATTCCCTTGCTGGCCGAGCTGCCCACGCTCGATGAGTCCGGGGTCAAGGGCTTCGAGGTTGCGGCCTGGCACGCGCTCTGGGGACCCAAAGGGCTGCCCAAGGAGGTGCTGGAGAAGCTCACGGCGGCCCTGCAGGGAGCCCTGCAAGAACCGGTGGTGATCGAGCGCATGGCTGGATTGGCGACGGTGCCTGTGGCTCAGGATCTCGCCACGCCCGCGGCCTTGAAGGCGCAGCTGGAGTTGGAGGTCGCCAAATGGGGAGCCGTGATCCGGGCGGCCGGGGTAAAGGCCAACTAGTGGCGCAGGCGCGCGAGCGAAGCCGGCTTGGCCGGCGTACGCGCGCTTTGGAGCGCTTCGCCAAGCGCCGAGGCCACCGGGGCTGCGGCGCTGAAGGAAACGTCGAAACCGTCGGGCGCCCGCAACGTCAGAATGATCGATTGATCATCGCCGTTGGGATCGAGCCCCCAATCGGCTAAGGGGTGCACCAGATGCATGCCGGCCGCACCGGTGCGCCGCTCGCTGGCCTCCTGCATCGCCGCCGATAAGGCCAGCAGCAGCGCGCTCAGGCTCTCGTGCGGCAAATAGATGACGCCTGGCTTGCCGCGGTGATCGGTGAAGCCGATTTCGACGTGGTGTCCCGAACAGCAAACGTCGCAATGGCTGAGAGACTGCACGGCGATCGGTCGAGCGCTGTCGGACATGGGGTATCGCCTGTGGTGTGGGCGCCTGCCACCAGCGGCAGGCGGATCGGGCAACACTAACTATTGTTGACCAAGAAGAGTCAACATTTAGGGGCGTGCGACGAGATCCGTTTTTGACAAAGTCAGCCTCGGATGCGTTAATCCTGCGACCGATCGCCGGGTTTGCTCGGGAGTTTTTTTGCCATGGCTTGGACGCTGCGCGGCACGTTAACTTTAATCCTGCTTTTGGCCGCGCCGGCGGCTAAAGCGCATTCACCCGAGCAGGCGCCGCACCAGCTCTACGCCATGGGCGACTTTAAGTTAGAGAGTGGCGAGCTGATCAAGGACTTTTCCATTTCCTACGTGACGCATGGCAAGCTCAACGCCAACAAAAGCAACGCGATCCTGATGCTGACCGCCATCAGCGGCAATCACCATCGTTTGGATTTCATGATTGGCCCTGGCAAGGCGCTAGATCCCGACAAATATTTTATCATCTGTACCGACGCGATCGGCAATGGTCTGACCACGTCGCCGAGCAACAGCGGCGCGCAACCGCGCATGCAGTTCCCCAAGTTCGCGATCCGCGACATGGTCACCTCGCAGCACAGGTTGCTCACCGAGCATCTGGGCCTAAACCACGTCGTGGCTGTGGTCGGGCCGTCCATGGGTGGCATGCAAACCCTGCAATGGGGTGTCTCCCATCCCGATTTCATGGATGCCCTGGTGGCGCTGGTGCCGCTGGCGAAGACGCCGGCGTGGACGGTGGCCGTGCTCGAGGCCTCGCGCAAGGCGATCATGCTGGACCCGGCCTGGCAGGAGGGCAACTATGCGAGCCCACCGGAGCGCGGTATTCGCTTGTGGCGCGACATTCTCCTCTTGGCGGCTCGCACGCCGGAGATCAATCGCGACCAGTTCCCTCACAACCAGCTCGACGTCCTGCCCTGGCTGCAGCAAACCGAGACGAGCCTGATCAAGGCCTTCGATGCCAACGATTGGATCTATCAGACTTGGGCCTATGAGCGCCACGACGTCGGCACCACGCCGCCTTTCAACGGCGACACCGTCAAGGCCCTGCAGAGCATCAAGGCCAAGACGCTGATCCTGCTCGGCAGCAAGGACCTGCTCAATCCGGAATGGGAGCCGCAAGACGCCGCCAAGCACATCCGCAACGCCAAGGTGGTGACCATCAGGCCCACGGCGATAACCGGACACGCCGCCGCCGGCGGCGCCTTTGCACCCGACGTCGAATTCATCAACCGTGAGACGATCGGCTTTCTCGACATCGTTCCCGAGGGCGGCAAGAAAAGCAACTAGCCCCAGACGGCACGCCGGTTCAGCCCGGCGGCATGGCCGGCGGCGCGGTCACCACGATTTCGCTCACCCCATAACCCGCTTCCGCCGGAATTCTGAGCCGGCGGCGCCCGCCGGAGAGTCGCTCGACCTGCGGCGTCACGGTGACGACCGGGCTTGCCCGCGCCGCCGCAATTGCCTCCGCGACGGTGGCGTAACGCGCCAACTTTGTCAGGTTCATTTGTGTGGCAAACACCAAGGTGCGGGCACCGGTCTCGGCCTCGGCCAAGGCCTGCTGCGGCCGGATCCACAAGCCCTCGATGGAATTCGCTGCCGTCATGGGCACCGAGCTGATTGACCGGCGCGGCGACCAGGAGGAAATGCGTGTCAAACCGCTTCGGCACACCCTCGGGCGTGATCCAGTGCGCGAACGGCACCATCAGATCGGTCGCCAGCGTCAGGCGTTCGCGACGCACGATGTCGAGGAAGGAAATCTTGCCGGCGATCAGGTTGGCGCGGTGCCGATCGACGAGCTCGTGCGTCGCGGCCGCCGAAAGCAAGTCCGCGGCTCCCTGCCCGCGCGCAAGCATCAGCCCCGCCTCCTCGAAGCTCTCGCGGGCGGCGGCAACGTAGCCTGAGCGCAGCGGCGGGGTGGCCGAAACCGGGGCCAGCACGCCCCAGGCCCCGTCGGCATCACCCGGGTCCACTTTGCCGCCGGGAAAGACCAAGGCCCCGGCGGCGAAAGCGATGGCGCGGTGTCGTACCACCATGAAGGCCTCGATGCCTTCACCACCGTCGCGCAAAATGACGACGGTGGCGGCAGGGCGCGCCGGTACTCGGTCTGTTGTGGGATCGCTTGCGGGACCAGCTGGGTCAGGCGCGGGCCCGGTCATCAGGATGTGGCTCCGGCGCGGGCAACGGGAATTCCTCAAGGTAGCCCTTGTAGGCGTCCTCGACGTCGATCTTGAGCGTGTGCAGGACGCGCACGACGGCATTGTAAAAGCCGATGGTAATGGTGAGGTCGACCAAACGTTCATTGTCGAGGCTCTTGTGCAGCTCGGCGTAGGTGGCCTCCGAAATCGCCAGGTTATTGGTCATCTCGCGGGCCGCCCTCAGCACCGCTTTGGCGAGCGGGTCGAGATCGTTCGGCTTGCCCTCGGTCTCGGCGATGAGGGCGCGGATGTCGGCATCACTGACGCCGAAGTCGCGGCCAATCTTGACGTGGTGCGACCACTCGTAGGGCTGGCGCGCCAGATATCCCACCTGCAGGATGGCAAGTTCGCGCAAGCGCGGGTCGAGCCGGCTCTTGAAACGAATGAACTGGCCGAGACCGCCGAAGGCACGCGCGGCGTTGGGGCTGTTCACCAACGCCTGGAATAGCGTGATGTTGCGCGCGAGCAAATCCTGATGCTCGGCGGCGAGGTCGCTCTGCTGCAGGTAGGGCACACGGGCCATTGGCGTTACTCCGGGGCTTCAAGGCGTTTTGCTGTCACGGGCGGGGGCCTGCAAGGAGGTGCCCCCGTCCACCACCAGGGTCTGGCCGGTGATGTAGCGCGCGTGGTCGGACAACAGAAAGCGCACGGCGTTTCCGATATCCCAGCCCGTGCCCTCGACGCCGAGCGCGGAGGCGGTACGGCGCTGCTCGCGCGCGGCGGCGCTCATGCCGGCCGCATAGACCATCGGTGTATAGACCGGGCCTGGTGCCACGCAATTGACGCGAATGCCCTGCGCGGCGTGATCGATGGCCATGGCGCGGGTAAGCGCGATTACCGCACCCTTTGAGGTCGTGTAGGCCGTGAGGCCGCGCGGCCGCAGCGCCGAGATCGAGGAGATATTGACGATGGCGCCCTTGCCGGCGGTCTCGACCATGGCGGGGATGGCATACTTGGAGGTGAGAAACATCGCCTCGACATTGACCTGCATGATGCGCCGCCAGCTCTCCGGCGCTTCCTCCACCACCGAACCGCGGCTGCCGATGCCGACGTTGTTGTCGAGAAAATCGAGGCGGCCGAAGCGCTCGACGCAAGCCGCCACCATGGCGCGGCATTGCGCCTCCTCGGTGAGGTCGGCCCTATGCGCGACCGCGTTGCCACCTTCGCCGGCAATCATGGCAACGCTGCGCTCGGCGAGGGCGACATCGCGATCGACGACGAAGACGCTGACGCCAGCGCGGGCGAGCACGATCGCCGCCGCGCGGCCGTTGCCGATGCCCTCGCCGGCGGCGCCACCGCCGGCGACGATGGCAACCTTGCCGGCTAGGCCCGCCTCATCCTCCGCGCGCCCCGCCGCAGGCGTCACTGCCGTCATGGCCTACCCTCAAGACTTGCCCTCGCCATTGGCGTGATAGCGGGGATCTGAGGCCGATGGCAAGCCTGGCGCCACGCCCGGCCGGAGGCCGGCGGGAAGGCGCGGCCGGAGGGCACGGGCGGGAGAATGGCTGGCCTGCGCCGCTGAGACCCTGCCGTGGCGCCGGCCGCCAACGGGGCAGCAGCCACGGCTCCAACCGTGTTGGCCTCGGAGCTGAGCTGACCTTGGCCGGCGCGAGGTCTCAGCGCACCTCGGCCAGGAAGGAGAGCTGGCTGGTGTAGGCCTCGCCGTTCTGGTCGGTGAGTTCGGTGGGATAGTCGCCGGTGAAGCAATGATCCGTAAACTGCGGCGCGCGTGCATCGCGCCGCTCGACACCCAGCGCGCGATAAATGCCGGCAACGGAGAGGAAGGCCAGGCTCGTACACCCCGTGAAGGTGCCCATCTCCTCGATGCTCATGTTGGCGGCCAACAGCTCGGTGGTGCAGGGGGTGTCGATGCCGTAGAAATCGGGGTGGGTGATGGGCGGGCTTGAGACGCGCAGGTGCACCTCGCGGGCGCCCGCTTCGAACATCATTTGTACCAGTTTCTTGGAGGTGGTGCCGCGTACGACGCTGTCATCGATCAGCACGATGCGGTTGCCGCGCACCGCGCTGGCGTTGGCGGAATGCTTGAGCTTGACGCCCAACTGGCGGATGCGCTGCTCGGGTTCGATGAAGGTGCGCCCGACGTAGTGGTTGCGGATGATGCCGAGTTCGAAGGGGATGCCGCTGGCTTGCGCATAGCCGATGGCCGCGGGCACCCCGAAGTCGGGGATTGGAATGATGACGTCGGCGTCGGCGGGGGCCTCGCGGGCCAGCTGGGCGCCCATCTGCTTGCGCAGGTCGTAAACGTTGCGCCCGCCAACGATCGAATCGGGGCGGGCGAAGTAGATATACTCGAAGATGCAGGGCCGGGCCGGGCGTTTGGGGAACGGTCGATGGCTCTCCACCCCGTCGGCGGTGATGGTGACGATTTCCCCGTTCTCGATCTCGCGCACGAACTCGGCGCCGACCATGTCGAGGGCACAGGTCTCGGAGGCCAAAACATAGCCGCCGCCGAGGCGGCCGAGCACGAGCGGACGGATGCCGATCGGATCGCGCGCGCCGATCAGCATGTCGTTGGTGAGACAGACGAGCGCATAGGCACCTTCGATCTGGCGCAGCGCCTCCACGAAGCGCTCAATGACGCGCCGGCGCTGCGAGCGCGCCATCAGGTGCAGGATGATCTCGGTGTCGGAGGTGGATTGGCAGATGGCACCCGTCGAGATCAGCTCGCGCCGCAGGGTCAGGGCATTGGTGAGGTTACCATTGTGGGCGACGGCAAAGCCGCCCGTGTCGAGGTCGGCGAACAAGGGCTGCACATTGCGTAAAATGGTGTCGCCGGTGGTGGAATAGCGGTTGTGGCCGAGCGCGATGTGGCCCTTGAGGCGGGCGATCACGTCGGCTTTGTTGAAATTGTCGCCGACAAGCCCGAGCCGGCGCTCGGAGTGGAAGTGATTGCCATCGTAGGTGACGATGCCGGCGGCCTCCTGACCGCGGTGCTGGAGGGCGTGCAGGCCAAGCGCGGTCAGCGCCGCCGCGGCCTCGTTGCCGAAGACGCCAAAGACCCCGCATTCCTCGCGCAAACGGTCATCATCCGCACGGGGCACGCCCGCCGCGGCTTCAGCGTGTAAGGGCGAACCTTGCATGGAAAGCCTCGTGAGGTGGATAGTCCGGCGTACGGCCAAGCCCACTCATGTTCCGAAATCTGTCGCGGCGACCTTAGGCGAGCTGGATATAGGGCAAGTCAACCGGAGTTGCTACTAGGGGCGTCGTTGGGGCTGTTATGATCGAGCGGCAACCGGCCCTGCCGTTGCTCCCCGGTCCCCAGGGGCACCGAGGGGGCATAGCGCGACAACAGCGAAAACAGCGAGCCGCTGGTCTGGTTGATGAGCGGCAGGGACTGGGCATTTTCGACCCAGCCCGGCAGCTCGCCCGGCCGACAGCCCTGCGCGGAGGAGCGCGCCGGATTGTCCTTACAGACGAAGGAGACGGCAAACATGTAGGGAATGACGATCAGGACGAAGCCGCGCGCCATGCCGAAGGCCAAGCCAAGAATGCGATCAATGGCCCCGACGCGGCTGTCGAGCACCGAATCGGAAATGCGCGCCGTGATCAGATGAACGATGATCAAGACCACCAGGAAAATCAGGCCGCCGATCGCCACCTGAGCCACGTAGACGTAGGAGGTCTGCACCGGGTTGGCGAACTGCTTGGCGACTTCCTCGGCAATGTCCTTGTGGTAGCGGATGAAGTAGAAGACGGCCCCGGCCGCGGCGGCCCAGGAGAGGATCGAAAGCACCTCCCGCGTCAGGCCGCGATACATCGCCACCAGGCCGGAGAGGACGACGATGGCGATCACCGCCAGGTCGAGATTGGTAAAGGGTCCCACTCCGCTCATGATCGAGGATCCTCAGCCAAGCGCAAGGACTGCGGAAATGGAAGCGCCCACGCGGCCCGCCCCGCCACCCCGGTCAGGCTCGCCCAAGCCAGACGCGGCCACAGGCGGGGCCACACGAACGGCCGCGCGGGGGGCCAGACGGGGGGCCAGACGGGGCCCCCAGGCCGTGCTGTGCTCAATTCCGCGCAGGTCAAAGTCCGCTCCCGGTGTCGGGCTCAGGCCGCGCAGCCCACCGCGCCCACCCTCCCCGTTTAGCTGTCCGACGCATAGGCTCTAGGGCAGCTTGGTGGGGAACACAATATAGCTGGACTCGATGCGGTGCGGTGGTGCTGGGTGGGCACAACTGCAGGGGGATCGGCGGTGCCGGTATGCCGATCCCTTGCCTCACTCCCGCGCCGGCCCAGGTGCAGCTTCGCCTTGCCCGCTGGCGGTCCGCCGGCCGGGGCGCGGGGGGGAGGCGGGCGCCGACAGCACCGCCATCAGCTCACGCACGTGGGTCAAGGGGAGACGTTGCAGGCCGTCGTGATCGGCGCTGGCCTCCGCGGATGCGGGCAGAACGGCGGCCTTGAAGCCCAGCTTGTGGGCCTCCTTGAGACGCAAGGGCGCGTGCCGGACGGCCCGAACCGCCCCCGATAGGGCGATCTCCCCCAAAAAGACCCGGTCCGGCGCCAGCGCCAGTTGGCCGACCGACGACAGCAGGGCGGCGGCGGCAGCGACATCGGCGGCGGGTTCGGTGATCTTCAATCCTCCCGCCACGTTGAGATAGACGTCGTGGGAGGAAAAGCTCACCCCCGCGCGCGCGTCGAGGACGGCAAGCAGCATCGACAGACGATTGGCATCCCAGCCCACGACCGCACGGCGCGGCGTCCCAAGTCCCGAAGGCACCACCAGCGCCTGCATTTCGACCAGGATCGGGCGGGTCCCCTCGATGCCGGCGAACACGGCCGAGCCCGGCGCGGCGGCCTGGCGGTCGGGAAGGAAGAGCTCGGAGGCATTGGCGACTTCGCGCAAGCCTTCGCCGGCCATCTCAAACACGCCGATCTCATCGGTGGCGCCGAACCGGTTCTTGGTCGCGCGCAAAATGCGGTAGGGGTGGCCGCGATCGCCCTCGAAATAAAGCACCGTGTCGACCATGTGCTCGACCAGCTTGGGCCCGGCGATCTGGCCATCCTTGGTGACATGCCCGACCAGCACGACGGCGCTGCCGCTCACCTTGGCGAAGCGCACCAGCGCGTGGGCCGCCGCGCGCACCTGGGCCACGGTGCCGGGGGCAGCCTCCAGCCCCTCGACCCAGAGCGTTTGGATCGAATCGATGATGATGAGATCCGCGGCCGGACCGTCGTGCAGCGTCGCCAGGATGTTGGCAAGATTGCTGTCGCAGGCCAGCGCCAGGGGCGCGTTCGCCACGCCGAGACGCTCGGCCCTGAGCCGCACCTGCGCGGCGGCCTCTTCCCCGAGAAATAAAGCGCCCGCCGTCCACGTGCCGCCAGCCTGGCGGCCAGCTCGAGCAACAGGGTGGATTTGCCGATGCCCGGTTCGCCGCCAATCAGCAGTGCCGACCCCGGCACAATGCCGCCGCCGGTGACGCGGTCGAACTCGGCGCTTCCACTCGCCAGGCGTCGCATCGGCGGCGTATCGGGCGCCGCCAGACTTTCCAGCTCGAGCACGCGACCCTTACGGGCCGCCCCGAGCCCGGGGCCCGGCGGGGGAGCCGCGCCCGCCTCCTCAACGAGGCTGTTCCACTCATTGCAGGCGGCGCATTTGCCGGCCCAGCGCGCGAAAGAGGCGCCGCAGTTCTGGCACACGTAGGCGTTTCGCTGCGGGCGCGCCATCCGGTCAGGCCCCCTCGTAGACGCGATGCACGCGCTGCCCCAGCCGGGTCAAAAGCTCATAACCGATGGTGCCGGCGCGATCGGTCAGATCATCAACCGTGACGCGCGCTCCCATCACCTCCACCCAGGCGCCGCGGCGGGCCAGCTCGGCTGGGGCACCGGTGACGTCAACCGTGGTAAAATCCATGGAGACGCGGCCAACGATCGGCACGGGATAGTCGCCGATGAACCCTACCGGGCCCGCCTCACCGGTCTTGACGCTCAAGGCGCGCAGGAAGCCGTCGGCATAGCCGCAGCCGATGGTGGCAATGCGCGAGGGCCGTTGTACCCGGTAGATGGCGCCATAGCCGATCGTCGCCCCCGGTTCCAGCTCGCGAAATCTGCAGAATTTTGGCGGCAAAGCGGACCACCGTCTGCATCGGGTTGGGCTTGCCCTCGTGCGCGCGCCCGCCGTAAAGGGCAATGCCGGGACGCACCAAGTCGTAGTGAAAGGGAGACCCGAGAAAGGTGCCGCCGGAATTGGCGAGGCTGGTTGGGGCGGGCGGCAGTTTGGCACGCAGGACATCGAAGCGCTGACGCTGGCGCTCATTCATTGGGTTGTTCGGTTCGTCCGCGCAGGCGAGGTGGCTCATTACCAGGCACATGTCGAAGGCCTCGAGCAGCCCCGGCTCGGCGGCGAGCCGCTCGATTTCGGGCTCGGGCATGCCAAGGCGGTTCATGCCGGTGTCGAGGTGGACGGCCGCCGACAGCCGGCGCCCTCGCGCCCGGCCGTAGGCCGCCCAGTCGCGCACCTCGGCCAGGCTGGAAAGCACGGGCCTCAAATCAAAGCCCGCGTAGCTGGGCTCCGCCCCCGGCAACAGGCCGTCCAGCACGTAGATGGTGGCTCCCGGCTGCACCTCCCGCGCGGCCCGGCCCTCATCGACGGTGGCGACAAAGAAGGTCTTGCACCCCTCGCGCGTGAGCGCCTTGGCGATCGGCGCCAGGCCCAGGCCGTAGGCATCGGCCTTGATCACGCCGGCGCACTCCGCCCGGCCCGAGGCCTCATTGAGCCGCGCCCAATTGGCGCGCAGCGCCGCAAGGTCGACGGAGAGCACGGCCCGAGCGGTCAGCGGCACCGCCGAGCGGGGCCTGCTGCGCGCGCCTCCTTGCCCCAGGCTCACCCGAGGCGCTCCGGCACATAGGCCTCACGCGCCAGGTCGGAAAAGCGCGTGACGTTCAACTCAAACTGGAGCTGAACCGTTCCAACGGGTCCGTGCCGCTGCTTGCCGATGATCACCTCCGCCTTGCCGCTCACCATCTGCATCTTGGCCATCCAATCCTGAAACTCGAGCGTACCCTCGGCCGGCTTGGTGCGCTCAACATAGTACTCTTCACGAAACACGAACATGACGACGTCGGCATCCTGCTCGATGGAGCCCAACTCGCGCAGGTCCGCGAGCTGGGGTCGCTTGTCCTCGCGGTTTTCCACCGCGCGCGAGAGCTGCGACAGGGCCAGGATCGGCACGTTGAGCTCCTTGGCCAGGGCCTTGAGACCCGTGGTAATCTCCGAAACCTCCTGCACCCGCCCCTCCGAAGCCCGCCGTTGCGAGCCGGTGAGCAGCTGCAGATAGTCGACCACGATCATGCCAAGGCCATGTTGACGCTTGAGCTTGCGCGCCCGCGCCGCCAGCTGGGCGATGGAGATGCCGCCGGTCTCGTCGATGAACAGGGGAATGGCGGACATTTCGCGGCTGGCCTCGACCAGGCGCTTGAATTCGCTCTCGTCGATCATGCCGCGCCGGATCTTCTCGGAAGGGATGCCGGCCTGCTCCGACAAAATGCGCGTGGCCAGCTGCTCGGCCGACATTTCCAGCGAGAAGAAGCCGACCACGGCACCGTCGTGGCCCTGATCCTCAGGCGCAAGATCGGCGCGCTCCGCTAGCGAACGGGCGCGGCTGCGTGCCACGTTGAAGGCGATGTTGGTGGCGAGCGCCGTCTTTCCCATCGATGGGCGGCCGGCAAGGATGACGAGGTCGGAGGGCTGCAGCCCGCCAAGCTTGCCGTCGAGATCGCGCAACAAGGTGGCGATGCCCGACAGCCCCCCCTCGCGCTGAAAGGCGTTGTTGGCCATCTCGATGGCGCTAACGAGGGCGTTGTTGAAGGTGAGGAAGCCTTGGCCGTACTTGCCCGTCTCGGCCAGGGAAAAAAGCCGGGTCTCGGCTTCCTCGATCTGCTCGCGAGGCGGGAAATCGACGGGGGAGTCGTAGGCCGCATTGACCATGTCCTCGCCGATCAGAATCAAATGCCGGCGAATGGCCAAATCGTAGACGGTGTGCGCGTAGTCCCGCGCGTTGATGATGCTGGCGGCGTTGGCGGCAAGGCGACCGAGATACTGCGGCACGGTCAGCGTGGCGTCGATCCGCTCGGCGTGCTCGAAAAACGTCTTCAAGGTGATGGGCGTCGCCTGCTTGCCCGAGGCGATCAACTTGGCCGCCGTCTCGAAGATCTGCTGGTGCAGCGGATCGTAGAAGTGGTGGGGCTCAAGAAAGTCCGAGACGCGGTCGTGCGCCTCGTTGTTGATGAGAATGGCCCCGAGCAGGGCCTGCTCGGCTTCAAGGTTGTGCGGTGCGCTGCGGAACGGCGGCGCCTCGCTGGTCGGCGCCGCGGGGGAGGACGCCATCAAGGTGCGCTGGGGGGATTGGCTCATGCGCCGAGCCATTAGCCAATTCCGGCGGCGCTAGGGGAGGGCCTCGCCTGTCAAGCGTGGCCATCCCTGTTTTGCACATCGGCACGAGAATCTGCTTGGCGCCGAATCGCTCCCGCACGCCGCCTTATTCCCCCGCCAGGCGCGGGCGGCGATCGATGGCATCTTGGGCGAGCAGGCGCTGCTCGTCGTCCCAGATGTAGTCGCGCGTGAGCGGTAGCGTGGTCACGCGTTTGGCAAGCTGCAGCTGGAACACCACCAGACCCTGGTAGCGAAAGGCCGCCTCGGAGCCGGCCAGATAGAATTCCCACATGCGGCAAAACTTTTCGTCGAGGATCGCCGCCGCCTTGTCCCAGTTGGCAAGAAACCGCTGGCGCCAGGCGCGCAAGGTCTCGGCGTAGTGTAGGCGAAGCACCTCGATGTCGGTGATCACCAGGCCGGAGCGTTCGATCGCCGCAACCACCTCCGAGAGGGCGGGAATGTAGCCGCCCGGGAAGATGTACTTGGCGATGAAGGGATTGGTGACGGTCGGGGGCTCGGACCGGCCGATGGTATGGATCAGGGCGACGCCGTTCTCGCTCAAGAGCTCGCGCACCTTCTTGAAGTAGGTGCCGTAGTGGGAGACGCCGACGTGCTCGAACATGCCGACCGAGACGATGCGATCGAAGTGTCCCACCAGCTGGCGATAGTCCTTGAACTCGAAACGCACCGATCGGCTGAGCCCCTCTCGGGCCGCGCGCTCATTGGAGATCTCGTGCTGCTGCGTCGACAGCGTCACGCCCGTCACCTCGCAGCCCGCCGCCTTGGCCAGATAGAGACCAAGCCCGCCCCAACCCGAGCCGATATCCAACAGTCGCTGTTCCGGCTCGATGGCGAGCTTGGCCGCCAGGTGGCGCTTTTTGGCCAACTGGGCCTCCTCCAGATCGGCACCCGGCGTGAAATAAGCGCAAGAATACTGCCGGTCGCTGTCGAGAAAGAGGTCGTAGATGGCGCCATTGATGTCGTAGTGGTGCGCCACATTGCGCCGCGCCCGTCCCGCGGGATTGAACTGCGCGGCCCGCCGGATCAGGTAGCGCACAACGTCCAGACCGCGGGCCCAGACGGGGAGCGGTTGGGCGTCGGTACCGCTCAAAATCAGCTCGAGCAGGTCGTAGATGCGCCCGCCCTCCACGCTGAGCGCGCCCCGCATGTAGCTCTCGCCTAGGGCCAGCTGCGGATCGAGAACCAGATGCCACTCGACCCGACGCTCCCTGACGCGCACGACGAGCGGCGGCCCGGCTCCGTCGCCATACCGATGCGACAAGCCATTGGCATCGATGAAGGTCAGATCGCCGCGCCGGACGAGGCGGCGCAACATGACATCGAGCAAAATCAACATGACGCACACTGCCGCGTATGCGGTCCTCGACCGTTCCTCCCTTCGGCCTCAAGGTCCTGTTCGTGTTTTTAGCATTATACGAAAGTGGTGCACGATGTCACCGCCAAGCTTACCCTTGGCGGTTAGTTCGCAGCACAACTCGTAACGCTCCGTCCTACCGCGTGCCCGCCGGACGGTAGGTCAGGCGCGGCTACTCAACCGCGTCCGGCTCTTTGGGTTCCTCACTGCGCTGATTTGCCAAGGCTTCCTCCTCGAACAGCGCCTCGGCGTTGAAGGTCTCGATCTGGACCGCCTCCTCCTTGATGACGGTGACATCCTCGCCGCGCGACTGCCGCTCCGCCTCGTCCTCGGAGCGGGCGATATTGAGCGTAATCTGAACGATCACCTCGGGGTGGAGGGCAATGCGGGTCTGATGCAGGCCGAGCGTCTTGATCGGACGGTCCAAGACGATCTGGCGTCGGTCGATGGTAAAGCCACCGGCCGTGACCACTTCGGCGATGTCGCGCGTTGTCACCGACCCATAGAGCTGACCCGTATCGCCGGCCTGGCGGATGGCGAGGAAACTCCGGCCGGCGAGCTTGCCCGCCACGGCCTCGGCCTCCTTCTTGAGTTCAAGGTCGCGCGCTTCGAGTTGGGCCCGGTCCTTTTCGAACCGGGCCAGGTTGTCCTGCGTCGCGCGCAAGGCCTTCTTTTGCGGCAGCAGGAAGTTGCGGGCATACCCGTCCTTGACATTGACGACGTCGCCCATCTGGCCGAGCCGACCGATGCGCTCAAGAAGAATGACCTGCATGCTGTTCTCTCCAGTTGCTTGGGTGTGGGTGGCAAGAGGTTGCGGTTCATGTCGATGGGGGAGGCAGGCCCAGCCGGCGTTTGAGATTGATGACGGGCTCGAGCAGACCGGCCAACGTCAGCGCCAGGGCGGCGTAGGGACCAAGCAGCAGCAGGGCACCGTAGACCAGCCACAGCAACCAGGGAGCCCGGCCGCGGGCGATGAAGTGCATGAGGGCGAGGCCGGCGATCACGTAGGCCACCAGCAGGGCGCCGCTGAAGCTGGTGCCGACGACCCCGAGCACGCCCGGGGCGAAGGACGCCGCGAAGGCGGCAACGGCAAGCAGGGGAAAGGCCGTCGGGTAGGCGAGCGACGCCAGATCGGGCCAGTCGCGCCCGAGCCGGTCCGAGGCGCGGGCAATGCGACCGGCGAGGTAGAGATTAATGGCGAAGATGATCAGCCAATAGGCGGACAGGGCTGCCGGCAGGACACTGAGCAAGAACTGGGTCAAGCTGTCGATCTGGGCCTCGCTCAGGGGTGGCATGTTGAGGTCGCTCGCGGTCCGCGCCGAAAAGCGCCGGAAATATTCGCCCATCGGCTCGCGCAGCACCTCATAACTGCCGCCCAGGAGCGGCAGCACCAGGATGGGCAGCGCGCCGCCATACAGGGACATGGCCGCGAGCAGGCGACCGGGCGGATACCACTGGGTGGCCCCCGTGCCGGCGGGGTCGGAGCGATTGAGATAGGCAAGATAGGCCGACAGCGCCGAAGGTCCGCCTAGGGCCAAAAAGTAGCCGACCGCAAACGGCAGGCTGGCAATCAGCAGCATTGCCGCGGCGGCGGCAACCCCGCCGATCAGTGCCGGCAGCCAGCCCCAACCTAAGCCGGCGATCAGCGAGGGCAGCGGCGTCAGCAGCAGCAAAAACGAGCTCAGGAACGGTGAGCCCCGCGTCGCCGAATAGAACAGGAGCGCGGAGGCAAGGCCCGAGCCGACACCTGTCAGCAAACCGATCGGCATTGTAACAGCTGTCCCGCCGCAGCGGTTAGAGACGGCGCAAGCGTCCCAACCATTGGCCAACTTTGGGGGCCGCCGGGGCGACCCGGCACCCCCCGCTACTTGATCAGGTAAGGCAACAGTCCGATGAAGCGGGCGCGCTTGATGGCTTTGGCCAGCTCGCGCTGCTTCTTGGCCGACACCGCCGTGATGCGGCTCGGCACGATCTTGCCCCGCTCGGAGACGTAGCGGCCGAGCAGGCGCATGTCCTTATAGTCGATCTTTGGCGCGTTATCCCCTGAGAAGGGGCAGGTTTTACGCCGCCGGTGAAACGGGCGCCGGGCGGGAATAGTGGTGACTTCGCTCATGCTTAGGACTCCTGCCCGGTCGCGGTATCGGTCTCATCGCGCGGTGGCGGGCGCGGGCCACGCGGCCGCTCCCCATCGCCGCCCTCGCGCCGGAAGCCGCCGCCGCCACCACCACCACCGCGAAAGCCGCCACGAAAGCCGCCCCGATCGCCGCCGCGGAAGCCGCCCCGATCGCCGCGGAAGCCGCCGCGATCGCCGTCGCGGCGATCGTCGCGATCGCTCTTGCGCATCTGCACGGAGGGTTCGGTTTCATGCTCGCCGACGCGCACGGTCAGAAAGCGAATGACGTCGGTCGACAACCCCATGCGCCGCTCCATTTCGGCGACAGCCGCGGGCGGCGCATTGATGTTCATCAGGGAATAGTGCGCCTTGCGGTTTTTCTTGATCTTGAAGGCGATGGTTTTGAGGCCCCAGTACTCGGTCTTGCCGACCTTGCCCCCGCCTTCCTCGATGATCTGGCTATATTCTTTCGTCAGCGCTTCGACTTGCGTCTGCGAAATGTCCTGGCGCGTCAGGAACACGTGCTCATAAAGCGGCATGGCTAGCCCTTCCGTTGCCTCGTCCGTGTCCCCCTCCGGCGCATAGCCCCTTTTAGGCCGGCACGCCGAGACGGCGCGGGAAGGCCCAAAGGACCCGAAAGAGCGAAGACACAGGGAGGCGGGCCAAGGCCCTGCCGTCTGGCGACGGCCTCCCCTTCAGCCTCCGACCGGAGCGGGGTGCGGCGCCGTTATAGCGCAATTTGCGCCCGCGACAAGGGCGGGCGCATGGGCAATCTTGCGAGCGGGCAAACTTGACGCGGGGTTGGGAGTGTGGTGAAGCCCGCCCCGACAGCAGCGACCTTTCAACGTGCATGGCTATTGCATTCCTATTCCCCGGACAGGGCAGCCAAGTCGTCGGCATGGGTGCCGAGCTGGCCAAGACCTATGCGTCGGCCCGCGCCGTCTTTGCCGAGGTCGACGCCGCGCTCGGCCAAAAGCTCTCCGAACTGATGTTTGCGGGGCCTCTCGAGGACCTGACGCTGACGGAAAATGCGCAGCCCGCCCTGATGGCGGCCTCGCTCGCCGTGCTGCGCGTGCTCGAGGCCGAACAGGGGTTTTGCCTTGCCGATCGCGTCAAGTTCGTCGCCGGCCACTCGTTGGGGGAATACTCAGCCCTGGCGGCCGCCGGGGCGCTAAGCCTGGCCGACGCCGCCCGGCTTTTGAAGGTGCGCGGCAAGGCGATGCAGGCCGCCGTACCGGTAGGGCAGGGGGCGATGGCGGCGCTGTTGGGGGTCGGCAAGGACGTGGCCGAGAAGCTTGCTGCCGAAGCGGCTCAAGGCGAGGTTTGCCAACTCGCCAACGACAATGAGCCAACCCAGGCCGTGATCTCGGGCAGCAAGGCTGCGATCGAGCGGGCGGGCAGCCTCGCCAAGGCGCATGGCGTGCGCCGCTTCCTGCCCTTGAACGTCAGCGCCCCCTTCCATTGTGCGTTGATGCAGCCGGCCGCCGACGCCATGGCGCGCGCGCTGGCCGGCGTCGACATCAAGCCGCCGCGGGTGCCGCTGGTGGCCAACGTGCTGGCGGCGCCGATCAGCGATCCGGCCGACATCAAGGCGCGCCTGGTGCAGCAGGTCACCGCCACGGTGCGCTGGCGTGAAAGCGTTGCCGCCATGGCGGCCGACGGCGTCAGCGAGGTCTACGAGATCGGCGCCGGCAAGGTGCTCTCAGGTCTCGCCAAGCGGATCGCTCCCAGCCTCAACGCCAGTTCGATCGGCACCCCCGCGGACATCGAGGCGGCGCTGCCGGCCCTGCTGAAATAGGAAAAATTCATGTTCGAACTTTTGGACAAAACGGCGCTTATCACAGGTGCGACGGGCGGCATCGGCGGCGCCATTGCCAGGGCGCTGCACAAGCAGGGCGCCACGGTGGCCCTCTCCGGGCGCCAGGTCGATCGGCTCGAGGCCCTCGCCAGCGAGCTCGGCAGCCGCGTGGTGGTCTGTCCCTGCGACCTTGGCCGCCGCGAAGAGGTCGCCAAGCTCATCGACGGGGCGATCGCCAAGCTCGGCCGGCTCGACATCTTGGTTAATAATGCCGGCCTCACCAAGGACAACCTGTTCATGGTGATGAAGGACGAGCAGTGGGACGAGGTGATCGCCGTCAACCTGACCTCGACCTTCATGCTGATGCGGGCGGCCGCGCGCGCCATGATGCGCGCCAAGACCGGCTATGGGCGCATCATCAACATTTCCTCCGTCAGCGGCATCATCGGCAACCCCGGTCAGGGCAACTACGCCGCCGCCAAGGCCGGCATGATCGGGATGTCGAAATCGCTGGCGCGCGAGGTGGCCTCGCGCGGGATTACGGTCAATTGCATTGCCCCGGGCTTCATCACGACCCCCATGACCGAGGCCCTCAACGAGAAGCAGACGGCTGGCATCAAGGAAGCCATCCCGGCCCAGAAGTTTGGCAGCCCGGACGACGTGGCCGCCGCCGCCGTCTACCTTGCCTCCCTTGAGGCCAGCTACGTAACCGGCGAGACCCTCAACGTGAACGGCGGGTTGGTCATGGTTTGACGGCGATTTTGCCGGCGATTATTGAGCCTGGGATGCGCCCGAGGAATGCTGGTCAAGGCCAATGAAGTGTGTTAACGAGCCCGCTGATTTAGGCGTTCAACCCGGGAAATGTCTGCTGTCGGGCCGCGAATCTGCTCGAGCCATGGCGCAGTTTCGGGCATGGGCTTGACCAGGCCTGGTTTTTGGCACACGGCAACAGCGTGGATCAGCAAAGAGCCAAGGGATAGAGCAATGAGCGACGTCGCAGCGCGCGTGAAGAAGATCGTGGTGGAGCACCTCGGGGTCGAGGCCGACAAGGTCACCGACAGCGCGAGCTTTATTGATGATCTGGGTGCCGACAGCCTCGATACGGTCGAGCTGGTGATGGCCTTCGAGGAGGAATTCGGCTGCGAGATTCCCGATGACGCCGCCGAGCAGATCCAAACCGTCGGCGATGCCGTGAAATTCCTCGAGAAGCACGCGAGCGCGGCCTAGCTGCTTTGCAGGTCGCGGGCGCCCAGTGTTGCTTTGAGCACGGCTCGCGCCACGACCAACGAGCCCTCGCCAAATTCCGACGATGTCCAGCTTGCGAATGCCCCGCCGCGTAGTCATCACCGGACTTGGCCTGGTGACGCCGCTTGGCTGTGGCGTCGAGGCGAGTTGGCGGCGCCTGATTGCGGGCGAGAACGGGGCGCGCCGAGTTCGAAGAGTTCGAGGTCAGCGACCTCAGCTGCCAGGTGGCCTGTTTCATTCCGCGCGGCTCCCTGTCGGAGGGCAAGTTCAATCCCGACGACTGGATGGAGCCAAAAGAGCAACGTAAGGTCGACGACTTTATCATCTACGGCATGGCCGCCGCCACCCAAGCGCTCGAGGATGCGCGCTGGCGCGCCGACACCGCCCATAAACAGGAACGCACCGGCGTCCTGATCGGGGCCGGCATCGGCGGCCTCAACGGCATCGCCGAGACCTCCATTCTCCTCAAAGAGAAGGGGCCGCGGCGCGTCAGCCCCTTCTTTATTCCAGGCCGCCTCATCAATTTGGCCTCGGGCTACGTGTCGATCAAACATGGCCTCAAGGGACCCAACCATGCCGTGGTCACCGCCTGCTCGACCGGCGCGCATGCCATCGGCGATGCCGCTCGGCTGATCGCGCTCGATGATGCCGACGTCATGGTCGCGGGCGGCGCCGAGAGCCCGATCTGCCGCTTGGCGATCGCCGGCTTCGCGGCCTGCCGGGCCCTGTGCACCACCTTCAACGATCAGCCGCAGAAGGCCTCGCGCCCCTACGACAAGGATCGCGACGGTTTCGTCATGGGCGAGGGCGCCGGCATCGTCGTGCTGGAAGAACTCGAGCACGCCAAGGCGCGGGGCGCGCACATCTACGCCGAAGTTGTCGGCTACGGTTTGTCGGGCGACGCCTACCACATTACGGCGCCGTCGGAGGACGGCGACGGCGCCTACCGCGCGATGCGGATGGCGTTGCAGCGCGCCGGCATCGGGCCAAGCGACGTGCAGTACATCAACGCGCACGGCACCTCGACCATGGGGGACGAGATCGAGCTCGCCGCCGTCGAGCGCCTGTTTGGCAACGCGGCGAGCACGCTCGCCATGTCGTCCACCAAGTCGGCGATCGGTCACCTATTGGGAGCCGCCGGCGCGGTGGAGGCGATCTTCTCGGTCCTGGCCATCCGCGACAATGTCGCCCCGCCCACGCTCAATCTCGATCACCCCTCGATGGACACGCCCGTCAACCTGGTGCCGCACAAGGCGCAACGGCGCCGGATCGATACGGCCCTCTCCAATTCGTTCGGCTTCGGCGGCACCAACGCCTCCCTGGTGTTGCGCCGGTTCGAGGCCTAAGGCCTTGGGCAGGCGCTCCGCGCTTGGCTGGCGCTCACCGCGAAGGCGCCGCTAACCGTTGCTTAACCGTCTCCCCTCCCCCGTTCGACCGGGCTGATTGCTGACACATTGGACCGGGCTGATGGCTGACACTATTCCCCTCAGCGGTGTGATGTCACCGCCGTTTCCGGAGCGACGCGGAGGTGGGCCCGGCATGCGCACTGCCACGGCGTGGCGCCACCGGCGCGCGCCAAGCGCAAGGGCGCGGGCGGCCCTTGGCCCGCGCCCGCCACGCAAATGCCAATTTTGCTGCCCCACGCCTGACGACGGCGATGGCCCTAACCTTGCCGTGACGTCCGCGCTTGCCAAGCAATCCTGCTTTCGCCACATTTGCTGCTAGGTTCGGGGTGAGCGGACGCGTCGCAAGCTCTTGGAAAGGCGGCGCATCTGACGGGGAGCGTGAGCCATGAGAAACCGCCATCCGGCGGACCGACACGCAGACCCAAGGACGGCGCGCACGCGCGGGTCGCTGGCGCGCAGCCCCGCCGAGCGGCTGGAGCCGACGCGCCCGCCGGCGCGGGTCAACCGCAAAGTGCGCCTCGACGAGGAGCGCAAGCCCCGACCGGTGCTGGCCTTCATGAACGGGCTCTTGACCGTCGCCCTCTTCGGCATGCTGCTGCTCGGTGCGCTCGCCTACTACTTCGACGCGCAAATGGACGCGCCGGGGCCCCTCGAACGGGCGAAGGTGATCGTCATCCCCAAGCTCGAGGGTTCGCTGGAGATCGCCGCGCGCCTGGAGCGCGAGGGTGCGGTCAGCGACCGGCGCCTGTTCACCGCCGGCTACCGATGGCTGCAGTTGCTGGCCTGGCTCGAAGGGGACAAGGCTCTGCAACTCAAAGCCGGCGACTATGAGGTGCGCGCGAGCGCCAGCGTCCGCGAGCTGGTCGACCTGATCGGCGAGGGCAAAACGGTGACCTACAAGGTCACCATCCCCGAAGGTCTGACCAGCCAGCAGATCGTCGATCGCCTGCAAGCCGACCCCAATCTCAGCGGCGACATCACCGCGACGCCGGCCGAAGGCAGCCTGCTGCCGGAAACCTTCGTGACCCAGCGCGGCGCCGCACGGCAAAGCGTGCTCGACAGCATGGCCGCCGAGTCGCGCAAGCTGATGGAGCGGATGTGGGCGCAGCGCAAAAAGGATTTGCCGGTCAAGACCTGGGATGAGGCCGTGACTCTGGCCTCGATCGTGGAAAAGGAGACCGGCCGCAACGATGAGCGCGATCGGGTGGCGGCGGTGTTCATCAACCGGTTGCGCCAGAACATGCGGCTGCAGTCCGATCCCACCATCCTCTACGGGCTATTCGGCGGCAAGGTCGTGTGGGGGCGCCCGATCCAACGCCCCGAGATCGGCCAGAAGACGGCCCACAACACCTATCAAATCGACGGCTTGCCGCCGACGCCGATCTGCAACCCGGGACGGCACTCGATCGAGGCCGTGCTGCAACCGCGCCAGTCGCGCGAGCTTTATTTCGTGGCCGACGGCAGCGGCGGCCACGCGTTCGCCGAAACGCTCAAGGATCACAACGCCAACGTGCAGAAATGGCGTCTGGTGGAAAAGGACATCAAAGCCAAGACGGCAGTGGAGCCGCCGCCGGAGGAGGCCGCCGCGAAAGGGCGGCCCGGGCTCAAGCAGCGGGCGATGGCGCGCACGAAAAGCGAGGCCAAGCCCGAGCTCCCCGCCGAAAAGGCTCCCGCCAGCGGCAGCGCAGCGGCGACCGACCCGCCGCCCGCCGAGCCCAAGCGGCGCTAGGCTGCGTTCTTGTTGCGGCGCCACTCTACGGCTAAACTTTGCCGCATCGAGTCGCTGGCTCTTTCGAAGGCCCCGGCACCGTCGCAATGAGCCTCAAAAGCATGACCGGATTCACCAGTCGGGACGGGGTCGCCGGACCCGCCGCTTGGCACTGGGAATTGCGCTCGGTCAACAGCCGCGGGCTCGACATCCGGCTACGCCTGCCGCCCGGCCTTGAGGCTCTTGAGCCGCGCATCCGCGCGGCGATCTCCCGGCACCTGGCGCGGGGCAGCGTGGCGGTCAATCTGAACACAAAGCGCACCGACGGGGGCAGCGAGATCAGGCTCAACGCCACGGCGCTGCGCCAAGTGTTGGGGGCGCTTGAGGCTTTGAAAAGCCTGGTCGACGTGGCGCCGCCGCGCGCGGAGGCCCTGCTCGGCATCAAGGGCGTGCTGGAGCTGGTCGAGCCGGAGGAAAGCACCCAAGAGGCCACGGCGCGCACCGATGCCATGTTGGCCGATCTGGAGCAGGCGCTCGGCGACTTGGTTGTTGAGCGCACCGCCGAGGGACGCCGGCTCGAGCAGATCGTGCTTGACCAGCTTCTCCTAATCGAGCGGCTGACGCAACGCATTGCCGGGCTGCCGGCGCGCTCCATCGAGGCGGTACGCGCCCGCCTGAAGGAGCAGGTCGGCCGCCTGCTCGAGAGCAATACCAATTTCGACGAAACGCGGCTTTATCAGGAAGCGGCGCTGTTGGCGGCGCGCGCCGATGTGGAAGAGGAGCTGCAACGCATCGGCAGCCACGTTGCCGCCGCCCGCGAACTCGTGGCCGCACCGGCGCCGGCCGGACGCAGGCTCGATTTTCTGGCCCAGGAGCTCAATCGCGAGGCCAACACACTCTGCGCCAAAGCCAATGACGAAGAGACGACGCGCGCCGGTCTGGACCTGAAGGCGGTGATCGATCAAATGCGAGAGCAGGTGCAAAACGTTGAGTGAGACGAGCCCACAGTCGGGGCAGCTGCGCATCGAAAGGCGGGGCCTATTGCTGGTCCTCTCCTCGCCTTCCGGGGCAGGCAAAACGACGCTGGCCGGCCGCCTGATCCAGGCCGATCCCTGCCTCAGCATGTCGGTATCGGTGACCACCCGCGCCCCCCGCCAGGGCGAGGTCGACGGCAAGGACTACATTTTCATCGATCGGCAGGACTTCGAGCGCCGCAAGCAAGCCGGCGACCTGATCGAGTGGGCGGAAGTACACGGCAATTTCTACGCCACCCCGCGTGCTCCGGTCTTGCGTGCGCTCGCCCACGGGCAGGACATGCTGTTCGACATCGATTGGCAGGGCGCGCGCCAGCTCAAGGCCGCGGCCAGCGCCGATATGGTGGGCGTGTTCATTCTACCGCCGGACGCAGCCACCTTGGAGCGTCGGCTCAAGACGCGGGCCCAGGACAGCGAGGCGGTGGTCAGTCGGCGCCTGGCCGCGGCCGCGAGCGAGATCGCCCATTGGCGCGACTACGACTACGTCATTGTCAATGCCGATCTCGAGGCAAGCCTCGCGGGCCTGCGGGCGATCCTGGCGGCGGAGCGCTTGAAGCGCGTCCGGCAGATCGGGCTTGAGAGTTTCGTTGCGCGCCTGCTCAGCGAGCTTTGAGCCCCGTCGGCCAGCGTTCGAGCACATAGGCGAGCCGGGCGAAGTCGGCAACGCCGAGCGCCTCTCCGCGCAAGGTCGGATCGATGGCGGCGGCGGCGAGCAGGGCCTCGGTATCGGGGACGAGCGGTTTCAGGCTCTGGCGCAGCATCTTGCGGCGTTGCCCGAAAGCGGCGCCGGTGACGCGACCCAACCACTTGACGCTGCAGGCCGGTAGCGGCCGCTCGATCGGTTGGAATTCGACGAGCGCGGAGGCGACCGTGGGCGGCGGGGTGAAGGCCTCCGGGTTGATCGTGAACAGCAGGCGAGCGCGACAGCGCCATTGGGCGATCACGGCCAGGCGTCCATAGGCCTTGGTGGCGGGCTTCGCCGTGATGCGCTGGGCGACCTCCTTCTGGAACATCAGCACCATGCGCCGATACCACGGCGGCCAGGGCTCGCTCTCGAGCCAGGCGATCAGCAACAGCGTTGCCACATTGTAGGGCAGATTGGCGGCAATCAGCGGTCTGTCGGGTGCCAGGTCGGCTGCGAGCTGCGCCCAGTCCGTCTTGAGCGCATCCGCGAAACGCACCTTGAGACGATCGGGGTAACGCTCGGCGATGGCGGCCAGCGCCGGGCGGCAGCGCTCGTCCGTTTCGATGGCTAGGACGCGCCCGGCCCCCTCCAGCAGCAGCGCGCGCGTGAGGCCGCCCGGGCCGGGGCCGATCTCGACCACCGTGCGACCGCTGAGCTCGCCGGCGGCACGGGCAATGCGGCGGGTCAGGTTGAGATCAAGGATGAAGTTTTGCCCGAGGCTCTTGCGCGCCTCGAGTGCCAGCGAGCGGATCACCTCGCCCAGGGGCGGCAGCCCATCGGGGGTCGCGGCCAAATTGTGCGTCATCGGCGCGAGGCGTCGGCGGCGCGCGCGCGGCGATGGCCGACTTCGGCGGCGAGCCGAAGCGCGGCGATGAAGCTGCCGGGGCGCGCCTTGCCGGTGCCGGCGATCGCAAAGGCCGTGCCATGGTCGGGCGAGGTGCGCACGAATGGCAGCCCCAGGGTGATATTGACGCCGCGCTCGAAGGCGAGTGTTTTCAGGGGGATCAAGGCCTGGTCGTGATACATGGCGACGACGGCATCGTAGCCGCGCCGGGCCTCGGCGTGAAACAGGGTGTCGGCGGCATGGGGGCCCGAGACCGCTAGGCCGGAGGCCGCCAGTGCGGCGACGATCGGTCGAATGAGCCTCGCCTCCTCGCCCCCGATCAGGCCGTCTTCCCCGGCATGCGGATTGAGCCCCGTCACGGCGATGCGCGGCGCGCGAATTCCGAAGTCATGCCGCAGCGCGGCGGCGGTGATGGTGATGGTCTCGCTGAGGAGTTCGGCGCTGAGCAAAGATGCCACCGCTGACAGGGGGACGTGCACGGTCGCCGGTACAACTTTCAGCTCCTCGGCCGCCAGCATCATGACCGGGCGCGGGCGCCGCCCCCCGGCATGGCGTTCGGCAAGGCACGCCAGGTATTCGGTATGTCCCGGGTAGGCGAGTTCGGCGAAGTTGAGCGCGCTCTTGGTAATCGGGTTCGTCACCATGCCCAAGGCACGTCGCTCCAGCACGGCGGCCGTTGCCGCCTCGATGGCGGCAACGATCATGGCTTTGTCGCCGCCCACGCCGCGCACCGGCAGAACCGGCAAGGCTTGCGCGAACGTCGCCTGCCCCGCCTCGAAGTCGGCAACGCGTTCGATGGGCACGGCGAGGGAAAGCTGCAGCGCCCGCTCGGCGAGCAGGTCTGGATCGCCCAGCAGGACGAACGGTGGCAGCTCGAGGGAGGTCCGGTCCAGCCAACTCGCAAGCGTAATATCGGGCCCGATCCCCGCCGGGTCGCCCATGGTCACGGCGAGCGGCGGATCGCCTCCGGACGCCCGGCGCGGCGCCCGCCCCGGATCCCGCGCGCCCCCCGCCTCATCTGAATTCGATGTGGGCATCCTGTCTAATATCGCGCAAGTGGCGCTTGGCGAGCATCTCAAATTCCTTGGCCCGCAGGTCCTCTTGCACCTTTTCGCGCTGCTTTTCGTCGGCCTTGACCGTTCGCCGTGCGCAGACGGCCATAAGGTCAATGGCCCCCGGCATGGCGCTCGGTGGCAGCATATCGCCATCCTTGGCGCTGAGCAGCAGCGATCGCGTTGGTTCGCTAATGCTGCTCGGTTTGATGAACTTCAGGTCTTCGAATTTGAGACCGGGGGCGTCCTTGGCAAGGCCCGCCATGGTCTTGCAGCCGCCGAACTTGCGCCGCAACGCCTCCGCTTCGGCGAAGCGTTTCGCCATGCTGGCCTGGTCGGCGGCCGTCGGCATCGACAGGGTGATCTTTTGCACGTGCAACTCGACACCGTCGTCGCCGGCCTCCCCGCTGGCCGATACGGCCCGGTCGATCTCGCGCTGGGTGACCGAAACGAGGGCCGAGAAACGACGGCGAACGACCTCCCGCCAGCCGATCATGGCCCGAAACCGCTCCTTCAGCGTGGTGGCGTCCACGCCCAGCCCCTTCAGGTGCTGGACGAACTGCTCCTCCGTCATTTTGTTGTTCTCGGCGAGCCCTTTCAAGACGCGCCGCACTTCATCGTCGGTAACCTCGATGCCGTTCTTTTTCGCCTCCTGCAGCTTGAGGCGTTCCTCGATCAACTCCTCCTGCGCGCCCTTGCGCATCTGCGGCACCAGCCCGGAGCGGGCGCCCTCGATCGCTTGCCGCTCGAGGTTCATGCTGAACTGCTTCTTTTTTTCTTCAAAGATGGCCCTGAGCTGGTCGGGCGACTTGCCTTTGTTGCTGTCGATCACCTCTTGCATGATGGTGCGCAGCTGTTGGTTGGTGCTTTCCTGCTGGGCGAGACGCTTGAAGTTCTCTTTCACCTTGTCGCCGATGTTGGCGCTGAGCGACAGGAAGCGCGCGCGCTGCTCGATTTCGTAGGCCGTCACCGGCTCGTCGTTGACCAGCGCAACGATGCTTTGGCTCCCAGCCTTGCTGCCGGCTTGGCCGCCGGGCTTCTCCACCGCCGCCGTCTGCGCCTTACCCGTTTGCGCCTTACTCGTTTGCGCGGCCGGCGCGCCGGGCAGGCTCGTCATGGCCAGCACGGAGGCCAAGAGCACGCTGGGAAGCGATTGGCGAGGGTCGAACTGATGCATGTCAAATAGGCTACCAGCCTTTGAAAAGAGCGCGACTCGACGGTCCATCCTAGCAGCCGCGCCCTCAGCGGCGATGTCTCTTTATCCACAGACAACCGTGGCGTGGGCAAGGCAGCGGCGGGCGGCGGGTCCTGCCGAGGGACCCGGGCGCGGGCGGCAACCCCTATTGCGGACCTTGGTTGCTGTCGCCAAAGACGTGGCTCAAGACGTCGGTCTTGTAGTTGAACTCGCCCAGATGCTTGAGCTCGAAGCGCAGCATCAGCGTGCGGTCGGGCCTCAGGTCAAGCGGCAGGTTTTCGACGAAGGTCTCCGTGTAGCTCGCCGTCAGCACGAAGCACTCGTCGGCATATTTGACTTGGAACTGGTCCTGGATCCGTTGCTGGGCGTCGATGTCGTAGCGCATGGAGGCGCCGACGCTCCAATTGTTGGTAATCCGCAGGCCAAAGTAGGGCATTACGTCCTGCTGGGTATCTTGCAAGCCCGTGACCGGATCGAAGCGGGAAAGCGTGTAGGCCACCGAGGCAACAACCGGTCCATAGCTGGCATTGATCAACAGGTCCTGGCGGTTGAGCGACCAGTCCCTCTCATCGAAGCGGCTCTGCGAGACGACATTGAAGCCGGCGAACGGCGACAGATAAAGGCCGGCCACGTATTCGGATCGACTAGTCTCAAGGCCGCTCCGCGGGTTGAAATTGAAGTTGGTGCAGCCCGGCGTCGCGCAGCTTGAGGGGTCGAAGCCCGGATTGGTGTAGGGATTATCGCCAGCCAATTGATAGCTCTGGCCGAACACGACGCGGGCGTTAAGGCCGCTGTTGGCCTGGAAGGTGTACTGCAGCCCGACGTTGGCGCGCGTGCCGGTCTCGAACCGATCGTAGCCTGAGAACTTGTCGATATCGAACAGCAGCGTGTCGTCGAACACCAGGCTCTTGGCGTCCTCGTCGGGGAGGAAGAACTGCGAGACCTTGTTTTGCCGCACGATAATCTGCGCCGTCGGCGCGATCACGTGGGACGCATCCGCCGTATGCGTTACAAACGGGTAGGAATAGAGCACGCCGGCGGCGGCCAAGCCGCGCAGCGCCGTGTCGTTCGGGATCGGCGTCGGCGTCGTCGTCGCCGGGCTCAGGGCATCCGAATAGCTGTAGACGTCGCCGCGGGCATTGACGAAGGGCGTCCAGACCTGCCCGACGGGGTCGATCATCTTGCGGCGCCAGTTCGCCTCGACGACGGCATGCGTGCTGTCCGTGCCCCCATCGCTGCGCGACATGGAGCGGGCATGGCCCGTAAAGCTCAACTCGCCACCGAGCACCGGTTGGCCGACGATGTAGTTGTAGTCGATGACGGGATGCACGAGCGAATCGGCTTGCGCGGACTCGTCGAGCAGCAAACCGCCGAAATGATAGAGCCTGGCGCTCAGGTAGTTGCGTTCGCTCATGCCCTGCAGATAGATCGTGTTCACACGGTCCGTCTGCAGGATCGGATCGAGCTTATAGAAGCGCCGGAAGGTCTCGTCGCTCTCGACCGTGATGTCCCAGCCGTAGCGCCACCACGAAGACAGCGAAAATTGTCCCTTGGTCTCCAGCGATCCGCGCCAACCTTGTTCGCCGTTGATGGTGGCGCCGAACTCATCGCGCCCCTGGTCGATGGCGGCGATCTTCACATTGTACTGGCCGTCGGCGAGCCGGTGCCGGAAATCTCCCTGCCAGAGCACGCCCTGCTTGGACCAATACTGGGGATGGAAGGTGAAATCGTAGTTGGGGGCGAGGGCGAAGTAGTAGGGTAGCTCGGCGCCGAAGCCGAGCGTCGAGGAGCTGGCATAGCTCGGGGCCAAAAAGCCGGACCGGCGCTTGACCGAGGGGTCAGGGTGCTGGAAGTAGGGGAGGTATAAAACGGGCACGCCGAACAACTCGAACTGAGCGTCCTGGTAGCTGATGGTGGCCTCACGCTGATCGTGGACGATGCGGGCGGCGCTGATGCACCACAGCGGCGGCACGCCGGGATCGTTTTTACAGGGCGTGAATTTGCCACGCTCGTACTCGGTGATGTTGCCCTCGCGACGGCTGGCGCGATCGGCGGCGATGCGCGTGTCGTCTTTGAGAACCACGCTCAGGGACTGCACGAAGGCATCGCGGAAATCGTCGAGCGCCTCGAAGCGGTCCGCGCGCGTGATGCTGCCGTTGGGGTCCTTCAGCTGCGCGTTGCCCTCGGCGACGAGCTTGTTGACGCTCTGGTCGTAGATGACCCGTTCGGCGGTCAGAATGTAGTTGTTGTAGTAGATCTCGACGTTGCCCTGGGCAATCACCCGGCTCGACTTGCTGTCGTAGATGAGCTGGTCGGCCTGCAGGTAGAGGGGCTGGGCGCGATCGATCTTGGGGGCTGGGCCGAGGATGCCGCCGGGCGGGCGCGGGAAGGCCTTGGGAGGCGGCGCCGAGGTCGGCTTACTTGGATCTTGCGCCTGCGCGCCAACGCTGACGATGAGGAGCGCCACGCTGAGGCAAAAGGCGAGCGCACGCCCGAGCTCCAGCCGCCGTCGCCGACGACTTGGGACCCGCGCTTCGCCGCACGCTGCGTGCGGTATCGGCGCCCGACGCATCACTCAGCCATCCTCCTGGTGCAGCAACAGCGTTAACGAGACCAGCGAAGCCATGGCAATGGGTACCCACACCGCCGCCGTCGGCGACACCAAGCCGGCCATGCCAACCTGGCGCGATGCCTCTGCCAGCAGGAAGAACCCAATGCCCCCGACCATCCCCGTCACGACCATAGTCTGGATGCCGCCCGAGCGGAATGACCGCAGGGACACAGTGGCAGCCAAAATAACCATCGTTATCAACAGCGCTGGACGGGCGACCAGGAGGGCGTACTGCATCTTGTAGCGGTCGGCGGAAAGTCCCGTCTTTTCAGCGATTTGGATCAAATCCGGCAGCTGCCAGAAGGAGACGGCAATTTCCGACCCCAGGGCGTCACCCACACGCTCGCGCGTGAGGTGGGTTGAGAGCGTGAAGGTGTCGAAGGTTTCCGGCTCTCGATCCGGGCGCGAGACCAGGGCCTTGCTCAGTTCCCAGTAACCGTCGTTGAGGCTGGCGCGCTCGGCATCGATGCGCTCGGAAAAGGCCCCCTTGGCGTCGAACTGAAAGACGGTCACCCCGGCCAGCGCCAAGCCCTGGTTGGCGATCGCCTGCGCGGTCATCACGGACTGGCCGTCGGCGCCGTCTTGCCGCAGCCAACCCGCCTCGCCGGAGGTCGCCAACAGGCCGGCTTCGCGGCCAAAGGCTTCGGCCACCAGGCGCTCGGCTTCCGAGCGGGCAGCTGCCGCCAAGGGATTGTAGATGGTGACCGCTACAACTCCGAGGACACCCGCAATGGTGATGCCCGGTCGCAGGAACTGCCACACGGACATGCCGCCCGCGCGCATGACCGTCAGCTCCGATTTGCGGTTGAGCGTCAAAAGGGCAACGATGCTGCCCACCAGGACCGCGAAGGACAGCAAGATCTCGGAAAACGCGGGCAGGCGCAGCAAGGCCATCCAAAAGAGGTTGGCAATCGACAGGTCGACGGCCCGCCGCGACAGGCGCAGCAGCTCGATCATGTCGATCATGAAGATCAGGGCGGCACAGACGGTGAAGGCCGCCGCAATCGACAGCAAAAACCGCTTGGCGACGTAGTAGCGAAGGGTGCGGGCGGCAAACATCGGGCGCGCCTTAGCTCCTGCCCCTCGAGGCCGCGACAACGGCGCCGGGACGCAACCACAAGACGACTTGGCCGGCGAGCGCGCGCCAGGGGCGCGTCAGGGCGGCGCCCAGGCGCGAGGGCCGGTGCGGATAGGCGTGCCATTGGATCGCCAAGGCCGCAATCAGCCCGGCGAGCAGGGGGACCGCATACAGCACGGGAATGGCGGAGCTGCGCACGGCGGCGGCATTGGTCGTCACAATCCCGCCAATGCGGCATCCGACCGCCAGGGCAAAGGCCGCAACAGCGGCCTGATTGCGGTTCTGGCGCGTGGTCTGGGCATGGCCCAGCGCCGCCACCACCAGCAGGACGAAGCTAAAGGCAAAAAGCGGGCTCGACAGGCGATCGTGCAACTCGGCCGCAAACCGCCCCGGCGCCTGGCGGTAAAGGGCATCATCAAGATCGGGCCAAATGAGTTCTGCCGTCGAACGCTCGCGCGGGCGCAGCTGGCCGGCTTGATCGACGCGCTGCTCGAGCTGGTTCAAGTCCACGGCATAGCGCTCGAAGGCGATGATCTGCGGGGTCGCATCGTTCTCGAGCCGCCGCACAATGTGGCCCTTGTCCATCCTCAGATAAGCCATCCCGCCCTGCTTGATGATCAGCCCGCGCTCGGCCAGATAGGTGACGACCTGCTTGGGGTCGCGCGCATCGTGCATCATCAAGCCGAGCAGCTCACCGCCGGGGCCGCGGTCTCGAATGTGCACCATCAGCTTGGGTTCGGGCGAGGTGAAGCGCCAAGGTTGGATCACCTGGGCCATGAGGTCGGTTCTGACCTGGGCCGCCATGTCGCGCAGCAATCGCTGGCTTGCCGGTCCCACCACATGATTGACGCTCGCCACCCCCACCGAGACGAGAAGCGCCAGCAATCCGAGCGGCTTCAACAGGGCCCACACCGGCATGCCGCCGCTGGTCAGGACGATGAGTTCGCTGTCGCCGCTGAGGCGCGTCAGCACGTAGATGGATGCAATCAAGAGCGCGATCGGGGCGATGACCGCCATCATGCTGGGCAGCGCCAGCGTGGTCATGGCCAGGAAGCGCCACACATCCTGGCCCTGGCTCGTCATCAATTCGAGCTGGCGCAAGGCCACGCCAATCCAGGTGATCCCCGTCAGCGAGATGAGGACCAGAAGCAGGGCGCCCGACGCTTGTCGAAACACATAGCGGCTGACAATCCGCATCCTCTCCCCCGGGGCGCTTTCGCCCCCTGTCGGCCCGCCCTTGTGCCCCAAGGCCGCATTGCCGAGCCAAGCTGAGGTGTCACACCATGGTGGCGGAAAATGGGCCCCTCGCCGCCGCGTGAAACCCGCCGCCGCGGTGACGGCGATGCCAGCCGTGCCGAGGTCCGCCCTCTCACCAACTCCTGGCCGATCCCTGGGCCGTCTCTTGGCCATGTCAGGGTCCCCTGCCTTGACGCTGATGGCGGCCCGTGTCTGGGCCATTCCCAGACCGGTCCGGCGGTGCCCACGGGCGCGGGGGAGCCTTGACGGTCGGGGTGCAAATGCGCTTGCCCCCATTGTCGCGAAAATGCCACACTGAGGTGCGCCAGTGTTGTTGTAGCGCGCCATAAGGGCACTGAGCGGGTGCAAAAGGGTCAGTTTCACGAAGGGATTTGGGCGGTACTACGCCCGCGCGTGCGCAGCGTTCAGCCGCGCGCGCGGCGGCTTTGCGGCGGCCGCCGGTCCGGCGCGCTCCGCCGATGCGGGCTCGCTCGATCCCCTGTTCGACGACCACGCGGCGCCCCTGCCCGGCACCGGCAGCCGCGCCTTTTGGACCGGCCTTCTGATCGTCAGCCTGTCGCTCATTTCCGGCCTTGCCACCTATCTGATTCTGACCGGCTTGACGCCGATCGTGCCGCGCAACGAGGTGGTGCTCGGCGTCCTCTTCATCAATCTCCTCTTGGTGGTGGCCATGGTGGTGGTCATCGCCGTGCAGATGGCGGGCCTGTGGCGGGCCTGGAAGAAACGCGTGGCGGGCGCCAGGCTGCACGCGCGCATTGTCGCCCTGTTCAGCCTCATCGCCGCGCTACCGGCGCTCTTGTTGGCGGTCGGCGCCACGACGACGTTTTCGCGCTCGCTCGACAACTGGTTCAATCGCCAGACCACCTCGATCGTGATGAGTTCGCTCGATGTTGCCCATGCCTATCTCGAGGAGCATGGGCAGGTGATCCGCACCGACATCGTCAACATGGCCAAGGATCTCGACGATGCGGCGCCGCAGCTGTCCGGCGATCCCCGCAAATTCCGTGAGCTGGTGTTCGCGCAAGCCGGCCTGCGCGACCTGCCGGTGGCCTACGTCGTCGATGCCACGGGCGCCGTCAAGGTGGCGGCGCTGGAGGATGAAAGGATCCCCTACATCCCGCCGCCCGAGCACCTGCTGCGCGCCGCCGAGGCCGGCCAGGTTCCGCTCTTGATGCCGATCAATTCCTTTCGCGTCGCGGCCATCGCCAAGCTGCACAACTATCCCGATGCGTATCTTTACGTCGCCCGCGGCGTCAGTCGGAAGGTGGTCGGGCACCTGCGCCGCACCGAGGCTGGCGTTGCCGAATACGAGCAGCTGCGCCAACGCAGCGGCGGCCTGAAATTGGCGCACGGGCTCATGTATTTCATGATCTCGCTGACCGCCTTGTTGGCGGCGATCTGGATCGGGCTGTGGTTCGCGGGCGGCTTCGTCGCCCCGATCCGTCGCCTGATTGGCGCGGCCCAGCAGGTCGCCATCGGCAACCTCAAGGTCGAGCTGCCGATCCGCCGCGGCGAAGGCGATCTGCGGCGCTTGTCGCAGAACTTCAATCACATGACGCAGCAACTCGAACACCAGCGCAGCGAACTCGTCAGCGCCAACGCCCAGCTCACCGAGCGCGGTCGCTTTATCGAGGCGGTGCTGTCGGGGGTCTCCGCCGGCGTCATGGGCCTCGATCAAAGCGGCCGCATCACGCTTGCCAACCGCTCGGCGCAGAAGCTGCTGGGGCTGGAAGGATCCGAGCTGGTCGGCCGCGACCTCGGCGAGGCGGTACCGGCCTTCGCCAGCGTGCTGGCCGAGGCGCGCGATCATCACAAGAGCCGGCCACAGCACGAGGTCTCGCTCACGATCAATGGCGAGGAGCGCACCTTCTCGGTACGCGTGCCCCGCGAACAGGAGGCCGCCGGCGGCGAGGGCTCCGTCATGACCTTCGACGATGTCACCGAGCTGGTTGCGGCGCAGCGCACGGCGGCTTGGGCCGACGTGGCGCGGCGCATCGCCCATGAGATCAAAAATCCTCTGACACCGATCCAGCTTGCCGCCGAGCGCATCCGCCGCAAATACGGCAAGACGATCACGGAGGATCGCGATGTCTTCGAGCGTTGCACCGAGACCATCATACGTCAGGTCGGCGACGTCACCCGCATGGTCGATGAGTTTTCCGCCTTCGCGCGCACGCCGAAACCCGAGATGCAGGACCACGATATCCGCGAACTGGTGCGCAGCGCTGTGCTCGATCGCCAGATGACGGGCACCGACGTGGCGTTCGAGACCAAGGTCGGCAAGGAGCCGATCATCGTCAGCTGCGACCGCAGGCTGATCTCGCAGGCCGTCGCCAATGTCGTGAAGAACGCGCAGGAAGCCATTCAGGCCTTCGCCGACGGACCCAACAAGGAGCCGGGCTGGAGCGGTCGCATCGAAACCAACGTGCGCCGCAACGGCGACAAGGTGGACATCGAGGTCATCGACAACGGTCCGGGCCTTCCCAAGCACAATCGCAACCGGCTGCTCGAGCCCTACGTCACCACCAAAGGCAACAAGGGCACCGGGCTCGGCCTCGCCATCGTGCAAAAAAGCGTCGAACAGCACGGCGGCAGCCTCTCCTTGGAGGATGCCCCGGTTGCCGCCGGCCGTACGCACGGCGCGCTGTTGCGCATCAGCTTGCCGCTCGGCAGCCCGCCGGCCGGCCAGACGTCCTCCCCACCCGAACGTGCCGCCGCATCCGGCAATGCATAATCTCCAACCAGGCAAGGAGTGTTAAATGGCTTCCGACATCCTGATCGTCGACGACGAGGCAGATATTCGCGAGAACATCGCCGGTCTGCTCGGGGACGAGGGGCACCGCACACGCGTGGCGCGCGACTCCGATGAAGCCTTGAAGGCGGTGGAAGAACGCCGGCCGCAACTCGTCATTCTCGACATCTGGCTGCAGGGCAGCCGCCTCGACGGCCTCGAGGTGCTGAACATCGTCAAGCGCGCGCACCCGGGCCTGCCGGTGGTGATCATTTCTGGGCACGGCAACATCGAGACGGCGGTGACGGCCATCAAGCGCGGGGCCTACGACTATATCGAAAAGCCCTTCAAGGCGGACCGGCTGCTGTTGGTAACCACGCGCGCACTGGAGGCCTCCAAGCTGCATCGGGAGGTGCGCGAGCTCAAAGAGCGTGCGGCCGTCAGCTTCGAGATGATCGGCAAATCGACCGCCATCAACCAGCTGCGGGCCGCGATCGAACGGGTAGCCCCCACCAACAGCCGCGTGCTCATTCGCGGGGCCGCCGGCTCGGGCAAGGAGCTTTGCGCCCGCGTCATGCACCTGAGCTCGCACCGCAAGGATGGGCCGTTTGTCGTGCTCAACGCCGCAGCCATGGCGCCCGATCGCGTCGAGGAGGAGCTGTTCGGGACCGAGGATCACGTCGGGCCGCGCAAGGTCGGGGCGCTGGAGGAAGCCCACACCGGCACGCTCTACATCGACGAGATCGCCGATATGCCGATCGAAACGCAAAGCAAGGTCCTGCGCGTTCTCGTCGAGCAGAAGTTCCAGCGCGTCGGCGGCGGCCCCAAGGTCTCCGTCGACGTGCGCATCATCTCCTCGACCAGCCGCGATCTGGAACGCGATATGGCGGAAGGACGTTTCCGCGAGGACCTCTACCATCGTTTGAATGTGGTGCCGCTGCGCGTACCGGGCCTGGCGGAACGGCGCGACGACATCCCCTTGCTGATCCAGCATTTTGTGACGCAGGTCGCCCAGTCTTCGGGCTTGGCGCCGCGGCGCATCGGCGAGGATGCCACGGCCGTCCTGCAGGCGCACGACTGGCCGGGCAACGTGCGCGAGCTGCGCAACAACATCGAGCGGCTGTTGATCCTGTCGGGCGGCGACCCCGATGCCGTGATCACGGCCAACATGCTGCCCGAGGAGATCGGCTCGAATGTACCGCTGCCGGTGAATGGTGGCGCCGAGCACCTGATGTCGCTGCCGCTGCGGGAAGCGCGCGAGATCTTCGAGCGTGAATACCTGTTGGCGCAAATCAATCGCTTCGGCGGCAACATCTCCCGCACCGCCGAATTCGTCGGCATGGAGCGTTCGGCCCTGCATCGCAAGCTGCGCGCGCTGGGGGTGAGCTCCCAGGAGCGCGGTGGCGATGCACGGCAGCTTTGAGCGGCAGCCTCGCCTGACCGCTGGAGGGGGTGCCAAATGACGCGCGTAATCTACGTCAATGGTCGCTACTTGCCCTATGCCGAGGCGGGCGTGCACGCGGAGGATCGAGGCTTTCAATTCGCCGACGCGGTCTACGAGGTGTGCGAGGTTAAGGCCGGCCGCCTGGTCGACGAGACGCGCCACATGCGCCGTCTTGCCCGCTCGCTCGCGGAGCTGGAGATCGCGGCACCGATGACACCGGCGGCATGGTCGGTGGTGCTGCGTGAAACCATCAGGCGCAACCGGGTGGTGCACGGCCTGGTCTATCTGCAGGTCTCACGCGGCGCCGGTCGGCGCGACTTCTCCTTTCCGCCGGCCGACGTGACGCCGACGGTGGTCTGCCTCGCCCGTTCGGTGGCCCCAGCCAAGTCGGCAAGCAGCGCCGACACGGGCATCGGCGTCAAGACGGTGCCCGACATCCGCTGGGCTCGCTGCGACATAAAAACCGTCATGCTGCTGCCGGCCGTCTTGGCCAAACATGCAGCCCAGGCGGAGGCTGCCAGGGAAGCCTGGCTGGTGGATGCGGACGGCTGCGTCACCGAAGGGGCATCCTCCAATGCTTGGATCGTCGACAAGGACGGACGGCTCATCACGCGCCAGATCGACAGCGCCATTTTACGCGGGGTGACGCGCACTACGCTGATCGATCTCATCGAGCGCGAGGGTCTAAAGCTGGTGGAACGACCGTTTACGGTGGCCGAAGCCAAGGCCGCCCGGGAAGCTTTTGTGACCTCTGCAACCAATATCGTCATGCCGGTGGTCAGCATCGATGGCCAGCCCATCGGCAATGGCGCGCCGGGCCTGCTGACGTTAAAGCTGCGGGCCGACTTTCACGCCGTGGCAGAGCTTGCTAAAGGTTGAGGGCGGAGTTTGTCATATTGCCGCGCTTGTGACAGCGAATTTGCTTGTGCGCCTCTATAATAACCGGCAATTTAAGGGCGCGAGGGTGAGGGTTGGCAGTTGAGGCCTTCCCCAGAGAACTACGGATAACAACAATGGCCGAACGAGCCCAAAGTCTTCAGGACACGTTCCTCAATCACGTACGCAAGAACAAAACTCCGCTCACGATCTTTCTCATCAATGGCGTGAAGCTGCAGGGGATCGTGACCTGGTTCGATAATTTTTGCGTGTTGTTGCGCAGGGACGGCCACTCACAACTCGTCTACAAGCATGCCATATCGACCATCATGCCCGGGCAACCCGTGCATTTGATGGATTCCGATAGCGCCGAAGGCAGTCAGGCATAGCGAGTACGGCAACGCCCGCGCCGAACAAAGCCCCGCCAGCCAAAGGTCGCCAGCCGATCGATCGGCGCCCACAACGACTGCGTGCGATCGTGCTGCTTCCCGTGCGCCCGGGAGCGCGCGCGGAGGCCGGCTCGGATGGGCGCCCGGCGGGGGCGCGGCGCAACGAGCGCAACGGCAAGGCGCCCGCGCGCGCCGACCGTTCGAGCCGGGATCGTCTGCAAGAGGCGGTTGGCTTGGCCGAGGCCATCGGCCTCGAGGTGCAACTTGCCGAGACCTTCCCCCTGGCGCGGCCGCGGCCGGCAACCCTGCTGGGTTCCGGTAAGGTGGAGGAGATCGCCGGGCGCGTGCGCGAGCACGGGGTCGGTCTCATCATCATCGATCATGCCGTGAGCCCCATTCAGCAACGCAACCTGGAGAAGGCCTGGGGCTCGAAGGTGCTCGATCGCACCGGGCTAATCTTGGAAATCTTCGGCGAGCGCGCCCTGACCCGGGAAGGGCGGCTGCAAGTTGAGCTTGCGCATCTCACCTATCAGCGTGGTCGCTTGGTGCGCAGCTGGACGCATCTGGAGCGCCAACGCGGCGGCTTCGGCTTTCTCGGCGGACCGGGCGAGGCGCAGATCGAAACCGACCGCCGACTGATTCAGGAGCGTATCGACGCGATCAAGAAGGATCTTGCCGGCGTGATACGAACGCGGGGCCTGCATCGCGCCAGCCGCCAGCGCATACCGCTGCCGGTGGCGGCGATCGTCGGCTACACCAACGCCGGCAAGTCGACACTCTTCAACCGGCTGACGGGTGCCGCCGTGCTGGCGATCGACCAGGTGTTCGCCACCTTGGACCCGACCATGCGCGAGATCATTTTGCCGAGTGGCCGGCGCATCGTCCTGTCCGACACGGTGGGCTTCATCTCCGACCTGCCGACCAATCTGATCGCGGCCTTTCGGGCGACGCTGGAGGAAGTGGTTGCCGCTGACCTGATCTTGCACGTGCGCGATGTGAGCCACGCCGAAAGCGAGGCGCAGTACCACGACGTCGTGGCGGTGCTGGTCGACCTCGGTATCGAGGCCGATAGCGAGACCGCTCGCATTCTCGAGGTATGGAACAAGGCCGACAAGCTGACGCCCGGCACGCGCACGGAAGTCGAGCGCGCGCGAGCGCGCCGCAATCGCCCGGCCGTCCTGGTGTCCGCCCTGACCGGCGAGGGCATCGAGGCCCTGCGGGCGCAACTCGATGCCGAACTCGGTCGCCACGACGAAGTGTTCGATCTTGAAATCCCGGCCGACCAAGGACGCCTGCTGAGCTGGTTGCACGCCAACGCCGAGGTGCTCGAGCAGAAGACGGAAGGCTCGGGCGCCGTGCTTGCCCGCATCCGCATCGAACCCGCCGCCAAGGGCAAGCTCGCGGGCCAGCTGAAGCGCGCCGGCTTATCGCTCCTCAGCGATCAGGACCGCAAATGAAGATCGGGGCGCGCGCAAGGGGCGAGCCGACGGCTGGCGCGGTCCCTGTCTACTCTGCTTAAGCCTCGCCTTCCTCCGCCTTCACCGCCTCCCAGAGCCGATCCATTTCGGCGAGGTCGGATTGCTGCGGGGTTTTGCCGGACGCTGCCAATTTGCGCTCGATGCCCGCAAACCTGCGGGCGAACTTGGCGTTGGCCTGCCGCAGCACCGTCTCGGGCTCAAGCTTGAGGTGACGCGCCAGGTTGGCCATGACGAACAAGAGGTCGCCCATCTCCTCGGCCACGGCCTCCTGGCGCCGTGGCGTGGCGCTGGGCGCTGCCAGGGCCGCTTCGAGCTCGTCGAACTCCTCTTTGAACTTGTCCAACACCTCCCGCCGCGAGGGCCAGTCGAAGCCGACGCTTGCGGCTTTCTGCTGCAACTTGACCGCGCGCGTCAGGGCCGGCAGGCCAACGGGCACGTCAGCGAGAACGCCGGCGGCGGCCTTGCTCTCTTGCGCCTTTTCCGCGTCTTTGAGGCGTTCCCAAAATCCGGGCGCCGCACCCGCCGCGCGCTCCGCCGCGCTGCCGAACACGTGCGGGTGTCGGCGCAGCATTTTCTGCGCGATCGCATCGACGACGTCGGCAAAGGCAAAAGCCCCCGCTTCCTCGGCCATGCGGGCGTGGTAGACGACCTGCAGCAACAGGTCGCCCAATTCTTCCCGCAGTGCCGCCAGGTCGCGCCGCTCGATGGCATCGACGACTTCGTAGGCTTCTTCGATCGTATAGGGGGCAATCGTCGCGAAGGACTGGGCAAGATCCCAGGGACAACCCGTCGAAGGCGTGCGCAAGGCGGCCATGATGTCGAGCAACTCGGCCAACGATTTTTTTGCCTGCCTCGGCACATGAGCCTCCCCTCGCCGCCTCGCCCCTCGCGTGCCCGGCGAGCCGCGAGATGACGCACCTGACGCCTTAGCATGAAACGCATGCGCCTGGGCAGACGCCGCCGGTTGTGGGTACGGGAGCTCGCGTCAATGCGGGGGCACGGCGCCAGCCCGCGCGCGGCTAAGCCTCGCCTGGCGAGCGCCGTGGCCCGGCGCGTGGCCGAGCCGCAAAACCACGATTTGCCTGGCGCTCGTCAGCTTGGCCGCCGCGGCCGCGACCGGGCCACCCCCCTGGCCTGAGCCACGACCTGGCCGCACCGCGCGTGAGCCTGGCGCGGCTCGCGCAGGCACGTGATGCGAAGGCGGCCTCAGTGGCCGCTGTCGTCGGCTTTGCGTCCCGCCTCGAACAAGAACCAGGTGCGCTTTTCGGTGGCATCGATGAAGGTCTCAAGCAGGCTGGCGGTTGCCACGTCTTCGTGCTTGTCCGCCAGCTGATGGGCCTTGCGCATGTGCGCCGCCATCGCCTTGTTGTCGGCCATGAGTTCGCTCAACATTTCGCGCGGGGCAACGAAGGCCTTGTCGTTGTCCTTGACCGTTTGCAGCCGCCCAATCTCGGCGATCGAGCGCAGCGTGCTGCCGCCGATCTTGCGTACGCGTTCGGCGAGCTCGTCGGTGGTGCCGAAGATTTCGGTCGCCTGCTCGTCAAACATCAAATGATAGGAGCGAAAATGCGGACCGCTGACGTGCCAATGGAAGTTCTTGGTCTTGAGATAGAGGGCAAAGGCATCGGCCAACAGCCGATTAAGCGCGGCCGAAATCTCGCGCACGGCCTCATCGGGAAGATCGGTGGGGGTATCGAGGGGGGCAGCAATCTTGCTGTGAGGCTCAAGCGTCCTGACCTTACTCACGACTGAACTCCGGGCTCGCTGGTTGGGATGGCGGCGTGGCGGCGCGCCGCGCCAGGAGCAACGCGCGGGGGCGGCAAGCGTTCCGACAGCAGCCAGCGGCGTTCCTGGAAGACGGTTTCACCGGAGGCTCGGATCCCAGGCCCAGGATCCCAGGCCCTGGGCGGGCGATCCCTGCATTCGCATAAGATATATTATGGAAAATCACTAGGGATTAATACGTAGTTACAGGCACTTCGCTCGTGGCGGTGCGACCGCTTGGTGGCATTCTCGCCAACGCGGTTGGCGCCCTAGCGCTCGGCCTTTTCGTAGTTCATCTGCACCAAGCGGTCGAGCAACCGCACGCCCCAGCCCGAGGCCCAACTTTGGTTGATGTCGTTGCGGGGCGAATCGAAGGCCGTACCCGCCACGTCGAGGTGCACCCAAGGCGTATCCTTGATGAAGCGCTGGATGAACTGGGCGCCCGTGATGGCGCCGCCGAAGCGGCCGCCGATGTTCTTCATGTCGGCGTTCTTGCTGTCGATCAGCTTGTCATAGGCTTTGGCGAGCGGCATGCGCCAGACCTTCTCCCCGCTGATCTCACCGGCGGCGGCGAGTTCGCTGGCCAAGCGATCGTCGTTGGCGAACATGCCCGCGTATTCCTTGCCGAGCGCGACCATGATGGCGCCGGTCAGGGTCGCCAGGTCGATCACGAAGCGCGGCTTGAAGCGTTCCTGGGCGTACCAGATCACGTCGGCGAGTACCAGGCGGCCTTCTGCATCGGTGTTCAAGACCTCGATGGTCTTGCCGGACATGCTGGTGATGATATCGCCCGGCCGCTGCGCGTTACCCGACGGCATATTCTCGGTGAGGCCGACCAGGCCCACGGCATTGACGGCGGCGTTGCGCTTGGCCAACGTCAGCATAAGGCCGGCCACGCACGCCGCCCCGGCCATGTCGCCCTTCATGTCTTCCATGCCGCCGGCGGGTTTCATGGAAATACCGCCGGTATCGAAACACACACCCTTGCCGACAAAGCAGAGCGTCTTGGCGCGCTTCGACTTGGCCCCGTGCCAATTAAAGACGACGACGCGCGAGGGACGCCGGCTGCCCTGACCGACCGCGAGCAGCGCCTGCATGTTGAGGGCCTTGAGCTCTTCCTCCTCGAGCACCTCGATCGCGAGGCCACTGCCTTCCAGATCGCGCATGCGATCGGCGAACTCGACGGGCCCAAGCCGATTGGCCGGCTCGTTGACGAGATCGCGGGCCAGGAATACGCCGTCGGCGAGGGCCTTGCGGGGAACGAACGCCTTGTTTGCCGCCTCCGGGCGGTTGCACAGGATCTGGAGCTTGCTGAGGCCGTCGCCGGCGTCGGCCTCCGCCCCCTCCTCCGACTTGCCGCGCGTCCGGTATTTCTTGAAAGCGTAGCTTCGCAAGAGCGCGCCGAGCGCCAGGTCGGCGGCAAAGCCCTCGACGCCCACGTCGCCCGGATCGGCCGGGTCGCAGATGAGCGTTGCCCTTTCGCCCTTGCGCGCACTGGCCTGGCCGAAGGCATAGCCGCCCAGCAGCAACCGATCCAATTCCTTGCCCGGGCGCCCCGAGCCCACCATGACGAGGCGCTGCGCCTCGAGCCCGGCGGGGGCCAGCAGCTCGATTGCGGTTTTGCTCTTGCCGCTGAAGCCGGCGGCGGCGGCGGCGCGCTCAAGCGCGCCCTTGGCCCGTTCGTTGAGGGCGCGGGCGGTGGCCCCAAGCGCGAGTTCCTCGCCCGCCAACAAAATGAGGGTGCCGCTGGGCGCCTGCGACAAGGGCGCGAATTGCACTTCAACAGCTTCAGCCATCAGCACTCCTTGTGCGTGGGATCGCGCGTGGGGTCGCGAGCCGGGCGCGCTCACCGCAGCGCGCGTGCGCTTCGATGGGGGTGAGTGCGGACGCAGGCCCGGCGCTCGCTGGCCACAATAGAGCCTCAGCCTCGAAGCGCAAGCGCGGCGCTTTCCGGCACGCGCACCGGATCGGGCGGCTTCAAGGGGAGCAGAGCACCGATCCGCGTGCACCAAACCCGCGCGCAAAGCAACCAAAGTGGGCGGGCAAGGCTGCGATCACAGCTGGGCGCCATTGGCCCAATAGGTCCGAAAGGGCGAGCCGGCCCAAGGCGCTGCCGGGCGGGCTTGCCGCCATGGCCTGAGGCGGGGCGCGATCGGGAGCTTTTTTCGCGACCCCGCAGCCCTCACGTCAGCGGCGTGCGGAACACTTGAATGTCGAGGTCGCGGATCTTTTTGCGCAGCGTATTGCGGTTGAGGCCCAATAGGGCGGCGGCACGGATCTGATTGCCGCGCGTGGCGGCCAGCGCCGCCATCAACAGCGGGCGCTCGAGATGCTGCAACATGCGATCGTAGAGGCCGGGCGGCGGCAGTTCGCGACCATAGCTGGCAAAATGGCCGGCCAGGTAGCGCTCGATGGTTTCGGAGAGCTCCTTGGGGGCCACGCCGGCATCGGTGTTGGGTGGCGGGGCCGCGCCCGCGAGCTCCGCCTCGATAATCTCTAGGGTCAAGGTGTCTTCCGGATGCAGCGCGCTCAGCCGGCGCACCATGTTCTCAAGCTCGCGCACGTTGCCCGGCCAATGGTAGTGTTTGAGGTGCTCGATCGCCGCCGTCTCGATCGCCTTGTGGCCCATGCCTTGCTTGGCCGTCTGGCGCAAGAAGTGGCGCACGAGGTCGCCGATATCCTCCAAGCGTTCGCGCAGGGGCGGCAGTCGCAAGGGCACGACGTTGAGGCGATAGTAAAGATCCTCGCGGAATAGCCCCTGCTGGATTTGCGACTTGAGCTCGCGATGCGTCGCAGCGATGATGCGCACGTCGGTCTTGATGGGCGTGCGTCCGCCGACGGTGGTGTATTCGCCTTCCTGCAGCACCCGCAACAGTCTGGTCTGGGCCTCCATCGGCATGTCGCCGATCTCGTCGAGGAACAAGGTGCCCCCGTCCGCCTGTTGGAAGCGGCCCTCGGTGCGCGCTTGCGCCCCGGTGAAGGCGCCCTTTTCGTGGCCGAACAACTCGCTTTCGATGAGCTCGCGCGGGATTGCCGCCATGTTGATGGCGACGAACGGCCCGTTGCGCCGCTTGGTATAGTCATGCAGCACGCGCGCCACCAATTCCTTGCCGGTGCCGGACTCCCCCGTGATCATCACCGTTAGGTCGGTGCGCGTCAGCCGCGCCAACACGCGATAGATCTCCTGCATCGCCGCCGAGCGACCGATGAGCGGTAGCTCCTCGCTGTCCGTTTCGGGGATCGAGCGTTCCTTACGCCGTCCCGGCTCGGCCAGCGCCCGGCCGACGACGCTGACGATCTGGCTGAGATCGAACGGCTTGGGCAGGTATTCGAAGGCACCCTTTTCCGCCGCCGAGAGCGCCGTCATCAGGGTGTTTTGCGCGCTCATGACGATGATCGGTAAATCCGGGCGCAGCTTCTTGATGCGGGGAATGAGGTCAAAGGCATTCTCGTCGGGCATCACCACATCGGTGATGACGACGTCGCCCTCGCCCTGGGAAACCCAACGCCAAAGCGTGGCGGCGTTACCCGTCGCGCGCGGCAGGTAGCCGGCCCGGGCGAAGGCCTGATTGAGCACGGTGCGGATCGCGCTGTCATCGTCCGCTATCAGAACAGTTCCACCAGCCATTGACCACTTCCTAGTCTGTTGTCTGCGTTGTTAGTCCTGCAGCGGCAGCAGCACGCGAAAGACCGTGCGTCTCGGCACCAATTCGCATTCGATCACGCCGCCGTGGTCGCCGATGATCTTGGCGACCAGCGCCAAACCGAGCCCGGTTCCCTTGCGCTTGGTGGTGACAAAGGGATCGAACAAATGCGCCTTGAGCAATTCGGCCACGCCGGGTCCGGTGTCTTCCACCTCGATCATCAAGGGCAAGGCGACGCGCGCGGCGGTGCCGGGCACCGACAGTCGCATGCCCGGGCGAAAGGCGGTACGCAAGACGATGCGACCTGGTTCGCGCAGCTCTCCGATCGCCTCGGCGGCGTTCTTGACCAGATTGAGAAAGGCCTGGATGAGCTTGTCGCGATTGCCCGGTACGGGCGGCAGGGACGGATCGTAGTCGACGTTGATAACGATGCCGTCCGTGAAGCCGCTCTCGGCCAGGCGTTTTACGTGGTCAAGGACCGAATGAATATTGACGGGCTCGGTGATCAGAGTGCGCTCATCGCCGAACACCTCCATGCGGTCGACCAAAGTGCGGATGCGATCGGTTTCCGTGCAGATCAGTTGCGTCAGCGCCCGGTCCTCGTCCTTCAGACCCGGCTCGAGCAACTGGGCGGCGCCGCGGATGCCCGACAGGGGATTCTTGATCTCGTGCGCCAGCACGGCCGCCATGCCCGAGACGGAGCGCGCCGCGGCCCGGTGCGTCAGCTGACGCTCGATCATCTGCGCCACCGAGCGCTGCTGCAGCATCAACACGATCAGGCTTGGCTGTTCGGGAAAGCTGCCGGCGAACACGTCGACGAGGCGGTGCACGCCGCTGCGCGGCAGGTCGACGTCGACGCCGTATTCGTTGACCGCCGCGCCCGTGCGCCGGACCTGCCCGACCAGGGCGGCCAACGGGCTGGAAAAGGCGATGATGTCGACCAGCGTCTGGCGCTTCGAGCATACCCTGGCTCAGCGAGAAGAAGGCCTCCGCGGCGGGATTGGCATAGAGCACGCGATCGTCGTCGCCGAGCACCAGGATCGGATGCGGCAGCGCGCCCAGCAACAGATCGTGCTCGATGTGGCGGCGCGGTGCGGCGCTGGCGCGCTCGCGGACGAGCTCGGGCTTCATGCGGCCATCTCCTGGGCAAGGCGATAAAAGTCGGTGATGCCGCCGAGCACGCTTGCAGCATCATCCGACGTACAAAGCCGCCGTCGCCACGTCTGCACGACCTCGGGCGCGCGCCCACTGGCGGCCAGATACCAGCCGATGTGCTTGCGCGCGTTACGCAGCCCGAGGCCGAGCCCGTAGGCGCTGAGCATCGCCGCGACGTGGCCGACGGCGATTTCGCCCTGGACGCGCAGCGGCGGGGCTCCCGGATCCGCGCCGGTCGCAAGCGCGCGGGCGATGCGGGCGGGCAGCCACGGCTGGCCGCAAGCGCCGCGGCCGATCATCACGGCATCGGCGCCCGACTGCGCCAGGGCAACCTTGGCGCTGACCGGGTCGACGATATCGCCATTGATGACGACGGGAACCTTGACCGCCGCCTTGACGGGTCGCACCAGCGACCAATCCGCCGTACCCTTGAAGAACTGACAGCGCGTGCGCGCGTGCACGCTCACAAGCGCCACGCCGAGGGCCTCAGCCCTGCGCGCCAGCGCGGGGGCCGACAACGTGTGGTGGTCCCAACCGAGCCGCATTTTCAGGGTCACGGGCAGCTTGACCGCGCCGAGCACCGCCGCGATCAGGCGCTCGGCATGGTCGAGGTCGCGCATCAGGGCCGACCCCGCCTGCTTGCCGGTCACCTGGCGTGCCGGACACCCCATGTTAATGTCGATAATATCGGCCCCCAGGTCGGCGGCGACCCGCGCGCCCTCGGCCATCCAGCGGGCCTCGCAGCCCGCGAGTTGTATCACCCGCAGTCCGGGCCCGCGGCCCGACGCGCGCATCCGCGCACCGTGTCGGTCGCGGCTCAGGTGTTCGCTCGCCACCATCTCGGACACCACCAACCCGGTCTCGAGCGCGAGCGCGAGCGTGCGAAACGGCAGGTCGGTGATCCCCGACATCGGCGCCAGCATGACGCCCCCGCGTAGGTGATGCGGACCGATGCGAACCGATGTCTCGCGGCTGGTGGGTGAAGGTCCTGCGTTGCCCATTTATTAGGCAGGAGATTTCGTTGCCATTCTCTTGTGCAGACTAGCCCGTCGCTGCGGGCTTCGCAAGCGCGAAACGTGGCGGCTGGGGCGGTTGTGCCCGCGTGTCGGTCCCGGTTGTCGCTCTCGGCCGGGGGAGCTATGGATGGAATGCCGGCCGTTGTCGAGGGCACCCGTGAAAACAGCCGCCTTGATTTTGGCCGCAGGCCGCGGCGCGCGGGCGCCCGGCCCGGTGCCCAAGCAGTATCGCCCGCTTAACGTCGGCTCGGCCGTGGCCCGTTCGGTCGCGGTGATGCTGGCGCAGCCCGGCATCGACCTGGTCCAGGTCGTGATCGCTGCCGGCGATCGCCCCCTCTATGACGCGGCGCTGCCTTGCGCTGCGGCGCGGCTGCTGCCGCCCGTTGCGGGTGGGGCAACGCGACAACAATCGGCGCTGCAAGGCCTGCTCGCGCTCGCGGCACATGCCCCCGATTGCGTGCTGATCCACGACAGTGCCCGGCCCTTCGTCACGGCGGACATCATTGCGCGCGTGCTGGCCGCCCTGGCGCACGCGCCCGCCGCCATCGCCGCCCTGCCGGTGACCGATTTGCTCAAACGCGCCGACGCCTCGGGCCGCATTGCCCAATCGATCGATCGCGACCGCCTGTGGCGCGCGCAAACGCCACAAGGATTTGCCTTTTCGCCCATCCTGGCGGCCCATCGCGCCGCCGCGGCCGCGGGACTGACCAGCTTGAGCGACGATGCGGCGGTGGCCGAATGGGCGGGCTTGCCGGTGGCGCTGGTGCTGGGAAGCGAGCACAATCGCAAGCTCACGACCGCCGAGGACCTGGCGATGGCCAGCCCCCAACCCATGCCCGACGTGCGCACCGGGCTCGGTTTTGATGTGCATCGCTTGGTGCCGGGCGATCACGTCTGGCTGTGTGGCATTCGCGTCCCACACGGCGCCGGCCTGGAGGGCCACTCGGACGCCGATGTGGCCTTGCACGCCCTGACCGATGCGCTGCTCGGCGCGGTGGGCGAGGGGGATATCGGCCAACTCTTTCCCGACAGTGATCCGCGCTGGAAGGGGGCGTCCTCCCACCTGTTCTTGAGCGAGGCGGCACGGCGCGTGCGCCTCTGGGGCGGTCAGGTGACCAACGTCGATCTCACCATTGTCTGCGAGGCCCCTCGCATCGGCCCGCATCGGGAGGCGATGCGCGCGCGCATTGCGGAGCTGTTGGAGATCGAGGCCGAACGCGTCGGCATCAAGGCCACCACCACCGAAAGCCTTGGCTTTACCGGCCGCCGCGAAGGCATTGCCGCCCTGGCAACCGCAACCGTGCTGCGCGTGCCGCGGCCTCAATCCTAAGTTGCCGCTGCTCGTTGCCTTGCGCGGCCGAATCGCGGCATGCACAGATCCGAGCCTAAAGATCAGCGCCAGGGGGCGCCCGATGAATATCATGACACCCGGCGTCGGTGTTGCCACCGCAGACATCGGCGAGATAGCCGAGAGTACGTCGGCGGCGTGCATATCGACGCGTGTGCGGCAATTGAGTCGCATTGTGACGCGAGTTTACGACGATGCCTTGCGCCCGCTCGGAATCACCGCCAGCCAATTCACCTTGCTCACCCAACTTGCCCAGCAAGATGGTATTACGGCTGTCGAGATCGGACATGCGCTTGATATCGAGAAGTCAACCCTGTCGCGTAACCTCAAACGCCTGTTGGCCCTCAACCACATCACCATGGATCCGCCGGCGGGCCGGCGCGGACGCGGACTCCACCTGACCCCCAAAGGACAGTCCGTGATCTACAAGGCCTATCCGGTGTGGAAGGAGGCCCAATCCAAAACCATGCGGGTGATGGGCCCGGAAAGCCGCACCACGCTCGACTCCTTGCTCACCCAAGCGGAGAAGCTAGCCGCCGCTTGATCCTTTCCTCTCTCTTTCTATTTCTGCCTCCCTTGACGGTATCCGTTGCCCGACGGATACCGTTCTTGTTTTGCGAGGCTGGATGTTTCCTGCGCCCTTGATCGATGAAGCTGGCCGCCTCATTGGCGCCTTCCGGGCGCGGGGGGCAAAAATCGTGACCGCGGAGAGTTGTAGCGGCGGGCTTCTGGCCGCCGTGCTGACGGAGATCGCCGGCTCCTCCGACGTGCTCGAGCGCGGGTTTGTCACCTATTCCAACGCGGCCAAGCAGGAGGAGCTTGGCGTTGCCGCCGACCTGTTGGCCCGGCATGGCGCGGTGAGCGCCGAGGTGGCAGAGGCCATGGCGGCGGGGGCGCTCGCGAGGGCCGGAGCCGACGTCGCCATTTCGACTACCGGAATTGCCGGTCCTGGCGGCGGCAGCGCAACCAAGCCCGTCGGCCTCGTCTATCTGGGTGCGGCCGTCGTCGGCCGTCCGGCCACACATGTGGAGTGTCGGTTCGGGGACCTCGGCCGCGCCGTCATCCGGCAAAAAACGATCGAGGCGGCCTTCGCCTTGCTCTGGCAGGCCCTGCCGGCGTGATGGGCCGTTCAGGGCGGCGGTGGGCCGGCGCTGCCGTAGACGCGATGGGCGCGCTCCTCGAAGGCGCGCGTGTAGCGGCGAAAGACGCGGTCAAACAGGCTGCCGACCAGCGCCTGCAGCATCACCGACTTGAAGGTGTAGCTGATGAAGAAGTCGACGTCGCAGCCGCCCGCGGCGGGACGGAAGCCCCAGCGGTTGTCCAAGCGCTGGAACGGGCCGCGCCCTTGCGGGGCCGCGCTTGCCAGCACCGTCAGACCGGCGGGATCGAGTTCAACCCGGCTCGTGAAGGTTTCCCGAATGCTCAAATAGCCGACCGTCATATCGGCCAGCAGCACGGTATTGCCCTGGCGTTGATCGCGCTGGCGAACCAGCAAGGCCTCGCACAGCGGCAGGAAGCTCGGATAGCTCTCAAGATCGGCAACGAGATCGAACATCTGTCGCGCTGTAAAAGGCACTCGGTGGGTGGTGCGAAAGGATGGCATGCCGACGATGCTCCCCGCCCCCGGCGGGGACAGGGATGCGCGCTCCCGTTGCCTCAGTCGTCGTGCGCCTGCAGGGCGGCACGTGCGGCGCGTAGCCGGGCGAAATCCTCACCCGCGTGGTAGGAGGAGCGCGTCAGTGGGCTGGCGGCTACCAACAGAAAGCCTTTCGACAGCGCCACCCGCCGGTAGGCGTCGAAGTCCGCCGGCGGCACGAAGCGCTTCACCTCGGCGTGCTTGCGGGTCGGTTGCAGGTATTGGCCGACGGTGAGGAAGTCGACGTCCGCCGTGCGCAGATCGTCCATGAGTTGCAGCACCTCCTCGCGCTCCTCGCCGAGACCGACCATGATGCCGGACTTGGTGAACATCCCCGGTGCTAACTCCTTCACGCGCTGGAGCAGGCGAATGGAATGGAAGTAGCGCGCCCCGGGACGGATCCTGAGGTAGAGCGAGGCAACCGTCTCCAGGTTGTGGTTGTAGATGTCGGGCGCGGCGGCAACGACCGTTTCCAGAGCACCGTCCTTGCGCAGAAAGTCCGGGGTCAGCACCTCGATCGTGGTCTGCGGCGTGTGTGCGCGGATGGCGCGAATGGTGCTGGCGAAGTGCCGGGCGCCGCCGTCGGGAAGATCGTCACGGTCGACCGAGGTAATGACGATGTGTGCGAGCCCCAGCTTGGCGACCGCCTGGGCCACCCGCTCGGGCTCATGCGCGTCCAAGGCTCGCGGCATCCCGGTGCGCACGTTGCAGAAGGCGCAGGCGCGCGTGCAGGTGTCGCCCATGATCATCATGGTGGCGTGCCGCCCGGCCCAGCACTCCGCCAAATTCGGGCAAGCGGCCTCCTCGCACACCGTATGCAGCGCGTGCTCGCGCAGGATCTGTCGCGTCTGGGCGATGTGCGGCGAGGCCGCCGGCACCCTGACGCGGATCCAATCGGGCTTGCGCAAAACCGCGGTGTCCGGCTTGTGGGCCTTTTCCGGATGGCGGGGCTGGCGCGTGTCGAGAATGGTGACCATGCGGGCTCTTATGCTAGGCGCGAGGTGTAGCGTTAACCGGCCGTCGCACGCCAGATTTGCGCTTCAGGCCGCACGAAATCAAGCCGATCGGGCAGCGTTTGCCCGAGACGGGGCTAGCCGACCTCGAGCACCACGCGCCCGCGGATTTTGCCGGCCAGGATTTCGGGCGCGAGCTGGGTGACTTGCGCGAGCGGCATGGTGGTGGTGAGCGCGCGCAGCTTGTCCTTGTCGAGATCTTGCGCCAGCCGCCGCCATGCCTCTTGCCGCAACGGTTTGGGCGCCATCACCGAGTCGATCCCGGCGAGCGTGATGCCGCGCAAAATGAAGGGTGCGACGGAGGAGACAAGGTCCATGCCTTGAGCCAAACCGCAGGCGGCGACGCTGCCGCCGTACTGGGTCATGGCCAGGACATTGGCAAGCGTGTGGCTACCGACGGCGTCGATGCCGCCGGCCCAACGCTCCTTGCCGAGCGGCCGCGCGGGCCCTTGCAGTTGCGACCGCTCGATGATCTCGGCCGCCCCCAGGGCGCCCAGATAGTCCGCTTCGCTCGTCCGCCCGGTGGAGGCAATGACGCGGTAACCGAGCCGCGCCAGCAGGATGATGGCGACGCTGCCGACCCCGCCGGCCGCGCCGGTGACGATCACGGGGCCCTTGCTGGGCGTGACGCCATTGCGCTCGAGCGCCAGCACGGCCAGCATGGCGGTGTAGCCCGCCGTGCCGATTGCCATGGCCTCCCCGGCGCTGAGCGTCGCCGGCCGCTTGATCAACCAGTCGCCCTTGACGCGGGCGCGGCCGGCGTAGCCGCCATAATGGGTCTCACCGACGCCCCAGCCGTTGAGCACCACCTCATCGCCAGGCTTGAACTGGGCATCGACCGAGCCGACGACGGTGCCGGCGAAGTCGATGCCGGGGATCATCGGCCAGCGTCGGATCACGGGCGCTTTGCCGGTGAGCGCGAGCCCGTCCTTATAGTTAATGGTTGTATGGCTTACCGCGACCGTGACGTCCCCCTGCATCAGGTCGCCATCGCCGAGCTCGTGCCAGGAAAGGCTCTGCCCGGCCTCCGTCTTAGCGGCCAGCAAGGCCTTGAAGTGTGCCATTACGGTCTCCCAAAGAGCCTAATTCGGCCGCCTCCCGCGCTTCGGTAGGCCATTGGGGCCAGGGTGTCGAGGCCGATCGCGGGCCGCGACTGGCATGGGGGGTGCGGCGGATCTGTCGCATCTTTGCAACGGCGGCGACGGCGAGGCGATGCCGACCCCGGTCCCGGCGACTTTCTTTCTGTACAAGAACTTGAATGACGCTATTGGGGCAGGATTGGGATGGTCGCAAGCTCTACAATCTGAATGTAAGGTTAATACAGCACGTTTACTCAAACAAACCTCTTGTATAAGACTAGTGTTCACGTGGTTGTTGTGCATCAAGAGGTGAGGCAAACGGGAAACTTCATTCGATAACATCGAATTATTGCGCTGCAGCAGCGATTTCGCTTGGCAGCCCTCAAACCGATCCCTAAATTCCTGCGTTGGCGCGGGGCAACTTGCGTCAACACTCGCCGGAGGCAGAGCGATGGAACTACGGACCAGGCTCAATGTGCTTGCCGCGCTGATATCCTTCGCCTTTCTGACTGCAGTCGTGTTTGGCATGTTCTAGTAGGGGAGAGCCGATCGCGGGACATGGGGGTCGGCCGAAATCCCAATCAGCCTTTTGAGGGCGCGAGAGAGCGATCTCCGCGCCCTCGGCATTTTGTGCTTGGCATTTCTCCCACTCGGCCGTTTTGCCATGTCAACGCCGCAGTGCCGCCGCGCACCGAGCGCATAGCCGCTCAGCGCTTGAGTGCGTAACCCAACACGGCCCCGAGCAACGGGTAGAGATCATCGTCAAGCGCGCGTGGCACGGCGCAGCTCCAGAGGCAGGGAGCCGCGGACGGCGATGGGGCGTGCACCCGCCAAGGCCAGCAAGATCGCGGCCATCACGACGGGCGCCTGAGGAAAGCGGAAAAGGTAGCGCCCGAGGGGTTGGCGCGTGTCGCGCACAACCTGCGACAGGGCGAGGCCCACGAGCCAAACCACGAGCCCCGCCCGCACGGCATCAACGAAGAGGCTAAGGCCGCCGAAGGGCGGCAGCGCCTGCAGCAACCGCGGCGTCGCCCTAAAGCCGACGACGAGCTGCACGGCCAACAGCACCACACCTGCGAGCCTGCCATCCCCCCGCTCGCCCCGGCGTCGCGTCCTTGGCTTGGCGCCGCGGCTGGCGCCCCTTTCTGCGCCGCTGACAATCCCTATCAGGCCCTATCAGGCCCTATCAGGCCCTATCAGGCCGCGGCGCTGCGGGCGAGTTTGGGATCATAGTTGAGCACAGGGGCGAGCCAGCGCTCGGCTTCTTGGAGGCTCCATCCCTTGCGCCGCGCGTAGTCGGCTGCCTGATCGCGCTCGATCTTGCCGACGCCGAAGTAGTGGCTGTCGGGATGGGCGAAATAGACGCCGCAGACGCTGGCGCCTGGCCACATCGCGTAGCTTTCGGTCAAGCGGATGCCGGTGGCCGCCTCCCCGTCGAGAAGATCAAACAGCGTCGCCTTCTCCGTGTGATCGGGCTGGGCGGGATAACCCGGCGCCGGTCGGATGCCCCGATAGGCTTCCGCGATCAGCTGCTCGCGATGGAGCCGCTCGTCAGGCGCGTAGCCCCAAAATTCGCGGCGTACGCGCTCGTGCATACGCTCCGCGAAGGCCTCGGCGAGCCGGTCGGCGAGCGCCTTCAGCATGATGCGTCCGTAGTCGTCGTGCTGGTCGATGTAACGGGACAGCGCGTCCGCCTCGCCGATGCCCGTCGTCACGGCGAAGGCACCGACGTGATCGGCGATGCCGCTCGCCTTCGGCGCCACGAAGTCGGCGAGCGCGGTGTGGGCCCGGTCGCGCAAGTTTTCGCGCGCCATCTGCTGGCGCAACGTGTGTAGCGTCGCGCGCCGCGAGCCGCGCCCTTCGTCGGCGTAAAGCTCGATGTCGTCGCCGACGGCATTGCTCGGCCAGAACCCAATCACCGCGTTGGCCGTGAGCCAGTTGCCGGCGACCAGGCGGGCCAACAGGGCCTCAGCGTCGGCAAACAGTTTGCGCGCTTCGACGCCCACCACGTTGTCGTCAAAGATGCGCGGATATTTCCCCGCCAGCTCCCAGGTGGAGAAGAAGGGGGTCCAGTCGATATAGGCCACAAGCTCGGCCAGCGAGTAGGCCTTGAACTGCCGGGTACCCAGAAAGCTCGGCCGCACCGGGCGAAATGCCGACCAGTCGATCTTGAAGGCGTTGTTGCGCGCGGCCTCCAGCGGCAGTCGCGTTTTTTTGCCTTCGCCTTTTAGGTAGCCCTCGCGGATCCGGCTGTATTCGGCGCGAATCCTGTCGATGTAGGGCGCACGCTCGAGGTCGGACATCAGGTTCGACACCACGCCGACGGCCCGGCTGGCGTCGGTCACGTAGATCGTCTGCCCGCGCGCGTAGTTCGGATTGATTTTGACCGCGGTATGCACGCGACTGGTGGTGGCACCGCCGATCAGCAGCGGCACGGTGAAGTTCTCCCGCTCCATCTCGGCGGCGACATGGCACATTTCGTCGAGCGAGGGGGTGATCAACCCGGACAAGCCGATGATATCCGCCTTTTCTTTTCTCGCCGTCTCCAGGATCTTCTGCGCCGGCACCATGACGCCGAGATCGATGACCTGGTAGTTGTTGCATTGCAAGACCACGCCGACGATGTTCTTGCCAATATCGTGCACATCGCCCTTGACGGTCGCCATCACCACCTTGCCCGCCGCCGGCCGCTGGTCGAGGCCGGAGGCTTTTTTTTCCGCCTCCAAGAAAGGTTGTAGATAGGCGACTGCCTGCTTCATCACGCGCGCCGATTTGACCACCTGCGGCAGGAACATCTTGCCGGCGCCGAACAGATCGCCCACGACGTTCATGCCGGCCATCAGCGGGCCTTCGATCACCTCGATGGGCTTGGCGGCAAGACGCCGGGCCGCCTCCGTGTCGGCCACGATATAGTCGTTGATGCCGTGCACCAGGGCGAACTTGAGGCGCTCTTCGACCGGCGCCTCGCGCCAGGCGAGGTCCTTCTCCTTCGATTTGACGCCCTCGCCCTGGTAGCGTCCGGCGGCCTCCAACAGCCGGTCCGTGGCGTCTGCCCGTCGATTGAGGATGACGTCTTCGCACAGGTCTCGAAGCGTCGGCTCGATGTCGTCGTAGATGGTGATTTGCCCGGCATTGACGATGGCCATGTCGAGGCCGGCGGCGATGGCATGGTAGAGAAACACCGAGTGCATCGCCTGGCGCACGGCCTCGTTGCCGCGAAAGGCGAAGGACAGGTTGGACACGCCACCCGAAACGTGCACGTGCGGCAGCTTGGCCTTGATCCGGCGCGTCGCCTCGATGAAGGCAAGCCCGTAGCCGTTGTGCTCCTCGATACCGGTGGCGACCGCGAAGATGTTGGGATCGAAAATGATATCCTCGGCGGCAAAGCCGAGCCGGCCGGTGAGCAGGCCGTAGGCACGCTCGCAGATCGCCACCTTGCGCTCGACCGTGTCTGCTTGGCCCTGCTCGTCGAAGGCCATTACCACGACGGCGGCGCCATAGCGCATCAGCTTGCGGGCGCTGGCAAAAAAGGCCTCCTCGCCCTCCTTCAAGGAGATGGAATTGACGATCGCCTTGCCCTGCACGCATTTGAGCCCGGCCTCGATCACCGACCATTTCGAGGAATCGATCATGATCGGCACGCGGGCAATATCCGGTTCGGAGGCGATCAGGTTGAGGAACGTCACCATCGCCCGTTCGGAATCGAGCAGGCCCTCGTCCATGTTGACGTCGAGAATTTGCGCGCCGTTTTCGACCTGGCTGCGCGCCACGGCGAGGGCGGCGGCATAATCACCGGCCTCGATCAGCTTGCGAAACTTGAGCGAGCCCGTGACATTGGTGCGCTCACCAATATTGATGAAATTGGCGGCCGCGCTCTGATCCCTCATTGCTGTTTACGCTCCCAGCCTTCAGCCGTGCACGAAGGGCTCGAGCCCCGACAGGCGCATGCGGCGATCGATCTCGGGCACGCGGCGCGCTTGAAATTTCTCGACCTTGGCCTTGATCTGGGCAATGTGCTCGGGCGTCGAGCCGCAGCAGCCCCCGACGATATTGACAAGACCGTCCTTGGCCCACGGTTCGATATGGCAGGCCATGTCGTGGGGACCTTCGTCGTATTCACCCATGGCATTGGGCAAGCCGGCATTGGGATAGGCGATGACGCGCGTATCCGCCACGGCGGCGATCTCGGCGATGTAGGGACGCATCAGCTCGGCGCCGAGCGCACAATTGAGCCCGACGGCCCACGGTTTCAGGTGGCGTACGGAGTAGAAGAAGGCGGCGGCGGTCTGCCCCGATAGGGTGCGGCCGGAACGATCCGTGATGGTGCCGGAGATGAGCAATGGCAACTCGACGCCGAGTTCCTCGAAGCTGCGCAGCGCCGCAAAGCCCGCCGCCTTGGCATTGAGAGTGTCGAACACGGTCTCGATCAGCAGCAGATCGACGCCGCCTTCGATCAGTCCGCGCACCTGCTCGCTATAGGCGTCGACAAGCTCATCGAAGGAAACGTTGCGAAAGCCCGGATCGTTGACGTCCGGCGAGATCGAGGCCGTGCGGTTGGTCGGGCCCAACGCGCCAGCGACCACGGCCGGCGGCGCGCCGTTGGCGCGCCGGGCGCCGTCGGCGGCGTCGCGGGCGAGTTGCGCTGCCACGTAATTGATCTCGTGCGCCAGCGCCCGCATATCGTAGTCGGCCAGCGAGATGCCTTGGGCATTGAAGGTATTGGTGCAGATGATGTCGGCGCCGGCGGCGAGATAGTCCGCGTGGATCTTGGCGATGGCTTGCGGTTGGCTCAGCACCAACAAGTCATTGTTGCCCTGCACGGGCTTGCCATGGCCGCCGAACCGCGCGCCGCGAAAGGCGGCCTCGTCGAGCTTGAGGCGCTGGATCATGGTGCCCATGGCGCCGTCGATGATCAAAATGCGCTCTTCGGCGGCCGCTTCCAGCGCGGCCAGACGTTGCGATCGTGTCATGCGTTGACCACCGTGTTCGACTTCGAGGCCTGCGGCCTCAGACCCAAGAGATGGCAAATGGCATAGACCAGATCCGCACGGTTGAGGGTGTAGAAGTGAAATTGGCGGATGCCCTGGTCGACGAGATCCATCACCTGCTCGGCCGCCACCGCGGCGGCGACCAGGTGCGTGGTTTGCGGATCCTGGTCCAAACCGTCAAAGCGCCGCGCCAGCCAGGCCGGCACGCTGGCGCCACAGCGGGCGGCAAAAGCGGCGACCTGCCTGAAGTTATGCACGGGGGCGATGCCGGGAACGATCGGCGCCCAGATGCCCGCGCGGCGCGCGTGCTCGAGAAAGCGCAAATAGTGGTCGTTGTCGAAGAAAAACTGGGTGATGACGCGCGAAGCGCCGGCATCGACCTTGGCTTTGAGGTTGTCGAGGTCCCCCGCCAGGTCGGGACTGTCGGGGTGGCCCTCCGGGTAGCCGGCGACGGAGACCTCGAAATTGCCGATCCGCTTCAGGCCGCCAACCAAGTCGGCGGCATTGGCGTAGCCGCCGGGATGGGGGGCATAGCGGCTGCCGGCGCCACCCACCGGATCACCGCGCAGGGCGACGATGTGGTTGACGCCGCTCGCCTGATAGCGGCGCGCGACCTCCTCGACCTCGGCCTTGGTCGCCTCCACGCAGGTAAGATGCGCCGCCGGCACGAGGCAGGTTTCGCGGGCGAGGCGGGCAACCGTGGCGTGCGTGCGTTCGCGGGTGGAGCCGCCCGCGCCGTAGGTTACCGACACGAAGCGGGGCCGCAGGGGCTCGAGACGACGAATGGCGCCCCAGAGCGCCTCCTCCATCTTTTCCGTCTTGGGCGGGAAGAACTCAAAGGAAACGTTGATGTCGCCGTCGCCGACGAGCCTGCTGCGGCGTTCCTTGACGCTTTCCATCAGCTCACCTGCTCGAGGTTGCGCTGCCCGCTACCATCGCGCCTGGGCGCCCCCGTCCCGGGCCGGCTCGCGAGCCAGATCGACACGGTGAGTTGCGCGCCTGACGCCGCGCTCGCCGGCGCAAGATCATGCCGCTGCCGCAGCTCAAGTCCGCAGTCGACGAGCCACTGGGTCACTTGCGCATGGGAAAAACCCAAGCGCTCGTGGGCAAACTGATCGCGCAGGTACTCAAGCTCGTGCGGCGCAAAGTCGACGATCAGCAACCGCCCGCCCGGCAGCAACACGCGGGCAGCCTCACGGATCGCCTGCGGCGGGTCGCCCAAAAAGTGCATCACCTGGTGCATGACGACGGCGTCGGCCACAGCATCGGCGAGCGGCAGGTCGTAAATGTCGCCCTGACGCACTTGCGCTTGGTGCAATCGAGCGCGCTCGAGTTTGGCGCGTGCGTAAGCGAGCATCGCCGGGCTGCGGTCGATTCCGAGGCCCCGGCGATAGCGCCCGGCGAGCAGCTCCAGCATGCGCCCCGTACCGGTACCCAGATCGATCAGCAGGTTTAGAGGTTCGCCATCGAGGGCGGTCGCGATCGCCGCCTCGACGCTGTCCTCGGCCACGTGCAAGGCTCGGATGCTGTCCCATTCGTTGGCATGGGTTTGAAAGTAGGCCTGGGCCATCGCCTCGCGCTCCGCGCGCAAGGCCTCCGCCCGCGCGCGATCGCGCAGCAACACGGCATCGTTGGCATCGACGGCGCCCAACACCAAGCTGGCAAGCTCGCTGCCGTTCTGTTGGTCGGCCAAGCGGAAATAGACCCAGCTGCCTTCGGGAGCACGCTCGACCAGCCCCGCTTCGCACAGGAGTTTGAGGTGGCGACTGATGCGCGGCTGGCTCTGGCCCAGGACCCTCGTCAGGTCCTTGACGTTGAGTTCGCCGTAGGTCAGCAGCGCCAGGACGCGCAGCCGCGTGGGCTCCGCCATGGCCTTGAGGACACTGACGCACATCTGCTGGGACAGGGCTGCCATGGCTTTCCTCGCCTCGCGCTCAACCATATAAAGATATCCTTATATGTCAAGAGGAGACTCGGGCACCCCCGGTCGATGCCGGTGGGCAGGCAACAGGCCGCGCCCGGAAAGGATCGCATCCGCGGGCCTGGGCAAAGTCCATCCCGCCCCGCGGTTATTCCCTCAAGCGGGACGCGAGGCCCGCCGGACGCAAGCCCTCGCGCCAAGGCCGGCCGGTGGCCGCGGGCAAAGGCAGGCGGCGAGGCGGTGCCAGCGGGGCGGCCGCCGAGTTGGCAGGTGCGCGGTCGCCTTGACGCTGCCGCCGCTTACAGCTTCTTTCTGCGTTCATCCGTGAACTGTTTGTCATCGGCACGCCCGCGGCGGCGGCCGCGAGCGCACGCCCGCGACGACACCTCTTTCGCGTCGGGCGAAGTCTCCCGCGTCGGCACGCACGGGCGCCCCGGTGGCGCGGTCGCTTTGGGGCGACGAGTTGGCGAAAAGATGGCCGCAACATGTCGTGCACGCGGGCGGCCGCCGACGGCCGCCCGCAGGCGCAAAACTCGGCACAAAAGCCCTCTCGATGGCGGCCGCGAGGCGCAACCTTTGCCCCGGTGGCGGGTTGTCCCACGAGCAGCAACAACAAACGGAGATTGCATCATGACGACGCTCACGCGCCTGCGCCTCATAAGTGCTGCGGCCCTCGTGTCCAGTGCCGCCGCGCTCTCTGCCGCGGCGCAAACGCAGACGCCCGCGCCCGACACGCAGACCGCCCCGCCTGCGGTCAAGCCGGAGCCGGCGCCGACGCCGACGCCGCCCACGGGTATGAAGCCCTCCGACCCAATGAAGACACCGGCGGCGCCGTCCCCCACCGGGCGGCAATCGGCGGCTCCGGCAAAAAACCCGATGATCGGCCTCACGGTGTTTTCATCGGACGGCAACAAGCTTGGCTCGGTGCAGAGCGTTGATGCCGGTGCCGACGGCACGGTGCGGGCTATCCGCCTCAAAACCGGTGGTTTTCTCGGCTTTGGCGGCAAGCTGGTTGAGATTCCCGAAGGCAAATTCACCAAATCCGGCGATAATGTGCAGCTCGGCATGACGTCCGACGAAGTGAGCAAATTGCCTGAAGTGAAAAACCAGAGCTAACGGATTTAAGTTGTTGGCTGTGTGCGGCGGGCCGCGCCTCGAGGCGCGGCCCGCTTTTTTATGGGGGCTGCGCGCCTGCGCGAGGGTCGGCATCGCATCGCCGGCTCGACACAATTCCGTGACATTGAGGGGTGCACACCCGATCCGGTTGTCGGCAGCAGGAGGCCTTTGACGGGGCGGCCCATTCCGTGTTCAAAAACACCTGCAAGCTCCAGACGACGGGTACGGGGCCTGCGTCATGGGAGAGGGACACGTTGCGTATGATGAAGCTATTAGGTTGCATGACCAGCCTTGCCAGGATTTGTCGGGCCAGGGGTCGGGCCAGCCTGGCGGCAGGAGTGCTCGCTGCGGTTGCAATCCTGGCTTCGCTGCTCGCCGATTGGCTAGGGGCGGCATCGCTGGCGCGCGCGGCCGATCCGCCGGTCATATACATGTCGCAGGTGGGTAAAGAGCTGATGTCGGCCGCCCGCACGCGCTCCCCCGGTGTGATGGCCACCGTGATCCAGCGTCATGCCGATGTGTCCTACATCGGCCTTTACTCCCTCGGCAATTATCGCGCCAAGCTGGCCGCGACCGACCGGGAAGTCTATTTCTCCGGCATGGTGCGCTTCATTTCGCGGTATGCCGCCGGCGAGGCACCGAAATACCCCGTCTCGCGCGTCAACTGGACGAACCAAAGTACGCGCGGCAGCAACGGCGTGATGGTCGACAGCCAGGTCGTGCTGCAGGACGGCACGGCCTACGACGTGCGCTGGCTGCTTGCCAAGTCCGGCAACGGCTACAAGGTCCGCGACGCCATGGTGCTGGGCTTCTGGATGACGCCGTTTCTGAAAAAACTGTTCGAAGACTACATCGAACAGAACGGCGGCAACCTGCACGCCCTGACCGCTGCGCTTAATCGAAGCTAGCTGACGGGGAAGGCCCGAACGGCGCCCGCCGACGCGCGATCGACCCGAGCGTTCGTGTCGTCAACGAACGGCCGGCCGGCCGCGTGGCTCGCGCGGGTTTTGCATGCGCCGCGCGCCAACGCGAGAATGGCTCGACCAACACGGCCCTGGCGCTGCGGGCGCGAGGCTCCCGGTCTCTGAAGAGCTTCTCTCCCATCGCCTTCTCTCCGATGGCCTCATCTGCTGTGCCTCCCAAGGCGGCGACCGGTACGACCCCTGGCGTGGCTCGGGCGAGCGCGTCAGCGATCTGGGCGACGGCCGGGTGCGCAACTGCCAAGCAATTTTATGGGCGCTATCGAGCGGCCGAGCCGGCAGCCCGAGGGCAGCAGCGCGGGGGCCCGGTGCAGCAGCTTTTCGAGAACGCGCAAGAGCGGCGCCCGCGCGGGTGCTGCGCGCGCCAAATCGCTGAGCGTGCCCGAGGCGACGGCCGGAAAGGCTGCCCTAGCGCCGCTCGAAGCGCTTGAACTTGATGCGATGCGGCTCGACGGCGGCATCCCCGAGACGCCGCTTCTTGTCGGCCTCGTAGTCCTGGAAGTTGCCTTCGAACCATTCGACGTGACTATCGCCTTCGAAGGCCAGGATGTGGGTCGCCATGCGGTCGAGGAAGAAGCGGTCGTGGCTGATGATGACGGCGCAGCCGGCAAAATCCTCGAGCGCCGCCTCCAGCGCCGACAAGGTCTCGGTATCGAGATCATTGGTGGGCTCGTCGAGGAGCAGCAGATTGCCGCCCTCTTTGAGCATCTTGGCGAGGTGCACGCGATTGCGCTCGCCGCCCGAGAGCAGGCCGACCTTTTTTTGCTGGTCGGGGCCCTTGAAGTTGAACCAGCTCACGTAGGCGCGGCTATTCACCTCCATTTTGTCGCCGAGCTTCATGATGTCGAGCCCGTTCGACACCTCCTCCCACACGGTCTTCTTGTCTTCGAGATGCGCGCGGCTTTGGTCGACGTATCCCAGCTTGACGCTGTCGCCGAGCCGGATGCTGCCGCCGTCCGGCTGATCCACTCCCGTGAGCATCTTGAACAGCGTCGTCTTGCCGGCGCCGTTTGGGCCGATCACGCCAACGATACCGCCGGGCGGCAAGCTGAAGGACAAATTGTCGATCAGCAACCGGTCGCCAAAGGCTTTCGACAAGCCTTCGACCTCCAGCACGACGCCCCCCAACCTTGGTCCGGGCGGGATCTGAATTTGTGCCCTGCCGCCCTGTTCGCGAGCGGCCTCCTCGGCCAAGCGCTCGTAGGCCTGAATGCGCGCTTTCGACTTCGCCTGCCGCGCCTTGGGCGAGGACCTGATCCATTCCAGTTCGCGCTTTAGCGTGCGCTGCTGTGCTTCCTCCTGGCCCTTTTCGACCTCGAGCCGCTTGGCCTTTTGCTCCAGCCAGCTCGAATAGTTGCCTTTGTAGGGCACGCCCTGGCCGCGATCGAGCTCGAGGGTCCATTCGGTGATGTTGTCGAGAAAATAACGGTCGTGCGTCACCAGCATGATGCAGCCGGGATACTGCTTGAGATATCGTTCCAACCAGGCCACCGATTCCGCGTCCAAATGGTTGGTCGGCTCGTCGAGCAGCAGGATGTCGGGCTTGGCGAGCAGCAACTTGGTCAGGGCCACGCGCCGCTTCTCGCCGCCCGACAGCGTGCTCACGTCCGCTTCCCCGGATGGGCAGCGCAAGGCATCGAGCGCCTGCTCCACCTGGGTGTCGAGGTCCCACAGACCTTGCGCCTCGATTTCATCCTGCAGCCTGGCCATCTCCTCGGCGGTCTCGTCGGAATAGTTGGTGGCCAGTTCGTTGTAGCGATCAACCAGCCCTTTCTTGTCCGCCACGCCCTCCATGGCATTGGCAAGCACGTCCTTGGCAGCATCGAGCTCGGGTTCTTGAGGCAGGTAGCCGACGCGAATGCCGTCCGCGGCCCAGGCCTCGCCGACATAGTCCTCCAGATCCCCGGCCATGATCTTGAGCAGGGTCGACTTGCCAGCACCGTTCAAGCCAACCACGCCGATCTTGGCGCCGGGAAAGAACGACAGCGAGATGTCCTTCAAGACCTGCTTGCCCCCCGGGTAGGTCTTGGACAGCTTGTGCATGTGATAGACGTATTGGGGATTGGCCACGCGCGCCTCGAAGTTCGGAGCAATGGGGAGTTGTTGCGCCTTTTAGCTTGAAGCGCTTTCCGCCTCAAGCGCAGCATCGCGGCCGTGCCTCAGCGGCGGCGCCCCGAGCGCTCCCAGGGCCCGCCGTTGTACCAGCCGGCCTGGCCCGGGTGCGCGGCGGCCGCAGGATCGAGCGCACCAAGCAGCACCCAGCCGGCGACAAAGCCACCGATGTGTGCCCACCAGGCGATGCCTGCACCCAATTGCAAGGGCGAGAACAGCTCACTTGCTCCCTGGATCAGCTGCATGAAGAACCAGATGCCGGCGAAGGCTACGGCCGGGACGCTGAAGAATAGAGGAATGAAAACGATCGGCACCAGAATGCGCACCCAGGCGTAGGGAAAGCGCACGGCGTAGGCAGCGATCACGCCAGCGATGGCCCCGGAGGCGCCGAGCGCGGGCACCATCGAGGCGGCATTGAACAGGGCATGCGTGGCGCTCGCGGCGACACCTGCCAACAGGTAGAGGATGGCGAAGCGCACCGAGCCCAAGCGATCCTCGAGCGCCGGGCCGAAGATGTAGAGCGTCCACATATTGAGGATGATGTGCAGCCAGCCGCCATGCAGAAAAATGTTGCTGAGGAAGGGCGAGAAGTCGGTCGGCGACAAGCCCACCATGTTGGCCCATCCCGGGCTGAAATAACGGCGCGGCACCAGGGCGTGCTGATACAGGAAATAATCGAGCTCCGGGGCGCTCATGCCGAGCTGATAGAAGAAGGCGGCAATGTTCAGCCCTATGATCGTCCACACGACGATGGGCTCGGTTGTGCGGCTGACACTGTCTCGGATCGGGAACATTGCTGATCGTTCACCTTGCCCCGTTGCGCTCCCTTGAGATGGGAACGATGCGAGCGCCGGGCAAGTTCCCAAGCCCGGGTTCGGCCTCACGCCTAGGAAAGCCGGGCGCGCGGCGCTAGATTGCTGGCTGGCATGCCCCGGCGCCGGATCCTGGCAGGACGTCGAGGAGCCAAGGCAAAGGACGGCAGCGTTGGAAATGATCTATGTCGCCGATCCCATGTGCTCCTGGTGTTACGCCTTCGCGCCGGTGATCGTTGCGCTGGCCGAGCGCTTGGAGGCACGTCTGCCGCTGCGGCTTATGCTGGGCGGGCTCAGAGCCGGCAACACCGAGCTGATGCGCGCGGCCGACAAGGACTTCGTCCGCCAGGCCTGGACCCAAGTGGGCGCGGCCACGGGTCAGCCTTTCGACATGAGCTTCTTCGAGCGTGGGAGCTTCAATTACGACACGGAGCCAGCCTGCCGTGCGGTGGTGGCGGTGCGCCGGCTGCAACCGACGTTGGCCCTGGCTTTCATGGCGCGTATTCAGCAGGCGTGCAGCCGAGATTTCCTTGCTCGCCGAGCAGGCGGGCCTCGCGCGCCAAGCGTTCGCCGCATCATTCGCGGCAGCCGCGACGCGCAACGCGACCTTCCGCGATTTCCTGACCGCCCAGGCGTTGGGCATGCGCGGTTTTCCCACCCTGATCGCGGGCAGCCGCGCCAAGGGTTACACTTACACGCTCGTGCGCAACGGCTATCGGCCGCCCGAGGACCTGCTCGAGCCGCTCGAGCGCTGGCTGGCCGCCGGGGCTCCCGTCACGGCATCGGCCTAAGGAGATGCGCCAATGGATGACGCGCTCGCACCCTATCGGCTGATCGCCTATAACAGCGCCCGCCAGTCCGAAAACAAGATGCACGACGACACCGTCGCCCGCCAATTCGGCTTCGTGGGCGGGCTGGTACCCGGTGTCGACGTCTACGCCTACATGACGCATCCGGCCGTGGCGCGTTGGCGGCGAACCTTTCTGGAGCGCGGCGTGCTCGAGGCACGGTTCGTGAAGCCGGTCTACGACGGGGAGCCCACCACCATTACGGCGCAAGACACCAACGGCAGCCTCGACATCGAGGTGAGGTGCCGTGATGAGCTGTGCGCCACCGGTCACGCCCGGCTCGGCAGCCTACCAGCACCGTCGCTTACAGCATTCGCGGCCGTGCCGGCGGTCGCCCATCGCCCAGCGGCCGATCAAGCAACCCTCGCGCGCGATCGATGGCTCGGCATCCGCCCGCTGACGGTGACCGCGCAATTCGCGGCCCAGTACTATGATGACGTGCGCGAGACCGATCCGATCTATGCCGCCGAAGGCCTCTGCCACCCCGGCCTGCTGCCGCGCCTTTGCAACTGGGCGCTGGTGCACAACGTCGTGCTCGGCCCCTGGATCCATGTCGGCAGCCGAATAGAACACTTCGCAGCCGTGCGAATCGGCGACCAACTCAGCGTTCGTGCCAAGATCGTTGCCAACGACGAACGCAAGGGCCATCGCTTTGTCGAGCTCGATGGCTTGGTGGTGGCCGACGAGCAAAGGCCGATCGCGCGCATCGCGCACACGGCGATCTGGCAGCCCCGGGCACGCCCGGCCTAACGGTGGGCGATTGCTGCTAGCGTAGGACTAGGCGGGCCGCACGCGGGAGGGCTCGGCGGACGGCAGGACGCGGCCTGCGATTTCGTCGCCGGCACCCCACGGCAGCCGCAGCATCAGCACCGAGGTCATCGCCGACACCAGGCCGACGACGACGAAGGCGGCGGCAAAGTCCGCCACCGCCGGGGCTAGCCGCCCGGCCGCCCAGGCCGATATCTCGAGCACCATGGCACCCGTCGCCACCCCCAAACTGATCGACACTTGCTGGGCGACGCTCGCCATCCCGGTCGCGGCACTGATCTGCCGGGTTTCCAGCTCGGCGTAGGTGATGGCGGAGAGGCTCGTGAACTCCAGCGAACGCAGAAACCCACCCAACAGCAGCACGCCCAAAATAATGACGTGCGGCGTGGTCGGCTTGAAGAGCGCGAACGCCATCAGCGTCAGGGAGGCCAACAGTCCGTTGACGATCAGCAGCCGCCGAAAGCCGAATCTGAACAAAAAGCTGCGCGCAAGCGGCTTGACCATCAGAGCGCCGACGGCGCCGGCGAAGGTGGTGAGACCCGAGCGCAAGGGATCGAGACCGAAGCCCAGTTGCAGCATCAGCGGCAGCAAGAAGGCGCTGGCGCCGACGCCGAAACGGAAAAAGGTGCCGCCGAGGATGCCCGCCTCGAAGGTGCGAAAGCGCATCAGGCGCAGATCGAGCAACGGTCGTTCCGTGCGCAGCGCATGGCGCACGTAGCCCGTCAGCATCACGGCCCCAATCAGCATGCAGCCAACCGCCACTTCAACGGGCGCGATGTGCCGGCCCGTCATGGCCGCGCCCAAGATCACGCCGCCGAGGCCGAGGGCGCTAAGCACAAAACCGCTGACGTCGAGCGGGGCCGTCTCCTGCTTGATGTCTGGCACGTAGATCGAAGCCAGGATGACGCCGAGAATGCCGATCGGGATGTTGACGAGGAAGATCCAACGCCAATCCGCATAGGTGACGATCAGACCGCCGAGCGGCGGCCCGAGCATGGGGCCGATAAGCGCCGGCATGGCAATGAAGGAGAGCGCCCGTACCAACTCGTTTTTGGCCACCGTGCGGATCACCACCATGCGCCCCACCGGCACCATCATGGCCCCGCCCACGCCCTGCACCGCGCGCCAGAACACGAAGCCCGCCAGCGAACTCGAGAAGGCGCAGCCGACGGACGCGACCATGAACAGAAGGAGGGCGAGGCGAAAGGTGGTGCGCGCACCGGCGCGGTCGGCGACCCAGCCGCTGACGGGAATGAAGACGGCAAGACTGACGAGATAGGAGGTAACCGCGAGCTTCAGGGAAATCGGATCGAGGCCGAGGTCGCGGGCGATGGTGGGCAGCGCCGTCGCCAGAATGGTGGAATCGGTGTTCTCCATAAAAAGGGCGGTGGCAACCACCAACGGCACAATGGGAATGGCCATCGCTCAGGCCTTGCAAAGGAGCTCAGGTACGTCTTGATCCGCCGGGCAGGAGGAAGGGGGGATATCGGCGCAGGTTGCATATCCGGCGAAATGCGCCACCCGTCAATAGCCGCACCCGCCATCCACCCCGCGCCTGCGGCCGCCTTTCAGGGCGCCCGCCGCGCCACGCTGCCCAGCATTTGGGCGCGCTTGCTCCAGCGGCGCGCCACTTCCTGGGCAATGCTCACGGCCGAATTGAGCGGAGCATAGCTCCAGGTCTCGAAGCGCTCGAAGCGGCGCGGCAGCGGCCGCGTCGCTCCATAGCGCTCGAGCGCGCGATGAAAGCGCTCGAACTTGGCCGAGCCGCCCTCGGGGTGGAACACGAAGACGGGCCGGCCGGTGGCGCACGGCTCTCCGGTCATGTTGACGGAATTGGCGGGCGCGATGAAAGCATCCGCGTGCGCCAAGAAATAGCGGTAGGGGTTCTCGCCGGCCTCGTCCCAAAGCCATTGGGATGGCCCCGTCACCACCTCCCGGATGCGCGCGACCACCTCGGCCGGTGTCCGCCGCGATGGCGTGATCATGAGGCCCGCACCCAAGGCGGTGAGCGAGGTGAGCGCGCTCGCAAGGTGCGCCATGACCTCGGCGGTGTAGCGATAGTCGCCGTTGGGTCCGCCGAGCGCTACGGCGATGCGTGGTTGCGGCAGCGCGGCGAGCGCCGGCGGCAGATGCTTGCCAAGTTCGATCAGGCACTGTTGCGAGAAGCCGTGCGGGGCCGTCAGCGTCGTCACAACATTGGCACCGCGGCGCGCATCATGCTCGGGCACCCAGAACAAGTCGGCGGCGGTGACGCTCACTTTCGGGTCTTGCAGGATGATGGTGTAGGTGGCGAGGCCCGCTGCCCGTTTGAGCGCGCGGATGTAGGGCGTCGTCAGGCGGCCGGTGGCAATGGCAAAATCCGGCCAAGGCGGCCGGAATTGACTTTGCGGCCCGCCGAAATGCTCCGACGGGCTGACGGGACCCCACGGCGACAGCAGCCGCCATAGCCCTTTCGGTTCGATCAGCTTGGTCTCGCAGGCAAGGCCCAACGCCGCCAGCACCCCGCCGCTTTGCACTTCGTTGCCGCGCTTGCCGTCGCTGATGATCCAGCCGCGACGTCCAGCGGTCGCCGCCTGAACGCTCATAGGGATCCTCCTTGGCTTGGGCGCGCCGCGACGTCGGCGCGGGCCAACGACGTTGCGCCGGCGGGCGCTTTGGGGGAACAGTTGCAAGAATTGCTCGGAGCCCTGCTGCCATGCGTGCCCGTCTCGATGCCATCGATTGGCGCATTCTCAAGGAACTGCAAGCCAATGGCCGGGTCAGCAACGTCGAACTGGCGCGCAAGGTCGGCATCTCGCCACCGCCTTGCCTGCGCCGCGTGCGCGCGCTGGAGGAGGCCGGCATGATTGCCGGCTACTTCGCCCTCGTCGACGAAAAGAGCGTCGGCTTTGACGTGATAGGCTTTGCCATGGTGGGTCTGCATAGCCAATCCGAGGCCGATCTGCGGGCTTTCGAGAACCGGGTGCTCGCCTGGTCCTTGGTGCGGGAGTGTTACATGCTGTCCGGCGAGACCGATTTCCAGCTCAAGTGCGTAGCCCCGGACTTGACGGCCTTCCAGGACTTCGTCATCGCGGACCTGACCGCGGCCCCGAACGTGGCCAGCGTCAAGACCACCCTGGTGATCCGCCGGGTCAAATTCGAGCCCGGCGTACCGGTGACCCAGGCGCGCGCGCCTCAGGACGGGGGATAGACCGGCGCAATGTTGTTTTTACCACACCGCGCGCGTTGTTTTTCCCACTCGCAAGAATAAATGGGCGCGTCAGGCGTTAGATCCCCGACCCGCGGGGAGAACAGCGCGCGTGACGGACGAGTTCCGCACCCGAATGGTCGAGTTCCTACCGAGACTTAGGCGATTTGCCATCGCTCTCACGGGGGACTTGGACCAAGGCGACGATCTTGTTCAAGAAACGTGTTTGCGTGCCTTGTCCCGGGCGGACCAGTGGCAGCCAGGTAGCAGATTAGATAGTTGGATGTATCGCATCGCGCAAAATCTGTGGCTGGACCGGACACGGGCTCGCAAGTACCGCTCCGAGGTGTCGGACCCCGAAGTCGTCGACGCCGTGCCCGGTCAGGACGGCCGCCATGTTGTGGAGGGCCGCCTCACGCTTGAGGCCGTGCTCGGCGCCATGACCGAACTTTCCCCCGAACAGCAGGTGCTGGTGGCGTTGGTCTGTATCGACGGGGCCTCCTACAAGGAGGCCGCCGAAATCACCGGTACGCCGATTGGCACGGTGATGAGCCGATTGGCGCGCGCTCGCCGCGAGTTGCACGAGCGGCTCGAGCCGTCGACCCCCGCGAGCCGGGCCCGGCCGCACCCGGACGTGCCCGCCGAGACGCATCTTAGCGCAACAAAAGCAGGGACGCGGCTATGACCAAGATCTCGGACGCCGATCTCATGGCCTACGCCGATGGCGTGCTGCCGCGGCACCTGCGCCCGCTGGTGCGGCAGGCTCTGCTGCGGGACCCGGCCCTGTTGGAAAAGCTTGAAAGCTACATCATCACCAACCGCGGCCTGGCGGCGCCGTTCGATCGCCTGCCGCCGGTTCCCGATCGCCTGCGCCGGCTCCTAGCCGGAGAAAACGCCGGTCCGAGTGAGCGCTGGTGGTTCATGCTGATGCGCTCGGTGAGCAAGGGACGATTGGCCGACCGCTGGCGCCTGCCGGTGTGGTCGCTTGCGGGCCTGGCCGCGCTCATTTGTGCGACCGTGCTTGCCTGGCACCTGAGCACGTCCAACGCTTCCAGCCCGCAACTGACCGAACTCGAGGCGAAAGGGGTGCTACTGCCGGGGCAATTCCAGCGCGCGCTCGAGCACACGGAAAGCAATGTGACGACCCAGCTTGCCAGTCTCAAGCCGACCGGCACATTCTTCAGTCGACAGAACGAATGGTGTCGCCAGTACGAGGTGACGCGTGGAAAAGAGGCGCGCCTTGCCGGCATTGCCTGCCGCGACGCCGGCGGCGACTGGCAGGTGAAGGGTTGGGCCCACCTCGACCCCGTCGTGCGGCCGCAGGACGGCCGCTATGCGCCGGCGGGCAAGGAGACGAGCGAGGGCAAGGATGGCCTCGGCGACCTCGAGATCACGCTCGGCAAGCTGATGCGGGATGTCGTCCTGCTGCCCTCCGATGAGAAGCGACTGATTGCGGATGGTTGGCAGTTGCCGCGCTGAACAATAGGCGAGCCCGCGTCGGCCTCAACAAGCGCTCGGTGGCGGCCGGCAGTGGGTCTCACGTTCGCCGCGACCCGCGAGGCGATCGAACCTCACGTCGATCCCCACGTTGGCCCCAACCGACGCAGGCGCCCGGGCAGCCCCCGGCGAAAAGCGCGGCCTAAACCCACTACCGATCGGCCTGGAAGGAAAGGTGCTGCACCACCCCCGGCCACTGCACATCTGCCGATGGCGTGAGCGACATCAGGCCCGAGGCGGTCCCCGTCTCGCTCGACTGCACGACGGGCTGCAACGTCGGCGACCACGCCGAACTGACCTCGACGGAGGCCTCCGCGCCGGACTTGTCGGCGCACTTGGCCGGCGCCTGCAACAGGCCCTGTCCGTAAATGGCGTCGCGGCCAGCAGGGCCCAGATCGCGGGTCGTGAGCCGGCTCAGCACCGCTTTTTTCGGATCGAGCGGGCGGCCTTTATAGAGCAGCTCCTCTTTGGGGTAGACGGCCGCGGCGGCAGCCGTGACGTAGGGCACCGCGAAGGACGTGCCGGTCTGCGGTCCTTCCCGCTTGTCGGGCATCGCCGTCCAAATCTCGACGCCGGGCGCCGCCAGGTCGATGTGCGGTCCACGGGTCGCATGCCGATAGCCCACGAGATTACGGTCAACCGCGGTGACCGCGATCACCTCGGGATAGGCGGCCGGGTAACTCGGCAAGGCGAACGGCCCGCCGTTGCCGGCCGCGGCCACGAACAGCACGCCCGTCTGGCTCATTTCCTTGATTTGCTGGTGCAGTACGGCGTCCTGGGGACCGGCAAGGCTGAGATTGATCGACCTTGACCTTGTAGGTCTCCATCAGCTTGAGCGCCTTGATGAGAGTGGTCGTGTCCGTCGCGGGCTGGCCGCTGGCATCGGAATAAAAGGTGTTGGTGGCCGTAAAGGTGGCGTTGGGGATAAGGCCCGGCGTGGTGCTTTGCGGGCTGCCGGACAACAACGCCAGCACGCCTGTCCCGTGCCAAGCTTGCACCGATACGTGCTCGCCCTCGAGCACCGTGCTCCAGTTGATCTTTCGATCCTTGAAGGCGGGATGCTGGCTGTCAAAACCCGTGTCAATCACGCCAACGCCGATTTCGACGGCGCAGCCACTGGGGTCGGGCGCCCAATTGATGAGCGTCGGCCCATAGCAGCGCTCGGCGGTGCAGCCCTTCGGCGAGGACGGCCGGATGGCTTGACCAAGTCCCGGACCGAAGCCGCCGGCTTCCGTCGCCGCCACGTACGGCCGGTACACGTAGTTGAAGGCCGACGGCAGGCTCGGCTTTTGCTCACTCAGCAGCTGGCGCGCTGAGATGGCGTCCAAGCCATCGGGAACGACGAACCTCGAAACGCTGGAGGCGCCCGTGGTGATGGTTTCGACGTGGGCAAAGCGCAGCTGCGCCATGGCCGAGCGCGAGGCGCCGACGACCAGGATCTCATCGCGCCGGAACAGGTCAGAGGCTCGCGTGTCGCGCTGCCAGCCGAGCGCCGGGGCGCTCGCCCGTTGTTGCGCCCGCTTGGCCTGCGGGGTATCGGCACCAGCGCTGCGCGCCGGCGTCGGGCTCGTCGCCTGATCGCTCTTGCCCGGGGCGTTCGCCTTGGGGCCCTTGTCGCTATCGCCGGACTTGCCCGGGGGATCGTCGGATCGATTGGACGATTTGCCGTCGCCCGTGGTGCCGGACGTAGTGGGAGTGGCGCCCGACGCATTGGCCGGGAACATCCGCTGCAGCATTTCGACCACGGTCTTTGGCGGCTCGGGATCGTCGGCCTTGCCCTTGCCGCCCGCCGTCTTGCCCAGGCTCTTGCCGGCATCCCTTTGCGGACCGCCGCGGTCATCATCGTCGTCGTCGTCGGCTTTGGCTTTGGCGTTTTTGTCGTTCGTCTTGTCGCTCGGCTTGTCGCTGCTGTCCTTGGATGAGGTATCCCGCGCGCTGGAGTTGCTCGTACTACCGGCGGAGGAGCTGTTCCCCCGCGCGCTGCTGCCAGCATCGGAGGGGCTGCGCGAACTCGTGTCCGAGCCCCGGTCATTGTTGTCGCGGGAGGAGTTGTTGTCGCGGGAGGAGTTGCCCCAGGGACTATCGTTGAAGCGGTCGCGACGAGGTTTGGCTGCGGCACGCTCGCCAACCACGAGCACGGCGGCCAGGCCAATCATCAGCGCCGGCCAGCCCGCACGCCAGCAACCCCGAAAAAATGACGAAAGCTTCCCCATCTCTCGCTTTCGGCTAACGCGCCTACGTCCCCTAAGCCGAACCCCCAGCTTAGCGCAGAAAATGCCGCGCACCATAAACGTCTATCGTCAATATCGCGGAAAAATATGTGCGCTTCGTGGCTCCGGATCAAGCAAGATCGCTTCAGGGCCTAGCTTGGCTGCAGGAAGCGCGTCGCTGAACGCACACTGGCCCCACCGGAGACCCCAGGGCGACACCCACGTGTGACGCTTTCGGCCTACTTATACTCGATTTTGAGTATTTGGTAGCTGCGGCTGCCCCGAGGGGTTGTGACTTCGGCGCTATCGCCCTTGACCTTGCCGATCAAGGCGCGCGCAATCGGCGAGGCGATCGAAATCTTGCCCTCGCGCACATTGGCCTCGTGCTCGCCGACGATCATGTACTTGACCTTGTCGCCGGAATCCTCGTCCTCCAAGGTCACCGTGGCCCCGAACTTCACGGTGCTGCCCGACAGCTTGGAGGTGTCGATCACCTCGGCCCGGCCGAGCTTGTCTTCGAGCTCGGCCACTTTTGCTTCATTGAGCCCCTGGGCCTCCTTGGCGGCATGGTACTCAGCGTTCTCGGCCAGATCACCGTGTTCGCGCGCATCCGCGATCTGTTGAATAATGCGCGGGCGTTCTTCAACCTTGAGGCGGTGCAAATCCGCTTCAAGCTTTTTGAACCCCTCAACAGTCATCGGCACTTTTTCCATAGCCTAGGCTCACATTCGCAAATAGCCGGTGCCCGGCGTCCGCGCCGGCACCACCGTCCAGTCTCACTCAGTCTACTGGGTTTGGCCAGCCCTGATAGAAGCGCCGGACCACTACATCCTCAGGATGCTTGGCTTACATAAGATTGCAGTGGCGCGACTGAAAGACTGCCCGCCATGAGCGCCCGGATGGCCTCCGTCGCGGCAAGTGCGCCAGCTAAAGTTGTATAGTATGGGATGTGGTTGAGCAAGGCGGTCCGCCGGATATCCTTGGAATCCGCTAACGCCTTGGCACCTTCCGTGGTGTTGAAAACAAGCTGCACCTCGCCGTTTTTCATCAGGTCGACAATGTGCGGTCGGCCCTCGAGGACCTTGTTCACTTGCTCGCAGGCAATGCCGTGCGCTTCGAGCGCGCGCTTGGTTCCCCGCGTCGCCAGGATGCCAAAGCCCAGCTCGCTGAGCTCGCGCATGGCACCCAGGATCTCCTCTTTGTCCTGGTCGCGCAAGGACACGAAAACGCAGCCCTTGAGGGGCAGCACGTTGCCCGCACCAAGCTGGCTCTTGGCAAAGGCCAATGCATAGTCGTGATCGATGCCCATGACCTCCCCGGTCGAGCGCATTTCGGGGCCCAGGATCGGGTCGACGCCGGGAAAACGCGCGAAGGGGAAGACCGCCTCCTTCACACCAACATGCGTGAGCTTCACGGGCTTGAGCTTGAAGGCGGACAATGGCTCCCCGTTCATGACGCGGGCGGCGATGCCGGCGATCGGCTTGCCGATGACCTTGGCGACAAACGGCACCGTTCGGGAGGCTCTGGGATTGACCTCGAGCACGTAAATTTGCCGATCCTTGACGGCATACTGCACGTTCATGAGGCCGACCACGTTGAGGGCAAGCGCCAGATCGCGCGTCTGCTTCTCCAGCCGAACCAGCAGGGCCGAAATCGAGGGAATGCGGCGGCAATGAGCAGGCGCTGTCGCCGGAATGGATGCCGGCCTCCTCGATGTGCTCCATGATGCCGGCAATGAAGGTAGTGCTGCCATCGCTGAGGCAGTCGACGTCGACCTCAATGGCCCCGCTCAGATAGCGATCGACCAGCAACGGCCGCGCCGCCGAGACGGCAAGGTCGGAGGGCCGATCGAGCATCTCCGACAGGCGCGCAATGTAGCGATCGAGCTCGCTGCTGTCGGCGACGATCTCCATGGCTCGGCCGCCGAGCACATAGGAGGGCCGAATCACCACCGGGTAGCCCAGGCGATCGGCAACCGTGCGTGCCTCCGCCGGCGTGCGGGCAATGCCGCTCTCCGGTTGCATCAGCCGCAGCCGATCGATCAGCGCGTTGAAGCGGTCGCGGTCCTCCGCCAGATCGATCGCCTCGGGCGAGGTTCCCAGGATCGGGACGCCGGCCTCTTCCAGCGAGCGTGCAAGCTTGAGCGGCGTCTGGCCGCCAAATTGCACGATGACGCCTTTCAAACGTCCCGCCGACTGCTCGGTGCGGATGATTTCCAGCACGTCCTCTGCCGTCAGCGATTCGAAATAGAGGCGGTCGGAGGTGTCGTAGTCGGTGGAAACGGTCTCAGGATTGCAATTGACCATGATGGTTTCCACGCCCACCTTGGAGAGGGCAAAACAGGCATGGCAGCAGCAGTAGTCGAACTCGATCCCCTGGCCGATGCGATTGGGCCCGCCGCCAAGGATGATCACCTTGTCGCGGCTCGACGGGCGGGCTTCGTCGACGGCAGCCGCGAACAAGCCGCGCTCGTAGGTGGAGTACATGTAGGCCGTCGGCGAGGCAAATTCGGCGGCGCAGGTATCGATGCGCTTGAACACCGGACGCACGCCCAGTTCAGCACGCCGCTTGCGCACGTCCGCCTCGCTCAAACCCACCAACTTGGCGAGCCGCGCATCGGAAAATCCCATCGCCTTGAGGCTGCGCAGGCCCTCGGCGCCTCCAGGGAGGCCGTGCACCTGCAGGCGCGCCTCCAGGTCGACGATCTCCTGGATGCGCGCCAGGAACCAGGGATCGATCCGGCAGGAGGCGTAGATCTGCTCGTGATCGAAGCCGAGCCGCATCGCCTGGGCCACCTTCAACAGCCGGTCGGGCGTCGGCGTCCCCAGCGCCGCGCGCACGACGTTCTTATCATCACCGCGGCCGAGGCCCCACAATTCGATGTCGTCCAGGCCCGTGAGCCCCGTCTCCAACCCGCGCAGGGCCTTTTGCAGGCTCTCGGCAAAGGTGCGGCCGATCGCCATCACTTCGCCGACGGACTTCATCGAGGTGGTCAGTGTGCGCTCGGCGCCGGGAAATTTTTCAAAGGCGAAGCGGGGTATTTTTGTGACGATATAGTCGATGGTCGGCTCGAAGGAGGCGGGCGTGGCGCCGCCGGTGATGTCGTTGTCCAATTCGTCGAGCGTGTAGCCGACGGCAAGCTTGGCGGCGACCTTGGCAATGGGAAAGCCGGTGGCTTTCGAGGCCAGCGCCGAGGAGCGCGACACGCGCGGGTTCATCTCGATCACCACTAGGCGCCCGTCCTCGGGGTTGACGGCGAACTGCACGTTCGAGCCGCCCGTCTCCACCCCGATTTCGCGCAACACCGCGATCGAGGCGTTGCGCATAATCTGATATTCCTTGTCGGTCAGCGTCAGCGCCGGCGCCACCGTGATGCTGTCGCCGGTGTGCACGCCCATCGGATCGACATTCTCGATCGAGCACACGATGATGCAGTTGTCCGCCTTATCGCGCACCACCTCCATCTCGAACTCTTTCCAGCCGAGCACGCTCTCTTCCACCAGGACCTCGGTGGTGGGCGAGGCCTGCAGACCGCGCTCGACGACCTCGCGAAATTCTTCGCGGTTGTAGGCGATGCCGCCACCGGTACCGCCGAGGGTGAAGGACGGTCGAATGATGGCAGGAAGACCGATGCTGGACAGGCCCTGCATGGCCTTGAGTACCGCCTGCTCCTGATAGCACTTCTGGCGCTCGTGCTCGCGGGCCTTCCACTGCTTGAGATAGTCGGCCCGCTTGCGCTCCTTGGCCTCGGCCGGCTCGGACAGGGCCTCGATCCGCGCCAGCTCGGCAGCATGGGCGGTGCGGTCGGTCCGCTTGAGCTCGGTCGCGTTGGCCAACATCGACTTGGGCGTGGCAAGCCCGATTCGGGTCATCGCCTCACGAAAGAGCTGGCGGTCCTCGGCCTTGTCGATGGCCTCGGCCGTGGCGCCAATCATTTCCACGCCGAAGCGCTTCAGGACGCCCTGGCTGGCAAGGCTCAGCGCCGTATTGAGCGCCGTTTGCCCGCCCATGGTGGGAAGCAGGGCGTCCGGGCGCTCGCGCTCGATGATCGCGGCCACGACTTCGGGCGTGATCGGCTCGATGTAGGTCGCATCGGCCAACTCCGGATCGGTCATGATGGTGGCGGGATTGGAATTGACCAGGATGATGCGGTAACCCTCGGCCTTGAGGGCCCGGCAGGCCTGGGTACCCGAATAGTCGAACTCACAGGCCTGCCCAATGACGATCGGCCCGGCGCCGATGATCAGGATCGATTTAATGTCGGTGCGCTTTGGCATGGGCCCGCTTCATATTGCAGCGTCGCGGGCTTGGCTATAGGCGGCTGCCCGGCGCTGAACATTCAATGCTGCCGCAGGGATTTGCGGCGCCCGGCGCGGACCCTGCCTATGGCTTGAGCCCGCCGGGCCGCTCCGGCAGCAGCGGTAGCCCCTTGCGCTCGCGCATCAGGTTGCCGAAGCGCACAAACAAATAGTGGCTGTCCTCGGGTCCTGGCGAAGCCTCGGGGTGGTACTGCACCGAAAACACGGGACTGTCCTTGAGCCGCAGGCCGCAGTTTGAGTTGTCGAACAGAGAAACGTGCGTCTCCTCGGCCCGCGCGGGAAGGCTGTCGCGATCAACGGCAAAGCCGTGGTTCATGGAGGTGATTTCCACCTTGCCGGTGGTGTAGTCCTTCACCGGATGATTGGCGCCGTGGTGTCCCTGATGCATCTTGCGCGTCTTGGCGCCGATCGCCAGCCCCAGCATTTGGTGGCCGAGGCAGATGCCGAAGATCGGCAGTCCGGACGCCACCAACTTCTTGATCTGCGGCACCGCATAGGCCCCGGTCGCGGCGGGGTCCCCTGGGCCGTTGGACAGGAACACACCATCGGGCTTGCGTTCGAGAATCTCGGCGGCGGTGGCGGTCGCCGGCACCACGGTGACCTTGCAGCCGAGACTCGCTAGAGCGCGCAGGATGTTGCGCTTGAGGCCATAGTCGACGGCCACCACGTGCAGCTCCGCCGCCTCTTGCCGGCCATAGCCGCGGCCCCAGGCCCAGCGCGTCTCCTGCCAGCTGTAGCTCTGGCCCGCCGTCACCTCCGGCACCAGGTCGAGCCCCAGCAACCCCGACCAGGCTTTCGCCTCCGCCGCCAGTGCGCCAAGATCGAAGCGACCTGTGGGCTCGTGGGCGATGACGCCGTTGGGCATACCCTTGTCGCGGATATGGGCGGTGAGGGCGCGCGTGTCGACGCCGGTCAGGGCAATGATGCCGCGGGCTTTCAGCCAGGTATCGAGCGGTTCGCTGGCGCGATAGTTGGAGGCATCGCTGATCTGGGCCCGCAGCACGCAACCGCGCACACCCGAACGCATGGCGAGGTTGGAGGTTTCGGTATCCTCGGGGTTGGTGCCGACGTTGCCGATGTGCGGAAAAGTGAAGGTAATGATCTGACCGGCGTAGGAAGGATCGGTGAGAATCTCCTGATAGCCGGTGATCGCGGTGTTGAAGCAGACCTCGCCCACGGCCGATCCCACGGCGCCGACGCCGTGGCCGGCAATCACCGTACCGTCGGCCAGCACCAGCCGCCCCGTCAGCGGGGCCTCGGTCCAGGGCTTTGCCGTTGCGTTGGCCATGGCCTCTTTCCGTTGAGCCTCAAGCGAGCCGGCAACCTAGCGGCGGGCGCCGGCAAATCAAGACCCCGTTCGGCGCGGCCGTGCGCTGCAGTGGCGCCTTAGCCGGCAAGCCGCGCTTCGATGGCCTTCAGCGCCAATTCGGCCTTTGAGCCATCCGGACCGCCGGCCTGGGCCAAATCCGGGCGGCCACCGCCGCCTTTGCCGCCCAGCGCCTCGGCGCCAACCTTGACCAGGTCGACCGCATTGATGCGCTTGGTGAGATCGTCGGTGACGCCGACGGCCAGCCCCGCCTTGCCGTCCTCGCTGACGCCGATGATGGCCACCACGCCGGACCCAATCTGCTTCTTGCCATCGTCGATCAGTCCACGCAGGTCCTTGGGGTTCAGACCCATGACGGTGCGCGCGAGCAGCTTCACGTCGCCGACGGCGCGGATGGCCGAGCCCGCCGCCGCCCGGCCGTTGCCGCCAGCGGCCGCACCGGTGTCGCCAAGCGCCAGCTGTCGCCTGGCCTCGCCCAGCTGGCGCTCGAGTTGCTTGCGTTCCTCGATGAGTGCTGCGACGCGCGCGACCAGTTCGTCGGGTTTGGCGCGCAGCAACTGCGCCAATTCGCGCACGCGCGAATCCTGATCCGCCAAGTAGGCCCGCGCGCCGTCGGCGGTCAGCGCTTCAATGCGGCGCACGCCGGCGCTGCTGGCGCTCTCGCCCGTCACCTTGATCAAGCCGATGTCGCCGGTGCGCCCCACGTGCGTGCCGCCGCACAATTCCACCGACCACGCCTTGTTGGCCTTGGTACCCGAGGTGCCCATCCCCATCGAGACAACGCGGACCTCATCGCCATACTTCTCCCCGAACAGGGCCATGGCGCCCGTCTCCAAGGCGTCCTCGAGCGCCATCAACCGCGTCTCGACCGGCGAATTCTGCAAGACGAAGGCGTTGGCCATGCTCTCGACGGCGGCAACCTCGGCGGCACTCATCGGCTTGGGGTGCGAAAAATCGAAGCGTAGACGCGCCGGCTCGACCAACGAGCCCTTCTGGGCCACGTGTGGTCCCAGCACCTGGCGCAGGGCTTCGTGCAGCAGATGCGTGGCGGAGTGATTGGCTCGGGTCGCCGAGCGTCGCTCGTGGTCCACGAGCAACTCGACGGCGTCGCCGGGCTTGAAGCTGCCGGTCTCGACCCGGCCGACATGCACGATGAGATCGCCGAGCTTTTTCTGGGTGGTTGAGACGCGGAACCGGGCACCCTTGCCACCCTTGATCGTGCCCCGATCGCCGACCTGGCCACCCGATTCGCCATAAAACGGGGTTTGATTGAGGACGATGGCGCCCTCCTCACCCTCGGCCAAGGCTTCGACGACGGCGCCATTGCGGATGAGCGCATGGATCTCGCCTTCCGCCGTCTCCGTGTCGTAGCCCAGAAAGTCGGTCGCCCCGACCTTCTCCTTCACCTCAAACCAGATGGTCTCGGTGGCCGCTTCGCCGGAACCCTTCCAGGCCCGCCGCGCCTCCTCCTTCTGCCGCTCCATGGCCCTGTTGAAGGCCGCAACGTCGACGCCGATGCCCCTAGGCTTGAGGGCGTCCTGCGTCAGGTCGAGCGGGAAGCCAAAGGTATCATAAAGCTTGAAGGCAACTTCGCCTGCGAAGGTATCGCCCGCGGCCAGATCCGCGCTTGCCTCCGATAGCAGCGTGAGGCCCTTTTCCAGGGTCTTGCGAAAACGCGTTTCTTCCAGCTTGAGGGTCTCCGCAATCAGGGGCTGGGCGCGGACCAGTTCTGCGTACGCCTCGCCCATCTGGCGCACGAGCTCCGGCACCAGCCGATACAAGAGCGGCTCCTTGGCGCCCAGCAGATGGGCGTGGCGCATGGCGCGGCGCATGATCCGGCGCAACACATAGCCTCGCCCCTCGTTGGACGGCAGCACGCCGTCGGCGATGAGGAAGCTGGTGGCGCGCAAATGATCGGCAATGACGCGATGGGAGGCCTTGTGGGGGCCCTCCGCCGGAACGCCGGTTGCCGCCACCGAGGCCGCGATCAAAGCCTTGAAGAGATCGATCTCGTAGTTGTCGTGCGTGCCCTGCAGCACCGCGGAAATGCGCTCGAGCCCCATGCCCGTATCGATCGAGGGTCTCGGCAGCGGCACGCGATCGCCGGGACCGCGTTGCTCGTATTGCATAAACACCAGATTCCAGATCTCGATGAACCGGTCGCCATCCGCGTCCGGCGAGCCCGGTGGACCGCCTGCGATCTTGGGGCCGTGATCGAAGAAGATTTCCGAGCAGGGTCCGCAAGGACCCGTATCACCCATGGCCCAGAAGTTATCGGACGTGGCAATGCGAATGATCTTCTGGTCGGAGAACCCCGTCACCTTCTTCCAGATGCGGTAGGCCTCTTCATCGTCGTGGTAGATGGTGACCAGCAGGCGTTTGGCATCGAGGCCATACGCCTTGGTCACGAGCTCCCAAGCCAATGGAATGGCCCGCTCCTTGAAGTAATCGCCGAAGGAGAAGTTGCCCAGCATTTCGAAAAACGTGTGGTGGCGCGCGGTGTAGCCGACGTTGTCGAGGTCGTTGTGCTTGCCACCGGCGCGCACGCACTTTTGCGCCGTGGTGGCGCGGCGATAACTGCGCGTCTCCTGGCCGGTGAAAACATTCTTGAACTGCACCATGCCGGCGGAGGTGAACATCAAGGTCGGATCGTTGCGCGGCACCAGCGAGGAGGAAGGCACGACCGCATGATCGTTCTTGGCGAAGAAGTCGAGAAAGGTCGCGCGGACCTGATTGACGCTGGTCATGTGAGCTCATCACGGAAACTGCGGAGCCACTTCTAGCCACGCGCCTGTCCGCTGTCCACAAACCCGCCGCCCGGCGGAGCCACCGCCCGCAGCACTAGGGGCAGGGCCGAGCCCCGCCCGGCCGGCAGGCGAACGATGCGGTGTGCGCCTGCGGCGCCCCCAGGCCCGGAGGCGCTGCCTCAGCGCTTGGCGCGGGCGCCCTTCTTGGCCACCGTTCCGGCTTCCGGCTCACTGGCAAAGCCCTCCGGGTCCTCGCCATCGTCCAGGCCCTCCTCGCCTTCAGGCTCGGCCTGCAGCATTTTGTCGACGATGAGCCCGGCATTTTGCCGAATGGCCTTCTCGACTTGGTCGGCGATCTTCGGATGTTGCTTGAAGAAGGCCTTGGTGTTTTCGCGGCCCTGGCCGATCCGCTCGCCGTTATAGGAAAACCAGGCGCCGGATTTTTCGATAATGCCGGCCTTGACCCCGAGATCCACCAGCTCGCCGACCTTGGAGATGCCCTCGCCATACATAATGTCGAATTCCACCTGCTTGAACGGCGGGGCTACCTTGTTCTTGACGACTTTGACGCGCGTCTCGTTGCCGACGATCTCCTCGCGATCCTTGATCTGGCCAATGCGGCGGATGTCGAGGCGCACCGAGGCATAGAACTTGAGCGCATTGCCGCCGGTGGTGGTCTCGGGGTTGCCGAACATGATGCCGATCTTCATGCGGATTTGATTGATGAAGATCACCATGCACTTCGATTTGGAGATTGAGGCCGTGAGCTTGCGCAACGCCTTGCTCATGAGCCGGGCTTGCATGCCGGGTTGCAGGTCGCCCATTTCGCCCTCGAGCTCGGCCCGGGGCGTAAGGGCCGCCACCGAAATCGACGACCAGCACGTCGATGGCGCCGGAACGCACCAGAGTGTCGGCGATTTCGAGGGCCTGCTCGCCGGCGTCCGGCTGTGAAATCAGCAGGTCCTCGACTTTGACGCCCAACTTGCGGGCGTAGACGGGATCGAGGGCGTGCTCGGCATCGATGAAGGCACAGATGCCGCCTTTTTTCTGCGACTCTGCGACCACCTGCAAGGCCAAGGTGGTCTTGCCGGAAGACTCCGGCCCGTAGATCTCAACCACCCGGCCGCGCGGCAGGCCACCGATGCCAAGGGCGATATCCAGACCCAGCGAGCCGGTGGAAATGGCCTCCACGTCGATGGTGCGCTCGTTCGCCCCCAGCCGCATGATCGAGCCTTTGCCGAAGTTCTTGTCGATTTGGGCCAGGGCCGCTTCGAGCGCCTTCTGCTTGTCCATGCTTCCCCCTTCAACCACCCGCAGCACCGGCTTATCCATGGCAGCACCCGTTATTTCATGAGTTGCAGATCGAGGCAAAACGCGACTCTGCGTGTTGCGCACAATGTACATGTTTTGTTCTTGCCACTCAATGCAGCCGTGCAACACCGGCCAGCAACCTGGCCGTCCGCCGTCAAATGTGGGTGTTGAGGAGGCGTGCGCGGCCTTGCTGCCCCGGCCTTGCCTGCGCCATGATGGGTCGGCGAGCCATACGGGGGGGCCATGCCGCGGATCTCACGCATCGGTTTGGTTTGTGGGTTGGTGGGCGTGCTGGCCCGCCTTGGCGGCGCCGCCGCCCAGGCACCGCCGCCGCCGCCGCAGGAGCCCCAGCTCAGGATCGAGCCGCGCATGCACACCGCGCCCTTGGTGCGCATCGGCGTCAATGCCGCCTGCACGCAGTTGGCGACGGGCTCCCACGACAAGACCGTGCGCCTGTGGCGCCTGCCGGAAGGGCGGCTCCTGCGCACGCTGCGGGTACCGGCCGGCCCGGGCAACGATGGCAAGATCTATTCGGTGGCGATGGCCCCGGATGGCAGTTGGGTGGCGGCGGGCGGCTGGGATGCGGCCGCGCGGACCCAACGGGTCAACTTCGTATACATCTTCGACACCGCCACGGGCGCCGTCGCCGCCCGCCTGGGCCCGTTCGCCAACGTCATCAATCACCTGGCCGTCTCGGCCGATGGCAGCTACCTGGCGGTATTGGTCGGCAGCGAGGGTCTGCGCGTGTGGGAGCGGACCAGCGCCGATGCCAGGCAGTGGCAAGTGCTGGCGACCGACCGCGACTACGGTGGCAAGATGGCCTACGGCGCCGCCTTCGACCGACGCGGGACCCTCTATACGGTTGGCTACGACCGCAAGCTGCGGCGCTATCAGGTCCCCTACGGCGGCAAGCCTCTCTCGGTGCTGACGAAAGGCGGCGGCGAGCCGCACTCCGTCGAGGTGCATCCGTCCGGCGATCGGGTGGCCGTCGGCTTTGTCGATAACGCGGGCGTGGACATCTACGACGCCCCCACGCTTGCCTGGCGCGCGGCGGCGAACGTCAAGGGCGTCGACAACGGCAATGTCGGCAGCGTCGCCTGGTCGGCGGACGGCAACCGCCTTTACGCCGCCGGGCGCTACGTCAAGGCCGGCAAAATTGCCATTCGCGTCTGGGATCGCGCCGGTCTCGGCGCCCCGCGCGACATCACCGGGCCCCTGACCACTATTATGCATTTGCTGCCCTGCGGCGACGGCATCGTGTTCGGCGCGGCCGAGCCCGCCTTTGGCGTGCTCGACAGCAAGGGCAATCCCCGTACCTGGCAAGACAGCGTGCAAGCCGACATGCGTGGCAAACGCTTCGAGCACTTCACGGTCTCGGCGGACGGCCGGCGCATTCGCTTCGGCTTCAAGGAATACGGCGGCGAGCCGGTCCTGTTCGATCTTACCACGGCGACGCTGACGGATGCGGCCAATGCCATGGCCGACCTCACGCCTGGGGACACGCAGGGGCTGCCGGTGACCGACTGGATCAACGACGCCCGCCCCAAATTCGCCGGCGCGCCCTTGCCGCTCGAGCCCTACGAGGTGGCGCGCGCGCTGGCGATCGCGCCCAACCAGCAACGTTTCGTGCTGGGCACGGAATATTGGCTCAGGGCCTATGACGCCCAGGGCAAGCCGGCCTGGCAGACGCCGGTGCCGGCCGTGGCTTGGGGCGCCAACATTCCCCGCGACGCCAAGGTCGTGATCGTCGCCTACGGCGACGGCACCATCCGCTGGCACCGCCTCGATAACGGCCAGGAATTGCTGGCCTTGTTCGTCCACGCCAAGGATCGGCGTTGGGTGGCCTGGACGCCTAGGGGTTATTACACCGCCTCTCCGGGCGGCGAGGACCTGATCGGCTGGCATGTGAACCGCGACTGGAACGACGCGGCGGATTTCTTCTCCGTCACCCGCTTCCGCGATCAATTCTATCGCCCCGACATTGTCCGGCTCGTGCTCAGCACGCTCGACGAGGCCAAGGCCGTCGAGCAAGCCAATCAGTCCTCCAAGCGCAGCCGGGAAATGGAGGACATTGCCAAACGCCTGCCGCCGGTGATCAACATCCTGTCGCCGAATGCGGGCGGCGGCTTTGCCAGCTCCGATCTCGTGGTCAACTATTCCGTTCGCTCCCCATCTGGGCTTCCGATCAGACGGGTGCGGGCGCTGATCGACGGGGTGCCGGCCGAGGGTGGCGAGGCCAAAGGTTTCGCCCCCGTCAGCAACGCCGAGACACCCGGCGAACTCAGGCTCAAAGTACCGCCCCGTGACGTGATCCTGGCGCTGATCGCGGAGACGGAGACGAACGAGAGCACGCCGGTCGAGATCGACTTAAAATGGACGGGGGCCAAGCCGTCGCTGGCGGACCTGGAAAAGCCCGAACTCTACGCCCTGTTGGTGGGTGTCAGTGCCTATCGCCAGTCGCAGTGGGCGCTCAAGTACGCGGCCAAGGACGCGCGCGATTTTGCCGGCGCGCTGACCAAGTTGAAGGGCGGTCTTTATCGCGACGTGCACATCGAGCTGCTGGCCGACGAGCAGGCCACCGAGCGCAACGTGCGCCAGAAGCTTGCCAGCATCAAACGCACGATGACGGCCCGCGACATCGCCCTGTTCTTTTTCTCCGGCCACGGCGTCACGCTGCCCGACCAGAGTTCGTTCTTGCTGCCGGTTGACTTCGACGACAAAGACATCGAGTCGACGGGCTACAACAAGCGCCTGCTGCTCGACGAGCTGAAGCGCTTTCCCAGCAAGGCGTTGGTATTTCTCGATGCCTGTCAATCCGGCGGCGGTCTGGACGGCTTCAAGGGCACGGCCCGCTTCGACACGGTCGGCCTCATCAACGAGTTCAAAAGCGCCGGCCCCGGCCTGGTCACGTTTGCATCCTCGCTCAGCGGCCAACTGTCCGCCGAGCTCGGCGCACTGCAGAACGGCATCTTCACCAAGGCGTTGCTGGAAGGGCTCGGCGGCGCTGCCGACGTCAACGGCGACAAGATCATCGACACGGTGGAATTGGACCTTTACCTGACGCGGCGGGTCAAGCAGTTGAGCAAGGGCTATCAAGACGCCATTATGGACAAGCCCACGACCATGCCGCATTTTCCCATCGCTCGCGTGCAATGAGAAGCGGCCGGCAAGACCAACGCCACACGCCCGCCGCGGGCACGCGCGCCTAGAGACCCAGCTGCTCCTTCACTTTGGCGGCGAGTTGCGGCAGCGTGAAGGGCTTGGGCAGGAAGGCATACTCCTCGTTTTCATCCAGGCTTTTCTTGAAGGCGTCGTCGGGATAGCCGGACACGAAGATGATCTTGAGGTTGGGCTGGGTCTTGCGCATCTCCTTGAGCATGCTGGGCCCGTCCATCTCGGGCATGATCACATCGCTGACGACAATGTCGACGCGGCCCCGCTCGCGCTCCATCACCTCGAGCGCCTCGATGCCGGTCGCGGCCTCGAGCACTTCGTAGCCTTGGCGCGCCAGAGCGCGGGCGGCGAAGCTGCGCACGACGTCCTCGTCTTCCACCAACAGCACGCGCCCGGTGCCGGTCAGGTCCCTGGTGCTCTCCCCCGCTTCTTGTCGGCGCGCTGGTTGGCGAGCTCCTCCTCGCTTTCGACGATGTAGCGCGGCAGGTAGACCCTAAAGCTGGTGCCGCGGCCGAGCTCGCTCTCGGCGAAGACGTAACCGCCGGTCTGCTTGACGATGCCGTAGACCGTGGAGAGACCGAGGCCGGTGCCCTTGCCGACGTCCTTGGTGGTGAAGAACGGCTCGAAGATCTTACCGAGGATCTCGGGTTCGATGCCGACCCCGGTGTCCTCCACTTCGATGGCAACGTACTCGCCGGCGGCGACGCCGAGTTCCGCCAATTTGAGGCTCTCGCGTTCCGACATGTTGCGCGTGCGGATCACTAGCGAGCCACCGCCCGGCATGGCGTCTTTGGCATTGACCGCAAGGTTGATGATGACCTGCACGAATTGCGTCTTGTCAGCCTTGATGTACCAGAGGTCGCGCCCGGGCAGAATTTTGAGCTCGATCTTCTCGCCCAAGGCCCGGTTGAGCAGTGGCGCCAGATCGGTGAGAGTTTCGCCGAGCTCCAACACCTCCGCCTGCAGCGTCTGCCGGCGCGAAAAGGCAAGCAGCTGCTGCACCAGGCCCGCCGCCCGATGGGCGCTGCTCTTGATATTCATGATATCGCGGTAGGCCGGATCGGTTGGCCGGTGCGTCTGCAGCAACAGATCGGAGAAGCCGATGATGGCGGTCAGCACGTTATTGAAATCGTGCGCGACCCCGCCGGCGAGCTGACCCACCGCCTCCATCTTGTGACTTTGCGCAAACTTGAGTTCCAGCGCCTTTTGCTCGGTGGCATCGACGGCATACAGAATGGCGCCGTCGCGCTCGCGCGCGTCCGAGCTTAAGGCGCTGACGTAGACGCGCCGCACCAGCTCCCGCTCGACGCCGAAGCTGATCTCGATCGGCCCGGCGGCGGCACGTCCGGAGACGGCGCGCCGCACGGCATGGCGCAACTCGCGCCTGACGCCTTCGCCGCCGTTGCCGCCGAGATCGGCAATGCCGGTGGGCAGGCCGCGATCATCCAGGCTGAACATGCGCATGAAGGCGGGATTGGCGTTGAGAATGGCGCCTTCGGCGTCGACCGTGGCCATGCCAAACGGGGCCGAGTGCAGGAACCGCACCAGTTGCCGTTCGCTATCGGCAACACCCGCCGGCTCTGCACTGCGGTCGAGCACAAGCACCGCCACGGCGCCCTTGCTGCCATGGGCGCGGCAGATCAGGTGCGCCGGGAAGCGGCGCCCGTCCTCGCGCAAGAGATCAAGATCGAATCGGCTCGTGCGGCCGTTGCCGGTGCGCCCTGAAGCTCGGATGAGTGCGGACCCGTCGGGCGAGACGATGTCGCGCAGGGTCAGCGGACGCCCGGCATCGAGGCTCAAGTTCAGCCACTGGGCCAGCGTGGCATTGAGATGCGCCAGCCGCCCATCCGGCAGCACCGCCAGCAGGCCCTGCGGCAGCCCGTCATAGAAGGCAAGCGTCGATTCGAGCCCGCTGACTGTCTCGCTTTCGCGCATGCGCTCGCGCGTCACATCGTCGATCTGCCAAAGCGTGAGCCGGCGGCGCAATTTGCCGGCGGCGGCATCCGGAAAAGGGCGAACAGAGACATTGAGCCAACGGCCGGTGCGCCCCCCGAGCGGACCCGGATGCACGTAGATCTCCTCTTGGCGCCCCTCCATGCGCTCGGCCGCGCGGCTGAGCCGGAAGTAGGCCTGTGCCGTATCGGGCGCACCGGCAAACAATTCTTCCAGGCTGGCATGGCGGCCGGAGCGTCGGCCGGTAAGACGCTCAAGAGCCCGATTGCGATAAAGTACGCTGCCTTGCGCGTTGACGATTTGCAGCGCGCTGTCCAAGCCCTCGGCGACCGCCCTGATCATGTCGGCCTCGACGGCTCGATCGCCCAGGCGCAGGAACCCGGAAAGCAGCCCGAACACCAAGAACACGCCGGCCACCGCCAGCAGCCCCAGCAAGCCGACCACCATGGGCTCGGCCAGGCTGTTGGTCAGCAGCACGAGGACGAGGGCGCCGGCCAGCATCATCCCCAGCAGGGAAAATGCACCGCCCAATCCGTGCCCGCGCGCAATGGTTGTATCGGCCGGAGAGGTCTGGCCTACCTCGATCTCTGCCATGCTGCCGTCTTTTAGCTGATTCTGCGGCAGCAGCAGGCGAAGTGCCCGCAAGCTCTCCACTACGGCCATGGACATGGCCGGACCCGGGCTCAGTTCTGGACGCATACACCAAACCAGACGGTTGTTGATCCCTCGAGCAGGCCCACACCGATAGCGTGTAATGCCCAGGCTCCCGCCTTCAAGAAAGCAATCATTCAGGTTAAGATGCCATGAACGAGGCGCGCATTCGCGCCGGCCGCTTGCGGGCGCGGCTCACGGGAGCAGGGAGACTTGGCGTCAAGGGGGAAGCGGGGGCGTAAAGCGGGGGCGTAAAGCGGGGGCGTAAAGCGGGGGCGTAAAGAGAGAGGGCACAAAGAGCGACGGGCGCCGGGAGAGGCTTGGCGCAGGGAATCTTGATGAGGGCGAGCGGGAGCACTTCTAGGATCGAGGTTGGCAATTCAGCCACTCTGTGGGGTGGCCCACTGATGATGCGGCGCTTGCATGAGGCCTTAAAGCGATGATGACGTGGCTCTTTCTGTTTTTGCTGGTTGCGGCCGCGGTGGCGGCCGGCCTGTGGGGTTATCGTGCCTATGTCACGGGAGATGCCAGCATCGGCCTCAATCTTGGCACTTGGTTTGCGCCCCGCCCCGAGCCGCGCCTTGCCGTTTCCGAACAGGCCACCCTCGACAGCCGCCGCAAGCTCGTGCTGGTGCGGCGCGACGACGTTGAGCATTTGATCATGACCGGCGGGCCCGTGGACGTCGTGATCGAGACCGGAATCGCTGTCGCCAAAACCGCACCGGCGGTCGGCGAGGCGCCGGCGCAAGCCGCGCCCGTCTTCACCCGCCAACCACGCAGCTTCGGACAGGCCGTCAACGAGTGAGCGTGCAGTACCGTCGGCTCCATGACTGGTGCCTGCTTGCCGGGCTAGTGTTAGCGACGTGCTGGGGGTTGTGTACCTCTGCCGTGCCGCAAGCGGCACCACCGTCGCCCACGGCCCAGCCTTCGGCCCCACCGCGCCCAGGCGAGGCGGCCACACCGGCAGCGCAGAGCCCCGGCGAGCAGGCAGCGCTGCCCAAGAACCTGGCCGATGCGCTCGCGCGCATCACGAATTCGCTCGACGGGGCCGAAAAGGCGCTGCAGCACCTCAATAACGTCGAGGAGGATCTCAGCACACTGCGCATCAACGTTGAGGACATCCTGGCGGATGCCTCCCAGACGGCCGAGGCGTTGCGGCCGGAATTGGCCCTGGTGCGCACGCAGATCGAGAAGCTAGGCCCGCCGCCGGCCAAGGATGGACCGGCCGAATCTCCCGCGATTGCCGCCGAGCGGGCGCGCCTCAGCGCGCTTGCCTCTCTACTGGACGGCGCCATCAAGTCGACCGAGCTCACCTGGGTCAGGGCGCGTCAGTTGATCGAACGCATCACGGTGATGCGCCATGCCATTTTCACCAAGAACCTGATGGAACGCCTGCCGAGCCCATTGTTGCCCGGGCTATGGCGCGACCTGTTCACCGAAACCCCCGGGGTGATCCACCGCTTCAACTATTTGGCGGAAGATTGGCTGCACTGGGCGGAACAAAAGCGGTTGCAGCTATCGCTGTTGTTCGTTGCCGTGGTGTTGCTGTTCATCGTGCTGTGGCGTCTTACCAACCGGCTCACCGGCCGTCGCATCATCGGCCCGGAGAGCCCGGCGCCATCATTTTTCGAGCGGGCCAAGGCGGTCGCCTGGGTCGCTCCCCTCAAGGCGCTCGCCGCCGTCGCCGCGGCGATGCTGCTCTATGGCGGGCTCGACGCGCTTGGGCTTCTCTATCCACCGTGGGTGCGTGCGGGGGCCGCCATTCTCAAGGCCGTCGTCATCTTCTCCGCCGTCTCGGCGCTGATCACCGGCGTGTTGGCGCCGAGCGAGCCCGATTGGCGCCTGGTGGCGCTCTGCAACACTTCGGCAAGGCGAATTGCACGCCTGCTGATCGGCATGGCGGCGGTGTATGCCATCGACGTGGCCCTCACCGAAATTAGCCGTGCCTTCTTCGTGCCGCTGACGCTCAGCGTGGTGCAGTCCTTCGCATCAAGCACAGCCTTCGCCGCCCTGTTGATCGGGGTTCTGTTGACGCCGTTTGCCCCGCAAGACGGGGCGGCGGCGGTCTCGCGGCACTATCCGCGGCTGTTGAAACTCCCGCTATGGGCCATCGCCATCGGCATCATTGCCACGGCGCTCGCCGGCTACGTCGCACTCGCCCGCTTCCTCGCCCAGCAGCTCGTCCTCACCGGCATCGTCGTCGTGGTGGGTTGGCTTGCCTATCTTGCCATACGCGCGGTGACGCGCGAGCCGCAGCAACGCAGTTTTCCGGTGGGTGAGATCCTCGAGAGCCGTTTCGGCCTCGATGGTCCGCGCCGCAATCAACTCACTCGCCTGACCGAGCTGGCGCTGACGCTTGCGGTCGTGATCGCCGCCATTCCCTTGCTGATGCTGCAATGGGGCTTCTCCGGCGCCGACATCCGCGACTGGTTCACCTCGATCCTGTTCGGCATGGAGGTCGGCCAGTTCCGCATTTCGCTGGCTCGCATCCTGCTCGGCATCATCCTGTTCATTGCCCTGCTGTTTGCCACCCGACTGTTTCAGCGCTGGCTGCGCGAAAAGGCCTTGCAGCAGACGCGCATGGATCCGGGCATCGTCAATTCCATCGACACCGTGGTCGGCTATGCCTGCATCGCCTTTGCCGCCCTGCTTGCCCTGTCCTATGCCGGCTTCGATATCACCAATCTCGCCATCGTCGCCGGTGCCCTCTCGGTCGGCATCGGTTTCGGCCTGCAGTCGATCGTTAACAATTTTGTCTCCGGCCTCATTTTGCTGATCGAGCGGCCAATTAAGGTCGGCGACCGGATCGTCGTCGGCGACCAGCAGGGGTTGGTGCGCCGCATCTCGGTGCGTGCCACCGAAATCGAGACCTTCGATCGCGCCAGCCTGATCGTTCCCAATTCGGAACTGATCACCGGACGCGTGCTGAACTGGACGCATCGCGACTCCCTGGTGGCGGTGAGCGTCAAGGTCGGCGTGTCTTATGCCGCCGATCCCGAACAGGTGATCGCCATTTTGCGCAAGTGTGCGCTCGAGCACCCGGATGTGCTGCGCTTTCCAGAGCCAAGCGCGGTATTTGAAAATTTCGGCGACAGCGCGCTGATGTTCGATTTGCGCGTTTCGCTCCCGGAGATCAGCAAGGCCGTGGCGGTACAGTCGGCGCTCCGCACCGCCATCTTCAAGGCGCTGCGCGCCGCCAATATCGAGATCCCCTTCAATCAGCTCGACGTCAACCTGCGCGATCTTGAGGCGCTGCGGCGGGAGCTGGGGCAGCTTGCCAGGGCGCAGCGAAGCGACAAGGATGCGGCTGAGGCAGCCGACCCCGCGGCAGGCGAGCACAGCAACGGCAACCGCGTCACCGGCACGCGCGATTGAAGCCCCGCGCGGCAGCCGCGGGCTGGCCAGGCAAAGCGTCAAATCGAATAGAGAGGAAGTCGCGCGGGCGCCAGGCGCTGCCGGCGGCGTTGAGCGCTCAGTCTTCGCGAAAAACCTTCTCGCGGCGCTCGTGGCGCTCCTGTGCTTCCAGCGAGAGGGTGGCGATGGGTCGGGCATCGAGGCGTCTCAGCCCGATCGGCTCGCCGGTCTCCTCGCAATACCCATAGGTGCCTTCTTCGATGCGCGACAGGGCAGCATCGATCTTGGCGATCAGCTTGCGTTGGCGATCGCGCGCACGCAGCTCCAGGGCGCGGTCGGTTTCCGACGTGGCGCGGTCCGCAAGGTCGGCGTGCTGGGCGGAATCCTCGTGCAGCACCTGCAGAGTTTCCCGGTTCTGCCGGACGATCTCTTCCTTCCAGGCCACCAACTTGTTGCGGAAATAGGCCTTGTGTCGTTCGTTCATGAAGGGCTCGTTCTCAGAAGGGCGGTAGCCTTCTGGGAGAACAATCATGCCGCTCATCTGCGGCTTGGACCGCTTTGCCAGCGGCTTGTGGGCCGACTGCTTTTTTGCAGCAGCTTTTCCCTCGGCCGCCTTACTGCGGCCGTTGAGCGCACCATTTAACCGGCCGTTCATCTTAGCCTTGGCGTGCGATTTGGGGTCGGCCATTTTGGCCGATACGATACGGTCTTTCTTGCCCATCCACGCTTCCCGACGGCTCGCTTATTTATCTTTGGGGCGCCGGAAGCCGACCCGGCGCTCTTCGGGGCCCGTATTTAACTTGCTGTTTTTTCAAGTCAAGGAGTTGCCGTGCGGCGCAACACAAATGCTTGATGCGCCGGCCTCGCCAGCGCTTTGGCCGGCCCCCTCGGCGCCTCGCAGCAAGGGTTCCCGCCCACTATTCTGTGGTGCATTGCCGCAAAAATGCACGCCGTTCGTGCACTTCCCCTCCCCATCGAGAGGCGCCCCAACCGGAGGCTGCGCGCCTTTTGCCGGGGGCGGCCCGCCCGGCGGGAGTTCACGGCCCGGCCATCCCGGCTCGCTAACGCCAACCGGGGGGTGTGGAAAAGCGCGCGCCAGGGGCGAGGCCATCGCGCCCGCAACAGGGATGGTTGCATGTGCGCCTTCCGTCACTCGATGGTGCGGGCCTTTCGGCCGCCTCGCCCGCGCCTGCGGGAAGAAGACTTGCCAGCCATGGCCCCCCCAGCGCCTGCGCTTGGAATGGGAGCGGCCTTTTTTTCCCCAGGTCGCAACGGCCTCGCCGTCGCGGGCGCTGCACTGGCTATCACGCGCGCGATGATCGGAGCGCGTGGTTTGGGCCACTGCGACGAGGACTGCCTCCTGGCACGGCTCGCCCCCCGTCGATAGACCCCAATCCGGAAGTACGTCGAGCCGGGGCGCCGGCTAGGGTGTCGACCGATTGCGAGGGTGCCCAACCCAGCTGCGCCCGTCCCAGACCGCGCCGGCGTGCAACAATTCCTGCTCGCTGAAAAGCGCCTCGGCGATCAGCGAATGCAAATGGTAGGCGCCGCCGATCGTGGTGCCGCAACTGCTGAGATAGCCTTTGATGGTTTCATGTTTGCGGTCGAGACCGCGCGCAATTTCAAGCGTCGGCGTGCCGCGCAGGCGCTCGATAATGGCGGTGCGCCTCGCATCGTCGGCCGGTCGTTCGCGCTTCATGGTGCCCTCACGCGACTACGAACCCCGCGGCGCCATTTTTCCCCCGTGCCTTGCCCCCTTCCAAATCACGACGGAGGGAGACGTCGCGGCAAGGCCACATCGGCGGGGCGCGCGATGCCACGTTCGAGGCGATCCTGATGGCTTGGGGGCTCGTTTTTCGGGCTTGCCAGCAAGGTTAAGGCGCAGAGGCGATGCCGCCGGCGCCCGCGGTCGGCCGAGCCAGCCGCCGCCGCAGCCCGATCCGCGCTGGCCAAGCCTTGCTTTCTCGGCAAAGCGGCCGTGGCCGCTGGGGCCAGGCGGACGCTCGCCTTTGCCGCAGCGGGCGCGCTTGCTGGCCACCCCCTCACCCCCTAAGCTCGCGCGTCTTTTTGCCAGCCGGGGAGCAATCCGCCACCAATGCAGTTCCAGGGCACCAAAACCTACATCGCCACTGAGGATCTCAAGGTCGCGGTCAACGCCGCCATCACCTTGCAGCGACCGCTGCTCATCAAGGGCGAGCCCGGCACCGGCAAGACGGTTCTGGCCATCGAAGTCGCCAAGGCAATCAAGGCCCCGCTCATTGAGTGGCACATCAAATCGACGACCAAGGCATTGCAGGGCCTCTACGAGTATGACGCGGTTAGCCGCCTGCGCGATAGCCAGCTCGGCGACCCTCGCGTCGCCGACATCCGCAACTACATCCGCAAGGGCAAGTTGTGGGAGGCCTTCACCATGGGCGAGCGGCCCGTGCTGCTGATCGATGAGATCGACAAGGCCGACATCGAGTTCCCCAATGACCTGCTGCAGGAACTCGATCGCATGGAGTTTTATATTTACGAAACGCACGAGACCATCAAGGCAAAGCACCGCCCCATCGTTATTATTACCTCCAACAACGAGAAAGAGCTGCCCGATGCCTTCCTGCGGCGTTGCTTTTTCCACTACATCAAGTTTCCGGATGCGAACACCATGCGCGCCATCGTCGACGTGCATTTCCCCGACATCAAGGGACGCCTGGTCTCCGAAGCCTTGAAGGCTTTCTATGACGTGCGCGAGGTGCCGGGGATCAAGAAGAAGCCGTCCACCTCCGAATTGCTCGATTGGATCAAGTTGCTGCTCAATGAGGACATCAGTCCCGAGACGCTACGCGAGAACGACCCGCGCAAGCTGATCCCACCGCTGCACGGTGCACTGCTCAAGAACGAACAGGACGTGCACCTGTTCGAGCGGCTGGCCTTTATCGCCCGCCGGCAAACTCAGGGCTAATTTGGCAATCGCTCGCCTTTGCGTCGGGCACGAGGCGAGGCCAAGCATTGCGCGCCCCGCCCCTCGAGCGCATGCTTGGCCTGCTGGCAGACGCACACGCTTGAGCGGCCCCCGCCAGCGAAGCGCTTTCGAGAGGCATTTGACACGCAAGCGACAATGATCAACGAAGCGCCACTATCGCAATTCCAGTCGCTCGGCGACGGCCTGGTGCGGCCGATCTATGCCGATTACAGCTTCGGCAACATCCCCAACACCATCGAGTTCCTGCTGACGGGCGCCGAGCGCGGGCCGCTGCTGCCCGCGGCTTGCTTTGCGGGCACCTATCCACGCCCCCAGAAGGTCGTCTTGTTCTTCGTCGATTCCTTTGCCTGGCAGTTTTGGTGCCAGTATCGACACCAGTTCCGCACCCTGCGACGCGTCAGCGAGGAAGGCACCCTTACCCCCCTCTCGGCGCTGTTTCCCTCGACCACGGCCGCATCGGTCTCGACCCTGAACCTCGGCGTGCTGCCGGCGCAGCACGCCCTTTACGAGTGGAACCTCTATATTCCGGCCTACGGCGAGGTGATCCAGTCGCTGGCCTTTACGCCGCTCGGCCGACATCCGCCCGATGCCTGCGCGCGTCTGGGCTACGATCCGGCCAAGCTGCTCGAGGTGCACGAGACCGTGCATCAGCGTCTCGGCCGCAAGGGCGTGCGCTCTATCCAGTTCGCGCACCGCAGTTATGCAACCTCCGCCTACAACAGCGTGGCCAGTGCCGGCGCCGAAATCGTGCGCCACAGCACGTTGGCCGAAGCCTTGGTGCAGCTCAAGGAATGCCTGCTGGCGACGCCGGGCAAGGCGCTGCTCAGCTTCTACTGGGCCGCCATCGACGCCATCGCCCACACGCACGGGCCCGGCAGCAGCTATCACGCCGCCGAAATTGCCAACTTCTGGCACACCGTCGATGCGGTTTTCGATGCGGTGGCGGCACCCGATACGCTCTACCTCTTCACCGCCGACCACGGTCATGTGGGCGCCGATGCCCGCGACACCCTTTACCTCAACGAGGCCCTACCCGCGCTCAGGGACTGTCTGCCGCTCAGTCCGACCGGCAAGCCGATCTATCCCAACGGCTCCCCGCGCGACATCTTCTTGCACGTGAGGCCGCCGCTCAGGGCGCAGGTGCTGGGGCTACTTGAGGAGGCGCTGGCAGGGGAGGCCCTGGTCCTGTCCATGGCGGACGCCCTGCAGCACGGCCTGTTCGGGAGCGGTGCGATCAGTGATGAGTTGCGCCGACGCCTCGGCGATATCTTGGTCCTGCCCTACCTCGGGCGCTTCATTTGGTGGCGCGAGCCCGGTCGGCTGGAAAACCACTTCCACGGCCACCACGGCGGACTGACGCGGGAGGAAATGACAACGCTGCTCGGGGTCATCGACCGACTGTGAGGCCCAGGGCCCGCGGCACCCTTACGGTGTCCCGCGCATGGCTAGAGATTGCTGGCATTGAAGGTGTCGCAGGCCTGCGTTTGGCCGGTTTCGAAACCCTTACGGAACCAGCCCACGCGCTGGGCCGAGGTGCCGTGGGTGAAGGATTCCGGCACCACCCTGCCCTGCGTTTGACGCTGCAGCGTGTCGTCGCCGATGGCAGAAGCGGCCGCCAATCCTTCTTCGATGTCGCCGGGCTCCAGGCGCGACTTCACCTTGTTGTTGAGACTGGCCCAGACGCCGGCCAGACAGTCCGCCTGCAGCTCCATGCGCACCTGCAGGGCGTTGACGCGCACCTCATCGCCGCTACGCTCCTTCATGGCCTGTACCTTGTCGGCGATGCCGAGCTCGGTCTGCACGTGATGGCCGACCTCGTGGGCGATCACGTAGGCCTGCGCGAAATCCCCGGGCGCATGGAAGCGCCGCTTCATCTGCTCGTAGAAGGCAAGGTCGATATACACGGTGCGGTCGAGCGGACAGTAGAAGGGGCCCATCGCCGTCTGGCCAACCCCGCATCCGGTCCGCGTCGCCCCCTCAAACACCACCAGCTTCGGTTTGTGATAGGTGCGGCCCGACCCCTTGAAGACGCTCTCCCAGACATCCTCCGTGTCGGCCAGCACCTGGCGCACGAAACGGGTCTTCTCATCATTGGCCTGGCCCACCGGATTCTGGCTCCGCGGCAGCCCGGGAATGTCGCGTTGACTGGGACCTGGGCGTGGCATGTCCGGGATCTCGATGCCATTAGACGTCAAGAGCGTGAGCGGATTGATGCCAAACATCAAGCAGATGGCACCGATGATCAGCAGCGTCGTGATGCTCATGCCGCCGCCGCCGATCGGGATCGGGATGCCCATTCTCCCGCCGCCGGGGAACATGCCGCCGCGCTCGCCACGCCGATCCTCGAAGCTGTCACTCTGCCGATCTTGCTCGTCGTAGCGCATGCTCTCGTCCTCGACCGCTGGAGTGAAGGGGCCAAGCTCCGTTCCACCTGCCGGCGACAGGGCGCAGGGCCGCCCGACCCGGAGGATACCCCGGCCGGCCCCGGAGCCGGAAGCCGGCCGCGCATATGACTAACACGGCGCGCCGCGGCATCATTGGCCATCCTCGCTCGGCGCCGACTGCCTTCCCGTGCGCAGCCGCGGGATGGCCAAGAGCTTGCTGGTATCCGCCTTGCTGCGATCCGGCTTCAACCAGGCTACCACCTGGCGCGAGGCCGCCACCGCCCCCTCGTTCTCATAGGCCTCGTGATTTTTCTCGATGTCGCGCAGTTCGTAGCGATAGTTGCACATAAGCCCGTGCGCCTCGCGCAGGCCCTTGGGCGAGGTATCGCCCAGCCAATTAATGCGCTCCAGGCGGGCGCCGTTGCCGAGATGGAAGCGGGCAACCGGGTCGGCCGGGCGGCCATTGTCCAGCTTGGCGCGCAAAAAGTAGTGCGCCGCGAGCCGCAGCAGCAAAGGCTTCAAAGCATCGGTCTCGGGACCCAAGATCCAATTGCGATCGTTGAGGGCGACAAGCTGGGCCCGCTCGATATCGCCAAGAAGCCCGGAAGTATCCGCGTTCGATACTTCGGCCAGCCAATCGGCGAAATCGGGCACGGGCGACAAGGTCACGAACGTCTTGAGGCTGGGGCGCTCTTTCACGAGATCTTCAACGACTTGTTTAATCAAAAAGTTCCCGAAAGAGATGCCGCGCAGGCCCTCCTGGCAGTTGGAAATCGAGTAAAATACCGCCGTCGTGGGCTCCTGCGTGGAGACCGGCTTTGACTGTTCCTGCAGCAGCGATTGGATGTTGTCGGGTATGGCATCGCTCAAGGCCACTTCCACGAAGATCAGCGGCTCGTCGATCAGCGAGGGATGAAAGAACGCAAAGCAACGCCGATCGACGGGATCGAGCCGGCGCCGCAAATCGTCCCAACCCTGAATTTCGTGCACCGCCTCGTAGGCGATGATCTTGTCGAGGATCGCCGCCGGCGTCTGCCAGTCGATGCGCCGCAGCACTAAGAACCCCCGGTTGAACCAGGAGGAGAGCAGATGCATCAGATCGCGATTGACCGCAGCCAGGGCCGGTTCGCGGGCCTCGATCAAATCGCGGCGCATCGCCACGATGGCGGCGGTGGCGCCGGGCGCCAGGTTCAGGCGGCGAAAGAATTCCAGCCGCGGGCTTTCTACGGCACGCTGCAGCGCCCCCACGGTGGCGGCACTCGGCGATCGAAGATAGTCATTGGCCGCCCGTTCGACCACCTCGGCGTCCGGCTCCATCGTGCGCGCAAGGAACATTAAAAATGCTCGGCGATCGTCGGCGTCGAGACCGCGGTACCGCGCCAAAATCTCGCTGGCGATGGCGACGCCGGAGGCCTCGCCGCGACCGGAGACCAGCCCCTGGGCCAGGGCGCCGATGTCCTCGGTGCGGTCGAGCCAAGCCAAGGACCGAGGCAGCAACTGGCGGCCTTGATCGGCGATCGTGTTCAAGAGCTCTTGCAGGAAGGAAACGTTCAAGGTGTTGGTCTTTCGTGCTGGCCGGCCCAGCAAGCATGTGGCGATTGCGGTGCGGCCATCCAACCTCGCCCCCGCCTGGGGCTCAATCGATGTTGCGACGCCTTCGTGACACTGGCGCACTTGGGCGGCATTCTACACCGCCCGACAACAATTGGCAGGAGCATAGCCCGTGACCACCGAGACCTACGAAATCCTCGCCATCAAGTACGGCGAGTTCAGCAAGCGCAAACGCTACGAGAGCTTTATCTCCGCCGACGACCACGATGGGCCCCATCCCATCGCCTACTTCGTCTGGGTCATCCGCAACGCCAAGCGATGCCTGCTCGTCGACAGCGGCTTCGATCCAACCGAGGGCGCCAAGCGCGGACGCCAGGTCGACCGGCTGCCGGCTGCGGCGCTGGAACTGATCGGCCTATCGGCCAACCGGATCGAAGAGCTCATCGTCACCCACCTGCACTACGATCACGCCGGTACGCTCGGCGCCTTTCCGGCGGCCCGTTTCCATGTGCAAGCGGCGGAGATGGCTTATGCCACAGGCCCGTGCATGTGCCACGCGCATCTGCGCTATCCGTTCACGGCCGATCACATTTGCGAAATGGTGCGCCAGGTCTATTCCGGTCGCGTACAATTCCACGACGGCGACGCGGAGGTCGCCCCGGGGATCAGCGTGCACAAGATCGGCGGGCATAGCCGCGGCCTGCAGTGCGTGCGTGTCATGACGGATTCGGGACCGGTCGTGCTGGCCTCCGACAGCTCGCATTTCTACGAGAACTTCGAAACCGGCAAAGTCTTCCCGATCGTGGTCGACGTCGAGGATACCTTGAAGGGCTATGCGCGGCTCGTCGAGCTGGCGGCTTCGCCCAAGCGCGTAATCCCCGGCCATGATCCGTTGGTGCTCGAGAGGTATCCGAGCCTCAATCGGCAGACGCAGGGCATCGTGCACAGGCTCGATGTGGCGCGGGTGGACGCTTAGCCGCTGCCGGCCGCGGCTTGCCTTCGCAGTCGCGCTGCTTGCGGCTCAGGCCCATGGGCCGGCGCCGGCGCGGCCCGAGGCTTGGATCGGTACGCCGCGACTGGCGGCAGCGAAACCTGACAGCGCGCGGTGTCGCGGCACCGAGCGCAGCTTGCCGCCGGCCTGCTCCGGGGCGACCGCGGCCGTGTGCTTCGGCCGCCTCGAGCAGCCGGTCGAAGCGGATGCCGGTGGCGATGCCCATGTGCTCGAAGGCAAACAAGATCCTCGCTGCCGGCCGCGGCTTGCCTTCGCAGTTGCGCTGCTTGCGGCTCAGGCCCATGGGCCGAGCGCCCGCGCGGCCCGAGGCTTAGGCCGGCACGCCGCGACTGGCGGCAGCGAAACCCGACAACGCGCGGTGTCGCGGCACCGAGCGCAGCTTGCCGCCGGCCTGCTCAGGGGCGACCGCGGCGGTGTGTTCGGCCGCCTCGAGCAGCCGGTCGAAGCGGATGCCGGTGGCGATGCCCATGTGCTCGAAGGCAAACACGAGATCCTCGCTGGCGGTGTTGCCGGCGGCGCCGGGCGCAAAGGGACAGCCGCCCAGACCACCCGCCGCACCATCGATGACGCGCACGCCCTGCCGGTAGGCCTCGATGGCGTTGGCGACGCCCAATCCATAGGTATCGTGGCCGTGGTAGGCGAAGGTGACCTGGTCGCTGGCGTATTTGCCCATCAGGCACGCAAACAGCGAGCCGACGTGGTCGGGCGCGGCGCGCCCGGTGGTGTCGCAAATGCCGATCTCGAGTTGAGGGGCCGCGGCCATGGCCCGCTCGACGCAGGCGATGACCGCCGTCTCGGCGATGCGCCCCTCCCAAGGGCAATCGAAGCAGGTCGACAAGCCAAAGCGCAAATTCGGCTTCATCGGTCCGAGCCCGGCCCAGGCCGCCTCGAAGGCGCGAAAACTCTCATCAACGCTCCGGTTCACATTGGCGCGGTTGTGGCTCTCCGACACCGAAATCACCCAAGCCACGTCCCGGACGCCGGCCTCGAGCGCAAGCTCGAGCCCCCTGGCGTTGGGCACGAGCACCTGCAGGCGCAGGCCCGCCGGGACCTTGGCGCCTTTCAGAACCTCGGCCGTGTCGGCCAGCTGCGGCACGGCCCTGGGACTGACAAAGGAGCCAATCTCTAGCCGTGATAGGCCGCAGGCAGCCAGTTCCTCGATGATTGCGATCTTGCGCTCGGTGGCGATAAAGGGCTTGACCGCCTGAAACCCGTCGCGCGGCGCTACCTCAACGATTTCAACGGTTTGCATCGGATTTTCCCAGTTCCATCGGTGGTTTTTGCCCAGGGCGCACTTGAGTATTTGCCAAGCTCTGCGTGCAGTATACGAAACATTCGCCTCGCTGCCGCCTCAAAGTGCGCCGATGGCGTTCTCGAGCAGATCGCGCACGCCGCCCATTGGCCGTTTGGCGCCAGATATTCCGCCGCCTGCGCGCTTGAACCTGTGGGAGCCAGAATGACCATCCGCCATCGTGTGCGCTTTGGAACCTCTTTGATCGTGACGGCCTCGGTTTCGGCAACCGCGGGCACTTTGATCGCCGAGCGCGCGGGTCTGATCGAGCGGGCGCACGCCCAGCAAACCGAGGAACAAAGGAAAGAAAAAGAAAAGGGCCAACCGCCGGCCAAGAAGGGCCCGCCGCCGCCGCCGAAGGCGGCGCCGCCCGCCCCGCCCAAGGGCCCGCCCCCCCCACCGAAGGCGCCACCGCCGGCGCCGCCAAAAGCTCCCTTCCCACCGCCGAAAGCTCAACCGGCTCCGCCGCCGCCCGCCCCGCCCGTGGAAAAAAGACCAAGCGGTCCTCCGCCCACGTTCAAGGAGCCGGGCAAAGGACCGCCGCCGCGAAGCGAAGGCGCGCCCAGGCGCGAAGAAGGGCCCGGCTTCCCCGATCGCAAGCGCCAAGAGCGGGGCCAAGAACGCGGACAAGGCGGCCTGCCCGGGGAGAAGGGTGCCCCGACCGCACCTCCGGGCGCCGCGTCCCCCGCCGTTCCTGGACAACCACCTGGCGCCAGCATTCCCCGCGCCGGCTCGCCAACCGGCCCCGGCGCCCCGACCGCACCGGGCGGCATCTCCCCCGGCCTGCCCGGGCAGCCACCCGCCGCCACCATTTCCCCGGGCGGCCCACCACCGACGAGCCCCGGCGGCCCAACCGGTCGGCCGGGCACGCCAAGCCCGCAGGCTCTGCCCGCAACGCCGGGCGCGCCAAGCGGCGCAGCGCTACCGGGGGGCGCAAGCCCGCGCTCGCTCGCCCCGTCCGATCCCGCCGCGCAAGGCCTGCGCAGCGGCCAACCGGCGCCCAGGGGCCTTGAGGACGTGAAGAAGGCCCGCGAAGAGAAGATCGAAGCCGGCGGCGTCAAGGTGATCAAAGAACCCGGCGATCGCGTCATCATCAAGCAGGACAATCGCATCATCATCAAGCACGACGAGGCGGAAAATTTCCGGCGCCGGCCCGATGCAAAAACCGAGAAGCGCGCGGACGGCGTGCAGATCACCTTCTTCGATCGCCCGGGCGGCGTGCGCGTCGTCACCGAGGTCGACGGCAACGGCCGCCTGCTGCGGCGCTACCGTCGCGGCCCGGACGGCCGCGAGGTGCACCTGATCGACAATCGTCGCTTCTATCGCAACGTCGGCATCGGTGTGGCCGTGGGCGTGGGCGTGGGTATCGTCGCCCTCAATCTCGCGCGTCCGCACATCACCATTCCGCGCGAGCGCTACATCGTCGAGTATGATCGCGCCCGCGACGTGGACCTCGACGAGGTGCTGCTGGCCCCACCCATCGAGCGCCTCGACCGCGGCTACTCGTTGGAAGAAATCCGCTATAGCCAGGAGCTGCGCGAATATACGCGCCGCATCGATCTCGACATCAACTTCGAGTTCGGCGCCTTTGAGGTTACGCCCGAGCAATATCCGAAGCTCGAGCGCCTGGCCCGGTCCATGCTGCGCGCGCTCGAACGCGACCCCGACTTGGTGTTTTTGATCGAAGGCCACACGGATGCCGTCGGGCCGGACGAAGACAACCTGAGCCTCTCCGATCGGCGCGCCTCCTCGGTGGCCACGATCCTCTCCGACCAGTTCGGGGTACCGCCGGAAAACCTTGTCACCCAGGGCTACGGTGAGCAGTACCTCAAGGTCGACACGCAAGGGCCCGAGCGCCTCAACCGCCGCGTGGCCGTGCGCAACATCAAGGGTCTGATGGCGGAGCGCTGAGGCAAACTGAGCGCCGATGCTGCGGGGTCAGAAGGACGCTCTGACCCCCGGTGGCCGCGGCGTGGGCTGCGTGACGGCGACGCCGCAGCCGGGCTCGTGCATCAACGCCGCAGGAAGCCGAAGTCGCATCCCTCGGGTGCCTGCAAGACCGTCTCGCGGAACAGGCGATCGTAGCCGCGCAGGTCCGCGGTTGCCGGGGCTCGCCAGGTCGCCCGGCGCTTGTCGAGCTCGCCAGCGTCCACCAGGAGATCGAGGCGGCGTTCCTTCACGCTGAGGCGGATCCGATCGCCGGTGCGCACCATCGCCAGCGGACCCCCCGCGGCAGCCTCCGGCGCTACATGCAGCACGATGGTGCCGTAGGCCGTCCCGGACATGCGCGCATCGGAGATGCGCACCATATCCTTGACGCCGGCCGCCAACAGCTTTTTCGGGATCGGCAGAAAGCCTGCCTCCGGCATCGCCGAGGCGCTCTTCGGCCCGGCATGCTGCAACACCAACATGTCGTCGGCCGTCACCTCGAGATCGGGATCGTCGACGCGCGCGGCCATGTCCTCAAGCGAGGAGAATACGACCGCACGAGCGGTCTTCTCGAACAGGGCTGGGGTCGCCGCCGAACGTTTGATGATGCAGCCGTCGGGCGCCAGGCTACCGAACAACGCCACCAAGCCGCCCTGGCGCTCGAGCGGCTCGGCCGCCGATTTGATGACGCGGCGATCGACATAGGCACCCGCCTCCGCCGCCAGGCGCTCGCCCAGCGTTTCGCCCGCGATCGTCATGCAGTCGAGGTGGAGCAGGGATTTCAGCTCGCGCAGCACGGCACCAATGCCGCCGGCGGCGAAAAAATCCTCCATGTAAAACTCCTGCCCGACCGGCTTGACGGCGGCCAGCACGGGCGTCGTGTCGGACAAGTCGTTGAGCCGGTTGAGATCGAAGCTGTGGCCGAGCCGCCCGGCAATGGCAGCAAGGTGGATCACGCCGTTGGTCGAGCCGCCGAGGGCCAAGAGCACGCGCGCGGCATTCTCGATCGACTTTGCCGTGATGATTTTGTCCGGCGTCAGATCGGAATGGGCAAGCGCCACGGCGCGCGCGCCGGTGGCCTCGGCCGCGCGCAGGCGATCGGCGTGAACCGCGGGGATGGCCGCGGTCCCGGGCAGCGTCATGCCGAGCGCTTCGGCGATCGCCGCCATGGTCGAGGCCGTGCCCATCACCGCACACGTGCCGGTGGTGGTCACGAGCCGGCCCTCGACCGCCTCGATGCCCTGCTGATCCAATTGACCAGCGCGGTATTGCGTCCAGAACTTGCGGCAATCGGTGCAGGCGCCGACGCGGTCATCCCTGAACCGCGAGGTCATCTGTGGCCCGCCGATCAATTCGATGGCGGGCTTGCCGGCGCTGGCGGCGCCCATCAGTTGCGCCGGCACGGTCTTGTCGCAGCCGCCCATCAGCACCACCGCATCCATCGGTTGGGCGCGGATCATCTCCTCCGTGTCCATCGCCATCAGATTGCGGAATTTCATGGAGTTGGGCGCCAGCGTCAACTCGTGCAGCGAAATGGTGGGAAACTCGAGGGCGAGCCCGCCGGCCGACGTCACCCCGCGTTTGACCGCATCGAGCAGCTCCGGGAAGTGGCGGTGGCAGGGATTGAACTTGGAGTGCGTGAAGGCGATGCCCACCACTGGGCGTTTCAACTCGGCGCCGGAGTAGCCCATCGAGCGCGCAAAAGCCCGGCGCATATAGGCGGAAAAGTCGGCATCACCGTAGACTTGCAGGTCGCGGAGAAAGCCACGCTGCGTGCGAGGTTTGCCCGATTGTGCCATGATCCACCCTGTGTTCGCCTCGCCTCGAGCCTAGCACGCAATCCGTGTCCCGGCAGCTTGGCCGGCAACCCGGTTAGGCCGCCGCCGGCCAGCAACCCGTCGGCGCCAGCCAAGTGGCCTCTTCCTCCTCATTCTGCCCAGCGAAGGGGAAACCTATTCTTTCGTGGGCTCAGCGAGCGTCCCACACGCGACCGCATGGGCCTGACGATCGCCGAGGCAAGGTCGTGGAATTCCTCGCACGGCTCGCCGCGCCTGCGAACAAGCCTCGCTGCGGGCAACGGACGGCGCTGGCCTCATCTCCTGCTTTGCTGCCAACTAACCGACCTGATAGCCTTGCATCGAGCGGCTGCCGCGGCGGCGGCGCTGCGGTCTTTGCCGCGCGGCGTCCTTGCCGGGCAGGTTGGCACCGATCGCCGAGCCTTGCTTTTTGTGCCCCGCTGCGCTTGCACGGCGGGCTGCGCTCCCCACCTCCTCAGCGGGCGGGGAGGCGAGCTTGAAACGCGGTGCAACGGTTGACGATGCAGGTCTGCCCCGCGGCTGGTCGTCACTAACCGCAGTGTCAACGTCGTGGAGAAACGCTTATGGCTTTGCGCAAATTCATCATCGAACGCGATATTCCCAAGGTCGGCAGCTTAGAGCGCGAGCAACTGCGCGGCGCTGCGGCCAAGTCCAATGAAGTCCTGAACCAGCTGGCCCCCGACATCCAGTGGGTTGAAAGCTACGTTGCCGACAACAAGACGTTTTGTGTCTATCTCGCCAAGGATGAGGCGGTCATTCGCCAGCACGCGGACATGAGCGGCTTTCCGGCCACCCAGGTCACCGAAGTCAAAAAGATAATCGATCCGACCACCGCGAACGGCTGAGGTCCGGGGCCGCGCCGGGCCTTCGTTCGCCGGGCGCGGCCAAGCTGCGATAGGGCTTTTTTCTGCTGACCGTGGCGCAAGTTGGGTTGACGGCGGCGCCGGCGTTTGCCACCAGTTGCCGGTGCATGGGTCGGAACGACCGGCGGGCGGGCCGAGGGGGTCATGGGTCGCGTTGCGCAGTACCGGGTGGCCTTGCTGGCGGTCGCGGTGGCGGCCTTGCTGGCGGCCTGCGCCGCGCAAACGGCACGTCAACCCGTGCCGTCTCAACTGGTGGCGGAAGCGAGCATTCCTGGCCTGGCGCACGCGCGCTTCTGGGGCGACGAGGCACCCGCCAACATTCTCACGTTCGCCCAGACGCATATGCCCAATGCCAGGGTGATGGCATCCAAGCTTTCGCGCCAACGCGGCCGCCCGCTGGTGGAGTACCTCGCCATCTCGGGTGGGGCGGGTGATGGCGCCTTCGCCGCCGGACTGCTCGCCGGCTGGACCAAGAAAGGCGATCGGCCTCAATTCGAGGTCGTCACCGGTGTCAGCGCCGGGGCGCTGACGGCGCCGTTCGCCTATCTCGGGCCCGAATACGACGGCCGGCTACAACAAATCTGGACCAAGTATGAAACCGACGACCTGGCGACGCCACAGGTGCTGGCGGGACTGTTCGGCGCCGAAGCTTTTGCCAATTCCTCCGGGCTCGCCAACCTGATTGCCAAGTATGTCGACCGCAAGCTGCTCGACCGCATCGCCGAGGAATATCGCAAGGGTCGCGTGCTCCTGGTCGCCACCACCAATCTCGATGCCCAGCGCCCGGTCATCTGGAACATGGGCGAAATCGCCTCGAACCAGCATCCTTATGCGCTTGAGCTCTTCCGTCAGGTGATCCTCGCCTCGGCCTCGGTGCCCGGCGCCTTTCCGCCCGTGCACATCAAAGTGCGCGCGGGGGACAAGGTGCTCGAGGAGATGCACGTTGACGGCGGGCCGACCCGGCAGGTTTTTGTGGCACCGGCGCAGCTCTCGCTTAAGACCTTCGACCGTCTCTATCCGAGGCCGCCGCTGCGACGCATCTATATTGTCAAGAACGGCAAGCTCACGCCCGAATACGAGGCCGTGGCCTCCAATACCCTGGCGATCAGCGCGCGCTCGGTTTTCACGCTGACCAAAAGCCAAAGTATCGGCGACATCAACCGGATCTACGCCATGACGCAGCGCGATGGCGCCGAGTTCCGACTGGCCTCGATCCCCGCCAGTTTCAGCGTGCCTTCCACGCAAATTTTCGATCCGGCGTACATGAAAGCCCTGTTCGCCGAAGGCTACAAGTTGGGCCGCGAAGGCGACCCGTGGATCATGACGCCACCGGAAGCCAGCGCCACGCTGGCGGCACGCTAGGGCCCCGTTGCGTCAGGACGACTTGACGGCCGGCGCGCGGTCCGCGCAATGCTCACATTCGATTTCGACGGTCGCGTGCACCACGCCGAAGCGCAGCTGCAAGCGCTGTTTGACCGCCGAGACGATGCGATAGGCCTCCCGTTCATCACCGATCTTGGCGTGCAGCGTCACCATCGGCCGGGCTTCGGTGAGCGACCAGGCATGGACGTGATGGATGTCCTCCACCCCCGGCACATTGGCCTCGAGGTCGCGCGCAAGCGCGCGCACATCCAAGTCCTTCGGCGCCGCTTCGATCAAAATCCGACCCGAATTCGGCCACCACGCCGTAGGCGCTGCGCAGGATCAGCACGGCGACCAGGGCGGAGAGCAGCACGTCAATGGGCATCCAACCCGTCCATAGAATGACAAGGGCGGCAACGATGGCCGCCGCCGATCCGGCCATGTCCCCCAGCACGTGGATCATGGCGCCGCGGATATTGAGATTGTTGCGATCCGCCCCGTGCAAGGCAAGGTAGGCGGCGGCGTTGACGAGGAGGCCGAGGCTGGCGATGGCCAGCATCGGCCCACCCAAGACCGTGACCGGCTCGCGCCAGCGGTGAAATGCCTCCCACAGGACTGCGGCGGCGATGAAAAAGAGGGTGATGCCGTTGGTGTAGGCCGCGATCACCTGAAAGCGATGAAAGCCATAGGTGCGTTGCCAGTCGGAGGGGCGCCGGGCGATCCGGAACGCCGCCCAGGCCAGGGCCAGGGAAGCCGCATCCGTTAGCATGTGTCCGGCATCCGCCAGCAGGGCCAACGAACCCGCCAGCAGGCCGCCGGCCGCTTCTGCCAGCATGTAGGCGGCGGTGAGAACGGCCGCCCAGCCGACGCGTTTCTCGTTGTCGACCTGGGCGTGGGTCCCATGCTGGTGGTGCCCATGTTGGTGGTGCTTAGAGCCGGCAGCGTGGACCTGGTGAGGTCGTGTCATGCGCTATCAACCAGTGCTTCGGCGACGCTCACCAGCATATAGGCAACCGCAGAGCCCGTCGCGAGCCCGCCGCCCCCAGGAAAACTCGGGGGCCAGCGGGCTAACGCTTGGCCCCGTGGCCCTCACCTGACGCGGGCAACTTGGGGCGGCAACCTGGCACGCAACCTGGGGCGGCCCCGGTGCAGCCTTGGCACGAGGTTTCCCGTGTCGTCGAGGCCGAGCCCCGTCCGCGCGCCGCTACTCCGTCATGGCCGCATACACCATGTCGCGCAGCATGATGCGCATGGGCGCCCGCTTGCCCGGCGCCTGCATCATGTAGATGACGAACATCTTCTCCTTGGGATCGACCCAGAAGTAGGTTCCTGCGGCCCCGCCCCAGTTGAAATCGCCGGGCGAACCCGCCAGGGGCGACACACCCGCCTCGCTGCGCACGGCAAATCCGAGGCCGAATTTGTAGCCGGGTCCGACCAGATCATAAGGCCCGCGCTTGATCACATCGCCCATGTGGTCGGAGGTCATGTAAGCCACGGTCTTGGGGCTCAAATAGCGCTTGCCGTCGAGTTCCCCGCCGTTGGCCAGCATTTTGAGGAAGCGCGCGTAGTCCTCGACGGTGGACAGCAGTCCACCGCCGCCCAATTCGTATTTGCGTACCTCGCGTGGATCATTGACAACGGCCCCGGCGCCGATCGTGCGGTCGCCGGCGAATGGCTCGGCGAGGCGCGGGTACTTGGCGGGATCGGTGAGATAAAAGCTGGTGTCCGTCATGCCGAGCGGCTCGAACAGCATCTCGCGAAACGCCTGGGACAAAGGTTTACCCGCCACCACCTCGATGACGCGGCCGAGCACATCGGTGGCATGGCTGTAGTCCCAGGTCGTGCCCGGCTGGTAAACCAACGGCAGCTTGGCCAAGCGCTCGACGAATTCGCCGGTGCTGGGATCGCCCGCGTCGAGATTTGCCGCAAGGTAGGCCTTCTTGACGGCGCCTTCGCCGAAGAAGCCATAGGTCAGGCCGGAGGTGTGCCGCATCAGGTCCTGGATTGTCATCGGTCGGCGCGGCGCCACCAGGTCGAGGGTTTTGTCGGGCTTCTCCTCGCCCACCTTCACGTCCTTGAATTCGGGCAGGTATTTATGGACCGGATCGGCCAACGCCAGCCGGCCCTGTTCCACGAGCATCATCGCCGCCGTGGTGGTGATCGGCTTGGACATCGAATAGATGCGGAAAATTGCATCCTTGCGCATCGGCGTCTTCGTCTCCGGGTCGAGCGCGCCCAGGGCTTCGTAGTACGCAACCTTGTCGTTGCGTTGGATCATGAGCACCGCACCGGGCATGGTGCCCTTGCCGATCTCGGCCGCAAGCGTCTCGGTCAGCCGCTGCAGCCGTTCGGGCGCGAAGCCGACGCTGGCGGGCGCGGCGCTCGCCAGCCGGTCGGCCATGACCGGCGCCGTTGCGAACAAGGCAGCGACAAGCAAGAGACGGGCAGACTGTGGCATCATGGCGCTTCTCCGGGCGTTGCGGCGTGGGGGCAAAGAACCTGCCATCGAATGGGGATTGAGATAAAGGCGAAAGGTCCGGGTGCCTCAGCCCTTGGCTGTTGGCTGGCGCGGATGCACGACGTCCTTGAAGTCGTCGAAGCCTTTCCAGGCGGGCTCGACGGCCTCGACGCCGGGCTGGGGGACGTAGGGCGACGCCTCGAGCAGCTGCAGTTTTGGAATGTAGCGGGGACAATTGGGGAAGATGGCGCGCGCCTTCACGCGCACCATTAGCTGGGCGCCGACCGTGGCGGTGAGCAGCACATCATCGCGCGAAAGTCGCGCCTCACCATTGACGCGCAGGCGGCGGCCGCTGCCGTGCATGTCGATGAATAGCAGGCCGACGCTGGGATTGACGAGAACATTGCCGAGAGACTTGAACATGCCGTTACCGTCGTAGTCGGGAAACGCCAGCTCGTCGCCGGCCGTGACCCGCACAAAGCCCGGGGGACCGCCTTTGAACGAGCAATCGGGCCGGCCGGCCGCATCGGCCGTGGCGATGAAGAAATAGCTGGCGCCCTCAAGCAGCGCACGATCCTGGGCGGTAAAGCTACTGCGTGCCAGTTTGGCCTCCAGCCGGTCCGCAATGGGGCGGCTCTGGAAGATATCTTGCAGGCGGCGATTGCCGTCGTGGTAGATGATGCTATCGGCCATGTCAGACCTCATCTCGAACCGGCGCCAAAGTGCCGGCAAGCCCATGCCGGGGCCACCCCCGCGACCGGCGGTCACAGCCCACCCAAGAGACAATTCTTAAAGCAACGGCTAGTCTGGCGCACCCAACGCTTGCCCGACCTCGCCTTTGTAGGGTAGGCAAAGACGTGGCATACTGTATGCCGCGGACGCCGCCAGCACGGCACAAGAACGAGCGGGCGTTCCCGCAGGGAGATCGCGCAGGGTGAGTAACGAGGTTGTCTCGCGCCTCGGTAGTCGGAGCATTACCCAAGCAGCGGCCACGCCGGTAGCTGCTGGCGCCGCGTCGCCCCTTCTCGAGATTGAGGACCTCAACGTTCAGTTCGTCACCTCGCACGGCACCGTGCGGGCGGTGGAGGACGTGAGCTACGCCGTGCGTCCGGGCGAGATGGTGGCCATTGTCGGGGAATCGGGTTCGGGCAAATCGGTCTCCGCGCTGGCGGTGATGCGGCTGTTGCCGACCGGTACGGCCCGCATCACCAAAGGCTCGGTACGCTTCGATGGGCGCGAATTGCTCAACTTGTCGGACGAGGAGATGCGGCGAATTCGCGGACGCCACATCGCCATGATTTTCCAGGAGCCGATGACGTCGCTCAACCCGGTCCTCAAGATCGGGCTGCAGATTATGGAACCGCTCACCATCCATTTGCAGATGGACGGCGCGGCCGCGCGGGCGCGCGCCATGGAGCTCCTCAACCTGGTGGGCATCACCGACCCTGAAAGCCGGCTCAACCAGTATCCGCATCAGCTTTCCGGCGGCATGCGCCAGCGCGTGATGATTGCCATTGGCCTTGCCTGCAATCCCAAACTTCTGATCGCCGACGAACCCACCACCGCCTTGGACGTGACGATCCAGGCGCAGATCCTTGAATTGATGAAGGATCTGTCGAAGCGGCTGGGCATCTCGGTCATCCTCATCACTCACAATCTCGGCATCGTCGCGCGCTATGCCGATCGCGTAAACGTCATGTATGCGGCGCGCATCGTCGAAAGCGGCACGGCGGAGCGGGTATTTTCGCGACCGTTGCACCCTTACGCGCGCGGTCTGCTGACGGCGGTGCCGAGGCTCGATCGCGGCCGCAGCGCCAAGCTCGCCACCATCGACGGTGCGCCGCCCAATCTGCTGGCGCCGCCCTCGGGCTGCCGCTTCCGCCCGCGCTGCCGATTTGCCATCGACAAATGCCAGGAGGTGCCGCCGCTGGAGGCGGCCGAAAGCGGTCACCTCGTCGCCTGTCATCGCGTTCGCGAGATCGAAGCCATCGATCCGATCGGGCCGCGCGGCGATACCGTCGCGCGCATGTTGCACGAGGCCCCGGACAAGGATGCGATCCTCAGCATCAAGCATGCGCGCAAATTCTTCCCCGTGCGCGCCGGCTTCCTGCAGCGCTCCAAGTTCGTGCGCGCCGTCAACGACGTCAGCCTCGACATCAAGCGCGGCGAGACGCTGGGCCTGGTGGGCGAGTCGGGATGCGGAAAATCGACGCTGGGCCGCCTGGTGCTGCGGCTCGACGAGCCGACCGGCGGTGCCATCAACTTTGAAGGCGTCGATCTTGCCGGCTTGAACCGGGGCGACATGATCGCCGTGCGCAAGAAGATGCAGGTCATCTTCCAGGACCCCTACTCCTCGCTCAATCCGCGCATGACGGTGGGTCAGATCGTCGCCGAGCCAATGCGCGTGCACAAAATTTTGCCCAAGCCGCAGATCGAACCGCGGGTGGCGGAGCTGCTGCAGCTGGTGGGGCTATTCCCTTATATGGCGCTACGTTATCCGCATGAATTGTCAGGCGGCCAGCGCCAGCGCGTGGGCATCGCCAGGGCACTTGCCGTCAACCCCGACGTGATCGTCTGCGACGAGGCGGTCTCCGCCCTCGACGTCTCGATTCAGGGTCAGGTCATCAATCTGCTGGAGGAGCTGCAGCAGAAGTTGGGCTTGACATACCTGTTCATTGCGCATGATCTGGCGGTGGTGCGGCACATCTCTTCGAAGGTGGCCGTCATGTACCTGGGGCGCATCGTGGAGTATGCGGCAGCCGACGAGCTGTTCGCCAACCCCAAGCATCCCTATACCAAGGCGCTGCTGGCCGCGGCGCCCATTCCCGACCCGGTCATCGAGCGCGCGCGGCCGCGTTCGATCATCAAGGGTGAGCTGCCGAGCCCGCTCAACCCGCCCGCGGGCTGCGTTTTCAACCCGCGCTGCCCCTTGATGACCGCCGAATGCAAGCAAGCCGTACCTGCGACGCGGGAGCTCGGCCCAGGCCATTTTGTCGCCTGCATTCACGCCTGAGCATTTTCGCGACCCGTCACGATTTGACAACGGAGGAATAGAGGCAATGAAGCGAACTGTTCTCGGCATGGCCGCGGCAGCGACCCTCGCACTGGCGATGGGCGGCGGTCTTGCTCAAGCGCAAACGCCAAAGAAGGGCGGCACGCTCAATTTCGGCGTCGTTGCCGAGCCACCGAACTACGACTGCCACGGCAGCACGACATTTGCCCTGATCCACCCGATCGCCCCGCACTATTCGCTGCTCGTCAAGTTCGACGGCAAGGACTACCCCAAGGTGGTGCCCGACCTCGCCGAGAGCTGGTCGACGGCGCCCGACGGCATGAGCTACACCTTCAAGCTGCGCCGGGGCGTGAAGTTCCACGACGGCAGCCCGCTGACCTCGGAGGACATCAAGGCCAGCTACGACCGCATCATCAGTCCGCCGCAGGGTGTGGTGTCGATCCGCAAGGCCTACTATTCGGATCTCGAAGTCTCCGCGCCCGATCCCGCCACGGTGATCTTCAAGCTCAAAAACCCGATGGCCGGCGTGCTCGAGGCCCTCGCCTCGCCCTACAACTGCATCTACAGCGCCGCCAAACTCAAACAGAACCCGCGCTACCCGGAGACCGAGATTTTGGGCTCGGGCCCCTTCACGTTCGTTGAGCACGTCAAGGGCACGAGTTGGTCGGGCAAGCGCTTTGACGACTATTATGACAAGGGCAAGCCCTACCTCGACGGTTACAAGGCCTTCTTCGTGAAATCGAACGGCGTTGTTCCCGGCATTATCGGCGGCCAGTTTGACGCCGAATTCCGCGGCCGCAATCCGCAGGAAAAGGCCCAGCTGCTCGACAAAATGAAGGACAATCTCAGTGTGTTCGAGGGCACCTGGGTCAACAATTTGATGGTCATCTTCAACACCACGCGCAAACCCTTCGACGACGTGCGGGTGCGCCAGGCCTTGAGCATGGCGATCGACCGCTGGGGCGGCTCGGAAGCGCTGTCCAAGATCTCGATTTTGAAGTTTGTCGGCGGCGTCATGCGACCGGGCTATGCCATGTCGCTGCCGGAGGCGGAGCTGGTCAAGCTGCCCGGCTACGCCAAGGACATCAACAAGTCGCGTGAGGCGGCGAAAAAGCTGCTCGAACAGGCTGGTGTCAAGGACCTGAAATTCAAGCTGCTCAACCGCAACGTGGCCGAGCCCTACACGCCGGCGGCGATCTATTCGGTCGACCAATGGCGCCGCATTGGCGTGACGGCCGAGCACGAGCAGCTCGAAACCAAGCTCTACCAGGAGCGGGTGGCGGCCGGCGACTTCGACGTGGCCATCGAATTCCAGGCCGATTTCATGGACGACCCGACGGCACAGTTTTCCAAGTTCTTGACCAAGAAGCTGTCGCCAGCGGGCTACTCCGGGCATACCGACACCAAGATCGACGACATGTACGAAAAGCAGCGCCGCACCATCGATGTGGCCGAGCGCACCAAAATCGTGCGCGAGATGGAGCGCTACGCTCTGACGCAGGCCTACAACGTGCCCCTGCTGTGGTGGCAGCGGATCATTGTCATCAACAAGAAGATCCACGGCTGGTATATGACCCCCAGCCACTATCTCTGGCAGGACCTTTCCACGGTCTGGCTCGATCCGCAGTGACACAATTGCGCCGGCGGCGCATAATGCCGTCGCCGGCATCGTTGAACGGCCGCCGTCCATGTTCTGGTATCTGATACGCCGCCTGATTTTGGTGATCCCGACCCTGATCGGGGTCGCCATTGCCGTGTTTTTCCTTATTCGCGTCATGCCTGGCGACGTCGTCGTCGTGAAGCTCAGGGCCGACGGGGCGGCGGTGTCGGAAGAAACCATCGAGGCCGAGCGCAAACGGCTGGGGCTCGACAAGCCGCTCTATCAGCAGTTTGCCGACTACATGATCGGCCTCACCCGGCTCGACCTCGGCAAGTCGCTGTGGACCGGGAAATCGGTTGGCAAGGAGATCGCGCTGCGCGCGCCCGTGTCCTTTCAGATCGCCATCATGGCCGGGCTGATCGCGATCCTGATCGCCATCCCCTTGGGCACCCTGTCGGCGCTCTATCGCGATAGTTGGATCGACCACTCTGTGCGCGTGGTGGCGGTATCGGGCCTGGCGATCCCGTCGTTCTGGCTCGGCATGCTGATCATTCTCGGCCTCTTGTCCTTGTTCAATTGGCTGCCCAAGATCGGCTATGTGCCGCTCTGGGAAGACCCGATCACCAACCTGTCGGTCACGATCTGGCCGGCCGCATCGGTCGGCTACCGCTATGCCGCCGTGGCCACACGCATGATGCGTTCCTCGCTGCTTGAGGTCATGCGCGAGGACTATATCCGCACCGCCAAGGCCAAGGGCGTGTGGACCCGGCTCATTATGCGGCGCCACGCCTTGCGCAACGCGCTGTTGCCCGTCGTCACCGTGATCGGCCTCGAGTTCGCCTTCCTGATCGGCGGTTTGGTGGTCACCGAGCAGGTGTTCAACATCAATGGCATCGGTAAATTGTTCGTCGATGCAACCGCACGCGGCGACTTCAATCTCATCCAGGGTCTCGTGCTCTTTATCGCGACCTGCTTCATCCTCATCAATCTGGCAGTCGACCTGCTCTACGGTTGGCTCGACCCACGCATTCGGCTGAACTGAGGGCTTGCCATGGCCACGATCGCCACCACCGCCGCGGTCGATACGCTACCCAAGCGACCCAATGCGCTTTGGCAGTTCATCAAGGCCCAGCCGTTCGGCATGGCCGGCCTGCTCATTATCCTCCTCTACGTCGTGTTCGCCTTCGGCGCGGCCTGGATCTCGCCCTACAATCCCGAGGAAATCGATTTTACCGGCATGCTGAGCCGACCCAGCGCCGAGCACTGGTTCGGCACCGACCAGTATGGCCGCGACGTGTTTTCCCGCATCGTCTACGGCTCGCGCACCGCCCTGGCGGTCGGAATTCTGTCGGCCGTAGTCGGCTGCACCGTGGGGGCGCTGATCGGCGCGGCGTCCGGATACTTCGGCGGGCGCATCGATACCGCGATCCAGCGCGTGGTCGACATCATGCTGTCGTTCCCGATCATCGTGCTCGCCATGGTGGTGGTAGCCGTGCTCGGCAAGCGCACGGCCTTCGGTGTCGACCTAAACCTGATCGCCGCCATCGCGCTGCCGATCGTCCCGCGCATGGCGCGGGTGTCGCGGGCATCGACCCTCTCGATCGTTGCCATGCCCTTTATCGATGCGGCGCGCGCGGCGGGTTTCGGCCACAGCCGCATCATTCTGCGTCACATCGTTCCCAATATCGTGGCGCCCTACCTCATCATGGTGTCGGCCTCGATGGCGCAGGCCATCCTGTTGGAAGCAAGCCTCTCGTTTCTTGGGCTCGGCGTGACCGAGCCGACGCCGGCCTGGGGGCTGATGCTGTCGGGCACCTCGGCTGATTTCTACCAGACCGCGCCGTGGATGATCCTGTTCCCGGGCGTGGCCATAACGCTGGCCGTGTTCGCCTTCAACCTGTTCGGCAATTCCTTGCGCGACTGGCTCGATCCCAAGCTGAAAAGCTAAAGCCCGATCCGCCCGGACGTTGCTGCGCCCGTGGGGAGGCGCCCGGCGCCCCTCAAGTGCTTGCTCGGCCCGGCGCCGGCCGTCAAAACTGGAGCGTCTTTTTCACCTCGTAGACCTCCATGATGCGCGCGCCGCGGTGCGGGCCATCGCACACGAATTGCCAGCGCCCGTCCGAGAAGGTGTCGCACAGCTTCACACCCTTGATCAGCACCCAGTGGCCCTCTTTGCCCTTGTGGATGGCAAGGATGTAGTGCGCCCAGGCGTTGCGCGGCTTTTGCATCCAGCTCCACAGCGTGGGCCGCTCCTTGCGCGGGCGATTGAGAAAGCTCGCTATGAGTTGCATGCCATAGCCGAAGTGCGCCAGCGCCGCCGCGACCTCCTCGGTATGCGTGGCTTTGACCACCGGTCGCTGCCAATCCGTAACGTTGCCCGTCGGATTGCCCGTAAGATTGCGGAAACGGCGGATTTCGTCTTCGACCTTGCCGACCGAGTAACCGGTGATGGCGCTGAGCACGACGGGACCACAAAAGGCGATGCGTCCGGTATCGTTGATGGCCTCATTGAGGTCCGAGGTAAGACGGGCGGGCTCGTCGAAAAAACCTGGCATCGAGTAGGGTCCTGGCCGCGCAACGGCAATGGTTAAGCGAACCTTTCCATGCCCGGGTTAACGAAACGTTGCCGGGACAAACGCCACCGCGCCGCCCGAGGCGCCAGGCAAGGGTCGGCCGCGACCCGTCGCCCCCGTGCTGCACGCCGCCTCGGCCTCAGTGCGGGCGGACCAGGCCCTAGCCCGGCCCGCCGCCAACACTTTTCCCCTGCTCCCCCTGGCTCCCCCTGGCTCCGCCTGGCTCGCCCTGGCTCCCTTTGGCTCCCTTTGGCGGCGCGCACCAATCCCGTTGCGCCGATCGGGCCGGCACCCTGTCGAGGAGCTGCCCCTACTGCAAAGGCGAGTGGGGGGCCGGCAGCAGGACGGTTGAGTGCATCTCCTCGAGCAGCGGGGCGCTCTTGCCGAGGAAGGTCTGCCAGCCCGGGTCCTTCACGGCCGCACCGCGAGCGGCGGCGCGGGCATTAAGATCGCCATAGGCCCAGAGGTGGCACACCTCATTGGGCTGACCTGCCTCCGTCTGCCACAGGGCGACGATCTTGGAGTATTTTTCGCGGTGTTCGAGGGCCGCGGTGAAGAGATCGAGCCATTGCTTGGCGGCGCCGGGCTTGGCACGGTAGTTACGCAGCTCATAGATGTTGGGCTTGTTCGCCGGCGCCAGCGGCGGCTTGATGGCATTGAGCAGCCGGATGTCCTGGCGCACCAGGTTCGGCCGGATCAGGGGGATATACTCGCTATTCCAGCGAGCGTTCTTGCCGAGTTCGGCGCGCAGCCGCGCCCGCTCGTTAAGATCGCTGTAGCTCCATAGATGCATGACCTGGTTGAGCGGGCCAATTTCCGTCATCCAGTAGCCTTCGAGCTTGCCGTAGTCGTCCCCGCGGATATCGCGGGAAACGGTGGATGCCGCCTTGACCACATCCCCAAGCGTTCCCGCTTTCAAGGTGTAGGTTCTCAGTTCATAAATCATCTGGGTCTTCCTCCCGGCGCGCCGGCGATGCAATGTTGCAGCCAACAATGGCGTTGGACGGGACCCAAGGTAGCCTTGGCCTGGCGGGACGACAACAAAGGCGTGCAGCATGATTGCAACGGCCAAGCCGGTGGCCGCCAACCGATGGCGGGAGAGCCCCGGCCGATACTTTGAGGACTTCACCGTCGGTGAGATCTACGAACACCGGCCCGGGCGCACCATCAGCGAGGCCGACAATACCTGGTTTACGCTGCTCACCATGAACCAACATCCCCTGCATTTCGACGCCAACTACGCGGCCAAGTCGGAATTCGGCGCACGGCTGGTGAACAGCTGCCTCACCCTGTCGATCGTGGTCGGCATGAGCGTCAGCGACGTCAGCCAGAAGGCCGTCGCCAATCTGGGTTGGACGGATATCAAACTGACGGCGCCGGTTTTCATCGGCGACACGATCTACGCGGAAAGCGAGGTGCTTTCCAAGCGCGCATCGGCAAGTCGCCCGACGCAAGGCATCGTCGAGGTGCGCACGACCGGCAAGAAGGCCGACGGCACCGTATTCATGACTTTCAGCCGCAAGGTGCTGGTGCCCAAGCGCGGCCACGCCAGCGACGACCGCGAGGACTAGCCCGGTCGCTAGGTCGGCGCACGGCGCCGCTCAGTCCCGATCGCTGCCATCGCCCGCTTCCGCCTGCGCCAGCCTGGCGCGCCAGTCGCGGCGTTTCAGCAACAACGACAGGGCGGACAGGCCGAGCAGCAGGGCGCAGACGATCAGCAGCACTTGGGCGATCGGCCGTTCCACGAAGATCAGCCAGTTGCCGTTCGACATGATCAGGGACTGCCGCAGGCTGAGTTCGAATATCGGGGCGATGACCAGCCCCAGCACCAGCGGGGCTGGGTCGAAGTCAAACTTGCGCAACAGGTAGCCGATGACACCCATGATCAGCATGATCCAGACGTCGACGATCGAGTGGTTCACCTCGTAGACGCCGATGATGCAGAACATGATAATGAGCGGGTAAAGATAAGCGTAGGGGATGCGCAGCACGGTCACGAACACACCCACCAAGGGCAGGTTGAGGGCAAGCAGCATGAGATTGCCGACATACATGGAGGCGATGAACCCCCAAAACACTTGTGGGTGCTCGCTGACGAGCATGGGACCTGGTGGCACGCCGTGGATCAGCAGGGCCGCCATCAGCACCGCCGTCACCGGTCCGGTGGGCAAACCAAGCGCCAACATCGGCACGAAGGCGCCGGTCGATGCCGAGTTGTTTGCCGATTCCGGGCCGGCGACGCCGGCCACGGCCCCCTTGCCGAATTCCTCGGGGGTCTTGGAGACGCGCTTTTCCACGGCGTAGGACAGAAAGCTCGCAATAACATGGGCGGAGCCCGGCACGATGCCGACCAGAAAGCCCAGCACCGATCCGCGCGCGATCGGCAGCACCGATTGACGCCACTCGGTGCGATTGGGCAGGAGCTCGGCAAGCCGCGGTGGCACCACCTTTTCGGTCACCGTCTTGCTCGGCGTCGACAGTATTTCGCCTAAACCGAACAGACCGACGGCGACCGGGACGATACCGATGCCATCACCCAGTTCCTTGATATCGAAGCTATAGCGAAAGTGTCCCGTCATCACGTCGATGCCGATGCAGCCGAGCAGCAGGCCCAGGGCGGCCATCAGCAGCGTGCGCGGCAAGCCGGTGGAGGACATGTAGGCGAGGAAGACAAGGCCGAGCACGAGTAGGGCGGTGTACTCCGGCGGCCCGAACGCCAGGGCGAATTTGGCGATCGGCGGGGCAACGACCGTCAACAAGATCACGCCCATCGTCCCGGCGACAAAGGAGCCCACCGCGGCAATGGTCAGTGCCGCCCCCGCACGCCCGCGCTTGGCCATGGCATAGCCGTCGACGCAGGTCATCACGGATGACGCCTCGCCCGGAATGCGCATCAGGATCGAGGTGGTCGAACCCCCGTACTGGGAGCCATAGTAGATGCCAGCCAGCATGATGATGGCCTTGGTGGCGTCGAGCCCATAGGTGACGGGCAATAGAATGGAGATGCCGGCCAGCGGGCCAATACCCGGCAAAACGCCCACGAGCGTGCCCACCAGGCAGCCGAGGAAGGCATAAAACAGCACGTCGGGCCGAAAGGCCACCGAGAAGCCCAGAGCCAGACTGTCGAGGGTTGCTTCCATCGGTCAGTGCCAGAGGCCGCGCGGTAGCGGCGCGTTGAGCAGCGTGCCAAACACCAGGTAGGCCAATAGCGTGGCGCCGCCACTGAAGGCCAGGGCAATAACGAACGGCTTGCGCTCTACCACGTAGGTGAGAACAAACAGCAACAGCGCGATGCTGGCGATAAAGCCTAGCGGAATATAAAGGGCGACCGCCGCCGCGGTGACGCCAATGACGCGCAAGGCATGCGCGGCATCCGTCCAAGCGATGGCGCCAAGCGGCGGGCTGGCGCCGGCGCCGAGCAAGAGCACCACCGCAAAGGCCAGCATCAGCACGATCACCACGGTCGGCAACATGCCGGCGCCGGGGGAGGCAAGCGTGCCGAACGGCAAATCCGTGCTTGCCGCCAACACCAGCGCGGCGCCGAGGAGTATCACCGCCCCGGCAACATGGTCCCTGCGCACCTGCATGCGCCTTCCTCGTTGCTTTAGCTTGCCGCGGCCGTTGCGTTAAACTTTGCCGATCGAGCGCACCGCGTCTTCGACCCGCCTGGCGTCCTCATCCCAGAACTTTGCGAACTCCGGCTGGTCTTGGTAGGCCAGCACGTCGCCGATGTTGTCGATCGCCTTGGCAAATTGCTCGGTGGCCGCCGCCTTCTTGGAGACTTCGCGCAGCTTGGCGATGATCACCTCTGGCGTGCCCTTGGGGGCAAACAGACCGACCCAGAGCGAGAACTCGACGTCAAAGCCCAGTTCCGTGAGGGTCGGCACCTGCGGTAGCGATTGCAGGCGTTTGCCCGAGAAACACGCCAAGGCGCGCGCCTTGCCGGCCTTGATGTGGGCATTGGCGGCGGCCAGGGAAGATACGAGCACCTGTGCGTTGTTGCCTAAAAGGGCGGTCAGGGCCGGGCCGCCGCCATTGGTCGGCAGGTGCCGCATTTCAATGCCGGCCGCCTTGGCAAACAGCGCGGTTGGCAGATGCAGGGCACCGTAGAGCCCCGACGAGCTGAAGATGATCTGGTTCGGCCGTTTCTTGGCGTCATCGACCAATTCCGGCAAACTCTTATAGGGCGTTTGCTCATTGACCAGGAGCACCATGGGCCCCTCGGTGAAGCGCGCGATGGGGACGAAGTCGGCGCGCGTGAACTTGGGCTGCCGACCAAACACCTTGTCCACCTCGGCAAAACCGGAAATCGAAACGATGTGCACGAGCAGCGTGTAGCCATCCGGGGCCGCACTGGCGGCAAACTGGGCGCCGACCTGGCCGGCGGCGCCAGCCTTGGTCTCGATCACCACCGGCTGCTTTAGGATCGGCTCTAGGACGGCTGCAAACGGTCGCGCCACCACGTCGGCGGCGCCGCCGGGGGGAAAGGGATTGATGATGGTAATGGCCCGGGTCGGGTAAGTCTCTTGCGCGCTGGCAGCGCCTGTCGCCAGGGCCGCGGCCGAGGCCGCCCCGCCAGCAATGAACCTGCGCCTGTCCATGCTTCCTCCCTAATGTCTTGCCCGTTGTCTTACCGGTTGGCCGGCCGGTTGGCCGCCCGACTGGCCGCCCGGTTTTCCCGCCAAGGTCGCCCCAGCGGCAGCGCGACAGCCGGGGAATGCTACTGAGGCCGACAAAGGCTGGTCAAGGACGGCAACCTTGCGCGCGCCTGCTGCGGCCGGGTGTAGCGCCCGGAACCCTTTGCTGTCGGCAAAATCGCTGGGGGCCAGCGAGCGGCCGATGGCAAGATGCCCCGCCTTTCCCTCAACGGCGTCAGGTTTCCCTGTTGCCGATTGGGCTCGCATGGCCGATGCGGCGCGCTGGACAAGCGCTGCGCGTGGCGGCTAACTCGCCATGGGCCAAGGAGGAGGCGATGAAGCAAATCGAAGTAGCCGTGATCGGCACGGGTTGGTGCGGCGGCATCCGCGCGGAGACCTTGGCACGCTCGGCGTTGGTCGACAAGCTGCATGTGTGCGAGATCCGGCCGGACCGTCTGGCCGAGATTGCAAAACTCACCAACGCCGCCAGCGCCACCCTCGACTACCGCGACATTACTGCCAATCCCAGCATCGCGGCGGTCTACGTCTCCACCACGCCGGAAGGAACGCACTATCCGATCGCGCGTGACTGCCTGCAGGCCGGCAAGCACGTCTTATTGGAGAAACCCATCGCGCTCACCCTCTATGAAGCCGACGAGCTGATCCAGCTGGCCCGGCGCGGCAACCTCAAATTCACGATCGGCTACTCGCAACGCTTTAATAGCAAGATCGCCTACGCCAAGAAGAAGCTCGCCGACGCAACGCTGGGCAAACCGGTGAGCGTCATGGTCAGCCGGCATCTCTCCCGCAACCTCGGCAAGAAGATCGCCTCGCGCGTGCGGCTATCGCCGGCGGCGATGGAATCCACCCACGACCTCGACTTTGTCTTCTGGCTGCTGGAGCCGGCCAAGCCGGTACGCGTCTATTCGCAGGGAGCCTACGGCTACATGCAGCCGATCAACGGCTCCTACGATATCATGTGGACGACGGTGACGATGGACAACGGCGTGCTGGTGGCCATCGGTGGCGGCTGGAACCTACCCCCGGGCTATCCCAACTACTGCGCCACCTGGATCGAGATCACCGGCACGGAGGGTTCGCTGTTCCTCGACGATACACAGCGCGACAACTGGCTGGCGACCGTGGCGCACGGTACTGAGTTTCCCATGTCAACCATGCCCGGCGAGCAGGTCGACCATGTCTTCGCCGGACAGATGGGGCCCGAAACGCTGCATTTTCTCGAATCGATCCTGCTCGACAGGCCGGTGATGGTCACGCCCGAAAGCGCCCGTGCGGTGATGGAGGTCTACTGCGCCGCCGATCTTTCGGCCGAGCGCAATGAACCGATCGAGCTGCCGCTCTCCAACGCGGCGCTGGCAGGCATTGCCGACCTGGCGCATGCTAGACGCTGAGGCGCAAGCCGTCGCAACACCTTCGCATCCCCACTTCAAGTCGGACCTCGTCAAGTCAACATCGCTTCAAGCCAGCACCTCTGCAACATAGTCTTTCAGCGAGCACGCAGCATGGATGACGCCAAAGCACGCATAGGCGCGGCGCTCGAGCACCGGTTCGGTGCGCCAGTTGCCCCCCTCGGCGACCCCGACGGGCCGCAGCCGTGGCCGCAGACCTGGCAGGATCTGGCGACGCGCGGCTGCTGCCGCGCCTTCACCGATCGCAAGGTGGCGCCCGAGCTGATCGAAACCCTTTGCGCCCTCGCCCTGTCCTCGCCAAGCAAAAGCGACCTGCAGCAACGCGACATCATCATCGTCGAGGACCGGCAGATACGGCAGGCGATCGACCACCTGCTGGCGACGGGAAGCCTCGCCCAGACCTGGATCCCCGGCGCCCCGGCGCTCCTGGTCTTCTGCGCCAACAACCGCCGGCAACGCCAGCTGCATGCCTGGCGTGGTCAGCCGTTCGCCAACGATCATCTGGATGTCTTCTTCAATGCAGCGCTCGACGCTGGCATCGCGCTTTCTGCGTTCGTCATCGCCGCTGAAGCGGCGGGGCTCGGCTGTGCCCCCATCAGCGCCATCCGCAATCACGCGCAAGAGGTGTCGGACCTGCTGGGCTTGCCCGAGCATGTGTTTCCGATCGCGGGGCTAGGGCTAGGCTGGCCAAGCCGCGCCGCCCGCATCAGCCTACGCCTGCCGCTGGCGCGCACCGTCCATCGTAACCGCTTCGATGAAGCCGGCATCCAGGAGGCCGTCGAGGCCTACGATCGTCGCCGCCACGCCGCCCAGCCCATCAAGGCCCAGCGCAGCGTGGCGAGATTCGGCGAGGCGGAATTCTACGGTTGGTCGGAAGACAAGGTGCGCCAGTATGCTACCCCTGAGCGGGCCGACTGGGGCGCGTTCGTGCGAGCTAAAGGGTTCCGGCTGGACTGATTGAGCCGCGCGGTGCCGGTGCCCACCGAGCCCGCTTGCCGGCGGTCGCGGCAGACAACGACCGCGCGTTTGGAGGATTGACGGCATGCAAGGCGAGGCGAGGCTTTCCGATCCCCTCATTCCCAGCGAGCTCGTGCCCGCCCCGCGGGCCTGGCACGGTCCCGATCTCGTCGAGGACGACTTTAAGATTGTGCTCCCCGCCGAATGCATGGCCGAACTCGAGGCCATCATCGCCGAGCAGAGGAAAGCCCCGGTGCCGACGATGGTGCTGCAGCCGGAGCATTTCCGCATGGACGCCTGCCGCAGCGTGCTCGCGGGCGTACGCGACCGCCTCGATCGCGGCCTCGGGTTCGTTATTTTGGATCGTCTCCCGCTCGAAGCTTGGCGCAAGCAGGACGTGATCGACGTCTATTGGTTAGTCGCTAGCCTGCTTGAGGTCCCCGTCGCCCAGGAATGGAAGGGCACGATGATCTACGACGTGCGCTGGGACGGCCAAGGCTACAGCGCCGATACGCGGGCAGCGCTGACGCCGGAAGGCCTCGATATGCACAATGACAGCTCGATGGGCGAGGCCCCCGCAAACTACGTCTGTTTGCTGTGCTTGCAGACAGCCAAAGTCGGCGGCATGAGCTCGTTAGCGAGCGCTTACGCCGCCCACAATTATTTCCTGAGCCAGCACCCGCAGCTGCTGGAGCGGCTCTATCAACCCTTCTATCGCGACAAGCAGGAATACCAGGCTGCCGACGCCAACAACTGGTATCCGATCTTCGCCGCCGAGCCGGTCGGCCTCAGGATCCGTTTCAACGTGCGCGTCATCCGACGCGGCTACCAGAAGACCGGACGTGTGCTCGACCAGGCGGGCGCCGACGCGGTCGAACTCTTGAACAATTTCCTGACCGATCCGGCGCATCGACATGACTTCTGGATAGAACCTGGCCAAATCCAAATCCTGAACAATCGCAGCATCGTGCACGGCCGCACGCCGTATGAGGACTTCACCGAACCGGAGAGGCGTCGCCACCTCGTGCGCCTGTGGTTGCGCGCCGGCGACCGGCGGCAGTTCAGAGGCTAGCGGCGCCGATGCGGATCATTGACGCGCAGATCCATCTATGGCGCCAGGGCGTCGTGGTGCCACCACACCGCACGCAACCCTATACGCTCGATGCGGCCTTGGCGGACATGGATGCGGCCGGCGTTGCCGGCGCCATCTTGCATCCGCCGAGTTGGGATCCGGGGGCCAACGCCCAGGCGGTCGAGGCCGCGCGCCTGCATCCCGATCGGTTCGCGATCCTCGGCCGCATTCCGCTCGATCGCCCCGACCAGCGCGGCGAGATCGAGACTTGGCGTCAGCAGCCGGGTATGCTGGGACTGCGCTATACCTTCCTGCAGCCGCACATGAAATCCTGGCCCACGGACGGTACGATGGACTGGCTGTGGCCGGCGGCCGAGCGCCTTGGCTTGCCGATCGCCCTGCTCGCGGGGGAGTTCCTGCCCTTGCTGGGTCAGATCGCTGGCCGGCACCCAGGCTTGCGTTTTGTGATCGATCATTTCGGGGTGGCGCGCGGCAACAAGGATGCTGCGGCCTTCGTCACCATGCCCGAGGTCGTTGCCCTGGCCAAATACCCCAACGTCGCCGTCAAGGTGACCGGCGGCCCGCAGTACGTGACCGACGGTTATCCGTTCAAAAGCCTCACCCAGCACTATCGCGCGGTCTATGACGCCTTCGGGCCCAAGCGCATGTTCTGGGGTACCGACATCACGCGCATGCCCTGTAGCTGGCGGGACTGCATCACGCATTTCACCGAACATCAGCCCTGGCTGCCCGCCGCCGATCTCGAACTCATCATGGGCCGCGCGATCGCGGACTGGCTCGGCTGGAAACCGACCTGGGCCGCTTGACCCACCTGTCTCCTTGCCTTCGGCCCAAGGTGTCAGCAAGGTAGTTATCGCGTCTGGTGCTCGACGTCAGTGGAGGAGGTTGATCCATGCTTGCCAGGCTTTGGCCAAAAGCGCTGCTGCTCGTTGCGCTGGCACTGACGACCGGCACGGCAAGAGCCGAGATCAACGAAATCAAGATCACCAAGCAGCCGGGCTTGCTGTTTACGCCGATGCTGCTGATGGAGCAGCACAAGCTCGTGGAAAAGCACGCCAGCCAGGCTGGCCTTGCCGATCTCAAGGCCTCCTGGGTGACGATCATGAGCGGGGGTGCCAACAACGACGCCCTGTTGTCCGGGAGCGTGCACATCACCACCAGCGGCGTCACCAATATGCTCTTGCTTTGGGGCAAGACCAACGGCGACGTCAAAGCCATCACCGGTGTCAGCGGCCTGCCCTTCAAGCTGGTCACGCGCAACCCAAACATCAAAACCATCAAGGACTATACGCCAAGCGATCGCATCGCCGTGCCGACGGTGCGCCAGTCGATTCAGGCCATTACCCTCGGCATCGCCCTACAAAAGGCCTACGCTGACGACAAGGCCAACGAGAAGCTGCTCTCCAATCAGGTAACGATGGGCCATCCCGACGCGCTGATGGCCCTGCTCAATCCACAGCATGAAGTGGCGAGCCATTTTGCCTCCTCGCCGTTTCAAGAAATCGCCCTCAAGAACCCGGGCATTCATGTCGTGCTCGATTCGCGCGACGCGCTGGGCGGGGATTGTCATGTGGCGCTGGCCTACGCCACCACCAAGTTCTATGAGGAGAACCCGAAAACGGTGCGCGCCTTTCTCGCCGCCTACGAAGAGGCGGTCGGCATGATCAAAAACGACCCCAAAGGGTCCGCGCAAACCTATCTGGCCATGGTCAAGGAACGCGCCACGGCCGAGGAAGTCGAGCAGCTCTTGCAGCAACCCGGCGCGATTTTCCAAGCCGCGCCGGTGCGCACCATGGTCTACGCCGAGTACATGGCAAAGGCGGGTTTCATCAAGCCGATGCCGAAGAGCTGGAAGGACTACTTCTTTGGCCTGCTGCATGATCGGCAGGGTAGTTGAGCCCATTCGCTTGGCGGGCCCGCAGCCCACGCCTCCCGCCCGGGGCCGCGACCAGCCGCGCCCAGCCTAGTCGCCGGGCAAGACGTGGGCCTCGGGGAAGTACATCTCCTTCCATGACGGGGGCTTGGTCTTGAGAATTCCCGCCTTGTGCATGATTTCAATGGCCGCGCCGACGCGGTGCGGCGTCTTGCCGAAAATATAGTCGGGCGCCATCAGGATCTTCGTCAGATCCTCGAGCGCGATCTTTTCCTTGGTGGCGTCGAGGTAGAACTGGGCCGCACGCGGTTTGTCGGCATTGACCCAGTCGATGGCTTCGTCGAACGCGGCCACCACGGCCTCAAAGGTTAGCGGGTTTGCCTGGCGGAACTGCTCGGTGGAGACGAAATTGAGGCCGGTGACGGCGCCACCCTCCACGGCATAAAGATCGGTGATCACCTTGAGCCCGGCTTTCTTTTCCAAATCGGCGTAGGGCGATGTCGCCGCGTGCACGGTGATTTCACCGCCGGGATTGAGCACGGCGGCCATGGCGTCGGGATGGGGTAGCGACACCGTCAGGTGGTCGAGCTTGCCCCATTGACCCGGCCCGAATTCCTTCTCCGCCGCCGTCCACAGGAACAACGCCTGGGCCGAGGTCTTGATCGACGGCAAGGCGATGCGGTCCTTATCCGTCAGATCGCGCAGGGATTTCAGTTCCGGCTTGCGCGTCATCAGCCAGATGTTGGAGGCAACCATGGCGGAGACCGCCTTGGCGGCGATGCCGTTGCGCGTGCGATCCCAAATCAGCGCGGTCGACGGCACGCCCTGGCCGGAGAAATGCACGGCACCCGCCAAGAAGGAATTGATGATGGCGGACGGACCCGCCAGCTTCGCCCAGGTCACCGTCGTACCGGCCAGCCCCTTGGCCGCCAACTGCTTCTCCACCAGCTTTTGGCTTTGCATCACGATCAGCGGCAGATAGTTGGAGCCGTTCTGCAGGGCGAGCTTGACTTCGGCCACCTCGGCGCCGGCGAGGCGGGGGGCAGCGAGCGCGAGGGCGACCGCCACGATTGCCGTGGCAACGATGCGAGCCATGTCCACACACCTCTTAGCTTGCGTGCCAATGCCGATCCCAGGCGCGCATAACGCCCGGGATTGAATGTGAGGCGAGGCGATCGCGCGATGCAAGCGGCAATGCCCGCCGGCGTGGCGAAATTTCGCTGGCTCGGGCGGCGGCGGGCGCCCTTTCGCCCCTATCGCTTTCACCTATGTTCAATGTCAGTTCCGCCACGGGCCACGCTTGCCGCACCCGGTCTAGACAGGCCACGCCAAAAACCGCCGCTTGGCCTGATGCCACAGGTCTCGCCGCGCAAGGTCAAGCCCGCGGACCTCGTCATCGTGCCCGCCTCCGGCCTGGACCTCGACAAGGAGCTGGCACGCCATGCGATGCTGCTGCCCTGGCTCAGGAATAAGGCGGCGCAGGGCGCGCATATCGCCGGCATCTGCACCGCGGGGTCGTCTATCTTGCCGAAGCCGGCCTGCTCGACCGTCGGCAGGCGACCACGCATTGGGCGCTCGCCGATCAATTCCGCCAGCGCTATCCCAAGGCCGACTGGCATCCGGAAAAGGTCATGACCGAGGATCGGCGCATGCTCTGCAGCGGCGGCGTCTACGCCTCGATGGACCTCAGCCTCTACCTCGTCGAGAAATTCTGCGGCCACGAGGTGGCGTTGCAATGCGCCAAGGCACTGCTCATCAACATGCCGCGACCATCCCAATCGAGCCATGCGACGCTGCCGCTGTCGCATCCGCACAATGATGAAAAGCTGCGCGCCGCCGAAAGCTTTCTTGCGCAGAGCTACGCCGAGGACGTCTCCTTAGAGTTGCTGGCGCAAGATCTCGGCATGAGCCCGCGCAATGTCAGCCGCCGCTTCAAGCGGGCCACCGGGCGGCTGCCGGGCAACTATCTGCAGGCCATGCGCGTCGCCATCGCCAAGGAAATGCTCAAGGGCGGGGCCCGCTCGATGCAAGTCGTCAGCGCCGCCGTCGGCTAGGAGGATGCCGCCTTCTTTCGCGGGCTGTTCAAGCGCGCCACCGGTATGACGCCCGGCGAGTACCGCGAAAACTTCGCGGCCAGCAATGGCGCCCGTTCCCTCGTCGCCGCCCGGACAGCGCCGCCCGCGGCACGCCAACTAGCGGGGCCACTCCTGGCCCGCCTCCGGCATCCAGTTGTCGCGCCGCCGCGCCAGCCGCTCGGCCAGCGTCTCGCCCTCGAAGTTGGTCGGGGTCTCGACGAACTGCGAGCGCTCGACGTTGAAGGTATTGGCGTTGAGCACGGCATAGCGCTTGCCCTCGAGCAGCGAGGTCACGATCGGTATGGCGCCGCAGCGCGTGCACACGTGAAAATCGGCGCTTTTGCTGCCGAAGCGATAGCACGTGGTCAACGCAGGATCGCCAATCTCGAGCCGGAAGGCACCGTCCGGGTGCGAGGTCCAACGGGCGCCGTGCCGCGTGCACAAGCCACAACCGCAGGCTCTGACCGGGATGGCGGGCCAGGCACCCGGCCAGTCGAAGTCGACACGAATGTTGCCGCAATGGCAGCTTGCCTGCAGGCGACGGGGCGGCGGTCGGCGCGTCATTTGCATGCACCTCATGCTGGCCGCGAGCGGCGAGGCGGCCGCACGCGCGGTAGCTGAATGAACTCCCACGGCGCCGGCGTCTCGCCGATCGGCACCTCGATCAACACCGGCCCGGCCTCCTTCATCCCGCGGCGCAGCTGAACACGCAACTCCGCCGGCGACGCGGCGCGCAACCCCACGGCACCGAAGCTTTCCGCCAGGCGGACAAAATCGGGGTTCTTAAGGTCGCTGGCGATCAGCCGCCCGCCGTAGAGGTCCTGCTGCATGCGTCGCACGTTACCGTAGGCATTGTCGTTGAAGACGATGCTGACCACGGGGATGCGGAACTGCACGGCCGTCGCGAGCTCCTGCACGTTGAACATGAAGCCGCCATCACCGTTCACCGAAACCACGGGCACGTCGGGCCGGGCGACCTTGGCCCCGAGCGCCGTCGGGAAGCCCATGCCGAGGGCGCCCTGATAGCCGAGCGTCAGGTAGGTGCGCGGGGCGTAGACCGGATAGGCAAGCCGGCTCACGTAGCCCACCTGCGTGAACTCATCGACGAAAATGCCATCCTCAGGCAATTCGGCGCGAATCGCCTCCAGGTAGGCCAGCTGTGGCTGCAGTTTCGAAAGCGCCACCCGCGTCTGCGCCTTCACGGCCGCGATGGTATCCTTGAAATCGCCGCGCTTGCGGTTGTGTTTGGGGATGGCATCGAGCAAGCGGCGCACCACCGCTTGAGCATCGCCGAGCAGCGGCAGCGTGGGGCGGCCGTGCCGCACCATCTCCTGCGGATCGATCTCGACCCGGATCAACTCGAGGGTGTCGTCGACACCCCAGCCCGTGTATTGCGAATGTAGCCGCGTGCCGATACCGATCACAACGTCGACCTCGGGCCACAGCTTGTGCCCGGCGGGAAACGGCAGGCTCAGCTCGTGGCGGGCGTCGACGACGCCGTGCCCCATGCGATAGGCGACCACCGGGGCCTCCAGCATTTCCGCCAGCAGGGTCACCTCCCGGCTGGCGCCCATGGCACCGCCGCCGACGACGATCAGCGGACGCTCGGACTGGCCCAGGGCCTTGGCGGCGGCGGCGATGGCATCGTCGTCGGGCTGCGGCATGGGCAGCGGCGCGGGCAGACCTGGCATCGCCAGCGGCGCCGCCCTGCCCCAGACATCGAGCGGGCATTCGAGCGCCGCCGGCCGCGGGCGCCCGGCCAGCATTTGGCGAAAGGCTTCATCGGTCAGCGCCGCGGCCTCGTGCGGAGCGCAGATCCGAGCCGACCACTTGGTCAGTCGCTGCATAATGCCGAGCTGATCGGGAATGTCGTGCAAGAAGCCGGTGTCGCGGTTGACATAGGCGAGCGGGATCTGGCCGCAGACGGCGAGCACCGGGGCGTTGTTGCCATAGGCCTGCGACAAGGCCGCCGAGGTGTTGAGAAAGCCCGGGCCCGGCACGACGCAATAAGCCGCCGGTTTGCCGGTGGCCATCGCCGCCCCAAGCGCCATATAGGCGGCGCCTTGCTCGTGGCGCGTATGGATCGGACGCAGGCGGTTCGTCTCGGTAAACAGGGCATCGAAGAAGGCATCGTTCTGCACGCCAGGCAGGCAATAGAGCGTGTCGATGCCGTGCGCGATCAGCCGTTCGATCACGATCTGAGCGGTGGTGCGCGGGGCCCGATCCGCCGTGGCTGACGCCATGTCGCTTCTCCCTCGCCAATCGGCTTGCGCCGACAGCTGTCGCCTGCGCCCATGACCTTTGCGTTTTGCCGGCAGCGGCGTCAAGCCTGTAGCCGCCGGCAGCCCTGGCGTGCGAAATCCCATGATGCGTCGGCGGCGCGCTGACGCTACAGTCGCCGGGCACACGGATAAAAGCAGGGAGGCGCTCGATGTCGGTGATCTTGGGCAGCGGCGAGCATCGCTATCGCGTGGTGGAGAACTGGGCCAAGCTGCCCGACGGCTGGAGCTTCAAGGACGTTGCCGCCGTCGGCGTCGACAGCAAGGATCAGGTCTATGTCTTCAATCGCGGCGAGCATCCGGTCATCGTGTTCGATCGTGACGGCAACTTCCTGCGCTCCTGGGGCGAGGGCGTATTCCAGCGCGCGCACGGTCTCGACATCGACAAGAACGATGTGCTCTACCTGACCGATGACGGCGACCATACGGTGCGGCGCTGCAGCAGCGCCGGCAAGGTCGAGTTGACGATCGGCGTCCCCGGCAAACCCGCCCCGTTCATGAGCGGGGAACCGTTTCACCGTTGCACGCACACGGCGCTGTCGCCCAACGGCGAAATCTACGTGTCCGACGGCTACGGCAACGCCCGCGTGCACAAATTCTCGCCCGCGGGCAAGCTCGTCATGTCGTGGGGCGAATCCGGCAGTGAACCTGGGCAATTCAATATCGCCCACAATATCGCCACCGACGATGCGGGCTGGGTCTACGTCGCCGATCGCGAGAACCATCGCGTGCAGGTGTTCGACGGCAACGGCAAATATGAAACGCAGTGGAACAACCTGCATCGGCCCTGCGGTCTTTTCTGCTGCCGCGGCAAGTCGCCGACCTTCGTGATCGGCGAATTGGGCCCCGGCATGCCCGTCAACTTGAAGGCGCCCAACCTAGGACCGCGGTTGTCGATCGTCGACGCTGGGGGCAAGCTGCTGGCGCGCCTGGGCGGCAAGGACGGCCCCGGCCTGGAGCCCGGTAAGTTCCTGGCGCCGCATGGCCTGGCCCTCGACTTCAGGGGCGACATCTACGTTGGCGAGGTCTCTTATACGAACTGGAAGACTAGCTTCCCGGATACCCCGCAACCCAAGACGATCCGTTCACTGCAGAAGCTTGCGCGCGTGCCCTGAAGCGCACGCTCGAGGTTGGCCAAGAGCAAAAGGAGAAGGCGATGCGGCAAGGGCTGCCGGCGGTGAGCCTGGTTGCCGTGCCCGGCCGGCGGCGGGCGACGCTCGAGCTCGCAGGCGAGATCGAACGGCGGGGGTTCCCGGCGATTTTCGCGCCGAGCCTATTTGCCAACATGTCGCTGTGCGAGGCGCTCTGCCACCGCACCAAGCATAGCCTGTTTGCCAGTTCAATCGCGCCCATCTATGCCCGCACGGTGGGCGACTTCGCGCAAAGCGCCGCCTTCATGCACGAGGTCTCGGGAGGGCGCTTCCGCCTCGGCATCGGCGTCAGTCACGCACCGACGCAGGCGCGCATGGGCGCAGCGGCCGGCAAACCCATTGCCGATGTCGCCCGCTTCGTCGCCGAGCTCAAGGCGCATGCCGGCATCGGCGAACTGCCGCCGATCATCCTTGCTGCCTTGCGCAAGCGCATGGTCGCGCTCGCCGGCGAGATCGGCAACGGCGTGGTATTTGCCAACGGCGCCCGTTCCCACATGCCCGCCTCCCTGGCGGTCATTGCCGCCGCCAAGCTGAGCGATCCCGGCTTTCTGATCGCTAACATGATCCCGACCTGCATCAGCGAGGATATCGAAGCGGCCAAGGCAATCAATCGCAAGACGCTCAGCCGCTATGCCTTGCTTGCCAACTACCGCAACTATTGGAAGGAGGCCGGCTACGTCGAGGAAATGCAGGCCATCGACAGGGCGATCGCGGAGGGGCGGCTCGAAGATGTTCCCAACTATCTGAGCGATGCCTGGCTTGCCGACTGCACCCTGTTCGGGCCGCCCGCGCGCGTGCGCGAGGGACTGGAAGGCTGGCGCGCGGCGGGCATTGCCATGCCGATCCTGGTGCCCTCCTCGGTCGCCGGCAACCAGATGCGCGCGTTTGAGGAGTTGTTCGCGGCGTTTGCCTGAAGGGATCGCACCATGGCGGCTAAAATCGACGCAGCGACGCTCAAGGGAGCGCTCTCGGATCGCCGCGAGATTGCCCTCATCGACGTTCGCGAGCACGGACAATTCGGCGAAGGGCACCTGTTTTTCGCCGTGCCGCTCGCCTACAGCCGCTTCGAACTCGGCCTGCCGGCGCTGGTGCCAAACGCCAGCGTCCGCCTGGTGCTGTGCGACGCCGGCGACGGCGTGGCGGAACGCGCAGCGCTGCGTGCCGAGGCGCTCGGCTACAGCAACGTGGCGGTGCTGGCGGGCGGCGTCGCTGCCTGGCAGGCCGCCGGCTACACGCTTTATGCCGGCGTCAATGTGCCGAGCAAGACCTTCGGCGAACTCGTCGAAGTGGCGCGCCATACTCCCCGCCTAAGCGCTGCTGAAGTCGCGGCCATGCGCGAGGCCAAGGCCAACGTCGTCATCGTCGATGGCCGGCCCTTCGCCGAATACAGTAAAATGAACATTCCGGGCGGCATTTGCTGCCCCAACGGCGAGCTGCCTTTGCGCATCCACGATATCGTCCCCGATCCAGACACGACGATCATCGTCAATTGTGCCGGCCGCACCCGCTCGATCATCGGCGCGCAAATGCTGATTGATTTCGGCGTTCCCAATCCCGTCTACGCGCTCGAGAACGGCACGCAAGGCTGGTTTCTGGCCGGGTTGCCGCTCGAACACGGCGCCAATCGTCGTGGCGATCAGGCCGTGCGCGAACGGGACGTCGCCCAACTCGGTGCGCGCGCACGCGCTCAGGCGCAAAGCCTCGGCGTCGAAATCGTGACCGCGGCCGCCGCGCAAGCCTGGCTCGGCGAGGACGGCCGCACCACCTACTGTCTCGACGTGCGCAGTCCCGAAGAGTTTGCCGCTGCCGCGGTACCGGGCTTCGCCAGTGCGCCGGGCGGCCAGCTGATCCAGGCGACGGACCAGTGGGTCGGCGTCAAAGGCGCGCGGCTGCTGCTGATCGACGATGAGGGTGTGCGCGCACCCGTCGTCGCCGGCTGGTTGCGCCAGAGCGGACACGAGGCCTGTGTGCTCGAGGGCGGCGCAGCGGCCGCCCGCAACTTTCATTGGCAACGCGCCCGAGCCGCGCCTCCTGCCGGCGCCGAGCCCAGCGCCCTATCAGCCGGCGAGGCGGCGGCGGCGCTGGCGCGCGGCAGCCTCAGCATCATCGATTTGCGGCCGAGCCTCGCCTATCGCCAAGGCCATATCGCCGGCGCCATCTGGTCGATCCGGCCACGCCTCGGCGCGGCCGCCGCCGTCGCGGCCAAGACGGTCCTGCTGGTGGCCGAGGAGCCCGCCATCGCGCATCTGGCCGCCATCGATCTTGCCGAAGCCGGCTGCCGGGACGTGCGGCTCTTGGCGGAGCGACCCGAGGCATGGGCGGCGGCTGGACTCCCGGTCGCCACCAGCCCCGCCGAGCCGGGGGATGCAGCGCGCATCGATTTTCTCTTCTTCACGGCCAAGCGCCACGCGGGCACGGCCGAGGCCGCCGAGGCAGCGCGCCAGTATCTCGCCTGGGAGGTCGGCTTGATCGATCAGCTCGACGCCCAGGAACGCGGCGCTTTCCGTATTGCTTAGGCGGAGGGATCGACTGCGGCTAGCGCGCCTTGATGTTGCTGCGCTTCACATGATCGAGGTTCTTGCCCTCGATGCGGATCAGCTTCACGGGCGCCGCGCGCTTGGGGGAATGCACGGCCCCCACATCATAAAGGTGGGCATCGCCGGGGTGCATGTTGTAGGTGCGGACCGCTTCGACCAGCGTCGGCGCCTCGCCCTTGCCCGCCTCGACAATGCGCCAATCCGTCATTTCGGTGACGCCGGTCGCCTGTCCGTAGATGGCCCAGCTGGAGCCGTGGTCGTGCGGGCTGCCGTTTGCCGGCCCGTCATAGACATGACCGCAAATGCAAAAGCCGAGCTCGGGGTCCTCGTAGAGGACCTGGCGCGGATTGGCCCCCGGCGCGCGCTCCTTGAGTTCGGCCGCAATAAAGGCCTTATCGGTCAGCGCCCGTGACACGAAGGTGGCGACTTTCGCCTTGCCCTGCGTGCCACCATCGGCCTTTAGGGTTTCACGGATGTCGGCTGCGAGCTGGCTGAGGGTGTAGGACATCGATCCGTTCCTTCGTCTGCGCCAATCGTCACAAAACTTAGCAAGAGCCGCGACGCGCCGCCAGCCGGACGCAGCGACGGGCAGGGCACTTCACGCGGCCGTGACTGCCCCTTTCGCCCGCCCTCCTATAAGCTTGTTCAGGGTGCAGAAAGCACCACCGGACATTCTCGCCTAGGAGGGCAATATGCTGCTTGCCGTTCCCAAATGGTTGTCGGTCGCCGTGGCCGCCCTGACAGTGCTAGCGTTCACGCCGGCCACGGTTCTTGCCGCCGGCGACGACCCTCCCAAACCGTCCTCCAACCAGCCCAAACCGAAATCGAAATCAAAGCCCAAGCCCAAGTCCAAGGACAAGGACAGCCGGCTCAATCAGGACGAAATCTACAGCCTGGGCTACTGGCAAGCAAAGCGGGGCGAGTACGCGGTGGCGCTGGCGACCTTGCGCTCGGCGCCAAATGCGGCCGACCCGCGGGTGGAAACCATGATCGGCTTTAGCCTGCGCAAGCTCGGACAGGTCGACGAGGCCATGGCCTACTATAACCGGGTTCTGGCCAAGCATCCCGAGCGCACGACCACGCGCCAATATCTGGGCGAAGCCTTCCTCCAGGTCGGCGCGCCGGAGCGGGCCAAGGAGCAGCTGGCCGAGATTGCAAAGCGCTGCGGCGTCGCCTGCGAGGACTACCAACTCCTCGCCGATGAGATCGCCAAATACGAAAAGGCCGGCTAAGCCGGCCCTCAGGGATGCCCCGCCGGCTTGGGCCGGGCGGGGCTCCCCGCGCTCGATAGCGTGCCAAGGAAGGCGATGAGATCGGCGCGCTCGGCGCCCGTGAGGTGGAGGCGCCGGAGGCTGGGCGCCAGCGACGGTCGCTTGCGGAAGGTATCGGCGTAGTGCGCCACGACCGCGGCCAGCGTCGGCCGCGAGCCGTCGTGCATGTAGGGCGCGGTATATGCCAGCTCGCGCAGGCTCGGGGTCTTGAAGGCCGGTAGCCCCGGTGTGCCGCCGGCCACCGCACCCCGCCCGGCATCCGTGCCCGGCAGGCCGATGTCGTGGAAGCGATCGTCGGTGAAGCGCCAGCCCACATGGCACAGCACGCACCCCGCCTTGCCGGTGAAAAGGCGAAACCCGCGCACCTCGTTGGCCTCGAGCGCATGGCCGTCTCCCTCGATCCAGGCATCGAAGCGCGTGGGAGGAGAGACGAGCGAGCGCAGGTAGCTGGCAAGGGCCTTGGCCAGGTTTTCTTCTGAAATCGGCGCTGGCTCGGCAAAAGCCGCCTGGAACGCCGCCAGGAGATCCAAATCGGCGTTGAGCCGCGCCAAGATGCTGGGCCAATCCCCAGCCATCTCGTCGGCGGCAACGATCGGCATGCGGACCTGGGCTTCCAGCGAGGGCGCGCGCCCGTCCCAGAAATAGGCCTCGCTCCAGGCCAAGTTCCAAAGCGATGGGGTGTTGCGGGCGAGGCTGGCGCCCGTGAGCCCGCGGGCCCGCCGGCGGCCGTCGGTCATGGAGCGCTCAGGCCGGTGACAACTGGCGCAGGAGCGTTCCCCACCCCCCGACAAGCGCGGATCGCTAAAAAGCCGTGCGCCGAGCGCCACTTTGGCTGGCGTTAGGGGATTGTCGGCGGGAGCGGGCGGTTGCGCCGGCCGCCGAAAGAGGTGACCCCAGGCCGCCTCCACGCGCAAGGGCTGCTGTGGCCTTGCCGTTTCACCGGCCGCGGCCAACAGCAGCAAGGCGGTGGCGGCGACCCAGAGCGATCCTTTGCCTTGAGGCATGCACGCTTGCCTCGCCCTGGTGTTCCTTGCCAAGCTCGACGGCAGCCCGCAGATGAAAGCCTCAGCCTTTCCCGCCCGCCAGCAACGCCTTGCCCCCGCTGCCGGCGCGCAGCCTTGCCGAATTCTGCCGCCCTCGCAAGGGAGATGAGCATTCCCCCCGTTGATGCAAGCAACCGACGCCTCGGCTCCGCCGGCCTCCGGGCCGGGCTCATCCTGATTGCGCTGTCATGGGGGTTCAACTGGCCCGCCGTCAAGCTGGCCCTCAACGAGATGCCGATCTGGAGCATGCGTGCGGTGGGTCTGACCGCCGGCGGCCTGCTGCTGTTGGGATTGGCCAAAGCCTCCGGGCGCTCCCTCGAGGTGGCGGGGCGACAATGGCCGGCGCTGATCCTGGCGGGCCTTCTCAACGTGACGGCCTTTAATGTCTTAACCGCCGTGGCCCAGACCCTGATGCCAACCTCGCGTGCGGTGATCCTCGCCTATACCATGCCGCTGTGGACCGCGCTGTTGGCGCGCATCTTTCTGGGTGAAGTTCTGACGCCGCGGCAGCGCATGGCCCTGATGCTCGGCGCCGCCGGCCTCGCCGTCGTGCTTGCGCCATTGCGATCGAGGCTGGGTGAGGCCGCAGTCGAGGCCGCCATCGCGGCAATTCTCGGCGCGGCGATCGCCTGGGCCGCCGGCACCATCGTCATGAAGCGCGCCGGCTTTGCCAGCGATCCCCTGGCCAACACGGCCTGGCAACTCGCCATCGGTGCCATCACCGTCTGGGTCGGCGCCTTGGCCTTCGAGGCGACCGAGCTCGCCACCTTGAGCTTCTGGCCCAAGACCTGGGCCGGTTGGGGCGGGCTCCTCTACAACAGCGTGATCGGCATCGCGCTCAGCTATTTTTTGTGGTTTGGCATGGTCGCGCGCCTGCCCGCCGCGACGGCGGCGATCGGCGTCCTCTTGGTCCCCGTGGTCGGCGTGACGGCCGCCATGGCCATCATCGGCGAACAACCAAGCCTCGCCGACGGCCTGGGTTTCCTCTTGATCAGCGCGGCCGTCTTCATCAACGCCCGCCAGCCGCCGGCCTAACGCGCCATGGCGCCCCCAGCGCTCAGCGACCAAACCCTTGGCGCAGCTGAGCCAGGGCCTCGGGGGTGTCGATGTCCGCAAGAACGGCGGCGGCATCGAGGGGCACGTCCCGGATCAACCCGGCGTGAGTGGCAAACAACTGCCGGGCGCCGGCATCGCCCTCCAGCGCCAGCATCTCGGCAAAGCACGCCGCCGGCCACAGCACCGGGTTGCCGCGCTGCCCCCGATGGGTGGGCACGATGATCGCTTGCCCCTGCGCGGCCAAGAACGCCGCGATCAGGCAATCAAGGTGTGCCGGCCGGACCAACGGCATGTCGCCGAGCGCCACCAGCACACCGCCGATTTGGCGCGGCAAGGCGGCAATGCCGGCCTTCAGCGAGCTGCTAAGGCCGCTGGCATAGGCGGGATTGGCAACGATGGTGACAGCGAGACCGGCAAGCGCCGCCTCGACCTGAGGCTGCTGGTGCCCGGTCACCACCAACACGGGCCGCGCCGCGCTGGCGAGCGCGCTCTCGACCGCATGGCGCAGCATCGGCTTGCCGGCAACCTCGCACAGGAGCTTGTTGTCGTTGCCCATGCGGGTCGAACGTCCGGCGGCCAGCACGATGGCGGCAACGGGGATTATCTCGGCCAACCCTTGCGCGTCCTCACCTTAAAACCTCGCTTGCTTGCCAGGCTTGCTTGCCTGGCTTGTTTGTTTCGCCTGCCAGCCTGGCCGCGGCGCAGCGCGCGTCGCTTGGCTCAGCTCATGTGCCCAAATGCTGCGACCAGAAGGCCAACATTCGCTCCCAGGCCAGTTCGGCGGCGGCACGGTCATGCACGTCGCGCTGCTCGTTGACGAAGGCATGCTCGGCGTCATAGCGAAAGATGTCCGCCGTCTTGCCGGCGGCCTTAAGCTCGGCCTCGAACTTGTCGACCGCGGCGGGCGTGCACCAGTCGTCGCGATTGGCGAAGTGGCCCTGGAGGGGCACCCTGATGTCCTTGGCCGAGGCGACGGTCTCCGGTGGCAACCCATAAAAGGCAACCGCCGCCGCGAGCTCGGAAATGCGGCAGGCGCCGAGAATGGTGACCGCGCCCCCGAGGCAGAACCCGGTCAGTCCCACCTTCGCCCCCGTGCGCTTGAGAAACTGGGCGGCACCGCGTACCACCTGATCGGTGGCCTCGAGGAAATTCAGCGAGTTCATCTCCCGGCCGGCCGCCTCGGTGTCGTGATAGGGCACGACCGTGCCGGCATAAAGATCGGGCGCCAAGGCATCGTAGCCCGCGAGCGCCAGGCGATCACAAACGCCCTTGATCTGATCCTGCAGCCCCCACCACTCCTGGATCACCACCACTCCCGGGGCGCGGGCGCGTCCAGCCTTGGCAAGGTAGCCTTCCGCCGCCCGACCATCCGCCCGGCCAAATTGGATCCTGGTACCCATCGTGCACTCCTTTTTTGCGTTGCAGCCCTAAGCGCTCCTAAATATCGCCTTCGGCCTTGAGCCAGCGTACCGCGGTGCGAAAGGCCGTCAGCGTGCGGTCCACATCGCTCGGCCCGTGCACGGCGGAGACCAGGCCGCCCGGCGCGCCCATGATGTCGACGCCGTTGGCGAGCATGGCCAGCCGCAGGCGGTGACAGAGTTCGGGATTGCGCGCCCCTTTGAGGCCCTCGAAGCCCAGTTGCAGGGGGTCGAAGCGCGCAGGATCGATCGCCAACCGCCGGGGATTGGGAAAGATCAGGAACGCGGAGGCTTCGCCATAGATCCCCCAGGGGATCTGCTCGTCGAGCAAAATCGCCCGCAGGCCCGCGCGCAACTGGGCGGCGGTGCGCTCGGCGTGGACGCACACCTCCTCCTCCTCGACGATCTTCAGGGTGGCGACGCCAGCGGCCGCGCACAAGGGATTGGCGTTGAAGGTGCCCTGGTGAGCGATCTTCTCCCGTTTGGCTGCCTGCGCGGCGCCGGCGTCAAGCTGGTCGAGGATCTCCGCACGGCCGGCGACGGCGCCGCCGGGCAGCCCGCCGGCCAGGATCTTGGCCAAAATGCACAGATCCGGCGTGATGGCATAACGCCCCTGGGCGCCGCCGCGCGACCAGCGAAAGCCCGTTATCACTTCATCGAAAATCAGCAAGACGCCGTGCTGGCGCGCAAGCTGGCTGAGCCCGGCGAGAAAACCCGACGGCAGCGGCACCTGCCCCCAGGAGGCTCCCGACGGCTCGAGCACGATGGCGGCAATGTCGTTGGCCTCGGCGAGCGTTTGGGCCACGCGCTCTAGATCGTCGGCCGGCAACAGGACGGTCTGGGCGACGAGCCCGGCGGGAATGCCGGCCGGCACACCGCCACTAAAATGCGACATGGCGCCGGCGGCAACCCCGTCGTGCCAGCCATGGAAATGCCCGACAAAGCGGATCACCTTACTTTTGCTGGTGAAGGCGCGCGCAAGGCGCAGCGCCAGATGCGATGCCTCGGTGCCGGAGGCGGTAAAGCGCACGCGTTGCGCACAGCCGATCAAGCGCGCGACGCGCTCGGCCCAGACGACCTCTAACTCATGGCAGGCGCCCCAGTGCGTGCCGAGCCCGAGCTGGCGTTCGACGGCGGCCGTCACCAGCGGATGCGCGTGACCAACGATGAGGGCGCCGTGGCCGCCGAAGTAGTCGACATACTCGTTGCCGTCGACGTCCCACTTGCGACTGCCGGCGGCCCTAGCCGCGTAGATCGGGTAGGGCAGCAGCGTGCGGCTATCGTGCGTGAGCCCTGCCGGAATGGCTTGGCGCGCCCTGCCATAAAGCTCAAGGGAGCCGCGGGTACGGGCGCGATACTCCGATTCGATGCGCGAGTTCGTCATTGTCTGCGCCACCAACCCTTTGCCTGCCGGATCGCCTGTCGGGTCATTTTTTGGGCCGGACCACCCGACCCGGCGCGTCGGGAGCCCTCGCCGCCTACAGCACTATTCTGATGTTGCCGCCGTCATCAAGCCTCGCCGTTGCCCCGGGGGGCACGACGCAGGTGGCATCGTACTCCTCGAGGATGAGCGGGCCGGCTTGGGCGCGTGCCAGGGCCGACCGCGGCAGGATCGGGGTGTCGAGCCAACCGTGGGCTGATCCGAAATAGGCCCGGCGCGGCGGGCTCGGGCGCGGCTCGCGACGGCTCACGATGCCCTGGCTGGGCGTCGCCGTCGGTGCGCGCACACCCTGAGCCACGACCTGGATCGACACCAGTTCGACGGGCTCCTCGGCGCCGGCGCGGTGGCCATACGTGCGTTCGTGCTCACGCCCGAAGGCATCCTCCAAATCGTCGACCATCTCGGCATCGAAGGGCCGCTCGGGGACCGGCACGGTGAGCTCGAAGCTCTGCCCGTAGTAGTGCAGCGCCGCCGAGCGGCGCAAGCGCGCACCTGCGCCCGCGAAACCTTCGCTTTCAAGTTGCGCCAGCGCCTGGCCGGCGAGCGCGCTCCAGGCGGCCTCGATTTCGGGGAGATCGGCGCCGCGCAGGCGGCGCCGGAAGGTGCGCGAATAGTGATGCTCCACCTCGGCCCAGAGCAGACCGAAGGCGGAAAAGAGGCCGGGCGCGGGGGGCACGATCACCTCCTCGATGCCGAGCGCGCGAGCCATGCCGCAGGCAAACAGCGGCCCATTGCCGCCAAAGGCAAACAGGGCACATTGTCGGGGATCGCGGCCGCGCTCGGTCGAGACGGCCTTGATGGCGCGGATCATGTTGGAAGCGGCAATCTCGTGGGCACCGAAGGCCGCCGCGGCGAGACCAAGGCCCAGCGGCTTGGCAATGCGCGCCTCGAAGACCCGTTGCGCCCGCTCGGCATCGAGCGGCAGGGCACCGCCGATCAGATATTTGGGGTTGATGAAACCGAGGATGACGTTGGCATCCGTGATGGTTGGCACGTCGCCGCCTTGGCCGTAGCAGACCGGCCCGGGTGACGCCCCAGCACTTTCCGGCCCCACCTGCAGACTGCCGCCGGCGTCGATCCAAACGTGCGATCCGCCACCGGCGCCGACTTCGGCCAGATCGATCGCCGGCACCTTCAGGCTGTAGCCCGCACCCGTCAGCAGCCGTGAGCCGATCATGATACCGGCGCCAACGGCGTATTCGTGCGCGCGCATCAGCTGACCGTCCTCGACGATCGAGGCCTTGGCGGTGGTACCACCCATGTCGAAGGTGATGATCTTTGCCACCGCCATCGAGCGGGCCAGAGCCTGGGCACCCACCACACCGCCGGCGGGACCCAACTCGATGATGTGCATGGGCCGTTCGCGCGCCGCCGCGTCCGTCATCAGGCCACCGTTCGACTGCATAATCAGCAGGCGGGCGGGAATATCGGCCGCATCCAGCTGCCGGCGCAGGGCGTGCAGGTAGGTGGCGACGATCGGCATCACGTAGGCGTTGATCACCGTCGTCGAGGTGCGCTCGTATTCCTTGATTTCCGGCAAGACCTGGTAGGAAATCGACAACGGCATGCGCGGCGCCATGCGCTTGACGACGTCGCCCAACATGAGTTCGTGGGCCGGATTGGCGAACGAGTTCAACAGACACACCGCGATCGCTTCCACCTTCTCGGCCAACAGATGCGCAACCGCGCGCTCGGCGTCGGCGGTTGTAAGGGCCGCTTCGACGCGGCCCTTGTGATCAATGCGCTCGCGCACGGTCTGGCGCAGGTAGCGCGGCACCAACGGCGCGGGCTTGTTCCAGGCGAGGTCGTAGAGGCGCGGCATGCGCAAGGTGCGGATTTCCAAAACGTCCCTGAAGCCCGCGGTGGTGATCAGGCCGACGCGCGCACCCTTGCCTTCCAGGATGGCGTTGGAGGCCACCGTAGTCCCGTGCCGGATCTCCTCGATGGCGGCGGGCACTGCAGCGCTCTCGCCGAACACCTGGCCGAGGCCCTCGACGATGGCGCGGGCGTAGTCGTCGGCGCTCGATGGGATCTTGAGGGTGTAGATTTTGCCATCGGAGCCGAACAGCACGATGTCGGTAAAGGTGCCGCCGATGTCCACGCCAATGCGATAAAGGACCATGGTCTTACTCCGCCGCGTCCGCCGCCGGCAGCGGATCGTGGCGCTGGATGACGGGCGGGGCCGGCCAGCGGCGCTGGGCGGCAATCTCGGCCCGCCGCGCCGCGGTTGCGGCCAGATCGACGCGCAAGGACACCAGCTCGATCACCACGCCGTAGTCGGCGGCCGCCTTGGCCAGGCTCAAGAGTTCGTTGCGTACATCCCACACGACCGCCTGTGGGTCGCGTTCGAGCGGGTCGCCCCAGCCGCCGGCGCCGGCGAGCACGTGGCGGAAGACATCGCCCCTCCTGACCGTCATCGTGAACTTGCCGGGCAGGACGCGGTTTTCGCTGTCCGGATTGAGATAGTTCTCCGAGGGCGCGCCGGGGCTGCCGCCGTAAAGGCCGAACGGGCGGTGATCGCGCCGGTCGGAACGCACTTGCAAGACCCCTTCGGTCTCATTGAAGCGGTAGTCGCGGCGAAAGGGCACGCCGCCGCGATATTTTCCGGCGCCGGCCTTGTCCGGCACAAACTCATAGGCGAGCAGCGAGATTGGCTGCTCGGCCTCCGTCACCTCGACGGAATGCGAGGCCATATTGGCGAACATGTGCGAGTTGCCGTCGAGCCCGTCCGCCCACGGCCGCGCCCCCCAGGCGCCGCAGGTGAAATCGACGTAGACGAAGGGTCGCCGCTGCCCGTCGTAGCCGCCGATCGAGATACCGGTATTGCCGCCGTCGCCCGCCGCCTTGACCTTGTCGGGCAACATCATCGCCAAGGCACCAAACATGCAATCGGTCATGCGGAAGCCCGTGAGCCCGCGCGCCGCGCAGGCGGCGGGCAACACGGCGTTGCCCACCGTGCCTGGCGGGCAAATGACCTCGATGGCACGAAACACCCCCTCATTGTTGGGAATGTTGCTCGGCAGCACCGAGCGTACGGCGGTATAGGAGGCCGCCTTGGTGAACGACAGGGTATTGTTGATGGCGCCCTTCACCTGGGGGTTGCTGCCGGTCCAGTCCACGACCATGTGGCCGCCGCGCTTGCGGATGCTGACGAAGAGGCGGATCGGCTTGCCGTAGTCGATGCCATCGTCGTCGATCCAATCCTCAAAACTCCACTCCCCATCGGGCAGCTCGGCCAGCGCGGCCCGCGTCAAACGCTCGGCATGATCGATCGTTGCCTGCAGCAGGAGGGCGGTGGGGCGGGCGCCGTAGCGCGCCACCAGCTCGGCGAACTGCTTCTCGGCGATGTGGCAGGCGGCAAGCTGCGCCCGCAAATCGCCGAACAGCTGCACCGGTAGGCGCACGTTTTTTTCGATGAACGTCAGGATGGTGGCGTTGGGCTTACCCGCCTCATAGAGCTTCATGGGCGCGATGCGCAGCCCCTCGGCGTAGATTTCCGTTAAATCGGAGGCATTCGAGCCGGCCACGCGTCCGCCGACGTCGCAGTGATGACAAACGGTGCAGGCGAAGGCCAGCCGCTCGCCGGCATGGAACAGGGGCTTCATGACAAAGATGTCGGGCAGATGCATGCCGCCCTCGAAGGGGTCGTTCATGATGAAGACATCGCCGTCGGCGATAGCGTCGCCGAAGCGGCGCATAATGGCGGCCATCGCTGTTGGCACCGAACCCAGGTGCCCCGGCAGCGTCAGGCCTTGCGCGGCAAGCCGTCCTTCGGCATCGGCAAAGCCGGTGGAATAGTCCATGTTGTCCTTCAGCACACCGGAATAGGTGGTCCTAAACACGGTCAGGGCCATTTCGTCGGCGATGGAAAAAATCGCGTTCTTGAAGAGCTCGAGCGTGATCGGATCAACACTTGCGGCCATCGCCACCATCTCCCCTAACAACCCCTGCCGTATCCCGCGCCTGCCCAGCCGGCCGCTGCCGGTGCCTGCGCTTGTTCAGGTCCGCTCCACGATGGTCAGACCACGCCGGCGGTCGATCAAATAGATGAGCCCCCGCTCGTCGACGGTGAGATCGTTGCTCGACACCGCGTCGGTGCCCGGCGGTACATCGGGAACGAAGGAGGCAACCTCGCGCAGCGCGTGCGGATTGCCGACATCGATGATGCGCAGGCCGTGCGCGAACCAGGCGAACGGGATCTCGCTACCCGTCACCTTCTCGCAAGGTTGATGGCAGGCCGTCATCACGGGGTGGGGTTTGCCTTCGATGCCCTCGACCTGGAAGCTGCCGACCGGCACCGGGCGGTGCTCGTCCGTGATATCGACCATCCAGACGAAGGCCGGCGGATCGTGCTCGCCGCGCTGCACGTCCTCGTCGGCGACGACCAGATAGCGACGGCCGCGGATCTCGAAAGGGAGTGGCAGCGCCGTGTGCGTTGGGCAGACATAGGGCGGACGCCAGTTGAGGCCGCCCACCAGCTTTGGGCTCGTCATGTCGTCGATGTCGAGAATGACGAAACCGCCCTTCCAGTAGCTGGTGTAGAGCCGGTTGCCGAGCCGCAGCGGATGGTGGCAGCGATGGGCGTCCTTGTCCCAGCTCGGGGTTTCACCTCCCGCCGTCCATTGCCCCGGCATCCACCAACGGCCGACGTCCTGCGGCCGCGCCGGGTCCTTGAGGTCCATGATCAGCACGATGGTGCCGAGGTAGCCCGCCAGCGTCGGCGACAGGTAGACGTAGCGGCCATCGAAATCGAAGCGGTGCACGCCCTTGCCGACGGTGGTCCAGTGCCGAAGAGCGCGTGGCTTGGCGGGGTCGGCGACATCGTAGATGCCCATCCCGCTCTTGAAATCGGCTGGCACCGGGCGCGGGTCGGCGCCGTTGATCTCATGATTGACCAGCATGATGCCGTTGGCGACGCGCACCTTGTGGGAGTGGGTGCCGGGCGGCATGTCGATGCTGGCGAGCAGTTTCACGTTGCTGGGATCGCGCACGTCGAGGATCGAGGTGCCGTGCGGGCTGCGCATGTGGCCGATATAGGCGATGCCATCGACCACCACGACCTGGCCGCCGCCGGCACAATCCCAATACCCCACCTGCCGCAAACCCACGCCCGTGCCCAAGCTCTGTCCTCCTGCCGTTCCCCGCCACTCAGTATCGGGAGCGGCCGATCGCGCCGCAAGCTCGGATTGCCGGCGGCTTGCCGCCGCGCCCAGCCTTGGCCCGGCTTGGCCCGACTTGGCCCGGCTTGGCCCGGCCTTGGCCCGGCTTGGCCCGGCCTTGGCCCGGCTGGGCCCGACTTGGCCCGACTTGGCAAGCGGGCTCAGCGTGCGCGCCAGCCGATGAGGGATGGCAGCAGCACGGCGCCCAGCACGATGGCGAGCGCCACCCCATCTGCGGCGCTGACCTTGGTCCCGAGCAGCAGCGCCGAGATGGCGGTGCCGACGGGCCCCACCAGGCAACTAAAAAGTCCCATTCGTCCCACCGGCATGTGGCGCAAGGCGTAGTTCGACAGAATATAGACGCCGCCGGAGACCGCCAGACCGAGGTAGAGGAGTGCCAGCAGCGCCGGCGGGCTCGCCTCCACCACGTGCACGCCCGTCGCCGGCAGCAGGAACAGCAGGAGCGCCGCCACCAGGCAGGCGGAGGTCAATTGCCAGCACGAGGTGACGAGCGGATTGGCGCCGGCCTGTGCGGTGCGGCGGGCGAGCAGCGCGTTGGCCGCGGAGGCAAGCACGCCGCCGGCCACGCACACATCGCCGATCCAATTGCCGCCACCATGCTGGTTCTGTCCCCACACCAGCAGCATCGTTGCCGCGAACGCCAGCGCAGCGGCGGCCATGACGGTGAGCTCCAGGCGCTCGCCCAACACCAGGTAGCCGAGCACGGGCATCAGCAGCGGCGTCAGGCTCCAAAACACCGAGCCATTGACCGGCGAGGTCATGGTCAGTCCGAGCGACACCACAAGCGTTACTAGGCCCGGCTCCAGGACGCCCATCAGCAAGGGCCGCCAGCCGACGCCGCGCAGGCGGGCATTGGCGCCCGTCACGGCCACGATCAGCCACAACGCGACGGCGGCCAGCGCCAGGCGCAATGCCACGAATTCGGCGACCGCGATCTCGGCGACCGCCAACTTGGTCGCCGGCGTCGCCGAGGACCACAGGCAGACGGCGGCGAGCATCGCGAGGCTGGCCAGCGCATGGGGCGGAAGGATCACGCGGGGGGTTGCTCGGCGGTTGCGGGAAAGAAAGCGCCAGGCGGGTCGGGGAAGGGCCCGGCTGCGGAGACGACATCAAAAGGCTTGGTAGCGCGAAGCCGGACGCCAAGCGATCAAAAATCGACGGCGGTGCTTCGGCCGCCCCTGCCCGCCTATGTCCATGGCTCGGAAGGGGGGCGAGGAGTGCCTGCCGTCACCGACCGCGCGGCGCCAGTCCCTCCAGGATCAGGGCGTGGGCAGCCTCGGCAATCTTGCGCAGCGACACTTGCGAATCCCACAGTGCGAAGCGGCGGCCGACCATGTCCGAAATACCCATCAGCGCCCACGCCCGCACCTCGGCATCGCCCGGGGCGATCTCGCCGCGGGCCTCGGCGGCGAGCAGGCCGGCGCGATAGCTCGCGGCGAAGTCCTGGTAATAGCGCTTAAACACCTCCGCATCGACGAATTGCGCCTCCGCGACCACCCGGTAGAGATCCGTATTGGCCCGCACGAATTCCAGGAACGCGCGTAAGCCGCGGCGCTCTGCCTCGAGCCGGTTGGGCGCGTCCGCGATCGCCAAGCTCAGGTGTCGGCGCAGCCGCCGGCCCATGCGCAACACCAGCTCGCGCAGGACGTCCTCCTTGCTGCGGAAGTAAAGATAGAAGGTCCCCTGGCCGACGGCGGCCTCCGCCGTGATGGTGCTGATGGAGGCTTCCGCGAAGCCCTTGCTGCCGATTTCGCGTTGCGCGGCGTTGAGGATCTTTTGCCGCGTGCGCTCACCGCGGCGCGTCTTGGGCGCCGGCAGGGGCGGTGAAGAATTCGCATCAGACATGAGCACTTTGTCAGATTGCTAGGACATCGCGTGCCGCAGAGCCCATGGATCTTTGCCCTTGACGGCCAATTGGGGCGACGATAGCCTAATATGAAACCTGACTCAATACTCAGGTTTTTGGGCTGGGGCTGGACCTCGGTCCCCTTGTCATTCAGGGAGGTCGTCATGCCAAGACTGGGGGCAAGACTGGCGGCAAGGACGGAGGCAAGGATGCGGCACCGATCGGTGGCAAGGGCGGCGGCCGTGCTCGGCCTTATGACGTTTGCCGGCCAGCCGGCGCTGGCCAAGGACGTCAAGATCTGCCTGATCGCCGGCAAGACCGGCGCGCTCGAAGCCTACGCCAAGCAGACCGAGAACGGCTTCATGATGGGTCTTGAGTATCTGACCCAGGGCACGAACAAGGTTGGCAACGACAAGCTCGAGGTCATCGTCAAGGACGACCAGCTCAAGCCCGACCGCGGCAAGACGTTGCTGGAGGAATGCTACGGCGACGATAAGGCCGACCTCGCCGTCGGCACGACCGGCTCGCCCGTTGCGCTCGCCATGTTGCCGGTGGCCGAAGAGCACAAAAAGGTGCTGATCGTCGAGCCGGCGGTGGCCGACAGCATCACCGGCGACAAGTGGAACCGCTACATCTTCCGCACGGGCCGCAGCTCCTATCAAGACGCCTTGGCCGCTGCCGCCGCATTCCCGAAGACCGGCGATGTCGCCGTCGGCATGCTGGGCCTCGACACCGCCTTCGGGCGTGACGGCGTCGCCGCCATCAAGGCAGCCCTTGCCAGCATTCGGCCGAACGTCAAGGTCGTGGCCGAGGAATACGCCGCCGGTGCAACGGCGGACTTTGCGCCGTTCGCCGAGCGGTTGTTCAATGCCCTCAAGGACAAGCCAGGAAAGAAGGTGATCGGTTTTATCTGGGCGGGACCGCATCCCATGGCCAAATTCGTCGACATGAAACCGGAGCGCTTCGGCATCGAGCTGGCCCCCGGCGGCAACATCCTGCCGGTGATGAATTCGTGGAAGCAGTTCATCGGCACCGAGGGCGGCATCTACTACTACTACGACTTTCCCAAGAATGCCGAGAACGACTGGCTCAAGGCCGAGTACCAGAAGCGCTATGGCGCACCGCCGGATTTCTTTGTCGCCGGAGGCTTTGCGGCGGCCTCCGCGGTCGTGGCCGCTCTCAAGCAAGCCGGCTCGAGCGACAGCGAGAAGCTGATCGCCGCCATGGAAGGCCTTACCTTCGCCACGCCCAAGGGGCCCATGACCTTCCGCAAGGAGGACCATCAGGCCCTGCAGGACATGTATCACTTCCGCATCAAAAAGGACGCCAAGGACAACGACGTCCTGGAGCTCGTGGGCACCATCGCGGCCAAAGAGATGCCGCTTCCCGTGCGCACGAAACCCTGAGGGCAGCATCGATGGGGCGGCCTCGGGGCAGCCGGGGGGCGGGCAGCAGCACCCCTGATGCGCGAGGGGCATGCGGGCCACCGCCTCGGCTTCGGCACGGCAACGGCGGCGCGCAACGATGGCCACACCTGTGTTGGAGACGCGCGATCTTTCCATCCGCTTTGGCGGCCACCTCGCCGTCGATCGGGTGAGCGCGACGTTCCAGGCAGGCACGCTCACGGCCATCGTCGGGCCGAACGGCGCCGGCAAGACCACTTACTTCAACTTGATTTCGGGGCAGCTGCCGGCCAGCGCCGGCCGCGTGCTGCTTGCGGGCAAGGACATCACACCTCTCAAGGCGCCCGCACGCGCCCGCCTGGGCCTTGGCCGCGCCTTCCAGCTCACCAACCTGTTTCCGCGCCTCAGCGTGCACGAGAACGTGCGCCTCGCCGTGCAGGCAAAAGACGGCGGCGGCGGCAACATCACCTCGCGCTGGAGCGCGCGTCGCGACTGGATCGACAAGGCCGATCGCTATCTCGCGGCGACCGACCTTAAGGACAAGCGCGATGTCATCGCCGTGGCCTTGCCGCATGGCGACAAACGCAAGCTCGAGGTGGCGATCATGATGGCACTCGAGCCGCACGTGTTCATGTTCGATGAGCCGACGGCGGGCATGTCGGTTGGCGACGTACCGGTGATCCTCGACCTGATCAAGACGCTGAAAGCCGATGGCAACAAGACCATTCTCTTGGTCGAGCACAAGATGGAGGTGGTGCGCAGCCTCGCCGACCGCATCATCGTGCTCAACAATGGGCGGCTGGTCGCGGATGGTGCGCCAAGCGAGGTGATTGGTTCGGCGATCGTGCAGGAGGCCTATCTCGGGATAGCGGCCGGGAGCGGCAGCCATGTCTGAGCCACTGCTAACGCTGGCGGGCGTGCACACGCACATCGGTCAGTACCACATCTTGCAAGGCGTCGATTTTACCGTTCCGGCCGGTGCCATGACCGTCCTGCTTGGGCGCAACGGGGCGGGCAAGACTACGACGCTGCGCACCATCATGGGTCTGTGGAAGCCGAGCCGCGGGCAGGTGACGTTTGCCGGCAAGCCGATCGGTGGATTGGCCGCGCACGCGATCGCGCGCGCCGGCATCGCTTATGTACCGGAGACGATGGCGGTGTTTTCGGATCTCACGGTGGCTGAGAACATGCTCCTCGCCGCCCGCGACGGTCCGCTGCAGGCCGCCCGGCTGGATTGGGTGTTTTCCTTCTTTCCGGCGCTCAAGCGCTTCTGGACGCAACCGGCCGGCACGCTTTCGGGCGGCCAAAAGCAAATGCTTTCGATCGCCCGCGCCGTCATCGAACCGCGCCGGTTGATCCTGATTGACGAGCCCACCAAGGGCATTGCGCCGGTGATCATCGAAAACATGATCCGCGCCTTTCGCGAGTTGCAGCGCGAGCAAACGACCATCCTGCTGGTGGAACAGAATTTCCGCTTCGCCGAGGCCCTGGGCGATTGGGCGGTGGTGATGGACGATGGCCGCATCGTGCATCGCGCCAGCATGGCCGAGCTTGCCGGCGATGCCGCGATGCAGCGGCGTTTGTTGGGATTGTCGTTGGAGGCTCACGCATGACGGCCGCTTCGCCAGGTCCGCTGCTGGCAAAGCCAACCGCCAGCTTTGCCCGACCGACGGCGCAAAAGCGCCGGTGGCATGGCGACAGGAGGCAAGCAACATGGCAATGCTGAACGCCGCTACCCCGGGGCCGGCCGCCTCCCGTGGCGACGAGCACGCCGACGGGATAGAGCCGATCCAGCGCGCGCATGGCGACTATCTGCCCCTGCTGCTGCTGCCGGGGCTTGCCGCCGGCGCGCTTGCCATCATGACCTGGCAGGGCGTGCCCTTTAGTACTTGGGTCACGCTCACGATCGCCGCACTCGCCATGGGCATGATGATCTTCGTGATCGCCAGCGGCCTGACGCTGGTGTTCGGTCTCATGGATGTCCTCAATTTTGGGCACGGCGCCTTTATTGCCGTGGGTGCCTACCTCGCCATGACGACGCTGATCCCGCTCGCCGGTTGGGTCGAGGCCAACTCGCTGCCGCTCAATCTGTTGGCCTTGGCTCTTGCCATGCTGGTGGCCATGCTCGGCACCGGCGCGATCGGACTGGCGTTCGAGCGCGTCATCATCATGCCGGTCTACGGCCAGCACCTAAAGCAGATCCTGATTACCACGGGTGGCCTGATCGTGGCCGAGCAGCTCATCCACGTGGTTTGGGGCGGCGACCAGAAGCCGATGACGCTGCCGACCGCGCTCCGCGGCGCCGTTATCTTCGGCAATATCGCCTTGGAAAAGTTTCGCCTGCTGGCCGTCGCCATTGGGCTCATCATCTTTCTCGCCATGCTGGTGCTGCTGAACCGCAGCAAACTCGGGTTGCTGATCCGCGCCGGCGTCGAAAACAGCGAGATGGTGGAGGCGCTGGGCTATCGCATCCGCCGCCTGTTCGCCTTGGTCTTTGTCGCGGGCTCCGCGCTCGCCGGCCTCGGCGGGACGCTTTGGGCGCTCTACCGCGAAACCTTGACGGCTAGCATCGGCAGCGAGGTGATCGTGCTGGTGTTCATCGTCATCATCATCGGCGGCTTGGGATCGGTGGGCGGTTGCTTTCTGGGTGCCCTTCTGGTGGCGCAAATGGCCAACTACACCGGCTATCTCGCTCCCAAGGTGGCGGTTGCCTCCAACATTCTACTGATGGTGGCTATCCTGATGTGGCGGCCGCAGGGCCTCTATCCCGTGGCAAAACGGTGAACCGGCCATGCTCAGTGCCATCCTATCCGACGACCTGCCGCGCAGCCGGTTGCTGTCGGCGATCCTGCTCGCCATCGTCCTGCTGCTGGCGCTAGCGCCGCTGCTGTTTGGCGGTGCCCAGGCCATCAATACCGCCGCCAAGATCTGCGTCTTTATCGTGCTGGTGGCGAGCTACGATCTGTTGCTCGGCTACACGGGCATTGTCTCGTTTGCCCACACCATGTTCTACGGGCTCGGCGGCTACGGCGTAGGGTTGGCGCTCTACGGCTGGGGCGCGACCTGGACCGCCGCCGGCGCCGGGCTCGCCATCGCCTGCATCACCGGCATCGCCTTGGCGTTCCTGATCGGCTTGTTCTCGCTGCGCGTGCGGGCGATCTTCTATGCCATGATCACGCTGGCGGTGGCCTCGGCCTTTGCCATCCTGGCCGCGCAGTTTTCCGAATTTACCGGGGGAGAAGACGGCCGTTCGTTTCGGGTGCCCGAGCTGCTGCGCCCTGGCTACACCTTGACCGAGTTGCCGATCGTTGGCCCGCTTACGGGGCGCACCTTGACCTACTATCTCGTGTTCGTGGCGGCCCTGCTACTATTTTTGGCCGCCCTGCGTATCGTCAATTCGCCGTTCGGCCGCGTCCTGCAGGCAATCCGGGAGAACGACTTCCGCGCCGAGGCGCTGGGCTACCGCACCGTCGGCTACCGGATCGCCGCCAACTGCCTGGCCGCCGCCATGGCCGTGTTGGCGGGCGGCCTCAATGCACTGTGGTTGCGCTACATCGGACCCGATACCACACTCTCCTTCGCCATCATGGTCGACATTCTATTGATGGTCGTGATCGGTGGCATGGGTACGATGTACGGCGCGGTGATCGGCGCAAGCTTGTTCGTGCTGGCGCAAAACTATTTGCAAAAACTGATGGGTGCGGCGGCCCAGGCGACGGAGGCGGTGCCGGTCCTTGCCCACTTGCTGCATCCGGATCGCTGGCTGCTGTGGCTCGGCATCCTATTCGTGCTCAGCGTGTATTTCTTTCCAACCGGTATCGTCGGCAAACTGCGCGCGCCAACGGCATCGAGCAATGAGGCTCGCTGATGAGCGCTCCGGCGAGGAGAACAACGAGCTTGGCTCGAACCCTCCTCCGCCGGCAGCAAGCGCGTCCAGCGCGGCAGCCGGATGCCGATCGCGCAGCCGGTTTTGCGGGATTGTGTTTCGGGCCGGTTCGGTCATGATGGCGCCATGAAGATCATCAGCGGCGGCCAGAGCGGCGTCGACCGCGCCGCGCTGGACGTGGCCATCGAGCGCGGTCTGGACTGGGGCGGTTGGTGCCCGAAGGGGGGCTGGGCGGAAGATTTCCCCGAGCCCCCTGGCCTGCTTGCCAAGTATCCACACCTCAAGGAGACCGAGCAGTCGCATCCCTTGCAGCGCACGGAATGGAATGTGCGCGACAGCAACGCCAGCCTCATCATCACCGACGCCAAAGGTTTGGCCCCCTCGATTGGCACGGGGCGGGCGCTGCAGTGGGCCCGGCAGCATGGCAAACCCTTCTTGGTCGTCGATGCCAGCGCTGCGGGCGCGCCGGCGCATGCGGCCGCCTGGCTGCGACAGCTCAAGCAGCGCTTTGGCGCGCAGTTGACGCTCGGCGTTGGCGGTCCGCGCGAAAGCGAAGCGCCGGGAATTTATGCACTGGCAAAGACGCTGCTCGCCGCCACGCTCGACCTCCTGCCCTGAAAGCGCGGCGCGCGCGCCGCGCTTGGCTTTCCTCGCCTCTTTCCTCGCCTGTTTTTTCTTTCCTCGCCTCTTGCCTCGCCCTGGGCCGCCTCGCCGCCGCACGGGCGAAGCGGGCAAACGCCATGGCCATCAAACCGGCGGCGGTTTCGTGACCCGTTCGGAACGCGGCTTTTTTTCGCCGGCGCCCCGTCAACATTGACAGGGACAAAACCCTCCAAGATTGTCGCCCGTGAGGCGCAAGGACTCTTGCCGCGACCGACGGTGAGCTCGGTCATCGGGCGAGGGCATTTTTGCTTGGTGGCTGGAGAAGCGACATGCGGCACGGCGGTAAGATCCTGATCGACCAGCTCGAGGCGCAGGGCGCCAGCTGCGCTTTTACCGTGCCCGGCGAAAGCTTTCTTGCCGCCCTCGATGGGCTGCACGACAGCAATCGCATCAAGACCATCATCTGCCGGCAAGAGGGTGGCGCCGCCATGATGGCCGAGGCATGGGGCAAGATCACCGGCGAGCCTGGGGTCTGCTTCGTCACGCGCGGTCCGGGGCTTGCCAATGCCATGGGCGGCCTGCACGTGGCCCAGCAGGACTCAACGCCCATGGTTCTCTTTGTCGGTCTGCCCCATTCCCAATTCGAGGACCGCGAGGCTTTTCAGGAAATCGACACCAAGGGCCTGCTCGGCAGCTTCGTGAAATGGGCCGCCGTCATCCGCCAAACCGAGCGCATCCCCGAGTATGTGAGCCACGCCTACCACGTAGCGCGCGCCGGCCGGCCGGGTCCGGTCGTGCTGGGCCTGCCCGAGGACATGCTGGCGGCGGACTGCGCGGCAGCTGATGCGCGCGGCGCCCAAATCGCCGATTGCCGGCCGTCCGCCGAGGATTTGACCGAGCTCCAGCGGCGATTGGCCAAGGCGTCGCGGCCCCTGTTGATCGTCGGCGGCCCAGGCTGGAGCACGGCGGCCAAGACGGCGCTTGAGGCCTTCGCCGATCGCTTGCATCTGCCCGTCGCATGCGCCTTTCGCTACCAGGACTATATCGACAACCGCCATCACTGCTATGTCGGCTGCGCCGGGATTGGCATCGAACCAACGCTCGGCAAGGCGATCAAAACTGCCGACCTCTTGATTGTGGTCGGTGCCCGCCTCGGCGAAATAACCACCGCGGGCTACGACCTGCTGCAGGTCCCCAATCCTGCCCAATGCCTGGTGCACGTGCATCCATCGGCCGACGAACTGGGCTCGGTCTACCGTGCCGATCTGCCGATCGTGTCCAGTACGCATCGCTTTGCCGAGGCGCTGGGCCGGCTCGAGCCCGCCGTTGGTGTCGCCTGGTCGTCACACACCGAGGCGCTGCGCGCCGCCTATGGCAGCTTCCTCAAGCCGGTCAGCATGCCGGGATCGGTCAAACTGGCCGAGGTCGTACGCTCAACCTCCGAGATCCTGCCTGAGGATGCCATCATCACCAACGGTGCCGGCAACTATGCCGCCTTCCTGCACCGCCATTTCGAATACAAGGCCTACCGCACCCAGTTGGCACCCACCTCCGGCTCGATGGGCTACGGCTTGCCGGCGGCGATCGCGGCAAAAATTGCGCACCCCGCACGCGCCGTCGTCAATTTTCAGGGCGACGGCTGCTTCCTGATGACGGGCCAGGAGCTGGCGACCGCGGTGCAGTATGGCTTGGGGATCGTCACCATCATCGCCAACAACGGCATGTACGGCACGATCCGCATGCATCAGGAGCGCGAATACCCACGCCGCGTGCTGGGCACCACGCTAATCAACCCCGACTTCGCGGCCTACGCGCGCAGTTTCGGGGCGGAAGGCTACACCGTCGAGGCGACTGCCGACTTCGCCCCGGCGCTGCAGAGTGCCCTGCAAGGCGATCGGCCCGCCGTGATCGAGCTCAAACTCGACCCCGAGGCGATCAGTCCACGCCAGACGCTAACCGCCATTCGCGAGCGCACGTAGAAAAAGGCGCGGTCGTTGGCGCGAACGCGCCGACGGAAGTTGCTAAAGCCTTAGCAAGATCGATCCCCGCATTTGCCGAAAGCTGTGCGAATTAATAACGCTCGCAGTCACCAATGGCCTAATTGCCGATGCGGGATTATGGTTTTGCGCGATCGGATTTGCGGGGGATTCGATGGATCTGCGAACGGCGGAGCAACTCAACGGCAGACTTTGGCAGCGCGCCAAAGTCGGGGCGTTGCTCTGCTTTTTTGTTGCGAGCCTGCTGCTGCTCGCCTCGCTGCTTTCACCCGAACCCGACCAGCCCGGCAACGCCACGGGCATTAGCGCCACGACGAGCTCCATTCGCTAGCCGCTTGGCCGCACGCCAGCGCCGTCGCCACCCCGACGTTGCTTCGGCCGGCGGCGCGGTGACGACCAGCGCCGCCTTAATGGCCAAGCCGGTGCCGCCCGCGCTGCCTCGGTCGCTGCCCCTAGGCCGCCCTTGCAAAATCGAGCCTGAAGCCGTGCGCTTCCGCCAGCGTTTGGATGGCCTTGGCGGCGTCGGCCGCCGACAGGTCGATGAAGGGTGGGCGCAGCCGGGCCCAGGTGGGATCCTGGCGGTAGTGGGCGATGATCGCCTTGAGAGCCGGGATCATCGGGTAGGCCTGGATCGCCTGGCGCAGGGCGGTGATCTCGCCCTGCAGACGGTCCGCATCGGCGGAGCGCCAGTTGTCGTAGACATTGCGGATCGCCGCGGCGCTGACGTTGCAGGTGGCAGAGATGCAGCCCGCCGCGCCCTGGCGCAGACCATCCAACAGAAAGATCTCGGAGCCGGGAAACACCTCGAATTGGGGATAGGCCTCGAGAATGGCCGCGGTGTTGCTCCAATCGCCGGAGGAGTCCTTGAGGCCAACCACCGTATCGGGAAAGGCCTTGATGAGGCGCCCGATCAACGACAGCGAGAAGCCGACCTGGGCCACGGGCGGGATATGATAAAGGTAGACCTTGAGGCGATCATCGCCCACGTTCTCAATCACCTCCGAAAAGAAGCGGAACAAGCCGTCCTCATTGGGCGCCTTGTAGTAGAAGGGCGGCAGCATCAGCACGCCACCGCAGCCGAGATCGACGGCGTGGCGCGTCAGCACAATGGCATCGGCCAGCGAACATGATCCGGTACCGGGCATCAGTTTGCCCGCATCGAAGTCGCTATCGGCCAACTCCTCCAACAGCTCCATGCGCTCGTCCACGCCCAGGGAGTTGCCTTCGCTGGTGGTGCCGAAGGGGGCGAGCGCCGTGCAGCCCTCCTGCATCAGCCATTGACAATGCGCCACGAACCGCTCCGCATCCGGGCCGCCGTCCTCGCCGAACGGCGTCAAGACCGGGGCGATGACGCCCGAAAAATGCCTTTGCTGCTGCATGGGAGAACCCTTTTTTGCAAGACTGTCGATCAGGCCGGCATGGGGATGCCGGGCTGCTTGACGGGAACGTCGTAGCCCCGCGCCACCGCCGGCCTCGCCGCGATCGCCTTATACCAGCGGGCCACGTTGGCGTAGTGATTGAGGTCGACCGTGTGCCACTCGAAGCGTGAAATCCACGGCCAAATCGCCATGTCGGCGATGCTGTAGACGCCAGCAACGTACTCGTGCTGCGCCAACCGCTTATCGAGCACGCCATAGAGGCGGTGCGTCTCTTTGACGTAGCGCTCCTCCGCGTAGGGCGATTTGCCCTTGTTGTTGCGCACGAAGTGATGCACCTGCCCGATCATCGGGCCGATGCCCCCCATCTGCCACATCAACCACTCGACCGTCTGCCAGCGGCGGTCGGGATCCTGCGGCCAAAACTTGCCCGTCTTTTCCGCCAGGTAGAGCAAGATGGCACCCAACTCAAACAGCGAGCGGCCGTTGTCGCCATCAATGATCGCTGGAATGCGGTTGTTGGGGCTGATCTGTAAAAAGTCCGGCTTGAACTGTTCGTCCTTGCTGATATTGACGGCATGGGCGCGGTACTCGAGGCCGCATTCCTCCAACATGATAGAAACCTTGCGGCCGTTCGGGGTCGACCACGTATAAAGATCGATCATTGCAAGTCCTCGGTGCTGATCAGGGCTTCACCAACGCAGCCTCGACCCTTCTTAGACCAAACATCAACCCCATGCCCACAACAAAGCTCCGGGGCTTACGGTGTCGCGGGGGCGTCCTCTGAGGCGGCGTGGAGTTGGCGGCCATGGCTGGCAAGCATCGCCCCGCCCAGCACCCCCCGGGCTAAATTCCCGGCGAGGCCTTGGTGCCGAGCATGCGAAAGGTGGTCTTGATACGGCGCACGGTGCCGGTCTTGGAGCGCAGCACGACCGTTTCGGTTTCGGCGAAATCGCCGCGGAAATGCACCCCATCCAACAGCGAGCCGTCGGTGACGCCGCTGGCGGAGAAGATCACGTCGCCGGAGGCCATCTCGTGCATGTCGTACTTGCGCCGGATATCGCTGACGCCCATGGCGGCGGCGCGGATCTCCTCCTCCTTTTTCAGGGGATGCAGGCGGCCCTGCATCTGGCCGCCGATGCAGCGCAGCGCCGCCGCGGCCAGCACGCCCTCCGGCGCGCCGCCGATGCCGAAGTAAATGTCGATGCCCGTTTCGTTCGGATCCGTGGTCCAGATCACCCCGGCAATGTCGCCGTCGGGAATGAGCTGCACGCCGGCGCCGGCCTTGCGCACGCTGGCAATCAGCTCGGCATGGCGCGGACGGTCGAGAATACAGGCCGTGATTTCGGAAACGGGCACGCCGCGCGCTTTGGCCATGGCGCGCAAGGTGTCCGCCGGCGGGGCGTCAAGATCGATGATGCCTTCGGGATAGCCCGGACCGATGGCAATCTTGTTCATATACATGTCCGGCGCGTTCAGGAGCCCACCGCGCTCGGAGATCGCCAGCACGGCCAAAGCGTTCGGCATGGCCTTGGCGCAAATCGTGGTGCCCTCGAGCGGATCAACGGCGATATCGACCTCTGGGCCGTCGCCAAGGCCCACCTCCTCGCCGATGTAGAGCATCGGGCTCTCGTCCATCTCGCCCTCGCCGATGACGACGCGGCCCTTGATGTGGACCTTGCCCAGCTCATGGCGCATGGCATCAACGGCGGCCTTGTCGGCAGCCTTCTCGTCGCCCCGCCCACGCAGTCGCGCCGCGGCGATGGCGGCGGCCTCTGTCACCCGCGCGACCTCAAGCACCAAGACGCGGTCGAGCCCACCCACGACGTCATGGCCTTGGATGCTGTTTATCATCGTGCTCTCCCAACCTTGGCAAACAGCGCAAAATAAGCCCTAGAGCGGCTCGATCCGGATCATCTGCGGCGGTTCGGACACGTTACCGTCCGCATGGATGGCGCTGAGCGCGGCGCGAATGGCCTCTTCGGTGGTTTCGTGCGTGATCAAAATCACGGCGGTCGGTGCGCCGGGTTTGGGCCTGGCGTCGATCCCAGGCAGGGCCCAGCGGGGACGCCGCTGCACGATGCTTTCGAGCGAGACGCCGCGCTCGCCCATGCGGCCGGCGATGGAGGCCATGGTCCCCGGGCGGTCGAACACGGACAAGCGCACATAGTAGGCACCTTGGTGTTGGCCGAGCTTGGCGCGCCGATAGGGCTTGAGCCGCGCCGCGGGCAGGCCGAAAGGCGCAGCAAAGGCACCGCGCGCAATGTCGAGGATGTCGCCAGCAACCGCGCTCGCCGTTGCCTTGGCCCCGGCGCCGGGGCCAGCCAACAGAACGTTGCCGACGAAATCGCCATCGATGGCGATGCAGTTGGTGACGCTGGAGACCTCGGCGATGGCCGAATGCTTGGGCACCATCGCCGGATGCACGCGCTGCTCGATGCCGCTATCGGTGAGGAGGGCGACACCGAGCAGCTTGATGCGGTAGCCCAGATCATCGGCGGCTTCGATGTCCGCCTGGCTGATGCCCTGAATCCCCTCGACGTGGATCTGATCGAGCGCGACCTTGGTGCCGAAGGCCAGGCTGGTCAAAAGCGCGAGCTTATGGGCGGTATCGAAGCCGCCAATGTCAAAGGTGGGATCGGCCTCGGCATAGCCTTTGTCCTGGGCCTCCTTCAGCACCTCGGCGAAGGCGCGATGTTCCTCCTGCATCTGGGTCAAGATGTAGTTACAGGTGCCGTTGAGAATGCCGTAGACGCGGCGGATCTGATTGCCGGCCAGGGCCTCACGCAGCGTTTTGATGATCGGGATACCGCCGGCCACCGCGGCCTCGAAATTGAGGGCCACGCCGTGCGCTTCCGCCAGCCGCGCCAGCTCGGTGCCATGCTTGGCCAACAGCGCCTTGTTGGCCGTCACCACATGTTTCCCGGCTTTTAGGGCGGCCTCGACGGCGGCGCGCGCCACACCCTCCTCACCGCCAATCAGTTCGACGAAGACGTCGATGCCAGGATCGGTTGCCAACCGTTCGGCGGCGTCGAACCAGGGTATGCCCTCGAGCTCGATGCCGCGCGGCTTCTGGCGCGAACGGGCGCTGACCCCGGCAATCTTGATCTCGCGACCCAGCGCCAGCGCCAGGCGGGCGCCGTGCTCTTTAAAGAGCTGCACCAATCCGGCGCCTACGGTGCCAAGGCCGGCGATGCCAAGCTTCAACGGTTGGCTCATGCGAACCAATATTAACGCGATGCCTTTTGCGGAATAGGGATCACGTTATGCATGGTTTCGGGCGCGCGCGCGAGAAACTTTTTGATATTGCGCGCCGCCTGGCGGATTCGGTGCTCGTTCTCGACCAGGGCAATGCGCACGTAGCCCTCGCCGTATTCGCCAAAACCGAGCCCCGGCGACACCGCCACGTCGGCCTTGTCGATCAGCATTTTGGCGAATTCCACCGAGCCGATCTGCCGGTAGGCTTCCGGAATTGGCGCCCAGGCGAACATCGAGGCGGCCGGGGCGGGAATGGGCCAGCCGGCGCGGGCGAAGCTTTCCACCAGGCAGTCGCGGCGAGCCCTGTAGGTCTTGCGGATGTCATCCACGCAATCCTGCGGGCCGTTGAGCGCGGCCGCCGCCGCGACCTGGACCGGGGTGAAGGCGCCGTAGTCGAGGTAGGATTTGACGCGCGCCAGCGCGGCGATCAGCCGCTCGTTGCCGACCGCAAAGCCCATGCGCCACCCCGGCATGGCATAGGTTTTTGATAGCGAGGTGAACTCCACCGTCACGTCCATCGCGCCCGGCACCTGCAGCACAGATGGTGGCGGGTTGTCGTCGTAATAGATCTCCGCGTAGGCGAGGTCGGAGAGAATGATCAGCTCGAGTTTCTTGGCGAGTTGCACCGCCTCCGTGTAGAAGGCGAGATCGGCCGTCGACGCCGTGGGGTTGGACGGATAGCTCAACACCACCGCGAGCGGCCGTGGAATTGAATGCTTCACCGCGCGCTCGACGCCGCGCAAGAACTCGGCGTGCGGGTCGCCTGCCGCCGCGTTGCCGCCGCTCGTGGGAATGTGGCGGATGGCGGCGCCGGAGATAATGAACCCGAACTCGTGGATGGGGTAGGTCGGGCTCGGGCACAAGATAACATCGCCGGGCGCGCTGATCGCTTGCGCCATGTTGGCGAAGCCTTCCTTGGATCCCAAGGTCGCCACCACTTGCGTCTCGGGATTGAGTTTGACGCCGAAGCGGCGTGCATAGTAGGCGGCCTGTGCCCGCCGCAACCCAACAATACCCTTGGAAGCCGAATAGCGATTGGTGCGCGGCTTGCCGACGGTCTCGATCAGCTTGTCGATGATATGCTGCGGCGTGGGCATGTCGGGGTTGCCCATGCCCAGATCGATAATGTCGGCGCCGCCGGCCCGCGCCGCCGCCTTGAGCCGGTTGACCTCGGCAAAAACGTAAGGGGGAAGCCGCTTTATGCGATGAAAATCTTCGATCACGTGCCTAACCGCTCATACTCTGCCAATCTCATAGCTGAGACCCGCAACCCTATCCCGCGCCGGGGCCAATGCGCCGCCCAAGGCGGCCAGCGGAGCGGGCCTACTTGCCCTGCTCGATCTGCTTTGCCGCCTCGATCTGGTGCGTGTGACCCCGCTCGATCATCTCATTGATTTTTTGCTGTTGTTCGTCTTTGCCCATGACCTTTTGCGGCAACTTGCTGAGATCGGGCAACTGGGAAAAGGGCAGCGTATCCGAACACCCGCCCAGCGGTGTCAGCATGGCAGCCATTCCGGCCAGCGCGAGCCTGCGACCCAGCAACCGCTTCATGCGGGAGACCCCAACACCCATGTTTTTTGGACACAATTGTTAACAGTTCCCTGCCGGCAAGTCTTGGCAGATTGTTGACAACGCCTACCAGATTCTCCTGTAAATAGTCACCAGAGTTGAGATTTTTGGCCCACGTTGCAATCAGATCCCGCTGCCAGAAGAGGTGGCAAAGGCGTTGACATGATGGGAGTGCGTGTCGACGTCGATCCCTACAACCGTTCGAGTGAGAAATGCTGAAAAAAGCACCCGAATCCCCGCGTCCTATCCCCATGCACGTCGATCTTGGCGCCTACCGCATCGGCAATGCCGAGGAGTTCGGCCGCAACATGCTGCGGCTGATGGAGGAAGGCGGCAAAGTCATGAGCGGCCTGCTCGAGCGTGCCAACGGCAAGCTGAGCCCGATGAGCGCCGCCAGCGACCTGGCCGAGGCCACCAAGCTGTTTAGCGAGATCGCCCAGCATTGGGTTGCCGATCCGGGCAAACTGGTGGAGGCCCAGAGCGAGCTCGTTCGCGATTTCCTGCAACTGGGCACTGCCTCCGTGCAACGTCTGATGGGCGGCGAGGCGCTCCCCGTGGCGGAGCCAGAGCCCGGAGACAATCGCTTCAAGGACCCCGACTGGAGCGCCAATCCCTACTTCGATTTCTGGAAACAGTCCTACCTCATCACCACACGCTGGCTCGAAGACCTGCTGGAGAGGACCCACGGTCTCGACGAGCGCACGCGCCAGCGCGCCGAATTCTATCTCAAACAGGTGGCAAGCGCGCTCTCGCCCTCGAATTTTCCGCTGACCAATCCCGAGGTGCTCCGCGAGACCTTCGCCTCGAGCGGCAACAATCTCGTGCAAGGCATGACCAATCTCGTGCACGACATGGAAAAGTCGGGCGATATCCTGAGCATCAGTCAAACCGATACCGAAGCCTTCGAGGTCGGGCGCAACATCGCCACCACGCCCGGCAAGGTAATCTTCCAAAACGACATCCTGCAGCTGATCCAATACGCCCCCTCCACCGACAGCGTCTATCAGCGTCCGCTCCTGATCGTTCCGCCCTGGATCAACAAGTTCTACATCCTCGACCTCGGGCCGCAGAAGTCGTTCATCCGCTTTGCCGTCAGCAAAGGCTTCACGGTGTTCGTCGTCTCCTGGGTGAACCCCGACGGCCGCTTGGCGCACAAGACCTTCGAAGCCTATATGACCGAGGGCATCCTGAGCGCCACCGACGCGGTCAAACGCGAAACCGGCAGCGACAAGGTCAACGTCATCGGCTATTGCGTCGGCGGTACCCTGCTCGGTACCACGCTGGCCTATCTGGCCGCGCGCGGGGATGAACCATTTGCCTCCGCCACCTTCTTTGCCGCCCAGGTCGATTTCACCAAGGCCGGCGACCTGATGCTGTTCATCGACGATGCCCAGCTCAAGGCCCTGGAGGAGATGATGGCCGAGCGGGGATATCTCGACGGCTCGCGCATGGCCACCGTCTTCAACCTGCTGCGTCCGAAGGATCTGATCTGGCCCTACATCATCAACAACTACCTGTTGGGCAAGAAGCCGTTCCCGTTCGATCTTCTGTTCTGGAACCAGGACTCAACGCGCATGCCGGCGGCCAATCACAGCTTCTACCTGCGCGAGTTTTATCACGAGAACAAACTGGCGCGCGGGCAGATGTCGATTTCCGGCGTCAAACTCGATCTCGCCAAGGTCAAGCTGCCGATCTACGAGTTGTGCGCCAAGGAGGACCACATCGCCCCGGCCAAGTCGGTGTTCATCGGCTCGAAGCTGTTCGGCGGCCCGGTCACCTACGTGCTGGCGGGTTCCGGCCACATCGCCGGCGTCATCAACCCCCCGGACCGCCCGAAGTATCAGTATTGGATCAACGACAAGAAGGCCGCAACCTTGGAGGCTTGGCTCGAGGGGGCACGGGAGCATCCGGGCTCCTGGTGGCCGCACTACGCCGATTGGCTGGCCAAGCACTCCGGTGGGCAGGTAAAGGCCCGCACACCCGGCCAGAACCTGGGCGTTATCGAGGACGCGCCCGGCCGCTATGTCAAAGTAAAAAGCTAACCCAGGGGGGCGCCGACCTATCGCCGGCGCCTCGCGTTAGGATTTTGCTGCCCCCGCAGCGCCGACGCTGCCCTCGATCGCAGGTGGCGGCGCTGGCTGCTCCGGCCCGCCGGCCCGGCTTGCCAGCGCCTCGGCCGCCGGCAACGTGCCATGGGCACGCGCCTCGCGCACGGCTTGCGCCAGAACCGAGGCGAGCGACATATCATCCTCGTAGCTGTCGCATGCCGATCCAACCGATGGGGAGAGCGCAAGCAAGAGCGCGGCGGCGGCAAGCTTGGGCGGGCGCATGGGGAGGGCTCCTTTTGCATAGGCCTTTTTTGCATAGGCCTTTTTTGCATAGGCCTTGTGCCAGAGCCGTTGCCTAGCGGCACTTTGGCGCAAAGCCAAAGTCACGACAGCGTGATCGCGCTGGGGTCGGCAGCCGGGCCGGCGCGCAAGCCAACGAGCCCCGCCGCCCGCGCCAGCAATTGATAGCTTTTGCGGCGGGTGGCCTCGTCATAGGTCCAGGTCACCACCGCCATTTCCTGAACGTTGAGGCGCCGCGCCAGCGCCGCGAGGCGCTCAACCACGCCGGTGGCGGTGCCGACATAGGCCTCCCGCTGCATCTCGGCCATGCGCGCCCGCTCCGCCTCCGTATAGGCATAGGCAAGGGCGACGTCGGCTGGCTCGAGCGGGGCGAAGATGCCGCGATCGCGCAACAGCCGCACCCGCGCGCGGGAGGCAAAATGATACTGGGCCTCCTCCTCGCTCTCGGCCGCCAGCGCCCAGACGCACAGCGCCGTGTGCGGCGCCGGGTGGCGAGGACTTGGCCGATAGAGCTGGCGATAAAGCTCGAGCGCCTCCTGGCCGCCCCGGCCGTCCGTGAAAAACCAGGCGAAGGCGTAGGGCAGCCCGAAATGCGCGGCCACCTGTGCCCCATAGTCGGAGCTGCCGAGCATCCACACTTCGGGCGCGGTCTCCCCTTCCGGATAGGCCCGCACCAGGCGGAAGGGATGGCCCTCCGGCAGCGGCGAACCCGTCACCCAGGCCATCAGGTCGCGTACGTCGCTGGGAAATTGCGCCGGGCGCTCATTGGCAAGCGCATTGAGCGCGAAGGCCGTGCGCCCGTCCGATCCTGGCGCCCGCCCCAGGCCAAGGTCGATGCGCCCCGGCGCGATGGCCTCGAGCACCCGGAACTGCTCGGCCACCTTGTAGGGCGAATAGTGCGGCAGCATCACGCCGGCGCTGCCCACGCGGATGTGCCGCGTGGTGGTGGCAATGGCGGCGATCAGGATCTCGGGCGCGGTGCCGACGATACTGCCGTGATTGTGGTGCTCGGAAAGCCAAAAGCGCTGGTAGCCGAGGGTCTCGCAATGATGCGCCAGGGCCAGCGTGTTGCGGATCGATTCCGCGTGCGGACGATCGACAAGGGCCACCGACTGATCGAGCACCGACAGACGTAGCAGGGCGCCATCCTCCTTCGCGCAGGCCGCGCGGTGGCTTGTCCGCGGCGGCTTGCTCCGCGCGGCCGACGGCCGCTCGCTCGCCCCATGTTTGTATTGCCGCGCCGCCCGGCACGCCAGCACCCTTGTGCCCGGTTTGTGCCGGGCTCGTGCCCGGCGCAGGCGCGGCAGGGCCGGGCGCGACCCAGGGCCACCGAGGCGGGGCGCGCCAAGCGGCCGCGGCGCACAAGGCCTTTGCCGCGGGCGGTGGCGCTGTGACATAAGCTGCCGGAGCCCGCGCCATGGCGGCCACTAACTGGAGATGGACGATGTTGAAATTTTACTACAACGGTTCACCCAATCCCACCAAGGTCGCCCTGTTTCTCGAGGAGGCAGGTCTCCCCTACGAGGCGATCCCCGTCGACACGCGCAAGGGCGACCAGTTCAAGTCCCCTTTCCTCGCCGTCAATCCGAACGGCAAGGTACCGGCCATCGTCGATGGCGACGTGACCGTCTTCGACAGCAACGCGATCCTGCTCTATCTCGCCGAAAAGACCGGTAAGTTTCTGCCCGGCAATACCCCACAGGCGCGCGGCGAACTGCTGTCCTGGCTGATGTTCGTTGCCACGGGGGTCGGGCCGTTCTCGGGCCAGGCCGTGCACTTCCGGCACTTCGCTCCACAGCAGGTGCCCTATGCCGCCAACCGCTACAGCTTCGAAGTCGAGCGCCACTACGGTATTCTCGATGCCCGCCTAGCCAAGCAGCGCTACATGGTGGGGGATACCTACACCATCGTCGACATGGATGTGTGGGGCTGGACGCGCCTCGGCCAGTTCGTGCTGGGCGAGGACCCAGGCGCGCGCTTCCCCAACCTCAAGCGACTGATCGAGGAGGTCAGCGCCCGCCCGGCGGCGCAGCGCGCGGTGGCCCTCAAGGACCGACACAGTTTCAAGGCCGACATGGACGAGGAGGCGCGCCGCGTCATGTTCCCACACAACGCCCGGCTGGCAAGCTAACAGGGCAACCAGCTTAACCGCCGAGACCCGGCGCCGCCTGCGGGCGGCGCTGTGGCCACCGAATGCTCGGGGCCGCTGCTCGGGTCCGAGCGGCCTTCCGCGTCCGGCAGCCGGGAGCGCGCATGCCCTATTCCAACTATCGGCCCGACTTGATGGGAACGGCGGCGCTCACACCGACGGGTGCCTTCGAGGCGGGTTCGCTGCAGAGCTTTACCTTGATTTACACGGCCGGGGCGTTCGGCATCGACGACACCGGCTCGATCAAGGTCGGCTTTCGCTTTGCCACCGACTTCGGGCCACTGCAATTCACCGATCCCAAGGGTCAGGGCTACGCCACGGTGGAAGCCTCCAACGGGGCGACGTTGGAGGCCAAGTGGGAGTTCAAGCGCAACATCCGACCCTGGAGCCGGTCGCTCTACATCGGTGTCGTGCGCGACTTTCTGGCCCCGGGCGATACCATCACGATCCGCTTCGGGGATCGACGTTTCGGGTCACCGGGCGTGCGTCTGCAGACCTACTGCGAGAGCGCCTTCGAATTCCGCGTTTTCGCCGATCCGATCGCCACCTACGACTACGTCGCGCTGCCGCAAAGCCCGCAGATCGCCGTGGTGCCGGGGCCGCCGGTGCGCTTGACTGCCGTGCTGCCGACCTTGGCGCGGCTGGACGAGCCTTTCCGGTTGGCCCTGGTGGCGCAGGACAAGTGGGGCAACCCGAGCGATCGCGCCGAGGGCAGCGTTCGCCTGCAAAGCGATGGCCCCGTCCTCAACCTGCCGCCCGTCGCGCAGTTGCGGGGTGGGTCGTTTGCCACCACCGTCGAGGGTTTGCGCGCGGCGGCGCCGGGAGACCTTGCCATCCACGTTCGCGACGCGGCCGGGCAAGAGCAGCTGTGCTCGTTGCGAATTGTGCCCGCCGATACGCCCTGGCGCCACTTTTGGGGTGATACCCACGGTCAGTCGAACGAGACGTTGGGCACCAACACGGCGCGCGAGTATTTTCAATTCGCGCGCGACCAGGCCTTTCTGGATGTGATCGGACACCAGGGCAACGACTTCCAGATCTCGACGGCGTTCTGGCGCCACCTCAACGACCTCGCCCGCGAATTCGACGCGCCGGGTCGGTTCGTGTGCATTCCCGGCTACGAATGGTCCGCCAACACTGCCGTCGGCGGCGATCGCAACGTGCACTACCGCTACGAGGGCGAGAACATCTACCGCTCCTCGCATGCCCAGGTGGTCGACGGCGACGATGAGCCGTCCGATGCTCACACCGCCCAGGCCCTGTTCGCTAAGCTCAGGGGCAAGGACTGCGTCGTGATGGCCCACGTCGGCGGACGCTACGCCGATATTAAGCTGGCGCACGACCCGCTGGAGACGGCGGTCGAGGTGCATTCGGCCTGGGGCACCTTCGAATGGCTTGTGCGCGACGCCTTCGAAGCAAACTACCGGGTCGGCATCGTGGCCAACTCCGATGGTCACAAGGGCAGGCCCGGCGCCTGCTACCCCGGCGCCTCGTTCTTCGGCAGCATGGGCGGCCTCACGTGTTTTCTGGCCGAACGCCTTGACCGCGACGCCATCTTTGCCGCCATGCGGCGCCGCCGGCACTACGCGACCACGGGCAATCGCGCCTTCCTCAGCGTCTCGGTCTCCACCACCAGCGATGCGGAGGTCTTCGCCGTCGATCCGGCTGCCGGCGAGACCCCCTCCTCCCCAGCGCGCCAGCTGATCATGGGCGACATTGCTCGGGTCAGGGACGGCGAGGTTACCCTGACGGTGGAGGTGATCGGCTCGGCAGCGATCGAGCGCCTCGACCTCTGGGATGGGCTGGAACATCTGGAGACCATTCGACCCTATGGCGAAGCCGAGCTCGGAGCGCGCATTCGCCTCATCTGGCAAGGCGCCGAATATCGCGGGCGAGCGCGCACCACGACCTGGGACGGATCGCTCAGCATCGACGGCAACGCCATCGTGCGCGCCGCCGTCATCAACAACTGGAACCTCGAACGCGGCATCGTGAGCCAGGGTCCCGACCGCTTGAGCTGGAAGGCGGTGACCACCGGCAACTATGGCGGCCTCGATCTGTGGCTGGAAAAGCCGGACGCGGGACGCCTTCGCTTTCGCACTGCGCCCGTTACCGGTGAGCTCGCCATCGCCGAACTCGGCATGGCCGAGCGCGTGTTCGCGGCCGGAGGCCTTGAGCGCGCCATCAAGTTGCACAGGTTGCCGGTCAGGCTCGACCGGCGCCACCTCATGCTGCAGCGAAGGCTGCCGGTGCGAGGCAACGGTGATACCCGCCCGTTCGTGCGCGTACAGCAGGAGGACGGCCACCGCATGTGGTCGAGCCCGATCTATCTGTTTCGCTGAGGCAGCGCGCACCCGTGCCGGACGCCAGGCCGACCGGACGGGCGCACAATGGGCGACCGTCAGGCGCGATTGAGGATGGTCACCCGGCCCAAGGCGGGTTCGACGATGAGCGCGTCGCCGCTCAGGATCAGCTTGGTCGGATCGCCGGCTTCGAAACGGTCGACCAGGGCCAACTCGGCGAAGGCTGCGCCCTGGGCCAAGATCGTGTTGGTGCGATCGAACACGATAGCCTTGGGCACGATGCCGCGCTCCTTCATCTCGCGCAGCATCCAGGCCGAGGCCACGCCGCCCTTGGCCGTCACCAGCACGAGGATCTTGTCGTGGTAGCTCTGGCCGTAGAGCAGGTGCGCGGGACGCGAAAAGCTACCCTTGAGGCGATCGAGGTCGTAGCGTGCGGAAAAATTGTCCGGCGCCACCAGCGCCGTGCCCGTCACGGTCGGACCGATGCCCGGGTGGCATTTGAGCACGATTGCCATCAGATGATCCGTCCAGCGACCGCACTATCGATGCAGCGCTGCATGCTCGCGAGCGTTGGCCGATAGCCATAGCCGCCGATAATGTTGACCAGCTTGGCCGAGTTGGTGAGCAGGCGCTGCCAGCCGTTCGCCTCGGCCATCTCGCGGGCGTAGCTCTGATAGAAACAGACGCCGGCGGCAACGATGCCGCCCGCCTGCTCGATTGTCTGCGTCAGACGCATGCGGTCGGCGGCGAATTTGATCTCGGGCGAGGTCGCCACGATCAAGGTGGTATCGGCGTGAATGCGCCGGTCCTCGAGCAGGGCGGCGACCTGCTGCATCTCTAGCAACGACAGCTGCGGGGCGGCGAACACCACGACATCGACCTTGTCGCCATCCCCCGCGTAGGCGGCGTAAAACTGCTTAAAATCGTCGGGGCCGATTGCTACCGCGGCGGGGCTCGGGCGTCCTGCAAAGGCGGCGGTCAGGGTCGCCGCCTCCGGCGTCACGCCGGGCATGTGAAAGAGCGCCACGGAGCCGAAGCTCGCCAGGGCCGCGCCGAAATGCTTGAGTTCGTCGGAATTGGGCGGCGCGTCGATGCCGCTGAGGACGGGCACCTCCCAGTAGCTGTTGCAGGCGCGACCGACGATGCCACCGAGCGCACCCCAATCGGCAAGGTCGCGTGGCCGCCAGCGAACGGCGAAGTGCTTGCTGCCGCCGCGATGCTCCTCGAGGTGGTAGCCGTAGCGCGGCGTGCGACCCGTCAAGCCTGCCGCCAGCGCCGAGGGTCCGCCCTCGAAGTTGCTGCGCGCCGCCATGACGCTATTGGCGTAGATCACGACGCCGGTATCACCGAAGGCCATGTGCTCACCACGCACCGGCGGCAGGATGGTTTGGTAGTTGATGCAGGTGTTGGTCATCAGCACGCCGAGCGCCTCGAAGGCGGCGATCGTGCGCGCCTCCAGATCGGCCATCGTCTCGGTCTGCTTCAGCCGCTTGTAGCTGGCAAAATCGAGCCCGCGTGGATCGGTGATGGTGGGCACCATGACCCGGCGCTGCACACTCGGCAGCGCCGCGAGCGCCTCGAGCCAGCTGACCCCCGAGGGCCCCAGGCTTTCCGTGTCGGCCATAATATGGGCCTGGCCGACACGCACGAAATCGGGCGCATCGAAAAAATCGCCGACCGCGATCTGATGCTCGATCGCCCATTGGCGCGCGGGGCCCAACGCCCCGGCCCGCATGGCCCGTTCTTCCTCGCCGAGCCGCATCCGCCCGCTCGCGCCTAACACCACCGTTGTGCCGAGACCGCTATTTCGCCGCCGCTTCCTTGAGCACGGGGCTAATGCGCGCCATCTCGCTTTCGACCAGCTTTTGCAAACCCTCGGGCCCCCGATCGGCGGCCTCCGGGGCGGTGCTGCCGAGCTCGACGTAGCGCTTGACGGTGGCAGGATCGTCGAGTGCCTTGTTGAGGGCATCGCTCAACCTGGCGATGATGTCCTTGGGCGTCCCTTTCGGCGCCACCATCGCATTCCAGGCGCTGAAGATGAAGTCGACGCCCGCCTCCGTGCTGGTGGGCACATCGGGCAGGCTTTCGAGGCGGCGCGCGGCGGCGATGGCATAGACCTTGATGGTGCCGGCCTTGATCTGCGGGATCACGTTCAAGGACTGGTCGACCATGTAGTCGATTTGGCCCCCCACCAGGTCGTTGAGGGCCGGCGCGGTACCGCGGTAGGCCACCAGCGCCGGCTTGAGGCCGAACTGGGAATTGAACAGGGTGCCGGAAACATGCGAGATCGAACCGACGCCGGCGTGGCCATAGCTCAGCTTGTCTTGGTTGGCCTTGAGATAAGCGATGAACGCCTTGAGGTCCTGGGCCGGGTTGTTCTTTTTGGAGACGATGGCCTGTGGCGTGAAATTGGCGATGCCAACCTGGGCGAAGCTCGTGGCCGGATCGTACTTGAGGTTGGGGTAGAGCGCGGGTGCGGCCGACTGGGTCCCCATGTTGCCGACGCCCAGGGTGTAGCCGTCCGGCTCGGCGGCAGCGACGCGTGCCATGCCGGTCGTGCCACCGGCACCGCCGATATTTTCGACCACAAACTGCTGCCCGAGCGTGCGCGACATGTGATCGCCGACAATGCGGGCAACCACATCGGTCGGGCCGCCGGCTGCGAACGGCACGACCAGCGTAATCGTTCGCGTCGGATAGTTCGGATCAGCAGCCCCGGCCGCGGTCGCCACCAGGACGAGCGCGAGCGCGCCAACAACTCGACGACCTCGAAGCATCCTGCCTCCTCCTCCTGCCCGACCGGGGGGGCGGTTTCCCCGTGCTGCTGGCCCAACCAACGCTCTCGTTCAGAGGCAATCTCAACCATCCTGCCCTGCCTTGGCAACTGCAGCGAGGCCCCTCAATGACCGCGCCATCGCCCGAGCGGCCGCGCTATCTTGCCGCCGGGCCCGGCATGGCTGGACCAACGGCGCAAGTTCGGCCAATATCCCGCGCTGTGTGGGCCTGCCCTGCCCACGTCCTTGCTGTGAGAGACCCACATGACGTTTCGACCCCTTGCCGTCGTGAGCGCGCTCGTGCTTGCGCTCGCGGCGACGCCGGCTGCCGCCAAGACCTTCCGCTATGCCTTCCAGGGCGACCTCAACGCCCTCGATCCTTATACCCTCAACGAGACCTTCACGCTCGGTGCGCTGGGCAACGTCATGGAGGGGCTGACCCAACGCGATAAGGACCTGAAGATCATCCCGGCCCTGGCCGAGCGCTGGGAGATCATCGATCCCCTGAAGTGGCGCTTCTATCTGCGCAAGGGCGTCAAATTCCACGGCGGCGAAGACTTCACGGCCGATGACGTGATCTTCTCGCTCGAGCGCATGCGCAGTCCGGGCTCGCAGATCAAGACGCGGGCGCCCGCCGACATGAAGGCCGTCAAGGTCGACGACCACACGGTCGATTTCGTGCTGGCCTCGCCCAATCCGATCCTGCATGCGGAATGGGATACCTGGTACATCTTCTCCAAGAAATGGGCCGAGGCCAACGGTGCCACGCAGGCGCAGGCGGCGCAGGCAACCTCGCTCAATCCCTTTGCGCTCAAAGCCAATGGCACCGGCCCCTTTACCATCGTCAGCCATGAGCCGGGGGTGAAAACCGTCTTCAAGCCAAACCCCAATTGGTGGGGCAAGCCCGAGCACAATCTGGACGAAGTGATCTTTCAGACCATCAAGTCGGATGCGACCCGCGTCGCCGCCCTGTTGTCCGGCGATATCGACATGATGGACCCGGTGCCGGTGCAGGACATTGACCGGGTCAAGAGCAATCCCAACGTGACCGTGCTCACCGGACCGGAGTTGCGCACCATCTTCCTCAACCTGGATTCCATGCGCGATGAGCTGCTCTACTCCAACGTCAAGGGCAAGAACCCGTTCAAGGATGTACGGGTGCGCAAGGCTTTCTACCAGGCGATCGACATGGAGGCGATCCACGCCAAGGTCATGCGCGGCATGTCGGCCAATTCGGCGCTCTTGATTTCGCCGCTGCTGTATGCGCGGGCCGGCGAGTTCAAGCGTTGGCCCTACGACACGGCGGCAGCCAAGAAGCTGCTGACCGAGGCCGGTTATCCCAACGGCTTCGAGGTGACGCTGGATTGCCCCAACGATCGCTACGTCAACGACGAAGGCATCTGTCAGGCCGTGGCGCAGATGCTGTCGCGCGTCGACGTGAAAGTGAAGCTCAATGCCATGCCGAAGGCAAAGTACTTCCAGAAAGCCGGACCGACCGACAAGTACAATTCCTCCTTCAACCTACTGGGTTGGACCCCCGGTTCGTTCGATAGCTGGAACGTGATCGCCAACGTCATCGGCTGCCGCGACGCCGCCGGCAAAGGCGGCACCTTCAACTTCGGCGGCTATTGCAACCAACGCATCGAAGAGCTTGCCCAGAAGATTCTGGTCGAGACCGACAATGCCAAGCGCGACGAGATGATCGCCGAGGCCTTCAGGATCAACCACGAGGAAGCGGGCGTGCTGCCGCTGCATCAGCAGGCGCTGGCCTGGGGGGTCTCCAAGAAGGTCAACATCGTGCAGCGGGCGGACAATCAGATCCTGTTCTACTGGGTGAAGATGCAGTAGGTAGCGTGGCGCCGGGCGAAGGTCCCGGCGCCAAGCCGACCCTGCTGCAGCAGGCGACCAATGTTAGCCTTTACAATTCGCCGGCTGTTTGAGGCCGCCATCGTCATGCTCACGGTGGCGCTGCTGGCGTTCGTGCTGTTTCGCTTCGTCGGCGATCCGATCAATCAAATGGTGGGGCAGGATACCTCGCTGGAAGACCGCCTGCGCTTGCGCGAGGAACTGGGCCTCAACGATCCGGTAGCCGTGCAGTTCGCCCGCTTTGTCGCCGGCGCGGCACGGTTCGATTTCGGTATTTCCTATCAGATGAAGCAGCCGGTGACCGCCATCATCTCCGAGCGGGCGCCGGCGACCATCGAACTTGCCCTGGTTGCCGCCCTGTTCGCCGTCGGCCTGGGCATCCCAATGGGCGTCTACACCGGCATCCATCGAGAAAGCTGGCTGTCCAAGCTCTTCCTCAGCGTGTCGCTGATCGGGGTGTCGCTGCCGACCTTTTTGATCGGCATTTTCCTGATCTATGTGTTCGCGGTGAAGCTCGGCGTCCTACCCTCCTTCGGTCGCGGTGAGGTGGTACGCCTCGGCTTCTGGCACACGGGACTGCTCACCACGTCGGGGCTGAAGGCCTTGATTCTTCCGGCCATCACGCTGGGACTGTTCCAAATGACCCTGGTGACGCGGCTGGTGCGGGCGGAAATGCTGGAGGTCCTGCGCACCGACTATATCAAGTTCGCGCGTGCCCGCGGCCTGACGCGGCGCGCCATCAACTTCGGGCACGCCTTGAAAAACACCCTGGTCCCCGTCATCACCGTCATCGGCCTCCAGCTCGGCGCCGTCATTGCCTTCGCCATCATTACCGAGACGGTGTTCCAATGGCCCGGCATGGGACTGATGTTCATCCAGGCCGTGCAGAACGCCGATATTCCCGTTATGGCCGCCTATCTGCTGTTGGTGGCCTTTCTTTTCGTTATGATCAACTTCCTGGTCGATCTCATCTATGTCCGCGTCGACCCTCGCATTCGCATCTACGGGCGCGGGGTGTAAGGCGCCATGCAGGACACCGCCGACAAGCTGGCGCCTACCGCCGCCGGGCCCGAGGCCAGCCAGGCGGCGCTGCCTTTGCGGCACGATCCGGCGGCGCTAAGGCGCTGGCAGGATAGCGATCTCCTCCATAGTTTTCTGCGCTCCAAGCTCGTGGTATTGGCCGCCATCGTAACCCTACTCCTGGTTGGGGCCGCCTTTCTTGCTCCCGTGATCGCGCCGCACAATCCTTACGACCTGAAATCCTTGAGCCTGCTCGATTCCAATCTGCCGCCGATGTGGGAAATGGGCGGCGAGGCCGGCTATCCCCTGGGCACCGACGACCAGGGCCGCGACATCCTCTCCACCATTCTCTACGGCACGCGCGCGTCGATCCTGATCGGCATCTGCTCGGTGCTCTTTGCCATCGTCATCGGCCTCTCGGCTGGGCTGTGGGCGGGCTATGCCGGCGGGCGCATCGATGCCTTGATCATGCGCATCGCCGATGTGCAGCTGACGTTTCCGGCCATTCTCACGGCCCTGCTGATCGACGGCGTGGCGATCGCCATCTTCAAGAATTACAACCTCGATGCCGCCAAATTTACCATCCTGGTGGTCGCGATCGGCCTATCGTTCTGGGTGCAATATGCCCGCACCGTGCGCGGGGTCACCCTGGTGGAGCGCAACAAGGAATACGTGCAGGCCGCGCGCCTGATCGGCATCGGCTCCTTCAAGATCATGTTCCAGCACATCCTGCCCAACGTGCTCTCCCCGGTGCTGGTGATTGCCACCATCAACCTGGCGCTCGCCATCATCACCGAGGCAACGCTTTCGTTCCTCGGCGTTGGCCTGCCCGCCACCGAGCCCTCGCTCGGCACCATGATCCAGATCGGCAACCGGTACCTGTTCTCGGGCTCGTGGTGGATGGTGGCCTTTCCCGGCCTAACGCTGGCGGTGCTGGCGCTCGCGGTCAATCTGTTGGGAGACTGGCTGCGCGATGCGCTCAATCCCAAGCTCCGCTGAAACGGCCGCGCGCGGCACGGTGGCCGCAAGAAGCGCACGCAAGCAGCCGTCGCTGCCGCTCCGCGGTGGCTGTGCTTGCGGCGCCATCCGCGACCACGTTCGCGCCATGCCGCTTTTTCTCTGCGCCGGCCTTTGCACGGACTACCAGCGCCCGTCCGGCAGCGCCTCTAGCCTGGGGCTGCCCGTGGCCGCCTCGGCGTTCCCGACCGAACACGGCCAAGCCAAGGCTTGGCCGTTCGTCGGTGGCACCGGTAGTCCCAGCCGCTTTTGCTGCTGTGAGACGTGTGGCGGCCGCATCTACGGCGAACGCGGTGGCAGCGAGCGCGTCAATCTGCGTGCCGGGACCCTTGACGACACATCGTGGTTGGTGCCACTCGCGCACTTACTTCCTGCGGAGCGCGCAGCCCTGGGAACGGTTCGCCGGTGATGCCGCCTGCTTTGCGACCCTGCCGAGCGAAATTGAAGTCTTACCGCTGGTAAAAGAATGGCGCTCCCTTTGGCAATCGGACTGAGCCTCCCTGATCGGCGGCGATCGTGAGCGAGCCGGTCCTTTCCGTGCGTGACCTTGTGATCGGCTTTCCGACGCGGCGCGGCGTGCTCACCGCGGTCGACGGCATCTCCTTCGATATCGCCGCCGGCGAAGTCTTGGGCGTGGTCGGCGAATCGGGCGCCGGCAAGTCGCTCACGGGCGCCGCCATCATTGGCCTGCTCGAGCCTCCGGGCCGCATCGTCGGGGGAACCGTGCATCTCAAAGGCAAACGGATCGACGATCTCGAGCCGGAGGCCATGCGTCAGCTGCGCGGCCGCCGCATCGGCATGGTGTTCCAGGACCCGCTGACCAGCCTGAACCCGCTTTACCGCATCGGCGATCAGCTGGTGGAGACGATCCGCACGCACGCGAAGATGTCGACGGCGACGGCCTGCGAGCGCGCCATCGAGCTCTTGCAGGAAGTCGGCATCCAGGCTGCGCGCAGCCGCATCAACGCCTACCCACATGAGTTTTCCGGCGGCATGCGCCAGCGCGTGGTCTTGGCCTTGGCTTTGTGCGCCGACCCCGATCTGCTGATCGCCGACGAGCCGACCACGGCGCTTGACGTCTCGATTCAGGCGCAAATCATCGCGCTCATCAAGCGCCTGTGCCGACAGCGCGGAACGTCGGTGATGTTGATCACACACGACATGGGCGTGATCGCCGAGACCGCCGATCGGGTCGCGGTCATGTATGCCGGCCGCATCGCCGAGGTCGGCCCCGTCCGCGATGTGGTGCGCCAGCCGCACCACCCCTACACCCGCGGCCTGATGGGGGCGATACCATCGGCCGAGGCGGCACCCAGCGCGCGCCTCACGCAAATCCCGGGCGCCATGCCGCGCCTCACGGCCATCCCGCGGGGCTGCGCCTTCAACCCGCGCTGCCCGCACGCGTTTGATCGCTGCAAAGTGCAACGCCCCGAACCCATGCCCGCGGGCAGCAGCTCGCAGGCCGCCTGCTGGCTGGTCGCGCACGACGCCGGAGCGCGGCTATGAGCATGGCTCCGAGCCTCGTGGAGGCGCACAATCTGACGCGCGTATTCGACGTCTCCAAGCCTTGGCTCAATCGCCTGCTTGAGCGTGAACAGCGCACGCTTCTCAAGGCCGTGACGGGGGTTTCGTTCTCGATCGGCAAGCGCGAAACGCTGGCCCTGGTGGGCGAGTCGGGTTCGGGCAAATCAACCGTGGCGCGCATGATCGTCGGCCTACTGCCACCAACCGTCGGCAGCGTCAGCATCGACGGCATCGACATGTGGGCGCCGGCATCCGCGGGCCAACGCCAGAAACTGCGGCGACGCCTGCAGATGATCTTCCAAGATCCCTACGCCAGTCTCAATCCGCGCTGGCGCGTCGACCGCATCATCGCCGATCCGATCAAGGCCTTCCGGCTCGCCGCCAATCGAACCCAGATCGATGACCGCGTCGCTGAGCTGTTGCGCCTGGTCGGCTTGGACCCGGCCGACGGCCGCAAATACCCGCACGAGTTCTCCGGTGGTCAACGGCAGCGCATCTGCATCGCCCGCGCGCTCTCCTCGAACCCGGAATTCATCGTCTGCGACGAACCAACCAGCGCGCTCGATGTTTCGGTGCAGGCGCAGATCCTGAACCTGATGCGCGATCTGCAGGACCGTCTGGGTCTCTCCTACTTCTTTATCAGCCACAATCTTGCGGTGGTGAAGCACATGGCGGCCCGCATCGGCGTCATGTACCTGGGGCGGATCGTCGAGCTCGCACCGTCGGGCGAACTCTTCAAGACGCCAAGGCATCCCTATTCGCGCATGCTGATCGATGCTTTGCCGGACCTTGCCATGAGCGGACGGCAGCGCAAGCCGATCGAGGGTGAGATCCCCAATCCGATCAAGCCGCCGACGGGGTGTGCGTTTCATCCGCGCTGTCCGCACGCCTTCGAGCGCTGCCGTAGGGAAACGCCGCAACTGCAGGCGACAGGCCGGGCAAGTGCGGCTTGCCACGCCGTCGCCGAGGGAAGGATTTAAGACCGCACGTTCCCGTGCCAGCCGCCGTGCGCGCGGGGATGGGCAGGGGGCGTTCTGCGGGCTGCCCCGGATCAACGAAGCCCAGCGACCCGAGGGCCGCCGGGCTTCGAGGCCACCCATCCGTGGCCTAGGGGTTTGCGGGCTTCAACGCCAAACTGGGAGGTGCCTTGAGGGTCGAGTGGCCGCCACGCAGGGCCTCGCCATCGACCAGAGCATCATCTCCACTGCAGGCCCGCCTGATAGCGATCAGGTTTCACGGGTATTCCCCTCGTGCGCGACCTCATCTTGGCAGCCGATTTAAGCAGCAACCCAGTTGCTGATCCGCCGACGTCCAAATAGGCAACGCGTTTTGGGGACGCACCCGTCACAGGGTTTTAATTGTCGGAAAGCAGCCGTCCCGGACCGATGCAAGCGCTTGCGGGTGCCAGGGCGGCCTCAAAACTGCCCGGGGGGGACATTTTCGTAGACCTCCTTTGCCAGCATTCGCTCAGCCTGAAGCGGGATTGGCACGCCGTCAAATCACAAGTTGCATCCACAGCGAAGACCTGACGGCCACGCTCAAGCCACGGCCCAGCAACCCCGCGTGACGCAGTTCTCTTCAACCCACGCAGCGCAGCTCTGTTAACGGAGTGTTTCTGGCTCGCGACGTAAGTTGCCGCCGTCTTTGCCCCCGCACTGGATCGGGGATTGGATCGGGCACTGGACCAGGACTGGACCCAGGACTGGACCCAGGACTGGGACCAAGGACAGCTTAGGGAGGCGGCGATGGCGCGGATGCTCGTTTACTTGGCAGTGCTGGGCCTGGGCGGGCTTTTCGCCCCTTGGGGTTCCGTTCTTGAATTGGCGCGAAGCGAGCCCGCGCTGGCGTCATCGGCGACCTCGTCCATGGGCTGGATGGGTGGCCTCATGCTCGGCATCGCCTTGGCCTGGCTTTACCGCATCGAGTGGTCGGCCGTCAGCGAGCGCCTCGTCGGTTGGCTGAAAGTGCAGCGCCGCCGCCTGGCCTGGGCGCTGTTGGGCAGCATCGGCGCGGCGATCCTCCTCTACTTTTAAGCCAAGGCGAACGTCACGGCGCGCGGCACACAAGACCTCACCGGCCGGCACCCCATACGCACACTCTAAGAAGGGCGGCCTGACGCCGTCCTTCTGCAAAGGCTGCAAGGTTTGGCGATTGAGCCCGAAGCTGGGCCCGGACTTGACCGTGGACTTGCCCCCGGACTTAGGCGTCGCTTGGGGGCATTGCTTGCGGCGTCGCGGGGAGCGCCCCCACTGGGGGCACCCCCCGTCGATTAGCCTAGACCGAGTAGTACATATCGAACTCGACCGGATGCGGCGTCATCTCGAAGCGCTCCACCTCGGCCATCTTCAGCTCGAGATAGGCGTCGATCATATCGTCGCTGAACACGCCGCCCTTCTTCAGGAAGTCGCGGTTCTTGTCGAGATTGTCGAGTGCCTCGCGTAGGCTGCCGCACACGGTTGGAATCTTGGTCAGCTCCTCGGGCGGCAAATCATAAAGGTTCTTATCGACGGCCTCGCCCGGATTTAACTTGTTCTGGATGCCGTCAAGGCCCGCCATCAGCATTGCCGAGAAGGCGAGATAGGGATTGGCGGCGGGGTCGGGGAACCGAACCTCGACGCGCTTGGCCTTTGGCGAGGTGACGACAGGGATGCGGCAGGAGGCGGAGCGGTTTCGCACCGAATAGGCGAGCAGCACGGGCGCTTCGTAACCCGGCACCAGCCGCTTATAGGAATTAGTGGTCGGATTGCTGAAGGCGTTGATGGTCTTGGCGTGCTTCAAGATGCCGCCGATGTAGAACAGGCAGGTGTCGGACAGATCGGCATACTTGTTACCGGCAAACGTCGGCGTCGAGCCCTTCCAGATCGACTGGTGGCAGTGCATGCCCGAACCGTTGTCGCCGAACACCGGTTTGGGCATGAAGCAGGCCGTCTTGCCGTAGGCCTGCGCGACGTTGTGGATCACATACTTGTAGATCTGCATGTGGTCGGCCAGTTGCACCATCGGGCCGAACTTGATGCCGAGCTCGTGCTGGGAGGAGGCAACCTCATGGTGGTGCTTTTCGACGGTGACGCCCATCTCGGCCATTACCGAGAGCATCTCGGAGCGGATATCCTGGGCGCTGTCGATGGGCGGCACCGGGAAGTAGCCGCCCTTGGTGCGCGGCCGGTGTGCCAGGTTGCCCATCTCGTAGTCGGTGCCACTGTTGGAGGGCAGCTCGCTGCCGTCGAGCCGGAACCCGGTGTTGTAGGGATCGGTGCTAAAACGCACGTCGTCGAAGATGAAGAACTCAGCCTCGGGACCGAACACGACGGTGTCACCAATCCCGGTCTGCTTAAGATAGGCCTCGGCACGCTTGGCGATCGAACGCGGGTCGCGCTCGTACATCTCACCGGTCGACGGCTCCAACACGTCGCAAAAGATCGCCATCGTCGTCTGCGCGAAGAAAGGATCAATGTGGGCGCTGCCGGGGTCCGGCATCAGCGTCATGTCGGATGCCTCGATGCCTTTCCAACCGGCAATCGAGGAGCCGTCGAAGGCATACCCATCCGCGAACATTCCTTCGTTGACGCACGAGCCATCCGCCGTGACGTGCTGCATCTTTCCTTTGGTGTCGGTGAAGCGCAGGTCAAGAAATTTGACTTCCCTGTCCTTCATCATCTTCAAAACGTCGCCAACGGACTTCGGTCTATCTGCCATTGCTACTCCCCTGTCTTCACTCAATGGTCTTGCTCAAGCCCACGCCGGCTGAGCGGGCCTCGTGCCAAGCAATCACACCGCGTCCGCCCCAGTCTCCCCGGTGCGGATGCGAATTGCCTCTTCGATGGTCGAGATGAAAATCTTGCCGTCGCCGATGCGGCCCGTCTTGGCGGCCTTTTGGATCGCCTCGAGGGCCTTGCCCAGCATGTCGTCGGCCAGCACAACCTCGATCTTCACCTTGGGCAGGAAGTCGACGACGTACTCCGCACCACGATAGAGCTCGGTGTGGCCCTTCTGGCGGCCAAAGCCCTTCGCCTCAATTACGGTGATACCCTGCAAGCCAATTTCCTGCAGCGCCTCCTTCACCTCGTCGAGCTTGAAGGGCTTGATAATCGCTTCGATCTTCTTCATGCGTTCCCTCAAGCTCCCAAAGGACCGTGCTCGAGACTGGCCTGTCGGCTAATGGCCTTAGCACACCGCGTGCCAAGGATTACGCTGGCTTAAATCTCCAGACAACGAACGACTTGTGCGTATCTACAGGGCAACCTCATCGCGCGCTAGCCCCGAATGCGCCCAATAAACGCGCAAATTGCCCAAGTCGTGGGCAGAAACCCCCAAGGGAGATTGGCGCGGGAGGGTGGTCGGTGCATGATGCGCCGCCATGCAGGGTTGTGAACTTTTAAGCGTTCCGGAGATGGGCGAGGCCGATCGCCTTGCCATCGCCGGCGGCCAGAGCGGCCTCCAGCTGATGGAGCGGGCCGGGCGTGCGGTGGCCGCCGAGGCGATGCGCTTGCTCGGCAGCCCGGCGGCCGTCTTCGTCGCCTGTGGGCCTGGCAACAACGGCGGCGACGGCTTCGTGGCCGCCAGGATCTTGCGCCAGCAGGGCTATCGCGTGCGCCTGGGATTGCTCGGCGACACCGCGGCACTTCGCGGCGATGCCGCCGCGATGGCGATGCGCTGGGGCGAGGCACCGGAGGCGTTGACTGAGACGTCGACCTGCGATTGCATCGGCGGCGCCGGTGATTTGATCATCGACGCCCTGTTTGGGGCCGGGCTGTCGCGTCCGCTGCAAGGAGCGGCCGCCCAGATCGTGGCCGCGATCAACGCCAGCGGCAAGACCGTCCTCGCCGTCGACGTGCCGAGCGGGCTCAATGGCAGCACCGGGTTGGCCGAGGGTGCGAGCATTGTCGCAACGCGCACGGTCACCTTCTTCCGCCTCAAGCCCGGCCATGTGCTACTGCCAGGGCGCGCGCTGTGCGGACAGGTGAGGCTCGCCGACATCGGCATTCCCCAAACAACGCTGGCAAGCATCGCCCCGCGCACGTTTCTCAACCGGGCCGCGCTTTGGGGCGCGGCCTTTCCGCGCGCGCTGGCTGAGGGCCACAAATACCAGCGTGGCCACACCGTGGTCGTATCCGGTCCCGCCGAAAGCACGGGGGCTGCCCGGCTCGGGGCCCGCGCGGCTTTGCGGATCGGCTCGGGGCTCGTCACCTTGGTCGGATCCGCGGCGGCAACCGCCATCAATGCGACGCACGCAACCGCGGTCATGGTGAAGGCGCTGGCCTCCGACGCCGTGCTCGCCGACTTCCTGAGCGATGAACGGCGCAATGCCGCGCTCATCGGTCCCGGCGCCGGGGTTGGCAGGGCCACGGCCGCCAGCGTACTGAGCATGCTAGCGACGCCGGCCGCGGTCGTGCTGGACGCCGATGCCCTCACCTCTTTTGCCGCCGACGCCGCGGACGGCGAGGTGCGCGCGGTGGGCTTCGGCTTCGTAGTGCGCGATCGGGAGCCCCCGCCGGGGCGGCAAGCGCTCTTTGCCGCCACCGCGCGCGCGCGCGGCGCCGGTCGTGCTGACGCCGCACGACGGCGAGTTCAAGCGTTTGTTCGGCGAGCTGCCCGGCTCGAAGCTCGATCGCGCTCGCGCGGCGGCCGAGCTGAGCGGGGCGGTGGTCATCAGCAAGGGTGCCGACACCGTGGTGGCGGCACCCGACGGCCGCGCCGCCATCAACGACAATGCGCCGGCCTGGCTCGCCACGGCAGGGGCCGGCGACGTGCTCGCCGGCTTCGTCGCCGGGCTGCTGGCGCAGCGCATGGCGGCCTTCGAAGCCGCCTGTGCCGCCGTCTGGCTGCACGGGGCCGCAGCCGCCGCGTTTGGACCGGGCCTGATCGCGGAGGACCTGCCGGAAACCTTGCCGCAGGTGCTCGTGCGCGCTGCGCTCGTGCGCGGCTGAGCGAGCCGTTGGCCGAAGGAGCTCGGGTTGGCCCAAAGCCGTCTTGCCTGAGCCCGCAACAGGGTCAAGGGGGCCACGGGCGCGCGCTCGTCCTCGGCCCGCACCCCCGCCCCGCCCGTTGCCTTGCGCCGCGACCGGTTAGGGTTGTAACACGTCCCCAAAGCGTAGGCTCGCAACAGGGAAGCGCCCATTGAACGAGGAGCCGCTAGGCCGCCCGGCGCCGGCGCGGTCCGCCGCCGCCAACGCCATTGAGTTTCGCAACGTCGCCGTCACCTTCGCGCTGCCGAATGGGTCGCGCTATCAAGCCGTGACCGCCACCAGCCTCAGCGTCGGCGCGCGCGAGTTCGTGGCCATCGTCGGGCCGACGGGGTGCGGCAAATCCACCCTCCTGAACGTCGCCGCCGGCTTGCTGCTGCCGAGCGCGGGCGACACCTGCATCCTCGGAGCGCCGCTCACGGGCCTCAACCAAGCCGCCGGCTACCTGTTGCAGCAGGACGCGCTGATGCCCTGGAAGACCGCGCGCGACAACGTCGCCATCGGTCTGGAGGTTGGCGGCACGCCGCGGCGCGCGGCCTTGCAGCAGGCCGAGCTGTGGCTGAAAAACGTGGGTCTTGCCGCCTTCGGCGATCGCTACCCACACCAGCTCTCCGGCGGACAAAAGAAGCGCGTAGGGCTCGCGCAAGTGCTGATCCGCGATCCCAAGATCCTGCTCATGGATGAGCCGTTCGGGCCGCTCGACGCCCAGACGCGCCAGATCATGGGCAACCTACTGCTCGATCTATGGGCCGCCGACCGCAAGGCGGTTTTGTTCATTACCCACGATCTCGAGGAAGCCATCGCCCTGGCGGACCGGGTGCTGATTATGTCGGCGGGACCGGAAGCCAGCGTCATCGGGGACTACCGCATCGATCTCGACCGGCCGCGCGATGCCTCCGAAATCCGCCTGCTGCCGCGCTTTCACGAGTTGCACAAGGCGATCTGGATTGAGCTTAGGGACGAGGTCTTGAAGGCCTACGCCGGAGCCGCCGCATGAAGCTGTCGCGGTCCGGCCTGCTGATGCTGCAGATCCTCGTCGCCGTGGTGCTGATCGCGCTCTGGCACTTTGGCGCCAGCGTGTCGGTGGGCGGCTGGTACCTGTTCCCGAAATTCTTCTTTTCCACGCCCGGCGACGTCGCGCTGCGGGTGTGGACTTTGTTTGCCGATGGCACCACGAAGATCGTCACCTGCCAGGAGAGCATCGAGCTTCGGCGCCTGCTGGTGGTTTCCGATCCCTGCTTTGGCAAAACCGTGTGGCAGCACTTGTTAATCACGCTGACGGAGGGGCTGCTCGCGTTTGCCATCGGCGCGGTTGCCGGCGTGGCGTTCGGCTTTTGGTTGGCGCGCAACCCGCTGCTGTCGGCGATCTTTGATCCTTACATCAAGATGCTCAATGCGCTGCCAAGGGTGGTGCTGGCCCCGATCTTCATGCTCTGGCTGGGTCTTGGCATCTGGTCCAAGGTGGCGCTGGGGGTGACGCTGGTCTTTTTCATCGTCTTCTTCAACGTCTACCAAGGCGTCAAGGAGGTGAGCCCCGTCATCCTCGCCAATGCCCGCATGCTGGGAATGAACCAGCGCCAGCTGTTTGTGCACGTCTATTGGCCCTCGGCGCTCTCCTGGATGTTCTCTTCGCTACACACCTCCGTGGGGTTTGCCATCATCGGCGCGGTGGTGGGCGAATACTTGGGCTCGGCCGCGGGCCTTGGCTACCTGATCCAGCAGGCCGAGGGGACCTTTGATACGACGGGAGTATTTGCGGGCATGGTGATCCTTGCGGTATTCGTGCTGCTCATCGATTGGCTCGTCACCAGCATTGAAAATCGCCTGCTGGTTTGGCGGCCGACCGGCGCCGGCGCCCGGGCCTGACGGAAAAGGAGGCGGAGAGGACCATGAAGCTTTGGAAGCTTTGCAAGCCTTGCACCTTGCTTGCCGCGTGTGGGCTGGGGTTGCTGGCGGTCGGTCAGGCTCAGGCCCAGGCCCCCGAGCAAAAGGACGTTCGGCTCGGCGTCGGCGGCGCCTCGGCACTCTACTATCTGCCGCTCGCCCTGACGGAACGGCTCGGCTACTTCAAGCAACAGGGGCTCAACGTCGAGATCAACGACTTCAAGGGTGGCTCGCAGTCGCTGACGGCCCTGATCGGCGGTTCGGCCGACGTGGTCACCGGGGCCTACGAACATACCCTGCGCATGCAAGCGAAAGGCCAAGACATCGTCGCCGTCATTGAGCTCGGCCGCTATCCCGGCATTTCGCTTGCGGTCAAGAAGGATCGGGCCGACAAGATCAAGACGCTTGCCGATCTGAAAGGCGCCAAGATCGGCGTGACCGCGCCTGGCTCCTCCACCAACATGATCGTGTGGTACTTGATGGCCAAGGCCGGCCTCAAGCCCGACGATGCCTCCTTCATCGGCGTCGGCGCCGGGGCGGGCGCCGTCGCGGCCATTCAGAAGGGCGAAATCGACGCCATCTCCAACATCGATCCGGTGATGGCCAAGCTCGAGTCCAGCGGCGACATCATCACCTTGGCGGAGACGCGCACCACCGAGGGGACCACCAAGGTGTTCGGCGGACCGATGTCTGCCGCTGTGCTCTATGTCAAGCGCGACTGGCTTGAGAAACACCCCAACACCGTGCAAGCCCTCACCAACGCCTTCTACAAGACCCTGCAATGGATGCGAGATGCGACGCCGGAAGAGATCGCCGCCAACGTGCCGCAGGAGTACTGGCTGGGTGATAAGGCGCTTTATACCGCGGCGGTGAAGGCCAATAGGCAGGTCTATTCGCAAGATGGCATCGTCAGCGCCGAGAGCCGCCAGCGCTCGCTCGATTTTCTCAAGCAGTTTGACAAGGAAATCGCCGGCGCCAACATCGATAGCGCCAAGACCTGGGACGACCGGTTCGTGAAAAAGGCGGCCGCCAACATGCGCTGAGCCCAGCGCGCAGGCGGCCAGTGAAACCCAACTCTTGTGGAGCAGCGACGGATGGCGGCAGGGGCAGCAAAATCGAACGCGATGCGGATCGCCGTCATCCCCGGTGACGGCATCGGCAACGAGGTGGTGCCAGAAGGCATCCGCGTGCTGGAGGCGGTCGGCCGCCGCTTCGACCTCAGCTACACCTGGGATAGGTTCGACTGGTCCTGCGAGCGTTTCGCCAAGACCGGGGCGATGATGCCCACCGATGGCTTGGCCGAGATTGCCGGGCACGACGCCATCTACCTCGGTGCGGTCGGCTGGCCGGGCGTTCCCGATCACGTCTCGCTCTGGGGCCTCTTGATTCCGATCCGTCGGAAGTTCCAGCAGTACGTCAACTTGCGGCCCGTCCGCCTGTTTGAGGGACTGAAATCGCCGCTGGCCGACCGCAAGCCCGGGGACATCGACTACCTGATCGTGCGCGAGAACAACGAGGGCGAGTATTCCGCCATCGGCGGACGCATGTACGAAGGCACCGAGCTGGAGGCGGCAATCCAGCAGGCGGTCTTCACCAAGATGGGCTGCGACCGCGTCATGCGCTACGCCTTCACCCTGGCGATGACGCGCCAGCGCCGCGAGCTGGCATCGGCCACCAAGTCGAACGGCATCTCGATTTCGATGCCCTACTGGGACGAGCGCTTTGCCGCCATCGGCAAGGAGTTCCCCGGGTCAAGACCAGCCAATTCCATATCGACATTCTGGCTGCGCACCTCGTGCGTAACCCGACGTGGTTCGACGTGATCGTCGGCTCCAATCTGTTCGGCGACATCCTGTCCGATCTCGGTCCCGCCACCACCGGCACCATTGCGATCGCGCCGGGCGGCAATATCAATCCCGAGCGCGCCTTCCCGTCGATGTTCGAGCCCGTGCACGGCAGCGCCCCCGACATCGCCGGCAAGGGCATCGCCAACCCGATCGGCCAGGTCTGGTCCGGCGCCATGATGCTCGAGCATCTGGGCCACACGGCGGCCGCCGACGCCATCGTCCAGGCGATCGAGCGCCTGTTTACCGAGACGGACGTGCGCACCCGCGATATGGGGGGCAAGGCGAGCTGCCGGGAACTGGGGGATGCCCTCGTCGCCTTGGTGGCGGCCCGCTAGCGCCGAATTTTTCGGGCATTTTCGGCAGCGGCCGATTCCGGCTATAACCGCTCGTGCAAGCGGGGCATCCCACCCCCGCGCTGAAGGAGCCTCGATGCCGCTGCGGCCAGCCAAGGGCTTGTGCATCACTGTCGTGCTGGCGGCCTGCGCCGGCCCGCCCGCGGCCGCGCAGGTGGAAAGCGTCACCACCTTGAAGCTGCGCGAGGCCGCCGCGGTCTTGCAGCGTGGCAACGTCGAGCAGGCGCTTGCCCTCTACGACCAGGTCCTGCAGGACAAGACGCTGCCCAACGACCGTCGCGCCATCATTCTCAATGATCGTGGCGTTGCCTACACCCGGCGGCAGCAACCCAAGGAGGCCATCGAGGACTTCAATCGCGCCATTGCGCTTTATCCAGAGTATGCCGCCCTTTATAACAATCGCGGCAACGTCCTGCTCGGGCTTGGCGCCGTGCGCGAGGCGCAACGGGACTTTGATCGCGCCCTGCTGCTGGCGCCCGGTTATGCCGCCGCCTATAGCAACCGCGCCGGAGCGCTGATGCGAACTCGGTGAAATCGACCAGGCGATCGCCGACTACAGCAAGGCGATCGCGCTGGCGCCCGCCAATGCGGCCGCCCTCAACGGACGCGGTAGGGCACATTTGGCCGCGCAGCGCCCGCACGGGGCGATCAGGGATTTCACGCGCGCGGTCACGGCCGACGCCCGCTTCAGTGCCGCCTATCGCAGCCGCGCCGAGGCCAAGTTCACGATCCGGCGCTATGAGGATGCGATTGAGGACTATAGCCGGGCCATCGCCTTCGAGCCGGCCAATCCAGAGGTCTATGCCTTAAGAGCGCGTGCCTACCTGGAAGCCGACAACATGGCGTCCGCCATCAAGGACTACGCCAAGGCCATCGAGCTCAACCCAAGCCCGACCTACTATGCGGGCCGGGGCTTCGCCTACGCCTTGGCGGAGGCGAGCGAGGAGGCGTTGGCCGACCTCGCCCGCGCCATCGAGCTCGATCCCCGCGCGGCCACGGCGTACGCCTATCGCGCCTGGACCTACCTGCACCAACAGCAGGCAGAACTCGGCCTGAAAGAGGTGCAGCGCGCCCTGAAGCTCGACCCCAACAGCGCCGTCGCCTACTGGGTGCGCGGCGAGATCCAGGAAGCGCAAGGCCGCGCCGAGCTCGCCGTCGCCGACCTGCGCCAAGCCCTGGTGCTCGATCCCGACCTCAATGCCGCAACCCGCGCGCTCGCACGGCTTGGCATTGCCGAACGTCCCCAGCAGCGTGAGGTCGCCGAGGCGGGCCGTGACGGCTGGCGCGTCTACCAGAAGGGCAAGCAGTTCATCGCCCGTAACGAGGAATTTCCGCGCCTGCAGATCGAGCTCGAGATGCTGGGCAAGGGCCAGCCTCGGATCTTGGAATGGGAGGTGAAGAAGCCGCCGTTTCAGGGCATCGCCATTCTGCGCTTTTCTGCCGGGACGCTGGACAACCCACGCGGGGCGGAGGAGATCGAGTATGCCGCCATCATCGACCTGCAGGCGAGCGCGGTGGTCGCAATCGAGATGCAGCGCCTCGGCGGCAAGGTCGCCAGCTGGACCTGGGACGAGGGCAAGGTGATCGTTGCCAATGCCGACGGCATTACCGATGAGTTCCAGTTGCGGCAGGCCAAGCTGCCCGTGGCGCAGGCGGCCCCCAAGCGCGCCGCCGATCCCTGGGGCTGGGGCTCCGAGCAGCGCCAGCGTAAGCCCAAGTCGCTCTTCGACTTGCTGTTCAAATTCTAGGGCCGACCCTCGCCGACCCCAACGCTTGGCTACCGCCCCCCCTTGCTGACCCCAACCCTGCTGACCCCGACCCTTCCTTATTCCAACCCTTCTTATTCCAACCCGTCCCTATTCCAACCCTGGCGCCCAGCCTGCGCCGCCCCGGCCTTCGGCGGGCCGACGCCGTCGGCGGGCATCCACCTTCACGCTGATCCCCCCGTCGAGCGGCTGGTTACAAGGCCCCCGTAAGATGTTAGACGATAAACTTGAGGTGGGACGGGTCTCGGGCCCGTGGGTCTTAAGACGGGGCGCGCGCGCGCAGGCCGGCCCCTCTTACAGTGAGTCCGAATACAGTGAGTCCGAAAGATGGCGAGAAGCTTCCTCGAGTGCGGTCTGCCCGGCTCACTAGGGCTAGCGCTTTTGCTGGCCGGCGCGGGCTGCGACAGCCCGCAACCGACGCAGGCCAAGGCACCGGGGGGCGAGCAGCGTCCCGCGGTTTCCGTCAGCCAACCCCTGCAGCGCCAGGTCGTCGAATGGGACGAATACACGGGCAGGTTCGATGCGGTGGAAACCGTTGAGGTGCGCGCCCGCATCTCCGGTTACCTTTCCACCGTTCATTTCAAGGACGGGCAGGCCGTCAAGCAGGGCGATCAGCTTTACGACATCGACCCCAGACCGTTCGAGTTGGCCCTGGAACAGTCGCGCGCCGAATTGTTGCAGGCACAAACCAAGGTCGACAACGCCAATCTTGACGTCGTGCGCGGCAAGCCCCTCCTGGAACGGCGCGTTATCTCGGAAAAAACCTTCGACGACCGCGAGAACCTCGTGCGCGAAGCGCAGGCCCAGGTGAAGGTCGCCGAAGCCAGGGTGAAGAGCGCCGAGCTCGACCTGTCGTTTGCCCGCGTCGTCTCCCCGATCGCCGGACGCATCAGCCGCAGCATGGTCACGGCCGGCAACTGGGTGAGCGCCGGCGGCGCCAGCAACAGCACGCTGCTGACGACCATCGTCAGCCAGGACCCCATTCATATTTACTTCGACGTGAGCGAGAATAACTATATCAAGTACAAACGCCTGGCCGAGCGCGGCACCGGCGCGGGGGCCGCCGATCTCGGCGCCACCGTGGAGCTGGCGCTCCCCGACGAGCGCGGCTTTCCGCACTCGGGCAAGCTCGATTTTCTCGACAATCGCCTCGACCAAGGCACGGGCACGCTGCGCGCCCGGGCGCTGATTGCCAACGAGGCGGGTCTATTTTCGCCGGGTATGTTCGCGCGCGTACGCGTCACCGGCACGGCCGCCTATGCCGCTCTCCTGCTTCCCGATGAGGCGATCGGCACCGACCAAACCAACAAGTACGTCTATGTGGTGGCCGACAACGGCATGGTGAGGCGTCGCAATATTCAGTTGGGCCCGCTGGTCGATGGCTTGCGCGTGGTCCGCGAGGGCATTGCCGACGGCGACTGGGTCATCACCAAGGGCCTGCACCGCGCCAGACCCGGCCAGAGCGTAGCGCCCAATCGCGTCGCCCTCACCGTGTCATCGTCGCTGCCGGCCAATGCCACCCCGCCGACGAAGGTGCCGCAATGAAAGGTCGCGCCAGGGCTGGAGGGCGTCCGCGGTGAGAATCAGCCGCTTCTTTATCGATCGGCCGATCTTTGCGGCGGTGTTGTCGCTGGTCATCACCATCATCGGCGGCATTGCCTATTTCGGCCTCGGCATCAACCAGCTGCCGGACATCACGCCACCGACGATCACGGTCAGCGCCAGCTATCCCGGCGCCAGCGCGCAGACCGTCGCCGACACGGTTGCCGCTCCCATCGAACAGGAGGTCAACGGCGTCGAGGGCATGATCTACATGGCCTCGCAATCGACCGCCGACGGCAACCTGTCGCTGACCGTCACCTTCGACGTGGGGACCGACCCCGATAAGGCGCAGGTGCTGGTGCAAAACCGCGTCAGCGCCGCCGAGCGGCGCCTGCCCGATGAGGTCCGCCGCAGCGGGCTTACCGTGCGCAAGCGCTCCCCGGATCTATTGTTGGCGATCCACCTGATTTCGCCCGACAACACCTACGATCAGGTCTACATCTCCAACTACGGTCTGCTCAACGTCCGCGACAAGCTGATGCGGCTTTACGGCGTAGGCGACGTCTCGCTCTACGGCGTGCGCGAGTACTCGATGCGCATCTGGCTCGACCCGGAACGCATCGCCCTGCGCGGCCTTACCGCCGAGCAGGTCCTCGAGGCCTTGCGCGACCAGAACGTGCAGGTGGCAGGGGGCGCCCTCGGCGAGCCACCCGTCGACTACAACAATGCCTTCCAGGTCTCCCTGCAGATGAAGGGCCGCCTGCGCAATGCCGATGAATTCGAGGACATCATCGTCAAGATGGGCAGCGACGGCCGCCTCGTGCGCCTCAAGGACATCGGCCGGGTCGAGCTCGGTGCCCTCAGTTACTCGGCCAACGGCTATGCCGATCGCTACCCGGCCGTCGTCATCGTCGTCGATCAGCAACCGGGCAGCAATGCCGTGCGCGCCACGCAAGGCATCAAGGACGCCATGGAGGAGATCGCCAAGAGCTTCCCCAAGGGTCTTGAATACCGCCTAACCTACAATCCGACCGAGTTCATCGAAGTGTCGGTGGCCAAACTCTACGGCAGTATCGTCGAAGCCACCGTGCTGGTGGTCCTGGTCGTGCTCTTGTTCCTCAAGACCTGGCGCGCCACGGTCATCCCCGTCGTCGCCATTCCCGTGTCGCTGATCGGCACGTGCGTCGTCATGCAGGGTTTCGGCTTCACGCTCAACATGCTGACCCTGTTCGGCCTGGTGCTGTCGGTGGGCATCGTGGTCGACGATGCCATCGTGGTGGTGGAGAATTTCGAGCGCCGGCTGACAGAGGGGCTCTCGCCGGTTGAGGCAGCGCGCGTCTCGATGGACGAGGTCGGGGCCGCGATCATCGCCATCGCCCTCGTGCTGTTTGCGGTTTTCGTTCCAACCACGTTCATCACCGGCATTACCGGCCAATTCTACCGGCAGTTCGCCATCACCATCGCCTCGGCGACGGCGATCTCGCTGCTGATATCGCTCACCTTGAGCCCGGCGCTGTGCGCCCTGCTGCTGAAGCCGCACGGGCAGTCGCATGGCAAGGCCGCCTACCTGCTGGCACCGGTGCACGCCGCGTTCCGCCTCTTCGACATCGCCTTCGACGCGATGGCCCGCGGCTACGGGCGGCTCGTGCGCACCCTGGCGCGCGCCTGGGTGCCCGTGCTCATCGCCTACGTCCTGCTGGTTGCCTTCGGCGGCTGGTTTTTGCAGCACCAGCCGACCGGCTTCATTCCGACGCTGGATCGCGCCATCGTCATCATCTCGCTGCAGCTGCCGCCGGGCGCCGCCTTGGCGCGCACCGATGCCGTGGTGCGGCGCGCCACCGACCTGGTGCTGTCCGTGCCCGGCGTGAAGTTCTCCAATGCCTTCACCGGTCGCAATGCCGCCACCTTCACCTCGGCGACCAACGCTGCCCTGCTGTTCCTGGTGCTCGACGACTTCGAGGAACGGCACAAGAAGGGCCAGTCGATCGACAAGGTCACCAGCGAGGTGCGTGCCAAGCTCGGCCAGATCGAGGAAGCGCAGTCGCTGGTGTTCATCCCGCCGCCGGTGCGCGGCATGGGTGCGTCGGCCGGGTTCTCCATGCGCCTGCAGGACACCATGGGTCTGCCGTCCAACGAGTTCGCCCAAATCACCCAGGAATTCGTGGCTGCCGCCAACCGCACTCCGGGGATTGCCAACGCCTTCACCACCTTCCAATCGGCAACCCCACAGGTGTTCGTCGACGTCGACCGCGACAAGGCGCAGATGCTCAAGGTGTCCGTCAGCAAGATCTTCGAAGCCATGCGCGTGTTCATGGGGTCGGCCTACGTCAACGACTTCAACATGTTCGGCCGCACCTACCGCGTCACGGCCCAGGCCGACGGCGACTTCCGCCTCGACCCGGAGAGCGTCGCCAAAATCCGAGTGCGCAACGCCGACGGGCAAATGGTGCCGCTCGGCAGCCTCGTCACCTTCAAGGAGATCGCCGGACCGGAACGCGTGCCGCGCTATAATCTGTTCCCCTCCGCGGAGGTGAACGGATCCGCCCGGCCCGGCATCAGCTCCGGTCAAACGCTCGAGATCATGCGCAAGCTGGCCCAGGAGATGCTGCCGCAGGGCATCACCTTCGAGTGGACCGACCTGTCCTATCAGGAGGCCAAGGTCGGCCGCACCGGCTATTACATTTTCGTCCTGAGCGTGATCTTCGTGTTCCTGGCCCTGGCGGCCCAGTACGAAAGCTGGTCGTTGCCGCTTGCCATCTTGCTGATCGTGCCGATGTGTCTGTTCTCGGCCGCCTTCGGCGTTTGGTTGCATGGGCGCGAGATCAATATTCTCACCCAGATCGGCTTTGTGGTGCTGATCGCGCTCGCCGCCAAGAACGCGATTTTGATCGTCGAATTCGCGCGTCAGATCGAGGAGCGAGGCGAGGATACGATCTCGGCGGCCGTCGAGGCTTGCCGCCTGCGGCTGCGGCCGATCATCATGACCTCGCTCGCCTTCACCCTCGGCGTGACGCCGTTGTATCTGGCAACCGGCGCCGGCGCGGAAATGCGCATTGCGCTCGGCACGGCGGTATTCTGGGGCATGATCGGGGTGACGCTGTTCGGCCTCATCTTCACCCCCGTGTTCTACGTGGTCGTTCGCAAGCTGACGGGCAGGACGCTCGCGGGCCGGGGCAAGCCCGAGCCGGTCACCCTGGCCCAGGCCGCCGAATAACTATGCCGGTGAGGCCCAGCGGGCAGCACGCTTTTCAACGAACGAGGCCAGGCCTTCGCTTGCCTCCGCCGAGCGCCGCTTCAGGGCATGGCCGAGCACCAAGGCCTCCAGGGTCTCCGGGCCAATGCCACCCCAGGCACTCTTGAGGGCAAGGGCTTTGGTCTCGGCCAGCGCCCCAGGTCCGTTGCCGATCAGGTCGGTGATCATGGCCTCGCCCGCTGCCTCCAGGTCGGCACGGGGCACGAGTTTGTGCACGAGCCCAATTCTGAGCGCTTCGGCCGCCCCGAATCGCTCCCCGGTCAGGGCGTAGCGGCGCAGCTGGCGCACCGATATCGCATCGCTGAGCTGCGGAATGATGATGGCCGCCGTCAGCCCCCAGCGCACTTCGGCGATCGAGAAGATGGCATCCTCGGCGGCAATCACAATATCGCAGGCGGCAACGAGGCCGGTGCCGCCGCCGAAGCAGCCCCCCTGGACGAGGGCCACGGTCGGGATAGGCAAGCGATTGAGGCGATCGACCGCGTCGGCCGTTGCCCGGCTGGCCTCGACGTTGTCGGCCAGCGTGCCGCCGGCGATCGCGCGCACCCAATTGAGGTCGGCCCCGGCCTGAAAATGCCGGCCGTTGCCGCGCAGGAGCAGGGCGCGCAGCCCCGGTTCGCCGGCCAGGCTCGCCAAGGCCGTCAACAGCGCCCCGATCAATGCCCCGTTATAGGCATTGCCGACCTCGGGTCGATTGAGCACGATGTTGGCGACCCCACGGGGATCGACGCTCGACAGCAGGGGGGAATGGCTCATGCGTGGCTCCGCTCACGATTGGGCACCCAGTATGGCGCCTCGGCATCGCCCGAGCAAAAATGCACACTTGCCGGGCATGGGGGTCGCGCGCGCCGGGCCGCCGTCTTCCTTTGGCCACATCTGTGTGGCGCCTACCTTGGTGGCAGGACGCTGGCTCCTTGGGTTTGCCGATGCCCAGCGAGGGCCTCAATCAAGATGTTACACTGTTGTGAAGGGCGCGTGACGCCACGCCGCTTGCTATCGGTGCTGTTGCGCACTAGACGCGGGGACTGCGGGCGGAAGGCAACTGTGCCAGGATGAGGGAGACCAGCAGCGCATGACGGGCGGCTACAGGCATTGGCGGCACACTGGTTCCCTCGCAGTGTCGCTCGTTGTTTCCCTCGCAGTGTCGCTCGTTTGCGCGGCGACCGGATCGCCGGCATTGGCCCAAAGTGGCGAATGGCGCTGGTGGGACGGGACGCCGATCTTTGCCTCCCCAGCTTACCAAACACGTCGGGCGAGCGAGGACGATCCGCGGCGCAAGCCCGAGCCGCCGCCCAACGACCTGCGGCCGAACTCCGCCCCGCTCAGGAGCGAGGCGATCGTGGAGGCGCTCGAGATGGCCATCCAGCGCTATCAAGTGATTGCCTCCCGCGGCGGCTGGCCGGCCATACCCGGCACGCGCATGATCCGGCCCGAGGATGACGACGAGCGCCTGCCCCAGTTGCGCGAACGCCTGATGATCACCGGGGAGCTGGCACGGCGGCCAAAGGAGAGCTCCTCCTTCATGTTCGGTTCGAGCTACGAGGACATCGAGCCCGCCATCCGCCGCTACCAGGAAAATAACGGCCTGCGCGTCACGGGCCGGGTGGACAAGGCGACCCTACAGGCACTCAACGTGCCAGCGGCCGCCCGGCTGGCGCAGCTGCGCCTCAATTTGCAACGCATCAAGGACCTATCGATGCAGCGGCTCGAGGATCGCTATATCCTCGTCAACGTTCCAGCCTTCCAGCTCGAGGCTGTCGCGCACCATCAGGTCGAGCTCCGGCATCGCGTGATCGCCGGCAAGCCGGAGCGGCAGACCCCCACCGTGCGCGCCGCCATCAAGGCCATCAACTTCTTTCCCTATTGGCGCGTACCCGACAGCGTCGCGAGCTTGGATCTGGTTCCGCGGCTGATCAAAGAGCCCGACTACCTGCAAAAGGAACAGATCCGGGTCTTGACCGGCTCCTTCAACGGACCCGAACTCGACTCCAACAACATCGATTGGCGCCAGGCCGACGTCAGCAAAATCAAGTTCCGACAGGACCCGGGCTTGCAGAATGCGCTGGGCCTCGTGCGTCTCGACATGCCCAACGAGCATGGCGTCTACATGCACGATACGCCCATGAAGCCCCTCTTCAATCAGCGCGGCCGCGCCTTCAGCGCGGGCTGCGTGCGCGTGCAGGATGTCTTCCAGCTGGTCGAATGGGTGTTGAAATACGAGTCGGGCTGGGAGCAGGTCGGTCGGGTGCGCGAGGTGCTCGACGCGGGCCAGCCGCTCGACGTCAACCTGAAGCAGCCGGTGCCCGTCTATTTCGCCTACATTACGGCCTGGGCGGAGCCGGATGGCCGCGTCGTCTTCCGTCCCGACATCTACGGCCGCGACGGCGTGCGCGACCTCATCGCCAGCCACGAGCGCGATCCGAGCGAGGGTCCCCCGCCGCCCTTCACCTTGGCGCCCTGAGCCGCAGCTACGCGCCAACCCCCGGCGAGGGCGCGCCCCCCGCGGCCCCCTTTCCGGCGGGCCCCTCCCTCTGGGCGGGCGCGCCGATCACGCCAGCGGGCGGGCAATCTCGGGTGGCACCTCGCGCTGGTAGGCGCGACCCACGGCCAAGAGCTGCGCCTCCGCGTAAGGGCGTCCGACGAGCTGAATGCCATTGGGCAGGCCGCCCGCGCGGGGCACCGGCAGCGCCAAGGTGGGCAGGCCCAAATAGTTGATGGGGCGCGTAAATTTGACCACACGCGCCATCGCCGCCTGCAGGGTGGGGCCGCCGCCAATATCGAGCTCGGCGATGGTCGGTAGCGGGTCGGCAAAGATCGGCAGAATGGCGATATCGATGTCCTTGAAGGTCTCCTCGAGCGTGCGGCGAAGATAGCTGCCGCGCGCCCGCAAGGCGGTCAGATGCTCGACGGCGCCGATGAAATGGCCGAGCTCCAACCTGGCGCGCACCTGCGGGCCATAGTCGTTGGGCCGCGAACGCAGATAGGCGGCGTGCGCCGCCGAGCAGTCCGGCATCTGCGTCAGCTGCACCAGATGGTCGAGCGTTTGCCAGTCGGGGAACCGGCACGCCGCCGTCACCAATCCTTGCGTCTCCAGGATCTTCGTCACCCGCTGCAGCATCCCTTGCACGTCGGGGTGCGCGCTGCCGACCACGGCCGCATCGATGCCAAGCCGGAGGCCGCGGATGGGATCATCGAGGCGGGCAAGGTAGTCGGGCACGGGCAGCGTGCTCGCGGCCGCATCGCGCGCATCGGCGCCCGCCAACAGGCCCAGCATCAGGGCCAGATCTTCGATGTGCCGCGCGATCACACCGATGGTATCGAGGGCGGGCGCCAGCGGCATGGCGCCGGCGCGACTGACCCTCCCCCAGGTCGGCTTGATGGAGCACACGCCGCAGGCCGCCGCCGGCAAGCGCAACGACCCCCCGGTGTCGGAGCCGAGGCCCGCGGGGATGGCCCCGTATGCCACGGCCGCGGCGGTGCCGGCGGAGGAGCCGCCGGTGATCCGCGTCGGGTCCCAGGGGTTGCGGGCGTGACCCAGCACGTAGTTGTGGCCGGTCGGACCAAAGGCGAACTCGGTAAGATGCAACGCGGCAATTTGCAGGGCGCCGGCAATTTGGTAGCGCGCGATGACCGTGGCGTCTTGCGTGGCGGGCGCCTCGGCGCGGATACGTGCGCCCCAGCTGGCGATTTTGCCCTTGCGATCGAACATGTCCTTGTGGGCCAGGGGCACGCCCGCGAGCGGTCCTGCGGGCTTGCCGGCGGCGATGGCGGCGTCGCACGCCTCGGCTGCGGCAAGCGCCTCCTCGGCGTCGAGGCTCAAGGTGCAGTTGGTGAGCTCATGGGCGGCCGCAAGCCGCCCAATGGCCGCGCGGGTCGCCTCGAGGCTGGAGACCTTCTTGCCGCGGATGGCTGCGGCAAGCGCCCGCGCCGAGAGTTGCTCGAGCGCCATCATGGCCGCGCCGTGGCGGTGAGGATGCGGCGAAAGTCATCGACGTCGGCGCTGAGCGGCAGCTCGGCGGCCACCTTGGCTGCCGTGTCGGCGAGGAGGGCGGCCTGCGCCTTGGCGGCGCGGCGGCGCTCGGGGGGCATTTCCAAGCCCGCGGCCGGGCCGGCCTCGGCGGCGGGCCCAGGCTGCGGGTTGATCGTTGGCTCAGCCATGGTCGAACTCCCGGGGGCAAGGGCGATGAAGCCTAGCCGGATGGCACGGCGCCCACAACAGGGCAGGCTTGCGTCCGGCGCCACGGCGCGCGCTTTCCGACGGCAACAGCGCTCGCTTTGGCGCCGGACCTCAACGCCGCCCAAAACCTGGTCGCTCGGGGTGTCCTTTAGAGCAAGCCCAGTTCGGCCAATTGCTTGCGCAGCTTTGGCGGCATCGCGGTGATGCCGCTGGCGGCACCGCGTTTGAGGTCGGGCGGGGCCTCGGCGTGGCTCAGGTAGCGCCAGCCCTGAAAGGCGCGGCGCGGGCTGGGGCGTACGGCGATCAGCTCGTTTTTCAGAATCAGCAGGCAACAGGGCGTGCCGTCTTCCTTGTGACCCTCGGCGATGTCGAGCAATGGCTGGCGCACCTGCACGATGCCTTTGATGACCCAGTAGAGCGAGCCGCCGTCGAGCAGCTCGTCCCGGCGTTTGGGGCTTTGGAAGGTGCGATGGAACAGGTTTGGTCGCTTTTCGCCGGCGCGGCGGCGTTGTTGCAAGCGCTCGGCCTGCCAGCTGGCCAGGTCCTCGATCAAGTCGGCACCGACGCACAGCTTGATCAAATGCAACGCCATCGCGTCCTCGTAGCGGTAGCTCCCGCCACAGATTTACCGGATCCTTGTGCTTCCGGCGAGTGACCCGCCAGCATAAGCTGGGGACAGCCTCAGCTTGCCAGAAGGATCAGCCCGATGCACACTTTTTCCCGTCGCTCGTTTCTTGTCGGCACCTGCGGCTTAAGCATGGCCTCGCTCATGCCTCGCGCCTTTGCTCAAACCAAGATCACGCCAGGGCCCGATACGGCCTTGATCGTGGTCGACGTGCAAAACTGCTTCACGCCCGGCGGCAGTCTTGCGGTCAATAAGGGTGATGAAATCATCCCCCTCATCAACCGATTGGCCAAAGCCTTCCAGAACGTGGTGCTGACCCAGGACTGGCACACCCCGGGGCACGTCTCGTTTGCCTCCTCACACGCCGGCAAGAAGCCGTTCGACAGCGTGCCGCTGTCCTACGGCAACCAGATCTTGTGGCCCGATCACTGCGTGCAGGGCACGGACGGTGCCGCCATCCACAAGGACATCAATATCCCCCACGCCCAGCTCATCATCCGCAAGGGCTTCAATCGCAACGTCGACAGCTATTCGGCCTTCGTGGAAGCCGACGGCCGATCAAAGACGGGGCTCGACGGCTATTTCAACGAGCGCGGCATCAAATCGGTCTACGTCGTGGGCCTAGCCACCGACTTTTGCGTTGCCTGGACGGCGATGGATGCGCACAAGCTCGGCTTTGCCGCCGCGGTCATAGAGGATGCCTGCCGCGGCATCGACACCCAAGGTTCGCTCGCCGCCGCCTGGAAAGGCATGGAGCAGGCCGGGGTCAGGCGTCTTCAGTCGAGCCAGATCGCGCTGCCGGGTTGACGTCGCCCCGTCAGCGTCCCTGATAGGCCGGCGTGCGCACCACCAGGCCGTCGAGCTCGTCCGTCACCCTGATTTGGCAGGACAGGCGGGAGTTCGGCTTAACGTCGAAGGCAAAGTCGAGCTGATCCTCCTCCTCGGGCGTCCGTGCGCCCACGCGTTCCTGCCAGGCCTCCTCGACGTAGACCATGCAGGTGGCGCAGGTGCACGAGCCGCCGCATTCGGCGACGATGCCGGGCACGCTTTTGCCCAGCGCCGTTTCCATGACGCTATCTCCGATCGCGGCATCGACCGTATGCGCGGTGCCGTCATGCTCGATGAAGGTGATTTTCGGCATTGCCAGGCGTTGCGATGTCCCCCTGCCGGGGCAGGAACAGGTAAGCAGTTGGGCTGCCAAACTAATCGTTCTCGGCGCTGGCCGCCAGGGTGGCGATCGCAGCACCGAGCGTGACTTGTTGTCCCTCCTTGACGGCGAGCTTCGCCACTCGACCGGCGCAGTGGGCATGCAGCACGTGCTCCATTTTCATGGCTTCGACCACGGCGATACGATCGCCTTTGGCCACGGGCTCGCCCTCGCGCACGAACAGCTTTGCGACGCGCCCGATGATCGGCGCGCGGACGCTCATGTCGTCGCTCGCCGCACCGGCAACGGGGGAATCGAAGCTCGGCCAGCACAAGGTAGCCTGGCGCATGGCGTTGAGGACATAGATGGGATTGCCATCGCCGACCACGAGCGTGCGCGCAATCGCGGCCGCCTCATCGGCACCATCGCCGCCATCACCGTCAATGACGCGCGGTCCGCCGCGCCCCCACTCAACCGTAAACGCTTTCGCCACGCCGTCGACCAGCAGCGTCACCGTCTGGCGCCGCGGCGAGCCAAGCTGGAAGCCATCCTGAGCGCTCCAGGGCGAGTAGCTTGCCGTTGCCGTCACCGGCGCCGGTCGCAACTCCTCGGCCCAGTCATGCGCATTAAGCAGCATATGCGTGACGCCGAGGCCGATGGCGCTAGCGGGCATCGGCGCGCGCTGCGTCAGTCGGGCGAGCTCGCGACCGATCAAACCCGTATCGAGTGCCGCGCTCTGGAACGGGGGATCGCTAATGAGGGCATGCAGGAAATGCGTGTTGGTCTTCGGTCCCGCCACCAGCGTCGCCTCGAGCGCCCCTCTTAAGCGGGCAATGGCCGTGTCGCGATCTTTCCCCGACGCAATCAGCTTGGCGATCAGCGAATCGTAATGGGGGGTTATGACCGAACCGGTTTCGACGCCGGCATCGACGCGCAGGCCCTCCCGTTGCGGCGTCTCGAAGGCCGCGATCGGCCCTGTCGACGGCAAGAAACCGTTGCCGGGATCCTCGGCGCAGAGCCGGACCTCGATCGCATGGCCCGAGATGGCGATTTCTTCCTGCCGCAGCGGCAACGGTTCGCCCGCGGCGACGCGCAACTGCCATTCCACCAGATCGAGACCGGTGATGGCTTCCGTGACTGGATGCTCGACCTGTAGCCGCGTATTCATTTCAATGAAGTACCAAGGCGCCGCCGGCGACAGCGCCCCCCCCTCGACGAGGAACTCGACGGTGCCGGCGCCCTCGTAGGCCACCGCCTTGGCGCAGGCGACCGCCGCAGCGGTGATCGCCTGCCGCAGCTCGGGCGACATGCCAGGCGCTGGGGCCTCTTCCACCACCTTCTGGTGCCGGCGCTGCAGCGAGCAGTCGCGCTCGAACAGATGCACGACCTCACCGTGGCTGTCGCCGAACACCTGCACCTCGATATGGCGCGGTGCGGTGATCACCTTTTCGATCAGCACGCGATCGTCGGCGAAGGCGGCCGCGGCCTCGCGACGGGCGCCGTCGAGCGCGCCGGCGAAGTCGGCTTCCCGCTCGACCAGGCGCATGCCGCGCCCGCCGCCGCCGGCGACGGCCTTGATCATCACGGGATAGCCGATGCGTTTGGCCTCTTTGGCCAGCGTGGCCGACGTTTGGTTGGCGCCTTGATAGCCCGGTATCACCGGCACGCCGGCTGAGCTCGCAATCCGTTTGGCTTCCGCCTTGCCGCCCATACGCCGCATGGCCTGGGGCGAGGGGCCGATGAAGATGAGGCCGGCGGCCGCCACGGCCTCGGCGAACTCGGCATTCTCGGCGAGGAAGCCGTAGCCCGGATGGATGCCGTCGGCCCCCGTGGCCTTGGCGGCGGCGATGATCTTGTCGATCCGCAGGTAGCTTTCGCGCGCCGGGCCCGGACCAATGTCGACGACCTCATCCGCCAGCGCCACGAACGGGGCGGCCCGATCGGCCTCGGAGCAGACGGCGACACAACGCACCCCTAAGCGGCGCGCGGTGCGCATGATCCGCAGGGCGATTTCGCCGCGATTGGCGATCAGAACCTTTTTCAGCATGGAGAGGGAAGCTTATGACATCTCGGCGCGGCCAGGGGCAACCCCACGTCTATGATGCGCGGGGCCGGCCTAGTCCTTGGCCTCGCAGAAGCCCTGATATTGCGTAATCACCGGCTGGCCCAGGATCCCCAAGTGCCGCGAATGCACGGCGGGATATTTGCCGGTTGCCTCGTCCTTGTCGTAAACCGTGGTGATATTCAAATAGCCCTCCGTCACCACCTCAAGAAAGTGCGTTGCGTTCACCGCCTGCACCAGGCGTAAGGTCCCCGTGCCGCGCTCCGTGCGCAACTCCGCGCTCTGGGCCCCGCTATTGATGGCGCTGATGCCGAAGGTCAGCGGCGCCGGCTGTTCCGCGACGAACTGGCCCTTGTCGTAGGCATGCGCCGTGCCCGCGGCGAATTTGCACGTGAAGCCCGTGGGATCGGCCGCGGCTTGCGGGAGACCCATGAGCAGGCAAAGCAGCCATGTTGCCCCGAGGCGAACCGACATGAAGCGTCCTTGCAACAAGTCCTTGCAACTAGCGCCCGTGCAACAAGCGCCCGTGCAACAAGCGTCCTTGCAACCTTTTCGGCTCGCAGCGGAACCGGCCGGAACCCTACAAGGGGGGACATAGAAGAATGCCCGCCGGAAATGTGCAACCGGCAAATCGTCTCGCGGGCGAGACGGCGCCGGCCGCTTGAGCGAAAACCTTGTCGATCCAGGCGGGACCGCGTTAGGCTCGCCGCGCCACGACCTGAAAGCAGCAGCAAAGACGTGTACCGCATCACATGAACCGCGTCACATGAACCGCGTCACATGAACCGTATTACTGGCCGCTCCGCCTTTCTCGCCCTCCTCAAAGATGAGGGTGTCACGCATTTGTTCGGCAATCCGGGCACCACCGAGCTGCCGATCATGCATGCCCTCAAGGACCATCCAGATCTCACCTACGTGCTCGGACTGCAGGAGGCGTTGGTGGTGGCGATGGCCGATGGCTTCTCGCGCGCGAGCGGGCGATTGGTGGCCTGCAATGTGCATGTGGCGCCCGGGCTCGGCAACGCCATGGGCTCGCTGTTCAATGCCAAGTTCACCGGCACGCCGATGATCCTGACCGCCGGGCAGCAAGAGCAGGGCCACGGGCTCACCGAGCCCTTGCTCTATGATCCCCTGGTACCGATCGCGGCGCCCCTCGTGAAATGGGCAGTGGAAGTAACCCGGCTCGAGGATGTGCCACGCATCGTGCGGCGCGCCGCCAAGGTCGCCATGACACCGCCGACGGGCCCGGTGTTCATCTCCCTTCCTGGCGATATCCTCAATGCCGAGGCCGGCATCGAGCTGGGTGCTTCGACGCGCGTCGAAACGCGCGCGCGCCCTGCCGATGACGTGCTCGACCGCTTGGTGCGGCGGCTGCTTGCCGCCGAGCGTCCGGTGATCATCGCCGGCGACGAGATCGTCAAGAGCGACGCCTTGCATGCCGCGGCGGCCTTCGCCGAGACGCTCGGCTGTCCCGCCTATCAGCAGAGCGCGCCCTGGGGAGCCCATTTTCTGTCCGAGCACGTCGCATATGCCGGTTCGCTCTCGCGCGATCAACGCCAAGTCCGCGATCTGTTGGCAAACTTCGACCTCATGATCGTGCTCGGGGCCGATCCCGTGCGCATGTCGGTGTGGAGCGAAGTCGAGCCGCTGCCGCCCAACTTGCCCGTGGTCCACCTCGGCCTCATCGATTGGGACATGGGCAAGAACTTTCCAGTCGAGCTCGCCGTGCACGCCGATCTCAATGAGACGCTCAAGGCGCTGACACCGCGCTTGAGCAAAATCGGCGGCGAGGCCCTGGCCAAGCGCGCCAAGGCGCGCCTGGCGCGGCTTGTCACCGAGAACTGGAGCGCCAAGCGGCAAAGCCTTAGCCGCCGCCTGGAGCAGGGCGCCGGGGCCAAGCCGATCGACTACGACTGGCTCAGCCTCAAGCTCGCCGAGGCGCTGCCAAGCGATGCCGTGGTCGTCAACGAAGGCCTTACCTCGGCGCGCCACCTGACGGATCTGATCCCCTATCGCGACCGCTACGGCTTCCACGCGCTCGCCTCCGGCGGCATCGGTTGGGGCCTGCCGGCCGCGGTTGGCGTGGCGCTGGCGCAGGCGCCGCGGCCCGTGTGCTGCTTTAGCGGCGACGGCAGCGCCATGTACTCGATCCAGGCCTTGTGGACGGCCGCCCATCACAAATTGCCGATCACCTACGTCATCGCCAACAATGGCGGCTATCGCATTATCAAGCAGCGCCTGCGCTCCTTCCATGGCAACGATCACTACATCGGCATGGACTTCGCCGATCCAGCCATCGACTTTGCGGCGCTGGCAAGGTCCATGGGGATGCCGGCGGAAAGGATCACCGAGCCCGATGCGGTCCCGGCGGCGCTGCGGCGCGCCTTCTCGACATCGGGTCCCAAACTGTTGGACGTCGTGGTCGAGGGCCGCGTCTGAGGCCGCGGCGCTAGCCAGCGAAGGAAGCGAGGCCGGCATGGACAGGTTGAAGGACAAGGTCGCCCTGATCACGGGCGCCGCCCGCGGGCTGGGGGCCGCCATCGCTCAACGCTTTGCCGAGGAAGGCGCACGCCTCATCATCAACGATCAGTCCGCGCCAGCCGCGGCGGCCACGGCCGAACGGTTGGGTGGGCATTGGGTGGCGGCGGACGTCTCGAACGCAGCCGCCGTGGCGGCGATGTTCGAGGAGGTGAGCACGCTTACCCCACGCCTCGACGTTCTCGTCAACAACGCCGGCATCAGCGGCCTTGAGGGGCGCAACGATGCCGATCAGATTATTGCGCTGCGCTTGCGCCAGGCCGAGGAAATCGCGCGCGGCGGTCCGGTCTCCACCTTTCTCGACGGCACCGTCAATACCAGCGACGCGGGCTGGCGCCGCATGCTGGGGGTGCATGTCGATGGCACCTTTTATTGCACGCGCGAAGCGCTGAAGATCATGAATCGGCAAATGTCGGGCGCGATCATCAACATGGCGAGCGTGATGGGCACCTTCGGACGCCCGGGCAACGTCGCCTATTCGACCGCCAAGGCTGCGATTTTGGGCTTCACGCGGGCGCTGGCGCACGAAGTGGCCGTGCGCAACATCCGCGTCAACTCGATCGCGCCGGGTTGGATTCACACGGACATGACGGCACCCTTGGGCGCGCTGCGCGAGCGCATTGCCGCGCAGACGCCGCTGCAGCGCCTAGGCGAGCCCGACGACATCGCCTGGGCGGCGGTCTACCTCGCCAGCGAGGAGGCAAAGTACATGACCGGGCAGGTGATCTCGCCCAACGGCGGCTGGTATATGAGTCAATAGCGCTGACGGCATTTCGGGTAGACGCGACGGCATTTGAGGTGAGGAGGTTGGCATGAAGGGCGTCGTCTTTCTCGGCGATCGGAAGCTTGAATTGCGTGACTTTCCCGATCCCACACCCGGCCCGCGCGACGCCGTCATCGAAATCAAGGCGTCGGGCATGTGCGGCAGCGACCTGCACGTCTATCGCGCCGCCTTCCAGCCGGGCGACACGCAATCGGGCTTCAAGCGCGCGGCCGAACCGGTCATTGCCGGCCATGAGCCCTGCGGCGTGGTGGCGGCGTTGGGCACCGGCGTGGCGCCGCATGAGGCCCGGCTCGGCCAGCGGGTGATGGACCACCACTACAAAGGCTGTGGCACCTGCAAACACTGCCGCACGGGCTGGACGCAAATGTGCCTGGATGGGGCCGTGGTGTTTGGCGCCAGCGGCAATGGCGGGCATGCGAAGTACATGCTGGCACCGGTGTCGACCTTGGTGCCGCTACCCGATGCGCTTTCCTTTGAGACCGGCGCCGCCATCTCCTGCGGCACGGGGACCGCCTACGGCGCGCTGAAGCGGGTCAACCTGCAGGGTGGGGAAACCATCGCCATCTTCGGGCAAGGACCGGTTGGATTGTCGGCAACGCAGCTGGCCGCCGCCATGGGCGCCCGGGTCATCGCCCTTGATATTTCGGCCGAACGCCGTCAGCTGGCCCGCGAGTTCGGCGCCCACGAGGTGATCGATGCGCGCTCGAACGACCCGGTCGCGGCCATTCGCGATCTCACGCACGGCGAGGGCGCACACAAGACGCTCGACACATCAGGGGCGGCCGAGGCACGCGCCGCCGCGGTGCGTGCCACGCGCTCATGGGGCACCGCCTGCTATGTCGGCGAGCGCGGCCAAGTCACGCTCGACGTTAGCCCGGATCTGTTGCGGCGACAGATCACGCTCGTTGGATCGTGGACCTTCTCGACGCAAGGACAGGCGGACTGCGCCGAGTTCGTGGCCGACCACAACATCCCCGTCGAGAAGCTGTTCACCCACCGTTGGGGCCTCGATCAGGCCGAGACTGCCTATCGGCTGTTTGACACGCAAACGACCGGCAAGGGTGTGATCCTGCCCTGAGTTGCCGGCCGCCAACGCCGATTAGCGCCAAGCAAACACCGGTTGCTCCAGGTCGGCCACGCGCGTGGTCCTGCCCTGCAGCAGCTCGCTGAACTGATAGAGCACGGCGGCCGTGGGGGCGTGCAGGTAGCCGCCGTTAATGCGCAACCGGATGACGCGCCGGTCGCTTTCCGGAATGCTGACGAAATCGGCGGCTTCCTTGCGGGTGAGCTCGCCGAGCGCGATGCGATGAATGGAGGCGACCTCGCGCGGATCCGCGCGCGGCGCCTGACCCAGGCCCGCCCAGAGCACGACGGGCGTGATCAGGTAGCCCGAGCGCGTCGGATAGTCGTCGAGCAGGCCCAGCACGGCATCGGCCCGCAAGCTGACGCCGACCTCTTCGGCAAGCTCGCGCAGCGCCGCCTCCGCACTGGTCTCGTGCGCCTCGCAGCGACCCCCAGGCAGAGCCCATTGGCCGCCGTGGCCGCGCAGCCCCTTGGCCCGCCGCGTCAAGAGAAAGGCGGCGGCCTGCGGCAGGCCCGCCTGGTCCGCTAGCGGCAGCAGCGTAATGGCGACGGCGGCCCGTTTCAGGCCCGCGCTGCCGTCGGGCTCCGCCACCCGGCTGAACGCCGCACAACGGCCCGCGAGCTGCCGTCGAAAGGCGTCACTGAATGGCCAACACATCCGTTGTCAGTATAGCAGGCGGTGCGATCTGGGAAGGCATCTTGGCCACACCGGCACGCGTGCGCCTAACGCACAAGCAGTTGCGTCAGGACCCGCTGCTGATCGGGCTCGGGCATTTGCGGATCGATGCTGCCCGCCAGGTGCGCCGCCTGGTCGACGAGGTAGCTCTTGACGCTATGGTCAATGCTGGTCCCCCCGTCCGCACTCACCTTTTGGTAGAAGGCGCCGAACTGATGCGCCGCCGCGGCAATCTCCGCGGCGCTCCCGGTCAGCGCGGTGATGTGAGGATCGAAGGAGGCCAGCAGCGCCTTGAGCGCGCTTGGCGTGTCCCGCTCCGGATCGACCGACACGAACAGCAGCTTGAAGGCGCCCAGGCCCGTCCCGGCCGCTTTGATCAGGTTTGACCATTCGAGCAGCGTCGTCGGGCAAACGTCCGGGCAGTGCGTATAGCCGAACACCACGGCAAACGGCTGGCCCTTGAGCTCGGCCGCCGTCAGGTGGCCGCCGTCCTGGGTGGTCAAGGCATAAAGGGTCTCAAGCGCGATCGTCGGCTGCTGCTGCTTGGACTTGGCATCGATGTAGGAGATGAGATCGGCGGCGTCGCTGGCATGGATTTGCAGGTAGGGCATGCGCACGCCGGGAAATTTCGCCGCCAGAGCCAGCGCGATGGGGTCCTTGCGCGAGCGCATTTTGATGGGGTCGGACAGGAACTCGGTGATCCAGAGCCGGCTGCGGCGCAAGGTCAGACCATCGAGATCCGGGCCGACGCGGTCGCCGCGGCCAATCGAGTGGCAACCAGCGCACAGCTTGACGAACATGGCCGAGCCCGCCAGCCGGCCCTCCATCAGGTGGCCCCGGTCGTAGCCAACCCCTTGGGATGCGCCTTGGGACGACGCCTCGGCCCCGCCCGCCGCCCCATCGACGGCCGAGACCTGGTTTCTGCCGCGGTTCGCATCCATGTCTTCGATCGCCCGCACGAAATGTTCGAGGTCGCCGAGCGCATTTTCCCGCTGCCACTCGCCGGTGATGCCATTGCCGAGCACCACGTCGTTGCGGTGGTCGCCAAGGTCCGGGCGGCGGTCGCCGAACTTGTAGCGGATCAGCTGAATGTCCTCTGGCAGGCCGGTCAGGAACAGCCAGCCGGGGCCGGCGTGGAAGGCGTCGGCGTACTGCTTCAAGCGTTGCGGGGTGTCGTGTTCCGGGTCGATGCTGATGGAATAAAAAAAGATATCGCGCCCGACGCGGTCGCCGAGCAACTCCCGCGCCTCGCCGAGCCGCGAGGTCGCCAGCGGGCAGATGTCCTTGCAGCTCGTGTAGATGAAGCTCAAGACGACGATCTTGTCCTTGATGAGATCATCGTAGAAATTGAGGGTCTTGCCGTCCTGGGTGACGACGGGAACGTTGGGGACGTACTCCTTCCCCCAGCGTCCGGCCGCAACTTGCCAGGCGCCCAAAATCAGGGCCACAAACGCCAACACGCCCACCCTACCAAGCCGCCGCATGCGTCCTCCGCGCAACGGGGCACCGGGGGCAACCATCGCTGACGCCCCCGGTGCACCTTTCAGCTCTTACTGTCTCCCGCCTATGTGGACTTGGGCACGAACAGGTCCGGCCGTTGCCGCGGATCGCCTTCGGGGAGGATTTCGGGCGTGGTGAAGACCACGCCATCCTCCGTCGGGTTTGGCGTGTCGGTCACGGCCGTGCGTTCACCCGAGAGCAACTGGATGCGCATCAGCAGGGCAAAGTCCTCGTGCACCGTGTTGTGGCAGTGGTTGACGTAGGAGCCGCCATACTCGCCGAACTGGATCTGGAACTGCACCTGGCCGGATGGGCGCAGGCGCCAGACATCCTTGCGCACCAGGTTCTCGGTCGCCGGGAAGGCTCCGGTCCCCCGGTTCATGGTGATGCCTTCCTCGAAGTGGAGGTGGATCGGATGATCCCAGCCGCCGCCCTCGTTGATGTAGGTCCAGTGCTCGATCTCGCCCGCCTTGGGATAGAGGTTCGAGATGCGGTTGGCATTCATGGAATGCGATTGGCCGCCATTGACGCTGATGGTCCAGGGGAAGTTGAACACCACCTCCGAGCAGTCCGGGGTGCACTCCCCGGTTGCCGGGTTGCGCGAGTCGCCGGTGCCTTTGCGCCCGAATTCGACGACGCGCGTGCGCACCGGGGCGACGATCGGGATCTGATCGGTCAGAACGGGTGGCACCTGGCTGGTGTCGTTGGCGCCGCAGGAATTGGCAAGGGTCAGCGTATAGCCGGGGACATCGACGCTGGGCACCGACCCCACCACCCGGAATTGCATGAGGGCGCCGAGCACCGGATCGTTGCTGTCGCCGCGCAGGGCGTCCGCCAGTGACCTCGCACCATCGGGCTTGTTGCCGCTCGTCTGCTTTAGCATGTCGACGAGGTGCAAGCGGTCGCCGACGCGGAACCTGGAAAAGTCGACGACGATGTCGTAGCGCTCGGCAATGCCCTGCTCGTCGAGCTCGGTCAGCGTGATCGGGTTCACCACCAGGTTGCCGTCGTTGCAGATGAACTGGAAGGGCACGGCGCTGCCGGTGGGACCGGCAATGGCGAACTTCCAGAACCGCGACATCGACGCCGCCAGGATGCGGAAGCGATACTTTCTCGGCAACACCTCCATGAACGGCGCGTAGCCGAAGTTGACCAGCGGGATGTCGCCGATCATGCCGTCGGTGGTGAAGATGTCGAAAAAGAGCTGCCCGTCCTGGTCGAGGGCCGCATCCGAGATGATGAGGTTGACGTCGAAATCGAGGTTGCCGTGGTCCAAGAGCTTGCCGCTCGGCAGGCGCAGGTTGCCGTACTTGGGATCGTCGGAGTACTTGTTGCCGCTCGGAATTTCCCGCCCACGGTCCTTGGCGCTGTAGTAGTTGATCATCATGAGCATGCCTTTGTAGACATTCTCGGCCGTGAAGAAGAACCGGTGGTCGTGGGCCCACATGGTGCCTTGATATTCACGGTAGTCGCCGGCCACCGGCGTGATGCCGCCGTTGCCATCCGGGCCGCCCGTGGTCTTGATCGTGGCACCGGTATTGATCTTGTCGCGCCGGGCGAGCGTGGTGCTCCAGCGGTAGTCGTAGAAGGTGCCGGGGAAGTGATGCACGTTGGCGGCGCCGTCGCTTTCCGCACCGTTGTGGGCGTTGTGGAAGTGCAGTTGGTGCTGGTTGCGACCAAAGCCGCCGTTCTGCGTGCGATCGGTCGGCAGATAGTTGTAAATCCGGGTTGCAATCGGCACGCCGTAGCGACCCTTGATGAGGGGCGGAGGCAGGGTGCCGCAGGCGGCGCCGCCGGAGTTGCCGGTGCCGTAGGTCCACACGGCGTTCTCCGCCTGGAAGGGGCCGGTGCCGTTGCCCGGGGCAAAGAAGCTCTGAGTTGGCGGCGGCTTGCCCAGGGTAAAGATGTAGCCTTCCTTGGGGAAGAACTCGTCCCAACGTTGATGCGAGAAGATTTCTCCCGGTGGCCGCCCCTCGATGGGACCCCGCCCCGTCAGCTGGTTGGTGAAATCCGCCTTGGTCGTGCCAGTAGGCGGCGTGGAGAAATCCGTGTGATAGGACAGCCGCCGCGCGTAGCGCTCGTTGGCATAGGCCGTCCCTCCGAATTTGGCGTCCGTCTCGTTGCCCCGCGTTACCCGCGTCATCGGCACGGGAGACTGCAGGTTGAGACGGTTCAGCGGCTGGGCAAACTTTTTGGCACCGTGGAGTGGACTGCGCGGCGTCCCGGTGGGCACCTCGGCAAAAGCACTTCTGGCGAAGGGACTTAGCCCGTTCTTGCACACCAGCAGGCCGCTCGAGGTGAAAATCCCCCAGCGGATCAGATCACGCCGCGTAATTTGCCCGCTGGAGCGCGCCTTGACGATCTCGGCCCGATTGTCGCGGGCGCGTTGGGCTTCTCTTTGCCGGATGCGGGATGCCTTCTCAGATATATACATGGTCGTTTGGCCCTTATGGAGGAGAGAATAATCACAACTGGCAGGCGACAACGCGTGGTGACCGTCTACTCAGAAGCTCACCTATGGCGCGCGCAGCTTCTGGGCGCGCAGCGAGAGTGTGGAAACGGAAATAAACCTAGGCGCAGCAAGGCTTGAGCGCGCTGGCGCAAGGATCCTGTCCCGCCGAGCAAGCAACCCCGCCCGTTGATGCTTTGTGGCGGCGCAAGGCGCGAATTTTCGGCTCGTTAGGCGCGATTTGCCAGTTCCGCCGACCAGCCGGACCCGCAGCGTTGTTGCCGCTCGATGTGCCTTTGGTTGGGACGCGACCATCGTCGACACCCTGAGAACGTGAGCGCCCGCGCGCTCGTTGCTCTACCGCCTCTCCCCGCGTAACAACGCACTATCGGAAGACGGCCTCGGCATGCCTAGGCACCAAAGTCTCATCCTCATAGGCACCAATTGGCGCGTGAATAGGCCAATCCGAAATTCCCGCCGAACAAAAATGGCGCCAACAGTGATCAATACTTTCGTCCAATATTATAATGCCAGGGTTCTGCCTTCCTGAAAGAATTGGTTCAGACAAGAAAGTGAGGCGGATCATCCGAAAGGCCGAGGTCTCGACTAGCGGAACGGCGGGGGTCGCCGGCGGAAGGGTCCTGGGAAAAATCGTCCGGGTCCATCCTTTTCAACACGGGCGCCGTTTCGTGTGCGCCGCCGCAGCGCGAACGTCCCTCCCCATCCTGGCGCCCTCTCATCGCCACGGGCTCGCCCGCGGTGAGTTTCTGCGCGGGCGGCCTCGCCGATGCTGCGAGGCGGCGAGCGATTGCGCTTTGCGCAGCCGGCCTTATGCTTGGGCTCGCCGTGCCAGCCCGCATGCGGGCTGGCCGTGCCGGCCTTGAGGGGCCGCCTCGACGGGCTCTCGAGGGGCTAGAGGGGGGACATGGGTCATGCCCGCTCGTTTCGCGGCCAATCTTCGCCTCGACAGGCTGACCCGCAACGACGTCCACGCCGCGATCCTGCTCGGCGGACTGGGGCTGCTCACGGCCTTCAGCGGCTGGTTGCTGTGGTCCTGGGCGGGCGTTTTGGCGGCGCTCACAAGCCTTGCGGCGATCGCCCATTTCGCGCCGCGGCTGCCGCCCGAGGCGATCATGCGCCTCTACCGGGCCAAGCCCATCGATCCCGCCCACGGTGGGCAGATCCTTCAGGTCGTCGACGTCCTGAGCGCGCGCGCCGGCCTTGCCGCGGCCCCCGCCGTCTATGTCATTGCCAGCATGACGGTCAACGCCTTCGCCGCCGGCACACCGCAAAAGGCTGCGATCGCCGTCACGGAGGGCTTGCTGCGCCGGCTCAGCCTGCGTGAGTTGACCGGCGTCCTCGGTCACGAGTTGAGCCACATCGCCAACAACGATCTGGGTGTCATGAGCCTGGCCGACGTCATGACGCGCTTCACCCAGGCGCTGTCCTATCTCGCAATCTTTCTTGCCATTTTCAACCTGCCGGGCCTGCTCCTCGGGGACTTCGGATGTGTCGCTGCGAGCGCTCCTGCTCCTCTATCTGGCGCCGATGCTCGGCAGCTTGCTGCAGCTCGCGCTCGCGCGGGCGCGCGAATTCGACGCCGACCGCGGGGGTGCCTCCCTCACCGGCGACCCGGCGGGCCTCGCTGCCGCGCTCAACCGCATCGAACGCGTGCAGGGCACGCTCTGGGAGGACATGATGTTGCCCGTGCCGGGCCGTCGCATTCCAGCCCCCTCGGTGCTGCGCACCCACCCGCCGACCGAAGAGCGCATCGAACGCCTGCGCCTGCTCGAGGGCGCCCACCTGCCACCGCCGATCGATGTCCCCGAAGAGCCGATGCTTTCCCTCGCCGGCGTCGGCCCGGGCGATATGCGCCCGCGTCTGCGCTTTCCCGGCGTTTGGTTCTAGCCGTTGTCTGGCCGTAGGGGCGGCGCGGAAAGGCCGCCGCAAAGCGAGTTCCACTGCGCCCGTAGGTAGGCCGCCTTGAAGCCCATGCGCGTCAGGCTCTCCTGGCGCGCGCTTAGCAGATCGGCCTCGGTCAACACCCATTCGACGCCGGCGTCGCGGGCATCGGCGATACACCGGGCCAGCAGGGCGGCGTCGAGCCCAGCCCCCACGTTGGCCGTGGCGCCCGCCGGCGCGCAGTAGCCAATCCCGTCGCTCACAAAGAGCACGCCCGCCGCCGCCGGGCGACCCTGGCCGCGCCGTAGATAGAGCGAAACGCCCTGAGCGCCGAGCCCCGCGGCCAGCGCGGCCGCAACGCCAGCCGCGCTGACGCCCCGGCCGGGCCACCCACTAAGCGCCAGGAATGCCGCCAGTTGCCCGACGCTGTCGACCGCTTCGATGCTGCTCGCGACAGCGTCTTGCCCGAGCCCGACGGGCGCTGCGGCCAGCACCATCTGAAAGCCCGATTGATAGTAGCCGTGCCGAGCCAGCGCGCCGGCCAAGGTGGGATCCTCGTAAGCGGAAATCGTCTCGAACTGCGGCTTGATGCCGGCCTCGGCGTACCAGGCGAGCAGCGGCTCGATCTCAGCAACCAGGTCGCCCCGGAGCCCGATCACCCGGTTGTGGGTCGGGCCGGGCAGCCGGCGCGCCAGCAGCGCAATTGCTCCTTGGTCGAGCTGGCGCCAGGCGATACCGGCGGGATTGCTGCCAAGGCGCTCGAGCGTCTCGAGCTGCCAAAGCTGATAGGCCGTCTGGGTCTCTACCATGCGGCGGATGCGGCGAAGCGATGCGATCATCCCTGCGCGCCCTCTAGCCCGACGGGCAAACCTCCCCCGCCGCCACGACACCCAACGCGGTCCGGCCTCGTGGCGGCGGCGACGTCGCGAGGCCGCTGCGGCACGCCATCCTCCCCGATTGGGGCGCGTGATCGGGTTGGCGGTGCCGCGACCACACCCGTCGCGCTCACCCGATCAGGCCGCCTTGCGGCCGGCACCGGCGATCTCCGCCAGCTTGAGGGCCAGCGCCCGCACGCCCTTGAGCCGCTGCTCGGGCAGATCCCAATCGGCCTTGAAAACCATGCGATGGTCGGGCTGCAGCCTGAGCACGCCGCGCGACTTTTGCATGTAGGCCACCAAGCCCTCCGGGTTGGCGAATTCGTTGCGGCGAAAGGTGATCAGCGCACCCTTTGGACCGGCATCGATCTGGGCCACCCCGGCCTGCCGCGCCAGCCCCTTGATCTCGACCACATCGAGCAGGTGTTTCACCTCCTCGGGCAGCTCGCCGAAACGATCGACCAGCTCGGCGGCAAAGGCATCGATATCGCTGCGCTGCTCCAACACCGACAGGCGCCGATAGAGGCCCAGTCTCAGTTGTAGGTCGGCGACGTAGCTTTCCGGGATCAGCACGGCCGTGCCGAGGGAAATTTGCGGGCTCCACTGCTCCCGGGCATCGCCGGCGCCGCCGTCGCGCAGGCTGGCGACGGCCTCCTCCAACATCGACTGGTAGAGCTCGAAGCCGACCTCGCGAATGTGGCCCGACTGCTCCTCGCCCAACAGGTTGCCGGCGCCGCGGATATCGAGGTCGTGCGAGGCGAGCGAGAACCCCGCGCCTAGGGTGTCGAGCGACTGCAGCACCTTGAGCCGCTTTTCGGCGCCCGCCGTCAGCTTCTCACCGTTGGCCATGGTAAAATAGGCGTAGGCGCGCGTCTTGGAGCGACCGACGCGTCCGCGCAGCTGATAAAGCTGGGCCAAGCCGAACATGTCGGATCGATGCACGATCAGCGTGTTGGCATTGGGAATATCGAGCCCCGACTCGACGATGGCCGTTGACAGCAAGACGTCGAAGTTGCCGTCATAGAACGCCGTCATCACATCCTCGAGCTCACTGGGCGCGAGTTGCCCATGGGCGCGGGCAATCTTCAGTTCCGGCGTGTGCTCGGCCAGAAACTCGGCGACCTCCTCGATATCGGCGATGCGTGGCACGACATAGAAACTTTGTCCGCCGCGATAGCGCTCGCGCCGCAGGGCCTCGCGTACGATCACGGGATCGAAGGGCGAGATGTAGGTTCGCACCGCCAACCTGTCGATCGGCGGGGTGGTAATGAGGGAGAGTTCACGCACGCCCGTGAGCGCCAGTTGCAGCGTGCGGGGAATGGGTGTGGCCGTCAGCGTCAGCACGTGGACTTCCTCGCGCATCTGCTTCAAGCGCTCCTTGTGGGCGACGCCGAAGTGCTGCTCCTCGTCGACGATCACCAGCCCCAGCCGATTGAACTCAATGCTCTTGCCGAGCAGTGCATGCGTGCCCACCACGATGTCGATGCTGCCGTCGCGCAGTCCCGCCTTCACCGCGTTCAGTCCCTTGCCCCCGATCAGGCGCGAGGCCTGGGCGACGCGGACCGGCAGTCCCTTGAAGCGCTGCTCGAAGGTGGCGTAGTGCTGCCGCGCCAGGAGCGTGGTGGGGACCACCACCGCCACCTGAAGACCGGCAAGGGCAACGGTGAAGGTCGCCCGCAACGCCACCTCGGTCTTGCCGAACCCGACATCACCGCATACCAGCCGATCCATCGGTTTGCCGGACGCCAAATCGTCGAGCACGTTGCGGATGCTAGCCGCCTGGTCGTCGGTCTCATCATAGGGGAAACGCGCCACGAATTCCTCGAACTCGCGCTGCGGCGGTTCGATGGCCGGCGCCTGACGCAGTTGGCGCAGGGCCGCGATCTTGATGAGCTCACCGGCGATCTCGCGCAAGCGCTGTTTCAGGCGCGCCTTGCGCGTCTGCCAGCCGACGCCACCCAGCCGATCGAGCTGCACCAGACCGTCGGCGGCGCCGTAGCGCGACAACAGCTCGATGTTCTCAACCGGCAGGTAGAGCTTGTCGCCGCCGGCGTAGCCAATCTCCAGACAATCATGCGGCGCCCCGAGCGCCGTGATGGTGGTCAGTCCGTCGAAGCGGCCGATGCCGTGTTCGGTGTGCACGACGAAATCACCGATGCCGAGGCTCGTTGCCTCGGTGATGACGTCGGCGGCACGGCGCGCTTTGCGTCTTGGCCGCACCAGCCGGTCGCCCAAAACGTCCTGTTCGCCGATGATGGCAAGGTGCGGCGTTTCAAAGCCTTGCTCGATAGGCAGAACGGCAAGCGCGGTCACCTCGCGCGGCAGCGCCGCGGCCTCGGCGTAGCTCTCGACTTTGCGCGCATTGACGAGCCGGTTGTCGCCGAAGAGCGCGGCCAGCCGCTCGCGCGCGCCGGCCGTAAAGGCGGCAAGGATCACGCGTTTGCCCTGCGCCTGCAGGGCCTCGACGTGGCTTGCCGCAATGGCGAACAGGTTGAGGCTCTCGGCCGCGCGCTCGGCGGCAAAGTTTCGCCCCGAGCGCCCCGCCATCGAGCGCACGACGCCGGCGCCCGGCCGCTCGGCCTCTTCGAACGGCGACAGCTGGCGCACCAGGCGCCCGGCCAAGGCCTCGCTCCACTCCTGCGGCGTGAAAAACAGCCGCTGCGGCGGGACCGGCTTGTACGGGGGGGCCCCGAATTTGAGGGCCTCGAGCCCCTCCACGCGCGCCTTATAGTGATCCTCGATCAGCGCCAAACGCTCGCCGACCGCCTCCTCGGCCAGATGGTCGAAGCTGACGGGGGCGCCCGGGGCGTAGTCGAACAGCGTTTCGAGGCGATCGTGGAACAGTGGCAGCCAGTGTTCCACGCCGGGATAGCGCTGGCCGGCGCTGACGGCCTCATAGAGCTGATCCTGCAAGGTCGCTGGGCCGAACAGGGCCACATAGCCGCGGCGAAACAGCTTCTCGGCCGCCGGCCCGAAGGCCACTTCGCTCACGGGTATCAAGGTGAGCCGCTGCACGATCTTGCCGGTGCGCTGGGTTTCCGGATCGAAGGCCTTGATGTGCTCGAGCGTGTCGCCGAAAAAATCCAGCCGCACCGGGCTGGAGCGTCCCGGTGGATAAAGGTCGAGAATGCCGCCGCGCACGGCGTACTCGCCGGGCTCCATGACCGTGCCGGTGCGTTGGAAACCGGCAAGGTTGAGCCGCTCGATCAGCTCGTTCCTGTCGAGGCGCTGGCCGGGCGCGACGTTCTTGAGCGACCGGCGGATGAAGTCTCGCGGCGGCAACCGCTGCAAAATCGCGTTGACCGTGGTGAGCAAGACCGTGGGCCCCTTGTGCGCGGCGGCACTGAGGCGCGCCAGGGCGGCCATCCGGATGGCCACGATCTCGGCGTTGGGTCCGATGCGATCGTAGGGCACGGTGTCCCAAGCCGGCATTTTGATCACGCGCAGCTTGGGGGCAAAAAATGCGATGCCGTCGGCGACGGCCTCGAGGCGGCGATCGTCGCGCGCAACGTGCAGGATGGTGGCGGCGCTGCCGGCGCTTGCATCCTGCGTCAGCTGCGCCAAGAGCAGCGCGGTCAGCCCGTCGGGCACGCCCGTGACGATTTCGCGTCTCGGCTCACCGCCATCGCGCCGGCGATCGGAGGCCTCGCCGCTCTGTCGCGTGTTCTGGCTGGGCCTATTCAAGCTTTCAATCCAATCCGTGAAATGCCCGCACACGGGCGATCAGTTCCGCCAACGCCTCGTGCTCGGGGGCGGCCACGGCAGCGAGCAAGAGCTGCTGCAGGTCCGGATCCGGCAGGGCAAGCAGCGCCTCGAAGTGCCCGAGGGCTTCGGGCGACATGGCGCTGAGCGCGCTGTCGGCGAACCGACCCAACACCCAATCCATCTCCTTGCTGCCGCGGTGCCATGCCCGATAGGCGGCGCGGCGGCGACGGGTTTCGACATCCTCGGTCATCGGAATCCAAGTTCGGCTCGGATAAGTCTTCTCGGCGCTTGACGGGGCCCCGCCAGCGCGGCCACCTTCAAAGCCCTTTCGGCGCTGTCATATAGTGCCCGATCGCTGGCCGCGCCAGCCTGGTATAAGCGGCATTGGCCCGGGCGCTTGGCCGATCTCGTCGTGGAGCTTTGTGCATATCAGAAGATGCGGCCCCTTGAGCTTATTCCCCTCTTTGCGTCCGCCAAGACCCTGACCGGCGTCGGACCGCGCGTCGCCCTGCTGCTCAAGAAGGCCTTGCGCCTGCCGCCAGGCTGCGCGGAAGCGCGCGCCGTCGACCTTTTGTGGCACACTCCGACCGGGGTGATTGACCGGCGCGCAACGCCCACGATCGCCGCCGCGGTGCCGGGGATCATTGCGACGCTCGAAGTGCGTGTGCTCAAGCACAAGCCTGGACCGCGCGGCAATGCGCGGGCCCCCTATAAGGTGACGTGCGAAGACGACACCGGCCGCATCGATCTGGTGTTCTTTCACGCCGAACGCAAATTCATCGAGCGGCAACTGCCGATCGGCAGCATCCGCTACGTCAGCGGTCGCGTCGAAAGCTACAACGACGGCAAGCAGATCGTGCACCCTGACTATATCCTGCCCCCCGAGGCGCGCGCCGATTTGCCGATGCTTGAACCGGTCTACCCCTTAACGGCCGGGCTGTCGGGCAAGATCCTGCTCAAGGCCTGCCGGCAGGCGCTCGAGCGCACCACCCCCTTAGCGGAGTGGCAGGAGCCGGCCTGGCTCAAGCAGCGGGCCTGGCCCCCGTTTCGCCAAGCTTTGCAGCTGTTGCATCGCCCCGAGGAGGCCGGCGACGTCTCGCCGGCTTCCGCGCCCTGGCAGCGGCTCGCCTACGACGAGCTGTTGGCTGGCCAGCTGGCGCTGGCCCTGGTGCGGCAAAGCCTGAAGAACCAGCCCGGCCGCAGCGTCGAGGGCGACGGCAGGGTCCGTGCCAGGATCGTCGCAGCGCTGCCCTTCGCGCTGACCAAGGCGCAACGACAGGCGCTGCAGGAGATCGCCGAGGACTGCCGCGCCCCCTTCCGCATGCTGCGGCTGTTGCAGGGCGATGTGGGCTCCGGCAAAACCATGGTGGCGTTGCTGGCAATGGCGATTGCGGTGGAAGCGGGCGCGCAGGCTACCCTGATGGCTCCCACCGAAGTGCTGGCGCGTCAGCATGCCGATACCATCCAACCCTTGGCCGCCGCCGCCGGCCTGCGCCTTGGTTTGCTGACCGGCCGCGAGAAGGGTAGCCCGCGGGCGGAGCTGCTACAGCGCCTTCGCCGCGGCGAGATCGACATTCTGATCGGCACGCACGCGCTGTTCCAGGCCGACGTGGCCTTCAAGGATCTGGCGTTCGCCGTGATCGACGAGCAGCACCGTTTTGGCGTGCATCAGCGCCTGGCGCTACAGGCCAAGGGCGGCAAGGGTGGCGCCAACGTGTTGGTGATGACGGCGACGCCCATTCCACGCACCTTGCTGATGACGCACTACGGCGATCTTGACGTCTCGCGCTTGACGGAAAAGCCGCAAGGACGCAAGCCCATCGTCACCAAGACGGTGGCGGTCGAGGCCATGGAGCGCTTGCTCGAGCGGCTGCGCCTGCAGATCAAGGAAGGCGCGCAGGCCTACTGGGTGTGCCCGTTGATCGAAGGCAGCGACAAATCGGAACTAGCCGCCGCCGAGCAACGCCACGCCCACCTTGTGCAGATCTTCGGCGAACGGGCCGTGGGGCTGCTGCACGGGGCCATGCCTGACCGGGCCAAGGACGCCACCATGGCGGCCTTCGCCGGCAACCGGCACCAGATCCTGGTCGCCACCACCGTGATCGAGGTCGGCGTCGACGTCCCCAACGCCAATATCATGGTGATCGAGCACGCCGAGCGCTTCGGCCTCGCCCAACTGCACCAGCTGCGCGGCCGCGTCGGACGCGGCACGCGCGAGAGCTTCTGCCTTTTGCTGCACAAGGCGCCGCTGAGCGAGACGGCGCGGCGGCGCCTGGAGATGATGGAGGCGACCGAGGACGGCTTCCAAATCGCCGAGAAGGATCTGGAGCTCCGGGGCGGCGGCGAGCTGATGGGCGCGCGGCAAAGCGGCCTGCCGGAGTTTCGGGTTGCAGACGTGGCGAATTTTCCCGAGCTGTTGGCGGCGGCCCGCGACGATGCGCGGCTGGTCCTGAGCCAGGATCCCACGCTCGCCTCGCCGCGCGGACAGGCCCTCAAGCTGCTGCTCTATCTGTTCGAGTGCGACGAGGCGGTGCGGCTGTTCCGCGCCGCCTGAAAAAGCCGCGCGGCAGGTCAGGCCGCCTTGGGGCCATTGCGTGCCCGCGTTGCCATGTCCTGCAGCTTGGCCTGCGTTTCCGGGTTCACCATGCCGGCCGAGATGATGATCTTGGCCGCGTCTTCCACCGTCATTTTGACGGGCATCACATCCTTGCGCGGAACGAAGCAAACGAAGCCCGACGGGGGCAACATACCCGTCGGCATGAAGACGCTGATCAATTCCTGGCCGGGCACCTCGGCCGCGATCTGCTCGGCGGCATCCCCGGTGATGAACACGATCGACCAGATGCCCTTGGAGGGAAACTCCATCAGAGCAACCTTTTGAAAGCTCTGGTTGGGGGCGGACGCTGTAACCACGGATTCGAAGATCTGTTTCAGGCCTTGGTAGACGTTGCGGACGATCGGCGTGCGGCCGAGCATCACCTCGCCGGCACTGATCAGTGAACGTCCGATCAAGTTGGCGGTGAGTGCGCCGATCATGGTGAGCCCGATGATGGCAAACACCAGACCCACGCCCGGAATCGGGAAGGGAACGTAGGATTCGGGGTTGTAGATCTTCGGGATGTAGGGCTTCACCCAGGCATCGATGATATTGATAAAGTACCAGGCGATGTAGAGGGTGATGGTCACGGGACCGACCACGACCAGGCCGGTCAGAAAATAGTTGCGCAAGCGCGCGCCGGTGCGCTGGTGCATGCGCGGGGCGGGGTCGAGCGCCAACTTCGCCAAGCCGGCCTTGATCTCAGCCGTCTCGTCCTGCGCCAGCTTGGCAAGCTCCGCCTTCAGGTCATGTGTCTCGTCCGGCGCCGAACGGGACGCGGACGAGGCCGGATTGTCATGCATTGCGACGGCCCACAAACGAGCTGGACGGAAGAGCAGAAACGGCCAGACTGAGCTATCCGGCCCATTGTCACATGAGACGTTCCCGAGGCAAGGCCGGCGAACGCCCCCAAGCTTCTCAGGCGATCTCGGCAATCCAGGCTAGTTTATTGGAATAAAATGCCGTTTTCAAATACGGCGGCGCTACTGGGCCGTCACCAGGCAATCCAGCCCCGCGCCCTTGAGCTTGGCGCAGACGCCTTGCGTCTCTTGCGCGCTGGCAAACGGCCCGATGAGCACACGGTAGAACGATCCCATGTTGCCCATCACCGTCTGATCGATCTGCGCCTCGTGCGCGGCGAGCATGGCGGCGTGCTCGCGCATGACCTTGGCTGCAAGCGCCTTGGCCTCCGCCTGGGTGCGCACCGCCGCGATCTGAATGCGAAGCTGCCCACCCTTCTTGCCGGCCTCGGGCAGGGCGGCGTGCCGTCGCGGCGGCTCCTCTTTGCCGGCAATGGCGCCGGTCTCGAGGCGCGCGCTGCGCTCGCCCTCGACCTGGGTTTGCCGCGCCCAACCGCTCGTTTGCGCCGGCCGGGGCGGTGGCGGGCGCTCGGCCGTCGAGGTCTCGGCATTCAAAATCCTGGCGGCGTCAGCGGGCGGGGAGGCCGCCCCGGCGGTGGGCTGACCGGCAAAGGCGCTGCCGGAGCCACCGAACAGGTTGGCGAACAGGTCCCAGCCCCCACCGCCGGTCGCGGCTGCGCCGGGCTCCTGGTTGAGCGCGGCCGCCTGCACGGGCGGCGTCGACGTCGTGGTGCCATCGCTCCATGGGGCGGCGGCCGCCGGGCTGGCGCTGCGCTCCTTGGGCCGCGCCTCTTTGGCCCCCGCCGGGGCGCTCTCGCCGGCCTGGCTCAGGCCGGCCTCCTGATAGGCGGCGGTGCGCTGGCGCAAACCGTCGGCACGGTCGCTTTCGCTGAGGCCGCCCTTGAGCCAAAGCGCGCTGGTGAAATCGGCGATCGCCTGCGCCGGCTTCTTTTGCTGGCGATAGGCGATGCCGCGCAAGAGCAGCGCCCGGGCCATGATGGCCGGCGGCAGGTTGCCGCCCGCGAGCGTGGCGCTCAGGGCTTGCACGGCCGGCTCGGTCTTGCCGGCGTCAATCAGCTTGGCGGCGTTGTCGACGGCGCGCTGGGCGTCGGCGGGACCGGGCTTCTTTTTGGCGGCCGGCGCGGCCGGCGCACCCTGCGTGCCCGCCTCGGCCTGGTCGCCGGGCGCACCTTTATCATCCGCAGCCTTGCTGGCCGCCAATGCCCCCGTCGAGAAGGCTGAGGCCAACCCAAAGACGGCAGCCACCGGCACTAGGATCCGCAAGCGCCAGTCTCGAGCCATTCTATTATGCCCTTCCCCGTCGCCGTGTCGTTGACGCCAAACACCTCCTACAGATCGAGCCTACGTCAACTGCGAGGCTCGAGGCAAACCTGCTTTTCGGCCTGTCCGCCTATTCCACAGTCACCGATTTGGCCAAATTGCGCGGCTGATCGACGTCGGTGCCCATAAAGGTAGCGGTATGGTAGGCGAGCAGCTGGACGGGCACGGCATAGATCAGCGGTGTGGCAAAAGCATGGGCTTTCGGCACGCGGATATGCGCCTCTAGCTTGCAACCGGCGCGGGCGGCGTCCGCATCGGAGATCAGAATGATCTTGCCGCCGCGCGCCGCCACCTCCTGCATGTTGGACACGGTCTTATCGAACAAGTCGTCCTCGGGGGCCACCACGATCACCGGCACCTTTTCGTCGACCAGGGCAATGGGTCCGTGCTTGAGCTCTCCCGCCGCGTAGCCCTCGGCGTGAATATAGGAAATCTCCTTCAACTTTAGGGCGCCCTCGAGCGCGATCGGATAGCTGACGCCGCGGCCGAGATAGAGCACGTCCCGGGCCTTGGCGAGCTCGTGGGCCAGGCGTTCGAAGGCGGTCTCGTTGCGCAACAGGGTCGAGACGTGGCGCGGCACCTGGGAGAGCGCGTGCACCAGGTCCTTCTCCTGGGCCGGACTGAGGGTGTTGCGGGCCCGGCCAAGGGCAATCGTCAGGCTCGCCAGCGCGCTCAACTGGCAGGTGAAGGCCTTGGTCGAGGCGACGCCGATTTCGGGGCCGGCCAGCGTCGGCAGCACGATGTCCGCTTCGCGCGCGATGGTGGAGGTGCGCACGTTGACGATCGCGGCCACCGGCTGACCTTGCGCCTTGCAGTAGCGCAAGGCGGCCAGCGTATCGGCGGTCTCGCCCGATTGGGTAATGAACAACGCCAGGCTGCCCGGGCGCAGCGGCGGCTCGCGGTAGCGAAACTCCGAGGCGATGTCGATTTCCACGGGAATGCGCGCATAGCGCTCGAGCCAGTACTTGCCGATCAGCCCGGCGTAGTAGGCGGTGCCGCAGGCGGAGATGACGACACCGCTGACCTTGGCGGGATCGAGGCCAAACTCGGGCAGGCCCACCCGGCCGGTGGCAAAATCGACATAGTGCGCGAGCGTGTGGGAGATCACCTCGGGCTGTTCGTGAATCTCCTTGGCCATGAAGTGGCGGAAATTGCCCTTGTCGATCAAGAGCGAACTCGCCACCGAACGGACCTGGGGCCGCTCGATGCGGCGGCCGGCGGGATCGAAGATGAGGGCCTGCTGACGATTGAGGACGGCGCAGTCGCCATCCTCCAGATAGGTGATGGTATCGGTAAAGGGGGCAAGCGCGATGGCATCGGAGCCCAGATACATTTCGCCCCGGCCGTGGCCGATCGCCAACGGCGGCCCCTGACGGGCGCCGATCATAAGATTGTCATCACCCGCGAAGATCAACGCCAGCGCGAAGGCCCCACGCAGGCGCGCGATGGCGGCCTGCGCCGCCGCCGCCGGCGTGAGGCCCCGATCGAGGTAGTCGGTGACGAGGTGGAGCACCGTCTCGGTGTCGGTGTCGGTCTCAAAGACATGGCCCTTGCCGCTCAGCTCCTCGCGCAGCTCCTGGAAGTTCTCGATAATGCCGTTGTGGACGACGGCCACCCGCTTGTTCATATGCGGGTGGGCGTTGCGCTCCACGGGCATGCCGTGCGTGGCCCAGCGGGTGTGACCGATGCCGGCGTGCCCGCTCAAGGGTTCTTGGGCGAGCCGCTGCTCCAAGTTCCTGAGCTTGCCCTCGGCACGCCGGCGCGCGAGGTGGCCATTTTCCACCGTTGCCACGCCGGCCGAATTATAGCCGCGATACTCGAGCCGACGCAGCGCATCGACCAAATCGTGCGCCACCGGCCGCGCGCCCAGAATTCCAACAATGCCGCACATGTGTTTGCCTCACGCTCAAGGCCCCGTTTCAGCCTACCTAGTCCGATCCTCCCAATACGTTCAATGCAAACAATGTTTCTTGCTTTTTCACGTCCAATTCAAACAAAGTTTCGGGCAATTCAAACAAAGTTTCGGGCCATTCAAACAAAGTTTCTGGCGTCTGGCGCCCCAGACCGCGGCTAGGGCTGTTTCTTGCGGCTTTGCATCAGGGCCCTAAATTTGGCGGCCCAACCCGACCGCAGCTCCTGGCCGCCGCGGACTATGGCCAGCGCGTCGGGCTCCACGTTGCGGGAAATGACGCTGCCCGCGGCGACGTAGGCGCCATCGCCGATCTTGACCGGGGCGATGAGGGCCGCGTTCGAGCCGATGAAAGCGCCCTTGCCGACGTCGGTGAAATGCTTGTTGAAACCGTCATAGTTACAAAAGATGGCGCCGGCCCCGATGTTGGCGCCGGCACCGACGCGCCCGTCGCCGATGTAGGCAAGGTGGTTGGCCTTGGCGCCGGCCTCGAGGCTGGCGTTCTTGACCTCAACGAAATTGCCGACGTGGACGTGGGCGCCGACATCGGCGCCGGGGCGCAGGCGCGCAAATGGCCCAACCCGGGCGCCCTCCCCAATGCGGGCGCCGACAATGTGGCTATTGGCCAGAATCTCGGCACCCTCGGCAATGACGACGCCGGGGCCGAAGTACACATTGGGCTCGATGGTGACGTCGCGGCCGATGGCGGTATCATAGCTGAGCCAAACCGTATCCGGGGCGATCATGGTCACGCCCTCGCGCATGGCGTTTGCCCGGGCGCGCGCTTGGAAAATGGCTTCCGCCATGGCCAACTGTTCGCGCGTATTGATGCCCATCGCCTCCTGCGGCGAACAAACGACGGGCAGCGCGATGAGGCCCTCGCTGCGGGCAAGGGCAACGACGTCGGTCAGGTAGTATTCCTTGGCGGCGTTGTCGTTGCCGATGCGCCCGATGAGGTCGACGAGGGAGGGGACACGGAAGGCCATGGCGCCCGCATTGCACAGGCGCTGGGCACGCTCGGTCGCGGACGCCTCCTTGTGCTCACGGATGGCGGCGACGCGCCCGCTGGCATCGAGGATCAAGCGGCCGTAACCCGTCGCGTCCTCGGGGGCAAAGCCCAGAACGGCGATGTTGGCCCCTTGCCCCAGGGCGCCGATCAGATTGTTTAAGGTCGGCGCCTCGATCAGGGGTGTATCGGCAAATAACACCAGGACGTCGCCGCGATGGCGCTCGAGGGCGTGCCGCGCTGCCAGCACGGCATCGGCGGTGCCAGCCTGGCTCGCCTGCTCGAAGACCTGGGCCGTGGGGGCATGCGCCAAAGCCTCCGCCCGCACCTCAGCCATGCCGGGGGCCACCACGACGGCGATCTGACTGGCGCCGGCGGCCTGGGCCCGGGCCAACGCGTGTCCCAGGAGCGAGCGCCCCGCCAGAGGATGCAGGACCTTGGCCCGCCGCGAGCGCATGCGCACACCCATGCCGGCGGCAAGGAGCACAATCAGGAGCGGGGGTTGGGTCATCGGCGTGTCTTCGACGTGTCTTCGACGTATCTGGGGTCTCAGGGTTCCGTGGCCGAGCCCAGGTCCGCTACTGAGGCCAGGGGCGCGCGGGCCGGTTGCGTTAGACTCCAGGGTATACCCCCAACCCCCGTCGCCTCCCATTGGGTCTTATCTGCAACAGGGTCCTATGGCACCTCCATCACATGTCCACAGGCTGGGCTGCGCAATCGGCTCGGGTGCGTTGACCAATCCCCCTGTCGTTTGACACGGTTGTACCCGATTCGGGTAGCGCCCCGTTCAGCGTCCAAGTCGCGCACCCACTGGCATCATGAGGACGCTGCTGGCTATGGCAGAACACGTTGCGCACCCCCCGCGGTCCGAGCGCTTCATCAAGGCCTACCTGTTCGTCTGGGGCCTCTTGGCCGCCGGCGGGCTCACATACCTTGCGACCCTGGTTTGGCAGCCGGACTGGCTGTCGCCGCCGCCGCGCCGACCGCAGCTGACCGCCGAAGCCGAGCCCGATTCGGCGCTGCGCATGGCAAGCCGCGCCATCGCCGAGGTGCGCGATGTGCGCCGTTCGGTGGGCGACGTGCAGCGCAGCTTGGGTGAAATCCGCGACACGCTCGATCGCAGCGTGAGCGAAGACAAGGTCGTCCAAACGCGCCTCACCGCGCTCGAGGGGCGCGTCAGCGACATCGCCCAGCCACCGGCCGCGCCGGTGGCGGCCGCGCCGGCGGCGCCCGTTGCCGGCAAGGGCAAGGCCGCCGAGCGGCCGCAGCCCAAGAGCCCAGCGGCGGCAAAGGCGGCCGAAAAAGCCGAGCCGGCCGCAGCGGCCACCCGCGTCATGTCGGCCGTCATGTCGGTACCGGACCAGGCGGAGAAGCCGGCGCCGGAAGCCGCAACCCCCATCGAGACGGGCAGCATCGCGCCCGCCAGCATCACCTTTGGGGAGCCGGTGGTGACGCGCTCGAACACGAACTTTGCCGTGCAGTTGGGCGCCGGGCGCTCGGTGGAGGCCTTGAAGCTGAGCTGGAGCCTGCTGCTCGACCAGCACGGCGACGCTTTGTCGCCGCTGCAGCCGCGGGTGATTGCACCGCGCACGGACGGTGGTTCCTATCGCCTGGTGGCGGGGCCGTTTGATACCCGCGGGGAGGCCGAGAAGATGTGCTCCACCATAGCGCTCAGCCGCAACAAGTGCTTTTCCACCGTGTTTATGGGCGAACCGCTGTAGCAAGAGATTAACAGCCGCGGTAGCGGTGCCTTGCGGCTGAGCCGCGCTGCACGGCGTCCGGTCGCGGACGCCTGTCGTCATCGTCGCGCCGTCCTTGTATAGCAGGCGGGAAAGCGAGGATGGCACGTGCGGCTCTCCGACCTCAGCGACACGACCGCCGACGCTGTCCGAAGCGCCGGTGCATTCGTCACCGACCTGATGACCCCGAGCCTCCGACTTGGCGTCACGGGCTTTGCGCGCTCGGGCAAAACCGTCTTCATCACCGCCCTGGTGCGCAACCTCATTGCCGGTGGGCGCCTGCCCTTCTTCGCAGCAATGGCGCATGGGCGCATCCGGCGCGCCTACCTGGAGCCTCAGCCCGACGACGAGATTCCGCGCTTTGCCTACGAAGAGCATTTGAGCCAGCTTGCAAAAGACCCACCGCAGTGGCCCCTGAGCACGCGGCGGATCAGCCAACTGCGCGTCTGCATTGAATACACGCCTGCCAGTCCGCTGCGGCGCCTGGTCGGAATCGGCCGCCTCCACCTCGACATCGTCGACTATCCCGGCGAATGGTTGATCGACCTCGCGCTGCTTGAACAAACGTTTGCGGCCTGGTCGCGCCGAGCCATCGCCGCGGCGGAGGCCGGGCCCCGCGGCGAGGCGGCTCGGGCCTGGCTCGCCTATACGGCCTCGCTCAGCGGGGAATTGCCCGCCGATGAGCTCCCCGCGCAGCGCGGTGCTGAGCTTTTTTCCGCCTACCTTGAGGAAGCACGCCGCGCCGATCCCTCGCGCCTCGGGCTGGGGCCGGGCCGCTTCCTATGGCCCGGCGATCTTGCCGGTTCACCGCTCCTGACCTTCTTTCCGCTCTCCTGCCCAAACGCGCGCGGGCCCAAACGCGGCACGCTCGCGGCCATGCTGGCGCGTCGGTTCGAAAGCTACAAGGCGCTGGTCGTGCAGCCGTTTTTTCGCGAGCATTTTGCGCGCCTCGACCGCCAAATCGTCCTGATCGACGCCCTGTCGGCCCTCAACGGCGGGGCCCAGGCCCTGAAAGATTTGGCCGAGGCGCTCGATGCCATCCTCAAATGCTTCCGTCCGGGTCCCAACACCTGGCTACGCAGCATCCTCGGGGTCCCGCGCCTCGACCGCGTGCTGTTTGCGGCCACCAAGGCCGATCATCTCCATCACACTAACCACGACCGGTTGGAGGCGCTGCTGCGCCTGCTGGTCGACCAGGCGATCAGGCGCACAAGTCTGGCGGGGGCCCAGGTGCAGGTCTTGGCACTGGCGGCATTGCGGGCAACGCGCGAGGCGGAAGCCAAGTCGGGCGCCGACCGGCTGCCGTGTATTGTGGGCGTGCCCCTGCCCGGCGAGCGGCTCGGTCAACGGCTATTCGACGGCCGCAGCGAGGCCGCGCTGTTCCCGGGCGATCTGCCGGAAGCTGGGGCGATCACGCGCGCCGAGCCGGCCACCCTCGAATTGGCGAAGCTCGACCCCGTCAGCTTCCTGAACTTTCGCCCACCGCGCCTGGCGCTGGCGAGCGCTGCCGGCGAGACAACGGCCTGGCCGCACATCCGCCTCGACAGGGCCCTCGACTATCTCATCGGGGATCAACTCGCATGAGCCATGCTTCGCCGGCGCGCAAGCCGCAAATCTTCAGCCCCGATGACCCGCTTGTGAGCGAAGAGCCGGTGCCAACCGAGCTCGCGGCCAACCGGCCGCCCTCGGCTTCGGCGGCCCCGGCCGCCGAAGCGGGCATGGCGCGCCCGACGCTGGCCGATCTCGGAGCCCATAGCTGGCGCTGGGGCGCCCTGTTCGTCTCTGCCGTCGCCGGCGCCACCGCCCTGACGGCCACCGCCTGGGTCATGCGCCTCCTTGACACCGCGCTCGCGCGCGACGATTGGCTCGGCTGGAGCACGCTGACACTCCTGTTGGTCGCCGCCTTCGCGGCCCTGATGCTGATCCTGCGCGAGCTTATCGGCTTTGCCCGACTGGCCCGCCTCAATCGCTTGCGCAGCGAGGTGGAGGCAGCACTGCTGAACGCCGACGCCAAGCGCGAGCGGCAAGCGGCCTTGCGCCTTGTCCGGCTCTACCGCGGTCGCGCCGATGCGGCCTGGGGCGTGCGCCGGTTCGGCGAACATGCCCGCGATGTGCGCGACGCCGGCGAGCTCCTCACCCTGGCCGAGCGCGAAATCCTGGTCCCGCTCGACGCGGAGGCGCGGCGCCTCGTGCTGATCTCGGCCAAGCGCGTGGCCACCGTTACGGCCTTGAGCCCGATGCCGATCGCGGTTTCCTACGTGCTAATCGAGTGCCTGCGCATGCTGCGCGCGCTTGCCAGCCTCTATGGCGGTCGACCCGGCCTCATGGGTGGGATGCGGCTCGCGCGCATGGTGTTAACCCACATTGTCGCCACCGGGGGGCTGGCCATGACCGACGACCTCATCGGCCAGTTTCTTGGACATGACCTGCTGCGGCGCCTGTCGCGCCGCCTGGGCGAGGGTGCCTTCAACGGCACCCTCACCGCACGCGTCGGCGTCGCCGCCGTCGAGGTCATCAGGCCGCTGCCTTACCTGGCGACGAAACCGCTCAGGGTGCGCGATCTTCTGGGGGAAGTGCTCAAGCCGCTCTTTGCCCGCAAACCTTAAGGCAACCGGGATGGCGCGCCCGCGCGCGGGCAGGTTCCTTGGGCCGCGTGCGAGCGCCTCGCGGCCTCCGTGGCAACCGTTTGCTGGCGTCCGTGGAACACTCCATTTGGACACGGGGCTGCGTTTTGGACGCTGGGGCCTGCCCCGGTGCGCGTTGGGGCTTACCGCAAGGCTGCGCGGGGCCCGCGCGCGCCGAGGCTCTTTTGCCCAAGGGCGCTTCTTTTGCCCAAGGGCGCTTCTTTTGCCCAAGGGCGCTTTGCCCAAGGCGCTTTGGCCCAAGGCGCTTTGCCCAAGGGTGGTTTGGCCCAAGGGCGGTTGGGCCCAAAACTTATTGGCGCACGCTCCAGGGGAGCAATTTTGCTTTGGCCGAGTGCTCGGCGAGCGTGTCGGCGGGCCGGCTGGTGAAAGCCAGCTGACGCTCAGGTGAAAGTTCGGGTCAGGTCGGCGCAAGCCGGGCCAAGACTTGCTTGATCTGCTACAATTCCGCCGCGTGCAACCTTGCCAGTCAACCGTTCTTGGGGCCCTCCCGCGCATGTTCGCTGCCTTTTTTCATGAGCTCAAAGCCGCCAAGGTCCCGGTCACCCTGAAGGAATATTTGACGCTGATCGAGGCGCTCGAGGGCAACCTCGCCCAACGAAAGGTTGAGCACTTTTACTATCTGGCGCGTGCCGCACTCATCAAAGACGAGCGCCATCTCGACACCTTCGACCAGGTGTTCGGCCACGTCTTCAAGGGTCTTGACCTCATGGCGGAGGCGGTCGAGGCCCAAATTCCCGAAGCCTGGCTGCGCTCGCTGGCCCAGCTCTATCTGAGCGAAGAAGAGAAGGCGAAAATCGAGGCCTTGGGGGGGTGGGAAAAGATTATGGAGGAGCTGAAAAAGCGCCTCCAAGAACAGCAGGGCCGCCACCAAGGCGGCAAGAAATGGATCGGCACCGGCGGCACGTCTCCCTATGGCGCGGATGGCTACAATCCCGCCGGCGTGCGCATCGGCCAGAAAACCAACCGCAACAACCGCGCCATCAAGGTGTGGGACAAGCGCGAGTACAAAGACCTCGACGACAAGCTGGAATTAGGCACCCGCAACATCAAGGTGGCGCTGCGGCGGCTGCGCAAGTTTGCCCGCCAGGGGGCGCCCGACGAACTCGATCTCGACACCACCATCAAGGGCACCGCACACAAGGGCTACCTCGACATTCACATGCGTCCGGAACGCCGCAACGCCGTCAAGGTGTTGATGTTTTTCGACGTGGGCGGCTCGATGGACTGGCACATCAAGCAGGCCGAGGAATTGTTTTCGGCGGCGCGCAGCGAATTCAAGCACCTGGAATACTTCTATTTCCACAACTGCCTTTACGAGTTTGTGTGGAAGGACAATGCGCGACGCTGGACCGAACGCACGCCGACTTGGCAGGTGCTGCATAAGTATCCCGCCGACTACAAGGTGATCTTCGTCGGCGATGCGTCGATGAGCCCTTACGAGATTACCGTGCCGGGGGGCTCGGTGGAGCACATGAACGAGGAGGCGGGGGCCCAGTGGCTGCGGCGGGTCACGGGCATCTATCAGCACTGCGCCTGGCTGAACCCCGTGCCGGAAGACCATTGGGGCTGGACCCCCTCGATCAAGCTCGTCCGCGACCTCGTGGAGGAGCGCATGTATCCCCTCACCATTGACGGGCTCGACCGGGCGATGCGAGAATTGATGCGCTGAGCGCCGGCGCTGCCGCGTGAGAGCCCTCATATCGCCCGAAATAAGGTGCCGATTGACGTCTCTCGCTTTCTTGGCACAGTAGGTGCGGGATCGGGGAACCAAAGATGCGTCGATTCGCACGCCTTCTGACCGCTGGCTTGTTGCTCGCCGGGGCCGCCCTGACGGCCGGCTGTGGGGGCAATGCCGCCGGGCTTACGACCAGCAGCACCGCCAGCGAGTCCAAGATCCCCTCCAACGACGACCCCATGGCGCGCCCCACCTTCGTCGCCTGGACTTCGGCGCGCGCCAAGCGCTGCGCCTTTTTCTTCGATGCGGCCAAGCTCAAAGCCTCCTACCTCGCCTATGAGAGCAAGCAAGGCAAAAACGCCGGCGACCTCGCCAACATCGAAAGAATTTACGATCAGACCTTCAAGTCTACGTCGGATACGGCCTGGGCCACCGACGACTATTGCTCGGAAAAGAAGGGTGCCGAGATCAAACAAGAACTCGCGCGCCATCTGGCCGGCGACTACGCACCGAATTTCCCCAAGCCCAAAGTGGTTGCCGACTGCGGCATCTTCGGCTGCTCGGCCGCCCCCGACGAGCCCTTCGACAGCAAGAAGTTCTGGCAGAAGAACGACTCCGACAAGATCAGCGGCCGCCGTTGATTTGCTGAACCACGCCGGGGGCCCGTTGTCCGCTTTCGGGACACTCCTTGCGCATGGTCGATGAGCTCCTCTGGCTTGAAATGCTGCTAAAGGGGGTCGCCGGGGGGATGTTGCTGGCCGCCCCGACCATGACCGCCGCCATCCTCGGTTGGCCACGACCGGGAGCCGCCTTCTGGCCGCGCCTCCTTGGCGCCCTTCTCCTCGGCATCGCCATCGCCTCCGCGCTCAACGCCAAGGCGGCAAGCCCGCGCGGCTTGGCGCTCGGCGGCAGCGTTGCCATTAACCTTGCCGCCGCCGCCTTCCTGCTTGCCACCGCCATCCTGCAGCCGTCGGCAACGCGTCGCGGGCGGCTCCTGACCTGGCTGATGGCGGCAGGGCTATTCCTGTTGAGCTTGATCGAGATTGCGCTCGCGGCCTAACGCCGCCAGCGACCGCGGATTGGCACGCTCCTTGCGGCTGCTGCCGACATGCCAATCGAGCGCCGTCCGACGCCAGCCGCCGGCCGGGCGCCTAGCCCCAGGAGCAGCAAATTGAGCCCGCTTTCCATGAGCCCCGAGCTCCTGCGGCCGCGCCGGGCGGCGGCGCCGCCGGGGCGCATCCGGACGGCCGCCCGTCCGGCCGGCGGCCATCACAGTCGCCGTCGGCGCGATCGCGCCGGTTTCGATGCCCTCGAGCCGCAATGGAACGAACTGTTCGCATGCGCGGGTCGCGACACGCACCTGTTCCAGACCTTCAATTGGCGTTGGCACTGGGCAACCCCTATCTGCCGGCCGCAGCCGAGCCCAGCAAGATGTCGCTTGCCATCGTGACGGCCCACCGCGAGGGCCGGCTCATTGCCCTGTGGCCCCTCGTCCTAACCCCGCCTCGCTTCGTTGGCCGCGTGCGCAGGTTGGCCGTTGCGCGCGCAGCAAGGCGACCAGACCGCCTAGCTGACGCCCAGCTTGCGTTGCAGCGAGGAGGAGGACGTCGTGTACTGAAAAAGTAGCTTCTTGCCCGGATAGACGATTTTATAGGCCGCCTGCGCCATCAGGGCCGCCTCGTGGAAACCCGACAGAATCAGCTTGAGTTTGCCCGGGTAGCAGTTGATGTCGCCAACGGCGAAGATGCCGGGCTCGCTGGTTTCGAATTTCTCCGTGTCAACGCGAACGAGGTTCTCGTTGAGATTGAGACCCCAATGGGCCACGGGTCCAAGCTTCATTGTCAACCCGAAGAAGGGCATCAAGCGGGTGGCGGGCACGCGAATTTCGCCATCCTTGGTCTTGACGCTGACGGCCGCCAGCTGACCTGTTTCTGCGTGCAGCGCCAGCATCTGGCCGATCAGCAGCTTGACCTTGTTGGCGGCCACCAGGGCACGCATCTGCTCGACCGAATGCGGCGCGGCGCGAAATTCGTCGCGGCGGTGGAGCAAGGTCAGGCTGCGGGCCACGGGCTCGAGGTTCAGCGTCCAATCGAGCGCCGAATCTCCGCCGCCGACGATCAACACGTCCTTGTCGCGGAAATCCTCCATGCGCCGCACCGAATAAAACACCGAGGTGCCTTCGTGCGCTTCGATGCCGGCGAGTGGCGGACGCTTGGGCGTAAAGGAACCGCCGCCTGCCGCCACCACCACCACCTTGGCGAGGAATTGCTCGCCCGCATCCGTATTGAGCCGAAAGCGGCCGTCCTCCGCGCGCGCCAGGGTGTCGATGCGCCGATTGAGGTGGAACTGGGCGCCGAAGGGTTTGATCTGGGCCAGCAGCGCATCGGTCAAGCCCTGCCCAGTCACGATCGGCAGCCCGGGAATGTCGTAGATCGGCTTTTCCGGATAGAGCTCGGCGCATTGTCCACCGATTTTGTCGAGAATATCGACCACGTGCGCCTTGATGTCGACCAGGCCCAACTCGAACACGGCAAACAGGCCCACCGGCCCGGCACCGATAATCAGGGCATCGGTCTCGATCGGCAGGGCGCCGCTTGAGCCTTCAGCTGGCATGGACGTCAGATCCCGATAGCAGAGCGCGACGAGGCACAAGGTTCAATCGGCCGTGGCAGGCCTGTCAGTCCTTTTTGCCGGTCGCCGCCGAGAGATAGGAACGCAGCGAGCAATTGGAATATCCGGCATCGGCAAAAGTCTTCTGCACGCTTTTTAGCGCGTCCTGCCTAGCCCCTGCGACACCCACCGCGCAACCCCGGCGCGGCTTTGTGCAGCACATGACGGCAAATACGTCCTCCATCTCATTGGTCGAGGCCGGCCCGTTGGCGCAGCTCTTGGAGGAGCGTTTGCAGGCCTCAACCGCTTCCTGCCGCGCCTTCGCCTCTGTGCTCGACCAGGCGACGGGCGAAGTTGTTTCGTTGTTGGGGTCAATGGCGGCCCAGCGTTTCTCCTGGGCGGCGCCATCGTGAAAAATTGCACCGACGCCCAGCAAGGCCAGGGCGAGAACGGCCGCCAAGTTAAGCCAGGGTTTGGGCATAGGCGGGCTCCAACCAAAGACGCTAAATCCACGCCAGAGCTGGCCGCAGGGGCTTCTGGCACAGATCACATGGCCGCGGCCCGGGCGTTTTAGAACTGCTTTTCCGGCACGCGTACAACCAAGCCATCGAGCTCCGGTTTCACCTTGATTTGGCAGCTGAGCCGGCTTGACTCCTTCACCTCGAAGGCAAAATCGAGCATATCCTCTTCCATCGGGGATGGCGGCCCCACTTTGTCTCGCCACGCCTCCTCGACGTAGACGTGGCAGGTGGCGCAGGCGCAGGCACCGCCGCATTCGGCCTCGATGCCGTCGATCAGGGCCTTTTTGGCCGTCTCCATCACCGTCATGCCCGGTTCGCCCTCGACAGCCTGCTCGCTGCCGTCCGGCTGGATGAAGGTGATTTTTACCATCGGCGCAAAAACGCCTCGTCTCGATGCCGGATGCCGCACGCCGCGGGCCGCGGCCATAGGCACGGGGAGGGAGCCAAGATTGGACCGCCGTGTTAGCGGCCCCGGCCGGCAAATTCAAGCATGACCGCCGGCCCCGTGCCGGCTCAGGGGGCATACATTTGCCCGATCTGGCGGCACGCCGCCTCCGTTGCCTCCGCGATCAAGCTGAGCGCCAGCGCCCGCTGCGCCACCCGCTCGGCGGCCGGTAGGCCTGGAACCTGCTCCGCCAGTTCCGCCCAGCGCTGCAGCTGGCGGGCGCCGACGGCGGCCGCTGTGCCTTTGAGCGTGTGGGCGCCCTGCTGCCAGTCGGCGTCCGATTGGGCCCGGCGCAAACGATCGAGGATCAAGGGCGCCTGGGCGGCAAACAGTTCGAGGACCTCCTGGGCGAGAGCCTCGTTGCCCATGGTGAAGCGGGCGAGATCGGCGCGGTCGATGGCGGCGGCTTGCGCCACTGCCGCGCCGGCCGCCCCCCGCGGCGCCTCGAGCACCCTCATTTTCATTGCCAATCCCTTACCCCGCCCAGGCGTGCGCGCCGCATGGCCGCGCGGGTCCTCTGCTGTGAGCAAAATCCCAAGCGGGGTCGCGATCCTCGCCCTCGGGGCCAACAGGGCTTTGACGCTTGGGGCAAGATGGCGAAGACTGGTGAACGGCACCTTTCACGGCCCGGCAAACTTCAACCGTTGGTAAATGCCCGCCACCCGCGCGCGGGCGTGGACCAGCACCGGCAACATCTTGGTTTTGCCCTATTGCGCCAATAGCTAGGCCCTGGAGCGGGGGGACACGCGGAGGCTCGGCCGGCAACCTAGACGGGTTGGCCGATCACCAGTTTTTCCTGACTGGCCGCCTGTGCCCCTGGAGGGAAATGCGCTATGTCTCTTGGGTGATGGGGTCGGCCTGCTGGCCGAAAATGGACAGGGGAATGGTCCAGGAGGGAAAGCCGCAACGCGACGCCGCACAGCGCACCTCGGCGAGCGTTGCCATTGACCGTATTGTGGCCCCCGCGTCGGCCGGGCCTGCACCGCCTTTGCCCCTCGCTGGACCGCATACGGGGGCCAACGCAGCGCCCAATGGCGCGGCCAGCGATGCCGAGGCCGGACAGGAGGACGCGCCGCGGCGCACGGCCAAGCGCCGGCCAGCCGGCCCGCCGCGCGCCCGTATCGCTGCAAACGACGATGCGCCCTCGATCGGCGGCCTGATCTTCGCCCTGCAGCAACGCCCGTCGCGGCGGCCCTTCGAGCTCGCCGCCATCGCCTCGGGCGCCTGGATCGCCATCGGCGCGGTGCTGGCCTGGGCGGCGCTGTCCCAGGAGGGCGCCAGCCTCGCCAGTCCGACCACGGTGGTCGTGATCACCACCATCTTCCTGCCGATCGCCCTGTTCTGGTTTCTGGCGCTGTTGGTGTGGCGGGCGCAGGAACTGAAACTGATGTCCTCGGCCATGACCGAAGTCGCCGTGCGCTTGGCCGAGCCCGACCGCGCCGCCGAGCAGGCCGCCGCCTCGCTCGGTCAAGCCGTGCGCCGCCAGGTCTCCTTCATGAACGACGCGATCTCGCGCGCGCTGGGGCGGGCGGGGGAGCTCGAAGCCCTGGTGCACAACGAGGTCGCCGCGCTGGAGAAATCCTATGGCGAGAACGAGCACAAGATCAAAGGCCTGATCCAGGAGCTGGTGGGCGAGCGGCACGCGCTGGTCAGCACCACCGACAAGGTGGCCGAAACGCTGAAGTCAATGGGCAGCGACGTGCCGGCCCTGATCGACAAGCTGTCGCATCAACAAATCAAGCTGGCGAAAATCATCGAGGGCGCCGGCCAGAACCTGATCGCGCTCGAGAACCAGCTGGCGACGGCCAGCGGCAGCCTCGAAAGCGCGCTGTCGAACCGCACCCAGCAGCTGCAGGCCGTGCTCGACGACTATACGGTGGCTCTCGATGCCACCCTGGCGAGCCGCGCGGAAGCCCTCGACGTCGCCCTGGTGGAGCGCACGCGGGCACTCGATGCGGCGTTCGCCGAACGCTTGGCCTTGTTCGACGATACCATGGTGCGCTCGACCGTTGCCATCGACACGGCCGTGAACGACAAAGCGCGCGCGCTGACCGTCGCCATGGAGAGCCACGTCCGCGCGCTCTCCGACACGCTCGGGCGGCAGGCCAACTCGATCGATGAGTCCATGCTGCACGGCATCGACGCCGTCCGCCGCACGAGCGACAGCATTACGCGGCAATCGCTGCACGCCATCGAGGGGCTGTCCGGTCAGGCGGACCTGTTGAAGAACGTGTCTGAGAACCTGTTGCAGCAGATCGCCAGCGCGGCCACGCGCTTCGACCAGCAGGGCCAGTCGATGGTGACGGCGGCAAGCGCGTTGGAAAAGGCCAACATGCGCATGGATGCCACCTTGCAGAAGCGGCAGGGCGAGCTCAGCGAGACCCTGCAGCGCCTGTCCGGCAAAACCAGCGAAATCGACGAGGTCATGCGCGGCTACTCGGCGACGTTGGAGTCCTCGATCGCCCAAGCGGAAAGCCGCGCCCGCACCTTGATCCAACAGCTTGCCGAAGGCACGAGCAGCCACGCGCAGGCCGCCGTGCGTGAGCTCGAACGCTTGCGGACGCAAACCGATAGCCACTCGAAAGCCGTGCTCTCGGAGTTCGAGCGCCTGCGCAGCAACACGGAAAACCACGCCACGCGCGCCATTGCCGACATGCGCGAAAAAGTGACCGGCGCCTCGCAGGAGCTGAACGCCCAGCTCGGCACCATCGCCAATCGCTTCAACGAGACCTCCGACGATCTCAAGGCCCGGGCGACGCGCGTCGCCGCCGAGCTGCAGGCCGAGCAGAGCCGCCTGCGGTCGGAGGCCGATCATCTGCCCATGGCGGCGCGCGAAAACGCCGATGCCATGCGCGCAGCGCTCAACGACCAGCTGCGGGCGCTCGAACAGCTTTCCAATCTTTCCGCCCGCGAGCGGCGCGATATCATTCCGCCGACAATGACCGTCTCGCTGACGGCCGCCTACGCCGCCCAGCAACATGCCCCCCCGCCGCTGGCGCCGCCGGCCATGCCGCAAGAGAGCGGCGATCGTTGGTCCTTGACCGATCTGTTGGCGCGCGCCTCGCGTGACGAGGACGGCACCACGCGCGCCGCCATCATCAACATCGAGTTCGATCGCGCGCGCGCTCGATCCCAGCACCGCGGCGGCCATTTGGTCGCGGTTCCGCGCCGGCCAGCGCGGAATTATGGTGCGCAGCATCTATACGGCAGATGGTCGCACCGCCTTCGACGAGGTCACCGAACGCTACAAGAGCGAGGTCGATTTCCACCGCACCGTCGACCGTTATCTGTCGGACTTCGAATGGCTGCTACGCAATGTCGAGCAGAAGGACCCCTCGGGCCGCACGCTGCAGAACCATCTCGTCTCCGATAGCGGGCGCGTGTATTTGTTCCTAGCGCACGCCAGTGGTCGGCTGCGCTAGGCCAATCAGCGCCGCTGCAACATGACTTCGCTCAAGATCGAGGCCTGGGCCGAGCGCTGGCCGATTGCCGGCAGCTTTGCCATTTCGCGCGGGACAAAGCGTGAGGCCAATGTCGTGATCGCCCGCGTCAGCGACGGCAAGCTGGCGGGTCGCGGCGAATGCGTGCCCTACGGCCGCTACGGCGAGACGATCGACAGCGTGCTCAAGGCCATTGCGGCAACGCCCGCCGACGGGCTCGATCCCATAACGCTCGCCCGGCGTCTGCCGGCGGGTGCGGCAGGCAATGCGCTCGATTGCGCGCTTTGGGACTATCGGGCCAAGCGCGCGGGCCAGAGCGCGGCGAGCCTTGCCGGCATCGCCGCCCTGCAACCGCTCACCACGGCCTATACCATCAGCCTCGATGACGCCGGCGCCATGGCGGCCAGGGCCTTTTCCGCGCGCCATCTGCCGCTCCTCAAGCTGAAGCTCGGGGGTGATGGAGATGAGGAACGCCTGCGCCAGGTGCGGGCCGCATGCCCGGCAACGCGGCTGATCGCCGACGCCAACGAGAGCTGGAGCGAGGGCCTATTGGCGCCGCTGCTGGCGGCGGCGGCAGCGACCGGTGTCGAGTTGATCGAGCAACCGCTGCCCGCCGACGCCGACGCGGCGCTCGCCGCGATCACCCGCGAGGTGCCCGTGTGTGCCGATGAGGCCCTGCACACACGTGCCGACCTCGATCGCCTGGTCGGCCGCTACGATGCCGTCAACATCAAGCTCGACAAGGCCGGTGGACTAACCGAGGCCTTGGCGCTTGCCGCCGCGGCCCGGGCGCGCGGCTTCAAGCTGATGGTTGGCTCGATGGTGGCAACCTCCCTGTCGATGGCACCCGCCATCCTCCTTGCCCAGGCCGCCGACTGGGTCGACCTCGATGGGCCGCTGCTGCTTGCCGGGGACCGCGAGCCCGGCCTGCGTTACGAGGGCGCACGTGTGCACCCGCCCACGGCCGATCTGTGGGGCTGAGCGCGAACCGTTGACGGCCAGGGGCACGGCCGCGTTTGCGGCCAGGGGCCGCGGCGTGCTAGGCGACAAGCGTTGCAGCCAAGCGAGCCTGCCCATGATTCCCCGCTACACGCGCCCGCAGATGGCCGAAATTTGGAGCGCGCAAGCGCGCTTTCGTATCTGGTTCGAGATCGAAGCGCATGCGGCCGCCGCCATGGCCGAGCTGGGCATGATCCCCAAGGCTGCCGCCAAGGTCATCTGGGACAAGGGCAGCAAGGCAACGTTCGACGTTGCGCGTATCGACGAGATCGAGCGCGAGGTGAAGCACGACGTCATTGCCTTTCTCACGCATTTGGCCGAGCACGTCGGACCGGAGGCGCGCTACGTGCACGCGGGTCTCACCTCCTCGGACATCCTCGACACCTGCTTTAACCTGCAATTGGTGCGCGCCGCCGACCTGCTGCTGGCCGACCTCGACCAGCTGCTGGCGGCGCTACGCCGGCGTGCCTTTGAACACAAGCATACCGTCACGGTCGGGCGTAGCCACGGCATCCACGCCGAGCCGACCACGTTCGGCCTCAAGCTTGCCTACGCCTGGGCCGAGTTTGCGCGCGCCCGGGAACGCCTGCTGCGGGCGCGGAGCGAGGTTGCCACCTGCGCCATTTCCGGCGCCGTCGGCACGTTTGCCAACGTCGATCCGCGGGTGGAGGCCTACGTCGCGGCCAAGCTGGGACTGAGGCCGGAGCCGGTGTCGACGCAAATCATACCGCGCGACCGCCACGCCATCTACTTCGCCACGCTGGCCGTGACCGCCTCTTCGCTGGAGCGGCTCGCCGTCGAGATCCGCCACCTGCAGCGCACCGAAGTGCGGGAGGTGGAGGAATACTTCGCCCCGGCGCAGAAGGGCTCCTCCGCCATGCCGCACAAGCGCAACCCGGTGCTCAGCGAGAACATCACCGGCCTTGCCCGCATGGTGCGCAGCTACGCCCTGCCCGCCATGGAAAACGTGGCGCTCTGGCACGAGCGCGACATCTCTCACTCCTCCGTGGAACGCATGATCGGACCGGACGCCACGGTGAGCCTCGACTTCGCGCTGCACCGCATGACCGGGGTGATCGACCGGCTCGTGGTCTATCCGGACAACATGCGCTTGAACTTGCAGCGGCTCGGCGGACTGGTGCACTCGCAACGCGTGCTCATTGCACTGACGCAGAAGGGCGTGGCGCGCGACGAGGCCTACCGCCTAGTGCAACGCAGCGCCATGCGGGTGTGGCAAGGTGACGGCGACTTCCTCAACCTGCTCACGGCCGATCCGGAGGTGTCGAAATCGCTCAACGCCGCCGAGCTCGAGTCCCTGTTCGACCTGGACTTTCACAGCAAGCACGTCGAGCAAATTTTCGACCGCGTGTTCGGCGCAGCGAACGCGACTACCAGCCCAGCACCAGACGCGCCAGGAAGATGACGACGATCGAGCCGATCAAGGCCGTGACCACGGCGTCCACCCAGGCATTGCCCAGGTTGAGGTTCCAGCCGGCCGAGCTGAAGATAAAGGAGCCGACGAAGGCGCCGATGATGCCGGTGATCAGGTAGCCCAGCAGGCTACCGGGACCGCCGACGAGTGCGCTGGCCAGCCAACCGGCGATGATGCCGATGACGGCCATGATGATCAACTGCTGGGCGTTCATGTTCATGTGCAAGCTCTCCCCTCGTGCCATCGGCCGACCTGCTCCTTGTGCAGTCGATCCTCTGGCCACGGAATGTGACCGACTTGCAGGCAGGCGTCGACCCTTCGCTTCGCAGCCGCGAGAAGGAGCCACAGATTGGGGCGGCGCCCGCGGCCAGGCGATGTCGCAGAAGGCGCTGACAGAAAGCAACGGGGCGCAGAAGGCGGGTGCGATGCGGCAAGCTTCGGGCGGGCGCGCCATCGAGCTTCGGCACCCCGTCGGGGCCTAGCCGTCAGACATGAATGACGCGCCCGAAGGCATCGAGCACGCTTTCGTGCATCGTCTCCGAAAGCGTCGGGTGCGGGAAGACCGTGTGCATCAGGTCTTCCTCGGTGGTTTCGAGTTGCATGGCAATGACGAACCCTTGGATCAATTCGGTCACCTCCGCGCCGACCATATGCGCGCCGAGGAGCTGGCCGCTGTTGGCATCGAAGATGGTCTTCACCAGGCCCTGGTCTTCGCCGAGCGCGATGGCCTTGCCGTTGCCGACAAAGGGAAAGCGGCCGATTTTGACGGCGCGGCCCTGCTCCTTGGCAGCCTGCTCGGTCAGCCCCACGCTGGCGATCTGCGGCTGGCAGTAGGTGCAGCCGGGAACCTTCGCCTTGTCGAGGGGATGCGGCTGCAAGCCCTTGATGGCTTCCACGCACACCACCCCCTCATGCTCGGCCTTGTGAGCGAGCATCGGCGGTCCGGCCACATCGCCGATGGCGTAGATCGATAGCACGTTGGTGCGGCCGTAGCCGTCGGTGGTGATGGTGCCGCGGCTCGTTTTCACGCCCAGCTTCTCGAGCCCGAGGTTCTCGATATTGCCGACCACGCCTACGGCGCTGATCACGCGCTCGGCGCTGAGACGCTGGGTCGTACCCTTGCCGTCCTCGACGCTGGCGGTGACGCCGTCGGCTTGCTTTGCAAGCTGCGTCAGCTTGGCCTGGGTGAAGATCTTGATGCCCTGACGCTCGAAGGCCTTGCGCGCGAACTGGGCAATCTCGGCATCCTCCACGGGGAGGATTTGCGGCAGGATCTCGACGACCGTGACCTCGGCCCCAAAGGAGCGATAAAAAGAGGCGAACTCCATGCCGATCGCGCCCGAGCCCACCACCAGCAGCGACTTCGGCATGGCGGCTGGCAGCATGGCCTCGAAGTAGGTCCAGATCAGCCGTTGGTCGGGCTCCAGGCCCGGCAGCACGCGCGGGCGAGCCCCGGTGGCGAGGATGATGTGGGCGGCCTGGTAGCTGCCCGCGCCGAGCGCGCCCTTGGGGGCGGCGACCTTGGAGGGCTTGACGCTGATGCGCCCCGGCTCATCGAGCCTGGCCTCGCCCCAGATCACGGCGATCTTATTTTTTTTCATCAAAAAGGCGACGCCGTCGTTGAGCCGCTTGGCCACCTTGCGCGAGCGCTCGACCACCGCCTTGGCATCGTAGCCGACCTCGGCGGCGCGCAGGCCATAGCTCGCGGCGTGCTGCAGGTAGTGGTAGATCTCCGCCGACCGCAGCAAGGCCTTGGTCGGAATGCAGCCCCAATTGAGACAGATGCCACCCAGATATTCGCGCTCGACGATCGCGGTCTTGAAGCCGAGTTGGGCGGCGCGAATGGCGGTGACGTAGCCGCCCGGGCCGGAACCGATCACGATAATGTCGTAGCTGGTCTCTGCCATGATGGGGATCTTCTCACAGGAGGCGCACGCAAAGCGCTAACAGGCCCCGGCCTAGTGGCTGGAGCCTGCTGTTTCAAGGCAAATCGCAAAGCGGCCAGGACGACCGACGCCCGCCTCAGACGTGGCAGCGCGCGCCCAAGTATTGGTTCAGAAGGTCGTTATAGCGATCGACATCGGCCTGGGCGGCGGGGGGCAGCTTTTTGCCCTGGGTCGCAGCCTCCACCTTGGCCTGCGTGCCTCGGCTATCGAGCCTGTTGAGCTCCTGGCGGATCGAGCCGCAGCTTTGGCCGGCGGCCAGCGGCCGGGCGCCCGGATCTCCGCCATAACCGCCGCCGTCTTCCGCACAGCCGGCAAGGGCCGCCAGCGCCCCTGCCAGCACGACCACCCTAAGCGTTTCGCCTCTGCTTCGGGCCACGCCAGCCTCCTTCGGTCCCACCGCGTCGCTCCGCTCGCCGCTACGAACCATAGGGGCGCAGCAAATTCAACCGGCTAACGGCTGCCTGTGGTAACTTTGCAGCACGGCAAGCCGATGGCAGTTGCCGATTTTTTTCGCAAGCCGCCCCGTTCGGCCTCGAGCCAAGCTCGCGCACACCTCGACCGCTCGGGGGAGCGTTTCTGGCGTTGGGCAAGGGCCGGGGCGGCCCGGCTCAGTTCTTCGCCGATTTTGCCGGGGCTGCTTGGGCGTTCGTCGGCTTCGGCGGGATCGTCGAGCAACGCTGCTGGAAGTCGGCGTTGGCCTTGGTCAACTGGTCGGCCTTGCGCAGGTCGACGGCGGTCATCTTGTATTTCTTGGCAGCCGCCTTTTCGATCTTTTCGGCGATGCCCTCCTTGCGCAGGCCGTCGATGCTGGCGGCCAACGTCACGCAGACGGGATCGGTCTTGGGCGCGGCCGCCGCCGTCGCCGAGCCGCTGAGCGAGCCGGTGGTGAAGAGGCCATCGGCGCTGTCGCCGGCGCAGCCGGCCAGCATGAGGCCAACGAGCAACACTGCTGAGGAAGCGCGAATCTGGAACGTCATATGCGAAAACCCCCAAACGATTGCCTTTGCCGCCAAAACGCGCGGCGTGCACTTATTTATGATTCTCGTGAGTCTTAGGCGTCTTTGCCGACAGCGGCAAGGGATCGGCGATGCGACGGCTGTTGCCAACTGAGCGATCGCGGCCCATTCCTGTGGATAGGACCGCGTCGTGACCGGCTCGCCACAGAACCGCCCAGCTGTCGGGTTCGGCGGCTAGACCAGCATCCGCACCGGATCCTCGACCAGCGTTTTAAAGGCGTTGAGAAGCTCGGCGCCGACGGCGCCGTCGACCGCGCGATGATCCCCCGACAGCGTACAGGACACCAGCGAGCCGATCTCGACCTGATCCGCCACGACGATTGGGGTTTTTTGCGCCGCGCCGACGGCCAGGATGGTGGCGTGCGGGGGATTGATGACGGCCTCGAAGCTCTTGATGCCGTACATGCCGAGGTTGGAAATCGAGGTCGTGCCCCCCTGATATTCGTGCGGCGCCAGACGCCGCTTGCGCGCACGCTCGGCCAAATCGCGCATCTCGTTGGAGATCTCCGACAGCGATTTCAGTTCGGCGTGGCGGATGATGGGCGTGAAGAGGCCGCCCGCGACGGCAACAGCGACGCCCACATCGGAATACTTGTGGCGCATCATACCGCCCTCCGTCCACGTCACGTTGGCGGCTGGCACCTGCGCCAGCGCCAGCGCCAGCGCCTTGATGGCGAAATCGTTGACGGACAGCTTGTAGGCGCGCGGGCCCTCCTTCGGCGCCGCTCGGTTCATGCTCTCGCGCGCGCGCAACAACTCGTCGATGCGACATTCGACGGTGAGATAGAAGTGCGGAATTGTTTGCTTGGAGAGGCTGAGGCGCTGGGCAATGATCCGGCGCATGCCGTCGTGCGGCACGATCTCATAGGAGCCTTGATCGTAAAGGGCGAGGATCTTGTCGTCGCCCATCGGCTGTAGGGCCGCAGCGCCGGTCGCCGGCATCTGGGCCACCGCCGTGCCGGCCTTCGGCTGCGCCCCTCGCTGCTGCAGCGCCGCCTCGACATCGCGGCGCACCACGCGCCCACGTGGACCCGAGCCGTTGAGGTTGGCAACGTCAAGCCCGAGCTCTTTGGCGAGCCGGCGCGCCAACGGCGACGCAAAGGTTCGCCGACCTGCCGCGGCAATAGGCGCGGGGCTCGTCGCGCCCGCGGCCGCCGCCGCCCTCCCTGGTGGGGCGGGGACGCCGGGGGAAGCCGCCGGCTTGGACGCACCGCCGGCGGGTTTGGCCGCTGCCGCCGGCGGGGGTGCCGCTTTGGCAGGCGCCGACCGGGGCGGGGCAGAGGCAACCGCTGCGGCCGGCTGCTTGGCGGCCGCGTCCCCGGCCGTCTCCCCTTCCAGCAGCAGCGTCGCAATCGGCGTATTGACCTTCACGCCCTCGGTGCCCTCCGCGACCAGCAGCTTGGAGACCTTGCCTTCATCGACCGCCTCCACCTCCATGGTGGCCTTGTCGGTCTCGATCTCCGCGATGATGTCGCCAGGCTTCACCTGCTGGCCCTCGGCCACCAGCCATTTGGCGAGCTTGCCCTCCTCCATGGTGGGCGACAATGCGGGCATCAGGATTTGGGTCGGCATGCTGCTCCTATCACTCGATCAATCGGAGTTCCGTCGGCGTCCATTTGGCCTTGCGGCGGGCGATGCGGGCGGCGGGCGTTTCCCCGTCGTAGACCATCGGCTGCGCCTGCCGGCCGGCAAAGGCGGCAATGGCGAGGCCCCGCACATTGAGCACCGACCAGCTCGCGCTTCCCTCGGTCAGCACCACGCCGGCGTACATGCCGCAGCGCCCGCAAATCAGGCTGCTCCCCGTCCGCGTGGCGAATTGGTAGGTCACGAGCCGGGCGCGCTCGATTTCGAAGCTGGCGCGGCCTTGCGGATCCGACACCGTCATGGCGCCGTGGCGCGCGCAAAAGGCGCACTGGCAGGCGCGCACCTCCAAGGCCTCGGCGGGCTTGCTCGCCGCCAACTGAGCGCGGATCGCGCCGCAGTGGCAGCGGCCCTGATACTGGTGAATGTGCGGCACGTTGGCGCTCGTCTCGGTCCTGGTCTTTTTTCTGCCTTGTGCATCGACGCCGCTGCGGCGACACCCCCACCTCAATTTGCCAAGGCGCGCGCTGGGGCAACATGCGCGCTCGCCGGCGCTTTTGCCATGCCGGTCACAGGTAGAGTACGGCTTTCACGGCCTCGATCACGTGCTGCGCGCTCGGCAGCGCCAGGCGTTCGAGATTGGCCGCATAGGGCATCGGCACGTCGGCGCCCGAAACCTTGGCGGGCGGGGCGTCCAGGTAGTCGAAGGCGGCGATCGCCACCTGCGCGCAGATCTCCGAGCCCACCGAGCACACGGGCCAAGCCTCTTCCACCGTGACCAGGCGGTTGGTCTTTTGCACCGAGGCGATGACGGTTTCGAGGTCGAGCGGGCGCAGCGAGCGCAGATCGATGACCTCCGCCTCGATGCCTTCGCCGGCCAGTTCTTCGGCAGCCTCGAGCGCATAGACCATGCCGCGCGCGAACGAGACGATGGTGACGTGGCTGCCGGCGCGGGCGATCCGCGCCTTGCCGATCGGCACGGTCCAGTCATCGACCTTGGGCACCGGGCCGGAGGCGCCGTAGAGAATTTCGTTTTCCAGCACGAGCACCGGGTTGGGATCGCGAATGGCCGATTTCAACAGCCCCTTGGCATCGGCGGGGTTCGACGGTGCCACCACCTTTAGGCCCGGTACGTGCGCATACCAGGCCGAGTAGCATTGGCTGTGCTGGGCGGCGACACGGGCGGCCGCACCATTGGGACCGCGAAAGACGATCGAGCAACCCATTTGTCCGCCCGACATGTAGAGCGTCTTGGCGGCCGAGTTGATGATCTGATCGATCGCCTGCATGGCGAAATTCCAGGTCATGAACTCGACGATGGGTTTCAGTCCCGCCATGGCGGCGCCCACGCCGATGCCGGCAAAGCCTTGCTCGGTGATGGGCGTATCGATCACGCGCTTGGGCCCGAACTCGTCGAGCAGACCCTGGCTGATCTTGTAGGCGCCCTGGTATTGCGCCACCTCCTCACCCAGCAAAAACACCGCCGCGTCGCGGCGCATCTCTTCGGCCATGGCATCGCGCAGGGCCTCGCGCATGGTCTGGTTGGTGGTCTCGACGCCGGCGGCGATTTCGGGTTCGCGGGCGCGGTCGTCCTCGGGCACTGGGCGCGGCGGCGGCGCCTTGGCCTGCGGCGCGCGCGCCGGGCTCGGGGCCGCGGGGGGTGCGGCAGAGGCAACCGGCGGCGCCTTGGCGCCGGCGGCAGCCTCGCCATCGAGCACGGCGATCGGCGTGTTGACCTTCACGCCCTCGGTGCCCTCCGCGACCAGCAGCTTGGAGACCTTGCCTTCATCGACCGCCTCCACCTCCATGGTGGCCTTGTCGGTCTCGATCTCCGCGATGATGTCGCCAGGCTTCACCTGCTGGCCCTCGGCCACCAGCCATTTGGCGAGCTTGCCCTCCTCCATGGTGGGCGACAATGCGGGCATCAGGATTTCGATGGCCATTGTGCTGGGGTCTCTTGCTGGCGTGTGGGCTGGTGCGGGGCGTGCAAATGCGCCAGCTGCTGCTCGCTGCCGGTGGTGATCGCAGGCTCGCGGTCGCCGGTATGCTTGGTGCTCGCCGGTTCGACGAGAACGACCCAGCATTCCTCGGGCGCGGCCGTCATGGGCTCGACGCCGCGCCGCACCTTATGGACGTCGCCCTCGCCAAGGGTGACATCGGCACGGTCGCGGTAGCGGATCACGAGCGTGCCCTTGCGCAGCAGGAAAAATGCATCCTCCTCGGCCTGGCTGTGCCAGACGAACTCGCCCTTTTTCCTGACGACTATGACATCCTGGCCATTGGCCGCGGCGATCACCCGCGGCGAGCAACGCGCTGTGAGCTGCGCGAACTCCTCGTCCAGATTTGCGGTGAAGCTGGTGGGCATGATGAGACGCCGCTGAAACTCGCAATTCGCCTCAGGCCGGCAGCAACACGTCGGTATGAAGCTCGCTCTCGTCCGGCTCGGGATCCGATTGCGCAAACTCGGCGGCGGCATTGACCGTCGCACGCACCTCGGCATCGATGGCCTTCATGTCCTCTTCGCTGACGAGGCGCCCCTCCAACAACCGACGGCGGACCTGTTCGATGGGATCGTGATCCTCGCGCATCTTCTGCACCTCCTCGCGCGTGCGGTATTTGGCGGGATCGGACATGGAGTGGCCGCGATAGCGGTAGGTCAGCATCTCCAGGATGTAGGGGCCGTTGCCGTCACGCACCCATTTCAGCACGCGGTCGGCGGTCGCCTTGACGGCGCGCACGTCCATGCCGTCGACCTGCTCGCCGGGGATGTCGAAGGACCGCCCGCGCTGAGAAAAATCCGTAGTGGCGGCCGAACGCTCGACCGAGGTGCCCATAGCATACTTATTGTTCTCGATAACGAAGACGACGGGCAGCTTCCATAGCTTGGCCATGTTGAAGCTCTCGTAGACCTGGCCCTGGTTGGCGGCCCCATCGCCAAAGTAGGTCTGACAGACGTTGCCGTTCTCGCGATAGCGATTGGCGAAGGCGATGCCGGCACCGAGCGGCACGTTGGCGCCGACAATCCCGTGCCCACCGTAAAAGTGCTTTTGCTTGGAGAACATGTGCATCGAGCCACCCTTGCCCTTGGAGTAGCCGTGACCGCGCCCTGTGAGTTCCGCCATCACGCCCTTGGGATCCATGCCGCAGGCCAGCATGTGGCCGTGGTCGCGATAGGTGGTGATCGTCTGATCGCCGTCCGTCGACGCCATCTTCATGCCAACCACGACCGCCTCTTGGCCGATATAGAGGTGGCAGAAGCCGCCGATGAACCCCATGCCGTAGAGCTGGGCCGCCTTTTCCTCGAAACGGCGGATCAACAGCATCTCGCGGTAGGCGTGAAGTTCCTGCTCGCGGCTGAACGGGGGAACGGTCTCTTGGCCGTTGGGACGGGACATGCGCTAACGTAGCCTCGCTGGCGAAGGAGAACCGAAACCGTACAAGAAACAGCTAGCCAAGGCCAGCCATTGCCCTTGCTTCAGGGGGCGCTGTTCAAGGCCGGAACCGGCGAGCTAGAGGTCCGCGGCAACGCCCGGGCGGCGGACGGCACGATGATGCGGTCGCCGGGGCGGGCAAAACCCAATAGGTCGATGGCGAGTTCCTCAATTATGTCGGGATCGCGGGCGTTCAGCAGTCGCACGTCGCGCTCGAGGCGCGTGCGCGCGGCCTCGAGACGCGCGATCTGCGGCTCCAGCACTCGGGAGCGTTCGATCAGCCGGCTGCGCGCTTCGAGGCCGCGTTTACCTTTGATGGCATGATGGGCGAGGTAGGCCAAGGCACAGAGGCAGACAAGCGACACCAGGATCTGCCGGGGCTGGCTTTTGCGCCGATCATGCATGGAGGGCGACGCGAAACCTTTGGGGTGACGCGCCCGAACTGGGCGCCCCACTAGTTTCTACGAGGTTGGTTAAACGCCGGTAAAGGGGCGCCAGAATAGCCGCGTGTGCCAGCAACCGATGGCCGACCGCCAATTTCGGCGGCAGGCGGGCCGCGGCGGCTTGCCTTACTGGCGCAGCACGCTGCGGCCGGCATAACTGGCCGCTTCGCCTAACTCCTGTTCGATGCGAATGAGCTGGTTATATTTGGCGAGCCGGTCCGAGCGCGACAGCGACCCCGTCTTGATCTGGCCAGCGTTGGTGGCCACGGTAATGTCGGCGATGGTGGCGTCCTCGGTCTCCCCGGAGCGGTGCGAAATGACGGCCGTGTAGTGGGCATTTTGCGCCATCCTGACGGCCTCGAGCGCCTCGGTGAGGGTGCCGATCTGATTGACCTTGACGAGGATCGAGTTGGCGATGCCCTTGCTGATGCCCTCCTGCAAACGGGCAGTATTGGTGACGAACAGATCGTCGCCGACGAGCTGACAATGAGCGCCGATCTCTGCGGTGAGCGCCTTCCAACCCTGCCAGTCGTCCTCGGCCATGCCGTCCTCGATCGAGACGATCGGGAAACGGCTCACCAGGCCCGCCAGATACTTCACCATACCGGCAGCCTCGAGAGTTTTGCCCTCGCCCGACAAGGCATACTTGCCATCGCGGTAGAATTCGCTGGCTGCGCAATCGAGTGCCAAGACGATGTCAGCGCCCGGCTGGTAGCCGGCCTTTTCGATGGATTTGGTGATGAAGGAAAGCGCTTCCTCGGCGGATCTGAGGTTGGGCGCGAACCCTCCCTCGTCGCCGACGTTGGTGTTGTGGCCGGCAGCCTTCAGCGAGGAGCGCAGGGTGTGGAAAACCTCGGCCCCCATCCGGATGGCATCGGCACAGCTGGCCGCGCCCACCGGCATGATCATGAATTCCTGGATGTCGATGGGATTGTCCGCATGCGCGCCGCCGTTGATGATATTCATCATCGGCACGGGCAACAGGTGGGCATTGGCGCCGCCCAGGTAACGATAAAGCGAAAGCGCGCGCGCCTCGGCCGCGGCCTTGGCCACCGCCAGCGACACGCCAAGGATGGCGTTGGCGCCGAGGCGGCTCTTGCCGGGGGTGCCGTCGAGCGTCTTGAGGCAGGCGTCGATGCGGCGCTGATCCTCCGCGTCCATGCCCCCCAGCGCCTCGAAGATTTCGCCATTGACGGCGTCCACGGCCTTGAGCACCCCCTTGCCCAGGTAACGCTTGGCATCGCCGTCGCGGAGTTCGATGGCCTCGTGCGCGCCGGTCGAAGCCCCGGAGGGGACCGCGGCCCGACCCCGCGCGCCGTCCTCCAGGACGACATCCACCTCAACGGTCGGGTTCCCCCGGCTATCCAAGATCTCGCGGCCGATAATGTCGATGATGGCGGTCATGACGGGTTCCCAGCTCGAGCACCAAGTTTGCAGCCGAAGGCCGGCTTGTGAGAAACTACCGGGCGGGTTCTAGCCCGGTCGAGCACGGCCCGCCAGGCGGCAGATCGCGCCCGGCGCGTGTGCACCGGGGCGAGCAGGCCTGGCTCTTGAGGCACGGCCTCTCGGGGCCGGCGCTTGCCAAGCGGCGCTCGGGAACCGGCGCTTGGGAACCGGCTTTGGGGGGGCGGCTCTCGGGACGCGGCTTTGCAGGGCCGGCTCTTGGGGTGAAGACGTGGCGGGTGAAGACGTGGCGGGTGAAGACGTGGCGGTCGCCGATGCCTGAAAGTTCGGCCTTGCTGCTGTTTTCGGGCGGCCAGGATTTGACGGTCTGTTTGGCGTGGGCGCTTGAGCGCTACGCTTACGTCGAAACCGTCGGCTTTGCTTACGGGCAGCGCCACGCCGTCGAATTGCAGCAGCGCCCGATCATCCTGCGCGAGCTCAAGGCGGCCTTCCCTGCCTGGCGATCCCGGCTCGGCGAGGACCACCTCTTGCAAATGGCAACGCTGGGGGAGATCAGCGAGACGGCGCTGACACGGGACGCCGCCTTCGCCGTGACCGCAGCGGGGCTGCCCAACACGTTCGTGCCGGGACGCAACTTGATGTTTTGCACCCTGGCGGCGGCGCTCGGCTATCGACGCGGCATCCGCACGCTCGTTGGCGGCATGTGCGAGACCGACTACTCGGGTTATCCCGATTGTCGCCACGACACCTTGCAGACCTTGGCCAAGGCCATCTCGCTCGGCCTGGCCGCGCCCGTCCAGATCGAAACTCCGTTGATGTGGATCGACAAGGCGGCGACCTGGCGCATGGCCGCCGCGTTGGGCGGGCCGCCGCTGGTCGACCTCATCATCGAGCACACGCATACGTGCTATACTGCGGACCGCACGACACGGCACCGCTGGGGCTACGGCTGCGGCAGCTGTCCGGCCTGTGGCCTCAGGGCAAAAGGATGGGAAACATGGCACCGCAACGGCAAGACCTGATCCGCGCGGTCGAGCTGGCAATCGCCGGTGATTGGGCGGCCGCGCACGGGATCGTGCAGCAAGATGAGACCGATCAGTCCGCGTGTTGGCTCCACGCCGTGCTGCACAAGATCGAAGGCGACGGGACAAATTCGCGCTATTGGTACGGGCGCGCCGGCCAGGCCTATGAGGCCTACGCCGACGCTCAGGCCGAGCTCATGGCCATTAAGGCGGCGCTGACGTACTGAGGCAGCAACACTGGCTGGCCCGATAGGCCGAGGCACAACCGGGAGCTGGTTTGCACATGGCGCAAGATCCCGCCTGGCCGGACCTTCCCCTGTCTGCCTGGGGCCCCAGCTGCGAGACCCTGCACCGATGGACCCAGGTGGTGGGCAAGATCCAGCTGGCGCTGACGCCCTTGGTCAACCATTGGTGGAACGTGACCCTGTTGACCACGGCGCGGGGCCTCACCACGCCGCCGCTGCCCTTCGCCGGGGGCACTTTTACGATCGCCTTCGATTTCATCGAGCATCGCCTGAGCATCACCAACAGCCGTGGAGCTGAGCAAGAGCTGAGGCTCACACCGATGTCGGTTGCCAGCTTTTATGCCGAGCTGATGGCCCGCCTGGAGTTCACTCGGCATCAAGGTGCAGATCTGGACGATGCCGAGCGAAATTGTCGATGCGGTTGCCTTCGATCGCGATCACGCCAACGCCGCCTACGATCCGGTCTGGGTCGGGCGGTTTTGGCAGGCGCTGTTGCAATCGGATCGCGTGCTCAAGGAATTTCGCTCGCGCTTTATCGGCAAGGCAAGCCCGGTGCACTTCTTTTGGGGCAGCTTCGATCTGGCGGTGACGCGCTTTTCGGGGCGTCGGGCGCCGCCGCCGACGGGCGCGACGCCAAACCTGGCGGCCTGGGTGATGCAAGAGGCCTACTCGCATGAAGTCAGCAGTTGCGGCTTCTGGCCGGGCAACGGCGGCTATGGTCGGGCCGCCTACTACGTGTATGCCTATCCCGAGCCTGCGGGCTACGGCACCACCCGCCTTACCACCGTCGGTGCCTTTTACGATCAGAGCCTCTCTCAATTCATCCTGCCCTATGAGGCGGTGCGGCAGGCGCCCGATCCGGACGCCTTGCTGTTGGGTTTCCTGCAGGAGACCTACGTCGCCGCCGCCGACGCGGCCGGTTGGGACCGCACCGCCCTGGAGCGCAGCGCGCCTTGAGCCAGCCCCAGCTGGGGCTGCCGCGCGCGAAAGCGCGCCGGGCGCGGGCGCGACCCGGGTTCCGGGCCGCCGGCCCGGGCGCGGGAACGACGTGTACGTCCAACCCCGCCGCGCCGAATCAGATTAAGTTGCGCGCACAAAACGCTTCGACCTCAACGTGTGAGCATGCCGCAATCCCTGCGGCATTTTCATTCGCGGGGGCCAGATCAACAACCAGGGGGTGCACATGCCGCCAATGATGCGCAAATCTCTCGATGTCCTCATCGCACTTGCGCTGACCGCCGTCGTCTTCTTCGTGATCGTCGTCGCCAACAGCTCGCTGATGGCCCGAGGTGGCACCATCCAGGGCGTGAAACTCTGGTATGCTTTCATTGGGCGGCCCGACATCCTCGGCACCATGATCCTGACCGCCTTGGTGACCATGGCCTATTTCATCTGGCAGCAACGCGGCGGTCGACCGCGCCTCTAGGCGCACGTCCCGTTGGCGCACCGGCAACCCAGCGCGAGACTCGCGCGCCTCACTTGAGAAGGCGCGCGAGTGGAAGCCGGGCGCAACGGCACGGGCCGGGTCTGGACCGTCGCGTGCAATCAGGCCGTTGCCGGGCGACCGTCGGCGAGCGTGACACCGCTGAGCGCGGACAACTCGCGCACCGACAGGCCGGGCACCAGGTCTCGCGCTACGAGCCCGTCGCGGCCGACATCGATGACCGCAAGGTCGGTATAAATGCGCGACACACACGCCTTGGCCGTCAGCGGATAGGTGCACACCGGCACGATCTTGCAGTCTCCTGCCTTGGTGAAATGCTCCATCATGATGAAGGTGCGCTTGGCGCCAATGGCGAGGTCCATGGCGCCGCCAACCGCCGGGATCGCCTCCGGTTCGCCGGTGTGCCAGTTGGCGAGATCGCCCGTGACCGACACTTGGAAGGCGCCGAGCACGCAGATGTCGAGGTGGCCGCCCCGCATCATGGCAAAGGAGTCCGCGTGATGGAAAAAGGCGGCACCGGGCAGCGCCGTCACCGGCTGCTTGCCGGCGTTGATCAGGTCCGGATCCTCTTCACCCTTTGCCGGCGCCGGCCCCATGCCGAGCAGACCATTCTCTGTGTGCAGAAAGATTTCCTTGCCCTGCGGCAAGAAGTCGGCAACCAAGGTCGGCAGACCGATGCCGAGGTTGACGTAGGCTCCTTCGGGGATGTCGGCTGCGACCCGCGCGGCCATCTGCTTGCGACTTAACCGTTTCAGGTTGGCGAGATCTGCCGCCATGGCCTCTCCTCCTTAGGTCGCGGCCTGCCGCGCCGGCCCGTCGATGCGCACGATGCGCTGCACGAAAATCCCGGGCGTGACGATGGCTTCGGGATCGAGCGCGCCCACCTCCACCACCTCGCTGACCTCGGCGATGGTCAGCTTGGCTGCCGTCGCCATGACCGGTCCGAAGTTGCGCGCCGTCTTCCGATAAACCAGGTTGCCCCAGCGGTCGCCCTTATGGGCTTTGATCAGGGCGACGTCGGCGTGGATTGGAGATTCCAACACATAATCGCGGCCGTCGATGCGGCGCGTCTCGCGGTCCGCAGCCAAAAGCGTGCCGTAGCCCGTTGGGCAATAGAAGGCGCCGATCCCGGCGCCGGCGGCTCGGATGCGTTCGGCAAGATTGCCCTGCGGCACGACCTCGAGCTCGATCTTGCCGGCGCGATAGAGCCCATCAAAGACCCAAGAATCGGTCTGGCGCGGGAACGAGCAGACCACCTTTCGCACCCGCCCCGCCTTGAGCAGCGCCGCCAGGCCGGTGTCGCCGTTGCCGGCATTGTTGGAGACGATCACAAGTTCGCCGGCGCCCTGGGCGATCAGCGCCTCGATCAATTGAAACGGCATGCCGGCGGTGCCGAAGCCGCCAATCAGGACGGTCGAGCCATGCTTGATGCCGTCGACCGCCGCGGCCGCCGATGCCATGATCTTGTCAATCACCGCGCCATCGCTCCCAGTTCGAGCGCCGATCCTACTTGTTCTTGGCGTCGAGCTTGGCAAAGCTGCCACCCTCGGCCGCCAGTTTCTCGAGCAGCGGTGCGATTTTCCAGCGCGCCCCGTACTTGGCCTCGTAGGCCTTGATGCGCTCGGCGGCCGTCTTCAGTCCGATCACATTGTCGACCTGCCACATCGGGCCACCGCGCCAGGCCGGGAAGCCGTAGCCGTTGAGGTACATGGTATCGATGTCGCTGGCCCTGAGCGCAATGCCCTCCTCGAGAAATCTTGGCGCCCTCATTGGCGAGCCGCAGCAGGCTGCGCTCGACGATTTCATCGGCGGGAATCGGCCGCTGCTTGATTTGTAGCGCCTCGGCCTCGGCGCGTATCAGCGCCTCGATCTCCGGGTCGACCATGCGTTTGCGGTTCTCATCGTACTTGTAGTAGCCCGCACCCGTCTTCTGCCCATGCCGGCCCATCTCGACGATCCTGTCTGGGATGCGCGCGTTACGGGCGGCCTCGCCGGTCAACTTGCGCTCCTTGCGGATACGATAGCCAACGTCGAGGCCGGCGAGATCACTGACGGCAAGCGGACCCATCGCCATGCCCCAACCTTCAAGGGCGCCGTCAATCTCCTGCGGCATGGCGCCTTCCAGGCTCATGGCCTGCACCTCTCCACCGTAGGCGGCGAGCATGCGATTGCCCACAAAGCCGTCGCAGACGCCGGCCTGCACACCCACCTTGCCGATCCGCTTGGCGATCGCCATCGACGTGGCCATGACATCGTCGGCGGTCTTCTCGGCGCGCACGATCTCCAGCAGGCGCATGATGTTTGCCGGCGAGAAGAAGTGGAGCCCAACCACGTCTTGCGGCCGCTTGGTTTCCGCCGCGATCGCATCGACATCCAAGGTCGAGGTGTTGCTGGCGATAATGGCGCCGGCTTTGGCAATTTTATCGAGCTTGCCGAACACCTCCTTCTTAAGCGCCATGTTTTCGAACACGGCTTCGATGATGAGGTCGGCCTGGCCGAGGTCGCCCAGCTCAAGCGACGGCGTCAGCTTGGCGAGCCGATCGGCCGCTTGCGCCGCGGTAATGCGGCCGCGCTTGGCGTTGGCCGAAAGCGTGTCCTTGATGCGCGCCACGCCCTTGTCGAGCGCCTCCTGCGCCGTCTCGACGATGGTGACGGGAAAGCCAGCATTGAGGAACGCCAGCGTAATGCCTGTGCCCATGGTGCCGGCGCCCAAGATGCCGACGGTCTTAACCTCGCGCAGCTTGGTCTCAGGCCCGACGCCCGGCAAATTGGCCGCCTGCCGCTCGGCAAAGAAGGCGTACTGGAGGGCGCGCGCATAGGGACTGACGGCGAGCTCGCGGAAAAGGGTGCGCTCGCGCTCGCTGCCTGCGTCGATCGCAAGCTGGGTCGCCGCCTCCACCGCACTAATCGCCGCCTTGGCGGCCAATGGCCCGCTCGGGTGCCGAGCAAGCCCGGCGCGCGCCTTGTCGAAGGCGGCGCCGGCAAACGAGGCCGCCTCGATCTTGGCTTCGCCGAGCCGCCGCGGTGGCTTGCCAACCTGCTGCGTGGCAAAGGCGATCGCCGCCGCTAACAGGTCTTGCTCGGTCACCTTGTCGACCAGCCCCGCGGCGGCGGCCTTCTCGGCGTCGATGAAACTGCCGCTGGTGATCAATTGTAGGGCGGCGTCGACACCGATGGCGCGCGGCAGGCGCTGGGTGCCGCCGGCGCCCGGGATGATGCCGAGCTTGATTTCGGGCAGACCCAACTGACGCACGTCTTTGCTCGCCACTCGGTAGTGGCAGCCGAGCGCCAGCTCCAGGCCGCCGCCCAAGGCGGTGCCATTGAGCGCCGCAATGACGGGTTTGCTGCCCCGCTCGATCTTGTCGATCAGTTGCGGCAGGAACGGCTCTTTCATTTCCGCCTTGAATTCGCTGATATCGGCGCCCGCAGAGAAGAATTTGCCCGTGCCCGTTAAGACGATCGCCTTGATGCCGACATCGGCGTTGGCGGCGGCAAAGGCCTCGGCGAGGCCTGCTCGCAGCGCCTGGCCCAGCGCATTGACCGGCGGGTTGTTCATGCGAATGACCGCGATCTCGCCCTTTTTCTCGGTCTCAACGATCGCCACGGCGCACTCTCCTCTGTTTGGCCTCTGCTCGGTTGGTTCTTGGCCCTGCCTCTAATCGACCCGGCTTGGCGCTGGGCTAGCCCCGAGGTTACTCTTCCGGCACGAAGCATACCAGGAGGAACGCCCATGCTGCGCGGATTGATGATGGACCGGCCGCTCTTGGTTTCGAGCGTGATCGACTACGCAGCGGAGGTGTTTCCAAACGTCGAAATCGTATCGCAGACCGTTGAGGGTGGCCTGCACCGCTACGGTTACGCCCAGGCGCGCCAGCGCATCGGCCGGCTGGCCAACGCCCTGTTGCGGCTCGGTGTGAAGCCGGGGGATCGCGTCGCCACGCTGGCCTGGAACGGTTATCGCCACTTCGAGCTCTATTTTGCCATTTCCGGCATTGGCGCGGTCTGCCACACCATCAACCCTCGTCTGTTCCCCGAGCAGATCACCTACATTGCCAATCATGCCGGCGACAGCATGTTGTTCTTCGATCTGACCTTCCAGCCGCTGGTCGAAAAACTGGCCCCCGGCTGCAAGACCATCAAGACCTTCGTGGCGATGACGGATCAAGCGCACATGCCGCGCACGGCGCAAATGGCCGACCTCAAATGCTACGAGGACCTGCTGGCGCAAGCGGCGGCCGACTTCAGTTGGCCCGAATTCGACGAACACGCCGCCTGCGCGCTTTGCTACACCTCGGGTACCACCGGCGAGCCGAAGGGCGTGCTTTATTCCAACCGCTCCATGCTGTTGCACACCTTCTTCCTGATTTCCACGCGCCCCGACTTGTTTGCGCACAATCGCACCATCCTGCCGGTGGTCCCGCTGTTCCACGCCAATGCTTGGAGCCTGCCCTACGTCACGCCGCTCACCGGCTGTCCCCTGATCCTGCCTGGCGCACGGCTCGACGGGCCGACCTTGTTTGATCTCATGGAGGCCGAAGGCGTCGAGGCGGGTTGGGGCGTGCCGACCGTCTGGCTGGGCCTGTTGGAAGAATTCAAGAAACGCGGCCGCAAGCCCAAAAACTTGGTGCAAATCCTGAGCGGTGGCTCGGCCGTTCCGCAGGCCATGATCGATACCTTCACGCGCGACTGGGGCATCGAGGTGACGCACGGCTGGGGCATGACGGAGATGTCCCCGGTTGGCACGCTCACGGTGTTCCGCCCGGAAGAACGGGCCAAAGCGCCGCTCGAACGCGCCGCGCTCAGCGCCAGACAAGGCCGCCGCATGTTCGGCGTCGACCTGAAAGTGATCGACGAGACGGGCAAGCGCGCGCCGGCGGACGGACAGACATCGGGCGAGCTGTTCGTGCGCGGGGCCACGGTCGTGTCCGGCTATTTCAACAACCCGGAGGCTTCCGCCAAGCAGATCGACGGCGAAGGCTGGTTCGGCACCGGCGATGTCGCCAAGTTAACGCCCGATGCCTGGCTGCTGATCGTCGATCGCACCAAGGACCTGGTTAAGTCCGGTGGTGAATGGATCAGCTCGATCGACGTGGAGAATGCCGCCCTCGCCGCCGTCAACGGCATCGCCAACTGCGCGGTGATCGGCGTGCCGCACCCGAAATGGAACGAGCGGCCGCTGTTGGTGGTTGTCAAGGCGCCCGGCGCCGAGCTGAGCAAGGCCGAGATCCTCGATGCCCTCGGCGCAAAGGTCGCCAAGTGGCAGATGCCGGATGACGTGGTTTTCGTCGAGGCGCTACCGATGACGGCCACCGGCAAGATTTCCAAGAAGGACCTGCGCGCCAAATTCGCCGACTACCCGCTGCCCGACTAGTTGGCGGATCGCGCCGTTAACGGCGCATGGTGTCGTGGTGTTGGCCGTGCGCTTTGCTGATGAATAATTAGGCCGGCCGCGGCCAACCTCCTCTGGTGCCGGCGGCAATCACGCACCATTTTGCTTGGGGTGAATCGAGGCCCACCTCGGGCCATCGCTGCCGTTGAGGAACATCGAGGACGAAGCCCATGTTGCGCCTGCATCTTTCTCGTTTCGCTAGGCTCGCTGCCCTCATGCTGGTCGCCGCCACCCTAGCGGGCTGCGGCATTAACAATATTCCGACCTTCGAGCAGAACGCCAAAGCCAAATGGTCGGAGGTGCTGAGCCAATACAAGCGACGCGCCGACCTCGTTCCCAATCTGGTGGAGACGGTCAAGGGCTTCGCCGCCCAGGAGCAGCAGGTCTTGACCTCCGTCGTGGAGGCGCGCGCCAAGGCGACGCAGGCGCAGGTGCAGTTGCCAGCCGATGCCGTCAACAACCCCGAAGCCATGAAGCGTTTCCAGGACGCACAAAACCAGCTGACCGGCGCGCTCGGCCGTTTGCTTGCCGTGGTGGAGCGATATCCTGACATCAAGTCGGGACAAAACTTCCTCGCTCTGCAGTCACAGCTCGAGGGGACCGAGAACCGTATTGCCATCGCTCGGCGCGACTACATCGAGGCGGTGCGCGTGTACAATACCGAATTGACCACATTCCCGGGCCGGATCTGGCGTTCTGTGATGTATGCCTCCGCGCAGCCGATGGCCGCCTTCGACATCACGCCGCAAGAACAGGAGACGCCCCGCGTCGACTTTGGTACCAAGAAATAAGCAAGCCGCCGTTGCCCGTTGCGCCGGCACTGCCTCCGCGGGGCGCCAGCGCCACTCTCTGCCTTGGTGGCGCGGGCCCGCGCTGGGAAGGCGGGGAGCAATAGACAACAGCGCGGCAAGCCCTATTCGCCACCACGAGGTCAGCCGGGAACTAGGCATGCCAACCGCTCGGTCTGCCAGCCTTGCCTCGACGGTCGCCGCCTTCGACCCCCCCACTCGGGCGGGAGGGCGGCGAGCGCTGGCATTCGCCATCGCCGTCCGCCTGCTGGTGGCCCTGCCGGCGCTATTGCTGGCGCTCGGCCTCGGCGCATCGGCCGCCCCCAAGTTCCCGGCTCTCAGCGGGCGCATCGTCGATGAGGCCAATCTGTTGTCGGCCGAGGACCGTCGTGGGCTCGAGCGCGAGTTGCAGGCGCTGGAGGAGAAATCCTCCGATCAGCTCGTGATCTACACGGCGCGCTCGTTGCAAGGCTATGAAATCGAGGACTTCGGCTATCAGCTCGGCCGCACCTGGCAGCTCGGCCAGAAGGGCCAAGACAACGGCGTGGTGCTGATCGTTGTGCCCAATGAGCGCAAGGTGCGCATCGAGGTCGGGCGTGGGCTGGAGCCCCAGCTCACCGACGCCATGAGCAAGCTCATCATCGAGAATGCGATCCTGCCGGCATTCCGCCGTGGCGATTTCGCCGCTGGCATCAAAGCCGGGGTGCGCGACGTCCGTGACGTGCTGCTCGGCGACGCCGAAGCGGTGAAGGCGCGCGCGCGATCGGCGGTAAAGCGAGACACAGGTAGCGGTTTTTCGCCGGCGCTGATCATGCTGATCTTCTTCATTGTGCTGGCGTTGCTGATGATCCAGGCGCAGGCGCGCCAGACCGCTCATCCCGCCCCCGTCGGCAGGCGCGCTCGGCGCTATGACAGCCCCGTCATCATTCCGGGCTCCTGGGGCGGCGGCTCGGGAAGCTGGGACGGATCCGGTGGTGGCTCGGGAGGCGGCTTCTCGGGCGGCGGCGGATCGTTCGGTGGCGGTGGCGCGTCGGGAAGTTGGTAGGGCTAGAAGGGCGCAGGATCTCGTCATGACGATCGTCAGCGAAGTGGATCGCAAGCGCGTCGCCGACGCCATCACCGACGCGGAGCGCAGCACTTCCGGCGAGATCGTGGCCGTGATCGCCGAGATAAGTGCGAGCTACGCCTATGCGCCATTCCTGTGGGCCGCGCTGGCGGCGTTGGCGCTGCCAATTCCCTTGATCTTTTTCACCTGGTGGCCGATCCAGCACATCTACTTCCTGCAACTCGTCGTGTTTGCCGGCCTGGTCCTCATCTTTATGTCTCGGCCGCTGCGGCTGGCGCTGGTGCCCCCGCGCATCAAACGACAGCGGGCGCATCGACGCGCGGTTGAGCAGTTCTTGGCGCAGAACCTCCACACCACGCCGAGCCGAACGGGCGTGTTGATATTCGTTTCGGCGGCTGAACGCTTCGCCGAAATCATCGCCGATGCCGGCATCAACGAGAAAGTGGCGGAGGGCACCTGGCAGGCAATCGTCGATCAGCTGACTAAGGATATCGGCAACGACCAGGCCGGTGACGGCTTCGTGCGCGCCGTCGACGCCGTCGGCCGCGAGCTCGCCCGCCACTTCCCGCCGGGCAGCCATGATCCGCGCGCCTTTGCCAATCACCTCATCGTCCTGCCGCCCGAATAGCCGTGCCAGAAGTGCAAAGCTCGCCAACCACGAACCCAGGAGAGCGCCTGCAGCTTTACGATTGCGCGACGGCGCCGAGCCCCCGCCGCGTCGGTATTTTTCTGGCGGAAAAAGGCATCAGCATACCCACGCGCCAGGTCGACCTCAGGGGCGGCGAACAGCTGCGGCCGGCATTTCGGGCCATCAATGCCGATGGCACCGTACCCGTGCTCGTGCTCGACGACGGTACCGCCATCGCCGATGCGGTGGCCATCTGCTGCTATCTCGAAGAGTTGCAGCCCGAGCCGGCCCTGATCGGGAGAACGGCGCGGGAGCGTGCGCTGACGATTGCCTGCAATCGCCAGCTAGAGCGCGATGGCTTTATGCGGTGATGGAGGCCTTTCGCAATTCCACGCCCGGCCTCAAGGGCCGCGCGCTGCCGGGCCCGGACGACGACGAGCAGATCCCGGCGTTGCCCGAACGCGGCCGCGCGCGCGTCAATAGGTTTTTTGCGCACCTGGATCGGCGCCTGGCCGCCACACCCCTTTGTTGCCGGAGACAGCTCTACGATCGCCGACATCACCGCGTTTATAACCGTGGAATTCGCCGAGCGGGCGAAGTTGCCAGTGCCGACCAGCTGCCCGCATCTGGGGCGCTGGGTTATACAGCAATCGGCGCGCGCTAGCGCCAAGGCATGAGAGAAAGTGCATGGAACGCCCTGACATCCTCAAGCGCGAGATCAAGGTGCTGGTCTTCGATCAATACGGCACCGTTGTCGACATGCAGAAGGGCCTGCGCGAGGCGGTCACGCCATTTCTGCAAAAAAAGGGTTGGCAGGGCGATGCCAATGGCTTCGTCACCTGGTGGCGACGCACACACTTCGAGAACTCGATGATCGATGCATTGTGCGACCGTGGCCACACGCCCTACCGACAGATCGGCCATCGCGCCGTGTCCTATGTCATGGATCGCTCTGGCTTGGCCTATACGCAAGAGGAGGTGCGCTGGTTGGTCGGCCAGATCGAGACCTTAAAGCCGTTTCCCGACGTCATCGCCGCGCTCGAAAAACTGCGCGCCGCCGGCTACAAGCTGGCGATCCTATCGAACGGCGACCGCGACATGCTCAAGGCCGCCGGTCCCCACATCGGCTTTGCCTTCGACCACGTCATCTCGGTCGCGGAGGCCGGCTATTTCAAACCGCACTGGAAGACCTACGCCAAGGCCGAGGAGATCCTGGCCGAGAACCGCTCCAGCACTCTGTTCGTGGCCAACCATGCCTTCGACTGCATCGGCGCCAAAGCCTTCGGCATGCGCACCGCCTTCGTTGACCGCCGCCGGCGGCCGTTCGGCGAGACACCGCATCAGCCCGATCTGATGGTGGCCAACTTTTCGGAACTGGCCAGCGCTCTGGTCTAGACCAAGTCTGGGCTAAGAAAGTCTGGGCTAAGAAAGTCTGGGCTAAGAAAGTCTGGGCTAAGAAAATCTGGCCTAAGAAAGTCTGGTCCAGAACCTCGACAAGTCTGGCCAATACGTCGGGCCTGGACAATCTGGCCGGGCACGCCGGTATGGCGGTTTTGCCGCCAGACGGCGGCTCCGCCGCATCGCTCGCCCCTGCCCCAATCTACCACACCGGCGGCATAGGTGCTGGCGTGTGCCGCCTCCCCCGTCGCCTAAGCGTGTGGCCGCGGCGCCGCCGCCGTCAGGAGCTTGCCCTCGAGCTGCAGGATGCAGCCCTCGATGTTGTGCAGCACCTCCTGCGTCCACTCGAGCTCGCGTTCGATCTCGGCCGGGCTGCGTTTCTTACGCTCGTTACGCGATACGGTGGCAACATCGATCAAGGCCGCCGCCAGCGCCCGCACGCCGCGCCAGAGCCGGCGCAGCAGGGACGCGGGCCGCTTGCGCTTGCTGGGCTCCGGGCGCGCGGCCTTTTGTCGCCGCAGCAGCGCGCCGCGCAGGAATTTGATTTCCCGCTTTTTGTGGCGCAGCTCCTTCAGAGCCACCTTTGCCTCGGTCGCCGAGGCGACCGTCACGCCGACCGCCGTGCCGTCGATTTTCACGTAACGCATTGGCGCAAGCTGCATTGCCGTCCCTCAATGGCTGAGTGATTGGCAGCAGATTACACGCCGATGGGGCAGCCGTCAGGCGACACCACCGGCCCCGGCCGCCGGCGCGCGTTCAAAAGTATTCTGCACGCGACGCGGGAAGGACCTGGCTCGGCTGAAAAAAGGTGCCCCAATCTCGCCATAGGCCATCGCCCAAGCTGCGCCGGTAGGGAGCAACGCTCCCACGCCGGCCGCCGGGCAACGGCGGCCCAATGGAGGGAGACAAAGTACGGGTGAGGGATTCGGCCGGTCGACGCACGAGGGGTGCGCCCGGCAAGACGGGGACAACCAGCGCCAGTCGAAGCCGAATAGCCGCGGCAGCGCCATTTTGGCGCGCGCCTCGACGACCTCAAGTGACAATCGCAAAAGTAGGAGTTCCTATGCACAAGCGGCTTCTGATCGTAGCGCTCGGCCTCTCGCTCGGCCTCATCACCACGCGAGCCAGCTCACGCACCTACGATTTCGACCACAATAGCTGGCACGCTGACGACAGCGATCGCTCCACTTCTTCCGCGCCTCGGCGCCATCGCGTCGCCTACGCCTACCGCAGCGACGGGGAGGAGGCAGAACCGCTCAATCGCCGCAGCGTCACGCGCGATCACCCCGCCGTGCGTCACGGCCAAGGCGGTACCTCGCGCGGCTGCCTGACGGCTGCGACGCGCGCCTTGCTCGATCGCGTCGAAGCCCAATTCGGCAAAATGCAGATCATCTCCACCTGTCGTCCGGGGGCGGTGATTGCGGGCACGGGACGGCGCTCCAAGCATGCCAGTGGCCAGGCCATCGACTTTAATGCCGGCGCGCGCAAGGCCGCGGTAGTCCGTTGGCTGATTGCCAACCATAAGTCCGGCGGCACCATGACTTACCGCGGCATGAGCCACATCCACGTCGATGTCGGCTACCACTTCGTGTCGCTCAACTCCGCCAGCGGCAGATAGACCACCACCGGCTCGTTAAAACGCAGTGCGGCAAGGCGCCCGGCAAAATCGGGCGCCTTTGCCTTGCCGAGGCTCAAGGGGTGGCCAGCAACCACAAACCGCGGACGAGATAGCTGAGCGCCACGCCGATCGTGATGCGGCGGCTCCAGATCCGAAAACCGCTTTCGGTCATGCGTAGCAAGACGAAACCCGCCAGCGATGTGCTGGCGCAGGCGAGTACGATCGCCCCCGCGTAGCCCCAGACCGGGACGTGGGTGTCGACGGCGATCTCGAAGGAGCCGAAGTAGGCAATGCGATAGACGTGTCCGGCGACTTGGGTGACGGCCTTGGTGCCGACGATGGTGCGGCGATCAAGCGGGCTTTTTTGGAAGAAAATGTCGAGCACGTGTCCGGCGGCGCCGGCCAGGAGCTGCAGAACGATAATAAAGGCGCCGCAAATGTAGGGCGCGCCGGGCCGCGTGATATCCAGCGACAGCCGCCGAGGCAGCGCATAGGCGGCAAATGGGATCAGGCCGAGACCGATGTAGATCGTGGCCTTGCCGGGCAGAATGGCGATCGTGCGCATCAAGAGGAACATCGCGGTCGATCCCACCAGGAAGCGCCAAACGATGCTCCAGGCGACGTGGCGCCACCAAAGGACGGTGCGCCAACCGTTGGCCGCCAGCTGGATGATGCCGAACAGAACCATGGCCGGGGCCACGTCCATGAAGAGCAGCAGCAGCCCGAGCAGGAGCATGCCCCCGGCCATGCCAAAAATCCCGGAAATAAAGGACGTGACGACGATCGCGACGGCAACCACAGCCAGCAGGTAGGGCGCAAGCATCTAGTGGCCACCCAGCCGCGGCTTGCCGCCTCGCCGCTCGGTAGGCCGGCGGCCGCCGCGTGCACGGCACGCAGCATAGGAGCGCCGCGGCATTGTTCTCATGGGCCACTCGTTCAATGCCGTCGCTGCCAGCAATCGGTTCGTGCCGTGGAGATGGCGCGACGTTAACCCTGCGCTCGGCGCGCCACAACGCGTCACGGCGCGCGCTCGGTCTCCGTCTAACGCCCGGCGCGGTACCGCGACGGGCTGCCATCCTAGTTGCACAGGGAGTTGCACAGGGACCCCCCGCTGGCGTAGGTCAGGCGAAGCCAAAGCGGGACAAAGAGAGATGCCTGGCCACATCCCTGTCATCCGGGCGGCGACGCCCGACGACGCACCGGCCCTTGCGGATTTTGTCGAGTTCGCCAGTGAAGGGCTGGCCTTGCGGGTCTGGAGCAAGCTCGCCGGTCCGGACGGGGACGCCTGGGCGGTTGGTCGCGAGCGCGCCCGGCGCGAGACGGGCAGCTTCTCCTATCGCAATGCCTTCGTGCTCGAGGCGGGCGGCAGCGCCGCCGCCGGGCTGATTGGCTACCCCTTGCCCGACACTCCCCTCGCCATTGCACCGGATCTGCCGGCCACTTTTGTGCCCTTGCAGGAGCTCGAAAACCTTGCCGCGGGGAGCTGGTATGTGAACGTGCTGGCCGCCTACCCCGAGCACCGCGGCAAAGGCCTGGGCACGGCGCTGCTCGATCTCGCCCGGGCAAAAGCCCTTAAGCTGGGGCGGGCCGGCCTCAGCATCATCGTTTCCGACGCCAATAGGGGCGCACGCCGGCTCTACGAGCGCTGCGGCTATCGTGAGGCCGGCCGGCGCGCGATGCTGAAAGAGGATTGGATCAATCCAGGCACCCACTGGCTTTTGCTGACCAGGGACGCCAGACAGTAGCGGCCCGCACGCCCCAAGCGTATGTTTGAGCCATGAGCGATATCCTCACCAGCATCATTGCCTATAAGCGCGCGGAAATTGCCGCCGCCCAGGCTCTGCGCCCCCTGCACGAGGTCGAGACCGTCGCCCACGCGGCGCCGCCGCCGCGCCGCTTTGCCGAGGCGCTCGAACAGGAGATCGCCGGCGGGCGCTTTGCCCTGATCGCCGAAATCAAGAAGGCGAGCCCCTCCAAGGGCCTCATACGCACCGACTTCGACCCTCCGGCCCTCGCCAAAGCCTACGAAGCCGGTGGCGCTGCCTGCCTTTCGGTGCTGACCGACCAGCCCTCCTTCCAAGGTGCGCCAGAGCATCTGAGCCAGGTGCGGGCGGCCTCAAGGCTACCGGCGCTGCGCAAGGATTTCATGCTCGACCGCTATCAGGTGGCCGAGGCGCGCGCGCTCGGCGCCGACTGTATCCTGATCATCATGGCCGCCGTCGACGACGTGGTCGCCGGCACCCTTTGCGCCTACGCCAAGGCCTGGAACATGGATGCCATCGCCGAGGTGCACGACCGCGGCGAGCTCGACCGCGCCCTGCGGCTCGATTGCCGCATGATCGGCATCAACAATCGCGACCTGAAGACCTTTAAGACGACGCTGGAAACCACGGAGAAGCTGGCTGCCGGCGTGCCCGACGACCGCATCGTCGTGGCCGAGAGCGGCATCGCCAGTCACGCCGATCTTGTTCGGTTGACCAAGTGCGGCGTGCACGCTTTTCTGGTCGGCGAGACGCTGATGCGTGCGCCGGACGTGGCCGCGGCCACGCGTAGCCTGCTGGGTGCCGCATGAGCCGGGCCGCGACAGCGCCTCCCCTCGCGCCATCGCCGAGCCGCCGGCGACGCCGGCCGCACGGCGCGAGGCTGGCTCCGGGCTGCGACGAGGCGGGCAGTCCGACGGGGGCGAGCCGCAAACGCGGGCCGGACGACCGGGGCGTGCGGTAATGGCGAGGCTCTCTCATCTCAACGACAAGGGCGAGGCGCGCATGGTCGACGTCTCGGCCAAGACCATCACGCAGCGCGCGGCCCGGGCGGAGGGCTTCGTGGCCATGGCCCCCACCACGCTGGCGCTGGTGGAAACCGGCACGGCCAAGAAGGGTGATGTGCTCGCCACTGCGCGCCTCGCCGGCATCATGGCCGCCAAGAAAACGCACGAGCTCATTCCGCTCTGCCACCCGCTGGCCATCACCAGCGCCAGCGTGGACTTTCAAGCCAGCCGTGAGCCGTCTGGGCTCGGCGTCACCGCCGAAGTCAAAGTCGCGGGCCAAACGGGGGTCGAGATGGAAGCCCTGACCGCGGTCAGCATCGCCTGCCTCACGATCTATGACATGCTAAAGGCGGCCGATAAGACCATGACGGTGTCCGGCATCCGTCTCATCGAAAAGACCGGTGGACGCTCGGGGAGCTTTCGCGCCGAGCGCAAGAGTGAGCGTTGATGATGGCGCCGCTGTCCGTTGCCGAGGCCCGAGGCAAGATTTTCCAGGACGTGGCGCCGACGCCGGCCGAGCTCATCGCCGTCGAAGCCGCGCACGGGCGCGTTCTCGCCGACGGGTTGGTCGCCCGCCTGACGCAGCCGCCCTTCGATGCCTCGGCAATGGACGGCTATGCCGTGCGCAGCGCCGATCTGCGCGAGCTCCCCACCACGCTTGAGCTGATCGGCGAGGCCGCGGCGGGGCATCCCTTCGGCGGCATGCTAGGGCCGGGGCAGGCCGTGCGCATCTTTACCGGGGCACCAGTGCCCGCCGGCAGCGATGCCATCGTCATCCAGGAAGAGGCCGAGCGCGACGGGGCCAAGGTGAGGATCCGCAACGGCGACTTCGACCGCACCCACATTAGGCCGCGCGGTCTCGATTTCAGCGCCGGTGCGCCGTTGCTCGCCGGCGGTCGGCGCCTTGGTCCGCGCGAAGTCTCGTTGGCCGCCGCCATGGGCTATGGGCAGCTGAGCGTGCGGCGCCGACCGCGGCTGGCCTTGGTCTCAACCGGAGACGAACTGGTCCCCCCCGGGCAGACGCCGGGGCGGGCGCAGATCGTCTCCTCCAATCATCTGGGCGTTGCGGCGATGGCGGAAGCGGCCGGCGCCGACGTGGCGTTTCTCGGCATTGCCCGCGACCTGCCGGAAAGCCTTGTCGCCCACTTCGAAAAGGCCCGCGATGCCGACCTGTTGATCACCATCGGCGGGGCCTCGGTCGGCGATCACGACCTGGTCGCGCCCGTGCTGACCGCGCAGGGTATGGCGCTGTCGTTTTGGAAGATCGCCATGCGGCCCGGCAAGCCGTTGATGTTCGGGCGGCTGAGGCAAACGCGCATTCTGGGCCTGCCTGGCAATCCCGTCTCCGCCCTGGTCTGCGCACGTCTGTTTCTGGTGCCCTTGCTGCGGGCGCTCTTGGGACTGTCGCCAGAAGGCGACGGGGCTCAGCTCAAGGCGCGCAGCGCTGTGGCGCTCGAGGCCAACGGGGCGCGCGAACACTATATGCGGGCCATCGCGCGCCGTGGCGATGATGGGTTGGCCCTGGTTACGCCCGTGCGGTCCCAAGACAGCTCGCTCCTCTCACCGCTGGCCGAGGCCGATTGCTTGCTCGTTCGCCCCGTGGACGCCCCGCCGGTGCCCGCGGGCGGCCTGGTCACCATCCTGCCCCTCGATTTCTAAGAGGGTCTCCGGCGCGGTCGAAGTTGCACTTGCAGAACATCACGGGAACACCTATGGTGTTCCTGGTTTGTACGGTGCGCCGGGCGAGTTGCTCACACGTCATTCGACAGGACGTCATTCGACAGGATCGTGGATAACCATGCTCACGGAAAAGCAAAAAGAGCTGCTCGTCTTTATCAATGCGCGCCTGCAGGAAACCGGCGTCCCACCCTCCTTCGACGAAATGAAAGACGCCCTCGAGCTGCAGTCCAAGTCCGGGGTGCACCGATTAATCATCGCGCTGGAGGAGCGGGGGTTCATTCGCCGCCTGCCGCACCGCGCCCGCGCCATCGAGATCATCAAGCTGCCAGAAGCGATGACGGAACCCAGCGGGCAGCGTCGCGGCGGCTTCAGCCCGAGCGTGATCGAGGGCAGCGGCCGCCGCCAACCGCAGCTGGCGCCTCCCCCCATGGCCTACACGCAAACGACGACCACCGTTCCCCTGATGGGTCGCATCGCCGCTGGCGTGCCGATCAGCGCCATACAGGATCATACGCAGGACATTGGGGTGCCGCCCGATCTGGTGGCGGGCGGGGAGCATTTCGCCCTGGAAGTGAAGGGCGATTCCATGATCGAGGCCGGCATCAACGAGGGCGATATCATCATCGTCAAGCGCTGCGATACCGCTGACAACGGCGACATTGTGGTGGCCCTGGTCGAGAAGGAGGAAGCAACCCTCAAGCGCCTGCGCAAAAAGGGGGCCTCAATCGCGCTGGAGGCCGCCAACCCCAATTACGAGACCCGGATCTTCGGTCCCGACCAGGTCGATATTCAGGGTCGGTTGGTGGGCCTGATCCGCCGCTTCTGACGCCGCAAGGCCCCCCCGTTCCCGGCCGCGGCCGCGAATAGGCCGCACCCGCCACGCGCGCGCGTCGATCGCGAGCCGGTGGCACCCGCCCCTCACAGGGTTTGGCATGCAGCAGCTGAGCCGTGCTCTTGGCTGGGCGCTGCATTGCTTATGCGTTGCATGGGTTATGCGTTGCATGGGTTGTACGCCGAGACGGGGATTGCCCCACGCCTCGTTAAAAGGGCCGCCTAACGCCCGCCGGCTTGAATCTTGGCCCAGGTGTCGCGCAGGCCAACCGTTCGGTTAAACACCGGGCGGCCGGGCTGGGACTCCGGGTCGCGGCAGAAGTAGCCCAGCCGCTCAAACTGGACGGCCCCGGGGGCATTGTCTGCCACAGCGGCCGATTCGAGCTTGCAGTCGCCCAGCACCTCAAGCGAGTTGGGGTTGATCTCGGTGGCGAAAGCCGCAACGTTGGGGGTGGGATTTAAGAATAATGGGTTGTAGAGGCGCACCTCCGCCGCCACGGCGTCGACGGCCGAAACCCAGTGCAGGGTCGCCTGCACCTTGCGACCGTCGGGCGGCGTGTTGCCGCCGCGGGTCAAAGGATCGTAGCTGCAGCGCAGTTCGACCACGTCCCCCGCGGCGTTTTTCACGACCTCGCGGCAGGTGACAAAGTAGGCATAGCGCAGCCGCACTTCTTTGCCCGGGGCCAGACGGAAGAACTTTTTCGGCGGGCTCTCCATAAAGTCATCCTGCTCGATATAAAGCTCGCGGCCGAACCTGATCTTGCGGCTCCCCGCCGCCGGGCTTTCCGGATTGTTGACGGCCTCGAGTTCCTCGATCCGGCCTTCCGGATAGTTCTCGATCACCACCTTGAGGGGCCGCAGCACCGCCATGCGGCGCAGCGCGGTACGGTTCAAGACCTCGCGCACGGAAAAGTCGAACATGCCTGCGTCCACCACACTGTGGGCCTTGGCAACGCCGATGCGTTTGACGAAATCACGGATGGCCCCGGGTGGCACGCCGCGGCGGCGCAGGCCGGCCAGCGTGGGCATGCGCGGATCATCCCAATCGCTGACGTAGCCGCCGCGCACCAGTTCGGTGAGGACGCGTTTCGACAAGATGGTATGGCTCATGTTGAGCCGCGCGAACTCGTACTGGCGTGGCCGTGACGGCACCGGCAGATTGTCGAGAAACCAATCGTAGAGCGGGCGATGGTCCTCGAATTCGAGGGTGCAGATCGAATGCGTGATGTGCTCGAGGGCGTCTGACTGGCCGTGGGCGAAATCATAGCTTGGATAAATGCACCACTTGCTCCCGGTACGCGGGTGGGGGGCATGCAAGATGCGGTACAGCGCGGGATCGCGCAGATTGATGTTACCGGAGCTCATGTCGATTTTGGCGCGCAACACACGCCGCCCGTTGGCAAATTCGCCTGCGCGCATGCGCCGGAAGAGATCGAGGTTCTCCGCGACGCTGCGCCCGCGATAGGGACTGTCCTTGCCGGGCTCCGTCAGCGTGCCGCGGTTGGCGCGCATCTCGTCCTGGCTCTGATCGTCGACATAGGCCTTGCCAGTCGTGATCAGGTGCTCGGCCCAATCGTAAAGCTGCTCAAAGTAGTCCGAGGCATGGTAGAGATGCTCGCCCCAGTCGAAGCCGAGCCAGCGCACGTCACGCTCGATCGCGTCGATGTATTCCTGCTCCTCCTTGGTCGGGTTGGTGTCATCGAAGCGTAGATGGCAGCGACCGCCGAACTCTTCGGCAACGCCGAAGTTGAGGCAGATCGATTTGGCATGGCCGATGTGCAGATAGCCGTTGGGCTCGGGCGGAAAGCGCGTCACGATCGTTTGCTGCCGGCCAGCCTCGAGGTCGGCCTTGACAATGTCGCGAATGAAATCCTGCCCCGCCTCACGGGCCACTGTCTCGACTGCCGTCATGCTATTGCTCCTGCTCGACAGCTGATTGGGGATGCCGCCAGGCGCGCCCTAGCAAATCCTCAGCGCGCCGCCAAGCGGCCCGGGCACGGAACCGCAATCCGCCCCTGCCAGGGCTGACCGCGGGCCCGGTGTCACCTGGACGGTGTCACCTGCACAGTGTCACCTGGGCGGTGCCACCTGGACAGTGCCCCCCGGTACATCGCCGCCCTACATCGCCGACCTGGCCATAGCCGCTCTGGCCATAAAGCCCACCGCCACAATGCCCACCGCTGCGATGCCATGCGCGCAATGACGCTATACCGCGACGCACACCTGCGCGCCACCCCGCCCCAGGATGCCGGCGGGCGCTGACGGGGCGGCGCAACGCCAATTGGCGGTCCCGGCATGGCTGCTAAAATTGAGGAATATCAATGTCTTATGCCAAAGTTGGAAACCTTTCTATTGAATTCCAAGGCTTTCTAGGAACTGCTTCCAACTGCGCCCGCGGCCACAAGAGCGAGGCCGCGTGATGCAGACCACCAAAAAAGCCGAGGGTGGGCGAACGGCTGCAGAGGGGGAGAGGGGGCGGATGAACGCGAGACGTAGAGGCACCGTATGCAGCTCAGGCAATCTTGCGCGGCTTGATTGCCGCGATGTCCTTGCTGATGATGCCCTGCTGCGCCGTTTCGATGTCGAATTGCGCCTGGATGCTGAGCCAGAACTCCGGCGTCGTGCCGAAATAGCGGGCGAGCCGCAAGGCCGTGTCTGGCGTTAGGGGCGTCTCCTCGCGCACCAGTCGCTCGATCCGCGTTCGCGGCACGCGCAGCTCCGCAGCCAGCGCGTAGGGGCTCATGCCGAGCGGCACCAGGTATTCCTCGCGCAGGATCTCGCCGGGATGGACGGGAGCCAGGGCCTTCTTCATGACGCTACTTTCCTAATGGTAGTCCACAATCTCTACGTTTTCGGCGTCGATGCCGGTCCACACGAAGCAGACCCTCCATTGATCATTGATCCTGATCGAGTGCTGTCCGGCTCGGTCGTCCTTCAGAGCTTCCAGGTGGTTGCTCGGCGGACTGCGCAAATCGTTAAGCACCTTTGCCGCGTTCAGCATGACCAGCTTGCGGCGAGCGACCCTGATCAGATTAGCTGGGAAGCCCTTGCCGGGATCCCGTTGTTCGAAGATCGCCTTGGCTCGGCGGTCCTTGAAGCTCCTGATCATGACCTCCCCGCGGCACCCATTACGTATCACGGCATGATACCATGGGTCAATGGGTCGGCGCCGCGGCTACGGCAGGGAGAGCGCGCACGGCCGTCGCCATTGTTCCGGCTGCCATGCCTTTTTATAGCGGGTGCAGAATTCGACCTGAAAAGGATCATTGCGCCGCATCCGGCCTCGTTTTCCCAAGAAAGGCGCCAGCTCGAGTGTGGAACTGGGCGCCATCCGTCGCGGCGATGGGAGGAAGCGCAGCGGTTAGGTGGGTCTACTGCCGCCGCCAGGAACCGGTGCTGTCGCGGGACGCTCGCCGTGCGCTAACAAGAACCCGCGCAAGGGCCGAAGCGCGCAACGCTGCTCGGCATGGTCATCCCAAACGGCATCGGTTTGACCCTCGGTGACCTCAGACAAATAGCGCATGTGGAAATTCGCCAACAGCGCCAGGGCTAAAGTCCTTGATCAAAACCTTTGTATGTCACTTGGGTCAAGTTTTCATGCGGCGAGATTTGCCTTGTCGTACCACGTGTTGACTGCGCGTTCAGCCGCTCGAATGGATTTGGCGATCGGCACGTCCGCATCGACGGGATCGGGTGAGATCATTGCCAATCCGGTGCGCAGCGAGCGGTTATAGAGGCGCGTGTAGAAGATGGCGATGCGCAGCCCTTTGGCAGTTATGCGGTAGCGGTGCGTCTTCGGGATGCGCTCGATGAGGCCATGCAGACGCAACCGACGCAGATCGTAGGTGATCCGTCCCGGGGAGATTTGGCTGGGCTGTTTCCCCAGCAGCGGAGCAAGATGCTCGCGAAGGTCGTTGTGGGTGAAGGTGCCCGGGACGAGAAGGAACAGCAGCAGAACCTGCAAGAGAGCCTGAACGCGCGGATCGGCGAACCGCAGTGACGCTGCACGCTGGTCGCCAACGATCGCTGGCTTTTGCATGTCCTGGAACGCGGCCTCGCCGATGAAGCAATCGTGACCGATGCGTTGGACGTCGAGCAGACGTCGGTTGGCTGCAAAGCCGATCTTGCGCAACTCAGCAAGATTCTCGATGCGGCGGCCGATACCAAAGTCGCGGGTGTCGTTGATGGTTGTTTCGGTTCGAAGCGCCTCCAGCAGCTTGTGGTATTGCTTGATACGCGACTTCTTGTAGTCGATATGCAACGAGGGAACGACGCCATTCGTGATGACGCGGGTACGGAACCGCCCTGGGGTGCAGCGGTTGATCCTGCGGTCGAAGATCAGGCTCACCTGGCTCGGCCGACCAATGTCCAAATTCTCGCGGATCACCTCTTCGAAGAAGATGCGTCCCGTCACGGGCTGGTCGAGCACCTGGGTGAGCGAGAACTCCGCCTGCAGGATTGATAGGTCGTAGCGATAGCCGGCGGCGCGATCGCGTGCCGGAAAGGGATGCGGTAATCGGCGCAGCCATTTGCGGAGCAGCCGATCGATCTTTTCCGCGGTCAGTTCATCGGCAAGCCGCTGCAGCAGCTCAGGATTGGCGCAGGACTTGATGCCATTGTCCAGAGGCTGGAACGCTATGCCGCGCTTGGTAAGCTGGCGTTTCAGGTACTCGTGGCCGTTGATGTAGAGCTTGGCGTTGTAAGGAAAGTAGGAGCAGAATTTCACGAACAGCGGCCCGAAGTCCGCGTCGACGCAGTAGAAGTAGTAATGGTTGACCATGGCCGTCGATTGAACGATCCACGGATAGGTCGCGCCAGTGCGCTTACAGCGGCGGCGCTCGGTGCGCATGACACGCGCTTTCTCCTGTGCCTTGCCGACGTACAGCACGCCCTCGCTCTTTTTGAACGCCTGCAAGTACTTCTGCGTGACTTCGTCCTTGCGCTGCTTCTTCTCGAAGGTAATGAGATCGATGCCTTCAGCCGCAACGAATTCCTCGACGTTGCGGACGAAGGCCTCCGTCATCGGCGCCACTGCCGTCGTCGAAGCGAACCGCTGGCCATGGTGAACCCGCAAGTACCCCACCGTAGCTCCCACCGTCTGCAAGTGGGGCACGTAGACGTTGAGGTACATCCGGTCGATCGCCTCGTACTTAAGCACCACATGATTACGCAACACGTCCGCCACGGATCGTGCTATTGTCATCGCAGGCTCCAGTCGTCCACGGATCCTCGGACCCATCGAGCGTCAAGCTCCCATATCCAGGGCATGTCCCTGCAGGCTCGACCGGAGTCCACTGAAATCGACCGGTAATCCCCATTATCCTCGGCTCACTTTTGCCGATATACCTCGTCGGTCTGAGGCGAAGCCTCGTTAGTTAGTTGGTTGCGGGACCAGCGCGACCGGAATAGCTATCCACATTGAAGGTGGCTATTCCTGCTTCATTCAGCACACGCGACCATTCGTGAATGTAGCCATTCCAAGGCGACTGGCCGCCCGCGCCGTGCATCAGCACGACCACCGGTTGCTTAGGCGCCACCTGGCCCGGAGGTCCTGCTTTCGGAAGGCGCAGGTGTCCCGCGATAAGCACAGGCTCGCCCGGTTTCCCCTTCAAGAAGTCGTCCACGCTGGGCGTAGAAGACTCGATGGCGATTTCCTGCATCACGGCAAACTGTGCATTCGCCTGCGCTGCTAACGCGGTTGAAAGCACGGCGATCGCGATTGCTATTCTCCCAAAGAACATGTTCGTCCTCACTTTCGTTTTCATTCTATAACGTCACTTCGACCCCAGCGAGCGGAGAGATCCGCAGAACGCGCTACAGCCGCCGCAGCGCCGACAGATTGAAGCTGAGCGTTACCATCCGATGGAATCGGTCATTCCCCAATGAACGCCACGATGACGATCGCGTGGCCGAGACAGCCTCGTGCCAAAGGCCGAGATGCAGATTGTCGATCAGAGCGCTCCACGACTTGAAGCGCTTTATTGCGGTTTTGGCCGGAGCGACGAATGGAAGTGACTGATCCGCCAACCTTGATCGCCCTTCGTTATCACGAACGTGAAGCGCGCCGGGGCCTCGATTGCCTGGCCATCTTTTGTCATTCCGAACACGTCAAAGCCGGCGAACACAACGGCGGTATCCGACAGCACCAATGTTGAATATTCCTCGATCGTGATCTTCCGCGGCATGTTCGTTTTGATGGCCTGAAAATAGGCATCGACGTCTTCCGTTTTGGTAATCAGCTTCGGGCTCACAGTGCCGAGAAAAGAGGCATCCGGTGCAAACAGCTTTACAATGCGTTGGGCGTCGGAAGCATCAAAGGCGCTTTTGAATTGTTCAATGATCTGAAATGCATCCTCTTTCGGGCCGGCAACCGCGGTCACTGGTTCGATAATCAACAAACTCCACGCAAGTAGAAAAGCCCTCGCAGCCAATCCAGCGAGCAAGGTCAAGCGAAAAGAGCCGCGTACCTTCATAAATTCCTCCCGTTCTGATGGAACAAATAATAACATGACTGCGTGCTGTACGAGCAGATGTGGCTATGACGGTCCATCTGCATGCAGAGCGCGTCCATCCGCAATCCTAACTGTGAATGGTCGAGACCCCGCCCCTAAAAGCTATATCGCGACTACCTTCGTAGCAGTCACTTAGGGGACATTGCCGTTTCGCTAGCGGTGTGCTGCTCATTGGCAGAACTAACCAGTCGAACTCGTTGTTAGCCGAGGTGTCCGAGATGGGTCACGAACACGCATGCCGCCTGCTGTGCCGGCGAGGTGTAAGTGCTCTGCAATCGGACGGAGTCACCGCAGCGCCGCACCGTCGTCGTGAAGTGAAGCGGGGCGCCCCAATGAGCGCACACCGCCGCAAGCTGTTCCAACTACTTCTTCCTCGGATCGTCCGCGGCATTTACATAGTTGATGCCACCAGGTCCGACGCCGTGCAGCTGAATCACCGTGTCTTGGCTAGCCCAGGCGAAGTGCTGCAGACCTTTTGGCACCTGGAAATAGCCGCCCGGTTTGATTGCCTGGCCCTTGCTCTCGTCGAACTTGTCCCCCAGACCGATATGGAACATGCCGGAGATGACTGTTACATTTTCATCATTGGGATGGACGTGTGGAGCGACTTTGAAGCCGGCAGGAAACTTCGCTCGGACTACGTAGCCTCCCTCTTTTGTCGGATCGCCAACGAGCAGCGCTTGTTGGGAACCTGGTTGTACCGCCGGCGAGCCAGGGCCCCATTTCACCTCATCCGCCTGCACGATGGTTGCCTGCTGAGCTAACGCCCAATGCGCTGCGGTTAGAACGCCGGCCACGGTCGCGATTGCAAGAAGACTTCGCTTCATGTTGTCCTCCCTGACAGCTGCCTCGACTTTTACTCTTTGCCAGTGGTGCCACTCTTGACCGGTGCAGAGGGGACCGTGAGCTTATTCCCGACGATCTCGATCTGCCGCTTTTGAGCGACTCCCGTCCACGTCTGGTTCCAGGATGCCCCATAGGTGACGGCATTCTCGCGCTTCAACACGGGGCCACATGCTATGCGCAGCTCGCGCGCAGGACGTCGCTGACCCTCGCGCACCGCACCAGGTGTGGCGAACTACTGGGTTGGCTCGAAGCCAGCGGCGCCCCAACTGCAAAGCTATAATTTTTCGACGGACGAGAGCATCTGACCTTATGGCATATGCTAGTTGAGCGTGGCCTCAAGGTCATCATTCCGAGCGCCCTTTCACACAACCTCTTGCCACTGAATATCCCACATTTGGTGGCGCTATACACTTCGAGGGTGCGGATATGCTCTTAAGGTCGAGGGTGATCGTTAGGTCGGTTTGTGAAATGCAGGACTGAGTCCTGCACTCGAAGTCATTGTAAACCTGGAGAAACCGATGAAAGCCAAGATAACAATGTCTTTCCTTGGAATCCTACTTCTCGCCGGAGCAGCTGATGCCCAGGAGACGCGGACCGAGTTCAAGAAGGCCGATCTCACCGGCACGAAAATGGAAATCTGGACTGCTGTGTATGACTTCCCGCCGGGGACGGAGATCCCGCGTCATTCGCATAACGGCGAAGAGATCGTCTATGTGATTGCGGGGGCCACGGTAAAGCGAGCCGATGGCACGGAAGTGGAGCTCAAAACCGGGTCCTACAATATTATCAAGCGCGACCTCGTGCACGCCGGCATCACCGTCATCGGCCCGGGCACGCTGAAGCTTTTTGGCGCGCACGTCATCGACAAGGACAGCGGGCCTATCAGGGTCTTGCCCAAGGAGTAACTCTCCCTTCGGGCGAGCGCCCGCACGAGCAATGTGTCCGGTCAGGCGTCGAGCTCGACAATCTCGCGCTCCAAGCGGGCCTGCAGCTTTCTTAGCTCGCGAGCGCTGCCGTGGCTTAGCGGCGGTGATTGTAACCGCTGGATGACCCTGCCAAGCTCCCGGCGCTTCTTTACCAGCGTCTTCTGCGCTTCTGTTGGCGCCGGCTTGGTTGGACCCTCGAAAATCAAACTCACCGTGCCCGTGACATCCCGCTTGTCACCTCAGCTGCGCAGGCGATCCGGGTAGAGCCAGGCAAGACGTGCCCGGTGCAACAGGATTTCGCTTCAACCCAAGCTGCGATCTATGTAAGCCATCGCGTGCCCAACCTAGGTTCATCCAATGCGGCTGAAGACAGATAACCTAATGTGCCACCAGGAGTGGGACGGACGCTTCACGCAGTAGCTCGAAGGTCACCCCGCCCAGCAGCCATTCGCGCAGACGTGAATGGCCGTAGCCTCCCATGACGATAAGATCTGCCTTCCGTCGGCCCGCCTCGGCGATTAGTGTCGCTGCGACATCGCGATTGCGGCTCGCTAGGTGATGTAACGCTGCGTCGATCCCATGATGCTCGAGATGCTTTTTCACGTCGGCGCCCAGGAGGGTCGCCGCGTTGACGCGAGGCTTGTCATCAACGACACAAACCGTCACCGTTTCGGCTGTCTTCAAGTACGGCAGGGCCTCAGCCAGCGCACGCGCCGCCTCCCGGCTGCCGTTCCAAGCGACGAGAACGTTCTCGAAACTCGTTTTGCGCCGCTCGCCTGGTGGAACCAGGAAAAGGTGCCTTCCAGAGCCGAAGAGAACGTTCTCAACGATGTGCTCGGGCTCCTCCGGTACGCTGTTCGGACGGAGGGCGACGAACGTATCGGCTGAGCGGGCCTCGCGGGCACAGACGCCGGTGATCTCGTCGGCAAAGATATCGAAACGCCGGATCTCGACCAGCGTGCCCAGCTGAGCGAGACGTGCAGTCAGCAGCTTCGCGATCTTGTCGCCGGCTGCGCGCGCCTCCTCAACCAACAGGGCCGTTTGTGCGATGCCGCCGCCTTCCGGATCTGCCGGGAGGGGAGGTGGCACGATGTTGAGAAACAACCCAACGACATGGCTCTCGAATTGCCGCGCGATGTCTGCGGCAGCGGCCAGGCGCAAATCATCGGCCACAGTTCCTTCGAGCCGAACCATCACATCCTTGATCATCAGCTTCACCGGCTTTGATGGTGATCGACGAGGTGCGTGAACACACGAACATGTGAACCGATGCCCGGCGCACGTCATTGATGGTGGTCAAGATTGCGGCGTCGATTTTCGGGACCGACGAACCTGGTGGGACTGTTCGTCTTTCAATCTGAGAAGCGGCGGGGAACGACGACAAATTCGGCGACTGGGCCGTGCGCATGGACAATGGCCGTGAACTGAGCCACTAAGCGACCAGACAGGCCGCTGAATTGGCCGTCCAGAACTTGGCGCAGAAGCGCCGGTCAAATTGGTACTGTCCTCTGCTTGTGGGCGCGACTCCTAGCTTGGTAGTGACGCGTGATGGGCAATTAGGTAGAGGGTGCGCAAGTCCCGCCATCATCGGCATGGTTCGCTAGGTGTCGTTGTCTCAGTTTGAAATTCGCCCGTCAGTCTGGGGTGAACGGGACGCTGGCAATCGTATTGCCGTCTTCATCGATCACTACGATGCTATAGCCGCGGTAAGTCCCCGCAAAATCAGAAACGTCAATCGAGTGCAGGGAGACTAGCTGGTCTTGTTGATCGCTCGGTCCCTCGTCGACGTTAAAGTTATTTTTCAGACAATAGCAATTCTAGCCAAAACCTTCCGCTGGGGCAATTTCGGGAGCCAACAAGGATATGCCTCCGCTCCCAGCAGGCGGCGAACCCAATTGCGACGGTAGAATCTCATCAAGCAATTCGCCGACGTCAAAGGAAGAATTCCGGCCGACATGCCTCAGGCTCGTACGCAGCCAGGTCTCAGCCGCCGCTCGGCCGTGGTCACGCAGTTCCTCCAGAAAAAGCAGACTGGGATTAGCTTTCGACACGTAACCGAGCATACGCATGTAACCGTCGTCACTGATGCGATGGAAAAGGATTTCCCTGACCGGTCTGTTGTCGTGTGCGCGCAATGGTGGTTGCTCCGTACATTGTCGGAGTAAATTGTTGACCGTGTGAATCCCGTTGACCTCTAGGACCAGCGATGAATTGAAGATGATCTCGTTGAGGCGATCCTGGATGTCCGACGCCGATTGCGGCGGCATCAAATCGGTCCGCCGGAAGGGATTGACCGTGACCATCAGGATATCGCGGGCGCCTTCATTGTCTCGCGCTAGCCGAACGAGTGGCGCCAAGGCGGGATTGCCCATATAGCCACCATCCCAATAAAGGCCCCGGCCAATCCGTATGGCTCTGGAGCTCGTAGGCAGGCAGGCGGATGCGAGAAGCGAAGGAATGGTAATGTTGGGCTGCGTCACGATTTCACGGCGACCATTCACGACATCGACAAGGTCGAAGAAGACTGCCGGCTCAGGGTGCTTTAGCTTCTGCGGATCTTTCATAACGGCCCGCGCCACAGGTTCGAGGGAATTGGTGAGAAAGGGCAAATTGTACGGCGATATGATCGGCGCGAGTTGCTCAATCCAAATCGAGAGTGGGTGGTTGTCGATATTGCGAAATGCACCAAAAGAGGACGCGCCGATGAACGGATTACCCGACCACAGCGCTTGCTTTGCAACATTCGTCCAAAACTCCTCCAAGGCTTCGCGAGCCCCTTTCGCGCCGCCGGAGGCGAGCCCGTAAAGGTAGACTACTGCGTTGAAAGCTCCAGAGCTGGCCCCACTTATCGCTGCTATCTTGAGTTGGCGCTCCTGGCATAGACGATCAAGCACGCCCCAGACAAACGCTCCGTGAGCGCCACCACCCTGCAGAGCAAGTGCAACTGTCTTCATAGCTGTTCTCCAATCGCAGGTCTTGCAGCACGCGTCACTGCGTCGACTAAGCGGTCAAAGGACGGTCACGCTCGAGCGGCGTGGCGCGATACTGGTTTGTGCCCGCACCGCGCATCGATCTTCCGTCACCTCTCCCAACTGGGCCTCCGCCGCACGCAACGCGCTCGCGAGAAAAGCATTTCTCAGTTGCGCGGCTTCTCTGGGCCGCAGTGCGGTGCAACCGGTGTATCCACCAAGAAGGAGTGCAGTTCCGGCACAACGGCCGCGCCTTCGCCGATCGCTCCGCCAACCCGCTTGACTGAGCCGCAGCGCACGTCGCCTACCGCAAATACGCCGAATATGTTGGACTCGAGTAGCATTGGCAGCCGGGCATTCATTGCGAGTTCGTCCGGCGCAAGCGAGGGCCCCGTGCGCACGAAACCGTTTCTGTCGAGTAAGACGCCGCAGTCCTTCAGCCAATGCGTCGCTGGGTCTGCGCCGATGAAGACAAACACGTTGCGGATCGGCTTCTCAGTCTCCTTGCCGGTTGGGTTGTGGCGCCAGCGCACCCGATCAAGCCTGCCGTGCGGCGAGCCCGACAGGGCGACGAGCTCCGTCCGCGTTAGTACTTGATGTTAGGTGTGGCCCCGATTCGGTCGATCAGATAGCGCGACATGCTCTCGGCGAGTCCGTCGCCGCGCAGCAGCATCCAGATCTTGAAAGCAAAACCCGACAGGAATACCGCCGCCTGCCCGGCCGAATTGCCGCCCCCGATCAGCACGATCTCCTCCTGCCGGCACAGGCGCGCTTCGATCGGCGACGCCCAGTACCACACGCCGCGACCTTCGAACTGCTGCAGCCCTGGAACCGCTGGCCGGCGATAGCGGGCGCCCGCCGCCACCACAGCGGTCTTGGCCTTGACGCGGCGGCCGTCGCTGAGATCGAGCGTGAGCGGAGCCTCGACACAAACGAGCCGCTTGACCTCTACGGGTATCACCATCTCGGCCCCAAACTTCTGCGCCTGCACGAAGGCGCGGCCGGCCAACGCCTGGCCTGATATGCCGGTCGGGAATCCCAGATAGTTCTCGATCCGAGCGCTTGCCGCCGCCTGCCCGCCGAACGCGTGCGCATCGAACACGATGACGGAGAGACCCTCCGATGCGGCATAGACCGCGGTGGAAAGACCAGCCGGTCCCGCGCCGACGATGGCAACGTCGTAGGTCCGGTCCGGCGCATCGACGCGCACCATGCCGAGGGAGCGGGCTAGCTCCTCCTCGCTTGGGTTCTTGAGCACGGTCCCGTCCGGGCACACGGCAAGCGGCAGGTGGGCGGGTTCTGGCGCGTAACGCTCGATCAACGCCTTCGCTTCTGCGTCCTCCGCCGGGTCGAGCACCTGATGGGGATAGCCGTTGCGCGTGAGGAAGCCCTGCAGGCGTATCACGTCGGGGCTGGTCGCCGGACCGACCAGTACCGGGCCACCAGCACCCGTTTCGATCAGGGCTACGCGGCGGAGGATGAGCGCGCGCATCATGCGCTCGCCGAGTTCGGCTTCGGCGACCAACAGAGCGCGCAGGCCGTCGGTCGGAATGAGAATCGCCTCAACATCCGTCTTGGCAGCGCCGTCGACCAGTGCCGGCTGGCCGGACAGCTGTCCGACTTCGGCGAGGAATTCGCCGGGTCCCAGCTCGATGATGGGAACGACGTGTCCCAATCCGTCGCGCCGGCTGACGGCAACAGTGCCTGATATGATAACGAACATGCCGGGGCTGGGCTCGCCGGTCTTGAACAGCTGCGCCCCGGCGGCGTAGCGCCGGATTTCGCCGAAGCGTCGCAGCCGGGCAATCTCACCCGGCGTCAGCTTTGGAAACATCTGCTCGCGGCGGGTGTCGATCGTCGACATGGTCGAGTGCTCCGATGCGTCGCCCACTGATACACGCAGCTCTGATCGCCGACCCTGACGGGCGTCAACATTTGTGTCCCGGCATTGACTGCGGGCTCGTGTCCGCGATCCCTTCGCTTCACACAAAATCATTCGCAGAGTTGATGGGCGTCAACGCGCCGTGCGCGGCCTCCTGCCAGGACACGTCGGCTTGAAAGCTGGTTCAACGGGAGAGGAGAGCGTCATGGCCACCATGTTGACCCCGCAGGATCTGCGGCAGCTGGCCGAATTCGAATTGCCTCCGGCGCCGGTGATCAGTTTTTATCTGCAATCGACTCCCGACCGGCGGGTCGGCGGCGCCTGGCGCATCGTCTTCAAGAATCTCGTTGCCGCGACGCTGGGGCCGATTACCGACAAGCGCAGGAAGCTGGCGGACGAGCTGCAGCGGATCGAGGCGGCGCTGCAAGCCGAGCTGCCGGCCCTCGGCCGCGGCGTGGCCTTCCCCAGCGGGGCCCGATGGCGGCCCTGTTTCGTTGGTCATTGCATGACAAACCGGCCCCCACCCAAGCGCAAATCAGCGGGCGTCCAGCGCAAGCAGCGCCGCCGACCGCGCGGTGAGCAAGAAACAAGCAAGAAATCGCCGGACGAGACCATCGACGAAGCGTTGGACGAAAGCTTTCCTGCCAGCGACCCGCCAAGCTGGTCGGGGCCGGCACGCATTGGGCCTCCGCTCAGGAAGCTTGGGCAGCGCTGAAGTGAGCCCAGTCGGCTCGCCGTAGGTGTGATGACGAATCTGCGGCCGCGCCATCTCGCAGCCGCTGTGAGCACTGTCACAATCCTCTAGTCTGGCCTCATGCTGCCGGCCGCACACGAAATTGGGCATTGCTAACAATTCTCAACAGGTATTCAATGCGTTGCTGCATCGCGTTCGACACCTGTCGGGCGTATCGTCACGAGTGGTTCGTGCTGTATTCAAGCCATCCGAAAATGGTGCTTCGGCCCACAATCAGCTGAGGACAGCCCCACCGCTCCCCGCAATTCAGCGCAGGAGCGAAAGATGGCACACAGCAACAAGCAGGTAACACTGGCAAGGTCCGCGGTGGACCGCCGCTGTCATGTCTGCGCGTTCTTCCATAGCCGGGAAGATGAATACAAGGTCATGCTTCCCTGTTCCTGAAGGAGGGTGGCTGGAGGCGGACGCAGCGAAGAAGCTTGGATTCAGATCGATGGACGTAAGCGCCAGCGCGAGGAGCGCTTGCGGCGAGCAACGCTCCGGCGTAACGCGGCTTTGGGCGAACATGGAATGGGCGCTCGAGGATTTTCCCGGCGTGCACGACGTCGTCGAGTACGAGTCGCGCATCAACTACATGCTGCCGAAATACGACATGGCCACAGTGTGCACTTACGACTTGGCGAAGTTCAGCGCCGCCATCGTCATGGACGTGCTGCGCACGCATCCGCAGGTGATCGTCGGCGGCATCCTGCGGGAGAACCCGTTCTACGTGCCGCCGGATGAATTCTTGCGGGATTTGCAGGACCGAGGCTCGGCGGCGCACTGAGCTTTCACAGCGGAGCTCCTGAGAGAAGATGGAGCGAATGCCCGTCGCCTCTTGAGACAACCCGAAGAAACTGCGAGCGAAACATGGCCCCGACCAATCGAGCCGTAAAGCTGGCGAGATCGACGCTGGATTGCTCCTGTCACGCCTGTGCATTCTTCCACAACCGGGACGAGGAGTACGAAGTCCTCGGACCCTTTGTCAGGGATGGTCTGGAAGCAGGCGACAAGGCTTTCCAGATCGTGGACAACAAGCATCGCGCCGAGCGGTTTCGCCGTCTCGGGGAGAACAGTATCGATGCCGACGCCGCCGAAACGTCCGGCCAGCTCGAGGTGCGCTCGTGGGAAGACGCCTACCTGCGTGGCGGCCGGTTCAATCAGCAGGACATGCTGACGCTGATCGAGGAGATCCTGACTGCCGGCAAGCAGCAGGGCTTCGGATTGACGAGGCTGTGGGCCAACATGGAGTGGGCGCTGGAGGACCTGCCTGGCGTGCACGATATTGTCGAGTACGAGACGCGGCTCAATTACATCCTGCCGAAATACGATGATGTCGTCGTCTGCACCTACGACGTGACGAGGTTCAGCGCTTCGGTCGTGATGGACATCATGCGCACCCATCCGCAGGTGATCGTCGGCGGCGTGCTGCGCGAAAACCAGTTCTACGCACCTCCAGACGAATTCCTCCGGGAGCTGCGCGACCGTCGTGCACCCGTATCTTGAGGAACTGGTGGTTGAGCGTGCGCGCTGAGCAGGAGCCCTCGCCATGCCGTTGACTGGGGTTCTCGACAGCCAGGAGCTGCGGCACAGCATCCGCGACCTGGTTGCGTTGTCGACGCTGCCGGCCATCTGGAAAGCCTACGACCCGCAACAGATCGCCGACAGCGTCGCCGCGGCCCTGCTCACCATGCTCGACTCGGAGATCGTTTGCGTTTCCCTCCCGAGCGAACGCGAGGAGTCGGGCATCGAGATCACCAGGACCGGCGGCATCTCGGCCGAGTCGGACAGCGCCATCCGCGCAGCCTTGCGGGGATGGCTGCGGAACGGGTCGTCGAGCCAAGCGGCAAGTGCAGTCCCGCTTGGGCAAAGCACCCTTTTTCTCGCCTGCTCTCCCATCGGCTTTGGCAGCAATGCGATCCTTGTGGCTGGCTCCCGCCGCTCCGACTTTCCCAGCGAAGCCCAACGGCTTCTGCTGGGCGTCGCCGCTAACGAGGCGACGATCGCTCTCCAACGGTGGCATGCGGAAACCGATCAGCGGCGCTTTGTTGCCTTGGTGGAGAATTCGTCCGATTTCATCGGCGTTGCCGGACTGGACGGCGTGCCGCAGTACATCAATGCCGCCGGCCTGCGCTTAGTTGGCCTTGGCGGTCTTGGCCGACGCTGCCCGCCTGCACGTGCTCGACTTCTTGATGCCGAAAGAGGTGGCGCTGGTGCGGGACGAGCTATGGCCCCGCGTCATGCGCGATGGCCGCTGGGTCGGCGAACTCGACTTCCGCCACTTCAAGACCGGTGGCGCAATTCCCTTCCTTGTTGACTGGTTCCGGATCGACGACCCTCGTCGGGGGTGCCCGATCAACGTCGCCACCGTCAGTCGTGACCTTACCGCCCAGAAGCGGGCGGAGGCTGAGTTGCTGCACCTCAATGAGACGCTCGAGCACCGCGTTGCCGACCGGACCAGCGAGTTGGCAGAGGCGCATCGCAAGCTGGTCAGGGAAGGCAGGGATCGCGAGCTTGCGGACGCACGTCTCCAGGAGGTGAGGCAGGAGCTATTCCATGCAGCGCGCCTGAGCGCTGCCGGGCAGATGGCGGCTGCGCTCGCGCACGAGTTGAGTCAGCCCCTCACCGCCGCCGCTAATTCCGTGGCTGCGGCGCGGCGTCTACTGGCAAAGGGCGGCGAAGGGATCGTCACGGCATGGGAGGTGATGGGTGAGGCCGGCGAGCAGATCTTGCGCGCCGGGCAAATCATGCGGCGCTTGCGCGAATTTGTAAGCCGCGGCGAAACGGAGAAGCGGGTGGAGCGGGTGTCGACGATGGTCGAGGAGGCTCGTGCGCTGGCCCTGAAGGGGCCGGGGGCGCTCGGCGTGCAGGTGCGGCTGCATTTCGAGCCCAACGCCCGGCACGTTCTCGTCGACCGCATCCAGATCCAGCAAGTGCTCGTCAATCTCATGCGCAATGCCATCGAGGCCATGGACGCAAGCCGACGGCGCGAGCTCGACGTGGCGACGTCTCTGCGTGATGAACGCATGGTGGAGATCGCCGTGACCGACACCGGGCCGGGCCTTGCCGACGACATCGCCGCCCGGCTGTTCGAACCATTCGTTTCCACCAAGCCGAACGGCATGGGGCTCGGCCTCTCTATCTGCCGTTCGATAGTCGAGGTGCACGGCGGCCGCCTGCAGTGCGAAGCAAATCCAGGTGGCGGCATGATCTTCCGCTTCACCGTTCCGTCAGCGCCACACGATGGAGACAACAATGACCGCTGACCGAACGGTCCATGTGGTGGACGATGATGCCGCGGTGCGACGCTCGCTCGAGCGGCTACTTCATTCGGCGAGCCACGCGTGCGTCTCCTATCCGACACCGGCGGCCTTTCTCGACGCGGCGCGCGAGCTGCCGGGCGGCTGCATCCTGCTGGACGTACGCATGCCCGGCATGGACGGGCTGGAGCTGCAGGATCGCCTCAACCAACTGGGCGTCACGCTGCCCGTGATCGTCATGACCGGCCAGGGCGACGTTCAAACCGCCGTGCAGGCCATGAAGGCCGGCGCCGTCGACTTCATCGAGAAGCCGTTCGATGAAGAGGTGCTGCTGGGCGCCATCGAGGTGGCGCTGGCGCGGGTGGGCCGGCCGGACCGGGCTCGCGAGGCCACCGAGGCTGCTCACCGGATCGCGGCGCTCAGTCCGCGTGAGCGGCAGGTTCTTGACGCCTTGGTTGCGGGTCGACCGAACAAGCAGATTGCTTTCGACCTCGGCATCAGCGTGCGCACGGTTGAGGTCCATCGCGCCCGCATGATGGAGCGGCTAGGTACCCGTCAGTTGGCGGAAGCCATTCGCTTGGCAGTTATGGCGCAGCTGGCGTCCGGCGAGGGACCCGACCGGGTTGGCGTCAGCTGAACTGTTCCCGTGATCGAAGCTGGCGGGCTTGCGCCGTGCGAACGATGCATCGCTATCCCTGTCGCCCTCCTCCAGGGCTTGCCTATCAACGATCCTAACACAGCGCGTGCCAGAGAGCGCGATCACTCCGCGCTGCTTGAGCTCCGTCAGAGAGCGGCACACCGTTTCGACGGACAGCGCCAGACAATCGGCGATGTCGTAGCGCGAGATCGGCAGCATGATGGTGTCCGTCGCACCGCCGGAGAAGCGTTCAACCAGTTCGAGCAGGAAGGCGCCAACCTTCTCCCGCGCCGTGATGCGGCCGAGGATCAGGAGATGAGCGCGCGATCGCGCGAGCGCCTTGTACGCGACTTGACGGAGTTCGCGCGCCAGCTGCGGGTCTGCGTCCGCCATCATCTCGGCGCGCTTGCGCGGGTAACTCGCGACTATCGTGCCCTCGACGACCGCCTCGACGGTGGAATCGTATTCGTTGCGCTCAGAGAAACCGAAAAAATCGCGCCGGGAGCAACAGATCGACGATTTGGCGCCGGCCGTCGGACCGTATGACGCAGCGCCGGGCCGAGCCGGAAACCACGCGGTACCAGTAATCCGCGGGACGTGACGGGCTGCAGATTTCCTGGCCGCGGCTGCAGCGGATGTTCACCGCCAGTGCGTCCAGGCTCTGCAGCGCGTGCATCTGGGGTCTTCCTGTTTTGTTCGATGTCACTTGGCGAGGCTGCGGCGAGCTACTGGCGCGACCGGAACATGCCTTCGTCTGCATGAAATCCTCCCTTACGCATTGCCACGTCTGCTGCGGGTCGCGCCCAGAGGAATGGAGCGTTGGCCCGGGATGACGATCTAGATGGCTCAGGCTGGGCGTGAGGGAAATTCGGCAAAAACCCGTAACGTAAGATTACGTAAACGCAAGCTATGCAACGGATGGCCCAGTTTGATGAGATGGTACCAACGGATGCCTCCCTGCTCGGCCGGGCCGTCCGCAAAAAACACTGCCGCAAGTTGATGGCCGTCAAGGCGGCTCGACGCTTCCGCTCCCAGTGTCGAAGCGGTTCCCGAGTGCGGCACAGGGAGGCGAACGATGAACGACGTCGTCGGCAGGTACAGCCGCCCGGGAGTTCAGCCTCCCCGTCACACCGGATCCGAAGCTGGCTTTGTAGGCGAAAGCGCTTCTGCAAGCGCAGGCTTCGGCTTCATCGAAATCCGGGCAGCAGTTGCATGACCACGGGCGACCCGAGGGCTTTTATGTGGGCTGAAGCCTGCGCGCTGATCGAGCGGGCAGAGCGCCTGCAGCGCCAATTCTTCCGCCCAAGCCTGGCCGGCGCGCATCACGCCGTATGGGAGCCGCCCGTCGACATTTACGAGACCGAGCGGGAGCTCTGCGCCATCGCCGCCCTTCCCGGTGTCGAGCAGCGCGATCTTGAGGTTTCGATCGAGGGGGACGTGCTGGTGATCGCAGGGACAAGGCGGTTCCCTACGCTTTCCGGCGATGCGGTCATCCATCGCTTGGAGATTCCGCACGGCCGCTTCGAGCGCCGAATCCGCATTTCGGCGAGCCGGCTTCGGATCGACCGATCCGAGCTGCTCAACGGATGTCTCGTCCTGATCCTGATGAAGAGCTCTGAGGCCGGGTGAAGCCATGCCAGACGCACCGGAGCAAGCAAAAACGCAGGCCCAGGCGAGCACTCCCGGCCACCCGCCAATTCCGCAGGACGCCCTCATCATCCTGCCGGTTCGCCAAGCCGTGCTGTTCCCCGCCATCATGCTGCCGCTTGCCGTCGGGCGGCCGCAGTCGATCGCCGCCGCTCAGCTGGCCGTCCGCGAGCAGCGCCCGCTGGGAGTGCTGTTGCAGACCGATCCGGCCGTCGAGGAGCCCAAGCCCGAGCAGCTCTACCGGGTGGGGACAACCGCTGAAATCCTCCGCTACGTCACCGCCGCCGATGGAACCCATCACGTGGTCTGTCGCGGCATGCGCCGCTTTCGCGTTGTCGAGTTTCTGGCGGGCTACCCCTTTCTGGTGGCGCGCGTCGAGGAGATCGGCAGCTCTGAGGTGCTGACATCGGAGATCGAGGCGCGTGTCCGCCTGCTGCAGGAGCGCGCCCGCGAGGCGATGCAGCTATTGCCGAATGTGCCCGCGGAGCTGGGGGCGACCATCGAGAGCCTGGACTCACCCTCTGCGCTCGCCGACTTCGTCGCTGGCATCATGGATTCCAAGCCGTCGGAAAAGCAGGACATTCTGGAGACCCTCGACATCAAGGAGCGACTCGACAAGGTGCTGGCGCTGCTGGCGCAACGCATCCAGATTCTGAAGCTGTCAAAGGAGATCGGCGAGCAGACCCAGCAGTCGCTCTCCTCGCAGCAGCGCGAGCATATCCTGCGCGAGCAGCTGCGCCAGATCCAGAAGGAGCTGGGTGAGGGCGACGACAAGACAGTTGAGATCGCCGAGCTGCGCCTCCTGATCGAAAAGGCCGGCATGCCGAAGGAGGCCGAGGATCAGGCCAAGAAGGAGCTCAAGCGGTTGGAGCGCATGCCGGAGGCTGCGGCCGAATACGGCATGATCCGCACCTACCTCGACTGGCTGATCGAACTGCCCTGGTCAAAGCTGAGCCCGGAGACGATCGACATCGCCGAAGCGCGGCGAATCCTGGATGAGGACCACTACGGCCTGCCGAAGGTCAAGCGGCGCATTCTCGAGTATCTGGCGGTCCGCAAGCTCAACCCCGAAGGCAAGAGCCCGATCCTGTGCTTCGTCGGACCACCCGGCGTCGGCAAGACGTCGCTGGGCCAAAGTATTGCACGAGCGACGGGGCGCAAGTTTGCGCGCCTCAGCCTCGGCGGCGTGCACGACGAAGCCGAGATCCGCGGTCACCGGCGCACCTATATCGGCGCGCTGCCGGGCAACATCGTCCAATCGATTCGCAAGGTCGGCGCGCGCAATCCGGTGCTGATGCTCGACGAGGTTGACAAGCTCGGCGCCGGCTTCCACGGCGATCCGGCTTCTGCGTTGCTCGAGGTCCTCGACCCCGAACAGAATGCGACCTTTCGCGATAACTATCTTGCCGTAGCCTTCGACCTCTCCAAGGTGATGTTCATCGCCACCGCTAACGTGCTCGACACCGTCCCTGGGCCGGTACGCGACCGCATGGAGATCATCGAGCTGCCCGGCTACACGGAGGAAGAGAAGGTCGAGATCGCCAAGCGCTACCTGATCAGGCGCCAACTAGTCGCAACCGGCCTAAAGCCGGAACAATGCGAAATCGCCGATGACGCAATCCACACCATCATCCATGACTACACGCGCGAAGCCGGCGTGCGTAGCCTGGAACGCCAGATCGGTGCGGTGTGCCGGCACGTCGCCATGCGCGTCGCCGAGGGCAGTTGTGAGCGCATGCACATCGACAGCGCGGCTCTGCCGGCCATACTCGGACCACCCCGCTTCGAGAGCGAGGTCGCCATGCGCACCAGCGTGCCGGGCGTGGCAACGGGCCTCGCCTGGACGCCGACTGGCGGCGACATTCTCTTCATCGAAGCGACGCGCGTGCCCGGCCGCGGCAAGCTCATCCTCACCGGCCAGCTCGGCGACGTGATGAAGGAAAGCGCGCAGGCGGCGCTCACACTCGTGAAGGCGCGCGCGCCCGATCTTCTGATCGACCTCAGCGTGTTCGAAAAGTCCGACGTGCATATTCACGTCCCCGCCGGCGCCATCCCCAAGGATGGCCCGAGCGCAGGCGTGGCCATGTTCATGGCTCTCGTCTCGATGCTGACCGGTCGCACCACGCGCAACGATACGGCGATGACCGGAGAAATCTCGCTGCGCGGGCTCGTGCTGCCAATCGGTGGCGTAAAGGAAAAGGTGTTGGCAGCGGTGCGCGCAGGCATCACCACCGTCATGCTACCCGCGCGCAACCGTAAGGACCTCGAGGACGTGCCCGACGCGGCACGCGAGCATGTCCGGTTCGTATGGCTCGAGCGGGTCGAAGACGCAGTCGCCGCGGCCCTTGAGCCGGCGGAGGAGCGCGGGGCAGAGAGACAATCGGCGCCATCCGCATCCTCCACCGAGAAACGAGCGGCACGTTCGGCTTGATGCGACAGCCGCATGCCGCGGCAATGAAGCGCAAAAAATTGATGTCCGTCAGCGCGGCCGGCCGCGGCACCGGGTAATCAGCGCCAATGCGTCCCAATCCCGAGGAGGCAAAGTCGATGAGTACATCCGACGCGGTGATAGAGCGGGTCAGAGTACGCGAGGCAGCCGGCGTCTTTCGCTCACGCGAGGCGCTCGAAGCGGCGGCTGAGGCTCTGCGGCTGGCGGGGTTCGACAGAGCAGACATCGACGTCCTCGCCGATGCCGATGCGGTACGGCAGAAGCTGCGCGCACCTTATGTTGCCGCCGAAGACCTCGCCGATGTGCCACACGCGCCGCGGCGAGCCTTCATGGCGCGTGAGGACGTTGCGCTTGCGGTCGCAGGTATCGCGGGCATCCTCATCTACATCGGCGCCACGGTCGCAGCACTCGCCATTCTTTCGACGGGTGGCGCCTGGGTATGGGCGACCGTTGTCGCCGTAGGCATCGCTGCGGCCGGCGGGATCGGCGCATCTGTGGTCATCCGCTTCCTCGAACGGCAGCAGGCCGAGAAATTCGAGGGTAATACGATTGCAGATGGTCTCATCCTGTGGGTCCGCGTGCGCTCGCCGGATCGGGAGGAGAGGGCCCAGCAGATTCTGCGCGAGCGGGGAGGGCAGGCCATTCGCGTCCACGAGATTGAAATCGATAAGCGCCTGGAAGATCTGCCGCTGAGCAATCTTCGCCCCGATCCCTGGCTCGGCGGAGAGCGGCTCGGACATCTCTGAACCGGGAGACCAAGTGCGATGGCGTCGATGCTCAACAAAATTGATGACCGTCATGGCGGTCGCGCGTGCACCGCCTAAAGTTTCAGATACTTGGTGAACCTGCAAGACACTCTGGAGACCACCCATGAGATCAGACAGTGACATCGAGCGCGACGTTAAGGACGAGCTGCAGTGGCGTCCCGATCTTGACGCAACCGACATCGCCGTCTCCGTGAAGAACGGCGTGGTTACGCTCACGGGATTCGTCCACAGCTACGTCGACAAGTACGAGGCCGAAGCCGCGACAAAACGCGTTGCCGGCGTGGTCGGGATGGCCAACGACATCGAGGTGCGATTGCGTAACGTGGATGCGAAGCCGGACCCAGAGATCGCGCGCGAAGCCGTGGCCGCCATTAAGAGCCAGCTGCCCTACTCCTGGGAGAACATAAAAGTCATCGTCAAGGACGGCTGGGTCCATCTCGAAGGCGAGGAAGAATGGCAGTTCCAGCGCGATACTGCCGAGAAGGCAGTGTGCCGACTGCGGGGCGTCAAGGGCGTCAGCAACCTGATCAAGCTTAAGCCACGGGCGCAGCCTTCGGAGATCAAGCGCAAAATCCAAGAGGCGTTCAAGCGCAACGCCGAGCTCGACGCGAACAGAATTGTCGTCGAAGCCAAGGGAAGCGAAGTGATCCTCAAAGGCACGGTCCGCTCGTGGGCCGAGCTGGAGGAGGCCGAGCGTGTGGCTTGGTCGGCGCCGGGCGTCATCAAGGTCGAAAACCGAATCGTCGTGAGGCCACAGATGGCGGCGGCCTAGACCGGGCCACCAGGACTTGTCTGCCAACAACTACCACCAATGGAGGACAGCCATGAACTTGAGAGCACTGGTTCCATTTACTTCGCGTTCGAACGCGACGCGATCCGAAGCCGGCGCCTTTGGCACCCTGCATCGTGAGATCGATCGCCTTTTCGACGATTTCACGCGCGGCTTCGGCGCAACGGGCATGCAGGCAACGAGCAATCTCGTGCCCAGCATAGACGCGTCCGAAACCGACAAGGAGATCGTGATCACGGCCGAGTTGCCGGGCCTCGAGCGCAAGGATGTCGAGATTTCGCTCGATGACAACATCCTCACCATCCGCGGCGAGAAGAAGATCGAGGCGGAGCCGAAGGACGAAAAAACCAAGAACGTGCACGTCTCCGAGCGCGCCTACGGCGTGTTCTACCGCATGCTCGAGTTGCCGACCGGGATCGATCCCTCGACCGTGCAGGCAACCATGTCCAAGGGTGTGCTGAAGGTCACCATCCCCAAACCCGCCCGCAGCGAAGCCAAGAAGATCGAGGTCAAGGAAGCCGCCTGAACTCGCGGTGAGACGGACGTGCCCGCCGCCCCCTCCCCTGCGGGCACGTCTCGCAATTCACATTAGGCGGCACACACTCGCGTGCCGTATCGCGCCTTTGCAATGGCGCGAGCGCGTAGAAGGAAACCCGTCATGGCCAAGGCAATCGGCATCGATCTCGGAACAACCAACTCGTGCGTCGGCGATCATGGAAGGCAGCAAGGCCAAGGTGATCGAGAATGCCGAGGGCGCGCGCACCACGCCTTCGATCGTGGCCTTCACCGATACGGGCGAGGTGCTGGTCGGCCAGCCGGCCAAGCGCCAGAGCATCACCAACCCCGAGAACACAGTCTTCGCCATCAAGCGGCTGATCGGCCGGCGCTACGACGACCCGATCACCCAAAAGGACAAGGGCGATGGTGCCCTACAAGATCGTCGCCGGACCTAACGGCGATGCCTGGGTCGAGGTGAAAGGCAAGAAATACAGCCCGAGCCAGATCAGCGCCTTCATCCTCACGAAGATGAAGGAGACGGCCGAGGCCTATCTCGGCAGCAAGGTCACCGAGGCCGTCATCACGGTGCCCGCCTACTTCAACGACGCCCAGCGCCAGGCCACCAAGGATGCCGGCAAGATTGCCGGCCTGGACGTGCTGCGCATCATCAACGAACCGACCGCGGCCGCGCTGGCCTACGGCCTGGAAAAGAAGGGCACCGGCAAGATCGCCGTCTACGATCTCGGCGGCGGCACCTTCGACATCTCCATCCTCGAGGTCGGCGACGGCGTGTTCGAGGTCAAGTCGACCAACGGCGACACCTTCCTCGGCGGCGAGGACTTCGACAAGCGCATCATGGACTATCTGGCCGACGAGTTCCGCAAGGAGCAAGGCATCGACCTGCGCCAGGATCGACTGGCGCTGCAGCGCCTGAAGGACGCGGCCGAGAAGGCCAAGATCGAGCTCTCCAGCGCCACGCAGACCGACGTCAATCTGCCCTTCATCACCGCCGACCAGAACGGGCCGAAGCATCTCACCATCAAGCTGACCCGGGCCAAGCTCGAGGCGCTCGTCGACGATCTGATCCAGAAGACCGTCCCGCCCTGCAAGGCGGCGCTGAAGGACGCCAGGCTGCAGGCCTCCGACATCAAGGAGGTCGTGCTGGTCGGCGGCCAGACGCGCATGCCGAAGGTGCAGGAGACGGTGCAGAGCCTGTTCGGCCGCGAGCCGCACAAGGGCGTGAATCCCGACGAGGTGGTGGCGATCGGTGCTGCCATCCAGGCCGGCGTGCTGCAGGGCGACGTCAAGGACGTGCTGCTGCTCGACGTCACGCCGCTGTCGCTCGGCATCGAGACGCTGGGCGGCGTCATGACCAAGCTGATCGAGCGCAACACCACCATCCCGACCAAGCGCAGCCAGACCTTCTCGACCGCCGAGGACAACCAGACCGCGGTTACCATCCGCGTGTTCCAGGGCGAGCGCGAGATGGCGGCCGACAACAAGCTGCTCGGCCAGTTCGATCTGGTCGGCATCGCGCCGGCGCCGCGCGGCATGCCGCAGATCGAGGTCACCTTCGACATCGACGCCAACGGCATCGTCAACGTCTCGGCCAAGGACAAGGCGACCGGCAAGGAGCAGAAGATCCGCATCCAGGCGTCCGGCGGCCTGACCGAGGCCGACATCCAGCGCATGGTGAAGGAGGCGGAAGCGCACGCCGAGGAGGACAAGCGGCGCAGGGAGCTGGTGGAAGCACGCAACCAGGCGGATGCCGCGATCTACACGGTGGAGAAGAGCCTCAAGGATGCGCCCGAGCCCGCGCGCAAGGAGGTCGAGCAGGCGGTCTCGGCCCTCAAGGACGTGATGAAAGGCGAGGACGCGCAGCGCATCCGCCAGGCCCTGGAGCGCATGACGCAGGCCGCATCTCGCCTGGGCGACGCTGCGGGCCGAGCGGGAGCCGGCCCGGGTGGCGATGGCGGGAGCGGCGATGCCGGACCCAACGTCGTCGATGCCGATTTCGAGGAGGTCGACAAGCGCGACCGCAAGAGCGGCTGAGCAGGCACGAGGCCAGCCGAACAGCAACGCCCGGGGATGACCCATGCAGATCGAGAAATACACGGATCGCCTGAAGGCCGTCGTGCAGGCGGCGCAGACGCTCGCGCTGCGCAGCGGCCATCAGCAGTTCACGCCGCTGCACATTGCGAAAGCGCTGCTGGATGACCAGGACGGCCTTGCGGCCAATCTGATCGCGGCGTGTGGCGGCCGCCCCGAGCAGGTGCGGCAGGCGGTCGACCGCGAGCTTGGCAAGCTACCGAAGGTCGAGGGCGGCGGCGGCCAGATCTATCTGGCGCCGGAAACCGCGCGGCTGTTCGACCAAGCGGAGCAAATGGCGCAGAAGGCCGGCGATACTTTCGTCACGGCCGAGTACGTGCTGCTCGCCCTGGCGCTGGCGAGCAGCACGCCGATTGCCGACATCCTCAGCCAAGCCGGCGTCACCCCCCAGACCCTCAACAAGGCCATCGCCGATCTGCGCAAGGGACGCACGGCCGAGACCGCCTCCGCCGAAGAGGGCTACGACGCGCTCAAGAAGTACACGCGCGATTTCACCGAGGAAGCGCGCAAGGGCAAGCTCGATCCGGTGATCGGGCGCGACGAGGAGATCCGGCGTACCGTCCAGGTGCTTGGCGCGCCGCACCAAGAACAACCCGGTCCTGATCGGCGAGGCCGGCGTCGGCAAGACCGCCATCGTCGAGGGGCTGGCCCAGCGCATCGTCAAGGGCGACGTACCCGAGACCCTGAAGAACCGGCGGCTGCTATCGCTCGATCTCGGTCTCCTGCTCGCCGGCGCCAAGTATCGTGGCGAGTTCGAGGAGCGGCTGAAGGCCGTGCTCAAGGAGGTCGGGGCTGCGGGCGACGTCATGCTGTTCATCGACGAGCTGCACACGCTGGTCGGCGCCGGCAAGGCTGAAGGCGCCATGGATGCCTCCAACATGCTCAAGCCCGCGCTGGCGCGCGGCGAGCTGCACTGTATCGGCGCCACCACCCTCGATGAATACCGCAAGAACATCGAGAAGGATGCGGCGCTGGCCCGGCGCTTCCAGCCGGTGTTCGTCGGCGAGCCCTCGGTGGAGGAGACCATCTCCATCCTGCGCGGGCTCAAGGAGAAGTACGAGATCCACCATGGCGTGCGCATCACCGACAGCGCCATCGTCGCCGCGGCCACTCTCTCCAACCGCTACATCACCGATCGCTTCCTGCCCGACAAGGCCATCGACCTGATCGACGAGGCGGCCAGCCGCCTGCGCATCGAGGCGGAGTCCAAGCCCGAGAAGCTCGACGAGCTCGATCGGCGCATCATCCAGCTCAAGATCGAGCGCGAGGCGTTGAAGAAGGAGACGGACCCCGCCTCCAAGGATCGGCTCAAGAAGGTCGAGCAGGAGATCGCCGAGCTGGAGCGCCAGTCGGCCGATCTCACTGCCCAGTGGCGCGCCGAGAAGGAGAAACTTTCCTCCGTGCAGCGCCTGCAGGAGCAGCTCGACCAGGCCCGCAGCGAGCTCGAGATCGTGCAGCGCCGTGGCGATCTCACGCGCGCCGGCGAGCTGCGCTATTCGGTTATTCCCGATCTGGAGCGGAAGCTGGCGGAGGCCTCCAAGACGAGCGGCCATCTCCTGAAGCAGGAGGTTACCGCCGACGAGATCGCCGAGGTGGTCTCGCGCTGGACCGGCATTCCCGTCGACCGGATGCTCGAGGGCGAGCGTGAGAAGCTCATCCACATGGAGGACAAGCTGTCTCAGCGCGTGGTCGGTCAGGACGAGGCCATTCGTGCGGTCTCTGACGCGGTGCGCCGCGCGCGCGCCGGTCTGCAGGATCCCAATCGGCCGATCGGCTCGTTCCTGTTCCTGGGACCCACCGGCGTCGGCAAGACCGAACTGTGCAAAGCGCTCGCCGAATTTCTGTTCGACGACGACCATGCCATGCAGCGCATCGACATGTCCGAGTACATGGAGAAGCACTCGGTCGCGCGGATGATCGGCGCGCCTCCTGGCTATGTCGGCTACGAGGAGGGCGGCTCGTTGACCGAGGCCGTGCGCCGGCGGCCCTACCAGGTCATCCTGTTCGACGAGGTGGAGAAGGCGCACAGCGACGTCTTCAACATTCTGCTGCAGGTCCTGGACGATGGTCGCCTCACCGACGGCCAGGGCCGCACGGTCGATTTCCGCAACACCATCATCGTGCTCACGTCCAACCTCGGCGCCGAGTATCTGGCAGCCCTGATCGAAGGCCAGCCGGCGGAGGCCGCGCGCGAGCAGGTGATGGAGGTCGTGCGCCGCGCGTTCCGGCCGGAGTTCCTCAATCGGCTCGACGAGATCATCCTGTTCAACCGGCTCGGCCGCAACGAGATGAAGCGCATCGTCGACATCCAGCTCAAGCATCTGCAGAAGCTGCTGCTCGACCGCAAGATCACGCTCAATGTCGACGAGCAGGCCAAGGCGTGGCTGGCGAACACCGGCTACGACCCGGTCTATGGCGCACGGCCGCTCAAGCGCGTGATCCAGCGCGAGCTGCAGAATCCGCTGGCCACGATGCTGCTCTCCGGCACCATCAAGGACGGCGACACGGTGACGGTCTCGGTGCGGGACGGCCGGCTCACCATCAACGGCAGCAAGCTGGCACAGGCCGCCTAGGTGCGCACCGATGGACAAGCCGCACAGCACCGACGACGAAACCATCGCACTCGAGGCGGCCGATGTCGCTTCGCTCGTCGCCGAGAATGCCGCCTTGCGCGACCGTTATCTGCGCGCGCTGGCCGATGCCGAGAATGCGAGGCGGCGCTGCGAGCGGCAGGCCGAGGATGCACGTACCTACGCCGTCACGCAGTTCGCACGCGAGCTGCTGCCCGTTGCCGACAATCTGCAGCGCGCCATCAAGACGGCCGAGGGCGGCGTCGAGCTCGGAACCGGTGATGCGGCGCTTCTCGAAGGGGTCGAGGCCACCGAGCGCATGCTGGCGGCCGCCTTCGAGCGCTTCGGCGTGCGCCGGATCGCGGCCGAGGGTGCGGCTTTCGACCCGGCGCTGCACGAGGCGGTGATGGAGCTCGACGATCCGGAGGCGACGTCCGGCACAGTCCTGCAGGTGCTGGAGGACGGCTACACGATCAACGATCGGCTGCTGCGCCCCGCTCGCGTGGTCGTCGCCAAGCGCCGTCGTGCCGAGCCACCGCTGACGTCGTGAGAAGTCTCGTGGTGGATGGGAGAAAGCCTTGAGCGCCGATCCCTACAAGGTTCTGGGTGTCACCAAGGATGCCTCCCAGGAGGACATCCAGAAGGCCTATCGCGCGCTGGCCAAGAAGCTGCACCCTGACCTCAACCCCGGCAACAAGAAGGCCGAGGAGCAGTTCAAGGAGGTGTCGGCGGCCTACGATCTGTTGGGCGACGCCGACAAGCGCGCCCGCTTCGACCGCGGCGAGATCGATGCTTCTGGCGCCGAGCGGCCGCCCCGCGGCTTTTATCGCGACCATGCCGGCGGCGCCGGAGATCACTACGCGAGCGCCGACGGCTTTGCCGACTTCGCTGGAGCGGATGATATATTCGCGGACCTCTTCGGCCGTGGCGGCCGCACCAATCTACGCATGCGCGGACAGAATGCGCACTACCGCCTCGAGCTCGACTTCCTCGATGCCGTCAACGGCGCCAAGCGGCAGGTGACGATGCCCGACGGTTCGGTGCTCGATGTCTCGATTCCCGCCGGCACGCGCGACGGGCAGATCCTGCGCCTGCGCGGCAAGGGCATGGCGGGCCTCAACGGCGGGCCGCCCGGGGACGCGCTGGTTGAGATCGCCGTCCGCCCGCATCGCATCTTCACGCGCAAGGGTGACGACATCCACGTCGAGCTGCCGATCTCGCTGCGCGAGGCGGTGCTCGGCGGCAAGATCAACGTGCCCACGCCGACGGGCGCCGTCACCATGACCGTGCCGAGATGGTCCAACACCGGCACGGTGCTGCGGTTGAAGGGAAAAGGTGTGCCGCGCAGCGGCGGTAACCGCGGCGACGAATACGTCACGCTCAAGGTGATGCTGCCCGCCAAGCCCGATCCGGAACTCGAGAAGTTCATCGCGCAGTGGCGGCCTGCAGTAAGCGACAACCCGCGCCAGACCATGGAAGCATGAGCATGGAACACAGCGAGTTTCTCATCCGCGCACGCCTCGACGGCAACGTGCTGGAAGGCTGGGTGGCGGCCGGCTGGCTGACGCCGAACGCTGAGGAGGGCATGCAGCAATTCTCCGAGATCGATGTTGCCAGGGCGCGCCTGATCCAGGACCTGCGGCGCGACATCGGCGTCAACGACGAGGGCGTCGGCGTCATCCTCGACCTGATCGACCAGCTGCACGGCCTGCGCCGCACGCTGGGCCACCTACTGACGGCTCTGCAGGCGCAGCCGCAAGAGCTGCGCGAGCGGCTGGCCGTCGATCTTCACCAGGTGATGGCGGCCTGGCCATACTCGGGACCGGCCGCGGACAAGCCGCCCGATCCCGCGAAAGGCCACCAGGGCACCGGCCGGCAATTTTAGGAACCGAGCCCATGTTTCCCCTTCAGACCACGGCGCCGACCCGCTCTCCCCCGCTCGTCACCTGGGGTCTGATCGCCGCCAATTGCGCGATCTTCCTCTTCCAGATCGGCCTGGGGCCGGAGGAGCTCGAGCACTTCCTCTACCAATTCGCACTTATCCCTGCTCGCTATTTCGCACCTCCGCCATTCAAGGATTTCGTCGGTGACCCTCTCGATTATCTCCCCTTCGTCAGCAACATGTTCCTGCACGGCGGCTGGCTGCACCTGATCCTCAACATGTGGACGCTGTGGCTGTTCGGGCCGGCCGTGGAGGATCGGCTCGGCACGGTCCGCTACATCGTGTTCTACGTCTGCTGCGGCGTCTTTGCCTCCTACGCCCACGCGGCCTTCAATCCGCTGTCGATCATTCCGGCGCTCGGCGCCTCGGGCGCAATCGCCGGCGTGCTCGGCAGGTTTCCTCCTACTCTTTCCCTTCGCCCGGTTGGTCATCCTGGTGCCGATCCTCTTCCTGCCCCTGTTCTTCGAGGTGCCGGCCGTTGTCTATCGTCGGACTCTGGTTCCTCATCCAGCTCCTACAGGGCACGGCGGAGCTGTTCGCGTCGTCGACGGGTGGCGGCATCGCCTGGTGGGCCCATATCGGCGGGTTCGTCGCCGGCCTCGCCCTCGGCCCACTGCTGATGCAGTCGAGGCGGCGCTACCGGCCCTACTACGCCGACGAAGGCCATCTCGGCTTCCAACCCACGGGACGACCCTAGCGCATCGCCCTCAAGGAGGCAACATGTCCATCAACGACATCTTCTGGATCTTCTTCATGTTCTCGGCGCTGCAGCCGGTCGCTGCGCCAGCGCATGATGAACGCGATGCGCACGCGCAAGATCGCGCGACTCGAAGCCAAGCGGGGCTCGCGCGTCATCCTGCTGGTGCACCGGCAGGAGACCATGCGGCTGCTGGGCTTCCCGCTCATGCGCTACATCGACATCAACGACTCCGAGGAGGTGCTGCGCGCAATCCAGATGACGGACGACGACGTGCCGCTCGACATCGTCCTGCACACGCCGGGCGGGCTCGTGCTCGCGGCGCTGCAGATCGCCCGTGCGATCCGCGAGCACAAGGGTAAGGTCACCGTGTTCGTGCCGCACTACGCCATGTCGGGCGGCACGCTGATCGCGCTGGCGGCCGACGAGATCGTCATGAGCAAGCATGCCGTTCTCGGGCCGATCGATCCGCAGCTCGGCCAGTCGCCCGCCGCCTCGCTGCTCAAGGTCGTGGAGCAGAAGCCGATCGCCGAGATCGACGACCAGACACTGGTCATGGCCGACGTCGGGCGCAAGGCCATCGCGCAGGTCAAAGAAGCCGCGCGCGATCTGCTGCAGCGGCGCCTGCCCGCCGAGCAGGCCGAGGCACTGGCGGAGAAACTTTCGACCGGCACGTGGACGCACGACTATCCGATCTGGGCCGAGCACGGCCAAGGATCTCGGCCTGCCGGTCAGCACCGACATGCCCAACGAGGTGCTGGAGCTGATGACGCTCTACCCGCAGCCGGTGCGTGCGCAGGGCGGGGGCGGCGTCGAGTACCTGCCGATCCCGCGGCAGAAGGAGGTGGCGCAGCGGCCGGCCTAGCGCCACGCCGTCAGACCGGACCGGGAGGTCACGATGCCGACAGCCGTTGAAGAGATCAGTACAGGGACGCGCGTGCGCGATGGAAGCTGCTGACACTCTATCAGAAGTTCGAGCACGCCGTCATCCTGGTGCTGACCGCCCTGATCTCGATCGTCGTTGCGCTCGCGGTCTGGAACCTGGCGCTCAAGATCCTGCTCAGCATTGTTGCCTCGCAGCGGCTTCGATCCGACCGACTATGCCGTGTTTCAGGCCGCTGTTCGGCATGATCTTCACGGTCATCATCGCGCTCGAGTTCAAGCGGTCGCTCCTGGTCGTCGCAGAGCGCCGGCAAAGCATCGTGCAGGTCCGCACGGTGATCCTTACTGGCGTTGCTCGCCATCGTGCGCAAGCTCATCATTCTCGATCTTGCCACCACCGAGGCGATGCAGCTGTTCGCGCTCGCGGCGGCGATCCTGTCGCTCGGCGTCGTGTATTGGCTCGTGCGCGACCAGGATCGGCGCGAGCGCGCCTGAGTCCGCGAAAAATGACGCCCATCAAGGCGGGTAACGCGAACGGCAGGTCTCCGGCCCGACGTTCCGCGAGCTGCATCTGTTGTTCGACGAGCACCAGGCGCAGCGGGGCGAGCTGATCGACCAGATCGCGGAACGCATCATGCAGCTCGGCGGCGTCAGCATCGCCATGGGTGCGGACGCCGCGGAGGAGAGTGAGATCCCGCGCCCGCCGCGCGACCGTCCGTTGGCTATTGGATTCACCCGGTCTTGCGGCTGGTCGGCCCGCTCCCCGCGACTGCCTAAGCCATCGTTTCGAGCTGGAAGGACGTCCGCTGCCGGTGCTGGAGCATGTCAGCCTGAGTGTCGAGCCTGGAGAATTGGTCGCAATTTTGGGCCCGAGCGGCTGCGGCAAGTCGAACTCTGTTGCGGCTGGTTGCGGGTCTCGACTTTCCGGCAGCCGGTTTCCTATCTTTGGACGGCCAGCCGATCAACGGGCCCGATGCGTCACGCATCATCGTTTTTCAGGACCCAACGCTTTATCCGTGGCGGACGGTGTGGAGCAATGTTGCGCTCGGGCTCGAAGCGCGTGGACTACTTCGAAGCCATCGCGGACGCGTAGACGACGTTTTGCGCCTGGTCGGCCTCACGGGTTTCGCCACTGCTTATCCACGCCAGCTTTCGGGAGGAATGTCGCAACGCGCGGCGCTTGCACGGGCGCTGGTGAACGATCCGAAGCTTCTCATTCTCGATGAGCCATTGGGTCAGCTCAATTCCCTGACGCGCATCGCCATGCAAGAAGAGCTCGTGTCGCTGTGGCAGCGCGCGGGCTTCACCGCGCTTCTGGTAACCCACGACGTGGAAGAGGCCGTTTTCCTCGCCAATCGGGTCATCGTGCTGAGCGCGCGTCCCGCACGGATTACGGCCGAGGTCGAGAATGCTCGACCGTATCCGCGTCATCGCGGCGATCCTCACCTGGCGGAGCTTCGGCGCGAAATTATGGGTTATCTCGGCCTTGCCAAGTCCTGGTGAGAGCCAAGGGAACGTCGCTTGACCGATTTGCTCACGCGCATTGAAGAGCAACCATTTGAGGTTCTGGATGTCATCGCCAGCTCGATGAGCATCCGCGCGGCCGAGCCGGCCATGCAATCGATATGCGCACGCTATATGGGGAAAATCGGTGTGTCAGACGCCCCCATCGAGGTCGGCTGCGGCAACGGTGCTGCCAGGAAGCTCATCATGTAACACCTGAGACCAGCACGACTTGTTGGGATCGATCCATCGTCGTTATTCATCAACATGGCAAACGAAACATTCAACAACGAGCCACGAGCGTCGTTCGAGCGTGGCGATGCTGCGTCGACCGGGCAGCCAGACGCCAATTTCGATATTGTCATCGCACATACCGTCTATTCCCATTTACTCGACCCGGAGGGCGCGTTGGCCGAAGCCTGGCGGGTGCTTAAGCCAGGAGGTCAGCTCGTCGTTTTTGATGGTGATTTCGCAACGCTTGGCGTCGCACTGTTCGATGGCGATCCGTTGCAATCGGCTGTGAGCATGGTCCTGCGAAATATGGTGCACGCACCCTACATCATGCGGCGGCTCCCTATTCTCGTCGCTGCGTCGCTGCGGCTGGATTCCGCATGCAATCACTGGACCCTCACGGTTACGTGCAAACGACGCGCCCCGACTATCTGCTCACTTTACTGTCGCGCGGAAACAGCGCGGCAGGCCGGGCTGGCGAGATTGGGCAAGCACTAGTCGATGGCTTCGCCGGGGAAATGCAGCGGTGCGTTGCAATCGGCAGCTTTTACGGATCCATGCTCTTCCTAAGCCTCACCGCGCGCAAGATCGACGATGCGTCATGACCACTTTTGTGCAGGTTCCCGCCCGGCCGTATGTCACTGTGGTTGCTTAGTGGGGTAGGGCCGACATCAGCGCGCCTTGCGCGCCCGTGCTCGTCATAGTCGCTGAAAACTCCTTTGGTCCCAAGCCAGCCGCAGCCTTCTGGCAAAACGTTCGACCTTACCGCGCGAAATCACGCGCATGGGCGGGCTGCTTCCTATCATGTGGAGCACCGGTACGGGTTCGGAGGTCATGCAACGAATTGCCGTGCCGATGATTGGCGGAATGATATCATCGACGCTTCTGACCCTCATTGTCATTCCCGCGATCTATGGTGTCGTCAATGGCTGGGACCTGCCGGCCAAGCCGGTGGTGCGGTCACGACAGCTGGCAGCAGGAGTGCACATGAGGCGTTACATCATACTGGGGATGCGAGCCACGCCAGCGGCAATTGACGAGTTGCACAGCTAGCTTGCTCGTATTTGTCGGTGCACGATCGTTCAGTCTGCGGTTTCGCGCAACTCCGCGCGCTCGGCGAGGAGCCTGTAGCCCCCTGAGATGAACAGCATGTAGCGTTGCGCCTCTGGATCAACCATTACGCTCGCGACCTCAAGCGCTTCGCGTTCAAGCTCTCGCCAGCGTGCAGCTAGCGCAGTGTCTTGTTCGGCGTTTTCTGACAAGGCGCCAAGTCCCCTCAGCCCCGCGCGAAATTCCCTCCTTCCCCGCTGCCACGCCCCCACAACGTTCGTCAAATGCCCTTCTTCCATCCCGAGGGTGAGTTCCGCACACCTAGTCGCTAATCGGTCACCTCTTGCAACTCGGACCGCGCTTCAGCTCAAGCTCTGCGCGGAGGCCCTTGATCTCCTCGAATCGCCGTTAGCGTGCCGCCGGTTTATGCAGGAGGGGATGCCTCAACATTACGTACATGATGATTGGAACCCCGACGGCGGCGGGCAAGATCCAGAAAGCCCACTGTGGGAGTTCCCTCCACAGGGGTAGGTTCTTGCCATTGTCGACGTAGAACGCCGTCAGCATAAGAATGTATGACAGGCCCATGCTGGCAAGGTGCACTCTGAGCCGGTTGCGCCAGTGTTGGCGCAACGCTGTGCGTGCAATGGTAGCCGCGGTGAAGGAAAGCGCACCGAGAAAGAACAGGTGATAGTTCTCGGACCAACGCACCACCGACAAGCCCGTCGCTGAAACGACAACTGCTGCCAGGCACCAGTAGTAGATCATCCCGAACTTCGAATGACGGCCTCGGCGTTTCTGGCTCAGCATGGCCGCGATGCCCGCGAGCACACACATGACGCCCACCAAAATATGGAAACGCACCACGGCCAAGAACACGGGATCAACCGACGGCACGGGGACCCCGAACACTATGGTTGTATCGCTTGACATGTGATTTCTTGTCCGACCAGCTGGTGCGCATGAGAGAATGCTGGCTCATGCGAGCTTCGTTGTCGTTGCTTTGCGAGTTCCAGCGCCCATCGCCAACTCAAGCAGACGAGTTATTGCCAGAATGCCTTCGAGGCGTTCCGCAACTGCGCCCGCGTCTATTTCATAGAAGACATGTCGGCCTTCCCTTTTGCCTCTAACGATTTGCGCCGCGGCTAGCTGCTGCAGATGGCGTGCGATAACTGAGCGATCCTGGGGCAAGCGGGCGGCGATTGCGCCGATATCGGCACGGCCCAACAGGATGAGCTCGCGCAAGGCGGCGATGCGCGCTGGCTCGCACAGCGCCTTAAAGAACCCCGTGTCAAAAACCGCTACGCACTGTCGGGCAGCCTCCTGTCGTGACACCCTCATCTTGAGCTCCTCAGTTTAAGCCGCATCGTCTCCGAGCCTTTGTTGACTGCATCTCTCAAATTGAACATATGCATTAATGTGCACAAGTGCATGTGTGAGGCAGAGATGTCACTCGTCAAGCTTGTGCGTCCTCGTCAATTCCTTCTTTTCGGCGGCACGGTGCTCGTCACCTTCGGTCACGGCGAACCTAGCGCTGGCGAGATAGGGGAGCTTCGCCCGAAGGTCGGTGCGTGCATTTGCGCACGTCGTTGGGCCGTATCCTGTCGCTTGGGACAAGTGCTCGGCACCGGGAAACGATATGCCGCCGCTCTTGACGGTCATCATGCGGATTGCCTCCGCCAGGACGCCGCGATGGCTTGGTTCTAAGCCTAAATCGCAGAGCGCCTGGAGCAGGACGTCGCACTGGACCCGGTATAGGCCTTTCAGGCTCTCCTGAACGATCGCATCAAAGTCTTCGCGGGGGAGGATCTTGCCGGCTCGGGATGCCCGTGCGGCCGTGCCGCTATCGTGCAGGGCCTCGACCTCGTCGGGCCTCCAGTCGTGCTCGCCGCCATTGACGTTGTGGCCAGGCCCTGCCGGCGTCGCATGCGCGGTGGCACCGTTGAGCTTCTCGGCGGCCACGACGTCAGCGAAGCCGGCCTCGCCGATGTAGGCCTTAAACCTAGCCAGCTCGTCGGCTGGCCAGGCGTAGGTCTCAGGATCAAACGGCTCAGTGGCCGGTGTTGGACGCTTCATTGTCGCCATCGCAGTGGATGGCGCCATCAACAAGGTTGTTAGAACGCACGAACGGTCCTATCTTGCAGGCGCGATTACGGTTTTCGATCGGGCGCACCAGGGTCACGTCTGGGGCGCCCAAATCTTTTTGGAGTTGCTGATCTTCGGGTGTGCCGAGCTCAGCCTCGGCAGCTTCACGGAAGCGGGTGCGCGCCTTAGCAAGCGCTGCCCGGGTCTCGGGCGTGTTGCGCTCGATGAACGCACCGAGTGCGACCACGCAGGCTTCGAGCAAAGCGTCGTCTTTTTTGGTGGTCTGCATCACGCGGCCTCGCTGTTGCGGGCGCGCGCGCAGTTGGGAACTCTGTCTAAAAAGCCTTGGAATTCAGTGGAAGGAAAGTTGGGAACTTTTTGCAGAAAATGTAGTAAAATCAATGACTTTGGCGGTCCCGGCAGGGCTTGAACCCGCAACCTCCGCGTTCGAAGCGCGGCACTCTATCCAGTTGAGCTACGGGACCGCTGGCGCAGCGGCCAAAATGGCGAGGCGCCCAATCCTGTGATACACCGCCCGGCAGCGAGAACCAAATCCTGCCAAGCCTGTGCCCCTTATGCCCATGACCGGTCCCGTCATCACCCGCTTTGCGCCGTCCCCCACGGGTTTTTTGCATATTGGTGGTGCCCGCACGGCCCTCTTCAATTGGCTCTACGCCCGCCACACCGGGGGCAAGTTTCTGTTGCGCATCGAGGACACCGATCGTGAGCGTTCCACCGAACCGGCGATTGCGGCCATTCTCGATGGGCTGGCCTGGCTCGGTCTCAACTGGGATGGCGACCCCCTGTTCCAGTTTGCGCGGGCCGCCCGCCACCGCGAGGTGGCCCAGCAGCTGCTGGCCGACGGCAACGCCTATTACTGCTATGCGAGCCCGCAAGAGCTCAGCGAAATGCGCGAGGCCGCGCGTCGCGAGGGCCGCTCCAAGCTCTACGATGGCCGCTGGCGCGAGCGCGACCCGAAGCAAGCCCCGCCCGGCGTCAAACCCGTCATCCGCCTGAAAGCCCCCCTCACGGGCGAGACCGTGATCGAGGATCGCGTGCAGGGACGCGTGGTCTGGCAGAACGCCGACCTCGACGACATGATCATCCTGCGCAGCGACGGAACCTCGGTCTACAACCACGCCGTGGTGGTGGACGACCATGATATGGGGATTAGCCACGTCATCCGCGGCGTCGATCATCTCACCAACGCCGCCCGGCAGGTGCAGCTCTACCGCGCCATGGCTTGGGAGGTTCCGGTCATGGCGCACATTCCGCTCATCCACGGTGCGGACGGCGCCAAGCTCTCGAAACGACACGGGGCGCTCGGCGTGGAGGCTTATCGCGAGCTTGGCTACCTGCCGGAGGGCTTGCGCAACTACCTTTGCCGCCTCGGCTGGAGCCACGGTGACGATGAGATTTTCTCGACCGAGCAGGCGATCGCCTGGTTCGACATTACCGATGTCAATAAGGCGCCGGCTCGCCTGGACATGGCCAAGCTCGCCGACGTCAACAGCCATTACATTCGCCAGGCCAGCGAACAAGCGCTGATCGAGCGCATCAAAGACCTGTTCGCGCACAGTGCCGAAGGCGTCCCGCCCAAGGCCCGGTTTGAGGCCGTTGGCTGGGACCGGCTGGCCGCCGCCCTGCCCGCGCTCAAGCCCCGCGCCAAAACGTTGCTCGACCTCATCGATGGCGCCTTTTGGCTCATCGCCGAGCGACCGCTACCGCTTGACGACAAGGCAAAGAAGCTGCTCGAAGGCGACGGCCGGCCCCTGCTCGCGCGGCTCAAGGCCGAGCTCAGCCAGGTGCCGGATTGGCAGCCGGCCGCCCTGGAGACGGCCGTCAAGGCCTTCGCCGCGGCCACCGGACAGAAGCTTGGCCAGGTTGCCCAACCCCTCAGGGCCGCCCTGACCGGCCGGGCCGTATCCCCGCCGGTGTTCGACGTCATGGCCGTGCTCGGCCGCGCCGAGACCCTGGCTCGCATTCAGGATCAGGCAGCCTGACGTGCGGCGCAACGGCCGCCGTTCAAGCAGATTTGCTCCGCCCTTCGCATAGCTTGCCGCAGTGCAATATATATATTAGAGGGTGAGTTTGCTGCGCCCCCAGAATCGGAGGCGGGCCCCTCAGGGTGGCGTCAGCGTCGCTGGATCCAAAGGATGACGCCCATGAATGCGAAGGACGTGGCAAGCGCAAAGGCCGAAGCGAAAACCGCAACGCTCGCGATCGGCAGCAATCAGCGGGCGGAAATGCCGATCCGATCGGGTACCATCGGCCCCGACGTGATCGACGTTGGCCAACTCTACCGCGATACCGGCTGCTTCACCTACGATCCGGGCTTCACCTCCACGGCCAACTGCTCCTCGCGCATTACCTACATCGATGGCGATCAGGGCGTGCTCCTCTACCGGGGCTACCCGATCGAGCAGCTCGCGCAGAAATCGAGCTTTATCGAGGTCTGCTATTTGCTACTCAACGGCGAGCTGCCGACCAAGCGCGAGCTCGACACCTTCAGCAATACCATCACGCACCATACCATGGTGCACGAGCAGATGACGCGCTTCTTCACGGGCTTTCGCCGCGATGCGCATCCAATGGCCGTGATGTGCGGCTCGGTGGGCGCCCTCAGTGCCTTCTATCACGACTCCACCGACATCAATGACGAGCAGCAGCGCATCATCGCCAGCCATCGCCTGATCGCCAAGATGCCGACGCTGGCCGCCATGGCCTACAAGTATTCGGTCGGCCAGCCCTTCATCTATCCTCGCAACGATCTCGACTATCCGGCTAACTTCCTGCAGATGTGCTTTGCGGTGCCCTGCGAACCCTATGTCGTCAATCCGATCGTTTCGCGCGCCCTCGACCGGATTTTGATCTTGCACGCAGACCACGAGCAGAATGCCTCCACCTCCACCGTCCGCCTCGCGGGCTCGTCAGGGGCGAACCCGTTTGCCTGCATCGCGGCCGGCATCGCCTCGCTGTGGGGGCCCGCGCATGGCGGTGCCAACGAGGCGGCGCTCAAAATGCTCGAGGAGATCGGCACCGTCGACCGGGTTCCCGAGTACGTTAGGAAGGCCAAGGACAAGAATTCCGAATTCCGCCTGATGGGCTTCGGTCATCGCGTCTACAAGAACTATGATCCGCGCGCCAAGGTGATGCAGGAGACCTGCCACGAGGTGCTCGACGACCTCGGCGTCAAGGACCAAAACATCCTGAAAGTGGCGATGGAGCTCGAGCGCATCGCCCTGCAGGACGATTATTTCATCGAGAAGAAACTCTACCCCAACATTGATTTCTATTCGGGCATCACCTTGCGAGCGATGGGCTTCCCGCTCTCCATGTTCACCGTGCTGTTCGCGGTGGCACGCACCGTCGGCTGGATTGCGCAGTGGAAGGAAATGATCGAGGATCCCGAGCAAAAAATCGGCCGGCCGCGCCAGCTCTACATTGGTGAACCGGAGCGGCCGTTCGTCCCCGTCGAGAAGCGCGGCTGAGCCTTATATGTCGCGGTGCGGGACGTCGGAGCGCGGCCAACCGCGACCCCTTTCGGCATAGTTGAGGACGATCTCGGCCGCGGCCTCGCTCGGGGTGCCTCTCGGCAAGGCCATGCGCTCCGGCACCCCAGCCAGCGCCTTGAGCTGCTGCTGGCGCGCCACACCCTCATCGAGGAGTTGGACGAGCGCATTGGCCAGCTTCACGGGCGTGCACTGCTCCTGATGGAATTCCGGAATGACGCGCGCGCCAAGGATCAGGTTCGGCAAGACCGTGGAGGGTGCCGTGATCATGCGGCGCAGCGCCGGCGCCGCCACCGGGTCTACCTTGTAGGCCACCACCATCGGCGTGCCGGCCAGCGCCAGCTCGAGCGACACGGTCCCCGAGGCGGCCAGCGCCGCCCGCGCCAATCGGAAGGCGGAGAACTTATCCGCCTCGTCCTCCAGGAAATGCGGTGCTTTTGGCCAATGCGCTACGCCTGCTTCGACCTGGCGGCGCACCGCCTCCAGCGCCGGAATGGCGACCTCGAATTTTCGCCCGCGCTCGCGCAGCCGCTGCAGCGCTTGTCCAAACGGGGCGAGCAGCCGGCTCACCTCCGATGGTCGGCTACCGGGCAGCACCACCAGCAGGTGCCCGTCAGCGGCGAGACCGAGGCGTCGGGCCAAAGGCATGGGATCGAGGCCTCGGATCCAGGCCAGGCGTTCGATCAGCGGATGGCCCACATAGCTACAGGGTGGTCCTTGCAGGCGGGCGTGCGCCTCGGGCTCGAAGGGGAGCAAGGCCAGCACGTGATCGATGTAGGCGCGCATCTTGTAGGCGCGCCCGGGACGCCAGGCCCACACGCTCGGTGAAACATAGTCGAGGATGGGAATTTCGGGGCGGCGACGGCGAATACGCCGGGCGATCGGATGCGTAAACTCCGGGCTATCGATAATGACCACCGCGTCGGGTTCGGCGGCCACCGCCGCCGCCGCTGTGCTGGTAATCCGGCGCAGGATGGTGGGCAGGCGGGCGAGGATCGCCAGCGGCCCCATCACCGCCACCTCTTCGATCGGAAATTGCGAGCTGAGGCCCGCCGCCGCCATCTGCGGACCGCCCACGCCCAGATAGCGCATGCGCCCGCCACGGCCCTGGTCCAGGGCGCCCATCAGCTTGGCGCCAAGCGCATCGCCCGAGTGTTCGCCGGCGACGATAAACAGTCGCAGCTCGCGCGCCTCGGCGGCATAGACCTTCTGGCGAGCCGGTCGCGTCTGCGTCATGCGGCCCCAGATCCTCCCTCATCCCAACCAGTCTCGCAGGTCACCAGGCAAAGGCCAAGAGCATCGGCCGCCCGCGCGGCCTCCGTGGCGTCCTCGAACAAAGGGCCGTTGCCCGCGATGGCCACGGCGGCCAGATCCTGCAGCGCGGCCTGTTGCAATAGCATCCTCAGCGGCTGATCCTCCGCGGCTGACGCGCGACACACCAGGGCGCCCAGGCGACGCCGGCTGCGCCGGTCGCTCCACTGCCGCAATCCGCGCACGCGCGCCAGCATGGCGGCCGTCCCCTCGGCGCCTTCGACGGCAAGCACGTGAGCGCGCGCGACCACGGCCGCTGTGCCGGTGGCGAAGGCGGCAAGCCGCGTCACGATTGCAATGCCCCGCTCGATGTCGCCGAGGTCGCGTCTGGAGGGCCGCACCCGGCCGATTAGGTGGGCGCTGAGCCGGCCCGCCGGCGCCGCTTCCCCGGTCGATGCCTCGGCGGCAAGTCCATGGACGGCGCAGCTATTGGCATCGGCGCGGCGCAGGGTTTCCTCGCGATCAAGGATGAGGACGGCGCCGCTCTCCACCACGATCCCTGCCAGACCGGCGGCCACCACACTGTCGACGGTGCGCGGCCCGATCGCCGGCATATCGATGCGCAACTCCTGTCCGGGCTTCGGCCCCTTCGCCAGCACGCCGCGCCGCCAGTTCGCCTCCTCGCGGTCGGGCAAGCCCAGCACGCGCTCGAGCATGCGGTCGGTGCCCTCGGCACCTTCGATCGCCAGCACGCGTCCGTCGGCAACGACGACGGACTGGCCGGCGTCGAGCCGCCCGAGCCGGCGGCGCACGGCAAAGCCGATCTCGGCGTCGCGGCGGTCCTCGTCGCTGAGCCCGGTCGACGCCAAGTCGCCCGCTGCGGCCAAAAGATCGGGGGCGATTTCGTGTGCGCCGCGCACCTCCAGGCCTTTGCGCTCGAAGAAACGCACGACCCGCGTGAGAACCGAATCATCGCCGCCGGCGGCGATCAAGCCCAGGATCTGCGGCAGACTTGCAAAAAAGCCCGCGTCCGGACGGATGTGCCAGAAGTCGGGACGCCGTACGCCGCCGGCGATCACCAGTTGCCGGCCACCTTCACGGCGAAGCGTTGCCAGCATGCGGCCGATCTGGCCCCAATTCACCCAGGTGTGCGCAAAGCGCTCAATCTCGGGATCGGCTTCGCCGCGAATGGCGACGATGTGCACGTTGGCGCCCCGCGCCGCCGCGCTCTCGGCGATCATCAGCGGCAGCCGCCCGCCGCCCGCCAGAATACCGATGCGCATCATTGCGCCTCCGGGCAACGGGCCGAGGCGTGCTCAGATTTCGGCGTGCGGCACGCACAGCGAGCGCTTGCCGCCGGCGCGTATGAAGGCCACGATCTCTTTGACGATCGGATGATCGAACTCCTCCTCCACGTCGCCGAGCCGCTCCTGCAGTGTTCCTTCATTGGCGAACAGCAGCCGGTAGGCACGGCGCAGGGTATGGACATCTTCGCGCGCGAACCCGCGCCGTTGCAGACCGATGATATTGAGCCCTGACAAATACGCGCGGTTGCCGAGCGCCATGCCGTAGGGAATGAGATCGTTCTCCAGTCCGGACATGCCGCCGAGAAAGGCGTGCGCGCCAACGCGCGCGAACTGGTGGATCGCCGCGCCGCCGCCCAGGATGGCGAAGTCGCCGATGCGGCAATGCCCGGCCAGCATAACGTTGTTGGAAAAAATCACGTTATCACCGACGCGGCAATCGTGGCCGACGTGGGAGTTGGCAAGGAAGGCGCAATGGTTGCCGACCTCGGTCTGCATACCGCCACCGGCGGTGCCGGGGTTCATGGTCACGCCTTCGCGGATCAGGCAGTCGCTGCCGACCGTGAGCGAAGAGGGCTCGCCCTTGTACTTCAGATCCTGGGGCGGATGGCCGATGGAGGCAAATGGATAAAGGCTGGTGCGCGCGCCGATGCTGGTGCGGCCGGCCACCACCACGTGGCTCATCAGCTTGACCCCCGCCGCCAGCTTGACGTTGGCTCCGACCACGCAGAAGGGACCGATCTCGACGTCCTCGGCAAGCTCGGCGCCCGCCTCGACGACCGCCGTCGCGTGCACCTTAGAATTTGGCATCATCCGGATCCAAAATCATGGCGCTGACCTCGGCCTCCGCGACCACCTGCCCATTCACCTTGGCCTCGCCATAAAAGCGCCAAGCGCGGCCGCGGCTGCAAATCTTGCGCACATGGTAGTGAAGATGATCGCCGGGCAGCACGGGCTTGCGGAACTTGGCGCGGTCTATCCCCATGAAATAGACGAGCTGCGGTTTGTAGTCGGTCTGGAAGTTGGCAACACACAGCGCGCCGGCGGTCTGCGCCAGACCCTCGATGATCAATACCCCCGGCATGATCGGGAAGCCGGGAAAGTGCCCCTGGAAAAACGGCTCGTTGATGGTGACGCTCTTGATGCCGATGCAGCGCTCATCGCCCTCCATTTCGATCAGCCGGTCGACCAGCAAAAACGGATAGCGGTGCGGCAGCAGCTTCATGACGCGCGCAATGTCCGCGCTGCCGAGAGCCTTTTTCTCCGTTGGCGTTTCTTTCATGAGATTGCCCGCACCATCTGTCGCGCCTCAAGCATTGGCTACTCCTCGCGTGCGCGCGGCCGGCGGCCGAGCCGCTTCACGGCTGCAATCTGTCGCGCCCATTCCGCCATTGGCACCGCCGGCGTCCCCCCCATGCGCGCGCCCGCGGGTACGTCGTCCTTGGCGTGTCCGCCGCCGGCGATCTGGGCACCCGAGCCGACCTTGATGTGGCCAACCGCGCCGGATTGGCCACCCATGACGACGAAATCGCCCAATTCCGTGGAGCCGGAAATGCCGGTCTGGCCGACGATCACGCAATGCCTGCCGATCACCACGTTGTGCCCGATCTGCACGAGATTATCAATTTTGGTGCCCTGGCCGATCACCGTGTCCTTGAGCGCCCCGCGGTCGACACAGCTATTGGCGCCGATTTCCACGTCATCGTGCAGCAGCACGCGGCCGATCTGCGGGACCTTGAGGTGCCCTTGCGGGCCCATGGCAAAGCCAAAGCCATCCTGGCCAATGCGCACGCCCGCGTGCAGGATCACCCGGTTGCCGACGATGGCGTGCGTCAGGCTGACGCTGGGGCCGATGTAGCAGCCCTCGCCCACGACCACGCGATAGCCGACGAGCGCGCCCGCCGCCACCGTGGTGCCCCTGCCGATGCGGGCTTCCCGGCCGATGACGGCACCGGGTTCCACCAGCGCACCTTCGGCAATGTCGGCGCTGGGGTGCACCAAGGGTTCGCCGGCGGCGGCCATGGCGGCCTTCGGCTGCAGGGCGTCGGGGTAGAAGAGGTGCAGCGCCATGGCAAAGCCCCGATAGGGGGCCTTGAGAGCGAGCGCGACGGTGCCAGGCGGCACGCGGTCGGCAAACTCGGGGGCGATCAGGCAGGCGCCAGCGCGCGTCTCGGTCAACTGCGGCATGTACTTGCGATTGTCCAGAAAGGACAGGTGCCGGGGTTGCGCTTCGGCCAGCGGCCGCACGTCTTCAATCAAGCTCTCCCCGTTCGCCTGCGGTGCTAGGCCGGCGCCGAGGCGGTGGGCCAAATCGGCCAGCCGGAGAGGTGGGCTCCTGACAAAAAATCCTGGATGCTGCATGGCGTTACCTTATCCGCAGCCGCGTGGATTGTCGCCACCCAACGGGCGGGCGGCACGCGAATGGACACTACGGGCAGGCAACGGCAGGCCGTCTAGAAGCGCGTTGAGGCGCCGAAACGGATCAGCTGCTCGTCGTCGAAGCGCTCTTTGAGGAACGCCTTGGAAATGTCGAGCCGCAAGGGTCCAAGCGGCGATTCCCAGATGATGCTGGCACCCGCCGCGGCGCGAACAGCACTGGAATCGGCCAAGCAAATCCCCGGATTGGTCACGGCATTTGTCAGGGGGTCCCGTGTCACGGCGAGCCCGCACTGGTTATTGAGCGCCTCGGCCCCGGCCCCGGCGCCAAACAGCGAGCCGGCATCGACGAAGGCCGCCGCGCTCATCCCGAGCTCCTGCGGAATGAAGGGAATGGGGAAGCGCACCTCCGCCGTGGCGGACCAGAAGGTGCTGCCGCCGAGGGCGTCGTTGGTCAACAGGTCGCGCGGGCCGAAGCCGCCGCGGTCAAAGCCGCGAATGGTCTCGCCACCCTTGTAGAACAGGTCGATCAGGCGCACGTCCTGGCCGCCCCAACCCTCGATGTGGCCGCCCATGAGGCGACCGACGAAGGTGATCTTGTCGGTGACCGGAAAGTAGACGCGACCCTCGGCACTGGCGCGCACGAATTGCACATCGCCGCCGAGACCGGCAACCTCGGTGCCGACCTGCAGATAGACGCCCTTGGTGGGGTTCTTGGGATGGTTGCGCCCATCATAGGACAGCATGGTGCCCCAGGAGGAGGTGAGCGCCTCGCCTTGCGCTTCCTTGATGGCCAGCGAGGCCGTCGGCAGCACGTCAAAGATTTCACTGGTGGAGAGATTGTAGCTGTTGGTCAGCCATAGATTTTCGGTGATCGGGAAACCGAGGCGCAGCGAGCCGCCGGTCGTCCTGGTACGGAACGACGATAGGCTCGAAAGGTTCACGTCCTTGTGGAAGAGGTCGAAACCGGCGGCCAGATTGAGGCCAAGGAAGCGGGGCTCGGTAAAACTCAAATCGATCTGCAGGCGCTCGGCGGAGCCGGCCAGGCGCAGGCGCAGGAATTGGCCGCGACCGAGCAGGTTGCGCTCCGTGATGCTGACATCGCCGATGATGCCCTCGCTGGTCGAGTAGCCGGCGCCGAAGGAGAGCTCGCCGGTCGACTGCTCGACCAGATCGACGTCAAGAATGATCCGATCGGCCGCCGAGCCCGGTCGTCGCTTGATATCGACGGTCTTGAAGTAGCCGATGTTCTGCAGACGCTTCTTGGCCTTGTCGACCATTATCGGATTGTAGGCATCGCCTTCCGCCAGGCGGAACTCACGGCGCACCACGTAGTCCTGGGTGCGCAGGTTGCCGTTGATGTTGATGCGCTCGATGTAGACGCGCGGGCCTTCGTCGATCACGTAGGTGACGTTGATGGCGCGCCCGGTCACATCCCGTTCGGCTTTAGGACGCACGCGCACGAAGGCGTAGCCGGCCTCGGAGGCCACCAGCGTCAGGCGCTCCACGGTCTTGTCCATCAGCGACTGATCATAGGTCGCGCCGCTGGTGGTCAGCAGCTCGCCACGCAGCACCTTGGTGTCGATCGGCAAGGCCAATTCGATCTCCATCCCGCCGAAGGCGAACAGCTCGCCCTCTTCGACCACGAAGGAGATGTAAAAGCCCGAGCCATCGCGATCGAGCTCCGCGCCGGCGGTGACGACGCGGGCGTCGGCATAACCATTTTTGAGGTAGTACTGGCGCAATAGCTCGCGATCCAGCGTCAGTCGGTCCGGATCGTAGATGTTGGTGCCCTTGAGAAAGTCCAACAGCCCCGACTGGCTCGTGGTGATGATGTCGCGCAGCTGGAAGTCGGAAAACGCCCGGTTGCCGATGAAATTAATGGCCTTGACCTTGGTGGCGTTGCCCTCGTCGATCTCGAACACCAGATTAACGCGATTGCTGTCGAGCTCGATGATCTTGGGCTCGACCGAGGCCGCAAAGCGCCCCTGGCGCCGGTAGACGTCGAGCACGCGCTGCACGTCGGCTTGCGCCTTGGCGCGCGTGAACACGGACCTCGGCTTGAGTTGTACCTCGCTCTTGAGCGTATCCTTGTCGACTTCCTTGTTGCCTTCAAAGGCGATCTGGTTGATGACGGGATTTTCCACGACCGTGATGACGACGCCGCTGCCCTCGCGGTCGATGCGCACGTCGGCAAACAGGCCAGTTGCGAACAGCGCGCGGATCGACTGGTCGACCTTGCCCGGATCGTAGGCGTCCCCGGCGTTGAATTTGAGATAGGTGCGAACGGTTTCGGGTTCCACCCGCTTGTTGCCGACGACGCGGATTTCGCGAATGGTCCCGCTCTGCGCCTGCGCGGCAGGCGCCCACAGCACCGGCTCGGCAACGGCTAACGCCGCCACCCAGACCAGCAAGGCTACGAGGCGTCCCCAACCCCTCGATGTGCCCATCCCAGAATAAGGCATTCTTCCCGTCTGCCTTTCGTCGCCGATCCCCTCGTGGGCACCCTACCCGTCGGCGTCAGGTGGGCGCTTTATCCACATGGCATCCACACACGACGGCGGGTCTCAATGCGACGATCTGGCCCTCTCCCCGAGCCTCACGCCGACCCACAGCGCTGCGTGCGATCAACCTCTCGTTTACCGGTCTTCGCCTCCCGTTGGAAGTGGCAAGATTACGTCACAAATTCTGATTCTAACCAATGCCCCCGAGCCACCTGCGCACGATGCCCAAATCATTCCAGGTCGCAAACATCATGAGCATCAGCACCACGGCCAAACCGATCCGAAAACCAATCTCTTGCGTGCGATCGCTCAGCGGTTTTCGCCGTACCGCCTCGATCAGATAGAACAAAAGATGACCGCCATCGAGCAACGGGATCGGGAAAAGATTGATCAGCCCGATGCTCACCGACAACACTGCCGTCAAATTGAGCAAGGGCACGAAGCCCACACTGGCGACCTGGCCGGAGACTTCCGCGATCCGAATGGGACCGCCGAGCTGATCGGCCAATTCCCTGCCCATCACCACGTCGGAAAGATAGGACAGCGTTCGCGAGACGATGAAATAGGTCTCGCGCACCCCCAGTCCGACCAACTCGATGGGCCCATAGCGCTGGTATTTCCAATCCTCCTGGGCGGCATTGCGGCGGATGCCGATCATGCCCTGTCGGGTCTTGTTGCCGAAACGGTCGGTGATCTCGCGACGGGCCGGGCTCGCCTTAAGGGTTAGGTTGCGTCCGTCGCGCTCGACCTGGAAGGTCAGCTCGCGATCGGCGCTGCCGCTGACGATCCTCTGCATGTCGGTGAACGTCTCAATTTGGGAGCCGTCGATGCTGAGGATCAAGTCCCCGGGCTTGAAGCCCGCCGCCTCGGCCGCGCCGCCCGGTACCAGCTCATCGACGCGCGGCGCGGTAACGTGCACCCCAACCACGGTAAACGTCAGGGCGAAGATGGCGATCGCGAGCAGAAAATTCGCCACCGGTCCGGCCGCGACAATGGCCGCCCGCGACGCCAAGGGTTTGGTTTGGAAGGCCCCGGCCCGCTCCTCCTCGGTCATGCGCGAGAGCGCCTCGCGCGAGGGCGCGCTGGCGCTGTTCTCATCATCCATGAACTTGACGTAACCGCCGAGCGGCACCCAGGCCACGCGCCAGCGCGTGCCATGCCGATCCCAAAAGCCGAAAATCTCCCGCCCAAAGCCGATCGAGAAGGCCTTGACGCGCACCCCACACCAGCGCGCGACCAGAAAATGGCCGAGCTCGTGGACGAAGACGACCACCGTCAAGACGAAGAGAAAGGGCAGCAGGACGGCGAGGAAGCCCCACACCTGCTCGAAGATCCGCCCGAGCGTGATGCAGGCTCCAAGGCAGATCTCCAGGTCACCTAGAGCCTTCAATCCACCTGACAAAATGGCCATCGGCAGCGTCTCCGAACTTCTGCGTTAACGACGTTCCTGCACTCGGGTGCCTACGCGGCGCCTGGCAGACGTCCCCTTTCCAGCAAGTTTAGCGCCAGCCGACGGGCGGCCGCATCGATCTCGAGCACGGCATCCAAGGCCGCGCTCTCCCCGAGCAGCCCACACGCCTCTCCTTGCGCCAGCGTCTCCGCTACAAGTTGGGCAATTTGAAGGAACCCCAAACGTCCCGCCAGGAAGGCCTCAACGGCAATTTCGTTGGCGGCGTTCAGCACGGCCGGCGCCATGCCGGCGCGCCGCATGGCTTGGCGCGCCAGCCCGATGGCCTGAAAGCGCTGCTCGTCGGGGCGCTCAAAGCTCAGTTGTCCCAATTCGACGAGGTCGAGGCGCTTGGTCGGCGCCGTCATGCGCTGGGGCCAGGCTAGGCTCAGGGCAATCGGGGTGCGCATATCTGGAGAGGACAGTTGGGCGAGCATGGAGCCGTCGCGGTAACCGACCAGGGCATGAATGATCGATTGCGGGTGGACGACGATCTCGAGCTTGTCGGCATCGATCTGGAACAGGTGATAGGCTTCGATCAGTTCGAGCCCCTTGTTCATCAGGGTGGCCGAATCGATGGTGATCTTGGGTCCCATCGACCAATTCGGGTGGCGCAGGGCCTCGCTGGGCGTGGCGCGGGCCAGCTGTTCGAGGCTCCAGGTACGAAACGGCCCGCCGGAGGCCGTCAGCACGATGCGCTCGATGCTGTCGGGAGCGGCCCCGGCGATCGCCTGGAAGGCGGCCGAGTGCTCCGAATCCACGGGGATCAGCTCGGTTCCGGCCCGGCGCACGGCCTCCATGAAGATCTCGCCGGCCGACACCAGGCACTCCTTGTTGGCGAGCGCGACGCGACGTCCCTGGGACACGGCCGCGAGCGTCGGGCGCAAGCCGGCGGCCCCCATAATGCCCGCCATCACACAGTCGGCCGGCCTCAGCGCCGCCTCGATCAGCCCTGCCATGCCGGCCGCCACCTCGATGCCGGTTCCGGCCAAGCGTTGCTTTAGATCGTCGTATTGGGCTTCCTCGGCGATCACCGCCAGCTCGGCGCCGTGCCTGACCGCAAGCTCTGCCAAGCGCTCGGCATTGTGCTTTGCCGTAAGCGCCACGACCTTGAAGATGTTGGCATTGCGGCCGATCAAATCGAGCGTGCTCTGTCCCACCGAGCCCGTCGCGCCAAGCACACTGACGCGCTTGACGGCGCCGGCTGGCGCCGGCCCCGATCCGCTCGCCGCGCGCAGGCTTGAAGGTCGCTCGCTCCTGCGCACCGCCGCTCTTGCGCCCATTCTCAATACCCCAACAGCAGCGCGCGTGCCGGCGAATGCACGTCGACAAAAAACCCGGTCAAGCCCGCCGCCGTCGCCGCGATCACCAGCCCGTCTAAGCGATCCATTATGCCACCATGGCCTGGTATCAGCGCGCTCGTATCCTTGGCACCGAACCGGCGCTTGATTGCCAATTCCATAAGATCGCCCATTTGCGCCAGAAAGGCGAGGACCGCCGCCGTGGCCCCCAGCCGCAGCGCCGAACTGCCCGGCACGGCCAAGGCCATCAGGGCGCCCGTGATGCCGCCCGCCAGCACGCCACCAAAAAGGCCCGCCCAGGTTTTGTTGGGCGAAACGCTTGCCCACAGCTTTGGACCCGCCAGGCCACGGCCCGCCAAAAATGCCCCCGTGTCGGCCGCGATCACGACCAGAATGACGAACACGGCCGCCCGTAGCCCATAGGTCGGATCGGACCGCAACCATATCAGGGTAACCGCGGGTAAGGCGGCATAAAACACCCCAAGCCCGGCAAAAAGGCTGTGGCGGCCCAGGCTCAAGAGCGTGGCCAGGATGGCCCCGATCGGCAGCGCCAGCAGGCCGAGACCCACAAAGCCCAGGGCCGCCAGCCCCACCGCGAGTGCCGCGGCGCCGACATGAACGGCGATCACGATCTCGGCGCCGCGGCCGTGCACCAGGCGGCCCCATTCCCAGCTCAAGATCAGTGCCAGCACAAAAACCAGAATATTGAAAGCGGCCGCGCCCGCCACCAGGGCGCCGGCGGCGATCACCGCCATGGCGAGACCGGAGACGAGACGGGTAGAAAAGTCGCCGCCCAGCCACGTCAGACCCGTGCGGGGAAAACCCTGCTGGTCGCCCGGCTCGCTCGTCTCGTTCATCGGCGCGACCCCTTGCCTGCCCCTCGGTGCTAGCCGGTCGATTGCGTCGCCACGCCGCCGAAGCGGCGCTGTCGACCGCGGAATTCGTCGATGGCGTGCCTGAGCAGTTCGCCGCCGAACTCGGGCCAATAGGCATCGAGGAAGACGAATTCGGTATAGGCGGACTGCCAAAGCAGGAAATTGGACAAGCGCAGCTCACCGCTGGTGCGGATCAACAGGTCGGGATCGGGCACGCCTTGGGTGTCGAGCTCCGCTGAGAGCGCCTCGGGCGTGATATCGTCGAGTTTGATCGATCCCGCAAGCACGCGCCCGGCCAGGCGGCGGGCCGCCTTGGCGATTTCGGCGCGCGAGCCGTAGTTGAAGGCGATCATGAGATCGAGCGCGCTATTTCGCGCCGTGAGCGCCACGGCCTCGTCCATCAAACCGAGCAGCTCCGGGTCGACGCCGGTGCGTTCCCCGATCACGCTCACGCGCACGCCGTTGCGATGCAACTCCGCCAGGTCGCGCCGGATGAAGCGCTTCATCAGACCCATGAGGTCGTCCACTTCGCTGGCGGGGCGGGACCAATTCTCCGAGGAAAAGCTGTAGATCGTCAGGTACTGGATGCCCAGTTCGATCGCCGCCCGCACGGTGCGGCGCACGGCCTCCACGCCGCGCCGATGTCCCTCCGAGCGCGGCAGCCCACGCTCGGAGGCCCAGCGACCGTTGCCATCCATGATGATGGCGACGTGGCGCGGCACCTGCGCACTCGCCTGCCAGAGGCTTCGTTTGTTCTGCTCGTTCATGGATCAGGCGTCATGCCCCAGCGTCACCGCGCCGACGGCGTCGGTGTTGATTGCCGGTCCCCTCGCGCTTTGCGTCCCCTCGACCATCAGACCTGCTTGATCTCGGCCTCTTTGCTAGTCAGCGACTGATCGATCTCCTTGACGAGCTTGTCCGTCAACTCCTGCACCTTGCTCGAATTCTTATGATGGTCGTCCTCGCTCATCTGTCCGTCCTTGTCGAGGCGCTTGAGCAGCTCCATGCCGTCGCGGCGCACGTTGCGGACCGCCACCCGGGCATGCTCCGCATATTTGTGGGCAACCTTGACGAGCTCCTGGCGTCGCTCGGAGGTCAAGGCGGGAATGGGAAGCCTGATCAGGGCGCCGTCGACGACGGGGTTGAGCCCGAGGTTGGCCTCCCGGATCGCCTTTTCCACCGCGCCGACCTGACCCCGGTCCCAAACCTGCACGGAAATCGTGCGCGCGTCCGGGGTCGACACGGTGGCGACTTGGTTGATGGGCATGCGCGCGCCGTAGACATTGACCACGACCGGGTCGAGAAAATGCACACTGGCGCGCCCGGTGCGCAGGCCGGCGAACTCCTTCTTGAGCGAATCGAGGGCACCGCGCATGCGACGTTCAAGTTCCTGGATATCGAATTTTCCTGCAGCCATGACAGGTTCCTCCGCTCTGGCTATCCCGCAGCGACCTTGCGGGACCCGCCTGCAACCACCCTCCTCCAACACATTTATGCCGCGGCCGAGACCAGCGTGGATAGGGCCTCGCCGCGTAGAAGCTTGCTGAGATTACCGGGTTCCTCGATGGAAAACACAATTACCGGAAGATTATTATCGCGAGCAAGCGCGATGGCGGCTCCATCCATCACCTTCAGGTCCCGGCTCAGGACTTCAGCATAGGTCAGGCGGTCGTGGCGCACCGCCTTGGGGTCTTGCTTGGGGTCGGCCGAATAGACGCCATCGACTTGCGTGGCTTTCGCAAGCACTTCGCAGTTCATTTCCACGGCCCTGAGGGCCGCGGTGGTGTCGGTGGTAAAATAGGGATTGCCGGTGCCGGCGGCGAAAATGACGACGCGGCCATTTTCCAAGTGATGCAAGGCCTTGGAGCGCACAAAAGCCTCGCAAATGGTGGGCATGGGAATGGCAGAAAGAACCCGCGCCTGCACGCCCGCTTGCTCAAGGCCGTTTTGCAGCGCCAGGGCGTTCATCACGGTGGCCAGCATGCCCATGTAATCGCCGGTGGTCCGATCCATGCCCTTGGCCACACCGGCAAGGCCGCGAAAAATGTTGCCGCCCCCCACGACCGCCGCGATCTCGGCCCCCGCGGCAGTCGCCTCCTTGATGTCGAGGGCCAGGCGCTGCACGACCCGCATGTCGATGCCGTAAGCGCCCGTTCCCATCAGGGCCTCGCCCGAAAGCTTTAGCAACACGCGTCGGTAGCGTAAGGAAGAGGACGCGGCGGCTGCCATCACACCAGTTCCCTCGACGATTGCGAGCCTCAACTCAACAAAGCCGGTTGGCCAGAGCCGACGCCCGCGGTTGGCCCGGGGCCTGCTAGGCCCGGAAGCGGCTTGCGTCCACCAATCTTTGTGGCCGCCCTTGGTCGCTCCCCGGGCGCCTTGGCGGGCCCGGCAGGCTTGCCGGGCGACCGCTGAGCCCGTGGCCGGCCAAGACATAACCCCAGGCGCGGCCAGTGCGCAAATTCGCACCTTCGCGCCGAGATCGGGAGCGCAAATTGGAGGCTAGTCAAAGCGGCCTATTGGCCTAGCGGCCGGCGGCCTTGGCCACCTCGGCGGCGAAGTCATCATCCTTCTTGTCGATGCCCTCACCCAGAGCATAGCGCACGAACTTGGCAATTCTGACGGGCGCTCCCAGCTTGTTGGCGGCGTCTTGCAGGACCTGGTCGACGGTCTGTTTGCCATCGCCGCCTGCGCCGAGGAAGGTCTGCTGCAAAAGCACGACCTGCTGATAGAATTCCTTGCGCAGGCGCCCCTCCACCATCTTGGCGACGATGTCGGCCGACTTGCCGCTGGCCGTTGCCTGCTCGGTGTAAATGGCGCGCTCGCGCTCGATCAAGGCCGGATCGAGCTCGTCGGCGGTTACCGCCGCCGGGCTGGCCGCGGCAATGTGCATGGCCAGTTGGCGGCCGAGCGCGGCGATCGCCTTGGGCTCGCCCTTGCCCTCGAGCGCGACCAGCACGCCGATCTTGCCGAGGCCGTCGGCGGCCTTGTTGTGGACGTAGTCGGCCACCGCCCCCTCCGCCACCGAGACGGTGGCGGTGCGGCGCACCGACATGTTCTCGCCGATGGTGGCCACCATGTCCTTGACGTGGTCCTCGACGCTGCCGGCAGAGCCTGGCAACGGCATGGCCAGCAGCTTGGCCAGATCGCCGCCGGCCTTTGCCGCTACGGCGCCGACCTTGCGCACCATGTCCTGGAACTTGTCGTTGCGGGCAACGAAGTCGGTCTCGGAGTTCACCTCGACGATGGCCCCCGTCTTGTCCGTGACGGCGACGCCGACCAGGCCTTCGGCGGCCACCCGCCCTGCCTTGGTCGCGGCCTTCGAGAGGCCTTTTTTGCGCAGCCAGTCGACGGCCTGCTCCATGTCCCCCTGCGTCTGCGTGAGGGCGGTCTTGCAATCCATCATGCCGGCGCCGGTCTTATCGCGCAGTTGTTTGACCTGACCTGCAGAAATAGCTGTCATGCGTTCCTCGCTTTACCCCAGGCGGACGCCGGCGGCGCCATGCCGGGGTCAAAAACTTAAAGACCTGCGGTCACCGCCTCAGGCAGCCTGCCCTTCGACCAACTGCTTGGCGGCCGCGACCCAACCGTCGCGCTCGATCCGCCCCTTGAGATTGAGCAAGCGGTCGAGCCCGGCCGTCGCGGGCTCGTCAAGATCGGCGATCTGCCAGAAGTGGTAGACACCGGCATCATTGAGCCGCTGCTCCAGTCGCGGGTTGATGTTGGGCAGCCGCTTGAGATCGTCGGCTTCGCCACGCGGCGCGTCGATACCCTTAAAAGCGGGCGCAGGCGCTTTGTCGCCAGCCAACTCCTCGGCCGGGGGCGCTTCTGCGGCGCCGACATCGACGCCGGCCTGCGTCTGGCCGCGCTCGATGCCGTCGATCGCCGCCCGCGCGATCAGATCGCAGTAAAGCGTGATCGCGCGCCCGGCGTCGTCGTTGCCCGGCACCACGAAATCGATCCCGTCCGGATCGCAATTGGTGTCGACGACGGCGACGATCGGAATGCCGAGTTTCTTGGCTTCGGCGATGGCAATCTGCTCCTTGTTGGTGTCGATCACAAACAACAGGTCCGGCAGCCCGCCCATCTCCTTGATGCCGCCGAGCGAGCGATTGAGCGAGTCGCGGTCGCGCGTTAGCTGCAGGACTTCCTTTTTGGTGCGCCCCTTGACGTCGCCTTCCAGCATCTCGTCGAGCAGCTTCAGGCGCCGGATCGACTGCGAGATCGTCTTCCAATTGGTCAGCGTCCCGCCGAGCCAGCGATGGTTAATGTAGTACTGGGCGCAGCGCTTGGCCGCATCGGCAATCCCCTCCGAGGCCTGCCGCTTGGTGCCAACCAACAGCACGCGTCCGCCTTGGGCGACGACGTCGCTGACCTTCACCAACGCCTGATGCAACAACGGCACCGACTGCGCCAGATCGATAATGTGGATGTTGTTGCGGGCGCCAAAAATGAAGGGCGCCATCTTCGGGTTCCAGCGGTGGCTTTGGTGGCCGAAGTGACAGCCAGCTTCGAGAAGCTGGCGCATATTGAAGGCAGGCAGCGCCATGGCGCAGTCTCCGTTTTCCGGTTGGACCTCCGCGCGCCGTGTGCGAACCGAGCCTCGGGAGGTTGAGAGCTTGGCCACCGGAGCGTGCGGGCGGGGCTTTCAATCCGCCGCACGCGAGGGCGCGCGTGTGTGATGGGGCCTGTGTAGTGGTTTTGCTCGGCCCTGACAAGGGCAGGCTTGGCCGCGCTGGCGGCGTTGCCTAACGCGGTTGCCGGCTCCCCTCAAAGGGCATCCCGGGTCAAGTCGAAGGTGCGCACGGCCTCCAGGTCCCTGGGCGGTTCAAGCCAGCACTTTTCCTGTTTGAGCGTGCGTCGGGTATCGGTAAGCCCGGCCTGCCAGTGCTCCTGCATGGACAGGCGCGAGAACTCATAGTCCTTGGCCTGGGTCTCGTAATATTTCTCGCGGTAGATCAGGTGCACGACGCTCATCGAGGCGCTTGGCTTGAACCTGGCGCTGGTCTTGAGCTTGCGCACGATCTCAACAACGTCGGGCTCGCGCTTTTTTTCCGCGGGGAGCTTGTCGAGCAGCCGTTCGACCGCCTGCCGCAGCTCCTGCGCCTGACGGAAGTCATTGGTATTCTTGCGCGTGCGCGAAGAGTAAAGAATGTCCTTGTGTCGCTCGTAGACGTCAAACAGGTTGCGCGGCATGGCGCCGCGCGCGCTGAAGAGGTCGATCTGGAACACCAGCATACTCTGGTCGCGCTCGGCGTCGAGCAGGTGATCGAGCGGAGTGTTGGAGAGTACCCCGCCGTCCCAGAAGTGTTCGCCATCGATCTCGATCGGCGGGAACCCGGGCGGCAGTGCCGCGCTCGCCATGATGTGTTCCGGGCCAAGGCGATAGTCCTTTTCTTGGGTATCGAAGTAGACCGAGTTCCCCCGCAGCAGGTGCGCTGCCCCGATGCTCAGCCGCACGGCCCCGCTGTTGAGCAAATCGAAGTCGATGAGCTCCTCCAGCGTCTGGCGCAGCGGCGTGGTATCGTAATAGCTAAGCGCGGCCTCGGAGCCCCAGGGCTGCAGCCACACGGGCGGCAAGCGCGGGCGGAAAAAGCCCGGCACGCCCGCTGCCGCAGTGGTGAGGGCGCTCAGTTCGTTGAACGTGCCACGCGCCCAATCGCCGGCGATCAACGGCTTCAAGGGCAGGCTCGCGCTAAGGCGCTCCCAGAACGTGCGCAGCCGGACAATTCTTTCCTTCTCGGGGGAGCCGGCAATAATGGCGCCGTTGATAGCCCCGATCGAGATGCCGGCGATCCAGTGCGGCAGATAGCCATGTTCGGCCAGCGCCTGATAGACGCCGGCCTGATAGGCGCCAAGCGCGCCGCCGCCCTGCAGCACCAATCCCAGCTGGGCGCAATGCGCCGGCAAAGCCCTGCGCTTTTGCCCCCTGTCGTCGGCGCGCCGGCTGGCATGGCGCGCCGTGACCGCGGCCGGAGAGGGTTGCCTGCGCCGTATTCTCGCTGTCCTCATCTTGCCAGGTTAGGGGTTGGTTAAGCCTTGGCCGACCGCAGAGAAAGAGCGACAATACCGCGAGGCGTCTTAACGCTTTCGCCTGTGCCTTCACCTATGTCTTTGGTGCGGCTAAGTTGCCAATTCAAGCCTTGGGAGACCGGCCGCGGGCCTATCCGGGTCGCCCACCGAAGGCGAGGGACCGGGGCCGGCGTACGCGCCGTTATGGGCGCCAAGGCGCGCCGATCGTCGGGTTGCCTAGGCGTGGGGCTCGAGGCTACACCCGGGGCTTCGAGCCGCGGCCCCAGGGCCCTGCAGCGGATCCCGCATGTGCGCGCAAGCAAGAGACCGCAAATTCTGCGTTGCCCCGATGATGGATTGGACGGACCGGCATTGCCGGTTTTTCCACCGTCTGTTGTCACGGCACGCGCGTCTTTACACGGAGATGGTGACGGCGCAGGCGGTGCTGCGCGGCGATCGCAACCGGCTGCTTGCCTTCTCGCCCGCCGAGCACCCCGTGGCCCTGCAGCTTGCCGGCTGCGAGCCCGCGGCGCTGGCTGAGGCCGCCTTGCTTGGCGAGGCCTACGGCTACGACGAAATCAACCTCAATGTCGGTTGCCCGTCGCACCGCGTACAGGACGGCCGGTTCGGCGCCTGCCTGATGGCCGAGCCGGAGCTGGTGGCGCGCTGCGTGGCGGCGATGCAGCGCCGGCTCAAGGTGCCGGTTACGGTCAAGTGCCGGATCGGGATCGACGAGCAAGACAGCGAACGCGACCTTGATCGTTTCATTGGCACGGTCGCCGATGCCGGCTGCTCGAGCTTCATCGTGCACGCACGCAAGGCCTGGCTTAAGGGCCTCTCGCCGAAGCAAAACCGCGAGCTGCCGCCGCTCGAGCACGCGCGCGTCTGGGGCCTAAAGGCGGCGCATAGCAAGCTCGAGATCATCATCAACGGCGGCATCGCCACCCTGGCGGCGACGCAAGCGCACCTGGAGAAGGTGGACGGCGTCGCGATCGGCCGCTCGGCTTATCAAAACCCCTATCTTCTGGCGAGCGTCGACCGCCAGTTGTTTGGCGCCCCCGAACCGCCGCCGTCGCGGCGCGACGTGCTGGAGGCGCTGGTGCCCTATGTCGAAGCGCACTTGGGCAAAGGCGGACGCCTCAACAATATCGTGCGGCACATTCTGGGCCTCTATCACGGCCAACCCTACGCCCGCGCCTTTCGCCGCCACCTGTCGCAGCACGCGCCCCACCCCGGTGCCGGTATCGATGTGCTGCTCGCAAGCATGGCGCTGATCGAGGATGGCGAGGGCGACCTTGGTCACGACCGCATCGGCTCGCTTTCGCTGTGAGCCCCGTTGCGCGCATCGTCAAGCGGCGGGCGATCGGCTAGCATTGGGGGGTGCAACCGGTGAAAGACACATCGCATGCGCGGCTTAGCATTGGCCTTGCTACTGTGGCTCTTAGGCCCGACGGCTGCGGCCGTCGCCGCTGACGTGCTGCCGCCGCCCGTCGGCCCCACGACCCCGCGCGTCGAGCCGATCCTGGAAGCGGGCCACTATCGGCAAGGCTGGTTTGCCCTATCGTTTCTCGACCTCAGGGATGACTTTGCCGAAGCCAAGGCCGCCGGCCAGCGCTTCGCCGTCATCTTCGAACAGCGCGGCTGTCCCTATTGCGCGAAGCTGCACACCGAGGTGCTCGCGCAGAAGTACATCAACGATTACGTGCGAGAGAACTTCCGCATCATCCAGCTCGACCTATGGGGCTCGCGCGAGGTTACGGATTTCGACGGCACGCGCCTGACCGAGAAGGCGCTTGCCGAACGCTGGGGCGTGATCTTCACGCCGACGATCGTGTTTTTCAAAGACGACTTGCGCGGGCTTGACGGCAAGTGGGGTCGGCCGCTGGAGGCAATCGAGCGCTTGCCGTTAAGCTATGGGCCGGACACCTTCTATGATCTGTTCGTCTGGGTACGGCTCAAGCTCTACGCGCGTGACGGCAATTTTCAGCGCTTCCACATCCTTCGGGTGGCCGAACGCGAAGCCCTTGCCAAGGGGCGCGCGGGCAATTGAAGGGCTCTGCCCTCGTTGTGGACCTGGGCAAAGCCTGGCGATATGAGGCGGCGGCGAGGCGCCCCGCCGGCGCTGCCGCCCAAGTGGCAACGCGCCCCTCCGTCTAGCCTGCGGCGCGGATCTCCTGCAAGAGGGGACGCAAGTAGCTAAGAAACAACGCCGGGTCCTCGCTCATGGGAAAATGGCCGAGCTTTTCCATGACCGTCAGCTTGGCACCCTTGATCCGCGCCGCGAGCTCGCGCGAATCGGCAGGGCAACAGGAATAGTCGTACTCGCCGGTCAGCAAATAGAGCGGGCAGGCTTGCGTATCGATCGCGCTCAGCCGGCTCCGCACGTCCCCATCCTGCGTATAAAAGTGAAGGTCGCCTTTAAACACACCCGGACCGCTCTGCATATAGTGCCAGATCGTCTCCCAACGCTCGCTCGGCGGGACCGTGGGGGCCATCAGCCCGGAGATCATGGCACCGCAGACCTCCCCGCCATGCACGTCCGGTCGGTGCAGCCAGTCGAGGTCGTAGTAGGCCTGCGCGTGCGCGGCCGACTCAAGGCCGATCAGTGCGCGAAAGCGCTGCGGCTGCTCGAGCGCCAGATGCAGGACGATCCGGCCCCCGATGGAGCAGCCCATGCATACCGGCCGCTCGAGCCCCAGGGCGTCGATGACCGCCATCACCGTCTCGACATAGGCGCGCGAAGTGAGACGGTATTCGCCGCCTTGCCAGCCCGCCGGCGGCGAGGACTTGCCGTGCCAGGGCAGGTCGAAGGCAATGACGCGAAACTGGGCAGTGAGGGCCTCGTCGTTCATCAGACCGCGAAACTGCCGGCCATCGGAACCCGCCGTGTGCAGGCACAACAGCGGAATGCCGCTTCCCGCCTCCTCGATGTAGAGGCGATAGTGTTTGCCATCGAGCTGAAGGGGCAAGTAGCGGCCGACGGCGGCTTCGAATTGCGGGGCAGCCATTATAGTCCCTCTGGCGCGTCGGCGGCGCGCGGCAAGGCCAATAGCTCCTTGAAATAGCGCAGATTGGCCATGAAGGGATGTTGATCGCCCTCCAACCGCAGGTCGCCACTCTTCAGCATGGCGATGAGGTCATGGGCACCGGGCGGCGGAACGGCTTGCCAAAACTTGGCCCAAGCGGCCGCGGGCGCGCGCAGGGCAAAGGTCCACCGCGGCTGCACGTGCGGCCCCGGCTCCATGGTCTCAAGACGACCGCGGTGGATACGAATGAGATAGGCGGTGGCGCCGATCTCGAGCAGAAAGGTGACCTCGAGAAAACGCCCACGGCGCACCAACTCGCCGTCGGCGTTGGCGCGTTCCGGCAGCATCGCGGCGATACCTTGAGGCATGATCTCGCCTGGCCTCCTCAACACCGAGCACGGCTAAAGGCTAGGCGAGGTGCATGCTCTTTCCCAGCTCTTTGTGGGGCGGCGCGCCGGCGCCAGCTTGGCGCAGCAGGAATGCCGGCCCTAGATTTTCTGGTTATAGGCACCCACTTCCGGATAGCGGGAAAGGCGGGCATCGATATCGGCGAAGATGGCGCGCATTTGGGCTTCCGACACCGGGCTTTCGACCACGATCACCAGTTCCGGTTTGTTGGAGGAGGCGCGCACCAGCCCCCAGGTTCCATCTGCCAGCACGACACGCACGCCGTTGACGGTGATGAGCTCGCGGATCTTCTGGCCGGCGACGGCGGTGCCGGCCGCCGCCGCTGCCTGGTATTGCCCCGTGATCTCGGCGACGATGGCGTATTTGGCCTCGTCGCTGCAGTGCGGCGACATGGTCGGCGAGCCCCAGGTTTTGGGCAGCGCATTGTTAAGCTCGGCCAGCGTCTTGTCGGGATTGCGCTCGAGCATGTCGCACACGGCGATGGCAGCAACGAGCCCATCGTCGTAGCCCCGTCCCAGCGGCGGCTGAAAAAAGAAGTGACCGGACTTCTCGAATCCGACCAGCGCCTTCTGCTCATGCGTATAGCGCTTCATGTAGGAATGCCCGGTCTTCCAGTAGAGCGTCCTGGCGCCGTTTGCCTTCAGCACCGGATCGGTCAGGAATAGCCCGGTTGACTTCACGTCGGCGACGAACAGCGCCTCGGCGTGAAGCGCAGAGAGGTCGCGCGCCAGCATGACGCCGACCTTGTCGGCAAAAATTTCACGTCCCTCGTTGTCGACCACGCCGCAGCGATCGCCGTCACCGTCAAAGCCGAAGCCGACGTCGGCGCCGTTGGCCGCGACGGCGGCGCTCATGGCGTGCAACATTTGCATGTCTTCGGGGTTGGGATTGTAGCGTGGAAACGTGAAATCGAGCTCGCAATCAAGCGGCACGACCTCGCAACCCAGCGCTTCCAGAATGCGCGGAGCAAAGGCGCCGGCCGTGCCGTTGCCGCAGGCGGCGATCACTTTGAGTTTGCGTTTGAGTTTCGGCCGGTCGGTCAACGCCTCGAAGTAGCGCTCAGCCAGGTCGGGCACATAGGTGTAGCCCCCGCCCGCTGCCGTCTCCCCGGCGCCGGCGAGCACGAGATCCTTCAGCGCCGACATTTCCTCCGGGCCAAAGGTCAACGGCCGATCGAAGCCCATTTTGATGCCGGTCCAACCGTTGTCGTTGTGGCTCGCCGTCACCATCGCCACGCCCTCAACGTCGAGCGCGAATTGCGCGAAATAGGCCATGGGCGACAAGGCGAGGCCGATGTCGTGGACCTCAGCGCCGCCGGCGAGCAGGCCCGTCATCACCGCCTGCTTCACGGCACTGGAGTAGGAGCGATAGTCGTGGCCGACGACAAAGCGCTTGCGGCGGCCGTACTTGGCCGCCAGCGTGGCAAGGCCGAGGCCGATGGCGTTGAGCCCCATCAGGTTGATCTCGGCGGGAAACAGCCAGCGGGCGTCGTACTCGCGAAAGCCCGTGGGTTTGACCAGGGGCAAACGCTCGAATTCGGCCGTGTTGGACTTCAGGTCGGCGCGCGGCTTGGGCAACATTGGCAAGGTCTCGCAATACGTTGCTGAAAAAGCGGCCCTCAAACAACGATACGGCTGGGCCCGAGGCGCGTGTGACAAATAGACCAGGCCCTGTCAACCCGGGCGCTGCTCGTACACGCAACGGGGGCAGGCTGCTGCGGAGCGGGGCTATTCCTGCAGCAAAAGGACGCCTGCGCGCATGTCCACGCGCTGCAACCGGCCAAGGAAGGTCATGCCGAGCAGGGATTGGCCCAGCTTGCCCGGCTCGCCGATGGCGGCCTCGACGTTGCGCACGCTGATGTCGCCGATGCTGACCCGATCGAGCAGCATCGGGGCGAGGCGCGTTACGCCGTTGGCCGTGCTGACGCGTTGCGTGTAGTCCTGCGCGTGCGGCCGCAGGCCGGCCCGCTCGGCATCCTCGTGCGAGAGCACGACCAGGGAGGCGCCGGAGTCGACCAAGACCTCGACCGGTCGCCCATTGATCTCAGCCCGCGCCCGATAGTGCCCGAAGACACCAGCCTTCAGCTCCACGATCCGGCCGACGGCCGGCCTCGAAGCCAACGCGCCTTGGCGCCAAGCCCGCCCCTCCGCTGGCGCCTTTGAGGCTGTGGGGGAATGACCAATGAGCGCCCGCGCGGCGTCCTTGACCTCGGCCAAATGCAAGCCGCTGGCGGCCGCCGTTGCCGCCACCAGCAACCAGCCGACGGCCAAGCCGACGGCCTGGCGGACACCCGAGGACATTGCCATGCCACGCAACCCACCCCCACGCAACCCACGCCCACGCAACCCACCCCAAGGGCGAGCCCCGGCCGTCGCGCAACAGCAGGAGGCCGCCTAGCCCCGCAGCATCAAAAAATCGCTGGTGAACTCATATGAGCGCAGCCGGCTTAAGAAACTCATACCGAGCAAGTTTTCCTTAAGCGATCCTGGCTTGGCGACCAACGCCTCGACGTCCTGCAGGCTAATGGGCCCGAGGGTTAGGTTACGCAGGCGCACGTGGGCGGCATAGGTGGTGCCATTGGCCGTTTGCACCGGTACCGAGTACTTGAGTTGACCGACGTCGATACCCAGGCGCTGCGCATCGGCGGGTTTCAGGACGACGGTCGAGGCCCCGGTATCAACCAGCATGGTCAAGGCGACGCCGTTCACCTGCGTTCGTGCCACGAAGTGGCCGTCCGGCCGGCGCCGGATTTGCACGGACCGTTCGCCGTTGATTTGCGGCTCGCCGCGCAACGCCGTGCCGGGCGGCAGCAACTCGCCCGCTACGCGATGGCCGAAACTCAAAATCTCTTCGCGATAGCTGTAGCCCGCCACCAGCATCAGGGCCACGATCGCCCAAGTGAGCAAATCGCGCGCCGCCTGCGGCCCGCGCCCGCGATAACTGCCCGCGATCGAGGAGGCAACGAAGATCAGCATGGCGATGCTCGCCATGGCGATGGCAAAGTCCGATGGATCAAAGCCGGCGATCGTGCCCGCGTCGGCGCGCAGCAACAGCGCCAAGCCGGCAATCACGAGCAGGACGAGTGCGATCCACGCCCCCATGATTTATCCATCCGTTTGCAGGCCCGCCCGGCGGCGTCGCGCCGTCAGCTGGGTGATGATACGGTCTCGCTCGGCGTCGCTCATGCCGCTCCAGGCCGCGATCTCCGCGCGGGTGCGCGCACACCCTGCGCACAGGCCCGTCGTCACGTCGATGGCACAGACCTTGATGCAGGGAGAGAGCAAGCTTGGATGCTCCGCGAACCGTAGCCTTAGGCTTTTAGGGCAACAATGTAGGAAGCAGGGCCCGGGCTGACAATCTCGCCACAGCCGGGCTCCCCTGCAGGGGCGCTGGGCGAAGGCAGCGACGGGCGCGGCGACCTGAACGGCCTCGGCCCCGTGCAGGGGCCCGTACCGGCGAGGGGGAAGCGCCCGCAGCGGCGGCCTGACGGGAGGCGAAGCGAACCTCGAGGCAAGAAACCCTCCATGGCTTGAGCCGCGCGCCGGCCTTGTGCAATCCCGGCCTCGCCCACGGCGAGGAGCGGCGTTTAGCCTCTTCTAGCGCAGCATTGTGGAGTCTTCGCGCCGCAGCGCCTCGCCGCCGGCACGCCGCACGCCCGCCGGGAAGGGGCCCACCTGGCGGTGGCGCTCTTGGCCCAAGGGTTGCAGGGGCGGGTTGGACTTGAGCACCCGGCCCTTCGGGAAGGTAACGATGGCCTCAGTGCCTTTGCGCAGTTCGGAACGGAGCTCGAAGGTGCCACCGTGCAGTCGAAGCAGGTTCTGCACGATGGGCAGGCCCAGCCCGGTCCCCCCTTCGGCGGTCTCGTGTGCCAGCGAGCCTTGTCCGAACGCCTGCAGCACCCGCGGGATCTCCTCTTTGGGAATGCCGGGGCCGGTGTCCTTGACGATGAGCGTCTGGCCGCCATCCCCGTTGGCGCAAAGGCTCAAGGTGATGCGGCCGCCGCGCGGGGTAAATTTGAGCGCGTTGGACAAGAGATTAAGACAGATCTGCCGCACGGCGCGTTCATCGGCCCAAAGCTGGTCGAGCCCGCGCGGGCAGTCGGGGATCACCAACAGCCCCTTGCTCTCTGCGCGCAAGCTCAACAGGCGCAGGCAGTCCTCCACCACATCGGACAGGCGAACGGGTTCTTCCTGTAGCTCATAGCGTCCGGCTTCGATCCTCGACAGATCGAGTATCTCGTTGATCACCTGCAGCAAGTGGCGGCCGCTGTCGTGGATGTTGGCGCAGTATTCCTTGTAGTTTGCGTTCGCCATCGGGCCCAGCAGTTCACTTTTCATCACTTCGGAAAACCCGAGGATGGCGTTGAGCGGCGTGCGCAGCTCGTGGCTCATGGTGGCAAGAAAGCGCGACTTGGCCACGTTGGCCGCTTCGGCGCGTTGGCGCGCTTCATCGCAGATCCATTTCTCCTCTTCGATCTCGGCGATCAGGGCATCTTTCTCGGCGCGAAACTCCAGCATCGACAGGGCCGTCGAATTGAGGCCCTTGGCGAGGAACAGGAAGTAAACGTGCAGGCCGATCGCCATGGCGGCCATGGCATAGTAGAACGGGTGACCTTGTAGGATCAGCCGCGCCACGACGGCGACCGTCATCGGCGTGGTGCCCACGTACAAGACCGTCATCAGCGTCGATGCGAAGGTCATGCGAATGGCCAACAGCACGATGAGCGAGGTCAGCATGAAGACGTGGGAGGCCGTGTCGCCGGTGCCGAAGCCGACGACGGCCATGCCGCCCCAGGTGATGCCGCTCGCCAGCTCGAGCAAGACAATGCGCCGGCGCCATTCATCGACCCGCACCGTGCCGCGCGGTTGGGCGAGAAACTTGCGGCAGGCCGCGATCATGAAAAACTTGGCGGAGATGACGAGCGCCAGCCAGGCGGAGGCCTGCAGCACGGGCGCCCAGAACATCGAGGCCAAGGAAAAGATGACCGCCAACAGCGGTACGGTGACGCGCGCCGAAAGCTCGTTGCGCACGAACATTGCCAACAGTTCATACTCGAATTCGGGCCTGAGCACGGTACCCTGCAACAGGCGCGCCCGGATGTCGCGGATGACCACCGCGACGGCGGCCCGCGCCTCCTTGGCGCGTGCACGCTCGGGACCTGTGCTCCTGGTCTGTACTTGGGGCATCGTCTCCCTCGCCGTCTCGGCCGATGCAATCATGGGAAGCGACGCGGTCGAGCGTGCGCAGCGTCGATTGAGGATCGCGGCAAAACCCTAACGTCCCGTTTATCAATGTATTATGCCGTCCGGTTGCGGTGACATAGCAGCCTTGCTGCGGCGGCGGCGCCCGCGGCACACGCTTTGCTTGCACGCGCAACTGCCCTCCTCTAGGACTTGAGGATCGACGACAAGGGGAAGCGAGCCATGAAGCTTCTGCAAACCAAGGCGGCGCCCAATCCACGCCGCGTGCGCATCTTCCTTGCCGAGAAAGGCATCGAGGTGGCCTGCGAGGACGTCGACCTCATGCAAGGGGCGCTGAAGACCCCCGAGTTCACCGCGGTCAACCCTTTCCAGCGCGTGCCCGTGCTGGTGCTCGACGATGGCACGGCCATTGCGGAGACCATGGCGATTTGCCGCTATTTCGAGGAGCTCAACCCCGAGCCGAGGTTGTTCGGCACCGGCCCGGTTGCCGTGGCCACCGTCGAGATGTGGAGCCGTCGGATGGATCTTGGCCTGCTGTTGAGCGTTGCACAGGCCTTTCGACATCTGCATCCGGCCATGGCAAAACTAGAGGTGCCGCAAGTGGCAGCCTGGGGGGAAGCCAACAAGCCGCGGGCGCTGGACATCCTGAAGATCATGGACGATCAGCTCGCCGGCCGACGTTTCCTGGCGGGCGAGCATTATTCCGTCGCCGATATTACCGGTCTGGTGGCTATCGACTTCATGAAGCCCGCGCGTATCGAACGCCCGCAGGGGTTCAAGCACCTCGCCCGGTGGTATGAGGAGATAGCAAGCAGGCCGAGCGCCAAGGCCTAGGCCAACTGCGCTGGGATCGCGATCATGAAGCTCACAGTCGTCGGCTGCGGCGATGCCTTTGGCTCTGGCGGCCGTCTGCAGACCGCCTATCAGGTGGACTGGACGGGAGGCCGCTTTCTGATCGACTGCGGCGCGACCATCCTGATCGGTCTTAATCGCCTCAAGCTCGACCCCAATGCCATTGCGACGATCTTCATCTCGCATCTGCACGGCGACCACTTCGCCGGGCTGGTGTGGTGGCTCATTCATGCCCAGCACGTCGGCAAGCGAACGGCCCCTCTCAGCGTGATTGGACCGCCGGGCCTTGCCGGGCGCTTTGTGAACGCCGCCGAGGCCCTCTTCCCCGGCTCGAGCAATGTGCCGCGCCGTTACGAGCTGAACTTCATCGAGCTGCTCGGCGAGGCGCCGCTCGAGGTCGGTGCCATCCGCGTCACGGCCTTTGCCGTAAACCACCCTTCCGGGGCGCCCTCCTACGCCTTGCGCTTCGAGCTCGACGGCAAGGTGATCGCCTTCTCGGGCGACAGCGAGTGGGTGGAAAACCTCGTTCCCGCCGGACGCAACGCCGACCTCTACATTATGGAGTGCTACCACTTCGATGGGGCGCCACGCTTTCACATGAGCTGGAGCAAAATTACCGCCGAACTCGATCGCATCGGCGCCAAGCGCGTGATGCTGACGCATATGGCCGACGCCATGCTGGCCCGGCGCGACGACATCTCGGACCCTCGCGTTGTGTTGGCGCACGACGGCCTCAGCATAGACATCTAGGGCCGCCGATGACCCGTACCGGCGTTGACGGCAATGGGCGCGAGCTGCGCCGGCTCCTGCGCGAGATCGGCGCCTGCCGGATCTGCCGCGAGGCCGCGGCGGGCACACCCCTGCCCCACGAGCCGAGGCCCGTGCTGCGCCCGAGCCCGACGGCGCGGCTGTGTATCGCCAGTCAGGCCCCCGGCGTGCGCGTGCACGCCTCCGGCGTGCCGTTCAGCGATCCCTCGGGTGACCGGCTGCGCGCCTGGCTCGCGCTCACGCCGGCGGAATTCTACGATGTGCGGCGCGTTGCCATCGTGCCCATGGGCTTTTGCTTTCCCGGCCACGATGCGGCCGGCGGCGACCTGCCGCCGCGGCGCGAGTGCGCACCGACCTGGCATCGGCGCCTGTTCGCTGCGATGCCGCAACTAGAGCTGATCCTTGCCGTCGGCAGCTATGCCCAGCGCTGGCATCTGGAGCCGACGGCGGCCCGCGGCATGACGGCCGCGGTCAGGGGCTGGCGCGAGCGGCTGGCCAGCGCCGTGCCGCCGCGTCGCGTGGCCTTGCCGCACCCCTCCTGGCGCAACAACGCCTGGCTCGCGGCAAATCCCTGGTTTGAGCGTGAGCTGCTGCCGCGGCTCAAAGACGAAGTGCGACGGCTCATTTAGCGTCCGGCGCCAGCTGATGGCGCGCCTTACCCCAGCCCACACTCAGCCCAGATCGAGTGCGGCCGGGAGCGGCGAGCCCGGGCTGCCGGGCGCGGCCAGGCTCTCGAGCTCGGCGCGCAGCGGCGCAAAATAGAACCCGGCCGAGGTCAGGGCCGAGAGCACGCGATCGACCGAATGGCAGCGCACCGCCGCGACCGCCCAGGCCAGGGCGGAGCGCTGCCCGGAGGCGCAATGGGCAAGAACGGGTGGCTTGAGGAGGCCCAGGGCGGCAAGCATCTCCCCGGCGATCGTTTGCAAAGCCATATCGCCCTTGCGAAGCGGCACGTGGGCAAAGCCCAGCCCGGCGCGGGCGGCAAGCTCGCGTTCCTCGGCGCTGCGAGGCGCGGTCGGCAATTCGCCGTCGGGCAGGTTGGAGAGCACGGCGCGGAAGCCCATGCGGGCTGCCCCGGCCAAGTCGGCGGGCGCCAGGGCACCGGTCACGGCAAACTGCGGGGTGATTTGCACAATTTTCATCAGGGGACCTTCCGTAGGCGGCGTGGCCAAACGGCACGCCGGCCGACGCCAAAATTTTCCCGGGTTCTACGCCGCATTGACGCAATATTGAACCTGCTTTAGGCAGCGATTGCCTTACATCTAGAAAAATGTTCCAACAAGGTCATTTGCCCCATGTCACTTGCCAAGGGCTTCTCCCCGACACTTGATGAAATGGACGTCAAGATCCTGCGCATCCTGCAGCAGGATTGCACGCGCGCGGTGGCCGACATCGGCAAGGAGGTGGGCCTCTCCACCACGCCGTGCTGGCGCCGCATCCAAAAGCTCGAGGAGGCCGGTGTCATCAAGCGCCGCGTGGCGGTGTTGGATCCCCCGCGCGTCAATGCCGGCGTCACGGTGTTTGTTTCGATCAAGACCGACCAGCATTCGCTGGCCTGGCTTGAGCGCTTTCATACGGCGGTCAACGACTTCCCGGAGGTGATCGAATTCTATCGCATGAGCGGAGAGGTCGACTACCTTTTGCGCGTCGTCGTACCCGATATCGCCGCCTACGACACCTTCTACAAAAAGCTCATCTCCCGGATCGAGATATCGAAAGTCTCCTCGGCCTTTGCCATGGAGCAGATCAAGTACACCACGGCGCTGCCGCTCGATTTTGCCCTGCGCCACGGCAACGGCGAGGAGGCCTGAGGTGGGCGCCGTGCGCCTCGGCTCGCCGTCGGGCCGCCCCCTGCACTGAGCCCGCAACCAGCAAAGGCAGCCCCGCGCCCATGGCAAACTCGCTCGCAGGCCCGCGCATCGCCTCGCTGGAGGAGATCAAGGCCGTAAGCGGCCTCGAATTTTTGCGCCGCATTGCCGAGGGCGAGGCGCCGCAGCCGCCGATCTGCCACACCTTGGGCTTCCGGCTGGCCGCCGTCGGCAAGGGCTACGCGCTATTTACGATGACGCCCGCCTTCCGGCACTACAATCCGATTGGCACGGTGCATGGCGGGGTGGCTTCGACGCTGCTCGACAGTTGCATGAGCTGCGCCCTGCAGACCAACCTGGAAGCGGGCCTGGGCTCCATCACCCTCGAGTTGAAGGTGAACCTGGTCCGGCCCATCACCGAGACGACCGGACCGATCCGCGCGGAAGGCCGCACGCTCCATGTCGGACGACGTTCGGGCACGGCGGAGGGCAAGGTCCTCGACGCCGATGGGACCCTGTTGGCGCATGGCACCACGACCTGCCTCATCTTTGCCCTCTGAGCGACGCCCAGGTCGAGGCGCTTGCCATTGCCGGCTTGGCAGCTCAGTCGGCTTCGTGCCGCACGAGCCTGTCGAGGCTCCAAGGCCCGCCGCCGGCGGCGGCCAGGTAAAGAAAGACGAAGCCGTAGACCACCGCCAGTTCGCCCTGATTGAGGATTGGATAAAACCCGCGCGGGGCGTGGGCGTAGAAATAGGCCGCCGCCATGGTGCCCGACAGCATGAACGCCGCCGGGCGCGTAAAAAGACCGATGGCGAGGAGAACCCCACCCACCAATTCGATCAGCCCGGCTGCACCGCCGGGCGTCAACGGCGAGGCATGGTTCATCGGACCGACGGGAAAGTTCAGGTACTTGCCGGTGCCGTGCTCGAGAATCAAAAGGCCCGTCATGAGGCGCAGCACGCTCAAGAGTTGCGCCCGAAATGGGCGGAGAAAGGCCATGGCTTCGTCTCCAGCCTGAAGGCAAGACGAGGATTGCTCAGCGCCCAACGATCCAGCTCAGGTCTGGTTCGGCCCCGGTTGGCGCGCGCAACAAAATGCCGCGCGAGCAGTGCACGCGCCGCACGCGCCCGCACGCGTGGGGCAGTGGGCAGGGGCTTTGCTGTGGGCGCGCGGGGCCTCGCCCGCCGCGCGAGGCCTAAAGTGCAATAGGCGCGCTTGCTAATGATTGTCGCGCGGGATGCCTTTGGTCTTGGCAATTTTTTGATATTTGACCGCCGGCTTCAGCACCATGCCGTGCGCGAAGTCGTCGACCAGCTCGCGTTGGATCTCCTGCCAGGGCGTCTGATGGTCGGGATATTGATAGCCGCCATGGCCCTGCAGGTCGGCCCGACGGCGATCGTATTCCTCCTTCGAGATCAGGATATCGGCGCTGCGCTTGTTGAGATCGATGCGCACCCGGTCGCCGGTCTTGAGGATCGCGAGCCCGCCGCCGGTTGCCGCCTCCGGCGAGGCGTTGAGAATCGAGGGCGAGCCCGAGGTTCCGGACTGCCGGCCGTCACCGATACAGGCGAGGTCGTGGACCCCCTTCTTGATCAGGTAGTTCGGCGGCCGCATGTTGACGACCTCCGCGCCGCCCGGATAACCGACCGGCCCCGTGCCGCGCATGAACAGGACGCACATCTCGTCGATCTTGAGCGCAGGATCATCGATCCGCTTGTGGTAATCCTCCGGGCCGTCGAACACGATGGCGCGTCCCTCGAAGGCGTTCGGGTCCTTGGGGTTCGACAAATAGCGCTTGCGGAATTCCTCCGAGATCACGCTCGTTTTCATAATCGCACTGTCGAACAGGTTGCCCTTGAGGTTGAGGAAGCCGGCTTTCTCCTTCAGCGGCTTTTTGTAAGAGCGGATCACGTCGGGATCGATGACGGGACGGGCCTTGCAGTTCTCGCCAACGGTCTTGCCGTTGACGGTCAGGGCACCCTCGTGGATCTTTTTGGCCTTCATCAGCTCGTTGATGACGGCCGGAACGCCGCCGGCGCGATGGTATTCCTCGCCCAGATAGCGACCGGCCGGTTGCATATCGACGAGCAGCGGCAGCGGATAGCCCAATCGTTCCCAGTCGGCGTTGTCGAGCTTGACCCCGACGTGACGGGCGATGGCATTGAAGTGGATCGGCGCATTGGTCGAGCCGCCGATCGCCGAGTTGACGGCGATCACGTTCTCGAACGCTTCCCGCGTCATGATCTTGGAAGGCCGCAGATCCTCCCAGACCATTTCGACGATGCGCTTGCCCGTCTCGTAGGCGAGTTGCGCGCGCTCCTTATGCGGTGCGGGCGGCGCCGCGCAGCCCGGCAGCGACATGCCCAAGGCCTCGGCCAGCGAATTCATGGTTGAGGCCGTGCCCATCGTGTTGCAGTGCCCGGGCGAAGGCGCCGACGAGGCGACTAACTCGACGAATTCCTCATAGCTGATCTCGCCGGTGGCAAACATCTGCCGCGCCTTCCACACGATCGTGCCCGAGCCCGTCCGCTCACCGCGGAACCAACCATTGAGCATCGGCCCGCCGGACAACACGATCGCAGGAATGTCCACCGTGGCGGCGGCCATCAGCTGCGAGGGGGTGGTCTTGTCACAGCCGGTCGTAAGCACGACGCCGTCGATCGGGTAGCCGAACAGGATTTCGACCAACCCCAGATAGGCGAGGTTGCGGTCGAGCGATGCGGTTGGCCGCTTGCCGGTTTCCTGGATCGGGTGCACCGGGAACTCGAAAGCGACGCCGCCGGCTTCCCGGATCCCCTCGCGCACCCGATGCGCCAAGATCAGATGGTGCCGGTTGCAGGGCGAAAGATCCGAGCCCGACTGGGCGATGCCGATGATGGGTTTGCCGGAGGAAAGTTCTTCACGGGTGAGACCGTAGTTCATATAGCGCTCCAGATAGAGCGCGGTCATGTCCGGGTTGTCGGGATTGTCGAACCATTGGCGCGAGCGCAGCTTCTTCTTCTGGGCGGCGGTGGGCTTGGTCATGAGCGTTTCCCGGAGGGTTTGCCGGGGTCTCCGGCTTTTGACGAGGGGCGCAGTGTAGCCGGTTCCGAGGCGCTGTGAAGCGGCTGCGGCTTAGTTGCTGCGGCTCGGCGCGCCGGGCGCAAGCGCCGGCGCTTCGGGGCGATGCGCCAGCCAGTCCACGGCCGCATCGAGCACGGGGTCGGCGCCGTTGGCGTAGGGCAGCGGGCGCGCCACCTCGAGATCGGGAACAACGCCCGCGCCTTCCAGGATTGCGCCATCGATCTCGAGACCCGTGACGGCGAGATAGAGCAGGTCACCGCCCGGCATCAAGTAGGCGGCGGCCGCGCTCACGGCGCCGGCGGTGCGCGTGCCGATCAGCGGGCCCTGCCGTTCGCGCTTGTAGGAATGCACGAACAGCTCCGCCGTGCTGCGCGTGTGGTGATCGATCAATACTGCCGTGCGTCCCCTGAGCGCGTTGCGCACCCGCTCCTTGGCGTCCTTGTTGCGCGATCGCATGAGGGGGCCGCGCGGGTCGATCACGTCCAGATAGCGCCCGGCGTTCTGGCCGGTGCCGCCAATTTTACCGCGCATGTCGATGATGACCCCGTCGAGCGCGGGCGTCGTTGCGGCCTCGCGCTTGTGCTCGTGGTCCTCATCCTTTTCGCCCCTGACACTGTCGAGCGCCTCCTTGAGCGCGTCGGTCGATCGCTCGCCGACCGATGCCCACACGTGCACGTAGCCGATGCGCCGACCCTCGCGCTCGAGCACGCGCGCGCTGGCGGCGGTGGCATCGCGAAAAGCCTGCAGCGGCGCAAGACTGATGACCTCGACCTCGAGCTCTTGCGGCGCGGCCTCGCGGGAGCGTCTAAGTTTGATGCGTACCTTGTCGCCGATCTTGTCGCGGAAGGAACGGATCGGATGGTAGGCGGCAGCGTCGACGCTCAGAATCTCATCACCGACCTTCAGGCCCGCGCGCTCGGCGGGCGAGCCTTCGAGCACGGCATCGACAAAGTCGCGCCCATCGCTGCGCGCCGAGAAAAAACCCACGCCAGCGTAGCGCACGCCGCCGCCCCAAAACCGCTGCGAAACGAATTCGCGCACGCGGTTTCCTCCCGAGAACACATCGAGCAGGATGTAGTACTCGACGTCGTCGGGGGTCAGCAGCCCCGTATGCGAGGTCCTAAGCTCGCCGAGCAGGGCATTGATACGGCGCGCCGCCTCCGTATGGGTCGGCGCCTCGATCACGCTCTGGCGCACCTCGGCGGCGCGGCGCTCCCAGCCGCTGGCGGCGAGCAGATCCTTATCCCAGAACGATTTGGAAATGCGCTCGACCACGGCATCGAATAGCGACCCATAAGCTTTATCGGCCTCGAGACGATCGATCTGGCCGTGGGGCGCCTCCTGCGCCAAGCCCGGCGGGGGCGCAAGCACACAAAGGGCAAGTAGCCCCGCGAGGCCGAGCACGGCCGCGCCCTTGCGGCGCAAGAGGCCAAAACTGTCGCGCTCTGCGCCACGCGCGCCTGTCATCGAAGCTCGCCGCATCGCCATCCTTCGCCCTTGCAGGGGCACGGGGCCAAGATTTGAGGCCGCATGGCCGGCGCGCGCCAGTTAAAGCTTGTTAAGCTTGTTGAGCTTGGCCCGCGTTAGCTGCCCACGTTAGGTGCCCGCGTTAGCTTCCCACGTTAGGTGCATACGGGCGCCTGCCAGCGGCGATGGGCAGGCGGTGGCTTGGTCCTTTCTCACCCCGCAATCAGGCCACCGTCCACCAGCACTTCCGAACCGGTAGTGAATGAGGAGGCCGCCGACAAGAGCCATACCACTGCGTTCGCCACCTCGTGCGGCTGGCCCAGACGGCCAATGGGAATTTGGGCGTTGAGCTTAGCCATCGCCTTCGCCGGATCGGGGCGACCCTTGACCATGCGGTCGACCATGTCGCCCTCGATGAAGGCGGGATGCACCGAGTTGCAGCGCACGGCAGGCCGTTTGCGAGCCCCGGAAAGGGCGACGGACTTGGTCAACAGGCGCACCGCACCCTTGGACGCATTGTAGGCCGCCAGGTTGGCGCCGCCGACGATGCCGGAGGCCGAGGAGATGTTGACGATCGACGGCGCCTTGGATTTGGCCAGCAGCGCCATGGCATACTTGCAGCCGAGGAAGACGCCATCGGCATTGACCGCCATCACCCTTCGCCATTCGGCAAAGCTTGTCTGCTCCACGTCGCCCGGTGTGCCAACGCCGGCATTGTTGACGAGACCATCGAGGCGGCCATGACTGCGCCCGATCTCGGCCATCACGGCCAGCCAGTTTTCCTCGCTCGTCACATCGAGGGCAATGTCGGGGTTGCCGCGCTGAGCCAGATCGCTGCGAAGGGCGGTGCCGCCGGCCGCCTCAATCGCCCGGCACATGGCACTGCCGAGCGTACCCAGCGCGCCGGTTACCAGCACGACATGCCCTTCGAGGCCAAGATCACTCATAGTCCACCCCTTCGCGGTTCACGCTTCCTGCGCCGCGCGCGGCGCTCGCCGATTGCCCGGCCGATTGAGAACGTTGCATAATACATCGTCAGGTTCAGGATCAGGCTAAACAACAGTTCAAGCCGCGCGCCTTGTCCGCCGAGCAGCGTCTGGAAATAGAAGAATTGCCCGCCCGCAACGGTGCCGGCGATCACCGCCGGCACCCACCAATCGAGCCGCTTGTAGCCGAGAACTCCGGTCAGAACGGCACCTGCCCAAAACAGCAAACCAACCTCCTCGGGGACCCGTGCAGGGCTCGCCTGCCCATGTTTGCGCGCAAACCGCGCCGGCGTCGACAGGCGAGCCGCGGCAGCGATCTGGGCGCGGGGGTAGATGCCGGCGCGCGCAGCTTTGAACTTGCGAGGCTCGCCAAGTCGCCGAGTCTCCAGCCCCCAAGTCTCCAAGCCTCCAAGTCTCCTGGCACCTTCCGCGCCAAGCCGCTATTGTGGCCCGCAACTTGAGCCATCCGCCTGCGTGCGAGGCCCTCTGGCCGGCGCTTCGGGCCGGCCGGGGAAAATCGTTTCGCCTTTCAGCTTCCGAAGCCATGGCAAAAAACACCGATGCCTAGCCTTGCCGACCACATGGCCGTTGCCGCCACCCTGCCTCGCGACGGCACCGCGGGTGCCCTCGCCGGCCGCGTCTGGTTGCCCACGGTAGAGGGTCCCGCCGTCGTCGCGGTGCGCGCCGATGGCCTCTACGATATTTCGCAACTGGCGCCGACCATGCGCGATTTATCCGAGGCCGCCGAACCCGCGCGCATTCTACAGGCGGGGAAAGGCGAGCGCCTTGGCGGGCTAACGGAAATCCTCGCCAACACGCCCGAGGCAACGCGCGACCGGCGCCGGCCCTGGCTGTTGGCCCCCATCGATCTTGCGGCCCTCAAGGCGGCCGGGGTCACATTTCCGCGCTCGATGCTGGAGCGGGTCATCGAGGAGCAGGCCCGCGGTGCGCCGGAGAAGGCGGAGGCAATTCGCAAAAGCGTGGCGGCCCACTTTGGCGGCAACCTGGCCAATCTCGTTCCGGGCAGCAAAGCGGCCGCCGAACTCAAGCGCGTGCTGATCGCCGAGGGCGCCTGGTCGCAATACCTCGAAGTCGGGATCGGACCGGACGCAGAAATCTTCACCAAGGCGCAGCCGATGTCGGCGGTCGGCCACGGCATGGATGCGGGCCTGCACCCGATCTCGACCTGGAATAATCCCGAGCCGGAAGTCGTACTGCTGATCACGTCGCAAGGCGCCATCGTCGGCGCCACGCTCGGCAACGACGTCAATCTGCGCGACGTCGAGGGGCGCTCGGCGCTGCTGCTCTCCAAGGCCAAGGACAACAATGCCTCCACGGCGCTCGGCCCGTTTGTGCGCTTCTTCGACGGCACGTTCTCCCTCGAAGACGTGCGCCGCATCGAGGTGAGCCTCAAGGTAGAGGGCGAGGATGGCTTCGTGCTGAACGGGCGCTCCTCGATGCGCGAGATCGCTCGGGACCCGGCGGACCTGGTCAAGCAAATGCTGGGGCGGCATCACCAATATCCGGATGGTGCGGCGTTGTTCCTCGGCACTATGTTCGCCCCGATCGAAGATCGTGAGGTGCCGGGGCAGGGCTTCACGCACAAGTTGGGCGACGTCACCACGATTGCGGCGCCGGAGCTCGGCATGCTCGCCAACCGCATGACGCTGTCGACCGAGGCGCCGCCGTGGACCTTCGGCACCGGCGCCCTGATGCGCAACCTCGCGCGACGCGGCCTGTTGTAGGGCTCGGTTAAGCAGGAGCGCGCGCCGTTATGCAAGCCCTCGCCGGCACCCTCGTCATCTCTCTCGACCAGGCCGTCGCCGCGCCGATGACGGCGCGGCGGCTCGCCGATGCCGGCGCGCGCGTAATCAAGCTCGAGCGTCCCGAGGGCGACTTTGCGCGCGCCTACGACAAGGTCGTCCGCGGGGAATGCACGCATTTCGTCTGGTTGAACCGCGGCAAAGAATCCGTCGTCGTCGACCTGCGCCAAGGCGAGGACCGGCGCCTGTTCGAGGCGCTGCTGGCGAGGGCCGACGTGTTCCTGCAAAACCTCAAGCCGGGTGCTCTTGCCAAGCTCGGCTACGGCATCGAAACTCTGCGCCAACGCTACCCGCGTCTGATTTGTTGCTCCATCACCGGTTATGGCGATGTGGGGCCGTTTCGCGAGCGCAAGGCCTATGACCTGCTGGTCCAGGCCGAGTGTGGTCTGGCTTCCCTGACCGGCGGCCCCGAGGCGCCGGCCCGCGTCGGCGTCTCCCTTGTCGACATCGGCACGGGGCTGCACGCCTACGAAGCCATTCTCGAAGCCCTGATCGGGCGCCATACCAGCGGCCAGGGTGCCGACATCCGCGTCTCCATGTTCGATGCGATGATGGAATGGATGACGGTTCCCTTGCTGTTTGCCGAGCACGGGCAGCCGCCGCGCCGCTCCGGCCTCAGCCACCCCTCGCTCGCGCCCTATGGGGTCTTCAGCACGGCCGACAAGGTCCCCATCCTCATCTCCATCCAGAACGATCGCGAGTGGGTGGCGCTGTGTCACAAGGTGCTCGACCGGCCCGAACTCGGCGCCGATCCGCGCTTTGCCACCAGTCCTGCCCGCCTCGCCCACCGCGCCGAGACGGATGGTGCGGTGGCGGACTGCTTCGGTCGGCTCGATCTCTGCAGCCTGAGCCGGAAGCTGGAGGCGGCCGAAATTGCCTTCGCCCGCGTCAACGAGGTCGCTGACGTGCTCAAGCATCCGCATCTGCGCCGCGTCAGCGTCGAGACGCCCTCCGGGGCAGTCCTGCTGCCGGCACCGGCCGCCCGCATCGACGGCGCGGCGAGCACGCTCGCGGCCGTGCCTGCGCTCGGGGCCGACACCGACGCCGTTCGCCGCGAATTTCTCGGCGGCCAAGAGGCTTAAGGCGCCGGCGGCGCACCCCCCGGCCCCCAGGTTCCATAGTTCCAACATAACGTAAACCAATACTTAATCGGCGGCTGGGCAACCAGTGCGCGAAACCGGACCACAGTGTTGGGCGTTTCCAAGACCCTATGGACTATGGTGCGAAGTTTGCTGAAGCCGTGGCGTGGTGCCGGGCGCGCTCGTCATCGGCGCTGCTCTCGCTGTCGAAGGCGGTCGCCGCCTTATCGACCAAGCTTTCCGTGGTGGCGGTTCTGGGCGTCGGCGCTATCTCCATACTGCCGCAGCCGGCCGCTTCCACCCTGCGTTGGGCAAAGCTGGCCGGCACCCCGCCATCGATCGAGATCGTGCGCCCCAAGCAGGTGATCATCGACGAGGCGGAGCCGGCCGACGGCGTGGAGCTGGTGGCGAGCCGCCGCCAGCGGCGCCGCGCCGCCGAGCCCGAACGGCCCGCGCCGGTGCGCAAGGATTCCGCGATCGCCGTCGAGCCCGCGCCGACAGTGCCCCCGGAAGCGCCCCCCGAAGCGGCACAAGGCGAACCGCCCAAGCCCGACGTGTGGTCGGATGCCGAAGTGATCGGCGCGCTGCGCGACTGCGTCAAACTGCTGGCGCCGATTGCGGCCGAAGTCGAGCTGGCCCCCCCGGTCAAGCAGGATCAGTGTGGCGCCGCCGCCCCCGTCATGCTGCGTCGCGTGGCGAGCGGGAGCAACCGTGTCGAGATCAAGCCGCCCGCCATGCTCAACTGCGCCATGGTCGCACACCTGCACGAGTGGATCACCACGGTGTTGCAACCGGCGGCCGAACAGGTTTTCGGCAGTCCCATCACCCGCTTGGCCAACGCCTCGGGATACGCCTGCCGGCAGCGCAACGGCAGCCAAAGCCATAGCGAGCGATTGAGCGAACACGCGCTGGCCAACGCCATCGACATCGCCGGCTTCGTCACGGCGGATGGCCGCTCGATCGAGGTGGCGCGCCATTGGGGGCCGACGTTGCGCGATCAGAAGGAGGCTACCGGCGCCGCCGCACGGGGCAAGGAGAGTAAAGAGCCCGCCGCCAAGGCCGAAGCTGCGAAGGCCCCGGTCCGTACCCCCAGCGCCATCTCGCGCCAGGGCGGCGACCAGCGCAAGCTGGCCCAGGGCGCGGAGGATGTTTCGCGTGGCCCGCCCTTGCAGCGTCTTGGCCGCAGCGCGGAGGCCCAGGGTGACGCACAGGCTGGCGCCAAGGCCGACGCGAAGGGCGCAGCGCAGCTGGCGGAAGCTCGCGAGCAGGCGCAAATGAGCCCCGAGGGCACGTTCCTGCGCCGGCTGCACAAGGGTGCCTGCGGGATCTTTGGCACCGTGTTGGGACCGGAGGCGAACGCGGCCCACCGCGACCACTTCCATCTCGACTTGGCGCCCCGCCGGCGCAGCGCCTTTTGCGAATAGGCCGGCCCGCGACCTTGCTTGAGCGCGTAGACCGCGCTGGCGTCCGCGCCTAAACTGATCGCGCGCAACCCAGCGGCGTGTGCGCCGCCAGCCAAGGCAGGCAGCTATGGAGCAAATCCCCGTCGAAACCGCAGAACGCAGAGCCTTCTACGAGCGCATCGACAAAGACAACATGACCGCCCTGTGGACCGTGATGGGCGCGCTGATCACGCCGGAGCCCAAGAGCGCCTGCGTGCCGGCGGCTTGGCGCTTTGCTGCCATCCGCGCGGCCATGCTCGAGGCGGGCAAGCTCATCACGGCAAAGGAGGCGGAACGGCGCGTCCTGGTGCTGGAGAACCCCGGCCTGCGTGGCCAATCCAAGATCACCACGTCGCTTTATGCCGGTGTCCAGCTTGTCATGCCGCACGAGGTGGCTCCCGCGCACCGTCATTCGCAATCAGCCCTGCGCTTCGTGCTCGACGGCCGGGGTGCCTACACCACGGTCAACGGTGAGCGCACACTCATGCAACCCGGCGATTTTATCATCACCCCCTACATGGCATGGCACGACCACGGCAACGACACCGATGAGCCGATGTTCTGGCTGGATGGGCTCGACATCCCGCTCATTCAATTTTTGGATGCCTCGTTCGTGGAGCGCCTCGACGAGGAGGTACAGCCGGTCGGAAAACCCGAAGGGGATTCGCTGGCGCGCTACGGAGCCAACCTGCTCCCCGTCGACCACAAGATGAGCTCGGCAACTTCGCCGATTTTCAACTACCCCTACGAGCGCACGCGCGAGGCCCTTGATCGGTTGGCGCGGGCCGGGGAGTACGACGCCTGTCATGGCATCAAAATGCGCTACTGCAACCCCGTGACCGGCGACCATGCCATGCCGACCATGGGGACGTTCATGCAGTCGCTGCCGCGCGGCTTCCGCACCAGCCGTTATCGCTCCACTGATGCTTCGGTGTTCGTGGCCATGGAGGGAGCGGGCCGCACGCACGTCGGCGAGACCACGCTGGAGTGGGGGCCGAAGGACATATTCGTGGTGCCGAGCTGGCGGCCGGTGGTGCACGAAGCGGACAGTGAATGCGTGCTTTTCAGCTTTTCCGATCGTCCCGTGCAAGAACGGATCGGGGTCTGGCGCGAGGATCGCGGTAATGCCTGAGGCTTGCCGGTCATTGCGGCGCAGAGCACGCGGCTAACCCTACGCCTTGGCCCGGGCTCCTGAGCCCGTGCCACTCCAGGCCCCGTGCCCTTGGCGCGCGCGGGGAGCGGGCCCCGAATCGGGCCCTGATAGGAGACCCGGAGAAGGTGCATTGGCCCCAAGTCCCGGCGAGGGCAACGCGGCGGCTCGGATTGCGCCAAAGGCCGGCTCGCACCAGCAGAAAGAGGGCACGCGCATGCCATCCTCCACCGAGGTCATGATCATCGGCGCCGGCATCGGCGGCCTGACCCTGGCGCTGGCGCTAGGCCAGCGCGGCATCCCGGTCCACGTCTACGAAGCGGCACCCGAGCTAAAGCCGATCGGCGCCGGGCTGAACCTGCTTCCCCAGGCGGTGGCCGAGCTCGCCGCGCTCGACCTCTTGCAGGCGCTCGCGGAGCGGGCCGTGATCACCAAGGAAGCCGTATTTTTCAATCGCTTCGGCCAACTCATCCACCGCGAGCCGGTGGGCCGGCAGGCCGGCCAACAATGGCCGCAGCTTTCGCTGCATCGCGGCGATGCGCAGGCCGTGCTGCTCGATGCGGCCGAGCAGCGGCTTGGTGCCGAGCGCCTGCATTTCGGTTGGCGCTGCACGGGGGCAAGCAACGCTGGTGAAGCGATCAGGGCGCGGTTTGCGGACGCCGCCGGCGCGCCCCTGCCAGACCAGGTCGCCAGCCTGCTGATCGCCTGCGACGGCATTCATTCAAGCATCCGCCGCCAGCTCTACCCGCAGGAGAGCGAACCCGTCTATTCCGGCGTCAACATGTGGCGCGGGGTCACGCGCCGGGGCGCGTTCTTGACGGGCGCCAGCATGGTGCGTGCCGGTTGGCTCAGCACGGGCAAGATGGTCATCTATCCCGTGCGCAACCATCAAGATGGCAGCCAGCTCATCAACTGGGTGGCCGAACTCGAAACGCCGCGCTATCGGCGCTGGGACTGGAACCGTCCCGGCCGGCTTGACGATTTCATTGCGGCCTTCGCCGACTGGTCCTTCGATTGGCTCGACGTACCGGCAATGATCCGCGGCGCGCAATCGATCCTCGAATTTCCCATGGTTGACCGGGATCCGCTGCCGCGCTGGAGTTTCGGACGCATGACGCTGCTCGGCGACGCCGCCCATCCCATGCTGCCGCGCGGGTCCAACGGCGCGGTGCAGGCCATTCTCGACGCGCGCGACCTGGCCGACCGCCTTGCCGCGAAGTCCGACTGGGTGGGAGCGCTTGCGGGCTACGATCAGCGGCGGCGGGCGGCGACAACGGCGGTGGTGCTCGCCAACCGCAGCCATCCCCCCGACGCCATCCTAAGGGAGATCTATATCCGCACCGGCGATCGCCCGTTCGGCAATATCGATGATGTCATCAGCGCCGCCGAGCTCAGGGCGATTTCCGACCGCTACCAGCGCCTATCGGGCGGCGCGCCGGCAACGGCGACGGCCGCAAAAGCCTGAGCCGTCGCCGGCAAGGCTTGTCGAGGCCCACGCGCGGCTTAAGCTAGCTGGCCAGACCGAAAAGACCACCGCCAAGGGACGAATGCGGCGAACGCGAACGAGGGGCGCAGCTGAGACATGACACGGCGCAACCTGTCACGACGGGGGAACTTGTCACGCAGGCAGTTCGGCAAGGCCGCCCTCGGCCTGACCCTCGTGCCCCTGACCCTCGTGCCGCGGCCGCTGGCCGCTGAGAAGTTGTCGGAGCGCCCGATCACGATCGTCGTGCCGTTCACCGCCGGCACCGGCATCGACATTCTTGCGCGCATCCTCGGCGAGGAGCTGCAACAGCGCTGGGGCCAGGCGGTCACCATCGAAAACCGGCCGGGTGCCAGCGGCAACATCGGCTCCCAGTACGCAGCCACGCGCCCGCCCGACGGGCACACCATCATGATGACGGTGAACACCTTCGTCATGAATGTCAGTCTATTCAAATCCGTGCCCTATGATCCGCAGAAGAGCTTCGCGCCCATCGCCGAGGTCGCAAGGGGCGCCCTGGCGCTTGCCGTCCACCCCTCGGTGGCGGCGCCTTCCGCCCAGGCTCTCGTCGCTCTGGCCAAGGCCAATCCCGGCAAAATCACCTACGCCTCGCCCGGACGCGGCACGCCACAGCATTTGGCCATGGAGCTCCTCAAGCTGACGGCCCAGATCGACCTCGTGCATGTGCCCTATTCCGGCTCGGCCGGCGCCGTGCGCGACCTGGTCGGTGGACACGTCGGCGCCATGTTCATTCCTCTGCATACGGTGCTACCGCTCGCGCGCGACCAGCAGTTGCGCCTGCTGGCGGTGGGGAGCGATGTGCGCTCCGCCCTCGCACCGGAGGTGCCGACCTTCGCCGAGGAGGGGCTTGCCGGCATCAACATCGACTTGTGGTATGCCTTGCTCGCGCCGGCGGACACCCCCGCCGACATCATCGGCCGCTACAATCAGGTCGTGAACGATATCTTGAGCACGCCCAAGGTGCGCGACGCCTTAAGCATGCAAGGGCTTAGCGCGCGCGGCGGATCGCCGGCCGACCTCGCTGAGCTCATTGCCAGCGATATGGCACGCTGGGCCAAGGTGGTGAAGGACGCAAAGATCGCCCCGACGGAATGAGGTGCCGCGCCGGCCTTGGTCCGCAGACCGGCGGCGCCTTCGCCCCTGTGGGGGCGCCGTGTGCGCGGCGGCGGCCTCCCTGCCGCGGCCGCGCGCCAGCTTTTCTTGCGCGCAAGAGTTTGCGATCAAATCGCCGCGGGCTTTGCCGTCCCGTGGCACTTTTCGCCCAGTTGCCGACAAGGCTGCCGGCACCTTGAGCCGCGATCGCCGGCTTGCGCCCGTTGGCCCGCGCTGCTAGCCAAACCCAGGACCGCCCCTAGCCGGCCCCTGGAACAGGAGGCTCGATGATCCCCAACGACTTCCCCACGCTCAATTTCGATCTCGGCGAAACCGCCGAGCAGCTGCGCCACAGCGTGCGCGGTTTCACCAGCGATAAGATCGCGCCGATGGCGGCCGAGCTCGACAAGAGCAATGCGTTCCCGCGGGAGCTGTGGCCGAAGCTCGGCGAGCTTGGGGTACTGGGCATCACGGTCGAGGAGGAGTACGGGGGCGCGGGCCTCGGCTACCTCGAGCATTGCCTTGCCATGGAGGAGATCAGTCGGGGCTCGGCCGCCATTGGCCTTTCCTACGGCGCCCATTCCAATCTTTGTGTGAACCAGATCCGGCGCAATGGCAGCGAGGCACAAAAGCGCGCCTATCTGCCGAAGCTGATCTCGGGTGAACACGTCGGCGCCCTTGCCATGTCGGAGACCGGCGCGGGCTCCGATGTCGTGTCCATGCGGCTGCGTGCCGACAAGAAGGGCGACCGCTACGTCCTCAACGGCAGCAAAATGTGGATCACCAACGGACCGTGCGCCGACGTGCTGGTCGTCTATGCCAAGACCGCGCCCGAGGCCGGCGCGCGCGGCATCAGCGCCTTCCTGATCGAGCGTGACTTTAAGGGTTTCAAGAGCTCGCAAAAACTCGACAAGATGGGCATGCGGGGGTCGGACACCGGTGAACTGGTCTTCGAGGACTGCGAGGTGCCGGCGGAAAACCTGCTGGGCGAGCCCAACCGCGGGGTCAACGTCCTCATGAGCGGTCTTGACTACGAGCGCGCGGTGCTGGCGGCGGGTCCAGTTGGCATCATGCAGGCGGCGATGGACGTGGTCATCCCCTACGTGCATCAGCGCAAGCAATTCGGCGAGCCGATCGGCAGCTTCCAGCTGGTACAAGGTAAGCTCGCCGATATGTACACCACCATGAACGCGTGTCGCGCCTACGTCTACGCCGTGGCCAGGGCCTGCGACCGTGGTGAGCCCGCCCGCAAGGACGCCGCGGGTGCCATCCTTTATGCCGCCGAAAAAGCGACGCAGATCGCGCTCGATGCGGTGCAGCTCCTGGGTGGCAACGGTTACATCAATGATTTCCCGACCGGCCGCCTGCTGCGCGACGCCAAACTCTACGAAATCGGCGCCGGCACCAGTGAGATCCGCCGCTGGCTGATCGGCCGCGAGCTGTTTGAAGAGACGGCCTAGCGCCGCCCGCGGGGCGGCTCGGCGGCGGGCATCCCCGCGCCGCGTGGCCGCCAGCATTGATCAACGTACCCAAGGGCAAGCCCGACACGCAAAACGCGAGCAAGGACATGACCGCAGCAGCTGAGGACCCCATCGTCATCGTCGGCATGGCGCGCACGCCGATTGGCGCCTTCCAGGGCAAACTTGCCAGCCTCAGTGCCGTTGACCTCGGCGGTGCTGCCATCAAGGCGGCGCTGCAGCGCGCCGGCGTTGGGGCCGGCGACGTCAACGAAGTCTTGATGGGTTGCGTGCTGCCCGCCGGCCTCGGGCAGGCGCCCGCCCGCCAGGCGGCGCTCACGGCCGGATTGCCCAACGGGGTTCCCGCAACGACCGTCAACAAGATGTGCGGCTCGGGCATGAAGGCGGTCATGCTGGCCTACGATGGGCTGCACGCGCGCCCCGACGAGGTCGTGGTTGCCGGCGGCATGGAAAGTATGACCAACGCGCCCTATCTGCTGCCCAAGCTGCGCGCCGGCGCGCGGCTCGGGCACGCCGAAGTCAAGGATCATATGTTTCTCGACGGCCTCGAGGATGCCTATGAGAAGGGCCGATTGATGGGCAGCTTTGCCGAGGATTGCGCCCAGACCTATCAGTTCACCCGCGCGGCGCAGGATGCCTTCGCGACCGAGAGCCTCAGACGCTCGCGCCAAGCCAACGAGGATGGCTCCTTTGCCGCCGAGATCGTGCCGGTCACCGTGAAGCGGCGCGCGGGCGAAACCGAGGTGATGCAGGATGAACAACCGTTCACTGTGGATCTCGCCAAGATCCCCAAACTCAAACCAGCGTTTCGCGAGGGCGGCACGGTCACGCCGGCCAATTCCAGCTCCATCTCCGATGGCGCCGCCGCCCTGGTATTGATGCGGCAAAGCCAGGCGGCGCGGCGCCAGCTCAAGCCCTTGGCCAAGGTGGCGGGCGTTGCCAGCGTGGCGCAGGCGCCGGCGCTCTTTACCACTGCGCCGATTGCCGCGATCAAGACGCTGCTAAGGGCTGTCGACTGGTCGGCGGCCGATGTCGGGCTCTACGAAATCAACGAGGCCTTCGCCGTCGTCAGCATGGCCGCTATGCGCGACCTGGCGCTGCCGGCTGACCGCGTCAACGTGCACGGGGGCGCCTGCGCGCTCGGCCACCCAATCGGGGCCTCGGGCGCGCGTATTTTGGTGACGCTGCTAGCGGCCATGCACAAGTACGGGCAAAACAAGGGCGTAGCCGCCCTTTGCATCGGTGGCGGGGAGGCCACCGCGCTTGCCGTCGAGGCCATCTTCCCCGCCTCCCGCGCCACCTGAGGCCTCAACCCGGCGCGGCGGCGGGCCATCCCCACCCAGCCCGGGAGCCGGTTGGGGGCGATCCTGGCGGGCTGGCGGGCAACCGGCGCCCCTTGCGTGGCACAGGGGCGAGAATTGCTCAAAGTTGTAGCTAAGCCGCGCAAAAGACGCGGCCTGCCGGCAGCGACCGATCCTTACTTGCGAATGATTTGCAAGAAGGGTATTGTGGCGTCGCGGATGTGGAGGGGTGCCGGAGCGGCCCATGCTCAATAAACTTGATCGGGATCTGCAAGGGGTCCTTGCAGGTGACGCGAAAGGCTGGCGGCGCGCCCGGGGCGATGCGCCGCTGAGCGAGGTCAATCGCACCATTTCCGTCCGCGGCGCCACCACGGGCCGCCGCCTGGCAGCGTTCCTGGGGCCGGGCTATCTGGTCGCGGTCGGCTACATGGACCCGGGCAACTGGGCGACCTCGTTGGCCGGGGGTTCCAAGTTCGGCTACACGCTGCTGGTCGTCGCCCTGATTTCCAACATCATGGCCATCATCCTGCAGGCGCTCTGTGCCCGCCTGGCGATCGCCTCCGGCCGCGACCTGGCCCAGGCGTGCCGCGACGCCTACCCGACTTGGGCCGCCTACCCGCTGTGGCTCGCCGCGGAGGTCGCCATCATTGCGACCGACATTGCCGAGGTCATCGGCACCGCCATCGGCCTCAATTTGCTGTTTGGAATTCCGCTTGAGATCGGCGTGCTCTTGACCGCGCTCGACGTGTTCTTGATCCTTTATCTGCAAAAGCTCGGATTTCGCTTCCTCGAAGCCTTCATCATCACCTTGCTTGGCGTCATTACAGCCTGCTTTGCGATCCAAATTGCCCTTGCCAACCCAGAGCTCGGACCCTTGATCCGCGGCTTTGCCCCGACCACCGAGATCGTGCGCAACCCGGAAATGCTCTATCTGGCGATGGGCATTCTCGGTGCCACGGTGATGCCGCACAATCTTTATCTGCACTCCGCCATCGTGCAGACGCGGGCTTACGGCGAAACGCTGCCCGCCAAGCGCGAAGCCCTGAAGTACGCCACGATCGACTCCACCATTGCTCTAATGTTCGCCCTTCTGATCAACGCCGCCATCCTGATTCTGGCCGCGGCAAGCTTCCACAAGGCGGGCCACACCGAAGTGGTGGAACTGGGCCAGGCCCAGGCGCTGCTGGCTCCCCTGCTCGGGTCGTCGTTGGCGCCAATCCTGTTCGGCCTGGCGCTGCTGTGCTGCGGCCTCAGTTCCACGGTCACGGCAACCTTGGCCGGCCAAGCCGTGATGGAGGGCTTTCTCGATATTCGTTTGCCGGCGTGGCTGCGCCGCCTGATCACGCGCGCGATCGCCATCATGCCCGCGGCCGGCGTCACGCTGATTTACGGCGAGGCCGAGACGGGCAAGTTGTTGATCTTGAGTTAAGTCATCCTCAGTCTGCAGCTGCCCTTCGCGATCGTGCCGCTGGTCCAATTCACGGCCGACCGCGCCAAGATGGGCGCACTGGTCGCCCCGCGCTGGCTGGTCGGCTCGGCCGCCGCGATTGCCGCCATCATCATTGCGCTCAATCTCAAGCTGTTGTGGCACCAGTTCGTTGGTTGATCGGCGCACGCGCAGTTAATGTCCTGTGCGAGCCCGCGCGCCTACCTCGAGGTCGTGCGCGCAAGAACCGCGTGCCCCCTCGCCAGGCCCGGGCACGGCGCTGCCGCTGAGGACCGCGACAGAGCATCGCCATAACGACGGGTTCACGTCATCGCCGCCGTTGCTTTTGATGGATGGGGGCGTCAACCTCCAGCGCGCCGGCGAGGAACCCGCGATTTTGCGCGGCGTTGAGTAGTTGAGAATAAGAAAGGACGAGCGATGCAAAGCACGAAACTGGCCTTGATCGGAGCCTGTGGCCTCGCCAGCTTGGGGCTATGCTCTGTTGCTGCCGAGGCTGCACCAGCCGCCTCTAACGTTATGCCAACCCTAGCGGCCCAGGTCGGCGCCCAGTCCGCAGCGCAGGACGTTGCCTATCGCTGCTGGTGGCGTTACGGCCAGCGTCATTGCCGCGGCTCTGGGCCGCACTATCGCGGTTACGGCTACCGCTACTACGGGCCGCTTTATCCGGAGGCCTATCGGACCGGTTCAGGCCGTTGGTGGCAGGAAATGGACCGCGACGATCGCGGCGGCCGCGGCCGTCCGTAAGGCTTGCGAGCAATCGAGCCTTCCCAGCCTATTTGATCAAGATCTGCACGGGGTGCGCTCAGCGCGCACCCCGGATCCTCGTCGGCCGCGACCTCCAAACCGGGGTGAGTGCAAACCAAGGAGCAAACCAGGGCCGACACCCTCGAGAGCCCTGAGCACAAACCCTGCAGGGCATGACGCTCTATGCGGGCTTCGCCGGCAACGGCTGAGCGGGCTCGGGGGATCGTCGGGCACCGGAGCGTTGCTCGGCCGGTTTATCCGGCTTGGCCAGGTTGTAGGCCGTGTTGATCAGGGCGACGTGCGAGAAGGCCTGTGGAAAGTTGCCGAGCATGCGCTTGGCGATGGGATCGTACTCCTCCGCCAGCAGGCCCACGTCGTTGCGCAGCGTGAGAAGATGCTCGAACAGCTCCTGCGCTTCCTGCCGACGGCCGAGGAGCACCAGGTTGTCGGCAAACCAGAAGCTGCAGGCGAGAAATGCGCCCTCGCCGGCGGGCAGACCATCGGCGCTGCGGTGCGTGTCGTAGCGGTGCACCAGTCCGTCGACCATCAAGTGCCGCCTGATCGCCTCCAGCGTGGAGCACACGCGCGGGTCGTGCGGCGGCAGGAAGCCGACAAGCGGGATAAGAAGAGCGCTCGCGTCAAGATCGGTGGCGCCATAGCTTTGCACGAACGCGCCGAGCCTCGGGTTGTAACCGCGCTCACAAACCTCGGCGTGGATTTGCTCGCGCAGCTTGCGCCAGCGCGCCAGCGGTCCTTGCAGGTGAAAGCTTTCGATACTCTTGACGGCGCGGTCGAACGCGACCCAGGCCATCACCTTGGAGTGTGTGAACTGGCGCGGCCCGCCACGCACTTCCCACAGACCCTGATCGGATTCTTGCCAGATGGTCTCCAGATGCTCGACCAGCTTCACTTGCAGGTTCCACTCGGTGCCCTTGGGCGCCAAGCCGCCGTCGGCGCTCTGAAACAGGGCGTCCATGACCTCACCGAAAATATCGATTTGCAGCTGTTTGGCGGCCGCATTGCCGATGCGCACGGGCTTTGCACCCTGGTAACCGCCAAGGCCTGCAATCTCCCATTCGTCGAGGCGCCGTTCGCCGGCCAGGCCATACATGATTTGCACCTGTGCAGGATTGCCGGCGACGGCGTGCTGCAACCAGGTCCTCCAGGCTTCGGCCTCACCCTCAAAGCCGCAGTTCATTAGGGCGAGGAGGGTAAAGGTGGCGTCGCGCAGCCAACAATAGCGGTAGTCCCAGTTGCGGGTTCCGCCGGGCTTTTCCGGCAGCGAGGTGGTGGGCGCGGCGACAATGCCTCCGGTCGGACGATAGGTGAGAGCCTTGAGCGTTATCAGCGAGCGCAGCACCTCCTCGGCGTATCTGCCCGCGGGCCGGTAGCCCGCCGTCCATTCTGCCCAGGCCGCCTCGGTCTCGGCGAGGGCGGCAAGCGGCTCGATAGGTTCGGGCAAGGCGTGGAAGGAGGGTCCATAGCCGAGCACGAAGGTCGCCGTCTCGCCGGCGGCCACGCTAAATTGGGCGCTATGACTAAAGCCATCCGCTTTCAGGTCCACCGTTGTGCGCAGCACGGCCATGTCTGGCCCGGCGATGGCTTTGATCGTGTTGTCGTCAAGCCTGGTTACCCAGGGCACGATTGAGCCATAGTCGAAACGCAGCATCAGGCGCGTGTGCATGGCGACGCGGCCGCGACGGCCTTGCACGATGCGCACGATATGGCTGGTGCCCTGCGCCCGCAGCGGCATGAATTCGATGAGCGTGGCCGTGCCGTCGGCGGTAACCAATTCGGTTTCCAGAATTAGGGTGTTGCCGCGGTATCGTCGCGACCGCCGGGTGCTGGCGTCCGTGGCTGCGATCTGCCAATGGCCATTGCCGCAATCGCCGACGAGGGCGGCAAACACGGCGCCCGAATCGAAGCGCGGCCAGCACAACCAGTCGATCGAACCGTCGCTGCCAACCAGCGCGGCGGTCTCGCAGTCCCCGATCAGCGCATAATCTTCGATGCGACCTACCATGGCGAGGGCCTTCCAAACAAAACACAACAAAATCAACGAGGCAGGAGCCGGTGGCGTTCCTTGCGGCCGTGCAGCGCGCGCAAAAGTTATCGGTCCACGTCGCCTCAGAGCGTTCGACGCCTCAGAGCGTTCGGCCGGCCGCTGCGCTGTTCGCAGCCCGCCCTGGGACAACAATGCTAAACTGGGCACGGCTTTCCGCCTTGACAGATCAGCACGCCATGGCTCGCCCACTCAAGCTCGTCGCCTTCAATATTCTCGAGGGGCTGCGGCCGCGCACCGACCGCGAGGTCGAGCGTCGATTGCTCGACCGGCAACGGCGCGCCGCGGCGCTAACGCTCGTGCGCGAGCTCGATCCCGACATCTTGGTGCTGAACGAAGCGCTGTTTTGCCGCGCGCACGCCGGCACGGCCATCGACTATGGCGACCTTTTCGCTTTTCGCCACCAGGCGGCCGCCCTTTACGATGGCGCCTGGGGCAATGCGATCTTGAGCCAGCATCCCATTACGCGTGCGCAGGAGCTCAACATCTACAATCGCGGTGGGCTCATTGCCGTACTCGCCACGCCGCTCGGGGACCTGACCGTGGCATCCTATCATCCCCATCCCCTGCGGCGACCGGAGAACAAGGCGGATGATTTTGCCGCCATGGTCGCCACCCGCGCGGGGCCTTTGCTGGTGTGCGGCGATTTCAATGCCATCAGTCCGGAGGACGCCATTGACCGCCCGCAATTGATTGCGGCCTTCTGCAGCTTTACCAGCGAGCCCGAGCAAGCCGTCGATCGATTTATCGAAAGCGGGAGGCAGGTGTTTGCCCGCCTCGCCGAATTCGGCCTGCGCGACGCCATTCCGCCTTCCGGACGGCGCTACTCGATCCCGACGGATCTCATCAATCACGACAAGAGCTCGGGCATCCGCATCGACCACATCCTTGCCAATGAGGCAATCGAGGTCGTCGCCGGCGAGGTCGTGCATAGCCCCGCCAGCAATCGTGCCAGCGACCACCATCCGGTCATGCTCGAGTTTCGCCTGAAAGCCGGCTAGCCGTCCGGCCGGGGCAACGCCACTCCGCAGCCGGCGGCGCAATCTCAGGCGACCCCTGTCCATGTGCGAAAGTGGGGAGAACAAGAGGCTGCGGGTCTGCTCCTCTGGCAGGGCGCCGCCGATGTCGAAGCCTTGCACCTGGGTGATGCTGCGTTCGCGCGCGATCAGCGCCAACTGCTCGCGGGTCTCGACGTCCTCGACGGTCACCGCCAGGTCGTGCTCGGCGCTGAGGCGCGCGACGCCATAAAGCAGGCGCAAGGAGCGACTGCTTGCCTGCAAGCCTTGCAGGAACGACCGATCGATCTTCACCTTGTTGAGCGGAAAACTATGCAGGTAGCTGAGACTGGAATGGCCCGTGCCGAAATCATGAGCGAAATGCGAACGCGCAAATCCTGCAATTTGATCGAGCCACAGGCGCGTCACCTCGCTGTCGTCGAGAAAGGCGGAGCCGGTGATTTCGATCTCGAGGCGATCGGGAGCCAGGCCTGCAGCGCCTCGCGGATGGTATTTGCCAAGTCATCGCGCCGAAACTGTAGGGCCGATAGATTTACCGCGACGCGCACGTCGATGGGCCAGCTTGCGCATTCGATGCAGGCCTTGCGCAGGACCAGCCTGCCGATCTTGACGATCAGACCGATTTCCTCGGCAATCGGAATGAACTCGCCCGGCGGCAGCATGCCGCGCTCGGGATGGGGCCAGCAAGGCGTCCGCCGCGAGGGCATTGCGCAAATCGAGCTGCAATTGCGCCGCGCGTGCGCCTTCACGTCCATGCCCTGCTCCAAAAACTGCCAAGAGCCGCGGCCGTTCAACTTGACGCGGTAGAGCGCCAGATCGGCGTTCTTCAACAGCAGGTCGGCGCTGTCGCCATCGCGCGGCGCCACGGCTATGCCGATGCTGGCGCCCACCACGATCTGGTGTCCATTGATTTGGAACGCCCGGCCGAGCACATCCACGATTTGCTTGGCCAAGGCCGCACCTTCATCGAGGTCACCCAGCGGATACTGCAGCACGACGAACTCCTCGCCGCCGAATCGCGCGACCACATCGGACCCGCGTACGACACTGCGAACCGGTCGACTACCGCGCAGAGCAAGGCGTCACCACAGGTGTGGCCCAAGGTGTCGTTGACCTGCGTCAAGTCGTCGAGCTCAACGAACAGAATGGCGAACGGGCCGCGCCGTTTCAGGGCGGCGAGCGCGGCTTCGGTTTGATCGTGCAGGAAGGCCCGGTTGGGTACGCCCGTTAGCGTGTCGAAGCGGGTCAACTGGTGGATCTTGGCCTCGGCGATTTGCCGATCGGTGACACCTTCGAACAGCAGCGCGGTCGCCGCCTTCCGCCATCGGATTGACGATGATGGCGAGCATGCGTTGATGTTCGGTGTCGATGAGAACTTCGCCGTCGGCAGGACCCGCCAATCGGCTCTCGAGCGCCAGCGCCAGACGTTTACGCTCGCTTGACAAGGTCCCGGCGGCGGCCGACTCGTTGATGCGGGCGCGTACCGGCAGGCCCCGAGGCGTAACGTTCTCGGGCAAGCCGCAACCGCTTATTGCAAACGACGACCTGCCCCTTGCCATCGACCAGGCAAAGGCCGTGCGGCATGGTGTTGAGGGCCGTGTCGAAGCGGCCGGCGAGCAGGCTCACATCCCGACCGGCAATCACGGCATCGAGCAGCACGCCGCGTAACAGTCGGAAATGAATTTCAGAGAGGCGAAGAAGGCAATGAGAACAAAGGCAAAAAAGGCGTAATACCAGCCCCCGACGAGCAGCAACACCGCCGTCAAGGGGACGCCGGCGCAGACAATCTGCGCCAGCACCAGGAGGTTACTGGCGAAATTGCGTCCCGAGATGCCGATCATATAGGCCAGCGTCAGGGCGAAGCTGAACGTCCGCACAAACGGACCGGAGGTCTTGATGAAGGCAACGAGACACCACAATGCCGAGCCACATGACGTGCGCGGCGGCGCCGGCCCGCGCTCCCATTTGGCGGCCTCATCGATGCTGACGATGCCCGCCCGACGCTTCTGATATCTGCCGACGTCCAATCCGCGTGCGCAGGCGAGGAGCGTGATCGCCAGCGAGCACAGATAGAGCAAGGGCTCACCGCTCTTGTAGGCGGTGATCAGCGCCGTGCCGGAAGCGGCGATGGTGCCCCACGAACAGCGAACGAAAGTCGTTGTAGAGGGCATTGACCAGCGAGACATAGATCTCGGGTGGCAATGAGCGATCGGGGCACCGCCTCGCCTGCCCGTGCCGGTTTTTCCATGCCCAATTGCCCCTGCGGCCTCTTTCGCGAGCCAGGAGCTTCGGACACCGGAATAAATTTTGGCTCAACTCACATCCAGCGCCGGTGGCCGAGGCCGGCAACGTGGTAAATCCTCTCCTGCCGGAAGGGGAAACGGCGATCGGACTCGAATGTCCAGTCTTATACAAGATAACGTTTATATGATCAGGAATTGATCTGCCACATTCTGGTCAAAATCGTTGCATGCCCAACCATGGCGCTGCTGTCTTGATGTATTAGCTCCCTTCGATGCGCCGGTTAACCAGCTATTAACCCTATCGCCGGCCTTATTGTTGCCCGTTCATTCGACCCTTTACAGAACTTAACTGCATGTTAACCTTACTATTATGCGTGGCGGGCGCGAGAGGAGAAATTGCAAGTGTGTGTTTCTGCGTCGGTTTCGGAGCTACCGGGCCTCAGCCTGGTGGATCGAGTTATGAAGTTGCTCAATCGGGTAGACTATCGGCGGATCGAGACCGCGGAGGACAAAGAACCAGTCTTCAGGCTCCGCTACCAGGCCTATATGCGCGAGGGGGCGATCGCACCCAACGCCAGCGAAACGTTTTCCGACAGCCTCGATAGCTCGCCGAATGTCTCGATTTTTGGCGTCTACCTCGACGGCAAACTTGCCAGTTCCATTCGCCTGCACGTGGCTTCGCCTGCCTGTGGGGAGCTTCCCGCCCTCAACGTCTTTGCCGACATCCTGGGGCCGCAACTTGCTGCCGGACGCACGATTATCGACCCCACCAGGTTTGTCGCCGATCGGGAACTTTCTCGTCGGTACCCGGAACTTTGCTACGTGACCACGCGGCTGGCTTGGTTGGCCTCGGAGTACTTCGAGACCGATTTGCTCCTGGCCACGGTGCGCCTCGAGCACCAGGCCTTCTACCGGCGCACCTTCGGGCACCAGGCGATTTGTCCAGCGCGGCATTACCCGTCCCTGACCAAGCCGATCTCCTTGATGGCGCTCGATTATGCCGCCTCCCGGACGGCCGTGCCCCGGCGCTATCCGTTCTTCCACTCCACGCATTTCGAGCGGCGCATGCTGTTTGGGCGCGAGGCCATGGTGGCCCTGGCGACGGCCGCCTAGGTTAGGGCGTGTTGGCGCGCGCGCCGCCGCCAGCGTCTGGGGACGCATGGCGGTAGTCAGATACCACACAAGCGCCCGCCGGGGGCGGTGCAGGCGCCGAACCCTTCGCTGCGCCAGCCGCGGGCCGTTCGAGTGCGCGCCCGCGCCGTGCGCGCGGCAGGGCCGGGCTTGGACAAAGGGCCCGCCTCGCGGATGCCGCGACGGCGACCGGTGCAAGGCCGGTCGCAAGGCATTTGAGGACGATGCTCGACGTCGAACGCGGCGAAACTTCCCTTCACTATCCAGGCTGGCGCATGGTGGGGCTGTGTTTTGTCATGGCTTCCCTGTGCTGGGGGCTCGGCTTTTGCGGCGTTTGCCGCCGCGGCGACAGCCTTGCCCTGCATCACTGAGCCTTGGCAATTGTTTGCCGTGTACCTGGTCATGGCGCTGGGGTGGACGAATATGAGCGCAGGCGCCATCACCAACATTCTGGGGCTATGGTTCGAATACAAGTGCGGGCTTGCCACCTCGCTGGCGCTCAACGGCGCCAGCTTCAGCGGCGTCATCGTCGTCCCCTGTCTCGTCCTGATCACGGAGGCCCATGGCTTTGCGACGGCCATGCGCGTCAGCGCCCTTATCATCGTTGGCCTGATCGTCCCGCTGTTGGCGCTGGTTCCGGGCGGTGGCCGAATGCGCGCGCGCCCCGCATCCGGACGGTGAACACGAGCGCGCCCGCCACCTGGACTCGCAGGTCCGCCCTCAGAAGTTTGGCGTTCTGGAGTGTGTCGGTCCCGTTTGCGCGGGCGATCTTTTCGCAGGCCGGCTTTCTTGTGCACAGATCGCAGTCCTGGAGCCGGCGCTCGGCCGCAACGCGTCCGGTATCGCCGTCGCCATCACCACCGCCATGGCGATTTTCGGTCGTCTGACGCTCGGTGCATTCGCCGATCGCATCGACCAGCGCATCGCCAGCGCCCTCTCCCTCATCAGCCAGGCGGCGCCGTTGGCGCTGATGGCGAGCTCAACCAACCGGGCGGTCCTGTTAGCCGCCTCCGCACTCTACGGCTTTTCGGTGGGCAACATCATCAGCTTTCCCGCCTGATCGTTCAGGGCGAGTTCGCTGGCGCTGCCTTCGGCATGCTGGTGGGGCTGGCAACGGGCCAGTTCACCTACGCGTCCGGACCCGCGGTGCTCGGCATCCTACGCGATGCCGGCGGCTATTGGGCACCGCTGTGCCTGTGTATCGCCCAACATTGTGGCCGCCACCATCGTCCGACGCCGACCCGGGACACGGGGCTGGGCGGCAGCCAGCTGACCGGGCCGTATGCCCCGCAAAATGCAGCCCTGCACCGCGGCCGGGCCGCTTGACCGCGGCCCGCCGAGCCCGGATTGTGCCGCCCCCATGAGCAGGTCTGCCCGATCCTTAGGCGCGCCGACCGGCAAGGCGGAATCCGCCTACGCCTGGCTTCGCCTCCTTACCGCCATGCTGCTTGGGACCATCGGCGGCGTCGGCATGTGGTCGTTCGTGGTGCAGTTGCCGGTCGTCCAGGCCGAACTCGGCATTGCCCGCGCCGACGCCTCGCTGCCCTACACCAGCGCCATGCTGGGCTTTGCCGTGGGCGCGGTCGGCATCGGTCGCCTGGTCGACCGTTTTGGCGTGATAGCGCCTTTGGTCCTCAGCACGCTGCTCTTGGGCGTCGCCTATATCGGCTCCGCCTTCGCCGCCAACATCTGGCAGCTGGCGATTGCGCACGGCTGCATCGGCTTGGGCAGTTCTGGCACCTTTGCCCCCCTGATTGCCGACATCTCGCACTGGTTCGCGCGACGGCGGGGTTTGGCCGTGTCGATCTGCGCCACCGGCAGCTACCTTGCGGGTACGCTCTGGCCGCCGATCGTGAATGAATTCGTCGCCAGTGATGGCTGGAGGCAGACCCAAGTCGGCATCGGCCTATTTTGCCTCATCAGCATGCTGCCGCTCATCACGCTCCTGAAGCCGCGCATTGCTTTGTCTGAGGTGCCAACGGCTGCCGATCGAGGCGCCGTGCGCAATTCGCTCGGTCTCTCGCCAGGCGTACTGCAGGCTTTGATCCTTGTCGCCGGCCTGGCCTGTTGCGTGGCCATGTCGATGCCGCAGGTGCACATCGTCGCCTATTGCGGTGACCTCGGCTACGGGGTAGCACGCGGCGCCGAGATGCTCTCGGTCATGCTGGGCTTCGGCATCATCAGCCGCATCGGCTCGGGTTTCATTGCCGACCGCATCGGCGGGCTGGCGACCATGCTTTTGGGCTCCGCCCTGCAGGCCTCGGCGCTGTTGCTTTACCTCTGGTTCGATGGTCTCACCTCGCTTTATGTGATCTCGGCGTTCTTCGGCCTGGTGCAGGGCGGCATCATCCCGATGTATGCCGTGATCGTGCGCGATTTCTTTGCCCCGCAGGAAGCCGGCACGCGTGTTGGCCTGGCGGTGATGGCCACCATTGTCGGCATGGCGTTCGGGGGCTGGCTGTCCGGGGCAATTTTCGACTTGACGGGGTCGTACGCCCAGGCCTTCAGCAATGGCCTTGCCTGGAACCTGCTCAATGTCTCAATCGTCGGCTTTTTGATGCTGCGACAGGCGGGACGCCGGCAAATCGCCCCCGCCACCTGAGGGCGCCGGAAGGGTGCCCGCGGCGAGGCTCGGCCCGCTCACGGGACAGCATGGCGCTAGCAAGCTTACCCCCCGAAAGAAAAAGCGCCCGCACCCGGAAAAAAAGTTCCCCACACGCACAAAGGGCCAGAGCGGACGCCCCCACTTTGCAACTGAAGGCCGGAGCCGTGACTCAGGCGGGGCAGAGCGCGAGCGCGAGCTTCCCCGGTTGCCGCGGCAGCGACTGCGGGCCCCCATCGCGCTTACCGGGCAGCCACAGCGTCGCCGCAACGACGACGGCGAGCATGATGACGCCCATCAGCAGCACGCGCCGGCGAGCACGGCGGACGCCCAGCGCCGGGCTGGCGGCAGCGCGCGCGCGCCAGGGCAGACTTGCCCATCCAAGCGGGCGCCGCCGCAGCCACAGATCGGCAAGGCGAAGGACGAAGGCGACGAGCCCGCCGCCGTGGTAGCGAACGTACAGCGTCTCGATGGGGCCCTCTACACGCTCAAATCTCGGATGATCCGTCATGCGCAATGCCTCTTGCTTCGGCTCGCGCCAGCGCCAGCCGCACTCCAACAGGGTTATCGGCAGCGACAAAATCGCGCTGTGTCCGGGAGCACAGGCCGATTGGCTCGGGCCTCGTGCAGTGGAACTACTAACGGGCCGGGCGCGGCATCGATGGCGGCGTGCGCTCAGCGCCGCGCCGTCCCGCGCCTGGCAAGCACGGCAAATCCAACCAGGGTGAGGCCGGCAACCCCGAGGAATGGCGCGGCATAGCCACCACTCAGCTCGTAGATCATAGCGCGCAAAGCGGGGCAGCCTGCGACGCCGGCCAGGGTGAGAAGCTGGCTGGTCGCGTAGATTCGGCCGTCGTGGCGCGCGCCAGACGTCTCCGCCAGCAATAGGGGAGGCATCACCAGCGAATTGCCGATCGTGAGGTTAAACAGGATCACGCAAGGTTGTGTGCCATGACATCCCGGAGCATGCTGCCGGCCCCGCCACGACTTGGAGAACCTCCGATGAGGAAAGACCGCTTCGAGGCCGCCCAAAAACACGAGCCGCTTCCGGCAAGCCGGGCGGGAGGCTGGATGGCACGATGAAGAGGAGCGCGCAGCTGCGACGCATTTATCTGGCGGGACCGGAAGTCTTCCTACCGAGCGCTCGCGCCCTTGGCACCGCCAAGTGCCGATTGCTCACGGCCGCCGGCTTCGAAGGGGTATTTCCCTTTGATGCGGCCCTCACGCGGGAGGGTGTTAGCAAACGCGTGCAGGCGGAGCGCATCTTTGCTGCAAACACGGCGCTCATGCGCTCGTGCGATGCCATGATCGCCAACCTGACGCCGTTCCGGGGTGTGTCCGCCGATGCCGGCACGGCCTTCGAAGTTGGTTTCATGCGTGGCCTGGGACGGCCGGTGTCGGCTTACACCAACGTCGCGGCGAACTACCACGCCCGCGCCACGGCCTTCCGCGCGCGGCGATCGACGCTTGAGGATTGCGACCGGCCGGAATGCGCCGTCGAGGACCATGACCTCGGCGATAATCTGATGCTGGAGATGGCCGTCGTTGCTTCGGGCTGCGCACTGTTCCGGCACCAGGGTACGGCCGACATGGCCGACCTCACCGCTTTTCGCCAATGCCTTGCTGACATCGCTGCTGTCTTCAGGTCATGAGGAGGCCGCTGCATCAGCGCTGGGCGCGGCATGCCCCTGCAGCGACCAGGTTTCCCAGGCGGCGACGACCACCAGCACCAAGGTGGAGGCCGCTCCCACTAGGAGGGGAGGGAGGGATGGCGCCACCACGCCCAGACCGGCGAGCAGGGCGAGCCCAACGAGATGGGAGAGCGCCAGGCGACTGGCGGTTGTCCGTTTGAAAAAAATATTGCCGAGAAGATAAAGCGCCGGTCCGCCGAGGATGACCGCGATGGTCGAGGGCTCGGTATGCCCCAACGGATGCGAAAGGACGAGCTCGTCGGCAACGGCGCTGACGATAATGCCGGCAATCAGCACAATATGCAGGTAGGTGTAGGTTAGCCGGGCCAGCCGGCCGGGATCGGAGGAGGCCATAATGCGCGCGCTGGCCCGTTCCGCACCGATGTTGAAATAGATCCACCACATGGCCACCGTACCGAAGAAGGCGACGAGGAATGCCGTCACCGTCGTCCCGGTCCAGACCAGGTCGGCGAACTTCACCCCCGTGACGACGATCGACTCGCCCAGCGCGATGATAACGAACAAACCGCAGCGCTCGGCCAGGTGGCCGCCTTCCACGTCCCAATCCGCCGTCGTTGATCGACCCAAGCCTGGCGCCCAGAACCCGAGCGCGGGCGAGGCGTAGTCGAGGATCAGGGCCAGCGTCCACAGGAGCAGGCGTTGGCTGGGGTCCACGCAGGCCCCGGCGAGCCAGAACAGTGCCGATAGGCCGAACCAGAGGCTAACGCGTTGGAAGTTGCGAAAATTGCCGGGGCTACGGCCGGCCAGCGCCCAAAGCATGAAGAGCGAGCGACCGACCTGCATGGCCACGTAGGCCCCGGCAAAGGCCCAGCCCAGCGCGTCGAAGGCCTTGGGCAGCGACGTCGACAGCACCAGGCCCGCCAGCATCAGGGCGAACAACATGAGCCGAACCGGGATGGTCTCCGGATCGAGCCAGTTCGTGACCCAGGAGGTGTAGATCCACACCCACCACACCGCCAGCAGCAGCAGCGCCGTTTGCAGGGCACCAAGCAGGGACAGGTGCTCGAGCAGGGCGTGGGAGAGCTGGGTCACGGCAAAGACGAACACCAGGTCGAAGAAGAGTTCGACGAAGGTGACGCGGTGGTGGCCGGTCTCCGGCTTGCCGCGCAACAGGCCGGTCGCGCCGCCCCCGATCACCATGCCCCCCATGCCGCGAGACCGGCGCGCGGGTCCACTAGCGCAGGGCCCAGGTGACGTGGATTTTCACCTCGAGCCGCTGGGTCCCGGGTTCGATCGGTACATCGCCGGCGGCCAGCGAGGTGCGCGCCATCGGGCGCGGGCCGGGGGCGGGTGCATCTTCCGAAATCGTCACCACCGGTCCGATCTCGGCGCCGGCACTGGAGGCATAAAGCCGCGCTCGGCGCAGCGCATTGGCCATCGCCGCCTTGCGCGCCTCATCCCTCAGTTCCTCGGCCTTCGACACCTCGAAGGCGATGCCGCCGACTTGATTGACGCCGAGGCTGACGATCTGATCCAACACCTCGCCCAACCGCTTCAAATCGCGCGCCGTAATGCGCACCTGATTGACGACCTGGTAGCCGACAATGGCTGGTGCCTGGTCTTTGGCGCTGCGGTAGCGCGGTTCGACGTTGACCGCCGTGGTGCGAATGTCCTGGGCGGAAATGCCGAGCGCTTTGAGGCCTTCGATCACTTTGGCCATCGTCGCGGTGTTGCGCGACAAGGCTTCGCGCGCCGTATCGGCTTCCGAGACGACCCCCGTCGAGATGGTTGCAAGATCGGGCTCGGCCGCCACGCTGCCCGTCGCCGAAACGCTGACCGTGCGGTCGTGCGGCTGATCCGGGTCTGCCGCCATCACCACCCCTCCGGCGCAAAGGAAGGTTGCCAACAGGGCGCTCCCCAGGGCAACCGCCAACTTGTGTGTATCCATACCATCCTCGTCATAGCCCGGCCGTCCCCGCCAGAATACACAGGTTTTTTGGCTGAAGCATGCCGCGCCGCGGCCATTCCAAGCCGACGCCCGCCGGTGTTATAGAGACGCTTCCCCTGGGGGCCCGTAGCTCAATGGTTAGAGCCGGCGGCTCATAACCGTCTGGTTGCAGGTTCGAGTTCCTGCCGGGCCCACCACGCGGGGACTGTCCGACCCGGCGGCAAGAATGCTGCGGCGCAGAGCCTTGAGGGGCCGCTTGGCACACGCAGAAGGGTGGCTGCGGGACGAACCGGACGCCGGCTCAGTGCGCTGGCGGACCGAACACCAACACGGCATTGAGGCCGCCAAACGCGAATGAGTTCGACATGGCGTAGGTCACAGCCTTGTCGCGGCCGACGTTGGGCACGTAGTCGAGATCGCAGTCGGGGTCGGGCTCGTCGAGACCTGCCGTCGGTGGCACCCAGTTTTCCTGCATGGCCTTGATACAGGCGACGGCCTCGATGCCGCCACCGGCCCCCAAGGGATGTCCGTGCATCGATTTGGTCGAGGATACGGCGAGCTCAAAGGCGTGCTTGCCGAACACGTTCTTGATGGCGTTGGTCTCGTTTTTGTCGTTGATGGTCGTCGCCGTGCCGTGGGCGTTGAGGTAGTCGATGTCGCCGGGTGCCAGTTTTGCGTCGGCCAGGGCCAGTCGCATGGCCTCGCTCGGCCCCTCGATGTCGGGATTGACCATGTCCTTGCTGTCGGAGGTCATGCCGAAGCCCATCAATTCGGCCAGCGGTTTGGCGCCGCGGCGCTTGGCGTGCTCATCCAATTCCAGCACCAGGATACCGGCACCCTCGCCCAGCACGGTGCCGTTGCGCCGTTTAGCGAAGGGAAAGATGCCCTCCGGCGACAACACGTGCATGGCCTGCCAGGCGCGCATCACGCCGTAATTTATGACCGCCTCGGAGGCGCCGACGACGGCAACGTCGGCCATGCCGTGGCGGATGTAGTCCATGCCGATGCCGATGGCATGCGCGGCCGTAGAGCAGGCACTGCAGGTGGCAAACGTCGGCCCCTTGATGCCGTACTCGATGCCGACATGGGCGGCCGCGGAAGAGCCGATGAAGCGCAACAGCGTCAGCGGATGGGTCGCCTTCTTCTTCAAGATGAAAAGGTCGCGGTAGGACGTCTCTATGGTCTGCAGGCCACCGGCACCCGAGCCGATGATGCAGGCCACGCGATAGCCGTTGGCGAAGGGAACTTCCAGGCCGGCCTGCTTGATGGCCTCGTCGGCGGCCGCAGCCGCAAACCAGGAGTAGCGGTCCACGTGCAGGATGATCTTGTCGCGCTTAAAGTGGCCGAGCCTCGCCTTGTGATCGAACGCCTTGATCTGGGCGGCGATCAGGATTTTCAGATCTTCCACGGAGAAGCCGCTGAGCGGCCCGACGCCAACCCGGCTCTCGCGGCAGCCCGCCCAGAATTCCGCCACCGTCGTGCCGATCGGCGTCACCACGCCCATGCCGGTAACAACGACGCGGCGCGGTGCGCCAGACATGACCATTTATGCTGGTTTCCTGTGTTCGGACCAATAAATTGGGCGCTTTGGAGGGCAGCGCGGGCGCGCCCGGCCACTCAAGCCTTAGCCGGGGCCGCCCCGGAACTCTCGATCAAACCGCGAACCCGCTCCACGACCGAGCCGACGGTCTTGAAATCCGACGCTTCTTCATTGGCGTTGTAGGGGATTTCGATGCCGAAGGTATCTTCGATGTCGAACACGATCATGGCAAGATCGAGGGATTCGATCTTCAGGTCCGTGAGCGCGGTAGAAAGCCCAATGTCATCCCTGGGCTCCTTCATATGCTTCTTCAGGATATCGACAATCTTACCTGCCACGTCGTCCATTGCGTTCTCCCAATCCGTGCCCTGCCAGGCAAGTCGGGACCTTTGTTAGCTGATGGCCTTAACACGATCCGGGCACCCCGGATGTCAATTCGAGGCGTCACATATACGGAAAACCCCGATAAGTCCAGCAGATGGCCCCGCCGACAGGCTCCCTTGGTTGCTCTTTGGTTCCTGCGCCGGTTCCACCCCCAATCTGGCCATCGCCGGCAAAAGCGTGTTCAATGGCAAGGCAGGCGGTTAATGCATATCTGCGCCTTGCCACACATGATGGGTGTGAGACCGCTCTTCAAGCCTAGGGGAAATCGCAAAATGTCGCCAGGCGCGCGGCTGGGCAGCACGGCGGAGGGGGAAGCGCCCTCCCATCCCTGGCTCAAGCGCTACCCCGAGGGTGTCGACTGGAACGCGGCCTTTAAGCCCATGGCCGTCTACGACCTCCTCGACAGCACCGTGCGGAATTACGGCGCGCGCCCCTGCACAAATTTTCTGGGCAAAACCCTCACCTACCGCGAGATCGGGGAGCGCGTAGGACAGGCGGCCGCGGGCCTGAAAGCCTTGGGGATCCGCAAAGGCAGCAAGGTTGGGTTGTTCCTGCCCAACTGCCCCACCTACCTGATTTATTACTATGGCATCCTCAAAGCCGGCGGCACGGTGGTTAACTATAATCCCCTTTATACCCTGGCGGAACTGACCTTTCAGCTGCGCGACAGCGACACCGAGCTTCTCATCACCCTCGATCTGAAGCTGCTGTTCGACAAGGTGCAAGCCCTGCTCGAAGCCGGCACGCTACCGCGCGCCATCGTCGCAAGCTTCCCGGCCCTGCTTCCCCCCGCCAAATCGGTGCTGTTCAAGCTGTTTAAGGGCAAGGATTTAGCGCGCCCGGAGAAATCGCCGGTTGCCGCCAAGCTGATCTTCGATGCCACTGTCATGGACAACGAGGCCGACCCCGGCGCGGTCCCCGTCGATCCCACCAACGACGTCGCCGTGCTGCAATATACCGGCGGCACCACCGGCACACCGAAAGGGGCGATGCTGACCCACGCCAATATCTCGATTAACTGCCAGCAGAGCGCCGCCTGGGCGGTCAATCTCGAACGCGGCCAGGAGCGCGCGCTGGCGGCGCTCCCCTTCTTTCACGTGTTTGCCATGACCGCGGTGATGAACTTTGCCGTGTCGGAAGGCTCCGAGCTCATCATCATGCCGCGCTTCGTGCTCGACGATGCCATGAAGCTGATCGACCGGGGCAAGCCGACGGTCATGCCGGGGGTACCGACCATGTTCACGGCCATCCTGAACCATCCGCGGCTCAAGAGCTTCGATCTCTCCTCGCTCAAGTATTGCGTCTCGGGTGGGGCACCCCTGCCGGTGGAACTGAAGCAAAGGTTCGAGCAACTGACGGGCTGCAAGGTCGTGGAAGGCTACGGCCTGACCGAAGCCTCCCCCAGCGTCACCTGCAATCCCGTCGAGGGGCTTGTGAAGGAGGGCTCAATTGGCCAGCCATTGCCCGGCACCATCGTCTCCCTGCGCGACCTGGCCGACCCCAGCAAACAGGTCGGGATCGGCGAAAAGGGTGAAATCTGCGTCAAAGGCCCCCAGGTGATGCGGGGCTATTGGCGCAAACCCGAGGAGACGGCCAATCAGTTCGTCGGCGATTTCCTACGCACCGGCGATGTCGGCGTCATGGACGAGGATGGGTTTATTTTCATCGTCGACCGCATCAAGGACCTCATCATCTGCTCGGGCTACAACGTCTACCCCCGCCGCATCGAGGAGGCGATCTACCAGCATCGCGCCGTCGAGGAAGTGACGGTGATCGGCATCAACGACGAGTACCGGGGCGAAGCACCCAAGGCTTTCATCAAGCTAAAGGCGGGAACGGTGGCCACCGCCGACGAGATTCGCCGGCACCTCGAGAGTAGGCTCTCCAAGATTGAAATGCCCGCCGAAATCGAATTTCGCGATGCCCTTCCCAAGACGATGATCGGCAAACTATCCAAGAAAGAGCTCAAAGCCGAAGAGGCGCGGCGGCCAAAGCCAAGATAAGGGTGAAGCGGGCGCGGTTCGGCGGCGAACGTGCATGCAAAAACTTGCCATCATAGCTGATATTCACGGCAACGTTGCCGCACTCGAAGCCGTACTGGCCGACATCAGGGCCTTGGGCGTCGCCGACATCGTCAATCTCGGCGACTGCGTGTCGGGGCCGCTATGGCCCCGTGAAACCATGGCCGAGCTGCAGCGGTTGGCGCTGCCGACGGTTCGCGGCAACCACGACCGCTGGCTTGGCGAAATCGACCGGGCAAGCATGGGGCCTTCCGATGCGTTTGCCTTCGATCACCTGACGGCGGCGCAGATTGCAAGCCTCGGGCGCCTGCCGCCCCAGCTGCGCCTCGACCGCGACGTCGTCGCGATCCATGGCACGCCGCGCAGCGACGTTGAGTACCTGCTCGAGGATGTGGTCGAAGGACGCCTGTTGCCGGCCGCTGCCGACCGGCTTGGCCCACGTCTGGGCGAGCTCAGCGCGGCAGTTGTTCTGTGTGGACACTCCCATCAGGCCCGCGTCGTGCGCACGCGGCAAAACCTGCTGATCATCAATCCTGGTTCGGTCGGCTGCCCGGGCTATTTCGATCCAACGCCGCCCGCCCACGTCTCGGAGGCGGGCAGCCCGCACGCGCGCTATGGCCTATTGCAGCAAACGGGATCGGGCTGGCGCGTCGACCTGATGGCCATTCCCTATGACTGGTCGGCTGCATCGCGCCGGGCCGCCGAAAATGGCCGCGACGAATGGGCCCGCGCGCTTGCAACGGGTTTCCTCGCCGAGGCCGCGCCGGGCGGCCGCGCGAGCCGTCCCTGACGCTCGCCTCGTGGCGTCAGCGATCTTTCGCGCGCCGCCGCGCCAGCACTCGCTTGCGCTACCGGCCGCGCCCCGCACCGGCCGCATCCTCGGCATGCGCAAACGGCATGCGAATCACGTCCGCTCAATGCTCGGTGAGGGGCCGTTGTGGCCGCGGCTTGCGCCTCCCACGTCAATCTTGGGTCTCGGCCACCCGATCGTGGCCAGGACAACGCAGGAGGAGATGATCATGAGAATAATTGTTGGCGCCTTACTAGGCTTGTCCCTGTTGGCTGGGGCCGCGGCGTCGGCCAGCGCGGCCGATTGTAAGGTCACAGGTTGGATCGACAGCGGCCAGGGTGGTCGCCCGATTTACAGCTGTCCCGACCAGAGCAACTAGCAAGCAACGGGGCTTGCCCACACTTCTCGCCGAGGTGCGGGAGGTCGGCAGGAGCCAATTTAGACCGGCGCCCGCGAGGGCGCAGCTCAGGCGGCGGCCTTCATGGTCGCCGCCTGAGTGCTTTCCATGATGGCAGCCACGCCCATGCCGCCCGCGGTGCACACCGAAATCAGGCCCCGGCCGCCGCGCTCGGACAGGAGTTTGCCGAGATTGGCGATAATGCGGGCCCCGGTGGCCGCAAAGGGATGGCCGAACGCCAGGCTCGAGCCATTGACGTTGAGCTTGCTGCGGTCGATCGCCCCCAGCGGCGCCTCGCGGCCGAGAAAGGTCTTGCAATAGGCCGCGTCCTCGAAGGCTTTTAGCGTGACGAGCACTTGCGCGGCGAAGGCTTCGTGGATCTCGTAGAAGTCAAAGTCCTGCAAGCTAAGGTGGGCACGCTCGAGCATCCGCGCCACGGCAATGGTGGGGGCCAGCAGCAGACCCTCGCCCGCCACAAAGTTGTTGGCGGCGGTCTGCGCCTGCGTCAGATAGGCGGCGATCGGCAGGGCGCGGCTGGCGGCCCATGTTTCCGAGGCTAGCAGGACGCAGGCCGCACCGTCGGTCAGCGGCGTCGAGTTGGCGGCCGTCAAGGTGCCGCGCTCGGATTTGTCGAAGGCCGGCTTCAGGCTGGCGAGCCGGTCCAAGTTCATGTCCTCGCGCAGGTTGTTGTCGCGAAAGACGCCGGCAAACGGCACGACGAGGTCGTCGAAATAGCCCGAGCGGTAGGCTTCGGCGGCCTTGCGGTGGCTCTCCATGGCGAACCGGTCTTGCTCGCTGCGCGAGATGTGCCACTCCTGGGCCATCAGCTCCGTGTGCTGTCCCATCGACAATCCCGTGCGCGGCTCGCTGACACTCGGCGGCTGCGGGGCCAGCTCGGCCGGGGAAAAACCCTTGAAGGCGGCGAGGCGCTGGCCGAACGACTTGGCATTCTGCGCTTCGACCAGCCGATGTGCGAACTTCTCCTTGAATACGATCGGTGCATCCGAGGTCGTATCGGAGCCCATGGCGATGCCAAATTCGATCTGTCCGGTCGCAATCTTGGCCTGCAGGATCATCGCCGCTTGCAGGCTGGTGCCGCAGGCCTGCTGCAAGGTGATGCCGGGCGTGGATGGTGCCAGTTTGCTGCCGAGCACCGCCTCGCGCGCCAGGTTCCAGTCCTTGGAATGGGTGACGACTGCGCCGCCGATCGCCTCGTCGATCTGCACCCCCTTCAAGTTGTACTTGTCGACCAGGCCGTTCAGCGCCGCCGTCAGCATCGCCAGGTTTGATTGATCGGCATAAAGCGAATTGGAACGACAGAAGGGGATGCGTACGCCACCGACCACGCCAACCCGCCGCAATGTTTGTTCCATGCTCAAGCTCCTAGTGAGGCCCGCCTCAGCGGCGCCCAACAGATGTCCGATCTCGGTCGTCGCTGTCAGGCCGCCGCGGTGCGCCGCAGCGGCTCGACATTGGATTTCTGCTCGTTGGCCCGGAAATGCAGCGGGCCGCCGCGGAACGGCGCAAAACCGCTGCCGAAGATCACGCCCGCATCGACCAAATCGGCGCTGTCGACGACCTTGTCGTCGCGGCAACGTTCGCATTCGCGGATCAAGGGATCGACCAGTTCGCGACCCAGCCGCTCCAGCTCGAACTGGTCGTAGGGTTGCTCGGGCTTGGCCTTTTCGGGTTTGCCGTCCTTCCAGACATAGAAGCCCTCGCCCGACTTCTTGCCGAGCTTGCCGGAAGCTACCATTTGATCGAGCTTCGTTCCGCCCACGGGGGACAGCTTGAGGATGTTGCCGACATGGGCACACACATCGAGGCCGACGGTATCGGCCAGCTCGATCGGTCCCATCGGCATGCCGAACACGCGTGCCGCCTCGTCGATCTTCTCCTTGGTCTCGCCCCGTTCCAACCGCTGCAAGGCCGACATCATGTAGGGCGCCAGCACCCGGTTCACCAGGAAGCCGGGATTGCTCTTGACGATTAGCGGCAGCTTGTCGATGGCGGTGACGAAGATGCAGCCCTTGGCCACCTGTTCGGCGCTGCTGTTGGCAGCGCCGACAACCTCTACCAGCGGCATCTGCGCCACCGGGTTGAAGAAGTGAATGCCGATCAAGCGACCCGGATCGGTGAGCGCCTCGGCAATCTTTTCGATCTCGATCGAGGAGGTGTTGGTCGCCAGCACCGCGCCGGGCTTCAACTTCGCTTCGATGGACTTGAGCAGAGCCTGCTTGCTCTCGAGCTTCTCGACGATGGCCTCGATCACCACATCGGCGCGGCCGATATTGAGACCCTTGGGGTCGGCGATCAGCCGCACCATGGCCGCCTCGCGTTGCGGCCTGGTCTTGAACTTGCGGGCGAACAGTTTCTTTTGTGCCTCGCGGCCCTTTTTGATCTGCTCCTCGTTCAGATCCTGCAAAGACACTTCCATGCCGGAGGCCACGCACCAACCAGCGATGTCGGCCCCCATCACCCCGGCACCGACGACGTGCACGCGCTGTGGCCTGAAGGCGAGGTCCTTGGGCGCCTGCGCCTTTAGCAGCTCGGAAAGCTTGAAGACGCGGCGCAGATTGCGCGAGGTGTCGCTCATCATCAGCGGCGCGAAGGCGCGCGTCTCGGCAAGCTTCATCTCCTCGAGGTCACCGGCATGCGCCTCGAACAGGTCAATCAGGCGGAAAGGCGCGGGATAGTGAGCCTCGCGCACTTTCTTGGCGGTCTCGGCGCGCAGCCTGTTCGCCAGCAAGCCACGCGCCGGTGCGAAACGTAACAGCGCCTGCCAACCACCGGCGGCTTTCGACTTGCGGTTCCTCAAGATGGCCCGGCGCGCGGCCCAGGCCAGATTGAGCGGACTGGCCACCAGCTCATCGAGCAGGCCCATGCGGCGCGCGGCGCTGGCGCGAAGCATCGAACCGGTCAGCATCATCTGCATGGCCGATAGCGCCCCAACCTGGCGGATCGAGCGCGCGGTACCGTTGAAGCCTGGAAAAATCCCGAGCCTCACCTCGGGGAAGCCGAAACGCGTTGCGTCCTCGCGCGTGGCGATGCGCCAATGGCAGGCGAGTGCCAGTTCGAGTCCTCCACCCAGGCAAAAGCCGTGCACGGTGCACACCACCGGCACCGCCAGGCGCTCGATGCGATCGAGGAGGGTGTTGACGAGGCTCACGCCATCGATGACCTGCCGCTCACTCGTGATCTGTTCGAACTCGCGCACGTCGGCGCCGACGATGAAGCCCTTTTCCTTGCCCGAGCTCAGCACCAGCCCGCGCATGCTCTTGTCCCGCGCGCCACGCTCGGCCCAATCGACGATTTGCGCCAGTTCCTCCAGCGGCCGCTGGCCGAGCGAGTTCTGGCTCTCGCCCTCGCGGTCGAACACCGCCCAGGCAATTCCCTGCGGATCAACCGAGCAGCGCCAGTCCCGCAAGCCTTGCATCTCAGTCATCATAGTTGCCTCACTCCGCCGCACTCTGCATCGCCTGCGCATTGTGACCGGGCGTCATGTAATGGGGCCGCACCTCGGCCTGCTCGAAGTGGTCCACGGCGATGGCACGCGCCGTCAGCTTTTCCAGCTCGCGCAGCAATTGGCCTTCATTCTCCGTGAGCACGTCCTTGGCGACGGCCTCGCCGATCCAATCGTTGCCATGCACGCGCCGCACGGTACCGGCTCGAACCGCGCGATCGAGTTTCCTTTCGGCGGCCTCGGCCTCGACCGCCTTGGCAAACGTCACTTCCAGGAGACCGGTCGGATCGTTCGGGTTACGGGAGACGTGGATGAAGCGCGTCAGACGATCGCGCACCTCGCCCGGCACCAATACCAGCTCGGCCACCTGTTGGCCGAGCCAATCCGGGGCGGCCTTGTAGTGGCTTCCAAGGGGAAACACGACGGCGCGCATGAACCAGCGCACCGGCGTAATTGGAAAGTTGTCGATGGTCCCACGCAGCGCCTCCTGAAAGCGATAAAGCCCGTTGCGCGCGCACAGCGCCACGATATGCCGGTCGTTGGCCGGTTTGGCATCATCCTCGTACCGCTTGATGACGCAGGCCAGCAAGTAGAGCTCCGACAGCGCATCGGCGAGGCGGCCGGTCAGCTTTTGCTTGGTTTTGAGACCGCCGCCGAGCACGGCCACGGTCAGGTCGGCGACAAAGGCAAAGTTGCGCGCCGCCCGCCACAACTGCCGGTACCACTCCGCCGTACCATAGGCCTTATCGGGAACGCTGCCGAACAGACCGAAGGTGAGGTTGTGAAAGAGGGCACCGCAGGTGTTGGCGAGGGAAAATGCCACGTGGTTGCAGAATGCGGCATCGAACTGGGCCAAGCCCCGTTGCGCGTCGGGATCCTGGCAGGCTTGAATCTCCTGGTAGAGATAGGGATGCGAGCGCAAGGCACCTTGCGCAAAGGTGATCAGCGAGCGCGTCAGAATGTTGGCCCCCTCAACCGTGATGGCAACGGGCATCATCTGATAGGCCGATTGCAGGTAGTTGCTGGGCCCATCGCAGATGGCGCGGCCGCCATGCAGATCCATGGCGTCGTTGACCGAGCGGCGCATGCGCTCGGTGGTCTGGTACTTCATGATCGCGGAGAGCACCGAGGGCCTCTCGCCGCGGCTCACCATGGCCGCCGTCACCGCCCGGGCGCCTTCGATCACGTAGGCATTCTCGACCAGGCGCGCCAACGGCTCCTGCAGCCCTTCCATCTTGCCGATCGGCAGGTCGAACTGCTTGCGGATGCGGGCATAGGCGCTGGTATTGCGCAGCAGCGATTTTGCCCCCGCCGCCGCCGATGACGGCAGGGAAATGGAGCGGCCCGCGGCCAGGCACTCCATCAACATGCGCCAACCTTGGCCTACCAACTTCTCGCCGCCGATCACCCACTCGATCGGAATGAAGACGTCGCGTCCCCAAATTGGGCCGTTGGGAAAGGCGGCGCCGCTCGGCAGGTGGCGGCGGCCGATCTCGACGCCGGGATAATCCGCGGGAACGAGCACCACGGTAATGCCCAGCTCCTCACCGCGCCCCATGAGGTTGTCGCGATCGATCAGACGCAGGGCGAGGCCGATCAGCGTCGCCTGCGGTGCAAGCGTGATATAGCGCTTTTCCCAAGAGGCTTTGATCCCGATCACCTCCTTGCCGGCGTGTCGGCCCTTGCTGACGTAGCCGACGTCGCGCATGGTGGCCGCGTCGGATCCGGAGGTGGGACCGGTCAGCGCAAAGCAAGGGATCTCGATGCCCTTGGCCAATCGCGGCAGGTAGTGCTCTTGCTGCTCGGGCGTGCCGTATTTTTCGATCAGTTCGCCGGGCCCCAGCGAATTCGGCACCATCACCAGGCTCGCCACATCGGGCGAGCGTGAGGCGATGCGACCGAGCACCAGCGATTGGGCTTGCGGCGAGAAGCCGAGGCCGCCGTGTTCCTTGGAAATCAGCATGCCGAGAAAGCCGTGCTGCTTGATGAAACTCCAAACCTCGGCGGGGATTTCCTTGAGGTTGTGGCGGATCGCCCAATCGTCCACCATCCGGCACAGCTCGCTCGTCGGCCCGTCGAGAAAGGCCTTTTCTTCTTCGCTGAGCGTGATCGGGGGAACATCGCGCAGCTTTTGCCAATCGGGGGTGCCCGAGAACAATTCTGCGTCAAAGCCAATGGTGCCGGCATCGAGGGCCTCCTGCTCGGTGGCAGAGACTTTGGGTAGCAGGGCCTTGATGTTGCGAAAGGCGGGCTCGATCAGCGCGGCGCGGCGCACGGGCCCAATTGACAAGCCGGCCAAGACGGCGACCGGCACCCAGGCCAATAGGCCCAGGAGCGTAAAGGCGGGCTCCTCGAGCTCGCCGTGCAACAGGCCCGTCTGCCAAATCAGGGTTGCGCCAGCAAGCGCCGCCGCCCAGGCCCACAGCGGCACCCGGTGCATGGCCAGCGCGACGGCGCCCGCCACGCAGAGAACGAGGAAAACGACCTCCGCCATCATGGCCTCCAGTCTCTCAACCTAGATTATGCCAAAGCCTCACATTTCAAGGCGGCCGCGCGCGCCGACCGGTCCCTCGGCCGACCCATTGGTCGCGCGCACCCTCCCCCGCGGCATGGTCCCGGCGGGATTGCCGCAAGACGCGGGGGTCGCGGTCGCGGGCGCCCTCGCGAGGGACCTGCTCCTTGGACCCCTTGGCAGGACCTCCTGGTGGGACTTCCCGGTGGGACTTCCCGGTGGGACTTCCTAGTGGGACCTCCTAGTGCGACCTCCTAGTGCGACCTCCTAGTGGGGGGACCTCCTGGGGAGGACCTTCCAAACCTCGTGCGGGCCGTCCTGTTGCAAGCTTATCAGGCCGGCCGCTACCTTTCAGTATAGCCCCTCCGCCAATTTGCGCCAAAACCTGGACCTTGGCGGTGGGCAAGCAACCTTTTGGCTTTCGCCGCAATCCGCAACGACAGGTCGGCGCGCGCGCGGGGAGCTCGCGGGGTGGCCGCCACCGGAAGCTGCCTGCATTTGGCTTATGGCTTGTTTGCCTCCGCACCGCGCTGAACGCGGGCAAACATGTCCGTCGTGATGTTTTCATACCAGTCGACGCTCTCAAGGTAGGTCTGCCGGCGCAGCTCCGCGCTCTCGTCTGGCGCGGAGCTAAAGCCGCCCTCGGCTGCAAGCTTGCCCGCCTTGGGGACGTAGTCGGCGCCGAGCTTAACCCCGTCGTCGGGCGCCAGCAGCGACCAACAGGTATTGCTGTAGCGGGCGGCAATCGCCGCTTTGCCGACAAGATGGGCGAGGATGTCGCCGGCGACCACCTTGGCCTGGCTATTGGCGGAGAAGGCCGACTTCGGCATGTCGGCGGCAACGGCCGCATCGCCCAAGACGTAGACGTCCTTGACGGTCCTTGAGGCAAAGTTGCTGGCATCGATCGGGCACCAATCCCCGTCCGTGCAGCCGGCCTTGCCGGCGATGTCGCCGGCCCGCTGCGCCGGGATGATGTTGGCAACGTCGAACTTCACGCGCTTATTCGCCCTGGTGCGCACTTCTTTGCCCTTGGCATCGACGCTGCTGATGGAGAAATCGTCGATTTCGGTACTGAGATTGAGTTCGATGATGCTCTTGTAGTGGCGTTCGAAGGCCTCGATGAAGAGGTCCTGCTTGGCAAAGCTGCGCTTGGGATCGAGGATGACGAGCTTAGACTTGGGTTTCTTGGTCTTGAGGTAGTGCGCAATCATGCAGGCGCGCTCATAGGGCGCGGGGGGACAGCGATAGGGGTTGTTGGGTGCCGCGATGACGACCGTGCCACCGTCCCGCATGGCCTGCAGCAGGTGCTTCAAATTGCGTTTGCCGGCCGGGTTGGTGGTATAGGCGTGCGGCAGCGCGCGCGCCGTCTCGTGCGAATAGCCTGGGATCGACTCATACTGCATGGCGATGCCGGGCGAGAGCACCAGGCGCTCATAGCCGTAGGTGCGCCCACCGCGCGTCTTGACGGTTTTGCGGGTGCTGTCGACGTCGGTTGCCAGGTCGTGCACCACCTTCACGCCGAGGCGCTGCAAGGCCACATAGCTGTGGTTGAAGGATTCCAGCGGGCGCAAGCCGCCGAGGTAGAGGTTGGAAAAGAACGAGGAGCTGTAGATCTGCCTGGCTTCGATCAGCGTCACGTCGAGTTCGGCGGCGCCGGCTTTGAGAGCGTGGGCCACCGTGGCGCCGCCGGCCCCGCCACCGACGATGACGACGCGCGGCGCGCGCTGGGCAATGGCACATGGCGTCCAGGCGCCGAACGATAGCGCGCCGGCGCCCGCCCGTCCCAGCAGCCGCGCAAAGCCCCGCCTCGAAATCATCTGCCCACCTTGCCCCGACGACACCGCCGGTTCGATTGAGATTTGCCGCACCAGGATTGTCGCTTCCGCCAGCTTCAGGCAGCAGACCGCTGAAGTCCATCGCCAGTCTCTGCCCGCGGCGCAAAGTCCCGCCCCGCCAACTCTGCCCCCTTAAGCGGAAAAAACGCTTGGGTGCGTTGGCCTTCGCGAGTATGGCTGAAGTTTGCCGGCCGGCAAAGGCGGCCGCGGCAAAAGCGCGAGCGCCGCGAGCGCTTGAAGTGTGGATTGCGCACGCGGTTCAAGGCATACTGGCCCCTTGTTCGGGTGGCCTTGCACCGGCCCTTGGCTGAGCCGGCGCGAGGCTTATCTTTTAGCCGTCGACGGTGGCGCCCTTGGAGGCGTCCTCCGGCTGCGGGATGGCCCGGGCCGAAAGTTGGGACGTGAGATGAAAGACGCACAGACACCCCCGTTGCTCGATCGCCGAGAGTTTGCGACCGGCGCCGCCGCCCTGGCCCTCATGGCGGCCTCGGCGGGACGCCTGCGCGCGCAGACCACCGAGCCCGCCTGGCAACAGACCTTGAAGAGCCTGGTCGGGGATGCCAAACCCGTGGAGGGCAAGGTCACCTTGGAGTTGCCGGAGATCGCCGAGAACGGCAATACCGTGCCGCTCACGGTTTCCGTCGAGAGCCCGATGACGGATAACGACTACGTCAAGGCGATCCACGTGATCGCCACGGAAAATCCCCAGCCCGGTGTTGCCACCTTCCGGTTCAGCCCGCTGTCGGGCAAGGCCTCGGCGGCAAGCCGCATGCGTCTGGCCCGCACGCAAGAGGTGATCGGGCTCGCCGAACTCAGCGACGGTAAATTCCTGATCGGGCGACGCACCGTAAAGGTCACGATCGGTGGCTGCGGCGGCTAGCGCAAAACAGGAGCGGCAATGAACAAGCCACGCATCAAGCTGCCCGACGCTGCCAAAGCGGGCGATCTGATCGAGATCAAGACCTTGATCTCCCATGTCATGGAAACGGGCCAGCGCAAGGACCCCGACGGCAAGGTCATCCCGCGCAACATCATCAATTTCTTCGCCGCGACCTTTGCCGGCGACGAGGTCTTCAAGGCGGATCTGCAGCCCGGCATCTCCGCCAACCCTTATCTGTCCTTCTTTATGAAGGTGCCAGGGCCGGGCGAATTCGAGTTCACCTGGGTCGAGGACGGCGGCACCAAGATCGTCGAGAGAATAAAGCTCAACGTCACCTGACCCGGAGGGGTCGCGTGCGCCCAGGAGATGCGCCCGGCGCGGGCTCGGCGGCCCTTGGCGTCAAGATCGAGGCTTAACCGAGGCGAGCCATGTCCGACGAGCCGGTCTGCGCCCAAAAGGGCCCCTACCAGGTGGAGCTTGTGGAAGGGAAAGCCTATTTTTGGTGTACCTGCGGGCGCTCCGCCAAGCAGCCCTTTTGCGACGGCTCCCATAAGCTCACAAGCCTCGAACCGCTGCGCTTTGTGGCCGCCGCCAGCGGCACGGTGAACCTGTGCGGCTGCAAGGGGACCGATGACCGGCCCTTCTGCGACGGCACCCACAATATGCTCTAGGGCGAGCCTCTAGGGGGAGGTTTCTAAGCACCGCCGGCTCTTTTCTGGCCGCCGACCTCGAGGGCTGCCGCCCGGCCGGGGCCCCCCTCGCGGGCCCCTCTGCTCCCTTGCAGGCCCCTCCCTTGCAGACCTCTGGGACGGCCGCGCCCGGCCCAGCATGTGGTAGGCCGGAGCCGCCTCGCCCGCAAACCCCGGCCCCCCCGATAGAGCAAGGTGACGTAGCGCGGAGGGGTCTGCTAGCTTCCGTGGCATGAACTCGGGGCATGGCCCGGGGGACAGGCAGGCGGCCCGGATGGAATATTTCTTTCAGCAAGTCATCAATGGCGTGACGCTTGGCTCGATCTACGGCCTCATCGCCATCGGCTACACCATGGTGTTCGGCATCATCGGTATGGTGAACTTCGCCCATGGTGACGTGTTCATGCTTTCGACCTTCATCGCCCTCATCTTTCTGTTGGCGCTCACCCAGGTCCTCGGCTTTGCCTCGCTGGCGCTGGCGCTCGTCATCGTCCTGCTGCTCGGCATGCTCCTGACCTCGCTGTGGGCTTGGGCAATCGAACGCCTCGCCTACCGACCGCTGCGGGGTTCGTTCCGGTTGGCGCCGCTGATATCGGCGATCGGGATGTCGATCTTCCTGTCCAATCTGGTGCAGGTGACGCAAGGGCCGCGCAACAAGCCGGTGCCTTCGTTTCTAGCCACCGTCCTCACCATACGCGAGGGCGAGAATTACGCCGTCACCTTATCCTTCAAGCAAATCCTAATCGTCGGCGTCACCGCCCTTTTGCTCGGGGCATTTTGGTACATCGTGCAGAAGACGGCCCTAGGCCGGGCGCAGCGGGCCTGCGAGCAGGATCGGCGCATGGCCGCGCTCTTGGGCATCGACGTCGACAGAACCATCTCGCTCACCTTCGTGATCGGCGCCGCACTCGCCGCCGTCGCCGGGCTCTTGTTCATGATCTACTACGGCGTCGTCAGCTTCAGCGACGGTTTCGTTCCGGGTGTTAAGGCCTTCACCGCCGCGGTGCTGGGGGGGATCGGCTCGCTACCGGGCGCGGTTCTGGGCGGCCTGCTGATCGGCCTGATCGAGACACTATGGTCCGCCTACTTTTCCATCGACTACAAAGATGTTGCCACCTTCTCCATCCTCGCCATTACCTTGGTGTTCTTGCCCTCCGGTCTGTTGGGCAGGCCCGAGGTCGAGAAGGTATGACGCCGATGGCGAGCGCGCGTGGCGAAGCCTCTCCCAGCCACTGGCAAGCGCTGGCTAAGGCCGTCACCGATGCCCTCGGCGCCGCCGCCCTCGCACTCGGCTTAGCGGTGCCGATCCTGGCCTTGCGCACCGAGCAGAACATCTCCAACGAACTGATCCTGCAGCCCCGTTGGGGCTACGTCGCCGTCGCGGTCGCGGGCACCTTTGCGGCGCGGCTCGGCTATCTGCTACTCGCCGCGGTCGGCCCCGCGTCCGGACGCCGCAAACTGAGCGTCCCGAGCAGCTGGCGCGATGCTGCCGCGCGTAGCTTCGCGGGCATCGGTCTCGTCTGCCTCGTGCTCTATCCGCTGATCGCGCTTAGCCTGGCGGGCAAAGCGGGCGCCATCAAGTGGATCGACAATTTCGGCATCCAGATCATGATTTACATCATGCTGGGATGGGGCTTGAACATCGTGGTCGGCCTCGCCGGCCTGCTCGATTTGGGCTATGTTGCCTTCTATGCGGTGGGTGCTTATTCCAGCGCCCTGTTGGCGCAAAATTTTGGCCTCAGCTTCTGGATCTGCCTCCCGCTCGCCGGCATCTTGGCCGCGTTCTGGGGCGTCCTGCTCGGCTTCCCCGTGCTGCGCCTGCGCGGCGACTACCTGGCAATCGTCACCTTGGCATTCGGCGAGATCATCCGCCTCATCCTCATCAACTGGGTTCCCGTCACCGGCGGTTATGCGGGCATCTCCGGCATACCGCGGCCGACCCTGCTCGGCCTGCCCTTCAACGCCAGCGAGCAGGGTTTTGCCGCCTTCTTCCACCTCGAGTTCTCGCCGGTGCACCGGACGGTCTTTCTGTTTTACGTCATCCTGGCGCTGGCGCTGCTGACCAATTGGGTCACCTTACGGCTGCGCCGTCTGCCGATCGGCCGCGCCTGGGAGGCCCTGCGCGAGGATGAAATCGCCTGTCGCTCGCTCGGCATCAACACCACCAACACCAAGCTCACGGCCTTTGCCATCGGTGCGGGCTTCGGCGGTTTCGCCGGCGCCTTCTTCGCCGCGCGCCAGGGCTTCATCAGTCCGGAATCCTTCACCTTCATGGAAAGCGCCATTGTGCTCGCCATCGTCGTGCTGGGTGGCATGGGCAGCCAAATCGGCGTCGCCATCGCCGCGGTGGCGATGATCGGCGGTACCGAGATCCTGCGCGAGCTCGATTGGTTGCGCCGCATCTTCGGACCCGAGTTCGAACCCACGCAATACCGCATGCTGTTGTTCGGCCTGGCGATGGTGCTGGTAATGATCTGGAAACCGCGTGGCCTCATCTCCTTCCGGATGCCTTCCATCTTCCTCAACGAGCGCCGCCGCGTGCGTGCCGATCTCGTGCAAGAGGGACACGGCTGATGCGCGCCGCCCAGGCACCGCTGCTCACGGTCGAGCACCTGACCATGCGGTTTGGCGGCCTCATCGCCATCGACGATTTGTCTTTCTCGGCGGCGCGCGGCGAGATCACCGCCATCATCGGCCCAAACGGGGCGGGCAAGACCACGGTCTTCAATTGCATCACCGGCTTCTACAAACCGTCCGGCGGTCGCGTGCTGCTGAACTTGAGCGATGCGACGCCTACTGCCGATCAGATCGATCGCCTGACGGCATCGGGCGCGCGGCACACGCCAATCCCCGGCGGGGAGCTGTTTTCGCTCGAACGCATGCCCGACTATGAGATCGCCGCACGCGCCAAGGTGGCCCGCACCTTCCAGAACATCCGCTTGTTTGCCGGCATGACCGTGCTGGAAAATCTTATCGTTGCTCAGCACAACCGCTTGATGGCCGCCTCGGGCTGGACGGTGCTGGGTCTGCTCGGCGCGCCGCGCTACCGAAAGGCCGAGCACGACGCGCTGGAAAAGGCGAAACACTGGCTGGACAAGGTCGGGCTGAGCGAACGGGCCGACGACCCGGCCGGCGATCTGCCCTATGGCGCCCAGCGCCGGCTGGAAATCGCCCGCGCCATGTGCATGGAGCCCTCGCTCTTGTGCCTCGACGAGCCCGCGGCCGGGCTCAATCCGCGCGAATCGGCCGATCTCAAGCGCTTCTTGAAATCCCTGCAGGTCGAGCACGCCACCTCGTTGCTGTTGATCGAGCACGACATGTCGGTGGTGATGGAGATTTCCGACCATATCGTGGTGCTCGAATACGGACAGAAGATTTCCGACGGCCCGCCCGATCACGTGCGCAACGACCCCAAGGTGATCGCGGCCTACCTCGGTGTCGAAGACGCGGAGGTCGAAGAGGTGGAAGCGGAGATCTCGCAATGAGTGAGCCGCTGCTGTCGGTGCGCGACGTCAAGAGCTTCTACGGCAACATCATGGCGCTCAAGGGCGTGGCCATCGACGTTGCGCAAGGCGAGATCGTCACGCTGATCGGCGCCAACGGCGCCGGTAAATCGACGCTGATGATGACGATCTTCGGCAATCCGCGCGCCCGCGAAGGACGCATCATCTATGAAGGCCGCGACATCACGCAGTTGCCGACCCACGCCATTGCCCGCTTGCGCATCGCGCAGGCGCCGGAAGGCCGGCGCATTTTCCCGCGCATGACCGTGCGCGAGAACCTGCAGATGGGCGCCGAGATCGATGACGGGCGCCACTTCGAAGAGGATCTCGCCCGCGTCTGCCAATTATTCCCGGTGCTGGCGCGTCGTCTCGAGCAACGCGGCGGCACACTGTCGGGCGGCGAACAACAGATGCTTGCGATTGCGCGCGCCCTCATGAGCCGCCCGAAGCTGCTGCTGCTGGACGAGCCCTCGCTCGGCCTTGCGCCCCTGATCGTCAAACAGATCTTCGCGGTGATCGGAGAACTCAATCGCCAGGGCATGACCGTATTCCTGGTCGAGCAGAATGCCTTTCACGCCTTGAAGCTCGCCCATCGCGGCTACGTGATGGTGAGCGGGCTCATCACCATGAGCGGCACCGGCAAGGAACTGTTGGCGCGGCCCGAGATCAGGGCCGCCTATTTGGAGGGCGGCCGCCAGTGACCCCAGGGGCTTTCGGCGAGTTTTTCTACGAAGGCGGCGACAATGTGCTGTGGATCTTTTTGCTGCTCACGGTGACCATCGGCGGGACGGCGGCCTACGCCTCGGGCAAGGCCATCGCCCAGACCTGGCGCCCCTTTCGACAGGTGCCGCTCTATAGCCTCTTGCTGGCGGCGGGCGTGCGCTTTTGCCATTTTTCCCTGTTCGAGGAGCCGCTGCTGTCGCCTGGCAGCTACGCCATTGATTTCCTTGTTGCTCTCTTGTTCGCTTCGCTCGGCTTCCGACTGGTGCGCGCGCGCCAGATGGCCACACAGTACGGCTGGCTCTTCAGGCGCAGCGGCGTGCTTGGCTGGCGACGCGCCGGCTAGCAGCCATCTTTCGGGCGCAGATCGGCGCCATACAGCCCGGCAAATCGGCGTGACTCGGCTCTGCTTTCGTTGGATCATGCACGCCGAGGCGGGCTCGCACCGCCGGAGCCTGTCAGTGACGCATCAAACGGAGGCTTTCATGAAAAAGGTGCTTTGGCCAGCTTTGGCCATCGCCGCTGCAGCGCTCGTGGGCGCCGGCGGCGCTTCTGCCCAGCTCAAGATCGGCGTCGCCGGTCCCCTGACGGGTCCCAACGCCGCCTTCGGGGCGCAATTGAAAAACGGGGCCGAACAGGCCGCCGCCGATTTCAACGCCAACGGCGGGATCAACGGGCAAAAAATCGAACTCGTGTTCGGTGACGACGCCTCCGATCCCAAGCAGGGCGTTTCGGTCGCCAACAAGATGGCCGGCGACGGCGTCAAGTTCGTGATCGGCCACTTCAACTCCGGGGTGACCATGCCCGCCTCCGAGGTCTACCAGGAAAACGGCATCTACATGATCACGCCGTCGGCGACCAATCCCAGGATCACCGAGCGCAACCTGTGGAACGTGTTCCGGACCTGCGGTCGCGACGATCAACAGGGCGAAGTGGCGGGCAAATACATCCTGTCCAAGTTCAAGGGCAAGAAAGTCGCCATCATTCACGACAAGACCACCTACGGACAAGGTCTGGCGGATGAGACCAAAAAGGCCATGACCAAGGGTGGCATGAAAGAGGTGCTGTATGAGGGCATCAACATCGGCGAGAAGGATTTCTCCGCGCTGGTGTCCAAGATCAAGGCCTCCGGCGCCGACGTCGTCTACTGGGGCGGCTTGCACACCGAAGGTGGGCTGATCGTGCGTCAGATGCGCGACCAGGGCGTCAAGGCGCCCCTGATGGGCGGCGACGGCATCACCTCGGACGAGTTTGCCTCGATCGGCGGCCCGGGCGTTGAAGGCACGCTAATGACCTTCGGACCCGATCCGCGCAAAAACGCGGCCGCCGCCGAAGTGGTCAAGAAGTTCGCCGCCAAGAATATCAACCCCGAGGCCTACACCCTCTACAGCTACGCGGCGATGCAGGTGATTGCCGCGGCGGCCGCCGATGCCAAGTCGCTCGACCCCAAAAAGGTCGCCGAAGCCACCAAGGCGGGCAAGGCCTTCAAGACCGTGATCGGCGATCTTGCCTACGACAAGAAGGGCGACATCACGCGGCTCGACTACGTGATGTACGTGTGGAAAAAGAACCCGGAAGGCAAGATCACCTACTTCCAGGAGTGAGCCGGAACGGCGCGAGCTGACGCAAGCTTGGAGGCAGCCGCAGGGCTGCCTCTTTGCATTTCGGGGTGGGCTTGGCATCATTGACAGCCGGGCCCGGTGGCGCCAAGCCAGGCCGGCAGTTGCTACCGCCGGACCCGAGCACAGCCGGAGCAATTTGGTGCCCGAGCGATTAAACCTCATTACCGACCTGCCCGGCATCAAGGTCGGTCATGCCGAGGATGCGGGCGTCGCCAGCGGCGTGACGGCGATCCTCCTCGAGCGCGACAATGTCGTCTCGGGCAGCATTCGTGGCGGTGCGCCGGGTGGCCGCGACACCGCCTTGCTCGAGCCGGAAATGACGGTGACGGGCCTCGATGCCGTGGTGCTTTCCGGCGGCTCGGTGTTTGGCCTCGACGCCGCCGGCGGCGTGATTTCCTTTTTGCGCCAACACGGCAAGGGCCTCAGGTTGGGTGCGGTCAACATCCCCGTGGCGGCCCAGGCCATCACCTTTGATCTCCTCAACGGCGGCAACAAGGATTGGGGGCGGATGCCACCCTATTGGGAGCTCGGTTGGCGCGCGGCGGCGAGCGCGTCAGGCGGCACCTTCGCCCTCGGCAGCGTCGGTGGCGGTTTGGGTGCCAACACCGCCAATCTCAAGGGTGGGCTCGGTTCGGCCAGTACCACGACGGCCGCGGGCTTCCGCGTCGGCGCCATCGGCATCGTCAATGCCGTCGGGACGACGACGGTCGGCGAGGGCCCGCACTTTTGGGCCGCGCCCTACGAGGTCGACGACGAGTTCGGTGGGCTCGGCTCACCGGCAAAGACCCCGGTGGGCGCCCTCAAGATGCGCCTCAAGGCCCATGCCCCACCCTCCACCAGCATCGCCTTTGTTGCCACGGACGCGATCATGACCAAGGCGCAAGCCAAACGCCTTGCCTTGATGGCCGATGACGGCCTGGCCCGCGCCATCCGCCCGGCGCACGCGCCGATGGACGGCGACACCGTGATTGCAGCCGCCATGCTGCGCACAGCCATGACCGACGAGCTCGTCGATTTGACCGAAATTGGGCTCGCCGCCGCGGACTGCGTAGCCCGCTCGGTCGCCCGCGCCATCTACCAAGCGACCGCGCTAGCCTTTGCGGGTGCGCTTCCGGCCTGGCGCGACAAGTTCGCCGGCGCCGAGCGGCCATGAGACGTTCGCGCCTCATCGTCGCCTGCACGCTCGTGGCGGTATTGGCTGTGCTGTTTGGGTGGCAGGCGCACCGCCAGCAGCTGGTCAGGGCGTGCCTCGACAGCGGCGGGGCCTGGACCGGCACGGCCTGCGGGCCACAGCCGCCGAGGCCGATCCTGCAGCGCGATCTGCGCCGCTCATGAGCCGAACCGCTCGGGGCCGTAGGGCGCCGTGTCGGTGAACGGCGTCTCGCCGGTCATCATCTCCGCCAGCAGACGACCGGTGACCGGCCCCAGCGTAAAGCCCAGGTGATGGTGGCCGAAATTGAACCACAGCCCGCTGTGGCGCGCGCCGCGACCCACCGCCGGCAGCATGTCGGGCAGACACGGACGCCGCCCGAGCCATGGCTCCGCGTCGAGCCGCTCGCCGAGCGGGAAAATCTGTCGTGCCAAGGGCTCGACCCGAGCGAGTTGCACCGGCGTCGGCGGCGCATCACGCAAGGCAAATTCGGCCCCGGTGGTGAGGCGGATGCCGCGCGTCATCGGCGTCAGGGCGTAACCGTACTCGGCATCGATGACGGGTCGATTGAGCGTGGCATTGCCTTCGGCACGATAGTGCATGTGGTAGCCGCGCTTGACGCCGAACGGGATGCGGTAGCCGAGCCGGCGGTAGACGGTGTTGGACCACGGCCCGAGCGCGATCACCACGGCGGGGGCGCTGACGCAGCCGCTGGCCGTCTGCACCTCCCATCCCCGGGAGGTGGTTTTGAGGCTGCCGGCCTCGCCGCGCGCAAAGCGGCCACCGCGCTCCTGAAACAGCCGGGCGTAGGCCTTGGTGACGGCCTCGGGATCCGACACGCTGACCGGATCGGGCATGAACATGGCGCCCGCTAGCGCACCCTTGAGATGCGGCTCCAGCGAGGCCAGCGCGTCGGCCCCTACCATTTCGAATTTGACGCCATAGGTTTCGTTGGCGGCCTTGTCCTGGAGCATGGCGCTGTCAAGCGCCGGCAGCGAGCGATAAAGGCGCAGGTAGCCGGTGCGGCGCAAGAGGCCGAGGGCGCCGGCTTCGCCCATTAAGGTCTCGTGTTCGATGACGCAGCGCTCGATCAAGGGTCGGGCCTGGCGCGAGGTCGCAGCAATGGCTTGGGGCGTGGAGGCCTGCCAGTAGCGAAAGAGCCAGGGCGAGATGGCGGGCAGCGCCCGCCAATCGAGGTGCGAACTCGGGCAGGCGATTGAGGGCGTAACGCAAGAGCAGCCGAACATCGCGTGGAAACGGGTAGGGGACGACACCCTCGCGTTGGATGATGCCGGTATTGCCGTAGCTGGTCTCCTCGCCGGCGCCGCGGCGATCGACCAGCACCACGCACTGGCCACGCTTTTGCAGATGCAGCGCCGTCGATACGCCCACCATGCCGGCGCCCAGCACGATCGCATCGGTTGCAGTCATGCACGCCCCTTCGCCTTGCCGCCCACCGCGGCGCAACCTCGGCTATACGGCAAATCGCTACCGGCAACCAATGGGAAGCACGACAGCGGTGCCGCGCCTGCCCCCGTCAGGACCTCAGACCGCGCCCGTGCGGCGCCGTCTGCGGCAACCGCTCCAGGCCGAGCGCGGCCAGCAAGCCGACCGCGGCCAGCCCCGCCATGGCGAGGTAGGCGCGACCGCCGAAGTGGGCATAGAGCGGCCCAGCGAGCAGCGTTGCGCCGCCGAGCAGGATGCCCGAGGTGAACGAGGCATAGACCGCCTGGGCCGAACCGCCCTGTGCCTCGGGCACAAAGCGCGCCAGGAAGTGAATGGCGCCGACATGGGTCGCCCCAAAGGTCAGCCCATGCAGGCTCTGCAGCGCAAACAGCAGCCAAACCGCGGGGTCGAAGGCCATCACCAACCAACGCGCAACGGCCGCAAGGCCGGCCAGAACCAGGATTGAAATCGGGCCGACGCGGCGCAGCAGCGCCGCCGAATAGGCAAACACGAGGATTTCGGCCGCGACCCCCACGGTCCACAGCTGGCCGGCAACGAGCGTGGAGTGGCCGAGCGCGCGCCAATGCAAGGTGCCGAAAGTATAAAAGGCGGCGTGTGCGGCCTGAATGGCGCCCGCGGCCAGCAAGAACACCAGAAATGTCGGGGAGGCCAACAGGGCGGCGACATCGCGCGCGCCGAGGCGCGCACGGTCCTGCCGCGGCGCTGCAGGCGCGGCGCTCGTGGGCTTGGCCAGTGCGTGCGCCGCGCCCGCCAGCAGCATCGAGCCCGCGATCAGCAAGTAAAACAGGGCCTGGGGGCTCGCGCCTTGCACCACCCAACCACCCGCCAAGGCGGCCGCGGCGAAGCTGATGGAGCCCCACAGGCGCATGCGGCCATAGTCGAGCCTCGCCGCCTTCATGCCCCTGACGGCGATCGCCTCGGCCAAGGGCATAATGCTGGTCCAGGCCACCGCCAGCAGCAGGGACGTCAGCAAAATCGGAAAGAACCCTCGCATTTGCGCGAGCAGCACCTGGCAGGCCACCGCCGACCAGGCGAGCAAGATCAGGAAGCGGCGATGATCACCAACGCGATCGGCGGCAAAGGCAATTGCCGGCGTCACCAGCACGCGCACGAACAGTGGGCAGGCGCTGATGATGGCGATCTCGGGCGCGCTCAGGTCCCTCCAGGCGAGCCACACCGGCAGGTAGGGCAGCGAACTGCCGGTGACAAAAAAAATGGCGGCGAACAGCAGCGATAGGCGCACGCCAAGCGCGCGCCGGTCGCCCGCGAGAGGCGTCCGCGTCATGCGGCCCGCGGCTGGTCCTGGATGATGTCGGCAAACAGCGCGGGATCGATATTGCCGCCGGACAGAACCGCCGCCACGGTGCGCCCGTTGAGCGCAATCTTGCCGGCCAGGATCGCCGCCAGCGAGACGGCGCCGCCGGGCTCCAGCACGAGTTTGAGCTCGCGGAAGGCAAACCGGACGGCGGCTTTGGCTTCCGCATCGCTGACGGCAAGGCCGCCGGCGAGATGACGCCGCGCCACTTCAAAAGTCATTTCACCCGGCGTAGCGGCGAGCAGCGCGTCGCAGATCGAGCCCGAGAGGGTGGCATTGCGCTCGCGCTGGCCGTTGCGCAGCGAGCGGGCCAGATCGTCAAAGCCCGCCGGCTCGACGCTCCAGATTTGCGTGGTGGGGCTCTTTTCCTTGACCGCGATCGCCACGCCGCTGATCAAGCCTCCGCCCGAGGCGCCCACCAGCACCAGGTCCGGCATGGCGCCGATGGCCGCCGCCTGTTCCATCATTTCCAGGCCGACCGTGCCCTGCCCGGCAATCACGTCCTTGTCGTCGAAGGGATGCACATAAGCCGCGCTGCGCGTTTGGCACATCTTCCGCGCGATGGCATCGCGATCTTCCTTGACGCGATCGTAGGTCACCACCTCCCCGCCGAAGGCCTTGGTGCGTTCGATTTTGAGGCGCGGGGCGTCGGCCGGCATGACGATGGCCGATTTCAGGCCGCGCAGGGTGGCTGCCGCCGCCACGCCTTGGGCGTGATTGCCCGACGAGCAGGCGACCACGCCACCCGGATAGGCGGCCTCATCGAGTTGCGCGATCTTGTTGTAGGCGCCGCGAAATTTGAAGGCGCCGACGCGTTGCAGGTTTTCCGCCTTGAGCAACACCCGCCCGCCCGCGACTTGGTTGAGCGCGGGGTGCTCGATGAGGGGTGTCAGGCAGGCAAGTTCGGCAAGTCGCCGGCGCGCCGCCAGCAGGTCCTCAAAGGTCGGCAGCGACGCGGCCATGACGCAAGAGCCTCCAGGTTTTTTCGACGCCAGCGTTGGCCCCATCAGCGCCGCGGCCGCGGTCCTGTCAAGTCTGGCGCGCGCTTTCACAAAGAAAAACCGGCCCGGATCACCGGACCGGTTTTCACTGAGCGAGCCCAGCGTCCCTGGATACGCGAGCTCTGCTCTCCCCCATAGCCGTCTCGTCGACGCGCACCGCAAAATCTGTCTGGTTTTCGCGCTCCCGCCGGGGCGCTGACCAACAGGGGTCTTGTCTCAAATTTCCGATGCGTCGGCAACCTGGCGACGGTTGATCGCGCCAACACCGTGGCGCAGTCGCCACAGAGGGAGATTCAGCCCAACAAAAGCGTTGGCTGGGGGACACACCCTAGCATTTGCCCAGGCCGATGGAGATTTTTGAGACTTCGAGGCCCTTGGGCGCAATGCTGATGGATTGCTTGCAGTCGGACACGCTCATGTTCATGGCGGCGGTAAAATTGGCGCCCTCGATGGACAGCACGAAGTTGCTGCCCGTATAGCGGCCCGTGACCACCCCCGTCGCCGAGTAGGTTTTTTCCTCCCAGCTGCCGGACACCTGGCTGCCTTTGATCTGCAGTTCGGCCAGGGCGTTGATGCTGTAGTCGGCGCTCGCACAGCGCATGCTCTGGCGCACCTGGCCGCCCCCGTCGGAAACTTTATAGGTGACGGCACACTTGACGCTTTCGGTCCTCCCGTTGCTCAGCGTCACCGAACCGGAACCGGACCAGTAGCCGGACAGGTCTTCGATCGGCGCGGCCGTCAGGGTGACGGCGCCGCCTGCCAGGCTCAACGCAAACGCCACAGACCCTAGGGTGGTGTGCATTCTCGTCCAATCCCCGCGCCTCGCGCCGATGGCTTCACCCGCACGCATAACCGCACGCACGCCTACGCACGCGCCCAAGCTCTCAAGGGCGCGCCCAACACATACGCCACAACTATGATGCAGAATTGCGGCACGGGGCAAAAGGAATCCGTCCCGCGGCTCACAAGGGGGACACCCTGTGACCGCAAAGTCAGTCTTGCGCCGGGCGCGCCCGAGGTCCGACGCTGAGCGCGGCAAGTCATTGGTCGGGATCGTAATTTTCAATCGGAAGGGGGTTCCGGCGGATGCCAAAGAGGCAATCCACCGGGCCGCGGCCGTGGCCAACGCCGAGGGTGGCGCCGGCCGCCAGGCCCTGCCAGACAAAGGCCTTGGCGCCGGCGATGGCCGCGTGCAGGCCCAGGCCCCGCGCCAGCAGCGCGGCCACGGCGGCGGAGAGCACGCAACCGGTGCCATGGGTATGGGGGGTGTCGAGGCGCGGGCGGGACAGGCGCACAAGGTCGCCGCCGGCAAAATAAAGATCGAGGGCGTCCGGCCCGCTGCCGTGCCCGCCTTTGAGCAGGATGGGGCAGCCGAAGCGGGCAAAGAGCGCCTTTGCCTGCGCCGCGGCGGCGGCCTCGCTGTCGGCCTCTTGCGACCCGAGCAAGCGGGCGGCCTCGGCTAGGTTGGGCGTCAGCAGGGTGGCGAGCGGGGCCAACTCCTGCCCGAGGGCGTCGATGGCATCGGCAGCCAGCAGCACATCGCCACTGGTCGCCACCATCACCGGGTCGACAATGAGGGGCATGGGGCGTCCGCTGGCCGTCACCTCCCGCAGGCGGCGGGCCACGCTGGTGATGATCGCGCCATTGGCGAGCATGCCCGTCTTGATGGCGCCGACGTCGAGATCCGAAAGCACCGAATTCAACTGCGCCAGCACAAACTGCGGCCGGGTCGCTTCCACACCCTCAACGCCGCGGGTATTCTGCGCCGTGAGCGCAGTGATGACGCAGGCCCCATAGACGCCGAGCGCCGTGAAGGTCTTAAGATCGGCTTGAATGCCGGCGCCGCCGGAGCTGTCGGAGCCGGCGATGGTAAGGGCAATGGCGGTGCGACCGGGCGACTGCCTCATCGGCCGGCTCCCTCCTTCAGGATCTCGGTTTGCAGCTGCTGCGGCGTGAACCACTCTTCGATGCGCGTCAATGCCGGCACGGTTTCGATCAGCCATTGCCCAAACCAGTTGAGCGAACCGGTCAGGATCAAGAAACCCGTCAAGACCAACAGCACGCCCATTAACATCTCGATACGTCCAAGATGGCGTTTGAAGCGCTGCAGGAAACGCACGAAGGGGCCGATGGCAGCGGCGGCGAGGATAAAGGGCAGGCCGAGGCCCAACGAATAGACGAAGAGCAGCCGCACACCCGTGGGAAGGCTGCCGTCCTGCGCCGCCAGGGTCAATACCGTTGCCAGCACCGGCCCGATGCAGGGGGTCCAGCCGAAGGCGAAGGCAAGACCCATGAGGAAGGCGCCCGCCAGACTTGCGCCGCGCATCTCGCGATGGATCCGCGCCTCGCGATAGAGCAGGGAAATGCGCAGGATGCCCAGGAAATGCAGGCCGAAGCCGATGATAATCAGGCCGGCGACGAGCGACAGCTCCGCCCTGTGGCTTTGAATCCATTGCCCCAGCACCGAGGCGCCGGCCCCGAGGGCGACGAACACGGTGGTGAAGCCCAGCACAAAAAATAGCGAGGCCAGCAGCACGCGCCGGCGCAGATCGCTGCCGATATGGGCACTCGTCATCTGCTCGATGGTGGTGCCCCCGAGGTAGCCGAGGTAGGGCGGCACCAGCGGCAGCACGCAGGGCGATAGAAAGCTCACCAATCCGGCCAGCGCGACCCCAAGGTGGATGTAGATCTGTGTCAGCAATACCGCCTCTTATGGCCCGGCTCTGTTGCTCAGGTAGGACGAATGGGGAGGGGACGCAAGGCGTGGGCGGGACGGGGTCAACCACCCGCGCGCACGATCTTGACGGCATGGCGCGGCCGCGGCGTGACCTCCCGTTGGGTCTGCAGGTAGCCTGCCACGAGGTCCCAGATCGGCGGGCCTTGCACGTTTTCGTTGACCGACCCCCAGCCCGCCACCACGTACTTGCGCGACGGCTCGAGCGGGGTTGCCGTCCGCAGCACGGTCAAATTGCCGATGCGCCCGCCGATGGGGGCATCGACATTGATGGTGTAGGCGAGCCCGCCGACGCGCACCATATCGCCTCCCTGCTGATAGTAGGGATCGGGATTGAATAGGTTGTCGGCGACGTCTTCCAGAACCGCCTTGATGGTCTCGCCGGTCATGCTCAGGCGGTAGACCGCCGGGTAGGTGATGGCGGTCATATTGTAGACGTCCTCCCAGGTGATCGGCTGGTTGGGCGCCAGGGATGCTCCCCAGCGAAAGCCCGGCGACAGCGCGATCTCGGCGTCGCGCGCCGCGAGCAGGGCATCGCAGATCACATCATCGAAGGTGCCAGCGAAGCTGTCGCGCCGGTAGAGCAGGCCATGGTTGCGGGCAAGCTCGGTGCTCAGCATGGCCTCGTGCGGGGCACGAATGCCGCCGATCAAGGCGGCCATGGCCGGGTCCGGAGCAATGGCATCCGACAGCACCGGCAGCAAGGCATAGGAAAAATCCATGACCCGGCCGTCCGCAACCTCAAGATCAAGGCGGGAAAGGAATTTGCCGTGCGAACCCGACGCCACCAGCAGCGTGCGTCCCACCTTCAACGGTTGCGGCAGCACATCGTGGGTATGGGCGGTGAGAATGACATCGATGCCATGCACGCGCCGCGCCAGCTTGCGATCGACGTCAAAGCCGTTGTGGGACAGCAAGACCACCACCTGCGCCCCCAACGTGCGCGCCAGGCCTACGGCTTTGCGGATCGCGTCCTCGCGAATGCCAAACGACCAATTCGGCACCATCCAGCGCGGATTGGCGATCCGCGTATAGGGGAAAGCCTGGCCGATGACGGCCACCTTGACCCCGCCGCGCTCGAACATGCGCCAGCCACGAAACACGGGCTCGGCCATGTCGGTGTCGCGGACATTGCCGGCCAGCAGGTTGAGGCCGGAGCTACCCTTGCGCTCGAGCGTGCCAAAGATTTCTTTGATGCGGTGCTCGCCGAGCGTGAACTCCCAATGGCCGGTGATGGCATCGACCTTGAGCGTCTGCAGCACCGAGACCATGTCGGCGCCCTCGGATTTGAGCGCGGTGTAAGACCCCTGCAGCGCATCTCCGCCCTCGAGCAACAAGACGCGGTCGGCACCGCGCTCGGCGCGGATAGCGGACACGAGCGTGGCCAGGCGGTCCATGCCGCCCACCCGCCCATAGGTCCCTGCCAAGGCCTCAAAATCGGCGGCTGTCAGCATGTAAGCTTCCAGCGAGCGGGTCGGAATGGCGAAGGCGTCGAGAAAGTCTTGGCCGGTGAGGTGGGGGATTTTGCCCTTGGCCTCCCCGACCCCTAGGTTGAGGGAGGGCTCGCGATAGTAAAGAGGTTTGAGCTGGGCATGGCTGTCGGCGACGTGCAAGAGCGTGAGCTGCCCCTTGGCGGGAAAGCGCAGCAAGTCCTCCTGGCGAATGGCCTGCTGCGCCGCGGCCCGGCCCAGGGGGCGCGCGCTGCCGGGAAGCGCGGCGACGGCGCCCGCGACCTGCAGGAACTCGCGACGGGTGATCATGCATGGCTCCAGGGCGCCGGCGAACCGGGCCCAATCGACTATTTGTTAACCGGGCTTTCCGGTGACATCACGTACGCGGTCAGATCGGCGATCTGCTCCAGGCTGAGAAAGCCGCTGGCACCCATGCGCGGCATGTTTGCGCAGGGGACCGCCGCCTGTGGGTTGTAAATGCGCTCATAGACGGCCTTCACTTCGGCTTGGGCAAAATTGCGATTTTTGCCGTAGGCGGCAAGCGGGGGACCAAGCGTACCGTAGCTCAGCTCCTTGGGGTCGAGCTGATGGCAGGCAAAGCAATTGCCGCCGTTTTCGGCCCGCGGCGGATAGTCGGTAAAGCGCATGCCATAGCCGCTCTGCGCCAGTTTTTCTCCCTTCTTCCAGTCGCCCATTATTTTGCCGTCGGCGGGATACTTGAGGCTTGCCCTTTCGCGGGCCGCAATGGCGGCGGCGACCGCCGGGGGCGGATTGTTGCGGTAGAGGCTGCAGGCGGCTTGGGTCTCGTCTTGGACGAGCCGACGCTGCCAGTCGGGCGCCACCTGTTGCCAACTGTCCTTGATCGCCTTTTCGAGTACGGCGCGATCAAGGTCATGGCGGTTCTGCGCGAGGGCGCCGGCGACGGCGACGCCGGCGATGCCGACCGCAACAAGCAGCCTTCGCATGGCCGCGTCTCCTAGCGCTTTAAGCCGGGTGCCGTGATCGCCCCGCCCTTCGCCTGGTTGACGAGATACATCGTCAGCGCCACGGTCACGTCCGAGCCGTAGTCGATGAGTGGCAGGCGCATCTGCCAGTAGCAATCGGCAAGGCGATGTTGCGGGGTCATGACGGTGCCCTGCGAGACCCGGTAGGCCGGCCACTCACCGACCACCTGGCGCGCCTCCTCGGGCTTGCTCAGGTAGGGCAGGCTCTGCAGCCGAATGCGCTTGCCGTTGTCGCCATGACAGGTGGCGCAGGCGAAATCGAGGGGACCCTGGCGCCGGAAAAACAACGCCTCTCCCAAGGCCAGCGCCGCTCGTTCCTTGGGATGCTGCAAGGGCGGCGCGAAGGTCGCGCCGTTGGATCTGCTGGCGATGAAGGTTGCCAGCGCCTCGAGCTCGGTGCCGCTCTGATTGGCTTTGGAGTAGGGACGCTTGAGGAGCTCGCTGCGCGCAAAGCCCTGGAGCTTTTCCATGCACCAGACGAGGCGCGACTCCAAATCCATCACCCGATCGGCATCCTTGAAGTAGCGTGGCAACTCCGCGAAAGCCCCCTCGATACGACCCGGTCCCTTGCCGAGATCGCAGGCCTCAAGGGATGCGTTGTTGGGCCCGCGCGCCTCCCGCCAGAGCGCCTCGCCCCGATCGGCATCGAGCTGGCCCGGGTTGGACCAGGGATCGGCCTTCAGCATTTGGCGGTATTTTTCCAGCTCGCGCTCGGTGGCGTCGTCGGCGGCGCGCCCCGGCGCCGCCGGGCCGATGCAGGCCAGCCAGAGGGCAAGGGCGGCGAGAAGGCGCTGTCGCCAGGTCATGGTCTATGTGTGAAAGCTCCCTGCCCGGGTGTCAATGATCTGGCGCAAACCGACACCGCCCCAAGCGGGCCGCCGGCGGTCGGCGCCGGTCCGCTCATGAGCGCGCATGCGCGAGGGCGACGATACCCGGCAGCTCGCGCCCTTCCAGCCATTCGAGGAAGGCGCCCCCGGCAGTGGAAACGTAGCTGAAATCCTCGGTCACACCGGCGGCGTTGAGGGCGGCTACCGTGTCGCCGCCACCGGCGACCGACACCAGCCGTCCGGCCTTGGTGAGCTTGGCGACCGCGCGCGCCAGCGCGATGGTGCCCCGAGCGAACGGCTCGACTTCGAAGGCGCCGAGCGGACCGTTCCACAGCAGCGTCTTGGCGCCTTCGATCACGCCGCTATAACGGGCCACCGTCTTGGGTCCAACGTCCAGGATCATCTGATCGGCGGGGGTCTCCCGCACCGGCACGGTCCGCGCCGTCGCCCCGGCCGCCAGGCGTTCGGCAACCACGACATCGTCCGGCAGCAGGACTTGGCATCGGCGCTCCTTGGCCGCCCCGATGATCTCGAGCGCGGTTTGGGCAAGGTCGGGCTCCGCCAGCGACTTGCCGATCTTGCACCCCTGCGCCAGCAGGAAGGTGTTGGCCATGCCGCCACCGACGATCAACGTGTCGACCTTGGCAGCTAGGTTCTTCAGCACCGGGATTTTGCTCGAGACCTTGGCGCCACCGATGACCGCCGCCGTCGGCCGCTGGGGGTTTTCCAATACGCTGTTGAGCGCGTTGATCTCCTCCAGCAACAGCGGTCCGGCATAGGACGGCAGCAAGCCGGCGAGTGCCGTGGTCGAGGCATGGGCGCGGTGCGCCGCAGAAAAGGCGTCGTTGACGAAGACGTCCGCGAGCGCGGCCAAACGCTGGGCGAACGCGGGATCGTTTTTTTCTTCGCCCGCATGAAAGCGCAAATTCTCCAGCACTGCGATGCCACCGGGCGGCAGCGCCGCGATCGTTCGCTCGGCCGGCTCGCCGACACAATCGGCGGCAAAAGCCACGGGCTGGCCCAATAGCTCGCCCAGCTTGCTGGCCACGGGCGCCAGGCTCAGGCGCGGATCGCGTCCGTGTTGCGGGCGCCCGAAGTGCGAGATGACGAGCACGCGCGCGCCCCTTTGCGCCAGCTCCTTGAGCCCCGGCAGCAGGCGTTCGAGCCGCGTCGCGTCGCTGACTTTACCATCCTTGACCGGCACATTGAGATCGGCGCGGACCAGCACGCGCTGACCCTTGAGGTCGAGACCGGCCGTCGATTTGAGCTTGCCGAAGGTCATGCACGCTTGATCAGTTGGCGGGCCGCCGCGGCCACGTGGGTGGCGGTGATGCCGAAATGCTCAAACAGCTTGGCTGCCGGCGCCGAGGCGCCAAACCCCGACATGCCGATGAAGCTGCCGGCCTCGCCCAGCCAGCGCTCCCAGCCCTGCGCGACCGCCGCCTCGACGGCAACGCGCGGCGCGCTACCTAGCACCTGGGCGCGATAGGCAACACTTTGTCCAGCAAACAGTTCCCAACACGGCATCGACACGACCGCCGCCCCGATCCCATCCTTGGCGAGCGCCTCACGCGCCTCCATGGCAACGCCAACCTCCGATCCCGTTGCCAACAGCGTTACCTCACGCGCCCCAGCTTGCGCCTCGGCCAAGACGTAAGCGCCCTTGGCCGACCGGTTCTCCGCGGCGCCGTCGCGGCGCAAGGCCGGCACCGCCTGCCGCGTCAGCGCCAGAATCGATGGGGTCTTGGCGGCCGCCAGCGCCAGCTGCCAGCACTCGGCCACCTCGACGGCATCGGCGGGCCGGAACACGTTGAGGTTCGGGATGGCGCGGAGCGCGGCGAGATGCTCGACGGGTTGGTGGGTCGGGCCATCCTCGCCGAGCCCGATCGAATCGTGCGTCATCACGTAGATCACGCGCACGCCCATCAGTGCCGAGAGGCGAATTGCCGGCCGGCAATAGTCCGTAAAGACGAGGAAGGTGCCGCCATAGGGTAAGACGCCGCCGTGCAGCGCCATGCCGTTCATGGCCGCGGCCATGGCGTGTTCGCGCACGCCGTAGTGGAGGTAGTTGCCGCTGAAATCCTGCGGCGTGACGGGCTTGTGGTGCTTGGTGCGGGTGCCATTGGAGGTCGTCAAGTCCGCCGAGCCGCCGATCAGCGCGGGCAGTGCCGGCACCAACTTTTCCAATACCTTCTGCGAGGCAACGCGCGTGGCAATTTTGGGGGATGTCGTCGAAAACTCGCCCTTGATCTCGGCGATCGCCGTCTTCAGGGCTTGGCCGTCGATCAGAGCCTCCGCATCGGGCAGCCGCGGCCGTCCCCGGGCGCGTTCTTCCCAGGCCTGGCGCGCGGCGGCGCCGCGGCGGCCGGCGCCGCGCCAGGCGGCCAGCACGGCCTCGGGAAGCTCGAAGGCAGCATAGGGCCAGCCCAGGCTCTGCCGGGCACCCTTGATTTCCTCGGCTCCTAAGGGTTCCCCGTGGGCGGAGGCCGTACCCTGCTTGCTGGGGGCGCCGAAACCGATGCTGGTCTTGCAGGCGATCAGCTGCGGCCGCTCAGACCCCTGCGTGGCGGCCAAGGCCGCGGCAATGGCCGCGGGATCGTGGCCATCGATGCCTTGGATGGCCCAGCCCGAGGCCTCGAACCGCTGCAAGTGCTGGTCGGATTGGGCGAGCGTGGTGGGCCCGTCGATGGAAATGGAATTGTCGTCGAACAGCGCGATCAGCTTGCCGAGCTTAAGGTGGCCGGCGAGCGAGATCGCCTCCTGGCTGATGCCCTCCATCAGGCAGCCGTCGCCGACGATCACATAGGTATGGTGATCGACGAGGGCGTCACCGAGGCGTTGGTTGAGCAGGCGCTCGGCCAGTGCCATGCCGACGGCATTGGCGAGACCTTGGCCCAGCGGACCGGTCGTCGTTTCGATGCCGGGGGCATGGCCATACTCGGGATGGCCGGCAGTTTTGGCCCCGAGCTGGCGGAAGTTGCGCAGCTCGGCCAGGCTCATGCCGGGAAAACCCGTGAGATGGAGGAGCGCGTAGAGCAGCATCGAGCCGTGACCCGCGGACAGCACGAAGCGGTCGCGGTCGGGCCAGGCAGGATCGCTGGCATCGAACTTCAAAAATTGCGTGAACAGCACCGTTGCCACGTCCGCCATCCCCATGGGCATGCCGGGGTGGCCCGATTTGGCGGCTTCGACGGCGTCCATGGCCAGCGCACGAATGGCATTGGCCATGTCCGCATGGTCCGCCCCCGTTGGCGGGCTTGAGTTTGCCCCCGGCTTCACCATGGGTCCTCGCAGGTCGCTTTGGCTGATCGCGGCCGAGCATTAGCCGCCGCCGCGCGCCGCGTCTAGGAGCCTCGAGGCGGTGGCTCGGCGGTAGGCCCGATCCGGCCCCGCCGACGGCCTCGTTTTCGCCGCCAGGGCGGGCAAAAACGGCCGCAGTCTCAAAGGTTTGGCCACAGACAGGGATTTGCCGGGGGAGGATGGCCGCAAGGCTGGCTATGGCCGCAAGGCTGGCCGGGGACTTTGCCGGGGACACTGGAGGGCACCGGGCCCCTCTCCTGCGGGAATGAAGCTTGGAGGTTGGGCCCCGGCGCGGGTCTTTCTAGTTCTTCTCCAGGTGCTGCATCGGATCGACCGGCCTGGAGCCCTGGCGCAGCTCGAAGTGCAGCTGGGGTTGATCGACCGATCCGGTCTTGCCGGCCTTGGCGATCACCTGGCCTCGGCGCACGACATCGTCGCGCTTGACCAGCAGCTGGTCGTTGTGAGCGTAGGCCGACACCCAGCCGTTGTCGTGACGGATCAGGATGAGATTGCCATAGCCTTTGAGCTCGTTGCCGGCGTAGGCGACCTTGCCTGCTTCGCTCGCGTGCACTTCGGCGCCCTGCGGCAGGGCCAAATTGATGCCGTCGTTTTGCGTGCCGTCGGGACGCCGGCCGTAAGCGGCGATCACGCGCCCGCGTGCCGGCCAGCGGAAGCGGCCGCTCGTCGGGTCGCCGGCGCTGGGGTTGGCCGGGGCCGCGGCGGTAACCGGGTCGGCGTCCGAGACCTGATCGCTGCGCGAGGCAACCACTTTGCGCTCGTTAGGCGCATTGATGATTTTGGCGGTCGCGGGGGCTTGCTGGGCAAGCTCGCGTGGGGGCGCCGGCTCTGCTGGGAGCGTCGCCGCCGCAGTGGCTGGCACCTGCAAGGTCGTCCCGACCTTCACCCGCAATGGATTGTCGATACCGTTGACGCGCTGGAGCTCAGCCAGGCTCACCCGGTGCTGGCGGGCAATGCCATAAAGGGACTCTCCGGCTTTCAGGGTGTGGCGGCCCTCCCAGCCGGCGGCAGTGACGGCCGGCGCAGATGGCGTCGCGGTCGGGGCGGGGGGCGTCGCCGTCGGGGCCGGCGGCGGGGCTGCGACGGGGCTGGCCTCAAGGCGCGGCGCCGTCACCGGCACCTTGGCAACGGGCACCAGCGCGACGGAGGGTCTGCCACGCGCCTCGCGCCGTGCCTGCCTGGCCAGCGTGCCGGCCGGCAACACGATCTGCTGGCCCGGCTTGAGGCTCGTCCCATGATGCAGGCCGTTGGCCTCGATAAGATCGGCGAGGGCCACGCCGTAGCGTTTGGAAACGCCATAGAGCGTATCCCCCGGCTCGACCTCGATGGTGTCACCCGCCGTGGGCGTGCCCATGCTTGGCGGCGCGGGCTCCCGGCGCGCCATCGCGGCGCGCTCGGGCGCGGCCTCGGGCGCCAGCGTTTGGCGTGGGCGTTCGGGCGCAAAAGCGGCGTCATTTTGCGGCGCCGGTCGGTGCTCCGGCACGAGCGGCGGCAGGGTGGTCATTTGCGCTTGCCCGTCGCGGGCGCTGGCGAGCCGCTCGCCTTGGTAGCTATCACCATAGACCGTGGCCGGCGGGGCAGCCACGGCGCCGACGCCGCGCGGTGGGGCGCCGGCGGGCACATCGAAATTCTGACCGGGACGCTGCGCGTAGCCCGGCGATGCCGGCAGCGCGCCCGTCGGGGCGTTGTTTTCGGCGACGTTGAAGGCGGGAAAATCAAAGCGGGTCACGTCGGCGCTACAGGCGCCAACGGACAAGCAAGCCGCAACCGCAAGACCCCGGCCGGCGTGGGCCTGGGACACGGCGGAGCGCCAACGCGCGTGACTCGACATGGGCTACACCTCTTACTCCCCTCCTCCATTAACCCTTAACGAGTTAAGGGGCCGTTAATGGACTGGGAATCGCGGACGCTCAGCCCAAGAGGACGTCGCGGGCCGTAGCGCACCGGCCGTGGCGCACCGGGCCGTGGCGCGCCGCGCCCTGGTTGGGATGCGGCCGCCGGCCTGTGCTGGTGCAATTTTTTTTGCCGTGTGCGGGCCTGTTTGCCCCGTCGCGCCTCTGGCCCTCAGCTCGGTTCGGTTTCCAACAGGCTTTTGAGCGTTTGGCGCAAACCGTGATGGGTCAGATCCAGGTAGAGCGGCGTGACGGAAATCCGCCCGGCATAGACGGCGCGCAGGTCGCTGCCCTCTGATGCTACCGAGCGGCGCCGCTCGAAGGCCAGCCAGTAGTAGGGATTGCCCCAAGTATCCTGTCGCTCGTCGATGTGCAGCAAGCCCGGGTCGCGGCGGCCCTGGCTCGTCACGCTCACTCCCGCCACCTCGTTGGGCTCGCGGTCGGGAAAGTTGATGTTCATCGTCGTCGACGGCGGCCATTCGGTCGCCAGCAACTTGCGGATAAGCCCTGGCGCGTGGGCGATGGCGGTTTGCCAGCGCACACCCTTGCCGGGCTCGAAGCCGAAGGCCTGCGAGAGCGCAATCGACCGAATCCCGAGAATGGTGCCTTCGAAGGCGCCGGCGATGGTGCCCGAGTAGGTGACGTCCTCGGCCATGTTGCCGCCGCGGTTGACGCCGGACAGGATCAGGTCTGGCGGTTCAGCCTTGAGAACGTGGCGCACGCCCATGATGACGCTATCGGTGGGCGTCCCGCGGACGGCGAAGGCGCGCTCCTCGAGCACCCGCATGCGCAAGGGTTCGTGCAAGGTCAGCGAGTGACTGGCGCCGGACTGGTTGGTCTCGGGGGCAAAGACCCAGATATCCTCGCTCAGTTGGCGGGCAATCTCGCGCAACGCGTGCAGGCCGGGGGCGTCGATACCGTCGTCATTGGTCAAAAGAATGCGCATGCCGCAACTGTATAGGGCCATGCAAATGGCGCAACGTGTTAGAGCCGCACAGCGCCGCGGCCGTGCCGGCGCCTACGGCAGGGCCACGCCTGCTCACGCGCAACGGCGCCGTTCAAGGCTTCTCGATGCGGGTCACGCCCGCCATATAGGGCAACAACGCCTCGGGAATCGCCACGGAACCATCCGGCTGCTGATAGTTTTCCAGGATGGCAATCAGCGTGCGGCCTACCGCCAAACCGGAGCCGTTCAGCGTATGCACGTATTCCGGTTTGCCGCCCTTGCGCCGATAGCGCGCGTCCATGCGGCGTGCTTGGAAATCGCCGCACACGGAACAGGACGATATCTCGCGATAGGTGTTTTGGCCGGGCAGCCAAACTTCGATGTCATAGGTCTTCTGCGCGGCAAAACCCATATCGCCGCCGCATAGCAGCATGACGCGATAAGCAAGTCCCAACCGCTTCAGGACTTGTTCGGCACAGCCCGTCATCCGCTCATGCTCGGCCAAGCTGTTTTCCGGCGTAGTGATCGAGACCAGTTCGACCTTGGAGAATTGGTGCTGGCGGATCATTCCGCGCGTGTCCTTGCCGGCGGCGCCGGCCTCCGACCTGAAGCATGGCGTCCAGGCGGTCAGCCGCAACGGCAGCTGGGTTTCATCGATGATTTGCTCACGCACGAAATTGGTGAGCGCAACCTCGGCGGTCGGGATCAACCACAGCCGCTGACTGGCATTGCGCCGGAACTCTTCCGCCGCGGCCTTGATCATTTCTTCACTGCTTGCGGCAAGCGCTCTACCGAGCTCGACGGCAAGATCGCGGCCCGTGCCGCCTTTGCCGTCGCTGGGTCCGTTCACCGCCGGCAGGCGGGACAAAACGCCATCGAGCCGGCCCTGCATGGCTTTGTGCATCGCCGCGGCGGCCTCCTGCGCCACGTCGGCTTGGCTCAGCCGCGTCTGAAACAGATCATCCATGAACTTGGGAAGATTGCCGGTACCGAAGGCGGTATCGTCGCGCACCAGCAGCGGCGGGTTGCACTCGCGATAGCCGCCGGTCCCATTGCGCTGCGGCGCCGTGTGGAGATCGAGCATGAAGGCGGCCAGCGCCCGCTCCATGCGCGCCAACGCGCCTTTCAGCACGACGAACCGCGCACCGGACAACTTTGCCGCCGTTTCGAAATCCATTAGTCCCAGCGCCTCGCCGATCTCGAAATGTTGCATCGGCTTGTTCGTCCAATCGAGTTTGCGCGGCTCCCCGACGCGTCGCACCTCCCGGTTGCCCTTTTCGTCGGCGCCGAGCGGCACCTCTTCGAGCGGCAGATTGGGAATCACCTCCAGGGCCTGCTGCAGATTGGCGTCGGCGAAGCGCTGCTCCTCGGCACCCTGCGCCAGCTCGTCCTTCAGCGCTGCCACCTCGGCCATCAGCCGGGCGGCGGCCGCTTCGTCCTTGGCGGCCTTGGCCTTGCCGATTTCCTTGGAGGCGGCGTTGCGGCGCGCTTGCGCCTCCTGCAGACGGGTGATGATCTTGCGACGCGCCTCGTCGAGCGCAATCAAGTGCGCCGAAGACGCAACGTCGCTGCCGGGAGCCAGGCCGCGTTTGCGCATTCCTGCGTCGAATGCAGCCGGATTGTCGCGAATCCACCTGATATCAAACACGGGGATCAATCCTCAGGAAAAGGCCAGCGAGGAGCAACCCCGCAGAAGATTGCGGGTGCCACACCGACCGCGACCGCGCGGGTGATAAGGAGACTGTCGACCACCGATGTCCAACACAAGCGTTGCCTCGCAGGCCACCGTCATGCCCGAGCGAAAGACGCCGATCTGCGAAAGCGACCGAGGTTGGCTCGCCGGCTGACCACTGCCAAAACCCAAAAAACGGACGGCGCGCGCTTTGCGCGAGAGATGACCGCGCTCGAATGGGCGTGTGCTATACGATTGCGGCGCATTAATCCAGCACTTGCGGCCAGCGGGGGCCAGCTCTCGGAAACCAACTCCCGGGGGCCAGACCATGGGGGCAGACCATGGGGCCAGATTATGCTCTGAGATCATGGCGGGCACGACACCACCGTTGGCGCGCCGACGCCACGCTGACCTGAAGGTCAGCGCGGCCATTGCTCAAGCCCTGCCGGCAATGGGCGTTGGCTGCAGGCGGGATCGCGGCGCAATCGCGGCGTCTTGCACGGGGCAACCCAAACTGAGCGCGCCGGCCATGGCCCACGGCGGCCGAGCAGATTAGCCCGTTGCGGCCTGCGCGGCGGCTTCCTTTTCGAGCCGCGCCTTTTCCACGCGCGCCACCGCGAAGATCGCCGCCTCGTAGAGCACGATGGTCGGTAACGCCATGGCGACCATGCTGAAGGGGTCGGGCGGGGACAAGATGCCCGCTGCCGCGGTGATGGCAACGACGGCGTAGCGACGAAAACTGCGCAAGTTGTTCGCACCGATGATCCCCGCCTGCGCTAGCAGGGTCAGCACCACCGGCAACTGAAACATGATGCCGAACCCCAAGATCATCGTCATGATCAAGGAGAGGTATTCGCTGACGCGAGCCTGCAGATGGATCTCAACCTGGCCGCCGGTCTGCTCCATCGACAGGAAGAACTTCATCGCCAGCGGCATGACGACGAAGTAGACCACCATGGCGCCCATGATGAACAGAACGAAGGTCCACAGCAGGTAGGGCCGAAAGGCTTCCCGCTCGTTCTTGTAAAGCCCAGGGGCCACGAACTTGTATATTTGGTGGGCGATCAGCGGAAAGGCGAGGAAGACGGCGCCGAACAGGGCGAGCTTCAGCTTGGTGAAGAAGAATTCGTGCGGGGCGGTGTAGATCATTTCGATCTTTTGCCCCTCGCCGCGCGCCACCTGGTAGGGCCACACCAGCAGATTGTAGATATTGGTGGCGAAGGCGAAGCACACGAAAAAGCCAATACCAATACCGACCAGCGCGTAGATCATGCGCTGTCTGAGTTCGATCAGGTGCTCCATCAATGGAGCTTTGGATGCCTCGATTTCGTCATGTCCCTCGCGGTTGACCGTTTCCTGCATGGCGAGGTCAAGCTCCGCTCTTTTCGACCTGCGGCGGTGTCGCACGCTCGGTCTCGGGCGCGGCGGCTGCAGGTTCGGACGCCCCAGCCTCGGCATGATCGGCACTGCCGTTCAGCGGGCTCGGCTCCGCCTCAGGCAGCGCCGGTGCCTGCTCGGGGGGGGCTGCCGCTTGGGGGTCTGCGCTTGGCACGCTGACGCGATCGTCGAGCGCGGCGCTAACGCTCTCCTGGGCCTGCGCCCAGTCCTTTTCTACCGATTGCTCGGCAGCGCGCATGGTTTGCTCCGCCTCGCGGCCGAGGGATTCCACGTCTTTTTTGAGGTCGGCCAGTTCCAACTCGCGCATGGCTTCGTCGAATTGGGCGCGGAACTCCGCCGCCTGCCGCTTGATGATGCCAATATACTTGCCGATCGTGCGCAGGAGGGCGGGCAGATCTTTCGGGCCAATGACGAGGAGCGCCACGATGCCGAGGATCAAGAGTTTGCTGGAGGTGATGTCGAACATCGGCTCAACCTAACCGCATGGGAGCGCGAGGCAAACTCTGAACGCTGCGCCGAGGCCCCGTCGATGGCTCTCGATCGACCGAACGGCCGCCGCTTCAGCCGACCTTATTGGCCTGCACGCTGGCGGGTTCGGCCGGCTTAGCGGGCCCATCGTCGATCGACTTGGGTGGGGCGTCCTTGCGGGCCGCATCATCCTTCTGCGCCTCGTCGTCCTCCGCCATGCCCTTTTTGAAGCTTTTAATGCCCTTGGCAACGTCGCCCATGATCGACGATATCTTGCCGCTGCCCCCGAACATCAACAGGGCAACGGCCAAAAACAGCAGCCAATGCCAAATACTCAAGCTACCCATTCGCTTGCTCCTCTCGCAGCCACCTGCATACGCTTGGGGTTTGGCGCACTATCGCAGAAAGGGCTGGTTGGGGCAAGGTTGCCACACTGCTTGTATCTGCGCCTATGCCATTGATATCAGGATCTTTCCGGCTCGCGCGGGATTAAATCGGCGTCATCTGCAGCGGCCGCCTCGGCAGGAAAGACGAGCACGCTTTCCGCCGCGACGCTGACCGAGAGTTCTTGGCCCTCGGGCGGTTGCTCGCCCTCGCGTACGAGGGTAAGCAATGGTCGCTCGAACCCCTCCACCGCCACCTCCAACAGCGCCAAATCACCCAGGAAACGCGCCCGCAGCAGACGCCCCGGCAATCCGGCGCCGACGCCGCCGAGCCGAATGGCGCGCCGCCGGATGCACAAAATTGCCTCTTCGCCTTCATTGAGCCCCGGCACGGCAAAAGCACCGATCGGCGTGCGAAGCGCCCCCTCCTCCACCCGGTAGGGAATTTCGTTGATCTCGGAGAAGAGCCGCGCCACGAACAGATCGGCCGGATTGCGATAAAGCTCTTCGGCCGTGCCAGCCTGCACCAGGCGGCCCGCGCGCATGACCGCGATGCGATCGCCGAGGCGGATCGCCTCGGCGGGGGCGTGCGTCACGATCAGACAGGTGGCGCGGGTCTCCCGCAACAGGCTCAGGGTCTCTTCCTGCAAGCGTTCGCGCAGCTGCACGTCGAGCCCCGAAAACGGCTCGTCCATCAGCATCACCGCCGGGCGCGGAACGATCGCGCGGGCCAGGGCGACGCGCTGTTGCTCGCCGCCGGACAGGGTGTGTGGATAGTCATCGGCATAGCGCGAGAGGCCGACGCGGGTGAGCGCCACGGCGGCTTCGCGGCGGGCGTCCTCGCGCGGCAGCGCCCTGAGGCCAAAGGCAACGTTGTCGATAATGCTCAAGTGCGGAAATAGCGCGAAGTCCTGAAACATCAAACCAACGTTGCGTCGCTCGGGTGGCACGAAGCGCTGAGGTCCGGCAACCTCGCGATCGTTGATCAAGACGCGTCCGCCGGTCGGCCTTTCGATCCCGGAGGCGACGCGCAGCAGCGTGGTCTTGCCGCAGCCCGACGGTCCGAGCAGGCATACCACCTCGGCGGGAGCGACATCGAAGGAAAAGCCGTTGAGCGCCGCCGTGGTGTCGAAGCGGCGCTCGAGCCGATCGAATGTCAACCGCGCGGCGATGGTGGTCGCGGCCCTGCCCGGCCCCGCCACCGCGCCGGTGGCGGCACGGCCTCTCGCTTTAAGCCGAGGAGGGAAGATCACGCCTGCGCCCTTGCCGTGCCACGAGCGCCGAGGCGCTCGGCGGCGAAACCCAAAGCCAATCGCCGAGGTATCCTAATTTGAGCCCGCCTGCTAGCGAAAGGCCAAGCCTCGATAAAGTCCGCACGGCGGGCACAAAATCGGCGCGGCCGCCCCGCGTGGCGGACATGCCCTGGCCCGTGGACTGGGGATTGGGTTGAGGGCGGCCGTGCCCGCGATTGGGCCGCCTGCGGCGGCGGCTTTGCGCCCCCCCTAGCCCATCCGCGCCCGGGCGCCCGGCGGTCGCGGCGGGTGATCCCGGGCGGAGGTGACGCGCGAGGCCGGCTCGGCCCCAAGCCACGGCGCGCAGGAGCAAAAGGCTGAGTTTGGCGCGCGATCAGGCCGCCCCGCGCGGCGGCCCCTCCTCGCCGTCGTCGTCGGCGCCTTGCTCGAAGGCGAGAAAGCCGATGGCTGGTTCTTCCTCTCCCTCTTCGAGGGGAACCTCATCGGGCATCAGGGCGGCGGCATCGGTCGGCTCGGGCACCGTGAAGCCCGGCGGCAAGTTGCTGTCGAGCAACCCCGAGCCCTTGAGTTCCGCCAGCCCGGGCAGATCCTTGATGGCATCGAGCCCGAAGTGATCGAGGAACTCTTCGGTCGTGCCGTAGGTGATGGGACGTCCCGGTGCACGACGGCGTCCCCTGAGGCGGACCCAACCCACCTCCATCAACACATCGAGGGTGCCCGGCGAGACCGCCACGCCTCGGATGTCTTCGATCTCGGCGCGGGTCACCGGTTGGTGGTAGGCGATGATCGCCAGGGTCTCCATCGCCGCCTTGGACAGACGCCGTTGCTCCGTGGCATGCCGCTCCAAAAGATAGGAGAGGTCCTCGGCCGTGCGGAACGCCCACTTGCCCGCCACCCGCACCAGATTGACGCCGCGGCTGGCATAAAAACCCTTGAGCTCGTCCAGCAGCGCCGCCACGTCGTCATCCGACTTCAGGTGTGTCGCCAGGTACGCCTCCGCCAGCGGCTCGGAGGCGGCGAACAGGAGCGCCTCCAGAATGCGCAACTGCTCACGCCGATCCGCCGACGGCAGGTGGGCGACGTTGGAGGGCAGTCCCCGCCAACCCTCGTGCGCCAACACCTCGCTGGCGTCGACGGCGCCTTCGGCGGCCGCCTTGCGGCGGTCCTCCTCGGGCTGGGGCTCGGACGGCCGCACCGAGAGCTTCGGCGGAACCATGGGTGTCCTCTTGTTCTTCTGCAGTGTTCTAGCTCCGACGCCACACGCCTAAGTCACGCGCTGCCATTGCGCCCCTTCATCGCGCTTGCGCACATAGATGGGGGCAAAGGGCTCCGCCTGCGAGAGTTCCACCAGCCCATCGCGCGCCATCTCCAGCGTGGCCCCAAACGAGCTTGCCAGCGCCGTGCGCGCGATGTCCGGCGCGGCACCGTATTGCTCAAGGAATAGGTCGAGCTGCACCCAGCTCGCGTCGCACTTGCCCACGAGAGCCTGCAATCGGTCGCGCGCCTCCTTGATCGACCACACGACACGCCGCGGCACCACATGCACGCGCTTGATCGTGCGCTTGCGCTGCTCCGAGTAGGCCTTGAGCAAATCGTAGATCGCCGCCGTGAATTGGCGCACCCTAATGGTGCGCACGCCCTCGGGCATCCCGCGCCCAAACACGTCGCGGCCGAGGCGCTTGCGCGTCATCAAGGTCGCCGCGGCACCGCGCATGGCCTCGAGCCTTTGCAGGCGGAACGCTAACCGCGCCGCCAATTCCTCGCCGCTGGGCTGGTCGTCGCCGGCACTTTCCCGAGGCAGCAGCAGGCAACTCTTGAGGTAGGCGAGCCAGGCGGCCATCACCAGGTAGTCGGCGGCGAGCTCGAAGTCTGAGCTGCTGCGCCTGGGCAATGAACAACAGGTACTGCTCGGCCAGCGCCAACACCGAGATCTTGGCAAGATCGACCTTTTGGGTGCGCGCCAAAATCAGCAGCACATCGAGCGGCCCCTCGAAGCCGTCGAGGGCAACCACCAACGCCTCCTCGTCGCGGGGAACCTCGTCGGAGGCCTCCCAGGACTCCAGATCGATGTGCGGCACCGCTCCGGCGACCGCGTCGTTGCCGCCAGGTTCGATCACGGCGTCTCACCGGTGGATAAACTGTGCATCATCGGGGGCAAGCCTACACTGATTCAGGCGTCGGCGCGTAAAACCTCGGCCAGGCAAGCCTCGGCCGCGGCCAGGTCCAGCGCCTGCGGTTGCCCGATGGCGGCGCAGGCGCGCTTGAAGCGGGCCAGCGAGGAGCCCGTGAGCGGTGGCACCACGGCGGCTACCGCCTCCATCTCGGCGCAGTCACCGCCGCACAACAGCGCCACGTCCGACCCGGCCCGCAGCACCGCTTCCGCTCGTTGCGGCATACTGCCCGACAGCGCGGCCATGCCCAGGTCGTCGCTCATGAGCAGGCCGTCGAAGCCGATGCTTTCGCGGATCACCTCACGCGTCAGGCGCGGGGAAACGCTGGCGGCAGCCGTGGGGTCGATGGCGGAGAACACGACATGGGCCGTCATCGCCGCTGGCAGGTCGGCCAGGGCCCGGAAGGGCACAAAATCGGAAGTCTCGAGCTCGGCGCGGGTCGCCGCCACGCTCGGCAACTCCAGGTGGCTGTCCTTGGTTGCCCGGCCATGCCCGGGAATGTGCTTGATGACCGGTAGCACGCCACCGGCGAGTAATCCCTCCGCGACGGCACGGCCGAGCGCAATGACCCGCTCGGGCGTGGTTCCATAGGCCCGATCGCCGATGATGCCGTGGCCGCCTGGAACGGCGAGGTCGAGGACCGGCGCGCAGCTGGTATTGATGCCCAAGCCGAAGAGCTCCCGCGCCGCCAATCTGGCGGCAAAGCGCGCCGCGCGCTGCGCTCCGGCAGGGTCGCGAGCGTGCGCCGCCCCGTAACGCGCAGCCGCCGGTCGGTCGCGCCAATGCGGCGGCGTCAGCCGCTGCACGCGCCCCCCTTCCTGATCGATCAGGACCAAAAAATCCTGCGCAGCGACGGCCGCGCGCGCGGCCTCGACCAGGCAGCGCACCTGCTCGGGCTCGCAAATGTTGCGCTTGAACAAAATGATGCCGCAGGGCCGCGCCGCCTTCAGCAGGGCGGCCTCGCGCGGGGCCAACTCTTGGCCCGCCAAGCCTGTGATGAACGCCGATTGCATACGGGTCCCATGGTGCATCGCGCGGGTCGGGTCCCGCGCCGCCCGGCTTGGTTCCCGCGCCGCTAGTAGGCCGTTACCCAACAACCGGCATAGCCGGCCGCCTTCAGCTGGGAACATATACCCGATGCCGCATCGCGCGATACCGGCGGACCAACGACGGCGCGAAACCAGACACCCTTGTCGCCGAGATTGGCTTCCTGCACGTCGGGGGTCTTGCTGGAGAGCACGTCACCGTACTTCTGCTGCAGGTCGGCGAAGGCTTTGAGGGCGTCCATCCGCGATTTTTTCGATGAGAGCACGGCCACGTAGCCGCTGGTGCTGGCCGTGACCACGGCCGAGGAGACCTTGGGCTGGGCCGCCTCCCGAGGCGCCGGCGGTATCGCTGCGACTTTCCGGGCCGGAGGCGGGGCGGCCTCGGCGGCAACCGCTGAGGGCGCCGGCGGGGTGGCGACAACCCTGACCGGAGGCGCCGCCACCGACGCCTCCGCCCTCGCCACGGTCGCCTGTGGCGGTGGCGCCGTCGGAATCTGCACGCGCGAGGGCGGCGGGGGCGCCGCGCCGGCTGCGCCGAGATGGTCGAGCGTGATGCCCGGCACGGCTGCGGCTGCGCCGGGAGGGCCGCTCGCACCGGCCCCCTGGCCTGCGGGGGAGATTGGAATTGAGCGCACGCGGCGGGGCGCGTTGGGATCCTCGTTGGCGCGATCGTCGGCGCCACCTCGTTGCGATCCGCCCTCCTCATCAAGGCGGTTGAGCAGCTTCTTGTCCGTGTTGGCGAACTCTTTGCCGCCGGACAAAGACGGCTTCACCTTGCTCGGTCCGGCATCCGTCACTTTGACGACGGGAGCCCGCGTCGGCGTGGCGAGGAACGTCTTGTAGGTGTAGGCCATGGCCCCGCCAAGGCCGATGGCGCCCACCAACGCCCCGGCGATCACCAGCCCGCGCCGTCGGCGCCGCGGTTCCTCGGCCTCTTCCTCACCCATCGCCTCATAGTCGCCGTCCGATTCTGAGTAGCCGTCGCGGGCCGCATACTGGTGGCGGAACGGACCGTCGGCGGAACCCGCAAACGGCGGCGCGTCCGCCGGCCCATAGCCGCGGGGCTCACCGCCGGTCGGCAGGTAACTGCCAAGGTCATAGTGGCCGGCATCACGCTGCTGGGTATCCCACTGGGTGGCGGCGGCAGGCGCGGAGGCTTGTGGCAGGCGATCGAAGGGCAAGGCCTGGTTCACCGGCTGCAGGGGGTAGCCTTGGTTGAGGTCGGGTTCGACAGGCTGTGGAAAGTAGTAACCCTGACTGTGCTGCGGCGAGGGGCCGGCGTGTGGGGCTGGGGCATAGCCTTGCTGGTGTGGATCGGCGGCCGGCGGCGCTGGCCAGCCCGACTGGCCGCCAGCGTACTGATCCTGGTCTGCTGCCGACCGGCGCCCCGGTGCCCGTGGTTGTCCAACTGGACCGTTTCGCGACATGCGCGGCTTCCCCTCAACGCGTTGCCCGCTCGCCCCCTGCGAATCACAACTCTACCGCATCTCAACTGGCGCGTGTACGCCGAGAATCGCCAAGCCCGCCGCCAACACCCGTTGATTGGCGAGGATAAGCGCAAGCCGCGCGGTGGTCAGTGTCCCATCGGCCGCCTGAATAAATCGCAAATGTGGCATTTCATTGCCCTTGGTCCATTGGGCATGAAAAGCCGAAGCCAAATCATACAGATAGAAAGCCAGGCGGTGCGGCTCATGGCTCTTCGCCGCGGCCGCCAATACAATCGGGAAGGCGGCAAGCTTGCGCATCAGGTCGATCTCGCCGGGGTCGTTGAGCCGTGTCAGGTCGGCGCCAACCAATTCCGGGGAGGCTTCGGTCAACTGTGGGAAAACTTCGCTCACGTTGCGGAACACCGACTTGGCCCGGGTGTGTGCGTACTGCACATAGAAGACCGGGTTGTCCTTGGACTGCTCGAGCACCTTGGCGAGGTCGAAATCGAGCGGGGCGTCGTTTTTACGATAAAGCATCATGAAGCGCACCGGATCGCGGCCCACTTCGTCGACCACCTCGCGCAAGGTCACGAAGGTGCCCGAGCGCTTCGACATCCGCACCGGCTCGCCAGCACGCAACAGCTTCACCAGCTGGCAGACCTTGATGTCGAGGTCGGCCTTGCCTCCCGAAAGCGCCGTGACGGCGGCGCGCATGCGGGAGATGTAGCCGACGTGATCGGCACCGAACACATTAATCAAGTGCAGGAACCCGCGCGCCAATTTGTTGTGGTGGTAGGCGAGGTCCGAGGCGAAATAGGTGTAGCTGCCGTCCGACTTTTGCAGCGCACGGTCGACGTCGTCACCGAAGGCCGTCGACCGGAATAAGGTCTGCTCGCGATCCTCCCAGTCCGCCTCATCGTGGCCCTTGGGTTTCGGCAGCCGGCCCTCGAAAATCATGCCCTTGGCGCGCAATTCGTCGATGGTGACCTTCACTTCATCATGACCGCACTGCGTCAGGGAGCGTTCGGAAAAGAACACATCGTGGTGGATGTTGAGCGCCGCCAGGTCGTCCTTGATGGCGGCCAACATCGCTGCCACGGCTTGCTCGCGCACCAAGGGCAGCCAGCGCTCCTCGGGGAGGTTCAACAAGCCGCGGCCATGCTCGGCGGCAAGCCGCGCACCGACGGGCTTGAGATAGTCGCCAGGATAAAGCCCGGCCGGAATTGGACCGACCACTTCGCCGAGGGCTTCGCGATAGCGCAGATAGGCGGAGCGGGCGAGGATGTCGACTTGGGCGCCCGCATCATTGATGTAGTATTCGCGCGTGACCTCGTAGTTGACGAACGCCAGTAGGCTCGCCAGCGCATCACCGAAAACGGCGCCGCGGCAATGGCCCACGTGCATCGGTCCGGTGGGATTGGCGGAAACATATTCGACGTTGATGCGCTCACCCTCACCGATGTCGGTGCGTCCATAGGCGGCCCCTACTTTGAGGATCTGGGCCACCACCCCCTGCCAAAACCGCGGCGCAAACGTCAGGTTGACGAAACCCGGACCGGCGATCTCGACCTTGGCGATATCGGGTGCGTCGGAGAACTTGGCGGCCAGCTTCTCGGCGATGTCGCGCGGCTTCATCCGCGCGGGCTTGGCCAGCACCATGGCGGCATTGGAGGCAAGCTCGCCGTGGGCGGCATCGCGCGGCGGGGCCACCTCGGTGGCGGCGAAATCGAGCCCCGGCGGCAGGACGCCCTCGCGCTCCAGCGCCTGCAGTGCGGCCACGATCCGGCTTTGCACGAGGGCATGGGCGTTCATGGGCAAATCCAATCGATCCGCGGCTGTTTCGTGCCGGCCTTCGGGAGCCCGGGCCGACTATCGCAATTCCGGCGTAGCGTCAAACAACCGGCGATGTTCCTTGATGGCGTAGCGATCGGTCATGCCGGCAACGAAGTCGGCCACGATCGCGGCGCGGCTGCCGCCGCTCGCCGCCTGCCCGGCCTCCCCCAGTGCGCCCGACATTTCTTCCGGTTGGCGCAGGTAGCGCGCAAATAGGTCGCTGACGATGGCCTCGGCGTCGGCCATAATCCGCATGACGCGGGGATGACGGTAGACATTGGCATAAAGGTACGCCTTGAGGCCCTCGGCCTGGCTCGCAACGCGCTCGGACTGGGCCACCATGGCGCGATCGGCCCGCCGCACGCTCTCGAGGCTTGGCTGCCGCAAGCTGGCAAGCCGGCGCCACGATTCGGCCACGGCATCATCGATCATGGCCGTGATCATGCGCCGGTTGATCTCATAGATGAGACGCTGGGTGTCGATATTTTTGCGCGGCACGTCGTCCAGAAAGCGGCCGACCAGGGCGACCGTGGCCAACTCCTCGATCCTGAGCAAGCCGGCGCGCAGGCCGTCGTCGAGGTCATGGCTATCGTAGGCGATATCGTCGGCGATGGCCGCAACCTGGGCTTCGGCGGGGGCAAACAAAGGCAAATGCAGTTTGCGTTCAAGACCGCTTTCGGCAATGGCCGTGCGGAGCGGCCCCCGGCGCTCGACCTCCGGCACCGGTCCATTGTGCTTGGCCAAGCCCTCGAGCGCCTCGAAGGTCAAATTTAGGCCGTCGAAACTCGCATACTTGCGCTCGAGCCGCGTCACCACCTTGAAGCTTTGGGCGTTGTGATCGAAACCGCCGTAGGCCGCCATGGCCGCCGCGAGCGCCCGTTCGCCGGCATGACCAAAGGGTGGATGCCCGAGGTCATGGGCCAGCGCCAGGGCTTCGGCGAGATCCTCATCGAGCCAGAGCAGGCGCGCGATGGCGCGCGCGATCTGCGCCACTTCCAGGCTATGGGTTAAGCGGGTGCGGTAGTGGTCGCCTTCGTGAAAAATAAACACCTGCGTCTTGTAGGTGAGGCGCCGGAAGGCGGTGGCGTGCACGATGCGGTCGCGATCACGCTGGAAGGGGGTGCGCATCGGACAGGCGGGTTCGTGATAAAGCCGCCCTGCGCTCAACTCCGGCCGGGTGGCATAGGGGGCCAGCAGGCGCCCGGCAGGCGCGCGCGCCTCGCCCAGCCCCGCCGGCTCATCGATCATCGCCTTGGCCATGCGCCCATCCGAGGTTTGACAAGCTTCCGCGCCGTCCTATCTTGATGGCTAGGAATCGTGCCGCAGCATAGTGCACAGCATAGTGCATAGGCCGCGCCAGGCCAAAAATGGCGCCCAAAAAGTGATGCAAAAAGTGATGGAACATCCAAAAGTTACCGTGTCGGATCGTGCGGCGCGGCGGATTACGGAAATCGTCGCCGGCGAGCCCGACAAGCCGCTTTTGCGGGTCAGCGTCGAAGGCGGCGGCTGCTCGGGCTTTCAATACAAGTTCGACCTGGTGGGTGCATCGGAGGCGGATGATCTCATCATCGAGCGCGGCGGCGCGCGCGTGCTGATCGATCGGATGTCGCTCGAGTACCTGGCGGGCTCCGAAATCGACTTCGTGGACGACCTGATCGGCTCCGCCTTTAAGGTCATCAATCCGAACGCGACCGCTTCGTGCGGCTGCGGAACCAGTTTTTCCATCTGATCGCCGCGGAGGTGGCGCACCTGCGCCCGGCCGCGTCGAAACGCTGGCCCTCGCGGTGCGCGGCCGCCACTTTTTCACCGCATCTTCAGCGTCTTTCCCGCCTGGGGATCGCGCCGCAGGGCACGGCGCCTTTGAGCGAAGGGGGAAAGACGTTGCGCATGAGGGGACTGAGCGCCTGGGTTGGCTTGGCTGGCATTCTCTTGGGCACGCCGGTCGGCGCCCAAACCGGGCTCGACAAGCGGATGCAAGCTCTTGAACCGCACACGCGAATGATCCAGCTGTGCAATCTGTCAGGTCTGGAAACCTTCGCCAAGGACAAGAAGGTCGCAAGAGTTCGATCGCGTCCGTATCGACGCGCTGGCGCAGCCGACCGTGGAAAGCAACATCGCCCGGGGCGCCGGCGGAGCGGTGCGCACGGGGGGACACTGGTACAAGTTCAGCTATCGTTGCGTCCTCACCAGCGATCGCCTGCGCGCAACCCACTTCAGCTACGTCTTGGAGCGCGAAATTCCCAAAGCGCAGTGGGAAAAGTTCAACCTGTTTTGACGGGCCTGGTCGGACTTGACGGCCGAGCCCGGCGGCCCGCCCATGCCGCTTGACCCCAAGCACGCGCTGGTGTGCAAAGGAGGCATGCGCATCGCGACCTGGAACATCAACGGCGCCAAGGCACGGCTCGAGGGCGCCCTCACCTGGCTCAAGGAGACCAATCCGGACGTCGCCTGTTTCCAGGAGATCAAATCCAGCACCGAGGCCTTTCCCGCCCCGTTCTTCGAAGAGCTCGGCTACCACTTGGCGGTGCATGGGCAGAAAGGCTTCAACGGCGTTGCCGTGCTGAGCAAACGCCGCTTCGATGAGGTCGTCGTCCACGGGCTGCCGGGTGACGCAGCCGATGCGCAGGCGCGCTACATCGAAGTGGTGGTGCCGAACGGCAGCGGTATCGTGCGCATCGGCAACCTCTATCTGCCCAACGGCAATCCGATCGGAACCGACCGCTTCGCCTACAAGCTCGCCTGGATGCGGCGCTTCGAGGCGCGGGCCCGGGAACTGTTGTCCCTGGAAGAACCGTTTCTGCTGATGGGTGACTACAACGTCATTCCGGAACCCGCCGACGCCAAACACCCCGAGGCCTGGCGCGAGGACGCCTTATTCCAACCGGAGACGCGCGCGGCCTTTCGCGCCCTCATGCATCTGGGGCTGACCGACGCGGTGCGCGCCTGCCAGCCCGAGGCCGGCGTCTTTACCTTTTGGGACTACCAGGCGGGCGCCTGGCAAAAGGACCACGGCATTCGCATCGATCACATTTTGCTGTCGCCACAGGCGGCCGATCGGTTGCTCGGCGCCGGCATCGACAAATTTACCCGCGGCTGGGAAAAGCCCTCAGACCACGTCCCCGTCTGGGTCGAGCTCGAGGACGGCTAGCGGGGCTTATGACGCGCTGGGCCGCACCCGCGCATTCTTGAGCTGCAGGCGCGGCGCCGAGCCCGGAACCAGGACCTCCCCGTCGTGGTTGATCCCCTACCAGCTTGAGGAGTTTGCGTTATGGCGCGGATCGGGGCTATCGCGGCCATTGTCGCGGGATTGGTGGCCGCCGCCAGCGGCTCGAGCAACCTTTGGGCGCTCGAGGCAACCGCCGGCGACTGGACGCGCTACCACAACGAGCGCTTCGGCTTTCGTCTTGAGTATCCGGCCAACCTGTTCCGGGTCGAGCGCACGACGGAAGCGGGAGATGGCCGCGTGTTTCAAGCCCGCGAGGGCGAGGCGCGGCTGCTGGTCGGCGCGCTGCCCAATGAAGACCATCATAGCGCCAAGAGTTATCAGGATTTTCTCGCGCGTAATTCCTACGCGGACTACAAAATCACCAACCGGCCGCTCGGCGACGATTGGCTGGTGCTGTCGGGTGAGTCTTCTGATGGCAAGATCTTCTACGAAAAGGCGATCTTCAGCTGTGGCGGACAACTGATCACCAGCTTCGCCATGCTGTATCCGGCCGACAAGCGCGAGGTGTTCGATCCGATCGTCGCCCGCGTGGCCAACAGCTTCGTGCCAGGAACAAAGACCTGCCGAGCTGCCCCGAGCAGCGCCAGCGCCCAGCAGGGGGGTGAGGCGAAAGCTAACCCGCAAAGAGGTGCCGAAGCGCACGCCAAAAGCGAACGCGGCTACTCCCACATCGCCGACAGGATCGCCAGGGAACGCGGCACAGACGTCATCGTCATCTTGCGCCGCACCTCGCCGCCTTACGACTACAAGTACGTTCGTGGCTATGCCTCGCGCTAGGGCCGCCGACAGCTTTGTGTGGCGTGCGGCAGCGCGGCCGGAACGCGCGCGCCTGCTGGGTGCCATTGCCATCGCCATGAGTTGCGGTGGCCTCGGGGTTGTGGCGGGTCGCTGGTCGGCCCAGGTTGCCCCGGATCCGCGGACCCGCACGGCGGCCCTGATCGAGGCCGTGTCCAAGGAAACGCAGGCCAAGCTGCCCGTTCCCAAGCCGGCCGCTCAGGACCCCACGCCGGCCGCTCCCGCAGCCGTTGCACCCCCCATCACGCGCGCGCCCGCGGCCGCGCCCGAGGGCGGGCAAGCGCCGTCGGCGTCAGCCGCCTCGGCCCGCGCTCCGGAAAGCCCTGAGGAGGCCGAGCCCCCGCGCCCAGTCGTGCGCCCGCCCAGCAATGGGACCGGGGAGGCGCAAGCCGAGGCCACGCGCGCCATGCCGGCGCCGGCATGGCGTCGGTCGCAGCACGCACCGCCGCTAGAGAAGAGCCCCGCGGCCCCCAACTATCAGGCCTTGCGCGATTACGTCTTGAGCCGCTAGGCCGCGGGCGCGGCCCTCAACGACAGGCGCGAGCTGCGCTTCGGGCGCGAGTGCCTCTAGCTCCCTCTGGTGTCGCTCCCGCGAGGACTGGCTTCTGCGCTTGCGACAGTTGCTCTGGCGATTCGGTCAAATCCGATCATTGGGGCGGGGGCTCGGGGGGCCGGAGGATCGGGGGCCGGAGGATCGGGCCAGAGGATCTCCCGACCGAGACCGCAAAGCCCGGGCGCCATGACGCGGGCGACTGGCCGAGCCCAGGCTCGGCCAGTCGCCTTGTTCGCTTCGGCTGTTCCGGCAGCGACTATCGCTTCTCCTTGCACACCACGGCCACTTGCTTGTCGGCCTCGTCACGGGTCTTGAAGGCCAGCGGCCCCACCTGCACCCACGTCGTCTCGGTTGGACGCGCCTCCACGACCTTGCATTTCTTGGTCGCCTTCTCCTGCACGATATAGTATTCGGCCGCCAGGGCCGTTGAACTCAGCATGGCGACGGCGGCGCCGGCCAGGCACAGTTGCTTGATCATAGTTCAGCTCCAGTTGGCCAATTCACATGGCTAGCTAACGCCCGCGGCAAGCCTTGCGTTCCGAAATTCGCAATCGACACGCGGCCCATTGTCCGCCCGCGCCAGGCCAAGCAGGAGGCGGAAAAGCCAAGCTGCTGCGTAGGCGGATCGTTTCCGCGGCCAGGCGGATCGTGACAGGAAAAGTGCGGATCGTTTCAGGAAAAGGGCGCAGTCAGCAAGCGTGGTAAGCGGATGCTTGCGGCAAGTGTTGTGCTTGCGCGCCATCCTGGGCGCCGAGCGAATACGACGGTCGCCATCGGAGGTTCGGTTTGCGCTGACGGCACGCAAAGGTGCCTATCTGCCAAACCCGATCGGATTGCCTTGGATGGTCTTGGGCGGGGTGCTCCCCGCTGCCGGTGGATGCGTCGCCACCTGCGGATCCTTCCCGGCGACCAAGGGGGTGGTTTGCAGATCAAGCAACTCGCCATTCTCGCAGGCCCGTCGTGGCTGTAACTCACCGGCGCCGAGTGCCATCTGCGGCGGCCGCTCCGGCGTGCTGGCGAACATCTTGCGCCAGATCGCGGCGATACCATCGGCCTGTTTGCGCGTCTTCTGCGAGGTGGCACAGAAGATGTTTTGATAGATGTCCTCGATCCAGATGCGCTCGTGCGAAGGTGCGTTCTCTACCGCCATGGTGATCAGCGCCAGCGCCCGCCGCTCGTCTTTCTTGACGTGGAGGCCGCGCCAGAACAGGTCGGCGAGGAAGGCCTGGGCGCCGGGATGGCCTTCCTCCGTCAAAACCGACAGGTAATGCATGCCGCTGCTTGGCGTCGTCGGGAGTGCCGGTGCCGTTAAGGTAGATCTTGGCAAGCTCGAATTGTGCGTCCTTGTCGCCAAAGAAGGTCGCGGCATGGTGCAAATAGTCGGCCGCACGCTGCGGGTCGGGCGGCAGGCCAATCTCGGGAAGTCCCCGCTGCAGGTAGCCGGCCAAGGCCGTCAGCGCCTTGGCAACGAAAGGTGCGCGGCGCCCATCCTCCGGATCCGTGTCGGCATTTTCGTTGGCGAGCGTCTGGTAGAGGCGATAGGCCTTGGCGTGATCGGTCAGCGCCCCGGCCCCCGAATAGATGCGTGCCAAATAAAACTCGGCAAAGAATCGATTCGACTTCCGTGCCCTCCGCGACCGTCTGCTCCAGCGCCGGGATGGCCATCTCGTAGAAGCCGGACTTGTAGGCGCCGAGCCCCTGTTCGAACGCAAGTTCGGGTGACTTGTATTTCACCGCCTCGCCCGCCGTGGCGCCGCTGAGGGCCCCGACAAGCCAGAGCGCCGCCGCCGCTCCGCTAAATTTCCGCATCACAGACGACTTTCGCCCTCCCACCCGCATGGGAAACCGCGCCCTCGCGGGCGGGTTCGACTTGATCTGCATAGCTCCTCAGCACGCCGCTTTGATGGGGAATGACCGGCGCCTTCCAGGCCTCGCGCCAGCCAATCCTTGCCACCGGCAAACGCCCAGCCCAATTCGGGAAACGGGAGCTCGGTCATCTCTGCCACTTTCGCGATGGCGCCCTTCGGCGCCCACCAGCCCTGCCGTCCCACAGCTCCACCCACACCTGATATGGGATCCGAAACGAGGTAGACAACCTTTTGATCTATCTTGAATTTCACATTTTTGAGATTTTGCCGGCTGCGTCTTGCCGGTGCCGACCTTGCGGCCCGCGCGCGAGGCGCGGCCAGCGCCCAATGGCGCGTTGGGCGCGTTGGGCGCGTTGGGCGCGTTGGGCGATCGCCACTATCAAGCGCTCCCCGTCGCCGCCCGCCCGCGCTGTGGCAACCTCACAAGACCGGTCCGGCACACGCACGGCTTGCTCCGTCACCTGACGGCTGGGAGGCTTGCTGCTTTTGAACGTCGTGGCGCCCATCGGTCTCTCGGTCGGATCAGTGTGGTCTGCCCATGCCCTTGCACGTGCCCTTTCAGGTGCCCTTCAAGCCAACTGCGAGCCACTGGCCGCAGGCACAGGCCTGCGTCAGCACCCCTCCGTTGTCGGAAGGAAAAACTATTGGGAATAGAACGTGTTCGCCCTCGAACACGCCAACCCCGGCAACCGCGATCCGCCCGCACTTTCATCCGGATTTGTGGCCCAACAGTGGCACACGCATCCAATTTCGTTGCTATGCAGCAACAGTTCCACCGTGAAGTTCCGTCGTCACATCCAGAGGCCGAGGTCTCGCCCTCGCTCGGCCAGACGGGCTGGCGCGGTGGTCGGCCGGCGCCCGTCCTCACGCCGCCGCAATGATCGGCAAAATCGCGGGGCTCTCCGCGCCCCAGGGATCCTCAAGGCCATGCGCGCCCTCAAGCTCTTGTTCGCCGCCGCTGTGTTCGCCGTCGCCTATATGGCCTGGCCCCTCCTGACCGCGCTGCAAATTCGCGAAGCGATCATCGCGGGGGATACGGCCACGCTTGAGCGCAAAATCGAATGGGCCTCGGTTCGCTCCAGCCTCAAGGTGTCGCTCTCCGCCGAGGCCAAGGCCCGCCTGGAGACGGATCCCAACGCGCCGGCCCCGTCGCTCTGGCAGCGCATCAAGGCGACCGTTGCTCCCACCCTCGCCGAAAGCGCCGTCGATCGCTACCTGACGCCGGAAAACCTTCCCTCCTTCTTCGGTTATCGCGAGACCTACCGCAATCAGATCCGGCCCGCCTTGGGCATGAAGGAGCCGCCGACGCTACTGGCGGGCACCCTGTTTGCCGGCACGCCGATCGATCGCGTCGCCAGCTTTTATGCCCGGGTCCGCCGCGCCGTCTTTTATTCGCTCACGCGCTTCGAGGTCGAGATCGTCGACCGGTATCAGCCCGAGCGGCGCTATGTCAGCACCTTCGAGCTCATGGGCTTGGAATGGAAGCTTACGGCGCTGGCGGTGCTCGGAGCCGGCTACTAAGCGAGGACGCCTCGGGCCCAGCAGGCCCGGGGCCTAACTGAGCCCGCGCGGACCGCCCGCGAGATCGGGCGGCACGCCCTCCTGCGCCAGTGCGCCGACCGCGGGAGCCATGGCAAGCACCTGCTGGCGGTCCTTGCCGAGGCGGCGCATGGAAACGGTGCCCTCCTCCGCCTCGCGCTTGCCGACCACCAGCAGCACGGGAACCTTGGCCAGCGAGTGCTCGCGCACCTTGTAGTTGATCTTCTCGTTGCGCAGGTCGACCTCGGCGCGCAAGCCAGCCTTGTTCAGGGCCGCCAGCACCTCCTCGGCATAGGCGTCCGCCTCCGAAACAATGGTCAACACCTTCACCTGCACGGGCGCCAGCCATAACGGTAGATGACCGGCAGTATTTTCCAACAGGATGCCGGCGAAGCGCTCCATCGAGCCGAAGATCGCCCGATGGATCATCACCGGCGTTTTCTTGTCGCCGTCGGCGTCGATGTAGAAAGCGCCAAACCGACCAGGCAAGTTAAAGTCGACCTGGGTCGTGCCACACTGCCAGTCGCGACCGATGGCGTCGCGCAGCACATACTCGAACTTGGGTCCATAGAAGGCACCCTCGCCCGGGTTGATGCCGGTTTTGATGGTCCCGCCTGATTGCCGGGCGATCTGGTCCAGCACCTCGGACATATCGGCCTCGGCCTGGTCCCAAAGCGCATCGGCGCCGACGCGCTTCTCCGGCCGGGTCGAAAGCTTGACGACGACGTGCTCGAAGCCAAAGTCACGATAAATCGACAGGATCAGGTCGTTGATCTTCAGGCACTCATCGGCCAGCTGGGCATGCGTGCAAAAGATGTGGGCATCGTCCTGGGTGAAGCCGCGCACGCGCATTAGCCCGTGCAGAGCGCCAGACGGCTCGTAGCGGTGCACGATGCCGAACTCGGCGACGCGATAGGGCAGCTCCCGGTAGGAGCGCAAGCCATGCTTGAAGATCTGGATGTGGCCGGGACAGTTCATCGGCTTGATGGCGAACTCGCGCTCGTCCTCGGTCACGGTCGTGAACATGTTTTCACGAAAGGTCTGCCAATGCCCGGAGGTCTCCCACAAGGACTTGTCGAGCAGCTGCGGCCCGTTCACCTCGCGATAGCCGACCGCGTTTTGTCGCCGCCGCATGTAGTTGATCAGCCCCTGGAAGAGCTGCCAGCCTTTTGGATGCCAGAAGACGACGCCGGGGCCCTCTTCCTGGAAGTGGAAAAGATCCATCTCACGCCCAAGCTTACGATGGTCGCGTTTCTCGGCCTCCGCGATCTGGGCCAAGTAGGTGGCAAGCTCCTGATCGCTCGCCCAGGCGGTGCCATAGATGCGCTGCAGCCGTTGCCCCTGCGCGTTGCCGCGCCAGTAGGACCCGGCGAAATGGGTGAGCTTGAAGGCGCCGCCGACCTGGCCGGTGGAGGTCATGTGCGGGCCGCGGCAGAGGTCGAGCCATTCACCCTGCTTATAGATCTTGATGTCCTCCCCCACCGGGATGGCGTCGATCAATTCAACTTTGAAGAGCTCTCCCTTCCTGCGAAAGAAGGCCTTGGCCTCATCGCGGCTCCAGAACTCCTTAGTGAAGGGTGCATTGCGGGCAATGATCTCCCGCATCTTGGCCTCGATTTTCGCCAGATCGTCGGGGTGAAAAGGCTCTTCCTTGGCAAAGTCATAGAAGAAGCCGTTCTCGATCACGGGACCGATCGTCACCTGGGTGCCGGGCCAAAGCGCCTGCACCGCCTCGGCCATCACGTGGGCGGCATCGTGCCGGATGAGTTCGAGGGCTTCGGGGTCTGCACGCGCGATGATCTTGACCTTGGCACTGGCCTTGATCGGATCGGCAAGGTCGGCCAGCCGGCCATCGAGCACGATGGCCACCGCGCGCTTGCCCAGCGACTTGGAAATGCCCTCCGCCAGCGCCTTGCCGGTGATCCCGGCGGGATAGGCACGCGCGGCCCCGTCGGGGAATGTCAAAGTGATGTCGCTCATCGCCCTTTCCTCTCACTCGCTGCATACCGCGCAGGTAAGGTGACACCGTGGGGACGGGAGCGGACGTTCCCCGCGGGGTCCGCTTTTGCCCTTCGGCCCCGGAGGCTGTCAAGGGCACACGCGAAAGCCATCTTTGTGCCCAACCTGTGCGTACAATTCGGCATTTGAAGCGCGCGGAACCTGCGTTGCCTCGCGTTTCGCTTATGCTAGTTTCGTCCCGTTTGGGGGGTCGTGGGCAGCCCAGGTCGTACCGGACGTCGGGCATACCGGGTTGGCCACTCGTTTGGTTGCGAGGGGAGAGGTGACGTGCAAGCAATCCTTGGCCTATTGGCGCTGGCAGTGACGGCCCTGCTGGCCGTCCCGGTCGGCAGTTATGCCCAGCAGCCACCGCAAGTGAAATCGCCAGCCCCGGCCAAGCGGCCGGTGGCGGCGAGCCAGGCCCAACATGTCGCCCTGACCGAGAAGCTCAACCAGAACACGGTGACGATCGTTTCCGGCAATCCCAACGGCACCTATCTCTATCTTGCCTACGACATGTCGGCGGTGCTCGACGACGGCAACGAGCTGCGCGTGCTGCCGGTGATCGGCAAAGGCGGCTATCAGAATGTGGTCGACGTGCTGCACCTGCGAGGCATCGACCTGTGCATCACGCAATCCAACATCATGAGCTATCTGAAGAAGAGCGGTGAATTCGGATCCACCATCGACAATCGGCTTGCCTACATCGCCAAACTCTACAATGAGGAAATGCACGTGCTTGCCGGTCCGGGCATCAAGTCGATCCAGGATCTCAACGGCAAGAAAGTAAACTTCAGCGACGTCGGCAGCGGCACGCAATTTTCCACGCGGCTGATTTTCGAACTACTCAACATCAAGGCCCAGGAGATCAACGTCGGCCAGGCCGACGGCTACCAGATGGTGAAATCCGGCGAGATCGCGGCCACCATTTTGATTGCCGGCAAACCAACTGGCGCGTTCGCAAAGTTCAAACTCGAGCCCGGCATGACCTTGCTGCCGGTCCCTTATACGGAAGTTCTCGAGCAGGACTATTTCCCTGCCAAGCTGACATCGGACGACTATCCCAATCTCGTCGCCAAAGGCAGTTCGGTCGATACGGTGGCGATCGGTGCCGTGCTCGCCTCCTATAACTGGGCGCGTGACACGGATCGCTATCGTCGCGTGTCGCAGTTTGTCGACGCCTTTTTCGCCAAGTTCAGCGAATTCCAGAAACCAGCACGCCACACGAAGTGGCGCGAGGCGAACCTGCTTTCGAACCTGCGCGGTTGGAAACGCTTCCCCGCCGCCGAGGAGTGGATCGCCAAAAACGGAGAAAAGCCGGCCGCGACGGCCGCCGCCACGGCGGCACCGACGATCGATCCGGCCATCATCAAGGCGCAGGCCGCCAAGGCGGCGCCAAACGACGCTGCCGAGCAGGAGCGCCTGTTCAAAGAGTTTATGGACTGGAGCAAAACCCAGCGGCGCTAACACAGATCGTTGCAATCCGCAGCAGGGCGCGTGGGCGGGGGGAGTTCGACGTACCGTGACCGCATCGGCGAACAATCCCATGTGCAGCCTCGGCTACCGCCGCGGGCGCTGCATCCGCCTTGGACGCACGCTGGCCGCCGCTTTCCTGCTCGTAAGTTTCGGCGACGGCGAGCCCGCCTTCAGCCAGCGGCCAGTCACGATCAGGGCGCCAGCGGTCGTGGTCGCCGAAGCCGCCGGGCAAGTGCCTTTTCCGATCCAGATCGAGCCCGCCGAGGCCATTCCGCGCAACAGCTTCGTGCGCCTGCGCGGCTTGCCGCCGATGGCCGCTCTGTCCGAAGGCTACGTGATCGGCGCGGGCTCTTGGGCCGTTCCCATCTCGGCGCTCGCAGACCTCAAGATCTCGCTGCCGGTCGCCGCCGCGGGGCGCTCGGAGGTGACGATCCTCTTGGTTTCCGTCGACGGCGGGGTGCTCGGCGAGACCAAGACCGCACTGACGGTGGCAACCGCGCCGGCCGCCCCGCCGCCGAGAGAGCGCAGCGCTGGCCCCGCCGGGGGAGCGGCGATGTTGCGCGCCGGGGTCCCCGTCGACCTCGCCCCATCACGCCAGGAGGCAACCGCCGCCACGCCGCCCGTCGTGCCGCGCTCGGTGCCCCAGGAGCGGGAACGAGCAATGCGGCTCATGGCCAAGGGCAACGAGCAGTGGGAGGAGGGCAACGTCTCCGCCGCGCGCCTCTTTTATGAACGAGCGGCGGACGCGGGGCTCGCGGAAGGAGCCATGGCCTTGGCCGCCACCTTCGACGCGGCCGAACTTTCCCGTCTCAACGTGCGCGGCATCAAGCCCGACAGCAAGCTCGCCCGTCAATGGTACGAGCGCGCACGTCAGCTTGGCGCCGGCGGCGCCGAGGAACGGCTGCGGCAACTGGGCGCCAATTGAGACGACCCGCCAGCGCCGGCGGGCCCGATCTCAGGTGTGCCGCCAGCAGCTCCCCGCCAGCGCCCATAACGCCAGGGTGCCAGGGGATGTCGCTCGGCGCCGAGGTCCGGCACCGGATCAAAGCCGTGCGTGCCCCAGGGATGGCAGCGGCACAGGCGCGCTATGGCGAGCCAGCCGCCGCGCCAGGCCCCGTTGCGCGCAATGGCCTCCAGCGCATATTCCGAACAGGTGGGCAGGTGCCGGCACTCGAGGCCGATCAGCGGCTTTAGGGTCCAACGGTAAAGATGAATTGGCGCCCCGACCGCGGTCTTGGCGGCCGCTCGCGCCAGGCCCGCCAGTCCCGGCCGCGGCTTAGACGCTGGCATGCTGCGCTGCACCCTCGGTGGCCTCGGCCTGTGCGAGCGCCGTTTCGACGGCATCGAACACGAGCAGGGTCGACGCGTGGCGCGCCTTATAGTCCTTCACCGGCTCGAGCACGGCAAGGTCGGCCCACCGCCCCGCTGGGGGCGGTCCGCCTTCCTTGAGCATCTTGCGCATGTTGCGCGCAACCTCGCGTAGCTCCTGCGCCGTACTGCCGATGATCGTGTGCGCCATCACGGCGGCGGCGGCCTGCCCGAGCAGGCAGGCCTTCACCGTTTGCCCGAAGGCCGTGACGCGGGCATCGGTCAGCTTCAGATCGACGCTGACGGTCGAGCCGCACAGCTTGGAGTGTGCGGTCGCCGTCCCATCGGGCTCGGCAAGCCGCTCCGACTTGGGCATGTTGGCGGCCAGCTCCAGAATGCGCGCGTTATAGATTTCGTTGAGCTGCGTCATCAGGCCCCGATCGCCTCGCCAGGTTCCAATTGCCGGGGATTCTTGCCCCGACCAGTCTAAGGTACTATATCCCACGGCAACCGATGTTTGCTGTCGCAAACCGGGATCGCGCGGCAGCTATGGGGAATATCGCGTGCGCGCTTGCAGATTTCAACGGCGTCCCCGGCGCCGCCGCGCGCGCCAAGCCCCCGCGGCATAAACCGTTCTCGACCAGCTTCGCATCATCTCGACTCGACCCCAAAAGACCTCGACCAGACCCCAAAAGCGGCAACATCAATGGACGATATCGTCGCCAAGAAGAAACGCCCGACGGTCCGGCTGGAGCCGGCGCGTCAGCGGCCCACGCGCAGCGCGGCCGAGGCGGCGGTGCGCACCTTGATCGCCTGGGCCGGTGATGACCCCCAGCGCGAGGGGCTCAAGGATACGCCAAGGCGCGTGACGGAAGCGTTCGAGGAGTATTTTTCAGGCTACCGGCTCGATCCCACCGACGTGCTGGCGCGCCAGTTCGATGAGACCGGCGGCTACGACGACCTGGTGATGCTGCGCGACATCCGTGTGGAGAGCCATTGCGAACATCACTTGGCACCTTTTCTTGGCGTGGCCCACGTCGCCTATCTGCCGAACGGTCGCATCGTTGGTATTTCCAAGATCGCGCGGGTCGTAGAAATCTTCGCCAAGCGTTTGCAGACGCAGGAGACCATGACGGCGCAGATCGCCAATGCTATCGAGGCGGCATTACGCCCGCGCGGGGTCGCCGTGCTCATCGAGGCCGAGCATCAGTGCATGTCAACGCGCGGCGTGCGCCAGCCGGGGGTCAAGACCATCACCACCCGCTTCACGGGCGCTCTCGAGGCCGACGCCAGTTACCGCGATCGATTCCTGCAAATGGTGCACGCCGCCCGCCCGTAAGCCGGAGCGGCCCGTTGTTCGGAGATGCGCGCATGGCCGTTCTGCCATCACCAGCCTTTGCCCCGCGCGGCAGCACCGCCGAGGTCGAACAGGGCCATCAGTTTCAACCGAAATTCGACGCCGACGGGCTGCTGCCGGCGATTGTCAGCGATGCGCTATCCGGGGAAGTCTTGATGTTTGCCTGGATGAATGGCGAAGCCTTAGCGCTGACGCTTGCCACCGGCTTCGGCCACTTCTGGAGCCGCTCGCGCCGGACGCTTTGGCAGAAGGGAGAAGAAAGCGGCAATCGCCTGAGCGTGAGGGAGATACGCACGGACTGCGACCAGGACGTGCTATGGCTGCGCGTGGCGGTGGAAGGCGGCGGTTTGGCGTGCCATACGGGCAGCCGCTCCTGCTTTTACCGCATCCTGACGCCGCCGTCTGCGCCCGCCGGCGAGATCGGGCTGCGGCGGGCTTAAGCCTTTTTTGCCTCTTTGCTGTTCCCTGCCGCCCCCGCCCGGCAATATCTGTCGCTAGCACGCAACGCAGGCGCTCGTTAACCCTGCGTGCGTAGGGCTCACTTAATCCCTGCCCGCTATCGTTGAGGCGCGGGGCAAGATCCTCGAGGCTCGATCTGTGGCAAGCGCCGCATGGGGACTCGCATGAGCGGTTGCAAAATTGGTTTGGCACTGGGTGGCGGGTCCGCCCGCGGCTGGGCGCACATCGGCGTGCTGCGCGCCTTGCACGAGGCCGGCATCTTTCCGGACATCGTCGCTGGCACATCGATCGGCGCCGTGGTCGGGGGCTGCTACGTGGCCGGCGAACTCGAGGCGCTCGAACAGTTCGCGCGCGAACTGACCCGGCGCCGAGTTTTGGGCTTTCTCGATTTCAATTTTTCCGGCTCTGGGCTCATTACCGGACAACGGCTTTGCAACGTGCTCGACGCGCGGCTGAAGCAAGTTCTGATCGAGGGGTTGCCTCGGCGCTTTGTCGCCGTCGCGACCGAGATCGGCACCGGGCATGAGGTGTGGTTGTCGCGCGGCCGGCTGGTCGACGCGATGCGCGCCTCTTATGCGCTGCCGGGTATCTTCCGACCGGTCAGGATCGACGGTCGATGGCTGTTCGACGGCGCCCTGGTGAACCCCATTCCGGTCTCGGTTTGCCGCGCGCTCGGAGCGCGCTACGTGATCGCTGTCAACGTCAACTCGAACTCGTGCGGGCATGGAACCGTGGTGCCCCAGATGGAAATGCTGACCGCCGCCGAGGACGTACCGATCGCAACCGCCGAGCTCCCCGCGTCCTACGGTGTCGGCGGCATGCGCAAGCTTTTGAAGCGGCAATTCTTCGGCCGTGGCGAGGCCGGGCCCGGCATTTCGCGGGTGATGATGGAGGCCTTCAACATCGTGCAAGATCGCATCGCCCGCTCGCGGCTCGCCGGCGATCCACCCGATATCGTGATCTCGCCCAGGCTGCCGCAGTTCGGCCTGTTCGATTTTCATCAGGCCGATGCCTTGATCGAGGGCGGCATGCTCGCAGCACGGCGCGAGCTCGACGACATCGAGCGCGAGCTCGCTTTGCGCCGCCCGCCGCGCGCAATGGCGCGCTCCGCCTGAGCCTGCCAGCATAGCGTGCCAGCATAGCTGGGCACTGCGGCGATCCCGCGCCGGTTAGCTGTGGGCGATGTAATCACGCATCGCGGTGGCTTCCATTTCCACTTCTGCGACGTGATGCTTGACGACGTCACCTATGGAAATGATGCCAACCAAGGCACCATCCGTCAGCACCGGCAAATGACGGAAGCGACGCGCGGTCATCATCGCCATCAACTCATCCAAGGTGTCGGTTTCCTGACAGGTTACCACCTCCTTGGTCATCGCCTCGGCGACCGAACTGGTCAGACAATCGGGGCCATGCGCGGCCAAGGCGCGGATGATGTCACGTTCAGAGATGATGCCGGCCACCTCGGCTTGCGGGCCGACGACCACGATGGCGCCAATGCGTTTCGCCGCGAGCTTGTCGGCAATCTCAAGCAGCGTCGCGGTGGGTGCGGCGGTGGTCACGGCGCGACCCTTTTGCCGTAGAATAGCGGCAACGTTCATGACAATGTCCTCCCATTCGCTGCCACAGCGAGCGAACAGGTGCCACCAAGAGGTCCCCCCGAACGAACTTGCCGCCCTCCGGCGCCGCGATCTGTCGGCCTACTGTGCGGTTTGCGCGAGCCTAGAGGGGGATTGTGGGCAACTTCATGAAGGCCCGCAAGACACCTATTCCGCGCCCGCAGCATTACTCTGCTCGACCTCTTGGCTGGCGCGGTGGCGGTCGAACAGGCCATAGGTCAGCAATCCCGCGTAAAAGCCGCCGACATGGGCCTCCCAGGCGATGCCTGCCGCATCCGTCAGGCCGGCCGCACCCCATGCCAGGAGAATATTGAGGACGGTCCAGCCGAGCATGGCCAGTAGGATGCGCTTGTCGCGAAAGGTTTCGGCAAGGCTCATGAGCGGCGCCGCATGCAGCGGGGTGGTCAGCGGCCTGCCGGGGGCCAGGGCGCGGAAAAAGAAACGCATCGCGCCCCCCATCAGCCCCGAAATCGCGCCGGAGGCACCGACCACCAGCGTCAGAACCCGACCATTAACCAACACATAAAAGAGGGAGCCGGCGATGCCGCAAAGGCCAAAGAAGAGGAGAAAGCGCAGAGGATCCGTGCGCCGGGCGAGCGGGCTGCCAAAGGCCAGCAACCACGCCATGTTGATGAGGAGATGGGTGGTGTCACCGTGCACGAAGAGGTGCGTGACAAAGGAGGTGATGGTCGCGGGCTCGCCGCCTGGCAACTGCGCGGCAACCCCGGGCAGCAACCGCATGGGAATGAATGCCAGCGTCGTCGTTAGCCAAGCGTCCTCATCGGCGGGCAGCAACCAGCGCACGACATGAACGAGGCAGCACACCCCCAAGATGAGGAGCACGACGCCGGGTACGTTAAAAATCGGTTCACGGCGGGTCAACGGCGTCGCTCTCCACGGCAGGCTTGGCTCGAGCCCGCTTACACACTGGCTGGTTGGCTGACAACCATAACCGCAATCGCGGCCGCCTCCGCCCCCACAGGGGTGCCCAACCGCGGCTGGCTGGCACGAATACTGCTCAACTCGCGCTAGGGCCTCCCAACCGTCCTGTTTCGCTACGGGGTTCCCTCACATTGTAAAGTTGCATGCGCTGCAATCAGAGCTCCGGTCGGTATTGGGCATGAAACAAAAATCCCCCAACACGCTCTACCTCTACTGGAACGAACTGCGCGCCGGCCGCATGGCACCGCGGCGCCTGGAAGTAGAACCCTCGCGCATCGCCGGCATTCTGTCCGAGACCTTCATGCTCGAGCGCATCAATGCCTCAGACTATCAATACCGCCTCGCGGGCACGCGCCTTTGCGAGCTGTTCGGCACCGAGCTCCGCTGCAGCAATTTTCTGACCGGCTGGCAGGACGCCGATCAAGCGCTGCTGGCGCACAAGCTGGCGCTCATTTGTGAGCAGGGTGCCGTAATCACGCTCGAAATCGAGACCACGGGCGCGCCCCGTCACGCTCTGGAATTCGAAGCAATTCTTTTGCCGCTCGTGCACACCGGCAACAGCATTAACCGCATCATCGGCGCCATGAGCCTGACATCGCCGATGCCGATCGGGGCTGGCGAGCATCCGCTGCGGCGGCGCTTGCGCAGCTACGAGGTGATCTGGCCCGACGGACGCCCCCGCGCCGTGCTGGAACGGGGGTCCACCGCACCGTTCCAGGCGCCGCAGCCGCCGTCGCCGCTCCCTGCACAAAAGGGCGAACGGCCGCAACTGCGCCTGCTCGACGGTGGCCGCAATTTCTGGAAAAAGGGAACACCGTGAGCTGCACTGAGCGCGCGATCACCGCCTCGGCGGCGCCCCCGCGACCAGCCTCTGTTCCCGATCGACCCAGCCGTTAGGCGTTCGTTAAATCAAACCCTTGATAGTGCGCCGGGCGGCCCAGCAACGCGGCTCGTGCGCACGCTGCACGGATCACGCAGGGCCACTCAGCTACAGCCGCCCTGAACAGCCACGGGTTCCGATGTCAGGCAGCCAAACGCCTTTCGCCCGCCGCTCGCTGGGCGTCCTTTCGCGGATCGCACCGGACCGTCGGCGCCACAAACGCCTCGCGGTCACGCTGCTGGGCCGCGTCATGCGCGCCACTAAACAGGTGTCCCCCTGCAGGCTGGTTGCTGCCTCAGCCGGAGGGGCTGCCATTCTATCCCCGGTCGGCGTCGAGGTCGGTGAGCGTGTGGTTGCCTATTTCGATCATGGGGCTGGCCTCGAGGGTCCGGTGCCGCGGGGATTTGAGGCCGGGTTTGCCTTCAAGATCGAAGCCCCCCATCACAAGCGCGAGAAGATCACCGCGCAGCTGACCTGGCTCGCCAACCGCGCCGAAATCGCCGCTGCGGCCGAGCGCCGGCATGAGCGCGTCGCCCCCAGCAACACTGTGAGCCAGCTCACGCCGGCGGAAGGCGTCGCGCTCGCCTGCAAGGTGCAGGACGTATCGATCTCGCGCGCCTCCATAGAAACCCCGGCGCGATCCGAAATTGGTACCGAGGTGACGCTCGGCAAACTCCGCGCCCGCGTCGTGCGCCACCACCCACAGGGTTTCGGCGTGCAATTTATCGACATTCAGAAGCCGGCGCTATTTCGGTTGAGAGGGTGGGCGGGTTGAGGCGCAGCCGGAACCGGAAACGCAGCAGATCGTTAAGTAAGGGTGTCTGGGTGCGGAGCAATTCGCGCCAAACCCGAGGACAAGTTAAGTCGAAATGTCTGGCGGCGCCTCAGAAAAAAGTCAGGCCCGTCGCGTACGATGGCGTTGGTTGTCGGGGATGAGCATGACACGCGTTGGCGTTACCCTTCTGGCGATTGCGGCGAGCATCGCCGCCTGGTCAAGTTCGGCGTGCGCCGAACCGATGGGCCTACCGCGCGGGCAGGATCGCGCCTCGCCCTACATGCGGGTGTTCGGTGTCACCCAGGCACCCTACGGCTTCGTGGAATTTTGTCAGCGCATGCCCGAAGAATGCAAGCTGGGACCGCAGGAGGAGCAGCGCTTCTCGGCGACGCCGGAGCGCCTGAGCGAACTGCACGCAATCAACCAAGCGGTCAACCGCGAGATCACACCCGCCACGGACCTAGAAATCTACGGCCAGACCGAATACTGGACCATCCCGACCACGCGGGGCGATTGCGAAGATTTTGCCCTTCTCAAGCGCAAGCGCTTGTTGGCCCGCGGTTGGCCGACGAGCGCGCTGCTGATCACGGTGGTGCGTGATGAAAAGGGCGAAGGCCACGCCGTCCTGACCGTGCGCACCATGCAGGGCGACTTCATTCTCGACAACAAGATCGACGAGGTGAAGATCTGGCACCGCACGCCCTACGATTTCATCATGCGCCAATCCTACCTCAACACCAGAGTTTGGATGTCGCTTGACCCGAAGGCGGCAAACTCCACCTTGCCGTTGGCGGGCGTTCGGCGCGAGCGCTGAGCCGGCTGCGCAACCAATGCAGGCCCGGCTCGCCCTCAGCAAACAGCCGGGTCTGATCTTGCGGCCGGACCGGGCAACGGTCCGGCCATTTTTTTTCAGGGGCGCTGCAGCCGAAAGCCGCGGGCGTAGTGTTGGCCGCGGCTGACATAGGCCTCGAAACTCTCCCGCATCCTTGCCAGATCACGATCCGTGACCTGGCGCGTGACCTTGCCCGGCGATCCCATCACCACGGAGCCCGGCGCGATCACCTTGCCCTCGGGGATCAGCGCGTGTGAACCGATGAGGCACTCCTCGCCGACCTGGGCGCCGTTGAGGATGACGGCGCCAATGCCGATCAGGCTGCCGCGACCGATCCGGCAGCCGTGCAGCATCGCCCCATGGCCGATGGTCGCCTCGGCGCCGATCAGCAACGGAAAACCAATATCGGTGTGCAGCACGCAGCCGTCCTGGACGTTGGCACGGGCGCCGAGGACGATTGGCTCGGTATCGCCGCGCAGCACCGCGTTGAACCAGATGCTGGCATCCTCTTCGATCCGCACGCGCCCGAGCACGGTGGCATTTTCGGCCACCCAATAGCGTCCGTTCGCAGGCACCTCGACGCCAATGCCGTCGAGCTCGTAGAGTGCCATTATGGGTGGTCCGTGGCTCAGGCGTCTTCCAGGTCGAGGTCGAGAATTGCCATCTGGAACTGATAGCACAGCTCGCCGTCTTCATCATCGACCGTCAGCGTACCAACGAAATCATCGCCGACGTAGACCTCCGCCGAATTCTTTGATCTTGGGCCGCGCCCTGACCGACAAGGTCTTGGTGCCGAACACCTTGCGCAAGTAATTCTGAATACGGACCATTTCCTGCGGGTTCACGGCCGATCTCCCTAGCCGCAGCCGCAATCGTCGGGGAGCAGCCGCTGATCCATGGTGCGCGCCGGCTCGGGGCAGCCGGCAGGCCCAACCACCTTGGCGGGAACCCCCGCCACCGTCGTCTCGGGCGGCACGTCCTTGAGCACGACGCTGCCGGAAGCAACCCGCGAGCAATTGCCGACCCTAATGTTGCCCAGCACCTTGGCGCCGGCACCGATCATCACGTTGTCGCCGATCTTGGGATGGCGGTCCCCGGTCTCCTTGCCGGTGCCGCCGAGCGTCACGCCCTGCAACAGGGAGCAGTTGTCGCCAATGCTGGCCGTCTCACCGACCACGATGCCGGTGCCATGGTCGAACATGATACCGATGCCGATCTTGGCGGCGGGATTGATGTCGACGGCGAAAATGCGCGAGCTCTGGCTCTGCAAATAGAGGGCGAAGTCCCGCCGACCCCGCTTCAGCAGCTCGTGGGCAAATCTGTGCGTGACGAGCGCGTGGAAACCTTTGAAGTAGAGCAAGGGCTCGATATATCGGCTGCAGGCGGGGTCGCGATCGAACACGGCGGCAAGGTCAGCACGAAAAGCGCGCCCCAGCTCGGCCTGTTCGCTCAGCACCTGCGTGAAGGTCTGGCCGATCAGCCCAGCATCGACATCGGAATGATTGAGCCGTTGCGCCAGGCGATGGCAAACGGCCTCCTCCAGGGTCGCCTGGCCCAGGATGGTGGCAAAGATGAACCCTCCGAGCGCCGGCTCGCTGGCGGCAACCGCCTCCGCTTCGCAGCGGACGGCCGCCCAAATGGGATCGACAGAGGCGACATTGGCCCGCCGCGCGGTCGACGATATCGCAGCCATGGTGATGTTCTCCTGTGGCCGGCTTGGCGGTCGACGTTGGCCAAGCAGGTAATGTGGCGCTCCGGCCAAGTCAATGTGGACCCTCGCGACCCCCTCACCCCACACGGCGCGCTGACGCGGCCGCGCCCCGAGGCGCCGGGCGCCCGCATAGGTTGCAGGGGCTAACTTTTTTTGGCCTCGGCCTCGATGGCAGCCACCGCCGAGGCCAGGAACTCGCCCATCGCGCGGCTCAGCTCCGCGTCGGTGACGTTGACCCCTTTCTGGTCGAAATCCTGGCGAAGCTTGCGCCGCACGTCCTGGTCGCCTTTTTCCAACAAATCCGCCTTACGCACGGCTTTGACATAGGCGTCGACGTCACTCCCGCTAAGCCCCAGCTTGGCGGCCGCCCATTGCCCGAGCAGCCGATTGCGCCGGGCCTCAGCTTTGAACTTAAGCTCTTGATCCATCGCGAATTTCTTTTCAAATGAACGCTCGCGATCATCAAAGGTGGTCATTGTTACCTCCTGCCGCCGCTGGAGCCTCATGCCGGCGTCTTGCCCTCATGCCGGGCTCGGGCTCGGCCGATCCTGCCAGATCTGAGGCATACCCGAGCGGCAGCGACAAGACAAACCGGAACGCTTGAAGGTGTCACCCCGAAGGGCGTGCCGATCAGATTGTTTCTCCCCTCCCCTTCCGCTAGTGTCCGCCCCGGGCTCCCCGGGAGCTGAAACCTTTTCGTCCTCATTTGCTGCGGTGCGAAAACCAACGCCCCAGCCGAGGGCGCATCGGGTTCGGATCATGCAGCAGTCCCATTGAACACGATTTCGAGGACCCCACGAATGAACAGGCGGCGTCGTGTCTACGAGGGCAAGGCCAAGGTGCTCTACGAAGGGCCCGAGCCCGGCACGCTGATCCAGCATTTCAAGGACGATGCGACGGCCTTCAACAACAAGAAGCATGCCCTGATCGAGGGCAAAGGCGTGCTCAACAACCGCATTTCGGAGTACATTTTCCTGAAGCTCAACGACATTGGCGTGCCGACGCACTTCATGCGCCGGCTCAATATGCGCGAGCAGCTCATCCGCGAGGTCGAGATCATCCCGCTCGAAGTGGTGGTGCGCAACGTCGCGGCCGGCTCGCTGGCGCAACGCCTCGGGCTCGAAGAAGGCAAGGCGCTACCGCGCTCGATCATCGAGTTCTACTACAAGAACGACGGTCTGGGCGACCCGATGGTATCGGAGGAGCACGTCACCGCGTTTGGCTGGGCGACGCCGCCGGAGATCGACGAGATCATGGCGTTGGCGATCCGCGTCAACGATTTTCTGGTCGGTTTGTTTTCCGGCATTGGCATCCGCCTCATCGATTTCAAGGTGGAATTCGGTCGCCTCTGGGAAAACGAGCAGATGCGCGTCGTGCTCGCCGACGAGATCAGCCCGGACTGTTGCCGGCTGTGGGACGCGGCCACGTCCGACAAGCTCGACAAGGATCGCTTCCGCCGCGATCTAGGCGGCGTGCTCGAAGCCTATCAGGAAGTGGCGCGGCGGCTCGGCGTGCTCACAGAAAACCCACGTCCCAAGGGATCGGGGCCGGTTTTGGTGAGCTCCAAACCGCATTGAGGCATGGGATCTGGCGGTCACCGCGCGAGCGGCAGGCGGGCAAAAGCGCGGGTCTCGACCGCCGTTAGAAAGCATGAGCCAAGCGACCATGAAGGCGCGCATCAAGATCACATTGAAGGGCGGGGTCCTCGACCCGCAGGGAAAAGCCATCGAAAACGCGCTTTCTGGTCTCGGCTTCCGGGGTGTGAACGAGGTCAGGCAAGGCAAGTACATTGAGGTCGAGCTGGCGGAGGCCGACGAGGGCAAGGCCCGCGAGCTCGTGGAGCGTATGTGCAAAGAGCTGCTCGCCAACACCGTCATCGAAAACTACGCCTACGAGCTGTTCCGATGAGGAGACCGCGATTGATGGCATGCGGCCCAGATAGCCTCGGCATGCCGGCGTGGTGCGCTTTGGGCGCGGCCGCCGGCCTGAGTGCGCTGCTGTTGGCACCCCTGGCGGCGCAACAGCCCGCCTCCTCCATGCTGACGGTCGAAAGCCCTGCCCCCCACCGCTACACGGTTAAGCTGCCGAGCGGCTGCCGGCAGCAAGAAGGCCCGGGCACCATCGATGCCATTTGTTCGACCGAATTCGACGCGGAAAAGAGCGCCGAGGCCAGCGCCGCTGCGTCTTTGGTGTTCGAGGCTGGGGCCGAAACGGTTGCCGACGACGCCGGCAAGGCCGGCCCGGCGCTTGCCGGCGGTTATGGCGAGGAGGCCTTCAAAGCCGAATTGCCGGAGGCCGTTTGCGGGGAATTCCGATCGGGCGCGCGTGAAGATCGAAAATGTGAAGCAGGTTCTCGAGGAGGGGCGAGTTGCCTACACTGCCGAGGTGCTCTGCTCCGAGGTCAAGTTCCTCGGGTTGGGTGAGCGGCGCGCGGCCGTAAAGTTTCTGCTGACGCCCGGCGTACGCTATCGCCTGCTGGCGCGGGCGCCGCAGGGCGAGTACGAGCAGTACCGCCAGTTGATTGAGGCTTTTTTGGCGAGTTTCCGGGTGCTACCTGCCGGATAGGTGGAGATCATGAATGCCTCCGTCATCGTCTTTCCCGGCTCCAATTGCGACCGCGACGTCAAGGTGGCCCTGGAAAAGGTGACCGGGGCGCCCGTGTCGCTGGTGTGGCACGGCGAGGCCGCGGTGCCGGCGAGCGACCTCATCGTGCTTCCCGGCGGTTTCGCCTACGGCGACTATCTGCGCACCGGCGCCATGGCGGCTCATGCTCCGATCATGCGCGACGTGGTGGCCAAGGCAAAGGCCGGCACGCCCGTGCTCGGCATTTGTAACGGCTTCCAGGTCCTGTGCGAGGCGGGCCTCTTGCCCGGCGTCCTGATGCGCAATGCCTCTTTGCGCTTCGTGTGCAAGGATGTGTACCTGCGAGTCGAGCAGAAAGACACACCGTTCACCAGCAGCTATGACAAGCACGAGGTGATCCGAATTCCGGTCGCGCACGGGGAAGGCAACTATTTTGCCGATCGGGCCACCCTTGAGGAGCTCGAGGCCGAGGGCCGCGTGGTGTTTCGCTACGTCGACGCGGCGGGTGAGGTCACCGCCGCCGCCAATCCCAATGGCGCGCAACGCAACATTGCCGGCATCTGCGATGGCCGCCGGCGCGTGCTGGGCATGATGCCCCATCCCGAACGCCTGTTCGAACCCCTGCTCGGCGGCTCGGATGGGCGCCGACTGTTCGAAAGCCTGCTCGCCACCCTGAATTGAGCCCACCCGCGCCGACCGCTCTTGGCGTCGAGGACTTGCGGCGCGCCAAGGCGCCCCAAAGGGTGGCCGCCCGGCCTCGCCCTTGTGGCGCCCTCCCGGCATTGGGCAACGACGCCGCCCAGCACGCCACATGCGCCCTTGCGGTTTGGCCCTTGCGGTTTTGGGCGCCACGGCGCTGGCTCAGTGTGGGATCGTGCCGGCTTTTGCGGGTATATTGGACACCCTTCAGGAAGGCGGTGCGACGACACCATCGCGTCACGCGGCGGGGGCTTGTATAGAGGCGTGCCGCAAGCCTCGAGCAGGCGTGACAACAAGGAGCCCAATGCAGAAGCCTGCACCCCGACCGGAACCGCGCAAGGCGGCGATCGCCTTCATTTTCGCGATCGTGCTGCTCGATGTGATCGCGCTCGGCATCGTCATTCCCGTGCTGCCCAAACTGGTGGAGAGCATGGTCGGGGAGACGGCGCGGGGTGCGGAGATCTTCGGGCTGTTCGGGACGGCCTGGGCGCTCATGCAGTTTTTCTGCTCGCCGCTGCTCGGCGCCCTCTCCGACCGGTTCGGTCGGCGGCCGGTGTTGCTCATCTCCATGGCCGGACACGGCCTCGACTACATTCTTATGGCGGTTGCGCCCAATCTCATTTGGCTGTTCGTCGGCCGGGTCATTTCCGGCATCACCGCCGCCAGTTTCGGCACGGCCTACGCCTACATCGCCGACGTCACCGAGCCCGAGAAACGGGCGCAAAGCTTCGGCATCGTCGGTGCGGCGTTCGGCGTCGGCTTCGTACTGGGGCCGGCCCTCGGCGGCATCCTCGGCGCCTATGATCCGCGGCTACCGTTCTGGGTTGCGGCCGGCTTCAGTTTGGCGAATGCGGCCTATGGTTACTTGTTCGTGCCCGAGTCGCTGCCGCCGGAGCGGCGGATGGCCTTCAGCCTGGCGCGTGCCAATCCGGTGGGTTCGCTCAAGCTCGTGCGCCGCCGGCCGGAGCTCTCGGGCCTGGCAGGGGTGAACTTCCTGCATCAGCTGGCGCATGCGTCGCTGCCGGCCATCGCCGTGCTGTACACGTCCTATCGCTACGGCTGGGACAGCCAGATGATGGGATTGTCGCTGGCCGCCATCGGCATCATGTCTGGCCTGGTGCAGGGCACGTTGATCAAGCCGATCGTGGCTAGAATCGGCGAGCGCAGGACCTTGCTGGTCGGATTGCTGTTTGGGGCCGCGGGCTTTGCCATCTATGGCGTAGCCAGCACAGGCCTGCAATTCTGGGCGGGCATTCCGGTGATGGCACTGTGGGGCATCGCCGGTGCGGCCACGCAGGCGATGATGAGCAAGCTTGTCACTGCCTCCGAGCAAGGGCAGCTGCAGGGCGCCAACGCCAGCATCATGGCCGTTGCGGGTCTCATTGGTCCGGGGCTGTTCAGCTTTACGTTTGCCTGGTCGATCGGGCGCGGCGACGCCGTGCAGCTGCCGGGCCTGGCCTTTCTGCTGGCCGCCGCTTTGCTCGTGGTGGCCGTGGCGCTCGCCTGGCAGGTGACGCGCGGCGCCCAGTTCGGCGCGGGCGATGCCAACTAGAATGTCGGGCGGCGGCGATCTCACCTTCGTCATCTCGGCCGACTACGCGCGCCGGACCGGCGGTTGGATCTATGATCACAGGCTGCTGCAGGGGCTCGCCGCCCGTGGCTGGCGGATCAAGACGGCAACTTTGCCGGCGGGCTTTCCCACACCCTCGCCAGTGGTTCGCGCGCAATCTGCGGCAATCTTCGCGGCGATCGCGGACGGCGGTCTGGTGCTGGTCGATCAACTTTGCCTCGGCGTCCTGCCCGAGGTCGCTGCCGCCGAGGGCGATCGCCTGCGCCTCGTCATGATCGTGCACCATCCGCTGGCGCTCGAGGGTTACGGCGCCGGCTCGGGGCGCGCCGCGTTGGCCCAATCCGAGCGCGACGCCTTGCGCCATGCGGCAGCGGTGATCGCCACCTCGACAAGTACGGCGCGGATCTTGCGCGCCGACTATGCCGTCGCGGCGGATCGCATCGTCGTCGCCGCGCCCGGGGTCGACGCAGGCCCCCTGGCGCGTGGCTCGGGCGGCTCGGTCCTGAACCTCATTTCGGTCGGCGCGGTGGTCCCGCGCAAGAACCATGGGCTCTTGCTCGGGGCGCTCGCCGGCCTCCAACATCTGCCTTGGCGGCTTACGCTCGTTGGCAACCTTGCGCGCGCGCCCGACCACGTGGCCCGATTGCGCGGCATGATCGCGAGCTACGGCTTGTCCGCCCGCGTCCGCTTGCCGGGCGAAGTGTCCGAAGCGCGCCTCCAACGCCTGTGGCTGGGCGCGGATCTTTTTGTCTCGGCCTCACGCCATGAAGGCTATGGCATGGCCATTGCCGAGGCGTTTGCGCACGGCGTGCCGGTGGTGGCCACCCACGCCGGCGCCGCGGGCGCCTGGGTCGGCCGGCGCGGCGCCAAAATCGTGCGGGACGGCAGCGTCGCGGCGCTGCGCACGGCGCTCTTGGAGGTCATCGGCGCGCGGGCACTCCGCGGCGCACTGCGCCGCGGTGCGGTCGCCCGCAGGCGCACCCTGCCCGCTTGGGCGGCAACGGCTGCCGGCGTCGAAGGCCGGCTCAGGCAGCTCTTCGAGAGCCGTTCATAAGCCGTTGTGGCGGCGCGACAAGCGCCCGCCAGCCAGCTATAAGCCCCCACGACCGCCCACAGCTTCTTGCCCAGAGCCCCATGGACGCCAAAACCAAAGCAAGTCTCAGCCAAAAGGTCATCGCCGAGCACGGTTTCAAGGGTGATGAGTACCTGCGCCTGCTGCAAATCCTAGGCCGCGAGCCCTCGCTGACGGAGCTTGGCATTTTCTCGGTCATGTGGAGCGAGCATTGCTCCTACAAATCCTCGCGCCGATGGTTGAAGGAGCTTCCCACCAAGGGGCCGGCCGTCATTCAGGGCCCGGGAGAAAACGCCGGCGTGATCGACCTCGGCGACGGCGACTGCGCCGTGTTCAAAATGGAGAGCCACAATCATCCCTCCTACATCGAGCCCTACCAAGGCGCCGCTACCGGGGTAGGCGGCATCATGCGCGATGTCTTCACCATGGGGGCACGTCCCATCGCCAATCTCAATGCCTTGCGTTTTGGCGATCCGAGCCATCCCAAGACGCGCCACCTCCTTGCCGGCGTGGTTGCCGGCATCGGCGGTTATGGCAATTGCACGGGCGTGCCCACGGTCGGCGGCGAGACCAACTTCGATGCGGGTTACAACGGCAATATTCTCGTCAACGCCATGTGCGTTGGCCTGGCCAAGAAGGACAAGATTTTCTATTCGGCCGCCAAGGGTGTCGGACTGCCCGTTGTCTACGTTGGCTCCAAGACCGGCCGCGACGGCATCCATGGCGCCACCATGGCCTCGGCCGAATTCGACGACCGATCGGACGAGAAGCGTCCCACCGTACAGGTCGGCGATCCTTTCACCGAGAAGCTCCTGATCGAAGCCTGCCTGGAACTGATGGCCAGCGATGCCATCGTCGCCATCCAGGACATGGGCGCCGCCGGCCTCACCTCTTCGACCTCGGAAATGGCCGACAAGGGCGGCGTTGGCATCGAGCTCGATCTCGATCAGGTGCCGCAGCGCGAAACCGGCATGAGCGCCTACGAGATGATGCTCTCCGAGTCGCAGGAGCGCATGCTGATGATCCTCAAGCCCGAGTGCGAAGCGGAGGCGCAGGCCATCTTCAAAAAATGGGGACTCGACTTCGCCGTGATCGGTCACACCACCGACACCGGCCGCATGGTCGTCACGCACAAGGGCGTGGTCGAAGCCGACCTGCCGGTCGATAAACTCGCAAACTCCGCTCCGCTTTATGAACGGCCCTACCTGGAGACCGTGCCGCCGCGCGCCATCCTGCCCGAGTGGGTGCCCGCTCCCAACACTATCCTCGGCACCTTGAAGACCATGATGGGCTCGCCGCATCTGGCTTCGCGTCGCTGGATTTGGGAGCAGTACGACCACACGGTGATGGGCGACACCATTCAGCGTCCCGGCGGCGATGCGGCGGTGGTGCGCGTACACGGGACCAATAAGGGGCTCGCCATGACCTGCGACGTCACCCCCCGCTACGTCGCCGCCGACCCGCGCATGGGCGCCAAGCAGGCGGTGGCTGAGAGCTGGCGCAATCTGATCGCCACCGGCGCCGATCCGCTGGCCATCACGGATAACTTGAACTTTGGCAATCCCGAGCGCCCCGAGGTGATGGGGCAGTTCGTCGGCGCCATCAAGGGTATGAAGGAGGCGTGCGAGGCCCTCAAGTATCCGGTCGTGTCGGGCAACGTCTCGCTCTACAACGAGACCAACGGCATCGCCATTCCGCCCACCCCCGCAATTGGTGGGGTGGGGTTGATCCCAGACATCGGCAAGATGGCCAGCATCGGCCTCAAGGCGGCCGGCGACCTGCTGATTGCCGTGGGCCGCGAAGCGGGCCACCTCGGCCAATCGCTCTATCAGCTCCTCATTACGGGTAAGGTCGAAGGCTCCCCGCCGCCCGTCGATCTCGCCGACGAGATCAAGGCCGGGAACCTCGTGCGGTCCTTGATCCGCGAGGGCAAGGTGGGCGCCGTGCACGACGTCAGCGATGGGGGCCTGCTGACGGCGGTGGCGGAAATGGCGCTCGCCGGCGGCATCGGCGTGCAACTCTACCCCTACGAGGGGAGGCTGCCGCAGCACGCCGCCTGGTTCGGGGAGGACCAGGGCCGTTACGTGCTGGCCACCGATCCCGCCTTGGCCGAGGAGATCATCGAACGATCCCGCCTGCTGGCGCTGCCCGCCCGCGTCATTGGCCGCGTCGGCGGCGAGGACTTCAGCCTGAAGGATGAGGCTGTCGTGGCCTTGGCCGAGCTGCGGGCAGCGCATGAGGCCTGGCTGCCGTGCTTCATGGGCGCAACCTGAGCCGCTAACCTTTGGCGGGTGGCGCCCTCAGATGGTTGTGGTGTTGCCGGGCGCCGGCGGCCTATCATAGGCTCGACCGTGCCTTGGGTCTGGAGATGCGTCCGATGCCTATGGATTCCCAAGAAATCGCCCGCCTGATCAAGGCGCGCTTTCCCGACGCCGAGGTCATCATCAGGGACCTCGCCGGGGATGGCGATCATTACGCGGCCCACGTCGTGAGCAAGGAATTCAAGGGCAAGACCCGGGTGCAACAACACAAGATGGTCTACGAGGCGTTGGAGGGGCGTATGGGCGGGGTTTTGCATGCCTTGGCGCTGACCACGGCGGCCCGCCCAGATTGACTTTGCCGGGCCATTGCCCACATCTAGGCGGAGCATCCGGGCGCGATCGCCGCCCCCGACGACAGACGCACCGACGACAGCGACGACAGACGCTAGAGAGGACTTTTTATGAGCGAGCAAGCCGTCCACGACTGGATCCGCAAGGCGGTCGCCAACCACGATGTGGTGCTGTTTATGAAGGGCACCAAGGATTTACCCCAATGTGGCTTCTCCTCGCAGGTGGCGCAGATCCTGGCTCACCTCGGCGTCGCCTATAAGGACGTGAACGTCCTGGAAGACATGGGCATTCGCGAGGGCCTCAAGAGCTTCTCCAACTGGCCGACCATCCCCCAGCTCTACGTCAAGGGCGAGTTCGTCGGCGGCTGCGATATCGTCCGTGAGATGTTCCAGGAAGGCGAGTTGCAGCAACTGCTGGAGGACAAGGGCGTGAGTTTCGATCGCGCCAAGGCCACGGTCTAGACCATTCTCGCCGGCCCGCCGCCAGCCGGCCGACCGCTCGGACATAATCCCGCCGCCTCGCCCGCTAGGATGAGGCGGCCTTTTTAGTCTGAGTGATGAGCGCGCATCGGCATGACGCTTGGCGGCCGCCGATTTCTACTGACCCTTGCCATCGTCGGCGCCAGCGTCTGCTTGGCGCTGGGCGTGAGCCTACCGATTATCAAGCTCACCAAGTTCGTCTTCTTCACCTACGAGCACTCGCTCATCTCGACGGTGAATGCGCTGATCCGCTCCGGGCAGATCTTTCTCGGCATCACCGTGTTGATCTTCTCGATTGCCCTGCCGATCCTGAAGCTCCTTTATCTCTTGCTGTTGTCCACCTTGCCCAAGCGCGAGTTGCAACGGCTGTCGCGCCAGCTCAGAGCGCTCGAATGGATCGGCAAGTGGTCGATGCACGACGTCTTGGTCCTGTCGCTGTCGATTTTCTTCATCAAGAGCCAGGGCGTCTATGACGCCAAGAGCCTCAATGGCGTCTACTTCTTCACGGCTGCCGTGTTGTTCATGATCCTGGCCTACGCCTGGCTCAGGGGCGACGTCGCCGCCGGCGATGTGGCGGCCACCGCCAGCGTGCTGCCGATACGCCGGTCGCAGCCGCCGTCGACGCTGCGCACATTCACTTTCAGCTTCGTGATCATCCTCGCGACCGTGTTCTTCGCGCTCGGCGTCATGCTGCCCGCCATTCGCTTTACCACGGTCTTCGTGTGGACCAACCAGCACTCCATCGCCACCATCATCTGGGCGCTCTACCAGAACGAGGAGTTCTTTCTGTGCTTTGTCATCTTCATGTTCTCCATCTTTTTCCCGTTTCTAAAGCTGTTCTATCTGCTCACCCTCGTCACCTCGCCCGACATGCCGGCCGAGTTTCGTGACAAGTCGATCTCGGCCATGGAATGGCTGGGGCGCTACTCGATGACCGACGTCATGGTGCTGGCGCTGATGATTTTCTATATCAACGCCTCGGGTTACACGGAGGCCTCGGTGCTGCCGGGCATCTACTTCTTTGCCGCATCTACCTTGATGACGATGCTGGCCTACGGCTGGGCCAACTCGGTCACCCCCGGTGTGCGCGATGCAAGAGGACCGGCCAGTCTGCAGGCACGCCTGGCCGAGCTCTCCCCCAGCGCCAGGCCACCGCAGAAGCTGGCGTCATGAAGGCAAGGGCCGCCTCACCGGCGCGAACGCCCGCCCTCATGCCTTGCCGTCGAGCAGCAGCCGCAGCATACCGACGATTTCCCGCCCACCCGCCGGCTTGGCTATCACCGGCGCGCCGCTGCCGGTCGTGAAATCATCGAGGGCGCGGCCGCTATAGTAAAGAAACGGGACGTGTTTTTCTTTCAGGCGCCGCGCCACCGCGCGGCCGGTTTCGTAGCCAAGCCAGTAATCAACCACCCCAGCCGAGCAGCGATGCCGATCGATGGCAGCAAGTGCACTTTCGACGTTGGCGGCCTGCACGACTTGAGCGCCCGCATCCCGCAGCGATGAGCTGATATCGAGGGCGATCAAAGGCTCGTCCTCAACCACGAGGATGAGCGCACCATCGAGTTTGTTGTGTGGCAAAAGTTCCCCCAGGTCTTGGCCCTTTCGGCGGCTTGCGCGCCATGCGGTCGCCCGGCAACCAACATTAAAAAAATTCACCATCTAGGCAAGAAAAAGCAAGCCCCTGCAACCACAGCCAGAATCGCCGGTGCCTGCCGGCAAGAGCGGCTTGGCCAGAACCTTTCGGCCGGCACCGCGTTTTCCCTGCGAAGGGCCCCCGGGGCTCGCTATTACGTGGAGATCTATGATGACCCTCAAGACAGGAGCGAGCGCGGTTGCCTTGCTGCTGGCGCTCGGATTGACCCCGGCGCAGGCGCAGACAACGCCGCCATCGCAGCAAGCGCCGAAGGCAACAGAAGCGCCGAAAGCCCCCGTTACGGGTCAGATCGTAACGCAGGAGGACAATACCATCCTCGCCAAGGACCTGATCGGCCAGACGGTGTATGCGCCGGACAAAACCAAGATCGGCAGCATTAGCGATCTGATCCTCAGCAAGGACGGCAAGAACGTGCAGGGCTTCGTCATCGGCGTCGGCGGTTTCCTCGGCATTGGTGAGAAGAGCGTAGCCATGAAAATGGACCGCCTGCAGATCGGTCAGGACAAAGACGGCCTGCAGCTCACCATGGACGCCAAGAAGGAGGAGCTCACCAACGCTCCCTCTTTCAAGTCCAAGAAGGACGTCGATGCCGAGCGTCAGTCGGCTGAACGGGCAAGTAACCCACCGACCGGTCCGCGCCCGACCACCAAGCCATAACGGCTTCGGCGAAAACCAACACGACGGCCGGCGAGGCTCTCGCCGGCCGCTACTATTCGCCTGCGGTTGCCTGCCGTCAGCGGCTGTAGAATTCCACCACCAGGTTGGGTTCCATGTGCACCGGGAAGGGGACATCGGCGAGACCGGGAATGCGATTGAGCTTGGCGGTCATCTTGTTGTGGTCGGCCTCGATGTAATCGGGGACATCGCGCTCCGCGCTCTTGATGGCCTCCAGCAGGAGCGTCATCTGCTTAGCCTTTTCCTTCACCTCGATCAGATCGCCGATGCGGCAGCGGTAGCTCGCGATATTGACACGCCGGCCGTTCACCGTGACGTGGCCGTGGCTCACGAACTGGCGGGCCGCGAACATGGTGGGTACAAACTTGGCCCGGTAGATGACGGCATCAAGCCGCCGCTCCAACAGCCCAATCAGATGTTCGGAGGTCGAGCCCTTGAACCGGCGCGCCGCCTGATAGATGCCGTTGAATTGCCGCTCGGTGATATTGGCGTAGTAGCCTTTCAGCTTCTGCTTTGCCCGCAGCTGCTGGCCGTAGTCGGACAGCTTGCCACTGCGCCGCTCACCGTGCTGGCCGGGCCGGCTCTCACGCTTGTTGATCGGGCTTTTTGGCCGCCCCCAGATGTTTTGGCCCAGGCGCCGATCGATCTTGTGCTTCGCCTGGATACGCTTAGTCATGCTTCAGGTCTCCAAAGTCGCGCAGAAATGATGATCTCGAATAGTACGCACGCCCTCCTCTATCCGGCTTCTGCCGGATCGACAGGCACCCCGCCCAGGCGGGCTGCCACGGATGTGCAAACGCGAACAGCGGGCCAAACGGCCCGCCGGTCCTGCCTTATATAGCAAGGGTGTGCCAGGTCAATCGGTCAACCGAGCCTGGCGACCGCTGCCGCTGCCCTATTTCTTCTGGCTGGCGGGCTTGACCTGGGTGGCCGCTGCCGGCGCCGGGTTGGTTGCGGTGGTGGTGGGCGCCGCGGGGGTGGCTGGCGTCGGCGGCACGTTGGCGGCGACGTAGGACTTGATCTGGCTCTCGACCTTCTTTTTTTCCGTGTCGGTACAGGTCGGCGCCTTTTCCGGCTTGTCGCTATTGAGGATCACCTCTTTGTCCCCATCCTTCTCAACCAGCTTGACCTTGCCCGTCAGCGTCATGACGGTAAACAGGTGCAGCTGATTGATGAAGAGCAGCTGCTGGTCGCTCCACTTTCCCTTGGCTTCCTCGCGCTTCATGAAGGTGTGATAGTTGGCGCGTTGCTCCTCGATCAAGTCGCATACCTGTGCATAGGCCGACAGGCGTGCCACCTTGATGGCCTCGCGCGCCGTATCCATGGGAACGACGACCTCACTAGGCTTGCTTTTGTCGACCTCGATCACCTTGCCGTCGGGGCTGGTAAACTTGTTGGGCACCAGCGACCAGGCGTACTGCATCAGTGTCAGTACCGATTTGTCGCTCAGCTCTTTGTTCTGTGCCGAGGCTGGCCCGCACGCTGCCGCCAGCGCCAACACCGCCCCAATGCCGGCCCTTGCACCATTGCCGATCATTCCGCAGCCCCTGTCTGTCCAGCCCAATTGCACCGTTCTTGTCTCGTTCGCCAACGGCAGTCCCACTCTGCCTAGCGCGTGCGCATCGCTCAATGGGAATCGAGGCATAACTAAGGCGAATTCCGCGTCGCCCGCCTACCGTGCACAAGCGCCTTTACGATTCCCCGCAGAGTGCGGATTTCCTGCTGCGTTGCCCCCATGCGCGTGAACATGGTGCGCATATTACGCACCATGCTGGGGCGCTTTTCGGGCGAAGAGAAAAAGCCCCCCGCGTCCAGTTCACGCTCGAGATGCTCGAAAAAGCCCATCAGTTCCTCCCTACCCGCGGGCGATGAGCCGCGCAGGCGCAGACCGGCCGTAACCGGCTGCTCGTAGGTGGTGACGCGCCCCAAGCTGCCGTGGCCGGCCCGTTTCATCCATTCGTAGCTCATGAGCAAGGCGGCCTGTGCGAGGTTCAGGGAAGCGAATGCCGGATTGACCGGGGCCATGATCAGGGCATCGGCATTGGCAATTTCCTCCGTCTCAAGACCATTGCGCTCCGGCCCAAAGACAATGCCGCACTGCTGCCCGGCGGCGACGCGCCGGGCAATTTCGACGATGGCCCCTTCCGGGGTCATGATCGGCTTGGCCAGATCACGCTGCCGGGCGGAGGTGGCCGCTACCCAGTTGAGGCCTGTCAGCGCGCCGGCGAGGGAAGGATAGGCTTCGGCGCCATCGATAACGAAGTTGGCGCCTGAGGCGGCAATGCGCGCCTTCTCGTTGGGCCAGCCATCGCGTGGGGCGACGAGGCGCAACTCCTCGAGGCCGAAGTTGGCCATGGCGCGCGCCACCATGCCGATGTTGTCGGCGAGCTGCGGCCGGACCAGGACCAGGACCGGCGCTGAGCGAGGCTCCGTGGGGGCGCCGCTCAGGTTGGCGCGGCGAAGGCCGTGGCGCAGCTTGCGCAGCAGCCGCCGGGCCCAGAACCAGTACTCCTCCCCGGCCCAGGTCTTTGCCAATTGGGCCAGGCTTTCAGCCTCCAGCCTTTCGCTGCCGCCACCGACCAAGCGAACGGTTGAGTGCTTGAAGCCGACCTCGGCAAAGCCCGCAACGAAATCGTCAAAGGTCTTGATGCCGAGCCGTTCCGTGCGCAACCGGCAGCCCGGACAGCTCGCATCTTCCTTGCGACAGCGCTGCTCGGCGCAATAGCCGAGGACGGCTTCCAAAGCCGCGCGGTCGAGCCCCGCAAACGCCATCTCGCCGAGCCCGCCATCGATGGTCGTCTGGTAGCAGCGCTCGACCACGGCCCCGACCGCGAGCTCGGTTCCGGCAATGCGCGGTACGCCCGCGCTGACCACGACGCCTTTCACCTTCACCTCTGGCGGCTCGATGCCTTGCCCGTCACCCGCCGGGCGTTAGCGCATTGTAGCGGTCGGGGCGTTTCATGCCCATGGCGGGCACTTGGCACGCGGACCCATGGCGGGCACATGGGGCGGGCACATCGGGGGGCGGGCACATGGGGCGGGCGGGCGGATGGCGGGGCGGGCGCATGGCGGGGGAAGCGGGCACAGGGTGGGGCGCGCCGGCGGCGCGGTGCTTTAGCCCCGTAAAAAGTCGTCGATCAGCCCGGTCACCTCGGCGGTCTTCTGGTGCACTAGCCAGTGGTCGGCGCCGGCAATCTTGCGTATCGCCAGGTCATCGCAATAGTCCGACAGGGTCGCCCAAGATACCGGCAGCAGCGCCTGATCCTGCATACCCCAGATCAGCAGGTGCGGCATGCGCACGCGCAACCGGTCGGGATCGAGCTTGGGCAGCGCGGCAAGATCGACGCGCTCGCCCACTTTGGGCACCAGCAGGGGCGTTGCTCGATACCAGTTGAGCATGCCCGTCAGGGCACCCGGTGCCGACCAGGCGGCGAGGTAGCCTGCCGTTTTAGCGGGCGTCAGCCAGGGCTGCGGGCCGAACCGGCTCAGCATGCCGAGGAGCTTCTCGTAGCGATTGGCCGACAGTCTTTCCTCGGCCTGTGGGTGGCGCAGCTCATGCATGTAGGCACTGGCCGCGCGTTGGGCCTCAGCCTCCACCAGCGCGCGCTGGAAGGGGCCCGGGTGCACGCCGTTGAGCACCACCAGCCTTGCCACGCGCCTGGGGGCGGCGATCGCGGTCGCATAGGCGACGGCGGCACCCCAATCGTGCGCCACGATGCTGAAGGGGCGATCCGGCGACAGCCGATCTGCCAAGGCGAGCACATCGCGCAGCAATTGCTTGATGCGATAGGCCTCCAGGCCAACGGGCTTGCCTGAGAGGGCGTAGCCCCGCTGGTCCGGCGCCACCGCATGAAACCGGTCGGCGAAGGCGGGCAAGACCTCCTCCCAGGCCCCCGAGTATTCCGGAAAGCCATGCAGGAACAGGATCAGCGGGGCGTCGGCATCGCCCACGGCGCGCAGGTAGAGGTCGATCCCGTTCACGTGAACTGTGAGCTTACGCATGGCGGCACCTTTGCGGCTTCTGGGCAGCTCACTGGCCCCTAGGCGGCTCCCTGTGGGGGGGCCTATAAACCCCCCCCTGGGGCTGCTCCTGGGCGGTGGCTGCGGCCGCATGGCCTGCGCAACGGTGCCCAAAAGTCGTGGCGGTGTCGAGAGTTGTTGGCCACCGCGGCGCCAGCAACCTTTGCGCCGGGCCGCACCGGTGCTAAGAGGGCGGCGCTTTGGCGCGACGCGATTGGAGGGAGCTTCCATGCAGAAGATCAAGGTCAGCGGCACCGTCGTCGAGATGGACGGCGATGAGATGACGCGGATCATCTGGCAGCTCATCAAGGACAAGTTAATCCATCCCTACCTCGAGCTGAACCTTGAGTACTACGACCTGGGCATCGAGAACCGCGATAAGACCAACGACCAAGTCACGATCGACGCGGCGCATGCCACCAAAAAGCACGGCGTGGCGGTCAAATGCGCCACCATCACGCCGGACGAGGGCCGCGTCAAAGAATTCAACCTCAAGGAAATGTGGAAATCGCCCAACGGCACGATCCGCAATATTCTCGGCGGCGTCATTTTCCGTGAGCCCATCATTTGCAAGAATGTGCCGCGGCTAGTGCCGGGCTGGACGCAGCCATTCGTGATCGGGCGGCATGCCTATGCCGATCAGTATCGCGCCACCGATTTCAGGTTTCCCGGCAAGGGCACGATCACGCTCAAGTTCGTTGGTGACGACGGCAAGGTGATCGAACGCGAGGTCTTCAAGTCGCCCGGTGCCGGCGTGACCATGGCAATGTACAACCTCGATGACTCGATCCGCGATTTCGCACGCGCCTCCTTCAACTATGGGCTGGCCCGCAACTACCCCGTCTACCTGTCAACCAAGAACACCATCCTCAAGGTCTACGACGGCCGCTTCAAAGACATTTTCCAGGAGGTGTTCGAGCGCGAGTTCAAGGCCGAATTCGACAAGAGGAAACTCACCTACGAGCACCGCCTGATCGACGATATGGTGGCGGCGGCGCTGAAATGGTCCGGCGGCTATGTGTGGGCGTGCAAGAACTACGACGGCGACGTGCAGTCGGACACGGCCGCGCAGGGCTTCGGCTCCCTCGGCCTCATGACCAGCGTCCTGATGACACCGGATGGTGGCGTCGTCGAATCGGAGGCCGCCCACGGCACGGTCACGCGCCACTATCGCCAACACCAACAGGGCAAGGAGACCTCGACGAACTCGATGGCTTCCATCTTCGCCTGGACGCGCGGCCTGGCGCACCGAGCCAAGCTCGACGACACCGCCGAACTCGCCCGTTTTGCCTCCACCTTGGAAAAGGTCTCAATCGATACGGTCCAGGCCGGCGACATGACCAAGGACTTGGCCTTATTGGTGGGTGATCAGCAGAAGTGGCTGTCGACCACGGCCTTCCTGGACAAGATCGATGCCAATCTCCAAAAGGCCATGGCTGCCTAAGCGGCGCGGCGCCTTGCCGCGTTAAAGGGTGCGCGCCGGGCGGGAAAGATGCAAAAGCCGGCGCACCGTCGGCCCGCCGTCTTTGTCCGGTCCAATTCGCATGCTGGACATGACCAGGCCTGGGCTCAAGCTTGGGGAGCGCGCCATTGCCAGACCATGCCATACAGCGGCTGACCTTCGCTCTCGCGTTCATCTGCCCGCTCGTGCTCAGCATCCCTGCCAGCGCGCAGAAGCGGGTGGCGTTGGTGATCGGCAATTCGGCTTACGTCAACGCCACCGCGCTGGCCAACCCGGCCCATGACGCCAACGACGTTGGCGCGGCGCTAAAGGAGGCGGGATTCGAGATCATCCTCGGCCTCAATCTGGACAAGCGCGCTTTCGACGCTAAGGTGCGCGAGTTCTCCCACGTGCTGCCGCAGGCGGAGACCGGGGTGCTGTTTTATGCCGGTCACGGCCTGCAGGTTTCCGGTCGCAATCACTTGCTTCCGGTCGACGCCCGGCTAGAAACGGAGCGCGACCTCGATTTCGAAACCGTCAGTCTCGATTTCATTCTGCGACAGATGGAGCTCGATCGCGAAGGCAAGACCAACATCATTTTTCTCGACGCATGTCGCGACAATCCGTTGACGCGAAATTTGGCGCGTTCGATGGGCACCCGCTCGGCCAGCATCGGCAGCGGGTTGGCGCAGGTCCAGACCGGTGTTGGCACCTTCATTGCCTATTCCACGCAACCCGGCAACGTTGCGCTCGACGGCCAGGGACGCAACTCACCGTTTACGGCGGCATTGCTCGAGGGTCTCAAGGAACCGGGACGCAATTTGACCACCGTCATGATCGAGGTGCGCAAACAGGTGCTGGCGACGACAAACGGCAAGCAGGTGCCGTGGGATCACTCGGCTCTGACGGGGGATTTTTATTTTCATCTCGCTGCCGCGCCGGACGGGCTGCCCAGACTAACCCCCGGGGGCTCCGCGCCCGAAACGGAGGCGATGCAGCAGCGCCTGGAACAACTGGAGCGGGAGTTGGCACGGAGAACCGATCCAAACCGCACGCTGAACTTGGTGAAACTCGAGCAGCTCAAGGAGCGGGTACGGCAGCTCGATGAGTCGAACCGCGCCGATCAACAACGGATTTTCGATACCTATCGCAAATATGGATCTGTAAGCGATCCGAACGCGCGAGGAGCACTCAACCGTGAGATCGGCAGCATCCAGCTGCAGATGGCGCGCCGCGGCCAGGAGCAAAAGCTACTGCGTGAGGAGATCGCGCAGCTCGAAGCCCAATCCGGCGCGATGGCCAAGGATGCCGCAAAGTAAAAACCGCGGTGACAAGCGGTCGCGGCGGTTTCTGGGCGGGGCTACTGCGGCAGACGCGCCCCTGGCGCCGGACCTGCCAACGGCCGATGTCGCGCGCGGTAATAGGCCAATGTACCGCGCCCAGACCAGCGCACGATCCAGGCCACGGCGACACCGCCAAATCGCAGCACCTCGCGGTCGATGACGGCCAAACTCCAGCCGTTGGGTTTCGGCGTGGCACCGGCACGGGCCATCGCAACCCGGGCAAACTTTGGCATTGTAACGCTCCAGCTCATGATCATCAGTCGGTCGCGAAGCGGGAAACGAGCCCACAACGGCAACCGCCGTCTTGCGTTGTTCGCCTCATAAAACTGCGATCCCCGGCGACCGTTCCGGGGGGTGCTGCCCTCTCACCGGGACCGCCGTTAAGCGGGAACAAAACGGCGAAGTTGACGGTTTGACAGGATCGTGTGGGCCCCAATGCGCGGCGTGTTAGCACCCCAAACCCTGACCGGGACACCTCAAGAATGGGGGTGAGCCATGCTGCAAACGCGTAGCAGCACGGCTCGGGCTGAGATGGTCGCCCACGGCTCACGCCTGGGGCGGCGCGCCACTGCCACCATCCGATGAGCTGCCTTCCAATTCAGCAGCCCGCCTGTCTATTGTTCAGGGCGCCTGCGGCGCCGGGCAAGAACGAGGCGCGGGGCTCGGGGGGTGGAATTCGATGCAGCGCTTGGCCGTGACATGAGCGCGCTTTTGAGGGCGCAAATGCTGGCGCCCTTTCAGCTGCGTAGCTACCGCCTGCAGTGGCCCGCCGACCTTTTGACCTCGTGCGCCTTCGAGATGGAGACGTTGATTCTGGGCTGGTACGTGCTGGTCGTAACGGACTCGGTGCTCCTGCTCACCCTGTTCGGGGCATTGCAGTTCACCGGCACGCTGGTTGCGCCCGTGTTTGGCGTGGCGGGTGATCGCATCGGCCACCGCAACCTGCTCTGCGGCATGCGCATCGTCTACACGATCCTGTCGACCACATTGATGAGCATCGCCTTGGCAGGTACGCCGAGCCCAATGGTCGTGCTGACCCTGACGGCCCTCATGGGATTGGTCCGGCCCTCGGATCTGGGCGTGCGCTCGGCGCTGATTGCCGAGTCCATGCCAACGGAGCGGCTGATGCCAGCGCTGGGTATTTCGCGCACGACCTCCGACATGGCACGCGTGGTGGGCGCGCTTACGGGAGCCGGCCTGTTTGCGGCCTTCGGTCTGGGCCCGACCTACATCGTGGTGGCGAGCTTTTATGCCGTGGGTTGCATTCTGACCGCGGCCATCGGCAAGGGCCCGTCGAGCGTCGATCCAGGCGCGATTGCCGTCATGCAGCCGCGGCCCTCGCCCTGGAGCGATCTGCGCGCGGGCCTTGCTTATGTCTGGGCGAGGCCGCAGCTTCAGGCGGCGATGTGGCTAGCCTTTCTCGTCAATCTGACGGCTTATCCCCTATCCAACGGACTGCTGCCTTACGTCGCCCGCGAGATCTACCAGTTCGATCAGACTGGGCTCGGATATCTGGCTGCCGGCTTTGCCATGGGCGCCTTGCTGGGCTCGATGATCGTAAGCCAACGCAGCACCATCCGGCCCGGGCGCGCGATGATCATCGCCACCCTCGCCTGGTACGTCGCCTTGCTGATGTTTGCCAGGCTCGCGCACCCCTTCGGCGGCGTCGTCATGCTCATGCTTGCAGGATTCGCGCAAAGCTTCTGCATGGTAGCGCTGGCGGTAATGCTGCTACGCACGACCAGCGCCGCATTTCGCGGTCGCGTCATGGGCGTGCGCATGCTCGCGATCTACAGCCTGCCAATCGGTTTGCCCGTGGCAGGAGCTTTGATCGATCTGGTGGGGTTCCATAGCACCGCCACGCTCTATGCTTGCGTGGGTCTGATGTGCACCCTCATCATTGCGTTCAACTGGCGCAGCGAGTTGTGGCCGGCCGAGGCGCCGGCCAATGCCCGCCACTGAACCGGGCGGGTTCCTTAGATCTCAGCGGTGCGCGGCGAGCCACTGCATCATTAGGCGGTTGAACGCATCGGGATGCTCGACATTGGGAAAATGCCGGGCGTTGGCGATCTCCTCGTAGCGTCCACCCGGGACCAGCTCGGCAATGCGTTTGTTGCCGGCGGGGGGCGTGCCCTGGTCGTCGGAGCCGCAAACCACCAAGGTCGGGACCGTCACCTTGGGCAGCTCCGCTATGAAGTCGAAATTGAGGATGGCCGCCGCGCAGCCGAGGTATCCCGCCGCCGTGGTGGCGCCGATGCTGGCATGGATTTGTTTCCAGCGGCCGGGATTGCGGGGCTTGTAGGCATCGGTGAACCAACGCTCCATGGTGGGATCGGCGAGCGGCGCCACCGAATTGGCGCCCTTGACGGCGGCAATGCGCGGCGCCCAGGCCTCATGCGCCCCGGGGGGCGTTTGCGGCGAGGTATCGCACAACATCGCCGAAAGGAGACGCTGGCCATGTTTGATGGCGAAGGCCTGGCCCAGCATGCCACCGATCGATAGACCAATGAAATGCACGCGGGTGATGCCGAGGAAATCCAAGGCTTCGGCCGCATCGTCGGCAAGTTGGGTCATCGTATAGTCGCCTGCGACCGGATCGCTGCCGCCATGGCCGCGCATGTCGAGGCGCAAGACGCGATAGCCGGCGGCCAGCAATGGCGGCAACTGCTCGGCCCACATGCCGCCGTCGGATGCCAAGGAGTGGGTAAAACAGACGACGGACGCGTCCTGTGGCCCCACCAGATCGTAATAAAGATCGCCTGCGGCGCGATTGATCAGCATGCCTAAAAGCCTTTCCGGCTGGACGACGACGCTTAACAGCCCCGAGCGACGGCCCGTGCTGGTGCGGCACCACGAGTTTGTGCCCGCCTGAGGGTCGGAGACTAGGCCTGCGACGGGTAAGCTGTCCAGGTAGAGGCCAGGCGCGCTTGGGGCCGAGCACGCATGCGCGCGCCGGGCTTACCGGCCCCGCGCGTCACACAAAAACGATCCAGGACGAATAGGCCCCCAAGCCTAGACCGTGACCGGAATAGTCGTCGAGGTCGTAGTTTTGCAATGTGATCGAATTGTGCTCGTCGATCCAGATGATCGTGCCCTCGTCGTCACCGTGGATCTGATTGTTGTCGAGCAGCTGCTGCAGCCAATCGAGACTGCTGCCATCGTGGAAATTGAAGATCCTGGAATCGAACACCAAATGGTCGTCATCATCGATGCCACCGTTCCGGAAATCGCGGATGATATCGTGCCCGATGTCAGTGACGCCTCGACCATCGACCACTGCCACGTCACTAAAGACGAAGGTATCGGAACCTTTTCCGCCGGTCATGACGTTGTCGTTGCGGTCACCTTCGATGATGTCGTTGCCGCTCGACCCGACGACGTTCTCGACATTCCGGACCTGAGCGATCGGCGTGACATCATCGCTGCTGGCGCCTTGCCCGCTCAGCAAGGAAACCTGAGTGACATCGGACTGCGTGTCACCGGTTGCATCGGTCACGGAGTCGATGGTCTGATTGAGATGGACCTCGATACCGGAATTTGCGTCCGGCACCTCCAGCCGGCTAAAATCGATGGTGTCGTTTGAACCGCGACCATCGAAATAGACCGGACCGTTCGCGCCATCGCCGCTCACAACGACGGTATTGTCGGCATCGTCACCCCAAATGGCATCGGCGCCACCAGAGGTGACGATGGCCTCGATCGTCGAATGCCCCTCGCCGCCATCTTCCGACGCCGTCCAGGCCAGTAATGCGAGGCCGGTGTGTTCGCTGCCGCCGGCGGTTGTCACCAAGGAGCCGGTCACGGTTGCCAGGTTGCCCGTCTCCGGATCGACCGTGGTGACAGTGACGGCCTGAGCGAGATCGACCGTGATGCCGGTGGCATCGTGCGGCAAGAGAACGGAGTCCTCCCCTTCCGCCAGCGCCGCCGCCACGCTTTCCTGCGACCCGAGGGCGCTGAAGTCGGCGGTGTCATGCCCGTCGGTCGCGCCGCTGGCCGGATCACCACCCTGGTAGATGTCGAACCCGTAGCTCGCGGCCGGTCCAGTCGAGATATGCCCGGATGCATCGATGCTGGCATCGTCGGCAGCGGTATAGACGAATGTGTTGGCCTCGCCATTGCCGACCAGAATGTCGCTGCCAACCGTACCGACGACGGTTTCGACGTGCTCGAGATGCGCAAGCGCGGTATCGAGGGCACCGGCGGCCCCAATTGTCCAGGCCTGCACGGTGACCTCGCCAGCGGAACCGTCGGCGCCATGTTCGCTGGACGCGAGATTGACGTAGATCCCGTTGGGCACGACGTCGGCGACCGAGGCGACCTCGGCAGCCGCTGGCGTCACGTGGCTAAAATCAACGGTATCGTTGCCGCCACGACCATCGAAGACGCTGACACCATTTTTCCCGCCGCCAACGGCGACATAGGTGTTGTCTGCAGCATCGCCGCGAACGACATCGCTGCCGCCGCTGCCGATGATGTCCTCGATGGTGGCGTGCGCCTCACCACCGTGGGGCGTGGCGCTCCAGGCCAGCAAAGCGAGGTCGGTCTGCTCGGCGCCACCGATGGTGGACACCAGCGAGCCTGTGACGGTCGCGACCTCGCCGGTCATGGGATCGATGGTTGTAATCGTCACCGCTTGCGTCAGATCGACGGTGATACCCTTGGCGTCGTGGGGCAACAGGATTGTCTCGGCGCCCGGCGCCGCCGCCGCGGCGCTGGCCTGCGTACCGAGCCGGCTGAAATCGACAGTATCCCCAAGGTCGCCGGCCGCGTCGCTCGGCCCGCCATAGTAGAGGTCGAAACCATAGCTGGCGCTTTGCCCGTCATGGGTACCGTCGGCCGCCGTATAGGTGAACGTGTTGGCGTTGGCGTTGCCTTTGATGACGTCGTTGCCAATGGTCCCCACCACCTTGTCGATGTTCTCGAGATGGGCCAACGGCGTCGAGGCCTTGCCATCGCCATCGAGAAGCCAGGCTTGCACGGTCACCGGACCATTTGCGGTTTCGATCGTCTGGTCCTTGGCTGCCAGGTTTACAAAGATCCCGTTCGGCGCCGAAGTATCCTGCTTGCTGGCACCTTCCGCCCCACCTTGTTGCGACCTGGCCGCGAGGGCCAAGTCCGTAAGCTGGGAGAAGTCAATCGTATTGCCCCGCCCGGTGCCGATGAAGGTATCGAAATTGCCAAGCCCGGGTGTGCCCGTGAACACGAAGGTGGTCGCCGGAATCGGACTGACGATGACATCGCTCACCGGCGTAGCCACCACCAGCTTTTCCAGTGACAGGGGCGCCGAGCCGGCCTTGTCATCGACGACGTCGATCTTGAGCAGCGACGGGGACGTCGAGGAGCCATGGCGCGCGATCGGCTTCAGCAAGGCATCGGCTGGCGGTGCGAGTGGTGCAATCGGATCGGCGCCTGCCTCCGCCGCCAGACGGTGCTCGGTGAACCCTGCGGGATTTGCGCTTTGCGCGGGCGAGGGGCCGTCGGTACTGAGCCCTTCAGGCAGGCGCGCGATCTCAATGGCCTGCGGCGGGCTGATGACCACCTCTCCAGCTGCGCCGGTTTCGCTGCTTGGCCCATCCTCTCCGGCGGCCTCCGCCGCGATGACCTCGGCGGCCGCCGCTGTGCTTCCGACCGACTGCTTGAGCGACAAGAGGATACTGGCCAGGATCGACACCCGCTCGAGCAGGCTGATCTCGTTGACCGTCGATGCCGGAGCTATCGGCAATGCTGAAATGCTCGCGCCAGGGCGCGCATGCTTAAGCTTCGAACCTGACTGTATCGACATCGCCTCACTCAATCCCACAGCCGATGCATCCCGCGGACAGGGCCACAGGCGGGCTTATTTGGCCGTCTAGCATAAGGTCCGCCGGGGCAATAGACAATCGGACGTAAGGGCTGGGATAATGGTCTGACCAAGGTCGCTCCACGCGACTCGATTGTTGTAAATACAAAATTATATCAAAGACTTGGCCTTTTCGGCTAACATAGGCCGACGCCACACCGGTGCGGTCCGTGCACTTCCCTTTGGTCAGTTGACCAGGGTTGCATCGATGGCGCCAATCGGGGTCCAAGTTGAGACGAGCCCGTCGCGAGGGGGCCTCACCTCCGTGGCCGCGGAGGTTGGCGGCACAGCAGCGACCCCGTCGAAAGCGCACGGCGTTTTTTGGCGGGTAACTTGATTTTGCGCCTAAGCTTTCTCGTGGCGGGCAATGCGCGTAGTTTGGGCTTGGCCTCGTCCGAGGCGTTTTGCGGGTCTGGTCACACTCGGGACGAAGGGTGCTGCCAAATTTCGAAAAGTCGGGGTGCGAAAACCATGCGTTGTCTAACTGCTGTTCTCCTGGCCGTCCTTTGCCTGGCTTCGGCCTTTAACCAAGCCGCGGCGCAATCCTCTGCCAAGCGCAATACTTACGAGCGCGAGTTGCTCGGCAAGACCAACGAAGCCACGATCGGATTGGCGGCGGGTCTTCCTGAAGGGGCTCCCCTGCGGTTTGCCGTCGAACTTGCCCGTGTGGTCGACGATGGCACCAATATGCGGGTTCTCCCGATCGTAACGCGCGGGCCCTTCGAGAACGTGCATGACCTCTTGTATCTCAAGGGTGTCGACGCGGCGATCATCTACGGCGATGTCCTCGAGCACTTCAAGAATGACCAGAAAATCGGGCAAATCGACAAGCGCATTAATTATCTGATGCATCTTTTCCCATCCGAACTGCACATTTTCGTGCGTCCCGAAATCAAGAGTTTGGAGGATCTCGCGGGCAAGCCGGTCAACTTCAATACGCGCGGCACGGCTGCCGCCTACTCGGGTCCACTGATTTTCGATCGGCTCGGCATCAAAGTGGATGCGCGCTTTGATCCGCATCCCTCGGCGCTGGTGGAGATGGCCAAGAGCGACAAATATGCGGCGATCGTTTTCGTGACTACCAAGCCGGTCGAACCCTTCGCGCGCCGCAAGTGGCCGGAAGGCTTCAAGTTTCTGCCTGTCCCCCTGACCGAGAAGCTCGAGGAGTACTATCTGCCGGCCCAACTTGAGCCCTCGGATTATCCCGACCTCATCCCGCAAGGCCAGATTGTGCAAACGATCAGCGTTCCGGCCGTGCTCGCGGTCTACAATTGGCCTTTGCAAAGCGACCGTCACCGCCGCGTGGTGCGCTTTATCGACTACCTGTTTGAGCGTCTGCCCAGACTACAATCAGAGCCTGGCTTCCATCCCAAATGGCGCGACTTGAACCTTGCCGCCACCGTCCCTGGCTGGCAGCGCTTCGGGGCGATGCAAGACAAGCTCGTTGCCGCGGCGGCCACCGGCACGGATTTTCACGCCGACAATGCGGCCAAGTTGAAAGAGGCGATCGCACGCCTGGCCCCGGGCAACGACGCCGAACAGACGAGATTGCTGCAGCGCTTTTTGCGTTCACAACCCCAGTCTCCTGGAACCCGTCGATAGATCGATTGGCGAATAGCCGATGGCACACAGGCACACAGCTCATCGTTGCGGCGCGCAGCGCTTACGTTCGCGTCTCCTACGCTTATGCGCGCCAGCGCGCGTGGCTTGCATTTGCGGTACCGCCCTCGCGGTCCTGTTTGCTCTTTGCGGCGCGAACGGTCTGGCCGGGGGCAAGCCGGCCATCGTCATCCCACCTTCGGTCCAGGCGCTGTCTCCATCGGAAGCTGAGTTCGCGGTAAGGGTGGAGGACGCTGAGAGCGCTCCGGCAGCAAGCGTAGTCCTGATCTCGGGACTGCCGGCGGATATCACATTCTCTGCCGGACGCGCCATCGTGCGCGGGACCTGGGAAGTACCGTTGGCCGCGATAGCCGGCCTCAAGGTCAAGGTTCCTGTCGACATCAAGGGCCGATCCGATCTCGTCATCCTGCTAACGCACAACAGCGACAAGTACACGGTGGTTCTCGCGTCGGCCCGCTCCGCTCTAATCGTCGAGGCAGCCCCCGGGTCCGCCGAGAATTCAAGTGTTGGCCAGGTCGGGGATGCTCGTAAGCTGGCCGAGGTCCGCAAGGGCGAAGAGGAGCGCCAGATCGCCGAAGGCAAGCGCGCCGAGGAAGCGCGCCTCGCCGAGGAGAGCAAAAAAGCCGAGGACGCCCGCAAGCTGGCCGAAGCCCGCAAGGGCGAAGAAGAGCGTCGCGTTGCCGAGGCCAAGCGTGCCGAAGAGGCCAGGCTCGCCGAGGAAGCAAAAAAGGCCGAAGAGGCGCGCAAGCTGGCCGAGGTCCGCAAGGCCGAAGAGGAGCGTCGCGTTGCCGAGGCGAAACGTGCCGAGGAGGCGCGCCTTGCCGAGGAGGCTAAAAAAGCCGAGGAAGCACGCAAGCTGGCCGAGGCCAAGCGCGCCGAGGACGCAAGGCTCGCCGAAGAAGCCAAAAAAGCCGAGGAGGCGCGCAAGTTGGCCGAGGCCAAGCGTGCCGGAAGAGATGCGCCTCGCGGAGGAAGTAAAGAAGGCCGAAGACGCGCGCAAGGTGGCCGAGGCCCGCAAAGCCGAAGAGGAGCGCCGTCTTGCTGAGGCCAAGCGCGCCGAAGAGGTGCGCCTCGCCGAGGAAGCCAGAAAGGCCGAGGACGCGCGCAAGCTGGCCGAGGCCAAGCGCGCCGAGGACGCAAGGCTCGCCGAAGAAGCCAAAAAGGCCGAAGACGCACGCAAGCTGGCCGAGGCCAAACGCGCCGAGGACGCGAGGCTCGCCGAAGAAGCCAAAAAGGCCGAGGACGCGCGCAAGCTGGCCGAGGCCAAGCGCGCCGAGGACGCAAGGCTCGCCGAAGAAGCCAAAAAGGCCGAAGACGCGCGCAAGCTGGCCGAGGCCAAGCGCGCCGAGGACGCAAGGCTCGCCGAAGAAGCCAAAAAGGCCGAGGACGCGCGCAAGCTGGCCGAGGCCAAGCGCGCCGAGGACGCAAGGCTCGCCGAAGAAGCCAAAACGGCCGAGGACGCGCGCAAGCTGGCCGAGGCCAAGCGCGCCGAGGACGCAAGGCTCGCCGAAGAAGCCAAAAAGGCCGAGGACGCGCGCAAGCTGGCCGAGGCCAAACGCGCCGAGGACGCAAGGCTCGCCGAAGAAGCCAAAACGGCCGAGGACGCGCGCAAGCTGACCGAGGCCAAACGCGCCGAGGACGCAAGGCTCGCCGAGGAAGCCAAAAAGGCCGAGGACGCGCGCAAGCTGGCCGAGGCCCGCAAGGCCGAAGAGGCGCGCCTCGCCGAGGCAGCCAAGAAGGCCGAAGAGGCGCGCAAGCTGGCGGATGCCCGGAGGGCAGAAGAGGAGCGCCGCGTTGCCGAAGCCAAGAGCGCCGAAGAGGCGCGCCTCGCCGAGGAGTCGCGTCGGATAGCCGAGGCGACCAAGTTGCCCGACGAGCGTGGCGCGCCACCGCCGCGCACCGCTGAAGCCGCCCGCACGGTCGCCGCCTTGGACCAACGCACCCCACTCAAGGAGCCGACCCCGTCCCCATCCCAGGATCGGCTGGACCATCTTGTTGCTCAGGGGGATCGACATTTGGTCGACGGCAACGTGGTGGTCGCGCGCCAATACTATCTACGGGCTGCTCAAGCCGGGATGGCACGCGCGGCCCTTAGGCTGGCCGAAACCTACGACCCCAATGAGCTTCGGCGCTTGAACGTTCAGGGTTTGATGCCCGATGTCGCCGAAGCGAAGCGGTGGTATGAGCGAGCCGTGGCCCTTGGCGATGCGGGCGCCCAGGTCAAGCTCGGTCGCCTCGACGGGAAATGAGGCCGCGCGTTACGCCGCACTCCTCGTCGCTCTCAACGCCACCTCGCGTAGCTCCCGGCGCAAGACCTTGCCCACGTTGGTCTTGGGCAGTTCTTGCTGGAAGATGATGTATTTGGGCTTTTTGTAGCCCGTAAGCTGTTCGCTGCAGAATTTCATCAATGCCTGCTCGGTGAGCGCTGGGTCCTTTCTGGCCACGAACAGCACCACGGCCTCGCCGCTCGCCGCATCCGGCACTCCGACCACCGCGCATTCGAGCACGCCTGGATGGCTCGCCACCACATCCTCAACTTCATTTGGAAAGACGTTGAAGCCGGAGACGAGCACCATGTCCTTCTTCCGGTCGACGATCTTAACCTGACCGCCGGCATCCATCACCCCGATATCGCCGGTCTTGAAGTAGCCGTCTGCCGTCATCACCTTCGCCGTCTCGTCGGGACGCTGCCAATAGCCGGACATGACCTGCGGCCCGCGCGCGCAAATCTCTCCCGGCTGGCCCAGGGGCACCTCCCTGCCGTCATCGTCACGAATTGAGATTGAGGTCGATGGCACCGGCAGGCCGATGGTGCCGGTGTACTCATTGTTGTCGGCGCGATTGCAGGTCAGCGTCGGGGCGGTCTCGGATAAGCCATAGCCCTCGACAACCGGGCATCCGGTGAGTTTGAAGAAGCGCTCGGCGACGGCGCGCTGCACGGCCATGCCACCGCCGTTCGCGGCCTTGAGGGTGCTAAAGTCGAGTTTGGCAAATTCAGGATTGTTGAGCAGCGCGTTGTAAAGCGTGTTCACAGCGGGCAGCATGTTGAACGGGTATTTGGCCAGCTCCTTGACGAAGCCCGGGATGTCGCGCGGGTTCGGAATCAGTAGGCACATCCCGCCAATGCGCATGCCGAGCAGGCTGCACACCGTCAGTGCAAAGATGTGATAAAGCGGCAGCGCGGTCACAATAACCATCTGCTCGACCGGCTTGCCCTTACTCAAGGCGGGCTGCAACCAGGCCTCGTTTTGGAGCACGTTAGCGATGACGTTGCGGTGGAGCAGCGTTGCACCTTTGGAGATACCGGTGGTGCCCCCCGTGTATTGTAGGAACGCGGCATCGTCGGGCTTGAGGTCCGGTTTCTTAAGCGTCATGCCCTTGCCGGCCGCAATGGCGTCGTTGAACTTGGTGGCGGCGGGAAGGCTATAGGGCGGCACCATCTTCTTGAGGCGACGCACGACGAGGTTGACGATCGCGCCTTTGGCGAAGCCCAGGAGGTCGCCCATGCTGGCGACCACCACGTGTGTGACGCTCGTCTTGGCAATGACCTGCTGCAGCGTCCTGGCAAAGTTCTCTAAAACGATGATCGCCCGCGCGCCGGAATCCTGCAGCTGATGTTCGAGTTCCCGGGGGGTGTAGAGGGGATTGACGTTCACCACGACGTAACCGGCCCGCAGAATGCCGATGATGCACACGGGGTTCTGCAGGATATTGGGCAGCATGACGGCAACGCGTTCGCCCGCTGCTAGTCCCTTGCTTTGCAACCAAGCTCCCAGAGCACGCGAGAGCCTATCGAAATCGCCGTAGGTCAATCGCTTGTCCATGCAAGCGTAGGCATCTCTGCCTTGGTACTTGACAAAGCTTTCCTCAAACAACGCCGCCAGCGAAAGGTATTGCCCAGCATCGATGTCGGCCGGCACACCGGGTGGGTAGTTCTTCAGCCAGATCCGATCCATTGCACGCCTCCCTGCCTCAATGTTCCGCCACGCAATCGGAACGCAATGGCCTTGCGGCATATCTTTTAGGGCCACTGACCTCCGCAGAGAAAGCCGCCGCTAAGCAGAAATTCACAACCCAGCACTGGCCGACGGAGATCCAAGGCTGCCCCTTCCTCGACCTGGCCGCAAGATCCACGGGGCCCCATAACCCGCCAGGGGCTTCGAGCATCCGGGGCTTCGAGCATAAGGATCAGCGCCGGCCTGACGCCCCGGTGGGGTGGCAGGGACTGCCATTGCGCCCCACCGTTCAGGCCGCGCAAGTGACCTGTCGCCGCGGAACGTTAGTTGGGCGCGTCAGCTCTTGGGACGTATGCTCTGCGTTGCCTCCATCATCAGGCGGCCGAGTTCCTGGGCCTGCAGCGTGTAATTCTGCATTTGCGTTTGGGCGTGGCGGCTCTGGATGCCGATCACGTCGGTAACGTCCTTGGCGTTGGCCAGCTCGCTTGCCAAATTGAAGCAAGCCTCAGCGTTCTGTTTGGCAAACTTGACGGCGCGATCCTGCACCACCTGGAAACTGGAGGTCACCGCATTCGCCGGCGTGGCGCTGGTCCACACGCCCATGGCCTGGGCCACCGCGTCCATGAACTGCCCGTAAGCCGCACGGGCCGTTTCCACGTTCTTCTCGGCCAATTCACGAAGCTGCTGAGGAATTTCAAACGGCTGGGGCTGAGCCATGACTTTTCTCCGCGCGTGTCCAGGGGGTCGAGCGCCCATTGTAACGCGCAGCAGGTCCGAATCCCACCGCTTGCTTGCGGTCTGCCGACGAGCGGACCATGGCCCCTGCCATTCGGATCTGAGCGCGCGGTCTTTGTCTCAGAAAATCAATAGCTAATGGAGTTGGCGAGGCTCGCCGCTGGGGCGACAGCTGCCCTGATCATACCGCTCGTGGCGTGGGCTAAAGTCATTCCGAGGCCGCCCCGGCGTCTGCCCTGGGCCGGCGCCCCCGCCCTTTGCGGCTGTCGCTACCCTTGCCTTTCTTCGGCTTTACGACGCGCGGTGCCGTCACCGGCAAACGCAGGCTGCGCGCGACCGGATTGATCCTAGGCGTTGGCGTCTTGGCCTTTTTCACCATGGCCGGCGACTAGCCCTGGTTTTGCCGACGCGGATCGGCCACGTCCTCGATCACCAACTCGCGCCGGTTGCGGCCATTCCAAGTGTCGCGCCGCAAATAGCCGGCCACGTGCAGCGGCAGTCCTGCCGTATCGAGCAGAGCCTCCCCCAACGGTTGGCCCGCAGCGCGAAAAGCGACGGCATCGAGCCGTGAGCCGTCGCCCGCCTCGAGCGCGCAACGTACGTGCACCTCCCCGATCCTTTTTGCAAACTTCACGCGGTGCGCCGGGAAGGCAAAGCGCGGCTGGGGGTTGCCCTGGCCGAACGGACCAGCCTTGTCGATCAGCGCCATCAGGTCGTCGGTCACGCTACTTGGCGTCAGAGCCCCATCGACCAACAGGGCGGCTGCGGCCCGCGCCGCGCGGGCACGCGAGGCAAGCCTTGTCTCGAAGAAAGAGGCGAGCCTATCGAAGTTGGTCCGGGCTACGGTCAGCCCCGCGGCCATGGCATGTCCGCCACCCTTGCTCAGGAGCTTGGCCGCCACGGCCTCCCGCACGGTGGCGCCGATATCGAGGCCGGCGACGGAGCGCAGCGAACCCGTACCCTCGTCGCGGGCATTCCAGGCGATGACGCAGGCCGGTCGCCCGAAGCGCTCCACAAGCCGGCTAGCGACCAGACCAACCACACCCTTGTGAAACTGATCGCTGCCAATCAGCAGCATCGGCACATCTTGGTTGTGCTCAATCTGACGCTCGGCAATCATCAGCGCCTCCTCAAGCATGGCCGCCTCGATGGCCTTGCGTTCCCGGTTCAGTTTATCCAGCAACACCGCCACGCGCGCGGCTTCCAGCTCGTCGACGCCGGCAAGCAGGCGCGCCCCCAGCGCGGCATCGCCAATGCGCCCCCCGGCATTGATGCGCGGACCGAGCACGAACCCCAGATGATAGGGTGTGGGCGCAACAGCCAGTCCGGCCGCATCGCTAAGCGCACGCAGGCCGAGGTTGCCGCGCAGCCGCATGACCTGCAGGCCCTTGCTGACGTAGGCCCGATTGAGCCCCGTCAGCGGCACCACATCGCAGACCGTGGCGAGGGCGACCAGGTCAAGCATGCCGAGCAGGTTGACGCCGCCGCCGGGCACGCCGCGTTGGCGCAGCTCGCGCGCGACGGCGACCAGCAGCATGAAGGTCACGCCAGCGGCGCAGAGCTGACCTAACCCGGAGAGATCATCCTGCCGGTTGGCATTGATCAGGGCATAGACCTCCGGCAGCCGCTCGTCCGCCTGATGGTGGTCGACGATGAGGACGTCGACGCCCTGTTCGCGAGCCGCCAGCAAGGGCTCATGGCTGGTGGTGCCGCAGTCGACCGTCATGATCAACCCTGCGCCCTCCTTGATGAGGGCCTCGATGGCCTCGCGGTTGGGGCCATAGCCTTCGGTCATGCGATCTGGAATATAAATGCGCGCCTCGACCCCGTGCGCTGCCAGGAAACGCTTGAGCAATGCCGAGGAGCAGGCGCCGTCGACATCATAGTCGCCAAAGATCGCCACCTGCTCCTTACGGGCAATGGCATCTGCCAACCGCGCCGCGGCTTTGTCCATGTCGCGCAGGGTGCTGGGATCCGGCATCAAAGCCTTGATGCTCGGATCGAGCACGTTTGGCACCTCCTCGAGACCTATTGCGCGCGCCGCCAGCACGCGGCCGAGCAGCTCCGGCAACGCGTAGCGTTGGCTGATGGCGATAGCAGTATTGACCGCGGCACCCTCGAGCCGTTCGCGCCATTGCAGGCCGCGCACGGAACGCTCAACGCCAAGGAAAGCGCTTTGAGCGACCTCCTCGCCTATTCTTTTGCTGCGAACCGCCCGCATGTTCCCCATCTGGCCGTGCCGTGGCGACTGTAGGCGGAACGGGCAAGCGCAACAGTGATTCGCTGCATCACTCCACAGTTTCGTGCGCTTCGCAGCTGGCCTCACCCGCACCGGATCGTCTCGCATCGGCGCCGGTTGCGGGGCGGCCGGCCCCAGGGCAGACAACCAAGCTCGGCGGCTTGATCGGCTTGGGCTCCTCGGGGATGCGCCTCGGAACTGGCGGCATCGCCCATCGCGCTCTTGGCGCAATTGCGCACACCGTGGCGATCGACCAATATTTGCCTGGTTGGTTAGCCTGCACGTCGGTTGGGAGTTTGCATGCCGCGCAAGGTTGTTCTCATCGCCGGCGCCTCGGGCCTGGTCGGCTACGCCGCCATGCAGCATTTTGCCCGCGAGCCCGGCTGCGAAGTGATCGCTGTGTCGCGACGGCAGCCCGATACGACCTTCGGGGCGCGCTTCCTCGCCGTCGACCTCACCGACACGCAGGACTGTGCCCGCGCGTTCAGCGCCTTGGGCCACGTGACCCATGTGGTTTATGCCGCGCTCTATGAACGGCCGGGTCTCATCGCCGGCTGGCGCGATAGCGAGCAGATCACGGTCAATGACCGGATGCTGCGCAATCTGATGGCACCGCTCGAACAGGCGGCGCGCCATCTTCAGCATGTCTCGCTGCTACAGGGAACCAAAGCCTATGGCGTGCACGTGCAGCCGATGAAGATTCCGGCGCGAGAAGGGCGCTCGGACCGGCGCGACGTGCCGAACTTCTATTGGAACCAGGAGGCTTTCCTGCGAGAAAAGCAACGCGGCAAGAGCTGGTACTTCTCGATCTTCCGGCCGGTGCTCATCGTTGGCTACTCGCAAGGGAGTGCCATGAACGTCATTCCCGCCCTTGGCACATACGCGGCGATCCTTAAGGCGGCCGGTCAGCCGCTGCACTATCCTGGCGGCCCGCCGCGGGTGAGCCAAGCGGTCGATGCCGATCTGCTGGCACGCTGCCTGGCCTGGGCCGCCGAGGCGACGGCGGCACGCAACGAGACGTTCAACGTCGCCAATGGCGATGTCTATTGTTGGCAGAATATTTGGCCGGCCATCGCCGATGCGCTCGGGATGGTGCCGGGCGATTGCCGACCATTGAGCCTGGAGGTCGACATTCTCCCGCGCGAGGCCGATTGGAAGCGGATTAAGGACGCGCACGACCTCGTCTCCCCGGATCTGAAGTCCTTCGTCGGCCTGTCGTTTCAATATGCCGACTACCAAATGGGGTTTGGGCGCACGCAACCCTTGCCACCCTCGTTCTCCTCCACCATCAAACTCATGCAGGCTGGTTTTCACGAGGTGATGGATACAGAGGCGATGTTTGCCAAGTGGTTGCGCGTCTTCCAGGACAAGCGGCTGCTGCCGCGGCCTTGACGAGCCGCCCGCCAAACCACTGGAGCAAGCGCAGGAAGCGCTGCCAAAACGCCCCTCGCTCGGGCACGAGCCCTAGTTTCGCCCAAATGTCACGGAAGGTTCAGGCTCATGGTGGGGTGGCAAGGCCCGATGGGCCCTCATCTGGTCCAGCGGCTGCATATGGAGCTTTGGCAGAGCGCTTTTGCCGATAGCTCCCCAAGGGAGCGGCGGACCTGACCTGAGGGCCTTGCCCCTGCCTGCTAGCGCATAAGCCCCAACACGCGTGCGGCCGAGACGCACACCCGAGCAATGGGTCTCCGCCGCCCGCAGGCATCAACCAGACACACAACATCACTGGAAGCGGTAGCGCACGGGCCGACCGTTGATCCCCTCGGCCGCGGCAAGGATGGCGTTCACGTCGAGCCCGTAGTGGCCATAAAGCTCACCGATCGATCCCGATTGTCCGAAGTGTTCGACACCGAGCGCCCGTACGCGGTGGCCGCAGACCCCGCCCAGCCAGGAAAGGGTCTCGGGGTAACCATCCGTCACGGTGACGAGGGCGGCATCGCGCGAGAGCACGCAAAGCAGATCCTCAACGCGCGATCGCACGCCACGATCCCCCTGCTCTCGCGCCCGCTGGGCTGCGTGCCAACCCGCCGACAGGCGATCGGCCGAGGTCACGGCCAGGACACCCACCCCGCGCCGATCCTCGCACAAAAGCCCGGCGGCCTCGATCGCTTCGGGTGCGACGGCGCCGCAATAGACGATCGCTAGCTCAGTCGCAGGGTCGGGCTGCCGCAACCAGTAGCCCCCATCGATAATCGCTTGCCGCAGATCCGGGGCGATCGTCCGCAGCGGCTGCTCGAGAGGCCGCGTCGACAAGCGCAGATAAACGGAGCCACCCTTCTCGTCGCGATGCCAACGCCGCTCGGCATCCTCGGCCGCCTCGCGCTGAATGTAGTCGAAAGCCCACTCCATGATCACGCTCAACTCGTCGGCGTAGGCCGGCTCGAAGGCGGCTAGGCCGTCCTGCGCCATGCCGATCAGGGGTGTACTGATCGACTGATGCGCGCCTCCTTCGGGCGCCAGCGTCAGCCCGGAAGGCGTGCCAGCCACAATGAAACGCGCGTCCTGATAGCAGGCATAGTTCAAGGCATCGAGCCCCCGGCAGATGAAGGGATCATAGAGCGTCCCGACCGGCAGCAGGCGCTCTCCAAACAGCGAATGCGACAAGCCCAGAGCCGATAGCAACAAGAACAGGTTCATTTCGGCTATGCCAAGCTCGACGTGCTGGCCTTTCGGACTCAAGGCCCAGCGCTGCGGCGACATCAGCCCACGCTCGCGGAACAGGTCTTCCTGGCTCGCCAGCGAAAACAGGCCGCGACGGTTGACCCATGGCCCGAGATTGGTGGAGACCGTCACGTCGGGCGACGTGGTGACGATGCGCTCGGCCAACGGCCCATTGGCCCTGGCGATCTCGTCGAGCACGCGGCCAAACCCCGTTTGCGTTGCGACCTGCCCCTTCCACTCGAGCCTGGGAAAAGGTTCGAGGGGAATGCGCGCGCCCTGCAGCCGCCGGCGCCCTTTCTGCCTGAAGGGCACGCGCGCCAAAAAGTCTTCGATCTGCGCCACCGGCAAGCGCAAGCCCGACAGCCGGTCCCACTCCTCGCCTTGTTTGATACCTTCGCGCAGGCGCAGTGCCTCGATCTGCGCTTTCGTCATCAGGCCGGCGTGATTGTCTTTGTGGCCCTGGAACGGCAAGCCGAAGCCTTTGATGGTATAGGCGATAAAGCATACGGGCTGCTCGCCCGGCGCACCCTCGAAAGCCTCGATGATGGCCTCCAGATCATGCCCGCCGAGATTGGTCATCAGGCCGGCAAGAGCGGTGTCGTCGTGGCGACGCAAGATCGCGAGCGTGTCGGGATGGATGGCGAGGTCCTGTTCGAGTTGCCGACGCCAAGCGGCCCCGCCCTGAAACACGAGGGCGGAGTAGAGCATGTTGGGACAGTCGTCGATCCACTCCTTGAGGCGTTGGCCACCGGGTTCGGCAAACGCCCGTTGCAGGAGCTTGCCGTACTTGATGAGGACGACCTTCCAACCCAGGTTCTCGAATAGGGCCGCCAGCTTCATGAACAGGCGGTCCGACACCACCGAGTCTAGGCTTTGCCGGTTGTAGTCGATCACCCACCAGCAATTCTTGAGACCGTGCTTCCAATATTCGAGCAGCGCCTCGTGAATGTTGCCCTCGTCGAGCTCCGCATCGCCCATCAGCGATATCATGCGCCCCTTGGGCCACTCTTTGCTCCAGCCCTTGGCATGAACGTAATCCTGCACCAAGCTGGCAAAGCCGGTGACCGCCACGCCCAAGCCGACGGAACCGGTGGAAAAGTCGACGTCGTCCTTGTCCTTGGTGCGCGAGGGATACGATTGCGTGCCGCCGAAGCCACGGAAGTTTTGCAGCTGGTCGAGGCTCTGATGCCCGAGTAGGTATTGGATGGCGTGGAAAACCGGGCTCGCGTGCGGTTTCACGGCGACCCGGTCCTGCGGTCGCAAGATGCGAAAATAAAGGGCCGTCATCAGCGTGACCAGCGAGGCCGACGAGGCCTGATGCCCACCGACCTTGAGGCCGTCGCCGCGATCCACCTCATGGTTGGCGTGATGGATCATAAAACTTGAAATCCACAGGACCTTGCGCTCCAGCTCGCGCAGCATGGCGAGACTTGCTGCCTCGTCCACCGGGATCATGCGGGCGCCTTCCATCACCGCGCTCCTCCTGGATTGGTGCGAACTTCGACCTCGAAGGCCGCCGCCTTCAACTTCGCCACCGTCTCTTCCAAATGCGATCGATCGCGAGTTTCGATCACCACCTCCAACAGCGCGCCTTTCGCCGGCAGATCGGAAAATACGCGCTGGTGGTAAACTTCGACGATATTGGCCCCGGCTTCGCCCAAGGTGTTGGCCACCTTGGCGAGCTGGCCCGGGCGATCGGCAAGATCGATGGCGAGCTGGGTCAGTCGCCCTTCGCGGGCGAGCTCGCGCGCCAGCACGCTGGCCAGCAGGCGGGTGTCGATATTGCCCCCGCACAGCACGAGACCGACGGTTTTGCCGCGGAAGCGCTCGCGGTTCGACAGGACCGCCGCCAGTCCGGCGGCGCCCGCACCTTCCACCACCGTCTTTTCGATGCTGATGAGAAGAGAGACGGCGTGCTCCAGTTCCGCCTCCGAGACCAGCACGATCTCCTCGACCAGATCGCGCACCAGCGCCTGCGTGATGCGCCCCGGCGCCTTGACCGCGATGCCCTCGGCCAGCGTATCGCCGCGCATGGGCAGCGCAGTGCCTTTGATGGTGTTGTACATCGAAGGGTAAAGCTCCGCCTGCACGCCGATCACCTGCAGGTCGGGCCGCAGGGCTTTGGCGGCCGTGGCGATGCCCCCGATCAGGCCGCCGCCGCCAATCGGTACCACGAGGGTGTCGATTTCCGGGGCTGAACCCAACATCTCCAGCGCCAGTGTGCCCTGTCCGGCGATGATCAGGGGATCGTCATAGGGATGGATGAAGGTGAGGCCGTTCGCCTCGCCATGCCGGTGTGCGAAGGTCGCCGCCTCCTCGACCGTCTCGCCGGTCAAAATCACCTCGGCCCCGTGGCGACGGGTGTTGACGACCTTGACCGTCGGCGTACTCACCGGCATGACGATGGTGGCGGGGATCCCCAGCCGGTGCGCATGGTAGGCGACGCCCTGGGCGTGATTGCCGGCCGACATGGCGATGACACCCGCCTTGCGCTCGGCAGCCGACAGGGCAGAGAGCCGGTTCAGCGCCCCGCGCTCCTTGAAGGAAGCGGTGAACTGCTGGTTTTCGAACTTGAGCCAGATCTTGCAGCCGAGGATGGCCGAGAGCGTCCGGCTCCAGTCGCAATCGGTCTCGATGATGGCCCCGGCCAGGCGCCGGCGCGCCGCCTCGATATCCTCGAGCGTGACCGGTGCGGCCTGCGGGGCGTTCGACGCTGCCGTCGCGCGGCGTTGAGGCATGGCTCCATCTCAAGCGGGCTTGCTGGGCAATCGACCACAACTTAGGCGACCACGGCATTCCTGTCGTCGAAGAATTGTGTTGACAGTCCGCGCGGGCCTGGTGCTCAAAGCGGTGCATTCGGCGAAAAGTCGCCCTTGGCGTCGACTTTCAGCCGCACCAGCCGAGCCCCCGTCACCCACGCGCCACCGCGGCATGGCGTTTGCACGGCTGGCGTTACAAGAGACGGTGTCGATGAGCATTAGGACAGCCCTTCTCGCCCTTTACGGCGCCGCCGCCCTGTTGGCGGCCGCCTCGATCGGGGTACCCTCCAGCTTCGACGCGATGGACGAAGTCGTGGCGTTTGCCATCCGCGCCGCCAATTGAACGCCCGCCGCCGGCAGCCGACGGGCGCGTTTCGTGCGCTGACAACGGGTCATCCTTCCGATAATAGTCGCCCCCGAGTGCAGGCATGAGGAGGCATGGCAATGGCGAAAGTGGCTTGGATCGGTCTCGGCGTGATGGGCTACCCCATGGCGGGACATATTCGTCGCAAAGGCGGCCACGATCTCACGGTCTACAATCGCAATTCCGCCAAGGCCGAGGCTTGGAGCAAAGAATTTGGCGGCACCAGCGCGGCCACGCCGCAGGACGCCGCCAAGGATGCCGATTTTGTCTTCTGCTGCGTCGGCAACGACAACGACCTGCGCGAGGTGACCCTCGGCCCCAAGGGCGCCTTCAACGGCGTGCGCAAAGGCGCCGTCTTCATCGACAACACCACCGCGTCGGCCAACATCGCCCGCGAGTTGTATGCCGCCGCCAAAGGCAAAGGCTTCGATTTCCTCGATGCGCCGGTCTCAGGCGGTCAGGCCGGTGCCCAGAATGCCGCGCTGACGGTGATGATCGGTGGTGACCAAGCGCCGTTCGACAAGGCAAAGCCGATCATCGACGACTATGCCCGCATGGCCACGCTGATCGGCCCGGCCGGTGCCGGCCAGCTCACCAAGATGGTCAACCAGATCATCGTCGCCATCACCGTGCAAGGCGTCTCGGAAGGCTTGGCCTTTGCCCAGCGGGCCGGGCTCGACATTCCCAAGGTCATGGAGACGATCGCCAAGGGTGCGGCCCAGTCCTGGCAGATGGACAACCGCTGGAAGACCATGAACGAAAACAAGTTCGACTTTGGCTTCGCCGTCGACTGGATGCGCAAGGATCTTGGCATCATCATGGACGAGGCCAAGCGCAATGGCGCCATGGTCGAGATCGCCAAGATCATCGACGGCTACTACGCCGAGGTGCAGAAGATGGGCGGCAATCGCTGGGATACCTCGGCATTGATCGCGCGGCTGAACAAAAAGTCCTAATCCCTGCTCGACCCGCCTAGCCGCGCCCGGATGGCGCCAAGCACGCGCTCCGGCGTCATCGGCATGCGATGGACGCGCACGCCGACGGCGCGCGCGATGGCGTTGGCGACGGCGGCTGCCGGCGGCACGATCGGCACCTCGCCGACGCCACGCACGCCATAGGGTACATTCGGCACCGGGGTCTCGACGATCACGGTTTCGATGCGCGGCACGTCGAGCGCAGTTGGCATGCGGTAGTCGAGCAAGCTGGCGTTGCGCAGGCGACCGTCGGCGCCATAGTCGAAGCCTTCCAGCAACGCCCAACCGAGCCCCTGCACAACGCTGCCCTCAATCTGGCCCTCGACCGCCGTCGGATTGAGCGCCAGGCCAACGTCCTGAAAGGCGGTATAGCGCAGGACGGTGACAAGCCCGCTGTCGGTGTCGACCTCCACGTCACACACGTGCGCACCGATCTCGACGCCGAGCGGCAACTTGCTCGAAACACCGCGCCCGACCACGGCACCATCGGTCAAGGTGGCCTGCATCAGCTCCGCCAAAGAGATGGCCGCACCGCTCGGCTGCGGTGAGTGAAAGACGCCGTCGGCATAGTGCAGCAATTCCGGGGCACTCTGCAGCTTCTCGGCCGCCCGGTTCCTGAGCTGGCGCAGCGCATCCCCGCACGCCTCCACCAGGGCGGCGGTCATGGTGCGGGCGACGCGGCTGCCGGCAGCGCCGTCACTGTAGCCGACCGACTTCGAAATCACCGGTCTGCACGTGCACGTCCTCGATGCCCAGACCGAACTCCTCGGCCACGACCTGCGCCATCGTCGAGCGGGTACCGGACAGATCGACGGCACCCATCGTCACCATGGGTCGGCCATCGCCGGCAATGGTGATATGCGCCGCCGACGTCATCGAGGTACCCCGCCAGTAGCCAAGCGCCAGCCCGCGACCGCGCGGGTAGGCGCCCTCTTGCAACGGATCGGTCCAGCACGGATGCCGGCCGACCGCCGCGAGGATGGTGTCGAGCCCGATGGCGGGAAACGGTGTGCCGATCGGCATCAGGCTGCCGGTCACCGAAGCGTTGCGTTTGCGGAATTCCAGGGGATCCATGCCGAGCCTTTGGCACAGCATGTCGATGGCCTGCTCCACGGCAAAAGCCGCCTGGATGCCGCCCGGCCCACGGTAGGCTTCGGTGCGCGGCTTATTGGTGACGACGTCGAAACCTTCGAGGTTGAGATTGGGGCACTGGTAGAGGGCGGCCGAGGCCTGCATCAACAGCGATGGGCTCATTCCGGGCAGGCCGCCCGCATCCATGCGATAGGTCCCCTCGATGGCGACGAGGCCGCCGTCCTTTTGCGCGGCAACGGCGATGTCGATCACGGCGCCGGCCGCCGGGCCGCTGCCACCTTGCAAGACTTCTTCGCGCGTCAGCACCAGTTTGACCGGCCGCTGGCACTTCTGCGCCAGGCGTACGGCGACGGCTTCGCCATGGATGGCGATCTTGCCGCCGAAGCCACCGCCAATCTCGAGCGGCACCACCTTCAGTTTCGAAGCGGGCAGGCCCAGCATGCGCGCGATCATCAGCTCGGCGGTAAACTGACCCTGGGTGGAGGCCCACACCGTCGCAAAGCCGTTGGCATCGACCTGCGCCACCGCGACCTGCGGCTCCAGATAGCCCTGATGCGCGGTATCGACCGTGACGCGGACACGGGCGCTCGCGTGCGCGTCGGCGAGCGCCGCCGAAGCATCACCCCGGCTAATGACGACGCGCGAACAGACGTTACTCGGCGCCCGCGGCCGCGGTTCGACACCTTTGGTAAAGACGTGCTCGTGCAGCACCGGTGCCTCCGAAGCCATGGCGGCGAGAATCCCGAGCACGGGCTCTAGGGGCTCGTATTCGATATCGATCAGCGCCAGCGCGGCGGCGGCAGTGTGAACGTCGATGGCGGCGACGGCGGCGACCGGCTGTCCGATCCAATGCACCTTGTCGCGGGCCATGTTGATGGCGGCCACCATCCACATGTCGTAGCCGGTCTCACCCATGGGGATCGTGGATCCCACCGGCACGGCCGGAAAATCCGCGGCCGTGACGACGGCAAGGACGCCCTTCATGGCTTGCGCACGCGTGGTATCGATGCCGCGAATGCGCGCATGCGCCAGTGGACTGCGCAGGATCTTCGCGTGCACCATGCCGGGCAACGAGAGATCGGCAGGATAGATCGCTTGGCCGGTGACGCGCTCCTTGGCGTCCACGCGTGCCAAGCGCTTGCCGACGACTTTGAGCCCGCCTATTCGTGCGTCGGCCGGATCCCGGTTCATGCCTCAGCCTCGCCGCATGCGCGTCGCGGCGGTGGCGATCGCATCGACGATCTTGCCGTAGCCGGTACAGCGACACAGGTTGCCGGCGATGGCTTGCCGGATATCGTCCTCGCTCGGGGCCGAATTGACAGCGAGCAAAGCCTTGGCCGCCAGCACGATGCCTGGGGTGCAAAAACCACACTGGGTGCCGCCCGCCTCTACCAGGGCGCTTTGAATCGGGTGCAGCTCACCCGCCCTCGCCACCCCTTCGATGGTCACGATGTCGCGCCCGGCGACCTCCAACGCCAGCACCAGGCAGGCATTGACGGGCGCGCCGTCCAATAGGACCGTACAGCTTCCGCAGTTGCCATTGCCGCAGCCTTCCTTACTGCCGGTCAAGCCGATGCGCTCGCGCAACAGCTCCAGCAGCGTATCGCGCGGATCGACGAGCACGGCGTGCTCTTCGGCATTGATCCTACAGCTGAGCAGCACCTTCATGTGAGATCCAAGGCAATATTAAGCGTGCGCGCGCAGGCGGCCAGACCACGCCGCGTCAGGACCTCAACCAGGTTGCGGCGATAGTCGGCCGACGCCCGCGTGTCGGAGATCGGTTGCGCATCATCATTGGCGGCAGCGCCGGCCGCCGCCAGTGACAAATCGCGGTCCAGCCTGTTGCCCAAGAGCAAGCGTTCGGCGGACATGGCGCGCAGCGGGGTGGGTCCCACCGCAGCCAGGGCAATGCGGACACGCGCGATGGAGCGGTCCTCGGCAAGATCGATGCGCACCGCCACGCCCGCGATGGCGATATCCATCTCCCGTCGCGGCGTGAAGCGCAGGTAGGTGGTGGCCGATCGCTGCCGCACGGCCGCGAGCGACAGGGCCGTCAACACCTCGTCGGCTTGCAGCACGGTCCTGCCCGGTCCGACAAAAAGGTTCTCCAGCGGCGTCCGGCGGCGGCCGCTGGCGCCCGCAATGTGGGCATCCGCCTCGTGGCAGATGAGAGCCGGCACGACGTCGGCGGACGGCGCCGCATTGCACACATTGCCGCCGAGGCTGGCGCGGTTCTGCACCTGCACGCTTCCGAGCAAGCGGGCAGATGCGGCGATCGCCGGGTAGTGGGCAGCGATCAGGTCGTGGCGTGCGACGCTCGTCGCACTCGCCGCGGCGCCGATCGCGACGCCGCCCTCCGCCAGCGGGCGAATGGCGCTCAGCTCAGCAATGCGCTTCAGGTCGACGATGCGATCGGCGTAGCGGCGCCCCTCACGCAACTGCGGCAGCAGATCGGTGCCGCCCGCCAGCGGGCGCGCCTCGCCCCGACGCAACTCGCCGATGGCATCCTCGATCGACGGCGGAGCCACATAGATGAAGTTGCGCACAAGCACAGCTCCCGGTAGGCGACGCGGCAACGAAGCGCCATCGCTAGCACGTCGAGCAGGCGCGCGAAACACGCTCTCGGCCGCAGGGGCGCGGCGGCTCGGCCCCCTCCAGCGGGCATCAGCCGCCCGGCGTTCCCTGCGTGTTGACATACAGTGAGTAGAGCGAATGACTGGCCGCCATGAACAGCCGGTTGCGCTTGACGCCGCCGAAGCACACGTTCGCGCAGCGCTCGGGCAGCGCGACAAAGCCGATCGGCTTGCCCGTAGCATCGAAGATCTTCACCCCGTCCTGCTTCTCGTTACCCATGCCCCAACCGCACCACAGGTTGCCGTCGACGTCGAGGCGAAAGCCATCGGGTGTGCCGCCGGCCTCGGCAGTGATGAAGGGGCGTCCATTTGCAAGTTTGCTGCCATTATCGACGACGTCGTAGACCTTGATGACCCGCGGAGTGACGCCAGCCTCAACGATATAGAGCTTCAATTCGTCGGGCGAGAACGCGAGCCCGTTCGGTCGATTGACGTCGCCAGCCGCAACCGTGGCGCGCCCGGTGGCCGGGTCGAGCCGATAGACGTTGGTTGGGAGTTCGGGCGGGGCCACGTGGCCCTCGTAATTGCCGAGAATGCCAAAGGGGGGATCGGTGAACCAGATCGTGTCATCCGATTTGACCACGACGTCGTTGGGTGAATTGAGCGGCTTGCCGTCGAACTTGTCGATCAGGGTGGTAATGGTGCCGTCGAACTCGGTGCGTGTCAGGCGCCGGGCGTCGTGCTCGCAGGTTACAAGTCGGCCCTGACGGTCTCGGGTGTTGCCGTTGGCGTTGTTGGAGGGCTGGCGAAAGACGCTGACGCCACCGGTCTCTTCCTGCCAGCGCATGATGCGGTTGTTGGGAATATCGCTCCAGAGCAGATAGCGGCCGGCCCCGAACCAGGCCGGACCCTCGCTCCAGCGCATGCCGGTGGCAAGGCGCTCAACGCTCGCCAATGCCAGACGATACTTGCCAAAGCTCGGGTCCAAAATCTCCACCGCTGGATCCGGGTAGCGTTCGCTCGGACGCCATTGAGCGAAAGCTGGCGGGGTCACGGCCGTCGCCGCCAGCGCGGCGGCGCCGGTGGCCATGAACTGTCGTCGCGTCGTCATTTGCTGCCTCCCCAGTGCGCCCGCGCGCGGCGCTGAGTTCTCAAGAGGTGCGCGGATGCAATTCTTCTCGCGCGCGTCGGCGCCAGACAAGCAAAAAGAAAGGCCAGCCCATCCAGGGGCAAGCGTCCTTGCCACGGCGGTCTCTCGCCTAGCGTTGGCCGAGGAGGTCGGCGCCGGCGCCTTTTTTCGCGGCCGTGCGGCGGGGAGGCGTTCATGCCCGCGAGGCCCCAGAGGCGGCGGGCAATGCCCTCCATCGACCTCGCGTTAGAAGTCCGCATCCTCTTCGAAACGCGCGCTTCTGGTGGCGCAGGTGTTGCCAGACCGTCGGGACCACGGAAAGCGCCGCAGCCAACGGAAGCCCGCGGGAAATCGGCCGCGTGAAGACAAGCCGGGATCGTCGTCGGTCATGATGGCACGGATCAGATTGAGTTCGATCTGGTCCCCGCAAACTCAAAGGTGCCAAGGGCCTACCGAATGACCATGGCATGGCCGACCATGCCAAAGATCATCAGCACGTCCACGTTTTGCATGGTATTGGCTTTCGAGGATGCCAGCCGCCCGGCGCAACTTGCCAACCAGCTCCGCTTCATTGCCAAGAGTGGGGCCGCGGCCGGCGACATCGCTTGCGGTCAGATGCGACTTTGAGGAGCTGCCATGATCGTTGACGTGCGCACCTACACGCTGATCCCGCGCAAAATGGCAAAATACCTGGAGCTTTTCGAAGCCCAGGCCCTACCGGTGATGCAACGCCACAACCTCGAGCTGATGGGCTACTACGTCAGCCATATCGGTCCCCTCAACCAGGTCGTCCACCTATGGCGCTACGCCAGCCTGGCCGACATGGAACAAAAGCGCGCGGCTCGCGACGCCGATCCCGACTGGGCTGCTTTCTTGGCCCGCACCGAGGGCATGGTCCTGTTGCAGGACAACAAAATCATGCGCCCGACCACGTTCTCGCCAGCGCACTGACTTTTCTGGCAGCGGCGCCAGAAAATACCCTTCCCACCCACCCGCGGCTAGCGCGGTGCACCGTTGGCGTAGGGTTTGAGGGCCGCGTACATCACCTCGAAGGTGGGTGTCGGCACGCCCAACTCGCGCCCCAGCGCCACGACCTTGCCGGCAAGCCAGGGCAATTCTAGCCTGTTGCCGCGCATCAGATCGACCGCCATTGAGGGCAGCATTTCCGCGGGAAAATTGCGCGTTGCCTGCAAGGTCTTGGCCTCCAGCTCCGGCGCCAACGCTATGCCGCGTGCGCGACCCACGGCGGCAGCCTCGGCCACTCCCTTTTCGAACAGGGCAAAGACCTCCGGATCATCGCGCAGTTTGCCGAACGGCAGGCGCGTGAGCGCCGCCACCGAGCTGTTGGTTGCAAGCAGGACGAACTTCTCCCACAGGGCGGTCAGAACGCTATTGCTGTTCACCGCTTCGAATTTGGCGGCCTCGCAAAGCGACTGAAAGGCAGCGCCGCGCTGGCTAGGCCGGCCGTCGAGTTCGCCGAACACCAGGCGCATGAAGGTACCGGTCTGCCGGATCACGCCGGGTTCGGCAATGGTGGCGCTGATCTGCGCCACCCCGCCCATCACCGCCTCCTTGCCCAGAATGGGAATGAGCCGGTCACTCGCGTCGATGCCGTTCTGCAGCGGGATGACGGCCGTGTTCGGACCCATGATCGGGCGGATGGCGGCGCCGGCGCTTTCCACGTCCCACAACTTGACGCAGAACAGCACGAAATCCACCTCACCGATGCTCGCCGGGACATCGGTGGCTTTGACGGGGTTAAGATGCAGATCTCCGCGCGGGCTCATCAAGGTGAGGCCATGCCGGTGCATCGCCGCCAAGTGGTCGCCGCGCGCAACGAAAGTCACATCACATCCAGCCTTGGCCAGGGCTGCCCCGAAGGCACCGCCAACGGCGCCAGCACCAATCACCGCGATCCGCATGGACCCAATAGCCCTTCTTGAAAGACCCCTCTTGCAAGCATCCTGCCGGCCGGACCGGGCGTTGGCGACGCCCCTGGTGGGGCAGACCTGTGATCATCGCGCCAGGCGCTTCCCGGGCTCTAGCCAGGCGCCAGGTTAGAGGTTGGCGAAAAGGCGCGCCAGCGTCATGACGTCCAGACCCATGCAGCGCCGGCTGCAGGGCGTGCTGGGTGACGGGCCGCGCTGCGGTCGGCTCAGCGAGCGTGTTCGAGGTTCGGCAGGCAGTTGCGATGGCCAGCTTCGAGACAGGCTTCGATGCGGGCGCTGCTGCGGAGATGATCGATCAGCCAAAAGCCCGCAGCGATCAAAGCAACGATGATGACGGCGGCGGCTAGGTTCTGCAGGGTGCGTCGGTGGTCGTCCTCATCCTCAAGGCGGCGCAGGGGATCAACGATTTCGGCTCCGCGCTGGCAGGCTTTTGGCTTGCGCGCGAACTGGATGATCTTGGCGCCCGGGGCTAGTTGCTGGGCCGCCAACGGCGGGGTTTCTTGATCCTTGCGCATCCTCTGCGCCCCAGAGTGTCGCGGGTCGGGCGACGGTCCAGCACCAGCTATTCCGCTGCCATTGGTCGCTGCTCGGGTTCCTCGACCGCTGGCGCGGGCTTGGCAAAGGCGGCGAGGAAGTTCGAGAAGCGATCGAGATAGACATAAATGACCGGCGTCGTGAAAAGCGTGAGCGCCTGGCTGACAAGCAACCCACCCACCATGGCGTACCCAAGCGGCTGGCGGATTTCGGCACCGTTGCCGGTGCCGAGCATGAGGGGCACGCCGCCCAGTAGGGCGGCAGCCGTCGTCATCATGATCGGGCGAAAGCGCAGCAGTGCCGCGCGGCGTATGGCTTCGACGGGGGAGATATGTTCATCCCGCTCGGCGGTAATGGCGAAGTCCACCATCATGATGCCGTTCTTCTTGACGATGCCGATCAGCAAGATCACGCCGATCATGGCGACCAAACTAAAGTCGAAACCGAACAGCATCAGGGTGGCGATCGCGCCGGCGCCGGCCGAAGGCAAGGTCGAGAGGATGGTCAGGGGGTGGATATAGCTCTCGTAAAGAATGCCGAGCACCAGGTAGACCACGAACAAGGCAGCAAGGATGAGCATCGGCACCGTGCGTAGCGACGCCTGGAACGCCTGGGCATTGCCTTGAAACGTGCCGATCAAGGAAGCCGGCATGCCCATTTCCCTTTCCGCCTTTTGGATGGCCGCGGTCGCTGTGCCGAGCGAGCCGCCTTGTGCCAGGTTGAAGCTGATGGTGACGGCGGGGAACTGGCCCTGATGGCTGATCGACAGCGGTTTGATGTCGCGCGTGGTCCATCTGGCGAAGGTAGCCAGCGGTACCTGTTGTCCGGTGCTCGGTGACTTGAGGTAAATCTTATCGAGACTTGCCACCTCACCCTGCAGTTCGGGAAGGATTTCCATGACCACGTGGTAGCTATTTTGCTGCGTGAAGTATTGGGCGACCTGGCGCTGGCCGAAGGCGTCGTAGAGCGTGTCGTCGATCAGCTGCGGGGTTATGCCGTAACGCGAGGCCTGGTCCCGATCGATGGTCAAGGACAGCGACGTGCCTGACATCTGCTGATCGGTGGCAACGTCGCGCAGTTCGGGAATGCTCTTGAGCTGGGCCAGCACCTTTGGCGCCCACTGATTGAGCTCATCGATGTTGGCGTCCTGCAGGGTGTATTGGAATTGAGTGCGTGCCAGCCGTCCGCCGATATTGACGTCCTGGGAGGCCTGCAGAAACAGCCTGGCGCCCTCGACCTTTTCCAACTGGGGCCGCAGTCTGGCGATAACTTCACCGGCGGAGGCGTCGCGTTCCCGCCGCGGCTTGAGCGAGATGAAAAAGCGGCCGTTGTTCAAGGTCGAGGTCGAGCCCCCGACGCCAAGCGACATGGCGTAGGTGGCGACGGCGGGATCCTTGCTGATGACCTCGCCCAGGGCCTCCTGCCGGCGCATCATTTCTGCGAACGAGACGTCCTGTCCGGCCTCGGAGATGCCGGTGATCATGCCGACATCCTGTTGCGGGAAGAAGCCCTTGGGGATGATGATGAAGAGGTAGATGGTGCAGGCCAGGGTGGCGAGGAATACGCACAAGGTCACGAATTGGTGCCGCAGCACAGCATCGAGGCATATCTCGTAGCCTCTCAGCATTTTTGCAAAGCCGCGCTCGGTGAATTTATAGAAGCGACCGTGCCGCTCGTCGCGTTTGCTGCGCAGGAAGCGGGAGGCCATCATCGGCGTCAGCGTGAGGGCAACGAAGGCAGATACGGCGATGCACATCGTGGTGGTAACCGCGAATTCGCGGAACAGGCGACCAATGATGCCGCCCAGCAACAACAGGGGAATGAACACGGCGACGAGCGAGATGCTGATCGAAAGAATGGTAAAGGCGATCTCGCCCGCTCCTTTCATGGCGGCCTCGTACGGCTTCATGCCCTCCTCGACATGCCGCACAATGTTCTCGAGCATGACGATGGCATCATCGACGATAAAGCCAACCGAGATTGTCAAAGCCATCAGGGAAATGTTATCGAGACTGTAACCCAGCAAGTACATGAACGCACATGCGCCCAACAGCGAGAGCGGGACCGTCACGCTGGGGATCATCGTGGCCCAGAAGGTTCGCAGAAAAACGAAGATGACGGCAACGACCAAGCCGATCGTCAGCAGCAAGGTGAACTGCACGTCCTCGACAGAAGCACGAATGGTCTGGGTACGATCGCTCAAGATATCGACGTTGAGGTTTGGCGGCATCGATGCGCGCAGGCGCGGCAGTTCGCTCTTGATGCGATCGACCGTATCGATGACGTTGGCGCCTGGCTGCTTGAAAACGACCAGAAATACCCCCCGTTGCCCCTGCGACCATGCGGCTTTTTTGGCATCCTCCGGCCCGGCCACCGCCCGACCGATGTCGCGTATGCGCAGGGGCGCGCCGTTGCGATAGGCGATGATGACATCGTTCCAGGCGTCCGCGGCGGTCAACTGATCATTGGCGTAGATCGTATAGCTGCGGACTTGGCCGTCGATGCTTCCCTTCGGCGAATTGACGGTCGAAATCGCGAGTTGCGCGCGCACATCCTCCAGCGACAGGTTTTTGGCCACCAGTTTGGCCGGATCGAGCTGGATACGGATGGCGGGCTTCTGTTCGCCGCCGATGGTGACTTGGCCAACGCCGGAGATTTGACTGATTTGCTGGGCCAGCTTGGTATCGGCGTTGTCGTCGACGTCGATCAGCGGCATGGTTTTCGATGTAGCCGACAGGATCAAGATCGGTGAATCTGCCGGGTTCACCTTGCGATAGGTCGGCGGCGACGGCAGGTCTTGTGGCAGCTGACCGCTGGCGGCATTGATGGCGGCCTGAATGTCGTTGGCCGCCGCATCAATGTTGCGGTCGAGATCGAACTGCACCGTAATGCTGGTCGAACCAAGACCGCTCGATGAGGTCGTCTGCGTCACGCCGGGGATTTGCGCAAAGGTGCGTTCCAGCGGTTGGGCGACCGAGGAGGCCATGGTCTCGGCACTGGCGCCGGGTAGCTGGGCAGACACCTGGATGGTGGGGAAGTCAACCTTGGGCAGCGGGGCGACGGGTAGGTTCTGATAGGCGACGACGCCGACGAAGAGGATGCCCACCATGACGAGGGACGTCGCGATCGGATAGCGAATGAAAGGTGTCGAGATGCCGCCGTTCATACCTAGTCGACCTTTTCATCCGCGCGCTTGTCCGCCGTCTGCCGGCCTTGGCCGTCGACGATTTCGACCGGACCTCCGGCTTGCACGCGGTAGTGGCCCGAGGTGACGATCCGATCGCCCGCGGCCAGCCCGTCTTCCACCAGGGCTTGTCCGTCTTCGATCCGGCCAACCTTGAGATTTCTCAGCTGGGCCTTGCCGTCGGCGGTGACGACATAGGCAAAAAGGCCGTTGGGTCCTCGCTGCACCGCGCTATCGGGGACCACCACAACGTTTTTGATGGTTTGGATCAGCAATCGGGTGGAGACGGAGAGACCTGGCCAAAGCGCCGCGTTTTTGTTGTCGAAGCTAGCCTTCAATCTTATGGTGCCGCTGGCGACGTCCACTTGGTTGTCGATCAGCTTCAGCGTGCCGTCAGCCAACGGCTTGTGCCCATCGGAGCTGAAGGCGCTGACCTGCAGGGGACCGGACTTCAGTGCCTCGGTGATCGCTGGCAAATCCTGTTCGGGTGCGGTGAAGATCACCGAGATCGGCTGCAGTTGCGTAATCGTCAGAATACCGTTCTGGTCGTTGGCGTGCACGATGTTGCCGGGATCTACCAACCGGAAGCCCGCTCGACCGCTAAGCGGGGATTTGATGGTGGTATAGTCCAATTGAACTTTGGCGCTGGCGATGGCGGCCTGGTCGGCCTGGACCTGCGCCGTCAGACTGGCGACTTGCGCCGTGCGCTGATCGAGGAGCTGCTGGGTGGCGTTGCCCTGCTTGGATAGGATTGAGGTGCGTTGCAGGTCCTGCTTGGCGTTGGTGAGGCTGGCCTCGTCCTGGCCGTGCTTGGCAATGGCCTGATCGAGTGCGGCCCGGAAGGGTGCCGGGTCGATCTGCACAAGCAATTGGCCCTCATTAACCATCTGGCCCTCGTCAAAGGCGACCCGCTCGATTTGCCCGTCCACTCGGGAGCGCACGGTCACGGTGTTTGTGGCCTGCACCGTACCCAAACCATTAAGGACAACTGGAAACGACTTGGTCTCGACAATGGCTGTATGAACGGGGGCAGCCTGGGGGGTGGCGCGCGCTCGCGCCTGCGACGGCGTGCCGCCGGGCGGCCCCAGGTGCCACCAGCCCCAGCTGGCCGCCAAGGCCATGGCCAACAGGAGCAGCAAAGCGAGCCAGGCCGAGCGCGTTCTGAGCCATTGCGTGGCCTGCGCCATTTAGGTTTTGTCCTTTTGCCAAAGCACCTGGTAAGCGGGTGACAGACGGCAGCAACGCTGCACTGGCGCGAGGATCTTGCCTCGCCCCGCAGCTGGCCGGTCGACCCACGAATAACGCTTGGGTTGCCAGTTCCCCGTCGCCGTTGACGGATTTGTGTCCACCGCGCCGGCGGCGAAGGCGTAAGCCGTGCTGGCGCGCCGATCCCGGCGTCGTGACGAGCCTGCAGCGGTGTGCCACCGGTCAATTCCAACGGTGCGGTCAAGGCCTGGGCGGCGACTGGCGCAGCGAGGTTGGGAAAGGCCTCCGCGCGGGGCCCCATCGGGCGACGTGGGCTTGATCCTGCGTCTTTACCTTAGGGGTCGTGGGGCCCGAGGCGCGCGCAGGGTTGCCGCCAGGCCGGCGGCGCCGAATGCTGGGTTCGCCGCGGCAACCGGGCGCCCTTATGAGCGCGTTGCATGGGGCTGAGCGCGTTGCATCAGGCTCTTGGGGAGAATCTGGATGGCACACCTTGTGCGACGGGTCTTGGGCGCACGCTAAGGGCACGTGTCACGCTGCACGAGCACGGCTCACGATGCGCAGCTCGCCTGTGCGGTACGCCCCCGCTGGAACTTTTGCGCGCGATCGGTCGTTAAAAAAATTTGCAGATCGTGGCGCTGTGCCGGTTCCCCAGGCTCGTGCGCGTTCGCCCGTCTGACTTGCGCTAAGGGCAAGCCAGGCAAACTCAGGAGCCCAAACTCAGGACCCAAACTCAGGGTCTTAGGATCCAAACCTCCTGCGTGACGTCTTGCAGGGCCAAGCGCGTTGGCAGATGGCAAGCCAGCTTTTGCTAAGGGGACTCGGCCAGTGAAATTGTCAAAGCAGGCCAGCTATAAACCCAATGCGAGGAGCTTACGATGGCAGTAAATCCGGTTCCCGCTGGTCATCACACCGTCACCCCTTACCTGATCGTCCGTGGCGCGCCGCGCGTCATAGATTTTCTCCAGCGGGCATTCGACGCAGAGCTCACGCACACGCCCCTCAAGCGCCCCGACGGGACGATCATGCACGCTGAGGTCCAGATCGGTAATTCCCGCGTGATGATCGCCGAGGAGAGCCAGATGGCCAAAGCAGCGCCATCATCGCTCTACCTCTACGTTCCCGACGTCGATAGTGTGTATCGTCAGGCGATCGAGGCCGGCGGCAAGACGATCATGGAGCCGATGGACATGTTCTATGGCGACCGTTCGGGCGGCGTAAAGGATCCCGCGGACAATAGCTGGATGATTGCCACGCACCAGGAAGACGTTGCGCCATACGAACTCGCCAAGCGTGCCGAGAGCTTCTTCAGGCAGGCGCAGCAAAAAAAAGCTGGCATCAGGTAGGGGGCCGAGCAACCTCGGCGCCCCGGCCGGCTTGTGGCACCCTTCGCCGCGAGCGAACCCCAAAGGCGTTTCGACGCCGAGCGTTGTTGGGCGCATGCGAAGCCGAGCCGGTCACCGTTGCCCACCGTCCCACCCCGCCAGGTAGGATCTGGTCAGAGGCACGGTCGAAACGCGCTTGGCGAGCTGCGCCTGAAAGACCATCCAATTCAGCCGTCGATAACCCACCTCGCAGAGCTGGAGATAGAATTCCCACATACGGCAGAAGCGCTCGTCATAGAGCGCGCGTACTTTTTCACGATTGGCTTGGAACCTGCGATGCCACTGCTTGAGCGTTTCAGCATAGTGGAGGCGCAAGATCTCAAGGTCGGTGAGCCAAAGGCTTGCCCGCTCGACAGCCGCCAGGGTTTCCGAGAGCGACGGCACGTAGCCTCCGGGAAAGATGTACTTGATGAGCCAAGGGGAGGTGGCGCCGGGAGGCGCCATACGCCCAATCGAGTGGAGCAGGCAGACGCCGTCATCGCTCAAGAGCTCACCCAGTTTGTGGAAGAACTCATCGTAGTGGCTGGCGCCGACATGTTCGAACATGCCGACGGAGACAATACGATCGAAGCGCCCGCTTTCTTCACGATAGTCGCGCAATTTGAAGGTGACCCTTTTTTCCAATCCCGCCGCCTTGGCGCGATCCTGAGAAACGCGCCACTGTTCCTCCGACAGGGTAAGGCCAAGGACGTCGACGCCGTGGGCGGCTGCCAGATGCAGCGCCAAGCCGCCAAAACCCGAACCGATATCGAGCACACGCATGCCGGGCTCTAGCCGCAGCTTTGCGGCAACGCGCTTCTTTTTGTTTAGTTGTGCCTGCTCCAGGCTGTCGCCCGGATTTGTAAAATAAGCACACGAATATTGCAGGTCGCGGTCGAGAAACAGCTCAAAAAGGCTGCGACTGAGATCGTAGTGGAAAGCCACATTGGCCTGTGCCTTGCCAACAACGTTGTTTTGATAAGCGCTGGGAAGGGCCACGGCGTTGGGGTCGTACAAACGCGGCATCAGGTTGCAGGCGAAGAAGTCGAGCACATCGTAGAGACATCCGTCCTCAACCAGCAGCGAGCCCTCCATATAGGCTTCGCCCAAATAGAGGTCCGGGACCACGAGCATCCGTCGCATGACCCTGTTGTCGGTGACCCTGATGCTAGCTTCGGGCCCCTTCGCCGCACCTTCGAAAACGTGGCGCTGGCCGTCGGGCGCGATAACCTTCAGTCGCCCCTGCTTGAGTGTTTCGCTTACCAAAGCCGGCATGGAATTTCTCCTTAAGCGGAAAATCATCGCTTGGGCCAAATAACGCGCTTTGCTTCCGTGCTTGGCCGCCGCACCCACCAAGGCCCCATTGCAACGAGTTTTAGCGAAGAGATTATGGCGTCGGCTGCCGGCAGCCCGTGGCATCCACGGTTCCTTTTGGGCCCGACCACGCCACCGCGGCAAGAACGGCGGCGCGCCGGCACGCACGGCCGGCAACCCTGCCAACCGGCGAGAAAAGATCGGCTTTTTCCTCGCCTCCCCTTGGCGATCGTGTCAGCGACAGCCGCCGCGGCGCTTGGCCGCGCGAGGCGGCCTTGGCTGCTTTGCCGCAGGCGCCGTCGCCCGTGCCAGCGCCAAGTTGTCACGGCAAGCTTGCCGGTCGGTCGCTCGCCAACAAGACGCAACCCTTGGCAAGAAGACCAGGTGGGCCAGTCGAACGCGAACGACTGCCAGCCGGGCGCCGGGATGACGCGGCGAGGCTTGGGCAGCATGCGTGCAACCCAGGCCATCGTCATTTCAAGCCGTAGCGCTCAAACTCCTGCGCGATCTCGAGGCTCATGGCCTGGGCGGCGATGATATCGTCGTTGCCGCTGGCGTCGGCTTTCTTCGTCTTGGCCACGCCACGACCATAAAGCGCGTAGGGATTGTGCGGATCTAGTGTCAGGGCGGCGTTGTAGTCAACGATCGCGGCATCGAGCTCGCCGGACTTGAGATGAACGAAGCCGCGCGTCGCCAGGGTGGAGGCATGATTGGGACGTAATTTGAGCGACTGATCGCAATCCTGTAGGGCTTCGTCCACGAGGCCCAGGGTTGCCCGTGTCCAGCAGCGATTGTCTAGGGCCGTAGCGTTGCTGGGGTCCAGGTTGATGACCTGGCTGTAGTCTTGAATGGCGCGACGGTAGTCGCCCTTGGTAAAGAAAGCCGTTCCCCGGTTGGAAAACGCCTTGGCTAGGTTTTGCGGGCTCTGCCGCCCCGACTAAATCACGATCGTGCAGCCAGCAATCTGACCGTCGGTCGAAATGCCTTTTCCACCCGCGCAGCGGATCCAAGCGGGAGAAGAAGACTGGCCCTGGGCAGACCCTGCAAGAACCACCAGGACGATGGCCGGGACACCGAGCCGTGAAGCCAAGGCCCGCCGCCTCGTTGAGCCTTTCGCGAAACTGAGCTTGCCCCTGCCGGTCGGGCGGGCAGCCAAACCGATCCTAGCATAGGCCGAGGCGAGGAGGCATCTGCGCCGGCCGATTGGCCATGCCGCAGTCCTCACGCGGTCATGATCACACATCGCTTTTCAGAGCACCCCACCCCAAATCGGCCATGCTGAAAGGCCGACCCTTTCGCCTCCGGCCTTGCTGCTTGCCACGGCGGTCGCCGCGTCACCGGCACACCGTTCCTCGCATCGATTAAGCCGGAGGCGAGCGAAGAAGCGGTCGACCCGGCCGCGCAGGTCACTTTGGCGCTCGGACTGCCGCACCGATCGACTTCGCCTCGTCCCTCGCGGCGCTCGAGGCTTGCGGGCTGCTCAACGGGCAGCCGGGGCAACCAACCAGCGCAGCATACGAAAAAATCCGATGATGATCCCCATGTAAATCGGCACCAAGAAGCCGTAGAGCACCTTATCCGCGTCGAGGTGCGTCGGGGGCATGTTGCTCACCAGCGTGCGCAGCGGTGGCATGATCGCGGATACCAGCCAGACGCCGAACGGATGCAGCGGTTTTAGAATTGTGTCGACGATCCATCCCGCTTCATCGATGTAGCGGGGATCAAGCGCCTTCCACAACAGCACCGTCGCGTGAGCGAGCACCCAAGCGACCGGTAGGGCCGGCGCACGGGCCGCTGACCACTTAAGCCAGGAAATCATCGGGCCAGGCCCTCAAGACGCGAGGCAAGAAGCAGACCTGCAAACATCATCAGCGAGAGCAGGGTAGAGATATTGATGTCGCCAAATTCCTTGCTTTTCACGAGGCGCGGGGCGGCCTCCTGTGGCAACGGGGCGGGGTCGCGAGCACGGATCCAACCGGAAAAGAATCCGGCAAACGACCGCGTCCGCCGCCAAATCTCGCTCGGGGCGCGCTGCCAGCCATATTTCAAGAAATAGACGATAATCACCAGCAAGGCGATCTGCAGCAGAGTGGAGACCCAACCGCTAACTAAGAACCAAACGAGCGCGAAGGCAACACCGAGAACAGTCGATATCACCCACCAAAGCCACGCAAGAATATCCATTGGGGCTCTCTAAGCGTTGTGGCGACGACTGGCGTGGCGAGCAGCTTACGGCAAACTAGCCAACCCTCGCCCCTTTCGTGCGCGGATAATATTCGCTTCCGTAGTCATAGGTGAGTTCATCGCCGGCCTGGATGCCCTCCACTCCCGCGACGATCCAAACCTCCCCGCGCTCCCTCAGCAAGAAACAGTTAGGGCGCCGTCGGTCATGATTGATCAAGGCGGCACCGTTGCCTTGATCAAACCCATCTAGATTGAGGCCGTCGCCGAGCTCCATGATCGCAGTCGCACCTCCTGCCACACGCTTTTTCGCCTCCTGGTCGTCAATCAGCGCCCCTTGGTAGCGAATGATCTTGGCGCCCCAAGGGATGTCCTTGACGGCGAACACACCACGACCGGCGATGCGCGAGGCCTTTACCACCAAGGGGTAGCAGGCCCTGAGTTTGGTCCTTCCGCTGCGCAAGCCGCTCTCGCCGGTCGGTGTGGAGGCTGGCCGGCCGCGGTCAATCGACCGCGATCCTCTTGCCGCCGGCGGCACCGCTCCCCCTTCCCGGCGCGCTCGTCAAACCGGGGCCCACATGCGCCTGCGCCCTCAACTCTTTTTCCCGGTGATCTCGTCCCACTTGTCGCCCAGGTCTTTCTTCAGCTGCTCAACCTTTTTCGTTGCTTCCTCTTTCATTTGCACGAACTTGGCGCGAGCGCTGGCATAGTCTGCGTCGCTGAGATCAAACGCCGTCAAAAAAGGGCATCCACCGGGGCTCACCTGCGGAGCGATGTAGCGCACCCGCGTCGTTCCCTGGCTGGCTCCAGGGCCCATGCGCGCGATTGTGGCATCCTCATCCATGCGGCAAATGCCGCCTTGGGGGATATGTTTGAGGTCGATCGCGACGTATTTGCCGCCTTCGTTGAGCAAGGTCACGTCGAGGGTTCGCGGCATGAACGCCAGCTCGGTGCCTTGATCGGTGGCTTGTGCCAGGGAAGGGCCCGCAAGCGCAAACGAGGCGACGGCTAAGACAAAGGCAGCAATCCAGTTTGGCATCGGAGAAACTCCTCGATCGGGCGCGATCGGTCCAATAACGGCGATGCTTAGGCTCCTGTTCCACGCTGCCTCGCCGCTTGGACGAGGCCGCAACCGCGCGCGGAAGACATCGATCGGCAAGACCTGGCGCGCCGCCGCGGCTTTTTTTTTCCGTCTTGGTATTGCCCAAAGGATGCGCATGGCAGGATGCTCCTGGCCGCCACTTTGAGGTGCGCCGAGCAAAACATGCGCCGGGCACCTGCCGAAATTGCTCGGGTGTGATGAGCTCTCTCGACACGGCCCCGGCCACCCCGCTTGGGCCAGGCGATCGTGACACCTTTCGCAGCCCGGCGGTGGCGGCCATCGTTGCGGGCTGGCGCGCTGCTGGAGAGCCTATCGGAGGACTGAGATGAGGCGCCTTGCCGCGATCGGGGAGTGTATGATTGAACTCAGCGAGCACCCGGATGGCCGCATCACGCGGGCATTCGGCGGCGATACCCTGAATACGGCCGTCTATCTTGCCCGCCTCGGCCTGCCGGTCGATTACATCACCGCCCTTGGGGACGACGCCTGGAGCGATGAGATGCTATCGGCGTGGCAAGCTGAGGGCGTGGCAACCGGCTCGGTGATCCGCAGCAAAGGGCGATTGCCGGGTCTATACATCATCCAGACGGATGCGCGCGGCGAGCGCCGCTTTTCTTACTGGCGAGATCGAGCCCCGGCGCGCGATCTCTTCGCGTTGCCGGAAACGCCGTCCCTTTGCAACGCGCTCGCCCGCTTTGGGCATATTTACCTGTCCGGGATCTCGCTTTCGCTTTATGGCGCTGACGGCCGCGCCGTGCTGTTTGATGCTTTGGCCAACGCGCAAAAGACCGGCAGCAAGATCGTCTTCGACACCAACTTCCGCCCCCGCGGCTGGCCCGATCGCGAGGTGGCAATGGCTGCCTACGTTAGGCTGCTGCAGCTGGCCGACGTCGTATTCGCTTCCGTCGAAGACCTCGGTTTACTGTTTGGAGCGGACGGCCAACGCATCCTGGAGCCGCATTGGCAACGCGCGGAAATTGTACTGAAGCTCGAGTACCCCGCCTGCCGCATCAGGTGCGAGGGAGAAATGGTCGAGATCGCGGCGGCAGCGGTCCCCTCGGTGGTCGATACGACGGCGGCGGGGGATAGCTTTGCGGCGGCCTATCTCGCGGCGCGCTTGACGGGATATGCTCCGGCAACGGCCGCCCGGGCCGGGCATATCCTTGCGCGCGCGGTTGTGCAACATCGCGGGGCCATCATACCCCGCGATGCCTGGCCCAGCGCGGAGTTGTTAGCGGTCGGTCTGAAGACAGGGATGACGGGTGATGTTGCCACGTGAACGCCTCACCACAATTTTGCGCACGAACTGGTTGCTGCCGGTCATTGCCATCGAGGATGCGAGCGCGGCCGTGCCGTTGGCGCAAGCGCTTGTCGCCGGTGGCGTGACCGCCCTTGAGGTGACGCTGCGCACCGCCGCGGCTGCCGACGCCATTCGCCAGATCGTGCGCGAGGTGCCACAAGCGACCGTCGGGGTCGGAACGATCCGCTCGGCGGAGGACGTTGAGCGCGCCGTGGATCTCGGAGCGAAGTTCGGCGTGTCGCCGGGGACCACGCCCAAAATCTACGCTGCTTGCGCCGCGACGAACCTGCCGCTGCTGCCCGGCACGGCAACGGCCTCGGAGATCCTGCTGGCCCTCGAGCATGGCTGTGAGATCGTCAAATTTTTTCCCGCCGTGCCCGCCGGTGGCATTGCGGCGATCAAGGCCCTGCGCGGACCGTTCCCAACCGTGCAATTCTGCCCGACGGGTGGCATCAACGAGGCCAATCTTTCGGACTGGTTGGACCTACCCGAGGTGGTCGCCATTGGCGGATCCTGGCTTGCACCGGACGACAAGGTCAGGGCGCGTGATTGGAGCGGCATAACAGAAATTGCCCGCCGCAGCCGCGCCCGTCGCGCCGCGGTTGCACCCTAGCGCGCGAAGTCGGGACGGCCGCTGCGGGCCGCCCGGTCCAGCCGCCGAGCGTTGCGGCAGCGGCCCACCGTCACGCCTTGCGACCTCAGCTGCTCAAGCCGGCGACGATCGGCATGCGCGCCGCCCGCAGCGCGGGGAGCAAACCGCCGGCCAGCCCGACCGCCAACGCCAACAGCACGGCCTGGCCGATCAAAGCCGGGCTGAGGGTGAAGCTAAAGACGACCTGAGTGAAGCTCGCCCCGAGAGTGGAGGCACTGAAGCCATCGAAGACGAGGCTGGTTGCGATGGTACCGATGATGCCTCCAAGCGCCGCCAGCACCAGCAACTCGACCAGCGTGCCAATGAAGGCGGGAGTGCCACCGAAGCCAATGGCGCGCAAGGTGGCGATCTCCACCGCGCGCGCCGCCACCGAGCTATACATGGTGTTAAGTGCACCTGCGAGCGCCCCGAGCGCCATGGCGATGGACAAGGGCCAGCCGAGCTTCTGAATGAGGTCGGACGTTTGCGAGGCCTGCTCGGCAAAATAGGCAGCCTCGGATTTGACGTCGAGCTTCAAGCGCGGATCCGCCTCCACGAAACGTTGCAATGCCTCGAGCGCAGCGGCGGACTGCAAGCGCACGCGCACGGTTTGAAAGATATTATTGCGATTGAACAAGCTCTGCACCACCGGGAGATCGGCCCAAATCTCCAACTCGAACACGCTGCCGTTGGCTTCGAACACACCAACCACCGTCCAGCGACTGGTCGCGAAGGCGACGGCTTGGCCGATCTCGAGGCCCTGGAATTCGCGCAAGAGCGCCCGACCAACAACGATCTCGTTGGCCCCCGGGTCGAACATGCGACCCTCGACGATCTTGATGCCCTTGCGCACCGTGGCGCCGTCCTTGCCGATACCGCGCAGGGGCAGGTTCGCCTTGGTCTGGCTCGAACGCTTGAGGCCGTCCACCACCAGGTAGAGTTCGGCCGATAGCAACGGTTTGCCATCCGAGCCGCGGGCGATGCCAGGCCCTTCCTCGATCAGGCGCACCTGCTCGCGCGAGACGGTACTGTTGATCTCGGCCTGCGATCCACCGCGCAAAATGATCGCCACATCATCGGCGCCCGAGCTGGTGAGCGTGTGTTGGAAGCCGTTGGCCATTGCCAGGAAGGACAGCAGCACGACAACCACCAGGGCAACCGCGACGACGGTCGAAAGCGAGAGCCAAAAACGCTGCGGAATGCTCTTGAGATTGATGAGCGTGACGGCAGCGACCTGCAGGAAGAAGGGGCGCATGTGTTAGCTCCGACCTAGCGCGGTGGCTATACTGAGGCGCATGCCAGTGATGGCCGGGATCAGCCCGGTGGCGAGGCCGAAGCCAAGCATCAATAAGATCGCGTTGAGGGCGATGCCGGGCGTGACCGCAAAGCCCGGAATGAAATTGCCGACGCTGGTCTCCATGGCCGCCGCGAACACGGCGGCAAGGGCGATTCCGGGCAGGCCGCCGAGCAACGCCAGCAGCACGGCTTCGCCCAGTATCAGGCGGCCGATGCGCCCGCCAGAAAAGCCCAGCGTCTTTAGCACGCCAATTTCGCGGGTGCGCTCGCGCACGGCCATCACCATGGTATTGCCGACAATCATCAGGATGGTCGCGAAGGCTGCCCCGACGACGAGCGCCACGATCAAGGCGATGTTCCCGAGTTGGGCGGCGAACGCCTTATTGAAGGCTTTCTCCGTGTCGGTCGAGGTCTCATAGAGGGAGTTGGCGAACATTTGGTCGATGGCCTTGGCCGTGCCATCGTTTTGCGATGGCGAGGAGGTGTTGAGCGCTATCCAACCGATCAGATCGCGTCCCAAATTTTGCGTCTCGTTGAAATATTCATACTGGAGGACCATGAAATTGGTGTCGATGTTGGGTTTGCGCGCCACGATCGTGCCCACGATCGTGAAATCCCAGGTACGCGAGCCGTTCTTTTGCGTGAAGATGTTGCTCATGATCGGCACCCGGTCGCCAACCTTCCAACCCCACTTCTTCAGCATGGCCTCGCCCACCAGGACGCCGGTGCGCTCGCGGATGAACGCCTGGCGGGCTTCGGCGGCGACGTCGATCTGGTCTTGGTAGACCTGCAGGTAGCTTTCTGGCTCAACGGCCATCACGATCAGGAAGTTCTTGGGCTCCTGGTAGTATCCGCCGAACCAGTTGAAATGCGTGACCTGCCGCACGCCGCCGATCGCGCGCACGCGGTTGACGTAGGCGATCGGCAGAGGTTGCGTAAAATTGATCTTGTTCACGACCATGAGGCGGTCGGCCGCGGCAACGTCTTCGCCCGCGTTGAACGCGCGCTCGAATCCCGCCAGTACGCCAAAGATCAAAAAGGCGATCAGAATTGAAAAAAGCATGAGGATGGCGCGTAGCTTCTTGCGGAACAGGTTCTTCCTGATCAACAGGAGGTCGTTCATGCCGCGAGGTCCTTCTCGATGAAGCGACCCTTGTCGAGGTGCAGCGTGCGGCGCGCATACCTGGCCGCCGCGGGGTCGTGCGTGACCATGACAATGGTCTTACCGAGATCGCGATTGAGCGCCTGCAGGGTGGCGAGGATTTCGTCCGCTGTCGTGCGGTCGAGGTCACCGGTGGGCTCGTCGCACAACAGCAGGCGGGGATCGGAGACGATGGCCCGCGCGATGGCCACGCGCTGCTGCTGGCCTCCCGACATTTCACGGGGATAGTGCTTCGCCCGGTCGGCAAGCTTGACAATTTCGAGCGCCGTCTCCACGTGCTGGCGGCGTTGCAGCTTGCCCAAGCTGGTCAGCAATAGCGGCAACTCGACGTTTTGCGCCGCCGTCAGCATCGGCATCAGATTGTAAAATTGAAATATGAAACCGATATTGGCCGCCCGCCAGCGTGCGAGATCGCCTTCGCTGCGTCCATCAATGCGCTCCCCGGCAACGCAAATCTCGCCGACATTTGGCCGATCGATGCCGCCAAGGAGGTTGAGTAGCGTCGTCTTGCCGGACCCTGACGGCCCCATAACGGCAACGAAATCGCCCTGCGGGATCGATAGGTCAAGGTGATCGAAAATTGCAATCGTTTCCTTACCCTTGATGAAGGCCTTGCCAACACCGGTCAGGCGAACGAGCTGGGAATTGGACATCGGCTTTTTCTCCCGTTGGCAAATAGCTTGCCTTACTTCGCCGCGGAGACGGCCTCTGCGGTCGGTGCGGCGGCAGCGTTTTCCTCTTCATGGAATCTCACCTTGACGGCCATATCGGGCAGCACGCGCGGGTCTTTCTGTTTGAGGGCGATGCGCACCTTGACTGTCGCCTTCTCGCGGTTGGCGGTCGGCACTACGGCAACCACCAGCGCGGGGATGGTCCAATCGGGATAGGCATCGAGCACCGCCGAGATGGCCCCACCGGTCCGCACCCGGCCGATGAAGGCTTCGTTGACGTCGACTTCGATCTCAATCGAGCCCATGTCGACGATCGTGCAAATGCCGGTACGCGTGAAGCCGCCGCCCGCCGATATCGGGGAGATCATTTCGCCGGGCTGGGCGCTACGCTCCACGACGATGCCGCCGAAAGGTGCACGGATCTTATGTTTGTCGAGCACGGTGGCATTGCGCTGGACATCGAGCTGGGCGGTTTGCATCTGCGCCTGGGCCTGACTCAATTGCGCGCGCAGGATGCCGACCCTGGCCTCGGCTTTGGTGAGGTCGGCCTCGCTGGCGATGCTTTTTTGCGAAAGGCTCCTGATACGAGTGAGAATGCGTTCGGCGTCGGCAAGGTCGGCAGCCACGGCGGCGGCGGCGGCCTCGGCGGCGGTGGCACGCGACTGGGCCAAGGTCAGGTCGGTTTCGGCCAACAGGCTATCCAGGCGCGCGACGACCTGGCCGGCCTCTACGACCATGCCCTCCTCCACGAGCAACTCGACGACCTTGCCGGTGACCTCCGCCGCCACGGTGGCCTTGCGCCGCGCCACCACGTAACCGGAGGCCGTGAGGCCGGCCTTCGTCTGCGGCTCGCTGGGGGTGGGGGAAGCTGATTTTTGCGCGTTACGGGCGACCTCGGCCGGCACCGAGACGGGCGCGACAGCGTGCCCGCCGACCCGCAGATTTGGCACGACCGCCCAAGCGCCGGCGAGGAGCGCGCCCAAGCCGGCGAGGCTCAAAAGCAATCGCCCTGGCCACGCGCGCGGCGCCGGCGACGGCCGGCCCGCGCCCCGGTCGATTGCCAGCGAGCGCAACAGCTTTGCCCTGTCTTGACCCATGCGGCTCTGCCGTGAATTTTTGCGCTGCGGGCCTACCGGCTTCATGTGGCGTAACTGCAGCAACATCGTGACGAATTTGCCCCCTTGAGCCTGTGGCCCTCCCGGGCCGCAGGGGACCGATTGGACAAGGCCCGCGTCCAGGACGAAGCAGCGGCACGAAAACCGACACGAGGGGTAAATTTTTTGCACGCCATCGACCGCCGGCTGGCCCAATGCCGGCCAAAGGCGACCCGATGCCGGCGCACAGGCGATCTGAGGGCACCCTTGCTGCAAGCGAGATGGCGCTTTCGCCGGGGTCTCCACCGCGTTCGACCCGCTCGGTCGCTCACCCTGTCGCCGACCACCTCAGCCGACGACGCGCCGTTCGTCGCGCGCTTGGCGCAGCCCGCGTGCGTTGCCCACGTGCGTTGCCTTGTCCGTTCGGCTCCTCTGCCGCTGGGGGAGGCGCTCATCTTGCTGGGGGTGCCGGCCAGCGGTTTCACCCCGCCTCAGCCTGGGCCCGGCTGCGTCACGAGCGTGCGCTCGACAAGCCTGGCAAACAGGGCCGCGCCGAAGGGGATCGCCGCATCATTGAAGTCGTAGCGATCGTTGTGCACGGGTGCGCTTGTTTCGCCGTTGCCCAGGTTGATATAGGCGCCGGGCACCTTCTCGAGCATGTAGGCGAAATCTTCCGAGGCCGACGCCGGCGCTTTGTTGCGCTCGACGTTGGCCTCTCCCACGAGCTCGGCCGCCGTGTCAATGATAGCCCGCGTCGGCTCGGGCGCGTTGACGAGAGGCGCAAAGATCAGTCGGTAGTCGATCTCGACTTTTGCTCCCAGTCCTGCCGCGACGCCACTTGCCACCCGCTTAAGTCCCGCCTCGATGGCAGCAAGTGTCTCGCGCTTCATGGCCCGCACCGTGCCGCCCAGGCGTGCGCGCTCGGGAATGACGTTGTAGGCGTCGCCACCGTGGATCTTGGTCACGCTGAGCACGCCCATATCAGCGGGTGGCAAGTTGCGTGCGACGACCGTCTGCAGCGCGGTGCCAATGTGACAGCAGGCAATCAGGGGATCGATCGACGATTCAGGCCGGGCTCCATGGGCGCCGCGACCCTCCACGGTAATGTCGAAAAAAGCACCACCTGCCATGGCCGTGCCCGGCGTGATCGAGAAGTGGCCGACCGGGGCTCCCGGTCGGTTGTGAAGGCCGTACAGCTCGTCGGAAGGAAAGCGTTCCAAAAGGCCGTCGGCCAACATGGCAAGGGCCCCGCCCATACCCTCCTCTCCCGGCTGGAAGATGAAATTGACGGTGCCGTTGAACCGGCGCGTCTCGGCAAGATAGTGGGCGGCGCCAAGCAACATCGTCGTGTGCCCGTCGTGACCGCAGGCATGCATCACACCCGCCGTACCGCTTTGGTAAGCGGCACCCGAGCGCTCGTAGATCGGCAAGGCATCCATGTCGGCGCGCAGCCCAATCGACCGCGGAGCATTACCGCAGCGAAGCACGCCAACCACGCCGGCACCATCGACAAGACGATGCACCTCAAGGCCCCACGACGTGAGCAGGCCCGCCACGATGTCTGCCGTGCGGTGGGTCTCAAGACCGAGCTCGGGATGGGCGTGGATATCGCGACGGATGCCGGTCAACTCCGCATGGTAGGCGCGCACGCGCTCGAGCGTGGCGCTGGCGCCTAAGGTATCGGACATGACCGCTCCTATTCTGACTAAGGCTCGAGGCAGGCGTCGCCGAGGCCAAGAATTGCCGGTTGAGACGGCAAGAGCAAGGGCCAGCGCGGGTCCGCTCAATCGAGCGCAGCAACCTTGCGGTCCCCGTCCCTCGTCCATGGCTTTGCTCGGTCGATGGTCATCGCCGAAAAATAAGTCAGCGTTCGCCACACTCGTCGCCAACCGGCACAGCTATTGGCGCAAGCAGCCGCCCAGGCCGCCACCGAGGCCGGCGCTCGGTCCGCTTCGGCCCGACGTGTGATCAGGCGGAGGCCAAGCGCGCCACCATTTGCAGTTCAATGAGGTCCGGCGTGTGCACCACGGGTCTCTCAGCACCGCTCGCATGAAAACCGCAACGGCGATAAAGCGCGATGGCGGGCGCATTGACGGACACCACCCACAGATGCAGGCAAGCGTGCTCGCGCGACCTCACCCAGGTCTTGACGTTTTCAACCAGCGCCTCGCCGATGCCGAGCCGGCGCATGTCGTCGTCAACAAACATGCCAACGAGGATCGGGCCCAGGGCCTGCCGCTGCGCGTCGGCGAGCAGCCCACTCGCCATTGCGACCAACCGATCCCTGTGCTCTGCCACGACCGTCATGCTCGCAAGGCCGGCCGCTCCGTCGGCGGCGCGCTGGTGCCAGACCTCCGGGGTAAACGCCTGTTCGCGTGCGAGCGTCGAGCCAAAAGCCTTTGGCGCCCGTGCAAGCGCCCGCAACCGCAACTCCCGCAACCGCAGCCCTTCCTCGAACCGCACCCGCCGAACGATCCAATCACGCGACACCTTGCGCTCCTCGATCTGAGCCACTCTCGCCCATGGCACGCGCCTAAGGCGCCGGCCGGGCACGGGCTCGCCCGGGCCCACGCCGGATGGCAAATGGCCTCGCGCACGACCTGGAATAGGCCCTCGCAATAGGCCAGCCGCTTCGCCGCAGGCTGGCACCCTGGCCTCGCCCCGTCGGTTCCCACCCAAGGTGCGCGCCGAGCCATGCGGCATGTCCGCCGGGATCGTGCCGGATCGGCCCCGTGCGACAAGACCGCAAGCAATCCGTGCGCGCTCTGCTCAGTTCAAGTTTCCGCTAGACTACCCATAAGTCCGCGGATAAGTCTGTGCGACACGCATGCTAGGATCCGGGCCGGCACCGGGATCGGCTGCAATGTCCGAACCACGTCGACATCACCGTGTCAAAGGTGCGCCCGCGTTGTCGGGACCATCGGGGTGGTGCCCGGTCAGTGAAGCACTGAGGAGATTTCGCATTCCTCGCCGCGCTCCTACCACCACAGGAGCGATTGCTTGCTCGTCCCCCGGATGCTCGCAACCATCAACGTCGCGTTCGCTCAAGGAGGCCGTCCAGAGCCCCAAGGCTTAACAAGCAAGTCCCCCATGCACTGGCGCATGAGGGGAATAGCGCACAGCGAAATCAAAATTCCAATGCCACAAATGCCTTCGCCCTTCAACTCGGCGCCACCCGAGTTCTAGGGGGATGGGGAAGGCGCCTGGCAGCTAGCCATCTTTGCGAGCCCGCCATGCCAAGACAAAAAGGCGATAGAAATTCCACAATCGTTCGCCTGTTGCGGAGCGGCCGCAGTCCAGCGGCCATTGCCAACCAATTCAACGTCAGTCCTGGCCGGGTGGCGCAGATCGTTGCGGCCAACGATGCGATAGATCGCCTCCGCGCCACGCTGCAGAAAAAGTATGGAGCGCGTCCAAATATCCGCCAGCTCGCAGATCGGACACCCATCGAGGTTCTGATCCTTTGTGATGCGGATATGCATGGATGGGCCGTGCGCGTCAAATCCCTACGCCAGACGGCAACGCCGATAAAAACGATTGGCAACTTGCGCCGAATGACGGACGAGGAGTTGCTGAGAATCCCGGGCGTGGGCACGCGCATGCTCCAGGAGCTGAGATCCTTCTGTCCGAAGTCGTCCGGCGGCAAGAAGGGCTAAGCAGGCCGATCCCCGCATCCCCCAATCCATGGTCGCAACAGTTGGGTGGGCAAGGGTCGCGACCCTTGCCCACCTTCTTGTCGAGTTAGGCGCCGGCCTGCGCCTCGACACCCGAGCTTTCGGCGATATCGGTGTCTTTGGTATCTCGCAAGAACAGGAAGCCAATGACGACGGTCATGAGGGCGACCGCAATCGGATAGTACAGCCCGGCATAGATGTTGCCCGTCCAGGCGACAATTGCCGTCGCCAGCAGCGGTAGCATGCCGCCGAACCAGCCATTGCCGATGTGGTAGGGTAGCGACATCGACGTATAACGAATCTTGGTCGGGAACAGCTCCACCAGGAAGGCGGCAATCGGTCCGTAGACCATCGTCACATAGAGCAAGAAGATGGTCAGGATCGTCATGGTCTTGAACCAGTCGATCTTGTTGGGGTCCGCCTTGGTCGGATACTTCGCGCTTGCAAGGGCATCAGTCCAACGCTTGGCATCGAAGCCATCAATTTTGGTCGGGCCGACGCGCAGCTCATTGTTGGCTCCGGCCTTGTGCACGGTCTCGAACGACAGGCCCGCCTTGGTCAGGAAGTCCTTCGCCCGATCGCAGCTGCTGAACTTCGACCAGGGCCCCACAAAGATGTGGAAGTTGCATTCGGAGGTGTCGGTGGTCAACGTCACCGGGTTCTGTTCCTGGAAAGCGACCAGGTCAGGATTTACCGCCTTCGAAAGCATCTGGAACAGCGGGATGTAGGTGATGGCCGCAATGAGGCAGCCCACCAGAATGATCTTCAGTCGGCCGATCCTGTCGCTCATCCAACCGAAGAACACGAAGAATGGCGTACCGATCAGCAGCGAGACCGCCACCATCATATACGCCAGCAACAGGTCGACCTTGAGCGTGATGGTGAGGAAAAACAGGGCATAAAATTGTCCCGTGTACCACACTACGCCTTGGCCGGCCGTGGCACCGAGCAGCGCCAGCAGCACATACTTGTTGTTCGGCGATTTGAAGAAGGAATCGATAAGAGGCCGTCTGGACCCTTTGCCCTCCTCTTTCATCTTCGCCCAGATCGGCAACTCGTTCAGCTTCAAGCGAATGTAGACGGAGAAGATCAAGAGGAAGAGAGAGACCAGGAACGGCACGCGCCAGCCCCACTCGGCAAAGGCCTTGGCATCGAACAGATAAAACCGGCAGGCGCCGATAACGAAGAGGGAGAGGAAGAAGCCAAGCGTGGCCGTTGTCTGAATCCAGCTCGTGGCGTAGCCGCGTTCGCCGGGGCGCGCGTGCTCGGCGACGTATGTCGCCGCGCCGCCGTATTCGCCGCCGAGCGCCAAGCCCTGCAAGAGGCGCAACGTCACCAGCAAAACGGGCGCCGTCCAGCCGATGCCCGCCACTTGACCGATGAACGGCAAAGTCTGGGTCCCGAAGGTCGGCAGCAGGCCGACAGCAAAGGTTGCCAAACCCATGACAAAGATGGTGACGAGGAAGGTGTACTTGCGTCCCACCAGATCGCCGATGCGTCCGAAAATCACCGCCCCGAAGGGGCGAATGAGAAAGCCGGCCGCATAGGTCGCGAAGGCCGAAAGCAGGGCGGCGGTATCGTTGCCTGGGGGAAAAAACAGCGCCGCAAAGAACGGTGCCAAGGTCGCATAGAGGTAAAAGTCATACCATTCAAAGACGGTACCGACCGAGGACGCGAGAATGACGCGCCGCTCGTCCTTGTTCACCCCCGCCCCCGCGTGGCTTGTCGTCGCAATCGTCGCCATTTTTTCCCTCCCAAAGTAGTAATTTCGAGCAATGCCATATTCGCAACGACCCCGCTCTCCGTCGATGGTCTATAGACGAAAGAATTATAAAAATCGGGCCTTGGGGCCGCGCCATTCACGACAAAAGGGCGATCGTGGCGTAACAACAAAGGAAAGAAAGCGCCAAGCCGCCGGCGCGCCAGGGCATGGTCAGGAGCGAGGAGGGGTGCGCGTTCAGAAGCAATCCCGCCAACAGCTCGAAGGCAAAAAGCCCTGCCACGAGCCAGAGAAATGCCGGCATTCCGAGCGCGGTAAACGCCGGAACGTGGATCGTGAGGACGCCAACGAGCAAGCCGAAGGCGGCGCTGAACACCAGAAGCAAAATGCGCACGAGGTCGAATGAGGCCATGAGCGGCTCCCGGCAAACTCACGCATGAATAACCCGCCATGCGGCTGGCGCAAGCCATGGGCGGGCCAGTCGCGCCTTGCCCCGAGCGCGGGCCACTGTGAGAGGCCGCGAGCCGTGACAGGCAACCGCCGCCGTGATCCAAAGCTGGGCGGCTGCTCGACAGACGGCCGGGGCAACCCGCGCCACTGGTTGCCGACGCACGCTCCACTCCATTGAGACAATTTGTACTTGCTCCGCAGGCGCGCGCTTCGGCGGCCGCCCTATCGCCTCGGCATTGATGAGCTGGCATCTATCCGGTCGCAAGCGCCAACGCCGGCGAGCCCCATGCCCGCCTAGAAGACCTGCGCCCGGGGTCTGCGCTCTCGGGAAAGTTACTGCTGCAGCTTTGCCGCGCATGCAAAGGTAGCTTGCCCACAATCAGTACCATGCTGATCGGGCGGGCTGCCGGTTCTCTGTATGCGTATCGACAGAACCGGTAGCCATCCTTCGCGCCCGCCGGCTCGCCACCGCAGTGCGCGCCCATCTCCTGGCGCTGACCCATGGCAGCTTTAGCAATTGATCGCGCGGCAGAGGCGTGTCGTGCGAGAAATCGCGTGCTAGGGCATAGACTCCGACGCCATCGCCTCGTGTTCGACCCCGTGGCCGGTCGCGCACCACCGGCTGGGAAATTCATCCGAAGCCTTAATGCCTTACCGAGCGGGCGCCAGGCGCCCGCCGAGCGCCCGGAAGCGTCACATTGGGCCAAGGCTGGGGCCGCAAGGCCAGCAAAGCGTTCCGCCATGTTGATTGGTCGGCCGTTGGTCGCAATCTCTGAGACGAAGGTCCGCAGCGCCTAGCGCAAGCAGTGTGTATGACTATGTCGGAACTTGAAAAACAGGTTCCTTGGAATTTGCAAGTCTGTGACGCGAAGGCGGCGGTGCCGTCGCCGACGCGGAGCGGCTGATCTCAGGCCGGGCCAATCGGTTGTTCCGGGCTCGAGGGCGTGTGGGGGGCACCCGTCGGCAGCTCCCCCGCCATGTGGCACGCCTGGGATCGGATCGTGGTTGGCACACCGATTGGGCTTAGGGGTTGAGCATGTATTTGCCGAAGGACGCATCGCGCAGTCGCATTAGGGAAGCGCAAAAGGCGCGCGAAAATCGTGCCGAAATCGTCCGCGCGCTGTCACATGGACAGATCAGCCGGCGCGAGCTGTTTCGATGGGGCCTGTTCACCAGCAGCGGTCTGCTTGCTGTGGAAGAACGGCCTCAACGTCTACGCGCCGAGCGCCTACGGCCAGGTCCCGACCGGCACCCCGCGCAGCCCGCTGTTTGGTGCGCGCAAGTTCACCCAGCCGTTTCGCCGGCTGAGCCTGCAAACGCCGATGACCGCTCACCAACGTCGGCGGCGAGGCCGTCTTTCCGACCAGCTCGGGCGAGCCCAATGCCAAGCGGGTCTCCTACCATCAGGACTTCAACGATTACGCCGGGCCGGTGGCAAGCAACCCATTCCGCAATAAGACCACCAACCGCGGCCCGATGGAGGGACGCCCACCCGGCGAGCTGTTTGCGCATCAGCGTTGGGATGAGTTCTTCCCCAAGGTCGGCTACGTGATGTCGCTTTCCGAAATCGGTGCCAACTAATCCTTCCACCCGAGCCTGCCCTTCCAGAACCGGACCAGCGTGTGGACTTACGGGACGGGAAAGGGGATGCTGACTCGGCCACCTGCGCGCCGCCGCTGATCAAGGCGCCGCTATGGCGAGCCAATCCTGACCCGGATCTATAACGCCCTACAGGATGACGTGACGCAGAACGGCGGTTTTGGTCGCAACGAGACATCAGCTGCATTTCCATAACGCCCACAACGGCGCGGAAAGCGACGGCGCCTCCAACGTGCATCACTTCCCCGGCACCTTTTATGACTATCGCTGGAGCACGACGCTGGCGCGGCGCGACAAGATCAACACGCATGCCACCGTCAAGAAGGCCTCCGGACCCGACGGCAACGGCGGCTTGATCTACGTCGCCGGCGACTTACCGCGAGCTGCAGGGCACCATGTGGGCCCACGACCACCGCTTCTTCTTCACCGCTGAGAATGTCTACAAGGGCATGTTCATGATGGTGAACTATTACAGCGGGCCCGATCGCGGCAACGAGAAGCTGACCGACGGCGTCAATCTGAAGCTGCCGAGCGGCAGCCTGCTCGATTGGGGCAACATCGACTTCGACGTGAACCTGGCCATCCACGACCTTGCCACCGATGCAACCGGTCAATTGTACTTCGACATCTTCACGACCGAGGGCTTCATCGGCGATCTGCTGTGCGTCAACATGCAGTACGCCCCCTTCATGGAGGTGCTGCCCAGGAAGTATCGCTTCCGCATCCTCAATTCGTGCATGTCGCGCTTCATCAAGCTGGCGCTGTCGTGGAACTGGACGGCGGTGCCCTTCCAGTTCATCTGCAACGACGGCAACCTGGTGGTGAACCCGATCGACCTGTTGGAGTTGGACGAGCAGGGCATCGCCGAGCGCTACGACATCGTCGTCGACTTCTCCAAGTTCCGCATCGGCGACCGCGTCTATCTCGTCAACCTGCTGAAGCAGACCGACGGCCGCAAGCCGAACGGACCGCTGAGCCTGCGCGAGGCCATGACCGGGATCGACAGCGATCCCACGGTCGGGCCGCTGCTGGAGTTCCGCGTCGTCGGTCAGGTCAACAGCGTCGACGTGCCGGGCTACGTGCACAAGTCCACCACGCCTGCGACAAGAGCGTGGTGCCGGTCACGCTCACCCAGCAGATCCCGATCGTGCAGCCGGTGCGCACGCGCGTGGTCGAGTTCGGCCGCTCGGGCGACGTCACCTCGCGCGGCCCCGACGGCCAGTGCACGCCGGATTGTCCGGATACGGCGCCGGAATTCTTCCCCTGGACCATCAGCGTCAATGGGGAGGCACGCGCATTCCTTCAACGCCAATCGCATCTCGCTCTTGATCCCCAAACCGGGCGAGATCGAACACTGGACCTATGTCAACGGCGGCGGCGGCTGGGACCATCCGATCCACCTGCATTTCGAGGAAGGCATCACCATGAACCGGGGGACCGGAGCCTTCCCGGCGACCGAGAACCTGGTGCGCAAGGATGTCTGGCGACTGCGGCCCTCGGGCACGGTGCAGTTCCAGATCCAGTTCGGCGAGTACGGCGGCTCCTACGTCAACCATTGCCACAACACGGTGCACGAGGACGTCGCCATGCTGATGCGCATCCAGCTGCTCGGCAACGCCGGCACGCCGCAGGCGGCCGTGACGCTCACGCCCAATCCCAGCCGCGACGGCGTCACCTTCACTTCGCCCGAAATCCTGCCCGAGGGCGATCCGCGCACGACGCAAACGGCCAGTGCAGGCTGAACCGGTGCTGCTCCTGCTTCGCTCGCTCGGGGCCGCCGTGCTGGCGGCCGGCCTGTTGGCCGGCGCCGCCGCGGCCGGCGAGGGCTCGCGCTGGGGCAGGGGCTACGTCCCCAACCATCCCGTGCTGGCCCAGGACGGCAAGACCTTCAACTTCTATGACGATCTGATCCAGGACCGCATCGCCGTCGTCAGCTTCATCTATACGACCTGCCGCGACATCTGCCCCGTCGCGACCGCCAGGCTGTCCCAGCTGCAGGACAAGCTCGGCGACCACATGGGGCGCGACGTCTTTTTCTATTCCATCACCGTCGATCCGGAAACCGACACGCCGGAGCGGATGGCAAACTATGCCAAGACCTTCGCCGCCGGCCCCGGCTGGTTGTTCCTGACCGGCCTGCCCGAGCACATCAACGAGATCCGCTACCGCCTCGGCGAGCGCAGCCGCTTTCTCGGCGAGCATCGCAACGACCTGCTCTTGAGCAATGGCTTTGCCGGCCAGTGGCAGCGCGATTCGGCCATGGGCGACCTCGACCGCCTGATCCTGACCATCCAGTCGCTCAACCCCGCCGCGTTCGGCACCGCCGCGCTGGCGAGCAGGCCGCACGACCAGCTGGAAGCCATCGAGCTGACCGGGCCGCCGGGCGAAACCCTCTACCTCAAGGCCTGTGCGGGATGCCATTCGATCGGCGAGGGCAACCGTGTCGGCCCCGATCTTGCCGGCGTCACGCAGCGGCGGCGGCCGGAGTGGCTGATCAACTTCATTGCCAACCCGGCCAAGGTCCGCGCCGGCAAGGATCCCATTGCGCTCGAGCTTGCCGCCAAGTTCCCAACCGTGCGCATGCCCTCCATCGGCGTCTCGGACCGCGAGGCCGCCGACCTCGTCGCCTACATCGAGGCCCGGCAAGAGCGTCTACGCCGGCAAATTCCCTTGCAACCCCTGCTCGCGCTCACCACGGCGGACGGCAAGCGGCTGACCGCCGAGGAGGTTCAGGGGCGGCCGCTGGCGGTGGCGTTCGGCTTCACGCATTGTCCCGACGTGTGCCCGACGACGCTGCTCGATTGGAGCAATGCGCTAGCGAGCCTCGGGCCCGACGGCGATCGCATCAAGGTCCTGTTCATCTCCGTCGATCCGGAGCGCGATACGCCCGCCGCCCTCAAGTCCTACATGGCCTCCTTCGACCCGCGCATCACCGCGCTGACCGGCAGCCCCGGCGAGGTAGCCGCGGTGGCGGCCGCCTTCGGCGCCCACCACGCCAAGGTGGTGAGCAAGGACGGCAACGTCACCTTCGATCATACCCTCAAGACCTATATCCTCGATCGCGACCGGCACTTGGCTGGGGCATCGGATCATCAGACCGATACCGCCAAGCGCCGCGGCCTGCTGCAAAAGCTGGCCCGGCGCGAGTAAGGCTGCCAACCCCTTTCGACGGCTCGCTCGGGCGGCGAAGCCGCACCGTTTGCAGAATAAGCGGCCGCCAGCCCGTGGGCTCGGAAAGGCTCAACCATCAGGGCTTGCAAATTTTCGCGCTAGGAAGGCGCCGCTGCTGCCCATAAGCTCGCCAGTCCTAATCATGCCTCGAAGGGACGAAAGGCGCGAGCGGTCGAGGACGTCGACGAAGCGACCCGTTGCACGCTTGCCCATGGAGTGAGGCTCGCAGCCGGGGGATACAAGATGTTGCAGGGCAAATTCAAACGCGCCGTTGCCTTCGCCATCGGCGCTTGGGTTGCACAGGCCTGCTTGACGTCGAGCACGGTCGCGCAGCAGGAGCCCAAACGCGGCGGCACCCTGGTGTTCGGCATCAATTCAGGCGACCCCCCGACCTATGACTGCCACCAGTCTACGCTCTTTCCCATCATCCACCTGCTCTCGCCACACTATTCCAACCTGCTGCGCATCGACCTTGAGCGTTATCCCAACGTCGTCGGCGATCTCGCCGACAGCTGGACGGTCTCCGACGACCTAAAGACCTACAGCTTCCGCCTTCGCTCGGGCATCAAATTCCACGATGGCTCGCCGTTCTCAGCCGAGGACATCAAGGCGACCTATGAACGCATTCGCAATCCTCCTCAGGGGGTCGTTTCGGTGCGCCAAGGCCTGGTCGCAGACATCGATACGATCGAGACGCCCGACCCACTGAGCGTGGTCTTCCGACTGAAGCGAGCGAACCGAGCGCTGCTCTACGCTTTTGCCAATCCATTTAACTGCGTTTTCAGCGCCGCAAAGCTGAAAGAGAACCCTCTGTTTCCCGCCCGCAACGTGCTGGGCACTGGCCCTTTCCGCTTCGTTGAGCACGTGGCCGGGGCGCACTGGAAGGGAGAGCGGTTCAAGGAATACTTCAAACCCAACCTGCCCTACCTCGACGGTTTCCATGCCGTCTTCACGCAGGGGCCGGCCCTGATCAATGCGCTACAGGGGGGACAGATAATGGCCGACTTCCGTAGCGTGACCGCCGTCGATCGCGACCGCCTCGTCGGCGCGCTTGGCAACAAGATTACCGTGCAGGAGAGCCCATGGCTGAATTTGCTGCTGATCACCTTCAATACGCGGAAGAAACCGTTCGATGACGCGCGCGTGCGCTTGGCCTTGTCGTTGGCCATCGACCGCTGGAAAGCCGCCGAGGTGCTGCCGCGATCTACCATCATGCGTTACGTCGGCGGCTACCTGCGGCCCGGCTTCGAATTGGCCGCGAGCGACGCAGAGCTGGAGACGATGCCGGGATTCTCTAGGAACATTGAGGCTTCTCGCGTGGAGGCGCGCCGGCTGCTGGCGGAAGCCGGTGTCCCTAATCTCAAGATCAAGCTCACCAACCGAACCATTGCCAATCTTTTCACCGGTGGCGGCGTCTACGTGATCGATCAATGGCGCCAAATCGGTGTTGAGACCGAACATTTCCAGGCCAATGACGTGCTCTACAACAACTCTCTCAACGAGGGTACATTCGATGTCGCCTTGTCCTTTCAGGGCGATTCCGTCGATGAGCCGACCTACCAGCTCGCCCGCTATCTTTCGGTCGAGCAGTCTTCAAACCAGAGCAAATACACCGATCGCGAACTCGATCGCCTCTTCGAGCTGCAAAAAGACGCGCAGGATGCGAAGGCGCGCTACGCCCTGCTGCGGCAATTCGAGACGCGTATGCTGACCGAAGCCTACAACGTGCCGCTGCTATGGTGGCAGCGCATCGTTGTCATGAGCGCGACGGTGAAAGGATGGCAGATGTCGCCGAGCCACCTGATCGGCCAAGATCTGGAACGGGTTTGGCTTGCGCCCTGAGTTTGGCTGCAACCTCAAAGGTTTGACACTACCGCCGGCGGCTTTGCAATTCCTGGCGCCGGCGTAAACGTCCGCCCTGCCGACACCCTCGCCGTGCGAGCAGGGCGGTCGCAAATTCTGCGACCGCTGCGCGCTACTCATCGCGATTGGCTTTCGGGAGATCGGGCGTTACCAGCAAGCTGGGCGACGAACTTGCACCGGCGGACACGGTACCGACCCATAGGAGCAAAAGACGCAGCACTTGCCGCGGATCGGTTTCATGCGGTAGCCGCAGCGTTTGCAATCGTAAATGTATTGGCAGGCGTCAATTGCCATCGTTTCGGTTGCGGCGTAGTTGCAGATAGGACGGGTGATGATGGACTGCCTCTCCATTCCCACTCTGGCTTCAATCGCACCCCCGCCGCGGTCTCGGCGATTGCCGCCCGCGCACGTTTTCTACGACAATTTTGTCCGTTCTTAATGGACCTACTTGGTCGTAGAGCGCGGGCGGCGTTGCATCCCGAAGGCACCCCAAGGGTTCTTCGCTTAGCCCATTTGCAGGCGTTATCCTAAGCTCGGAGACTGACGGTGCACCGGGCACTCGGGGCAGTTACGATTGTCGCAACCGGTCTGCACATCGTGGTAATCGATACACGCGCAGCACTCGATCATTTTGCTCGGGGGCTCCCCACCTGGGCGGGGGAGGTACTGGGCTGACGCCGCAGCGACCGACACCCAGCCCGTGATGGCAGCCAAGAGCAGTGCACTCAAGAGTTTCATGGCAACCTCCGCACCATAGACGTGACGTTTAGGGTAGTATTGCTGCAAAGCGGCGCAGCTGTCTGTGCTGCAGAGCACTTTGTGGGCCACCCCCCGTCCGGCCCGGCGGGAATTTGTCTGCAGCTCACCGGCATAAGCACGCGAGCCCAAGAACCGTGCCGTCGAGTTGCATCGACCCCGCCGCACCCGGCCCAAAGGCATGGGTCGCGAGCACGGTCATCTGATTTCTGTCAGCCCTCTCACGCCCGGACGAAATCTTTGAAATAAGCCGCCAGATCCGACGTTGTCTGAGGCTATTGTTGAGACCTTCGAGGTGGACCATGCATGTTTTGCGCGGCTGCCGAAGCGTTTTATCCCTCACAGCCCACAACAAGGCGACTGACCGTTGTTGCCACAACGTCTTGGAGACTAGCGGTCGCGCTTGCCTCGCACGCCCTCGGCACAGCTCCGAGCGCGCTTCTTCTTGTCGGGCTGGGCTTGATTGTTGCCGCCCTGTGCGTGGTCGCCGCGGCAGCGATGATGGGCGATCCATAGCAGGATCGGCCGTGCCCTAAGCGCAGACGGCAAGCGGGCGGTCCCGCCGCGAAGCGGGAGCGATGAGCCGCTGTCGACCCCTTCGCCGGCTTAGCAGCTTACGTGGCGGCCTTGGCTTGACCGGTAATCGTGGTCACGACCCTTTTGCCATCCTTACCCCGAGACCGCATTTTCACCGGACGACCTTTAAAGGTGGATTCCTGCAGCTGCTTTAGCAACGGGGCAAGGGCTTGCACGTTTCCGACCAACACGATCAGCCAGCCAATGTCGCCGCTGTTCCAGTCCTTGGGCGCCAGTTCCAGAGGCTTGTCCAAGTTCTGGGAAAGTCGCTGATCGACCTCCTTTGAGACCCTCGCCCATAGCGCCGCCGCAACGGGCGTGACAAAGCCCTGAGCCTTCGATTGTGCTTCGGCGACCAAGAATTGCCCCAACATCAAGGGCGGCACGACCAATTCTTGCAGGTGCTTAAGGGGCAGTTCGCGAAACTGCTGAGCCCGCATCATCACGCTGACGACCTCGCCAAAGCGCATGAGCAACCGCGCCGAAACTTCCCGGCGCTTTTGCATGTCCGCCGAGCTGAGCTCCTTTTCCGTGACTGCTTCGACCGGCGGCTTGGCGACCGTCTTCTCGGCTTTGGCCTTTGGAGGCTCAGCCTGAGCCTTGGGCGGTTCGGCTGGGGCCTTGGGCGGTTCGGCTTTCTTGGTCTTCGGCTCCTTGGACCACAACGGCATGTCACACTCCCCGAAATGTGTTGCAACCACCAACGCTATCCTCTGCATAACACGAATATGCAAGGTCCGCGCTCGAAAATGGGTGTCATCGCCTGACCGCTGCCGCCCACGCAGTGGCGGCGGGGGAAGGCCGCCCCCTCCCAGCAGCCGCAACAGAACATTTACGCCAACTTTATCTTTCCGCCGGCAACCAAACCGGCCCGTGTTACAGAATAGGGGCGCCAAAATATATTCCCGAAACTGCGCAATGGTCGCAACTCCGCCATGACGCATGCACGCTTTATCTTTTCCGGAGAGGCCATCCCCCTTTCAAACGGTCGGGTCATGGTTTGCGGCTGCCGCACTTCGAGCGGCGGGCGGGATAAAAAGCACGTATTCATCGAAGTGGAATGTAAGCCCGACGAAGTCGCCGCCGTGCAAAAGGCGCTCGCCGTCATTCTGGAGCGGCAGGGGCGCATTGACACGACTGCCTTTTGAGGCGTCACGGCAAGCGCTAGCCCATCAGGTCACGGTTCTTGCAACCTCGTTTTTGTACGACGTGGGCGGATTGGCGCGAGGGACGCTACGTAAAGGCGGATAGACCAAAGGTAGCGAAATGGATGCTTGCGTCCTCGTGGTGCGAAACCCAGGGCGGCCGCCATGCGCCAACGCGTTGCTGGCGCAAGCATTGGAGCCCGTTGCCGTCGTCGCTCCCGTTAGGGCGGCGCTACTGGGTGTCACAAATGCTCGCAACGCCCTATAATGAGGAAAAACATGCGCCGAATGCCATGGCCACGCCGGGGCAGAACCCGCGGTCATTTCCGGCGGCCCTTTCCTGAACGCCCGCGAGCTTGCGGGGGGCAGCGGTTAATGTTGCCACGGCGACCCGGGCCGCCTCGCCGAATTCGGTTGTTCCGGGGCCGGCGATCCAGCGAGCAGGGGACCTTATGGCCGCCTCGAGCCGCCGCCCGGAGGGAACTGCACCGAGCCCCACTTCCGCTGCAGCTGGGTAAACATTGACTGATTGCTGAGTTTGCGGGCCTGCGGACTGCCGTCAGACGGGTCGAACAGGTTTTAGGACAGGGACTGGCCTTGAGGTTGCGCAAGCTTCTCTAACATCGGAATGGAGTTCTGCCATTTCACGCGGTCGCGCGCCTTGGCCTCGGTCTCGCATGGACCTTCTGTCCATCCACGCACGATAACCCCGTCCATCGTCGTGGCTGAGTTCGACATAGTATTTGCCATCCTCCGCAAGGACGATGTCGACGGCAATCTTTGCCTCGAGAACGACGGTCCCAGCAGTGGCCATGCTATTCTTCCTTCCCAGCGTCGATGATGTCTTCCAGCCGCACCTCGAGGATTGTCCGCCACTCGTCTTCGACGATGATCATGCCGTTGCTGAACGGGACGGCCTTGAGTGCGTCTCGCGCGGCAATAGCTCGGCCACGCCGCGCCGCCTCCTCTGCTGCTTCGGTAATACCGGCGAGGTCGACACCTTCTTGGTCCAGAATGGTCATTTGTCCACGTTTGAAGTGGAAGAAATAGCGGGGCATTTCTGCTCGGGCGCTCTATCCACACGGGGTCGCAATTCGCGAGCCCACTATCGATCGCCCTAAACTCCAGTTCGATTAGGCGTGGGTGTAGCGTCGCTAAGAAAGTAGACAGGTGAGCATATACTTAGGTTTAGGCAGGGCCCGTGCGCGCCCCCATCCGCGATCAAGGCGTGCTGTTGCCGCCACTCGACTAGGATGCGATTGCCGAACGAGGAGCTGCCGTTTAGCCGAATGCCGTCGCCCGGTTGCGACCGCGGCTGAGTGAAACCTTGCTGCTGGCACCGAGCCCGTCGTCCCGACACCACCAGTTCGGGACATCGATGGGTTGGCGATACCATACTTCATCGCGCACGGCCTACGTAGCTTGCCGTCACACCAGGCGACAATGAGCACGCTGCGCACATCGCCCAGCCTCAATCATCCCGCGTTAGCCTTTGCCTCCTTCCGGGTCTGCCTTGATGACGCAAAGGCGCATCAGCTGCGCTTGCTTCGAAGCAACCGGTGGAATTGCTCTGTAAACGGGTACAAGACCGCTCCGCTCAAGCGCACGCGCTATTTTCGCGGAGCGCAAGCGCGCGAATGAGCATAAGCGTGTACTTCACAACCGCGTCTGCCCCGCGAGGCCATAAGGAGCTCAATGTCCGAACCTGGCAGGCCCTCAGGGCATGCCCGTCATACCGAGACTCCCACGTTAATTGCTGACAGCATGGTGACAGGAGCCCGCGACTAGGGTGTTCGTCGGTTGACGAACAGGAGCTGTGTCACGATGGAGAAGCAGATCTTCCGGGTCGAACCATTCGCAACGTACGCCGAGAAGCGCAAGGCCCCGATCAGTCTTGTCGTCGCGCATGGCGGCCTCCTCTACGTTTCGCAAATGCCACCCTATGATCCCGTCACTGGGGAGGTGGGGAGATTTCCGGTTGCCGAGCAAATGGAGATCGTCATCAAGCAGATGGAGCAATGCCTGCAAGCCGCGGGGTCCGCGCTGAACAAGGTCGTCCAGTGCACGGTCTACAGCAATGACCCGGCGCACTTGCAAACCCTCAATGAAGTCTATGGCCGGTTCTTCAAGACAAATCCGCCGGCCAGAAACCTGATCTTTGTTTCTGGGTGGCACGGCCCGTTCGACGTGGAAGTTTCCTGCGTCGCCGCGGTTTAGCAAAGAAGGCGTTGCCGCCGGATACCGCGCTTTGAACGCATGCTTGGTGTCTCTGTCAATGCCCGCGTCGTCACGTCAACGCGGGCGCGCTGCTCCGTCAGCAGACCGGCCTGAGATCGCCTGAGATTTCAAAGTCAACGGAGGGTTACACTACCAAGGCAAACTTCTGAAACGTGTGGCAATCTTCCGGAGCGCGGCCACGGCTCACCGCAAACGTCCAGGTCACCTCACTCACATACAGATCGTTCTTTGAATCCAGCGCAAGCCCGTGCGGCGCGGCGAAGCTCCCCGGTGCGGTGCAGTCGGCTGTCCCCCAACGTGCCAGCAGCTTGCCATTGGGGTCGAAAATACTGAAACGGGCATGGCGCATTTTGGTGACAGGGCCGAGACTGTATGAATTGTCGCCAACGTGCCAGGCGAGCTCGGTCACATAGACATTGCCCTTAGCATCGAACGTGAGGTGCGTCGGGCGTTGTGTATCGGTCCACTGCTCGAGGAATTCCCCGTCCGGGCTAAAAATCTGAATCCGGTCAATTTCGCGGTCGCACACGAATACCCGGCCGTCGCCGGCGACTGCGATGCCATGCGGTAGCCGGAACTGGCCGGGGCCATCGCCGGGCTCGCCCCACGAGCGCTTCAACTGTCCGCTGGGGGAGAACATGTGCACGCGCGCGTTGCCGTAGCCGTCAGAGATGTAGATCTCGCCCTTGGGGCCGATGGCGACGTTGGTCGGACGGTTGAATGGTGGCCCAGCGTGCTTTATCGAGCCGGTCGTCTTGCCGTCATAGCCGGTGTCGGAGGGCACGTTCAGAGTGCCCATGGTCAATAGCAATCGGCCCTCGGGGGTAAACTGTCGCACGGTGTGATTGCCGTCATCCGTGGCGAAGATGGTGCCATTGGGGGCGACGTAGATGCCGTGCGTACGCATGGAGAAGTCACCCTTGCCCCAGGTGCGTAGGAAATTGCCCTCGCGGTCGTACACGATCACCGGGTTCTCACCTCGGCAGATCAGAAAGACGCGATCTTCCTGATCGACTGCGACACCAGCCACGTCCCGATGTGCAAAGCCCTTGGGCAATTGCTCCCAGCCTTGGACCACCTTGTAGTTCATTTGATCGGCCATGCCGGTCTCCCGTTCGTTTCACATGCCAGACCGTCCCTGTCATGCGATCTCACACTAAAAGGTCAAGTCTAGCATCACCAATACAAAGCATTGTTGCAAGCTCGACCGGGTCGACGTGACCAGGCCAGTTATAATTGATCGACGCGGGGGCAATGCAATTCGCACTCAAGCTAGCGTACGCGCTTGTTGGATGGCGCGCCAGATGCGCTCGGGCGTCGCCGGTAAGTCGATATGTATCACGCCGAACTCGCGCAGCCCGTCCACGATGGCGTTGGCAATCACCCCCAGTGCCGGAGTGATTCCACCTTCTCCGCCGCCCCGTAGACCCAGCGGATGCGTCGTTGACGGCACCTCGCTGATTGCCGTTGCGAACATCGGGAGATCTGTTGCGCGCGGCATGGCATAGTCCATGAAAGAGGCGGTCAGAAGCTGCCCAGTGGAGTCATAGACACATCGCTCCATCAGGGCTTCACCAACACCTTGGGCAATTCCGCCGTGCGTCTGACCTTCCACGATCATCGGATTTACTGCGCAACCGACGTCATCGATGGCCGTATAGCGCGCAACCGTAACCCCACCGGTGTCAATGTCGATCTCAACCTCGGCGACGTGGCAACCGTATGGGAAAGATGAGACACGGCTGTCGACATCCCCGGTCGCCTGCAGGGAGCCGCGCAAGTCTTGCGGCAGACTACGATCGGAGCTCGCCGCCGATGCGACCTCGAACAAATCAACGGAGCGGTTTGAACCAATGCGACGAAATGCGCCGTCGGCAAAGGCGATGTCAGCGGCATGGCAGTCCAGAAGGCAGGCGGCAATTCGGCTTGCCTTGGCAACAATTTCGTTGCTTGCGCGCCGGATCGTTGTTGCCGCGTGCCGCATTGACCGCCCCGAATGGGACCCTCCACCCGTGGTGAGCAAGTCCGTATCGCCGGTGAGGAGTGTCACGGCTTCGGGAGCGACGCCTAACCACTCGCTGACCAACTGCACAAAGCTGGTCTCGTGGCCTTGCCCAGCCGAAAGGGTGCCAATCGTCACGGTGACGGCATTTTCGGGCGAGATCTTCACCGTTGCCCGCTCTTGCGGCGCGCCGCTTGCCGATTCAATATAGCACCCGGTACCAATTCCGCGACGCAAGCCCTTCGCCATCGAGATTGCGCGGCGCGTTTCGAAGCCACTCCAATCGGCGAGAGCAATAGCTTCATTGAAGACTTTCTCGTAGAGGCCGCTGTCGTAAGTCATTCCGAAGGGATTGAGATAGGGTAGCGCGTGGGGCGCAATGAGGTTCATGCGACGGAGGGCAAGGCGGTCGAACCCGCAAGTTTGCGCCGCACGATCTATCAGCCGCTCGATCACAAACATGACCTCCGGCCGGCCGGCGCTGCGATAGGGTATCGTCGGTGAAGAATTGGAGTAGACAGCACGGGCGCGTACCGATGCGGTTGGGATGTGATAGATGCTCGACATGAGTTCCGTGCCCTTCGTCAATGGCACGAAGGAAATCGCGTAAGCGCCGATATTGCTGATATTCGATGCGCGCAGCGCCAGAAACTTGCCGGAACTGTCGAGCGCGAGTTCTGCCGACACGGTCAGATCACGGCCGTGGTAGTCACTGAGGAACGATTCCGTACGTTCGCCCGACCATTTTACTGGCCGCCTCAGTCGGCGTGCCGCCCAGGCCACTAGCGCGAATTCGGGATAAGAGTTATTGCGCGTACCGAAATTTCCCCCCACATCCTTTGCGACCACGCGGATCTTGGCCGGCTCGAGGCCAAGCATGTGCGCGAGATCCATTTTTGGGCGAACCACCCCACCACCGCCGGCATAAAGGGTGATTTTGCCGATACTCCGGTTCACACACCGCCAACGCCGTTCTGACTTCCATGGTCACGCCGGTAACGCGAGGTACCTTCGTCTCTACGCGAACGACGTGAGCAGCCTGCCCGAACGCCTCGTTAGTGGCTGTCGCATCACCGACGTCCGCATCAAGCGCCACGTTCGAATCCATTTCCGGCCAGATGCGCACGGCTCCGGGTTTGGCTGCGTCGACACCCTCGGCACTCGCCGCGAGCGGCTCGTATTCCACCTCGACGAGTTCAGCCGCCTCTTGCGCAGTCGCCAGGGTTTCCGCAACGACAAGTGCGACGCCCTCGCCGACGAACCGCACCCGGTCGACGGCAAGCGGGTAGTGCGGAGCGATGAACACCGCCTTGCCGTCGCGATTGCGCAGAGTTATGTCGGGTGGACTGATCGTGAACGGCGAGTGGATCAGGGGCTTCAACCCATCGGCCTGATAGTCGACCGCGGTCAGCACCGCGAGTACCCCTGGCAAGCCATCGGCGCGTTGGCTGTCGATGCGACGCAAGATTGCGTGTGCATGAGGAGAGCGAACGATCACCGCAAATGTCTGCCTGGAAAGCGCCAAGTCATCTCCGAAGCTACCCGCACCCGTGAGCAATCGATGGTCTTCACGCCGCCGCGGCGAGCTACCGATACCGGGATTTTTCATGGTGATGCTCCCCGACCCTCGAGCGGGTCCGACGTTCCGCATGATCTGCCCAAAGCGCGGTTGTCCCCCCAGATGCGCGTTGCCGCAGCTAACCGCGAGTTGATCGCCCGTTCAGGTCGCCGACATCCCCTTACGCGCCAGAAATTCGGGAAATGCGTCCTTGGCCTGGGCATTGCGCATCACCTGTGTGGTGTAGCGATGCTCTGCCGACCAGCGCCTGTCGAGGCTCTCCGCCTGCTGCTCGAGCAGCAGCGCCTTGACCCCCTTGACGGCACCGCGGTGGTTATTGGCTATCATTTTCGCGATTTCCATCGTCTTGACGCGAAGTTGAGCCTTGGGGACCAAGTGATTAAGAAGTCCAATGCGATAGGCCTCCTCGGCCTCCACGACGCGCGCAGTGAACAGCAACTCCTTGGCTTGCGGCCAACCGATTTGACTGCCGAGCGACCAGGTCGCGTTGATCCTCCCATACGCCGCTGCCAGGAAGCGAAAGCGAGAACTCTCGCAACCGACCCTTATGTCGAGCGCGGAGGCAAGCACGGCCGCTCCGCCGTAGGCGAGGCCGTTCATCATGCCGATCACCGGTTTTGCGCAGACGGAGATTTCGAGCGTACGCCGGGGATTGGCCATGCGATCTTGTTCTTCGCGGCTGTAGCGCTTGTCGTCCGCAACCTGCTCCTTGATGTCGCCACCCGCCGAGAACGCCTTGTCGCCGGCGCCGGTGATGACGAGGCAGCCGATCGCTTCGTCGGCTTCGAGCATCTTGACCGCATTGAGCAACTCGTTTCCAAGCTTGCGATTTATGGCGTTGAGGGCGTCCGGCCTGTTGAGCGTGACGACGCCGACACCGTCCTCCCGCTCGATGAGGATGTGCTCAAATGCCATGCCTGGATCCTCCTTCTGATCGTCGTCGTCCTGCCGTCGGGGGCGCAGAGTGCAGCAGCACAGCCGTCTCGGTAGACGCTTTGCCGATCATCGAAATCCTGCTCACGACCGCAGCGCCTTCACCGCCTGCCAATCTACCTCCAGACCGAAGCCCGGCGCCTCGGACAAGTGCACGCGGCCGCCCTTATGCGCCGCGCCACCGCGAAAGATGCGATGGTGGATCGGATGATTCCTGTCGTCACCCGACGACTCCGCACCGAACGCGGCGTCGCCGAATGCCGAGACAATGTGCGCCTGAATGTGTGCCGCCGAATGCGGCGCGATCAGCACGCCCTTCGCCTGCGCATGATGCGCGATGCGGAGCGCCTCGCTAAACCCCGCATAGCGCGTGCAGTCGAATTGAACGAAGCGGATGGCACCTGCATCGATGAAGTCCCGCACTGTGAAGCGGTGCCATTCGCGCTCGCCGTGTGCCAGCGGGATAGGGATCGCCTTCGCCAACGTGACGTAGTCGGGCGGCTGCAAGTACCAGTGCAGCGGCTCCTCCAGCCAGTAGATGTCGTACTGCGCAACTTCGCGCGCAAAGCGGATACAGGTGTCGACGTCGTAAGGGGCATTCATGTCAAGCATGAACTGGATGTCGGGCCCGACCGCCTCGCGGACGGCCCTTGCACGCGCGACCTCGTCGGCGAGCGAATAGGCACCCGACTTGAGTTTTACGGCGCGGAAGCCGTTGGCGACGTAACCTGCCAATTCCTCGGCGCAGGCGAGCAGAGGTGCCCCTTCGTCGTAAAAGCCGCCGACGGCGTAGGTGTGCACGTCGGGGCGGGTGCCGCCCAGCAGGCGGAATACCGGCTTGCTCGCCGCCTTCCCCGCGATATCCCACAAGGCGATGTCTATGCCCGCCATCGCCGCCATGAACTGCGGTCGCTGATGGCGCGGCAGCGGCGGCGGCAAGCCGTCCCAGCCGCCGAGCCCGCCAGGCCGCGGCACCGTGATCGAAAACAGCTTGCTCCAAACCGCATCGATCGCGAGTGGATCCATACCCCTGAGCAAAGGCGCCGCGTCCTCCAGCAACTTGCACACGACCGACTGCGGACCGCTCGAGACTTCTCCGAGACCGACGATCCCGGCATCGGTACGCACCTCGACGAGTGTCAGTTCCACGCGCCGCGTGATCTCTTGCGCCGTCCAGCGCACCCGCTCCGCCGCCATGCCCATGGGGTGCACCAGAATGTCCGTAATTCTCATGCAAATGCCTGCCTGCAAATGCGGTCGCCAGGATGGGAAAGTTTCGGTTGCGCTTGTCGCGACATCCCGTTCAGCGTCGGACGGCTTTGTGCGTGGTGTCAAGCCAAAGAGCCCTCAGGCCGCGTCAATGGGCAGCTCACAGCGCGCGATTGCCCGCCCGCGCTAAGGATTAGGTCTGTTTGTCTGGAGCTGCGGTCATCTCACCGGCGGGGTGAAGGCGACCGATTTGGCAAGCAACCAAAGCTCGAAAAACCTCGCTTCGCCGCGTCCGGATTGAGGTCAACGGCCAAGGGACATGAGAACCCTCGACTTGGTTGCTCTGCGGCTCGATGGGCGAGGAAGGTGCAGCATCGGTATTGGGCTGGAGTGGGCATGCGCTCATGTGCGCGGCAGATACTGAGGTGGAGAAGTTGCCGATGTCGAGCCGGAGCGCTTGCGTTTTTCAGCGCACGCCAGTCCGCAAACTTTCGTCCACACTGGCACAACCACCCCCAGTGTTGGCATACGGTTTCGCGAAGCGTCTCGTCCGCTTTGACGCCGCTGCGGACACCACGATAGCAGCCTTTGCCTCAGTTTCGTTGGTGACGGCCGCGCTTGGGTTCTGCATAGTGGTATTGGGCACGCGCTGGCGTTGTGAGGGCGCCGGTGTCGGGCGAGTGGGCAAGGAGGCCTCGTGAGACCATTAGCTTCAACCTTAGTTGGCTTTGCGCTGCTGGGGACCTTGGGAGCCATCTGCACGAGCACTGGCACCATGGCACAACAAAAGGTCGTGGTGTATTCCTCCAACGACGATACGCTGCACAAGCTGGTCTTTGCGGCCTTCAGCAAGGAGACAGGGATTGCCGTCGAGCCCATCTCGGCTGGCTCGGGTGTCATAATCAAGCGCATCCAAACCGAAAAGGACCGCCCCGGCGGCGACATTATATGGGGTGTCAGCCGGTCGCTGTTGGAGACCAACAAACAGTATTTTGCACCATACGTTTCCAAGAACAAAGACGCGACCCCCGCGGAGTTTCGCGAGGCGGGCGATCTGTGGATTGGCAACAACCTGCACCTGATGGTCATTCTGCAAAACACCAAAGTGCTTCCGGCCGAGCAAGGACCCAGGACTTGGGCCGATCTCCTCGATCCAAAATGGAAGGGCAAGATCGCCTTCACCGATCCGGCCAACTCGGGTTCGGCCTACTCCACGGTCACCATGTTGGTTGATCTGTTCGGCGGCGGAGACGCGGGTTGGGCGAAGGTCAAACAATTGATCGCCAATGCCAAGGTTCTTAACCGGTCGTCCCTGGTGTTTCAGGGCGTCGGCAATGGCGAATATCCGCTCGGCATCTCACTCGAATACGCAGGCTACATTTGGGCCGTCGGTGGGGCGCCGGTGAAAACCATCTATCCGGCCGACGGCACCATCGTACAGATGGAAGGCGTGGCGGTGATCAAAGGTGGCCCAAACACGGACGGGGCCAAGGCCTTCGTCGACTTCATCAATCGCAAGGACGTGCGCGAAATGATCATCAAGGAGACCTTCCGTCGGCCCGCTCGCCAGGATCTGGATCTGGCCAAGCTACCGGGCGACATGCCGGCCCTCTCCAGCCTAAAGGTGCTCTCCTATCGGGAGAACGAGTGGACGGCCGCACGTGGCCCGACACTGGAGAAAATCAAGGATATGATCCAGGAAACTCGCTGACGCGCGAGGCGGCGGTTGACCGATATCACGGATCGCCAGCGTCTCCCGATCCTTTGGATCGGTTCTGGCCGTCAACAACATCAGCCTGGACATCAAGGCGGGAGAATTCTTCACGCTACTGGGCCCGTCCGGCTGCGGCAAGACCACGCTGCTGCGCATGATCGCCGGGTTTGCTGACCTCGACGGCGGGCAGATCAGCATCGGCGGGAAGCGCATCGATACTCTGCCGCCGCATCGGCGCAATATCGGCATGGTCTTTCAGAACTACGCTATCTTTCCCAACCTTACGGTGGCCGGCAACGTCGCTTACGGGCTCAAAGCGCGCAAAGTAGCGAGCGGCGAGATAACAGAGCGAGTGGGTGACGCGCTGGCACTGGTTCGGCTGCAGGGTTACGGCGAACGTTGGCCACATCAGCTGTCGGGTGGTCAGTTGCAACGCGTTGCCATCGCCCGCGCCCTGGTGATCCGACCGGAAGTGTTGCTGCTCGACGAGCCATTGTCGAACCTGGACGCCAAACTCCGAGTCGATATGCGCGGCGAGATCCGCGATTTGCAGCAACGTCTCAATATAACGACGGTTTACGTCACACATGACCAGGAAGAAGCGCTCGCGGTTTCTCAGAGCATCGCGGTGATGCAGGCGGGAAAGATTGAGCAGCTCGGCCGGCCGCGCGAGATCTATCGCCGACCCATCAATCTGTTCGCCGCCAGGTTCATGGGCATGACCAATGTCTTGCCGGGAATCGTGGCAGGGCGCGAAGGAGTTCATGCGCGCGTGCGCGTCGGCGCGGTCGAGCTGATCGTTGCCGATGCTGGAGCGCGCCAGGGCGAGGTCGTGACCTTATGCCTGACGCCCCGAGGCCTTGCGTATCATCGCTCCCAGCGAGGCGCCTCTTGCTGGAGAGGCCCGGCTCGAGGGGACGGTCACAAACGCAGAATTCATCGGTGCGCTCACTCGTCTTGACGTCGAACTTTCGGGCGGAACGCCCCTCAAGGTCGCGGTGCTAGATGCTCCCGACAGCCGCGCAACTCCTGGCAGTCCCATTATGCTGGCCTATGATCCCGCGCGCTTGACGGTTTTTCGGGTGGGTGCAGAATGAGATCGCTTACCGTCGCGCCGCTGGCACGCTTGCCGCTTGCCATTGCAATAATTGCTTTCCTATTTCTCGGCGTCTTCCTCATCTATCCTCTCTGGGGAGTGCTTAGTGCCAGCGTTCTTTCATCGGATGGCACGACCCTGACGCTCGAGCACTATGGCAAGGTATTGGCTAGGGCCTACTATCGAGCCAGCCTTATCAACACGCTGGCCATAGGCCTCCTGGCGACGCTGGTCACCACACTGCTCGCCGTACCGCTTGCCTTCACAATCGCGCGTCTGGATTTCCCCGGCAAGCTGCTGCTGATCGGATTGGCCGCCCTCCCCCTCGTTCTACCATCGTTCGTCGGCGCCTATGCCCTGCTCCTGCTGCTTGGACGCTCTGGCATCGTTACGCAGGCGCTGAATGCGTGGGGTGTGCCGTTCGGTTCGATCTATGGCACGCCGGGTATTGTCACAGTCTACGCGCTCACTCTTTATCCCTATGTCTTGCTACCGACCTTGGCCGGTTTCAAGGCGATCGATGCGTCCGTCGAGGAGGCGGCGCAAAATCTTGGATCTTCTCGCCTGCGAACAATCTGGACCGTTACGCTGCCGATCGTTATTCCATCCATTCTGTCGGGTGCACTACTCGTCTTCATCGAGACGATTGAGAACTTCGGCGTGCCCGTCGTGCTGGCAGAGGACAAGCCAATTCTTGCAGTGGAAGCCTACAAGCTGTTCATCGGCGAGACGGCGACCAATCCGTCTGCAGCGAGCGTGCTGGGCACTCTGTTGATATTTCTGACGGCAACGGTGCTCATCATCCAGCGCCGCTACCTGGCCAACCGCCACTTTGCGACCCGAGCCAGCCTGGCTACCCCAACCATCAAGGTTCAGAGAAGCTGGCGCATCATCGGCGTTGTCTACTGCTGGGCCGTGGTGCTGCTAGCGCTGATCCCGTTCTTCGCCATTGTTGTTCTTTCGTTCATGGAGTTCCGTGGACCGGTGCTGCATTCCGCCTTCAGCTTCAAGAACTATGAAGAGCTGTTTGCCACGGCGGGCAGACCCCTTCGCAACACGCTGATGTTTGCCACCCTCGCCGCCCTGGCCACAGTGCTCATCGGTGCACCCATAGGCTGGGTGCTGACCCGTACGCGCTCGGTCTGGGTCAGCCTTCTCGATGTCGCCGCCACGCTGCCGTTCGCAATTGCCGGGACGGTGCTCGCGATCGGGTTGGTCATCGCCTTCAACTCAGGCGCAATCGTGCTGACAGGTGGTTGGCTGATCCTGGTTTTGGCCTACACCGTGCGTAAGCTGCCGTTTACGGTGCGCACCTCGAGCGGGATCTTGCATCAGATCGATCCGTCACTCGAGGAAGCATCGATCAGTCTCGGAGTATCGCCGTTGTTCACCTTCCTGCGGCTCGTTGTACCCTTAATGCTCGGCGGCATCATTTCAGGCATGGTGCTGACCTGGGTTACGGTCGCTTCCGAGTTATCCTCGACCGTTGTCCTCTACTCCGGTCCCTGGCGCACACTTACGATCGTGATGTTTCAGGCTCTTGAAGGGACCGGCGCCGGCATTGCCGTCGCGGCAGCATCTAGCCTCATCGCTGTCTCGTTGATTCCCGTCATGTTGGCCTATCGCTTGCTGCGTCGTTATGAGCTATCGATGCTCTAGCTGATGGCCAAAACGTTTCCGGCGCCCGATGAGGCTGATTGATCCTGGGTACGCCGGCGGCGGAGAGGCGCCAGCAGTCGGCAGTGACCATCCCCGCGGCACGCGCAATGCATCCGTCAGGACTGTCGGCGATTATCCGTGGCCCGGGACCGCAAAGGCCGCAAAAGAGCCTCAGCTTTGGCTGCGGCCAGACGATTGGCTTGGAACGCACGCGAGCATGGAGGGTGGCATGTGGTGGCGGATCAGGCGGCAAGCACGGAGAAACGCTGGTTTGCCGTACGGGATTAAACCCAGCCGTCGAAACAATGGCTTGCCCGGCCTCCATTTTTCGTTTGGCCAACGATGCCCAGTTGCACGTCGCACACGCCGTCGGACAGGATAGACGGCAGACGAGGAGTAACGGCATGATACGCTGGAATGGTGTTGCCGAACCCAGGAAATCGTTGAGAGGTTTCGTTATCGGCGCCACCGTAATGACGACCATGTCACGGGATGACACGACGCGGGCTTCCAACCGGGGGGAGCGGACATGAAGTTCGGCGTGTTTGACCACATGGACGACAGCGGCCTGCCGCTCGGCCAGCAGTTCGAGAACCGCATGAAGCTCGCCGAGGCGTACGACCGTTTCGGGTTTTATGCCTACCATCTTGCCGAGCATCACGGAACTCCGCTGGGGCTGGCGCCCTCGCCTGGCGTGTTCATAGCCGCGCTGGCGCAGCGGACGAACCGGCTGCGCTTCGGACCGCTGGTCTATCTTCTGCCGCTCTACCACCCGCTGCGCCTGATCGAGGAGATCTGCATGCTCGATCATCTGAGCGGCGGTCGCCTCGAGCTGGGCGTGGGACGCGGCGTCTCGCCGATCGAGGTCGGTTTTTTCGGGGTAAACCCGGCCGATGGATCACGACAGTTTCCCGAAGCCCTCCGCGTGATCAAGCAGGGGCTGATCTCGGACGTGCTGAACTTCGAGGGCGAGTTCTATCGCTTCAAGGACGTGCCCATGATCCTCAGGCCGCTGCAGAAGCCGCACCCACCCTTGTGGTACGGGGTGGCGACACCCGAGGCGAGTGTTTGGGCGGCACGGGAGCGGGCGAACATTGCCAGCCGGGTGCCAGCGCCGGCGACACGAACCATCGTCGACCGCTTCCGAGCCGAGTGGAAAGCTTTGGGGCAGCCGCAGGACCCGCCGCCTCTGATCGGGCTCAACCGGCACATTGTGCTGGCCGACCGCGAAGACGATGCGCGCCGCGTGATCGAACGAGCCTACCGACGCTGGCGGCGGCACATGGAGATTCTGTGGGTGCAGCACGGGCATCAGTTCCCACTCGCGCTACCCCAAGACGTTGAACCACTGCTCGCCGCCGGCGGCGCGTTTGCCGGCACCGCGGCGGGCGCGCGCCAATACATTGCCGAGCAGATCGAGACGTCCGGCGCAAACTACTTCATCTGCGGCATCAGCTTTGGCGATATCACCCTTGAGGAGGGGATGCGCACGGTGGAACTGCTGGGGCGCGAAGTGATGCCGGAGTTTGCAGGCTAGGTGATCTGATCAGCATGACCGACCCAGGGCGTCGGCCGCAGGTCGGGTGTCTAGCTGAAACCTGACCGGCGAGGCATGTCGTATACAATTGCCAGCTTGAGAAGCCCCAGTTACAGGCGGGACTTGAGGATGCGATGCTGGATCTTTCCGGTTGCCGTCCTCGGCATCTGCGCATCGGCAATAAACGAGACCGATTTGGGCCGCTTGTAGCCGGCGAGCCGGCCTGAGCACCATTCCATGATCTCGCTTTCTGTTGCTCTCTCGCCGTCGCGCAAGACGATGACTGCGTGGACGGCCTCACCCCATTTCGCGTCGGGGCGTCCGATCACGGCTACATCGTGCACCTTCTGGTGGCCGCCAAGGATATTCTCGACCTCGGACGGGTAAACGTTCTCGCCGCCCGAGATAATCATGTTGTTCTTGCGGTCGACCAAGGTATAGAAGCCGTCGACGTCGCGCCGGGCCATATCGCCAACGGACAAATACGCACCTCGGAATGCCTCCGCGGTTTTGTTCGGCAAATTCCAATAGCCTTCGAAACACCAGGGTGTTCGCGAATAGAGCTCGCCGACCTCGCCTTCGCGCACCTCGCGGCCGTCTTCGTCGAGAAGCTTAATCCGGCCGCAGCCACTCAGCTCGCGCCCGACCGAGCCAAGCTTGCTCAATTGCTCGGCGGGCCGGAGCAGCGTGGCCCAGCCCTGCTCAGTTGAGCCGTAGAGCTCCAGTAGCTGCGAGTTCTTGAACTGCTCCATGATGGCGAGCTTCGTGTCTCGCCGCGCCGGCGCCGATGAGATGAGCAGCTTGCGCACGTTGTCCGCGGGGTAGCGCGCCTTGAGCACCTGAGCGAGGCCCGACATCATGATGTAATGCGTGGGCACAAGCGACGTGAATGTCGCCTGCGTTTCCAATAGCGTTTTTAGCATGTGCTCGGGATCGAAACTCTTGCGGTCGTAGACGCAGCAGGTGGCCCCTGCGCTTGCGAAGGCGCAGGCTAAATTGAGCGAATTGGCGTGGCACATCGGCATGACGAGCAGGCAGGTGTCGTCGCGGTCAAAGCCCATGTCGAGCAGGGTGACAAAGTTAAGGAGGGCATGGCTGCCGTGACTGCGCATTGCGCCCTTTGGCTTGCCGGTCGTGCCCGATGTGTACATCAGGACCCAGGTATCTTCCGGGGCAACCTCAATGCGCACTGCCGAGTTTGCGCCCGATCCCAGTAGATCTTCATAGGCCGTCCATCCCGCCGGCACCGCCCTGGCACCGAACTGAATGAGATTGCGGTCGGGAATGGACAGCCGGTCACGGATCCCGACCAGGCTCTGCAGCAACTCGTCCTGGACGATGAGGCCACGCGCCGCGCAGTCCTCGAGGATATAGAGAATATCGTCGCCTAACATGCGGAAGTTGATCGGCACGGCAACAAGGCCAGCCTTCGCGGTCGCGGCATAGATTTCCAGCCACTCGACGCAATTGTAGGCCAGTACCGCAACACGATCACCTTTCGCCAGGCCAAGCCCGAGCAGTGCGTTGGCCAGCCGGCAAGAGCGCTCATTCCAGACGCGGAAGGACATCGCTCGGCGCAAATCGCGCGCACCGATCTTGTCGGGGAAGAGGGAGGCGTTGACCAACAAGGTCTCGCCCATGGACAGAAGCGGCGTCATGCAAAACCCCTGAAAAAAACAACCTCGACAACAGCCACAACAGCACGGCTAACTATGCCGCAAGAGTGGACAGCAGGCCAGGGTGCCAACCATGATGAAACTTTCTGCGGATAGCGTCGCGGGATGTATTGCAAGGGTACTCAAGGCGCGCGGCATCGAGCGCGTGTTTGCCTTGTGCGGCGGGCACATCATGCCGATCTGGATGCGCCTCGACGCGGAAGGTATCCGCATCATCGACGTGCGCGACGAGCGCGCGGCCGTGCACATGGCCCAGGCGCAGGCCGAGCTGACCGATGAGCTCGGCGTCGCGCTGGTGACTGCCGGACCCGGTGTGACGAATGCGATGACCGGCATCGCCAACGCGCACGTCTCGCGCGCACCCGTTCTTGTCCTATCAGGAACACCGCCCCGCCCGCAGGAAAACCGCGGTGGTCTGCAGGATGTCGACCACACGCTTTTGCTGCGTAGCATCACGCGCTATGCCCGCACCGTGCGCGAGCCTACGCTGGTGCTGGCAGAGCTCGACGAAGCCATCGCCCGGGCCTTTGGCGAATGCGGGGAGCCTGGACCGGCCTACCTCGATTTTCCGACCGATACCTTGCGGTCCGAGGTTCCGAGGGCCCTGCAGCTCGCAGAGCACATCGAGGCCAAACCCCGCGCCGAAATCCTTCCCGACCCCACTTCGGTCGATCGGGCTGTGGATGTTTTGTGGTCGGCAAAGCGAGTGCTAGTGATCTCGGGGCGGGGCGCCAGAGGTGCCGGAACGGAGCTCGTTCAGCTGCTCGACAAGCTGCAAGCCGTCTACCTCGACACCGGTGAAAGCCGCGGGCTGGTTGCCGACACGCATCCCTCGGTGGTGGCCGCCATGCGCGGGGCCGTGCTGAGTGACGCGGACGTCGTGCTGACCGTCGGCCGCCGTCTCGATTTCCAGCTCGCCTTCGGCTCGCCCGCCGTGTTCGGTGATGCTCGGTTCGTGCGCATCGGCAATGTCCCGGGAGAATTGCGCGACAACCGGCGCGGCGTGGTCGAGATCTGTGCGTCGCCTGCCGCCGCGCTCAGGGCACTGATCGCCGCGGCAGGCAATCGGCGTGCAGCGGTCGATCGGGATTGGGCGGCCAAGCTGCGCTCGGGCCACGAGGAGCGCGCCGCCAAGTTGCGCAACTCGATGGCCGCGACCGCCGAAGGCAAGGATGGGCTTCTGCATCCGAACAAGCTGCTCGCCGCCATCCAGGACAGGCTCGACGCCTCGGCAATCGTCATCAACGACGGCGGCGATTTCCTCGCCTTCGGTCGCATCGGCCTGGCCGCCTCGACCATGCTCGATCCGGGACCCTTCGGTTGCATTGGTGTGGGCGTGCCCTATGGCATTGCCGCAAGCCTGGCGTTTCCGGACAGGACGGTCCTCGTAGCCACGGGCGACGGGGCATTTGGCTTCAACGCCATCGAGATCGACACGGCCGTGCGCCACAAGGCGCCGGTCGTTATTGTGGTCGCGAACAATGGCGCCTGGCAGATCGAGGTCCACGACCAGACCGTCACACACGGCAAGGTTGTGGGGACAAAACTGCAGTTCTCCGACCACGCCGCCATGGCACGCGCCTTTGGCATGTACGGCGAGCGGGTAGAAAAAGCAGCGGAGCTGGGTCCGGCGCTCGATCGCGCATTTGCGAATTGACCGGCCTTGGTCGACGTCGTCGTGACCCCAGAGGCGATTTCATCCGATGGCAAAACGGGTCTCGCTTGGGTCCCCGATCTGCAACCACTTGCGGCCTGGGATGACGCCGAACGCAAATGGCGCGCAAGCTAAGACGGCTTGCACATGGGCACGGGAGCCGCTGGTAGCGATAGTTCGCTTGCCCAGGCGCCTTTGCATCTCTCCGTAAGTCTTCGATTTCACACTCCACGAGAAAGGCATCGTATTCTTCCAGAACCTCAGGCGCCCCGCGGAAAGCTCTTTGGCGCGATCGAGCATGTTCAGAGGTAGAAGGGAAAGAAACCCAACACGGCGCCGCCCGATCCTTTCAATACGGCAAAAACCTGCGTAAATGCGAGCTGCGCCCGAGCCTTCAGGCGATACATGAAGCGATGTCTCCGATTGATCGGCATGTCCGACGTACCAGGGTTTTTATTTCTTGAGAGCAATTTGCGCACATATGAGATCGGCTGCTTGTGTGTCCTGCTGTGCCACTCGGCGTTCTTGCGGCAGCTCTTTCGCCGCAAGTTGAGTTAACTTTTTCTTGGGCGCAGGTAGCAAGTCAGGGAGGCGCATGTGGCAGGGACTGAGATGACGGGCCTCCGACGAGCAACGCCGGAGCGGCTCAGCGCCTTCTCCGACGGGGTGTTTGCCGTGCTCATAACGGTGCTAGTTCTGGAGCTGCGGCCGCCGGAGGCTCCTACCTTTGAGGCCTTGCTGTCGCTCTGGCCCACATGGCTAAGCTACGCCGTAAGCTATCTATTCATCGCCATTGTTTGGACCAACCACCACTATCTCATGCGCTACGCGAAGCAAGCGACCCCTCGTCTCTTGTGGTTCAACTTCGCGCATCTATTTTCCATGTCGCTGCTTCCGCTCTCTACCGCTTGGATGGCCGTAAGCCGCTTGGCGCCCCAACCCGTTGCCTTCTATGCGGCCGTCTTCTTCCTCGTCAACGTCACTTATGTATGGTTGATTTGGGAGCTTATCGATCGCAATGCAGCTGATGAGGTCTCACCGAGGGTGCGCAAGATCATGCACCTCCGATCGATCACGACCCTATGCCTCTTCGGGGCGGCGGCGGGGATCGCGCTCATGTATCCGCTGGCTGGACTCGGCATTTGTATTGGCTGCCTAGTCGTTTACCTGAAGCCCGATCCACCGGGAGCAGATCCGAAGATTTCTCAAGCCTAGAGCCATGGCCTCCGCGTCCGGTCCACCGCCGGTGCAGAGGTGAGCGACCCTCGCTTTTTTTTAAACGCGTGACTGTGGCCGCTGTTCTACATCCTGGCCGCTGGTGCTAGCGCGCGTCGGAATGTGTCGTACAGCCCGAACAGGGGCATCTCGATCTTTTCCGCTGGAAGCCTCTTGCTGACACGGTTGAACGCATCGTTCAAGACGAGCTGGGCGAGGTTTTCGCGCATCTTTATCGCGTTGGCTTCGGTCGACGACCTGAAGCTCTTCTTCAGCCCGAACGCAAGCTCCCATACCTCCCGCAGCTTTGTCTCGGGGTATGTCGCTTTCAGGTCGTGAAAAATGTTCGCCACGGATTGATTCAGTAAGCCTTGGTCGTTAATCCCACTTTCATAGTGCAGGAGCTCCGTCGCAAAGATAGCGAATGCGCTGCTCAGTGCGACCCCGACCAAATCGTGTTTGCGGTGGTCCATCCAATTGCCAGCTGTCCTAGAGAGCAGCTTGTGATGCCAATCGCTGGCTACCACGAACGCGCCGAAGGATGCTTGCTGGGTATCGGTTCGGACATCTGCAGTCACGTTTATTTGGCGGCCAGGCGCACGAATGTCTTCATGGCAAGACCGGCCTTCTGCACGCGCGTCGTGCGCAATTCGGAGCAATGCTTTTCGTAGGTTGTCCTTCACTTTCCCTCCCTGGTCCGTCACAGAAGCGTACCATTTTACGCGCGGAAAAGACCATGGCGCCATTGGGTAAAATGGATCGAAATACGGCCGAGCGGGCTGATCGCATTCCCAGCTCCGACGCCTCGGGCGAAGGTCTTCGATGACACGACGAGGAGTTCGAACACACTTCCGGAGAACCCTCGGTGTCAAGCTCTCTGCAGGGGGTATCGGTGGTCTGCTGACGGCCTCTGGGTTCGCCCGCGTCGCGCGCCTGTCGATGCCAACAACCCGCGCTTACTAATGCAATAGCCGACGCGGCCAGCTTCGCCGCTCTCGCGGAATTGGCCCTTCAATCGCCGCCATCAACCGCGCCCTCTCGTAATTGCTTCATCCTTGACCGCGCATGGACATCCCTTCGCGGCACGCAGCCTCCTCCTATCGGGTGCATTTGTGGTCACGCGACCAGGAGCGGAGAAAGGGCTTGGAGGCCATCGCAGAGGCCCAAAAAGCGCATACGGCGTGGGTTGTGTCGCCCAACAGGGCTTGCAACCCCTGCTTTTCGAGCCGCCGGCGGCTAGGATTGCTTACCCCTGGGAACGGCTGACTTCACCAGCGGGTTGCGGCAGCTGGAAACGTACTTGGAATCGAGCTCGGCAAAACGGGGCTCACCAGCCTTCACCACCTCCGCCTTCATAAGCGCCGTCTTGTCCTGGGGCTTTTGAACGACAAAAACGTGCGGCGCAGCGCAAGTGAAAAGGACGTAGCCGCGCGTGTCTCGCTTTGCCGTGAGACGAGAGGCATCACCGTAACGGTAAATGTGCTCGCCCTTGTCATCATTAATGACGACGTAGGCAATGCCGTCTCCCGATGTGTATTCAGATCTGAACTTGGCGAGATCGGGGTCGGACTGGCGCGTCTCGGCTTTCGTCTCTGGAGTTTGAGGCGCTGGAAGGGGAGAGTTTTGCGCGAGGGCAAATGACCCTCCAGCCATGAACAAGGCAGCGGTAATGAGAGTGCGGCGAACCATTGGTGAGCTCCTAGGCTGGGCCGTCTGTGGGTAACTCCGCGTTGGCAAGACTTTAAAACGCGGGAGCCGACGGCCACGTTCCGTCCGGGCTCGGTCATTCACCTTGAGCTTCGCGGCATGTTCAGGCCCAAAGCACCATGCTCGGGGCGCCGATTTCGTTGCCATGAAATCGGTTGCGTTTTGGGGGCTGGTGTCGCGTCCGATTATCGTGTGATCAGCTCTCTTGAAGTCGACGAGAATGCGTTCGTCCTAAGCGATGCTGAAGGCTAGAAGCCGCCGGGCGGGAGGCGCAGCTACCCCGCCGTACCGAACCTGCACGTGTGGAAGGCGGGGCGCCAAAGCGCGAAGAGCCGCCGACCCTTCGCCCCGCTCTACTCGACAAACGGCAGCTTTATCCCAACAATGGGTTGCGTTGCCTTTCGTGGTCCGAACTTGGCAGGTTGGCACCGCGTCCAGGTGGACGCTGCGCACTGGCTGGTGAAAGAGTTGGCGCCTGTCACTTGATGAAAATTGCCACCTTCAACATCAACAACGTCAACCGTCGTCTTCCCAAACTGCTGCAATGGCTAAAGGAGGCAAGGCCTGACGTCGTGTGCCTACAGGAACTCAAATGTTCCGATCGGGAATTTCCGGCCGCGGCGATCAGGCTCGCCGGTTACCATGCGATTTGGCGAGGTCAGAGGACATGGAACGGCGTGGCCATCCTCTCGCGGCCTGAGCCCATCGTGACACGCACAGCGCTGCCCGGTGATCCGGGCGATGCCCAAGCCCGCTATATAGAAGCTGCGATTGCGGGCATCGTAGTGGGTTGCATCTACCTACCCAACGGCAACCCGCAGCCGGGCCCCAAGTTCGACTACAAGCTTGCGTGGTTCAAGCGCCTGCATGCACATGCGCGCACGTTGTTGCGGGACGATGTCCCAGTCGTGCTGGCAGGCGACTTCAACGTCGCCCCGACCGAGATTGACATCTATCCGACCTCTTCATGGGACCATGACGCATTGGTACAGCCGGAGAGCCGCGCTGCCTACGCGCGCCTGATCAGCCAAGGCTGGACGGATGCGATCCGAGAACGCTACGGTCAGAAGCGCGTTTACACGTTCTGGCACTATTTGCGCAATCGTTGGGAGCGTGATGCAGGACTCAGGCTTGATCATGTTCTTCTCAGCCCAGACATAGCGTCCCGTCTCAAGGATGCGCGTGTCGATCGTTCGGTCCGAGGCCAAGACGGTGCGAGCGACCATGCGCCTGTTTGGATCACGCTCCGATCCTTAAAGGTGAGACGGCGATTGCGTAGACCCTCGGCCCGAAGCTAGCCGGTCAGCAGGCGAGGCTATCAGCAACCTCCTTCTCAAGCTGTGCTGTCCCAATTCCATTTTTGTGCAGGGGGTGCGCGGGTGAGCGAACCGCGCAGGCATTGCACCGGGGAAGCTTGTGAAACAGTCATTCCCCCATCCTTGAGCATCTGGCATAGAGTTCGCCAGGGCTTTCGGCGCCCAAAAGGAGCGGACGGCCAGACAGGGCCGAAACACAACACATGTTTGAAATCGGCGTGGTGTTGATTCTGATCGCTCTAAACGGCTTTTTTGCCCTTTCCGAGCTGGCGGTGGTCTCCTCGCGACGGTCCCGCCTCAAATCCCTCGCGCAGGAGGGGCGACGCGGGGCCAATAGGGCGCTCGCACTTGCCGCCGATCCGGGTCGCTTCTTATCTACCGTACAAATCGGCATTACCGCCGTCGGACTAATTGCCGGGGCCTATTCCGGCGCGACGCTAACCGCGAATTTTAAGGCAATCCTCGCGGGACACGGGATGACTGACACGGTGGCGGACTGGCTCGCCTATGCCGTCGTGTTCTCGCTCATCACCTACTTGTCGCTCATTGTCGGCGAACTAGTGCCAAAAAACCTGGCTCTTCGTAATGCGGAGAAAATCGCCTGCGCGGTCGCGCCCCTAATGACGACACTTTCTCGTGTTGCCGCCCCTGCGGTCGATCTCCTCGACGTTTCAACCCAGGCGGCGTTCCGACTACTGTTTCGCCAAAGCACACAGCCACAGAGCACCGTCACCGAGGACGAGATCAAGGCTTTGGTGGCCGAGGCCGAGTCAGCAGGCGTGCTCGAAAGTGGCGAGCGCCGAATGATCACGGGTGTGCTGCGCCTCGGTGATCGCCGTGTGCGCGGCATCATGACCCCCGGGACCGACGTTGATTGGATCGACTTGACGCTACCCTCTGACCAAATCACCGAGCGCATCATTGCGACCCCACACTCTCGCGTGCCGGTCGGAGAGGGTTCGCCAGATTTTCTGATTGGGGTGATGAAAAGCCGTGATCCGCTTGCCGCGCTTGCAAGCGGCAAGCCCCTCGAGATCAGAGGGCATGTACGCAAGGCGCCCGTGATCCTCGATACCACCGATGCGCTGGATGCCCTCGAGATCTTGCGTGAGGCCGAGATGCCGATGGGTCTGATCCACGACGAGTACGGCCACTTCGAGGGTATCGTCACCCCAGCGGATATTCTTGAAACGATCGCCGGCGTCTTCCGCTCGGATAGGCAAGATGCGGAGCCCCAAGCCGTTGCTCGTGACGATGGATCATGGCTGCTCGCCGGCTCGATGGCTGCTGACGAAATGGCAGACCAGCTGGGCATCACGCTACCGGCCACGCGCGAATATCACACGGTGGCTGGCTTCGTTCTTGCCCATTTGCGCCACCTGCCCGAGACAGGCGAAGCGATTGAGGTTTCCGGCTGGCGGCTTGAGGTGGTCGATCTCGATGGCCGCCGCATCGACAAGGTGTTGGCCAGCCGACTTCCGGTGTCGCGGCGGATGCTATGAAGCCTTGCCGGCATTCGCCGCAGCGACGCGCATCGCCCATAATGTCCGGCACCTTTCCGATCTTTAAGGCGCCGCCATTAATCAGGGCTGAACTCAGCCGGGCAGCTTGGGTATCGCCTCAACCCTTGCGAAATCACCCCATTTTTCTCCTCTCCAGATGCACAGCCGGCAAGGGCTTGTCCAAAGCCCTGCTAATCGTTCCTGCCCAAGAACTTTGCCCCGGTCGACGATTTCATGGCCCCCTGAGCAGGGCACTGGACGTGCTCACGAAAAAGTCTTCTATAGTCGCGCGGAGCAGGGTGCCTATCATGCGCCGCGCACCACTTGGACAAACAGTTGAGCATCCGGCACGCGCCAGAACCGCACCAGCTGGCTTCGCTGTGGTGGACGAAATGCCCATGCCAGCGGCGGAGATCTGCGCCATGCACTAGGAGCCGATGCCATCAGCAAGACCTAGTTCATGCGACCCTTGCCGATTTTGCTGCGGGGTTGAAATTAAAGACGGCAGACGAACTCGTGATTTTTCACGTGAGTGGCAGTGGTGTGCAGGATGTGAACGCCACGTGAGGGTGTATCGGGAAGTTTGTCAGCGACGATTGTTGATCGCCAGCTCTCATGGTGGTCACGGGACTGGCATTTGCGAACGCAAAGCACAACCTTGAGCGTGAGCAAAATTGCTACGACCAATCACGCCATAGGCACCGCCGATACTAAGCAATGGCCCATTATCAACGAACTCTCAGCCAGGGCATGCACCGTCTTCGGGCTAGATTTGAAGCTTTCTGCAACCGGTAAATCGCCACCCTGCGCACAACCTGCGGCGACCGCGCGGTGGTCTCAAACTCTTTCATTTGCCGGCACGAGGTCGACCGCGCCGGGTTAGCCTCGAAAATGCATGAGCACCCGCGAAGGAGAGAAGCTATGGACCGCCCGCCTCTGCCACCATTCACAGCCGATACGTCGGCACAAAAGGCTCGTATGGCCGAGGATGCTTGGAACACTCGTGATCCCGCAAAGGTGGCACTCGCCTACACCGTCGACAGTCAATGGCGCAATCGGGCGGAATTCTTGCAAGGCCGCGACCCCATAGAGGCTTTTCTCACGCGCAAGTGGACCAAGGAGCTGGACTACCGCCTTATCAAGGAGGTGTGGGCCTTCCGCGACAACCGTATCGCGGTCCGTTTCGCCTACGAATGGCACGATGACAGCGGTCATTGGTTCCGCAGCTACGGCAACGAGAACTGGGAATTCAACGAGCACGGGCTGATGCGCCGGCGTATTGCCAGCATCAATGACCTACCCATTAAAGCCAGCGAACGTATGTACCACTGGCCGCTCGGGCGGCGCCCCGACGACCATCCCGGCTTGAGCGAGCTAGGTCTCTAGGAGGCCACCAGCAAGAACATAGTTAGGAGGCTACCACCCCCTTGACGGTTGCCACGCCCTTCCCAGTCAGATCGGCGTCAAACGGTATCATGGTAGGGCTTTGATTTTCGTTTTCGCGTTGTCCGTTCTCTTTTCGCCGCGACCCGGCGCGCGGCATCCAGTGCCGCTCGCGCCCACATGACGAACTCATCGGCTTCGTCGAACAGTCGCTCCGGCGCGCGCCAAAAAGACAGGTCTATGGTGCAGCCCCTCTTCTGGTAGTTGAGGGGTGGAAACGACGCGGCCTCCTCGAAAACCGCCCGATTGTGGTGATCAACCCGAAGGTAGAGCGTGTCGTCCCTCACCATCCCGAACATCAGCCCGTCGCAGAACACACCGGTCTTGCCGAACATACGCCGCATGGTGACGCAGCCAAGCGGAGCGAGCTGCTCACGCACGAATTCGGCAAAGCTGTCGCTGGCAACCATGCAAAATTCCCATCCTGGCCCAGCGGCTTTTGCTCCGGCGGAACAGCAGCGACGATGCTCGCATGGGCCGTCACACATTCGGCGCCGATCTTGGTCACCTCCGGAGCAACCACTCCTAGCTAGCAGGCCCGCGCAAGGCCTGCAATCGCACGACAGAACCTGAGGGCCCACGGGGAAAAATCAGTTCTAACTTGATTCCGCGTTCACCTCCACGAGTTGCTCATAGTCGCTTTGGTTCCGCACCGCATAGGCCATCGCAAATGAAGCGATCGCGTCGTCGAAAACACCGCGCTTGCCCAAGTACCCCGCCAACACTGCCGGGTCCGCAGAGCGTGCGTGGGCGCGAGCCAGCGTGCGCCCGCACAAGCGCGCGTAACTTGTGAGCGCTCGCTCTTCAACCAGCTCGCCGACCGAACCGAGACGCCGATTCTTCAGATGGCGCACATAGAAGTGTCGGCGTGAGGCGACGTCTTCTGTCCAGCCCAGGAAAATGTCGCTCGCGGCTTGCATGACGCGTTGGCCCTCTACCACCCGCCGGCCCTGATGACCCTTGAATTTCGGCGCTAGCCGCTCTAGCACCGATTTGCCAGCCTCTTTGATCTGGAGGAACAGCGGCGTGCCGTCACCGCACATGTACAGTCCGATGGCGCAGAACGTGCCAACGCTGCCGACGCCGACCACCTTGAAGGCGATGTCTTTGAGCGTATAGCGATTGAGCAGACACTGTCGGTCGGGTGCCAGGCCTATTTCATAAGCGCGGAGCGCACGCTTGGCATCCAGGTGGTGAACAGCATCGCCCTTGGATGTGAAATGATAGATGAGCGGCGGCCGGTTTCTTATCCGCGTCCGCTTTCCCTTGACCAGATGGGGAAAGTTGTCGTCCTGCGCGAGGTGGTCGCGTGCCCTGACGAGAATGGCTCGCAGTTCGCGGCGAAGCCCGGGGTGCTCGATGCGCTCGACCTCACTCGCGAGGTCGATCTTGCTATGCCAAATTTCCAGCGGAGAACGCTTTGCCAGGCTGCGCATCCGGGTGCGATACGCCTCAATTGTGGTTGCCGCGATCGCCCGGGCCCGTTTTTTCGAGAGGCCCGCCGCCAAAGCGGCAACCACAACGCTTGCCGCCAGCCGCTTGACGTCGACAGTGAAATCAACGCCGGGCAAAGTCTCGTCAAAATCGTTGATATCAAACAGGACGTTCTGTTCGGGGGTGTCAAAGGCACCGAAATTCATCAGATGGCAGTCGCCGCACGCCTGCACCGATATGCCCGCGGTCGGTTGGTGCCGGAGGTCCTCAGCCATAACCGCGGCCGCGCCGCGCAGGAAAGCGAATGCGCTCGCCAGCATGCGCTCATAGCGGACAGGTACCAGCTCCGGCACTCGGCAACCATCCATCGCCGCGAGAATCGCCACCGCATCGCGGGCTACCGATATCCTGAAATCAGCGTGCTTTTCCCGCGCAGCCTTCTTCCGCAAGCGTATGCCGCGGTCGTAGCGTTCGGCCAGCGTACCAGATGCGGCCCGAACCATCGGTCACTTCCTTTTGTGGTTGTACCGCCTCCATACCATCGTGTCGTCTTTTTCACGTCCGCCACGCGCAAAAGCATTGGTGATATAGAGACGGGTGGTGCCCCTCGCCAGGTCCGAGGAGACGACCGGCCAAGCCGGTTGAGCGCGCGCCGTTATGGGGAACCGGTTCAAGTCGTCGATCCGACGTTTTGCATCTCGGTGTGGCGCAGATCCTCCGAGCGCGCAGCGGTAGGTGAAGGAAAAGACAGTCAGACCGTTCGGACTTCAGCTCGTACGGAAGGTGCAACTTTGGCCCTTCACGCGGCATCCCATAATAGCATAATTGCACCACTTGTCGCTGCCGTCGGTCGGTTTACGTCCGGCTCCCATTGCCCTGCAGTGGGAGCCAGCTCTTTCTCCGCCCCTTGAGCAACTTGCCAGCCACGGCACCTGCCTCGCAAGCGCGCACTGGTACCGGCCCAACAATTCGCTTTCGCGTCGGCTGGGGTCCAGACTCGCGACGGCCGCTGCCTTAGAAAAGCTTGCCCCGCAAAAGCATGAAAAAAATTCCGGCCGGAAATCGCTGCCGCCACCGGCTCCTCTACGAGAGCCAAGGATTACTTGCCGGAACGCCAGGTCGCGTGCCGCGACCTGGTTCAGGATGCACGCAGGGAAATCGTGCGCATCGATCTCATTGGCGATGCAAAATCCGGCATCCGTCAGATGAGGATGCTCCCGCCAGCAATTCTGGATCACTCCCCCATCTCGGCGCAAACTTGCACGCATGGCTGATCCACGGCCCATCGTTCAGTCGAGATTTTGCGCAAAGCGGCCGCAAGCGAAGTCAATCCTGAGCTTCGCAACGCGATATAAGGCTTGCCCATATACCGAGCCATACGCTTCACCGTGCCCACCGCGTTGTGGCTCACGCAATCAACCGGGAAGAACACGACATCCGCCCGGGACACCTGGGCCTCGAGCAATCCGCTGCGGTCCTCGATGCCGCCATCATGGTGCAAGAAGAAAGCCCCCGAGCGCTCGGCAAGCGCACGCAATTGGGGAATTTGGTGCACTCGACCGCCGACGTAGAGAAGAATGGTTTCCCGGAGATCGATGCCCTGTTCGTCATCCCCCGTTGAGCTCGGTAGTTGGGCGGACAGCGAGAATTCCACCGACTCCAGTTCTTGGCGCAGCTCGCGCTCGCAGTCCTCCGAGGCCCGGCGCTGCTGCCGTTCGGTGTCTCGTTCAGCCGCAACAGTCTCAAGGCGCCGTTGCATTTTCTCGCGGCTGGCCACCTCCGCGGCCAACCGCCGCCGCAACTCGCCGATCAACTGGGCCGTCGTTTGCTGCTCACGTTCATTAGCGCATTCGGGCATTGTCTTCGCCACGTGCTGGGCCAATGCAATGTTTTTTCCGAGCATCTCGTTCAAGTTGGCGATCGTCGTGTCGCGTTTAACCACGGCGTCGCACAGCTGAGATTGCTGCCGCGCCACCTTTTCCTGCAGCGCCGCATTCTCGCTCTCCAGTTCGCGCAGCCGGCGAATATCGGCGCGATTGGCAGCGCCGACGAGATGGGAGAGCATGTGCACCTCGCCGAAGACTTGGCGAGCCAAGTCCTCCGTCGATTGCGGATGTGTCAGTACCGCCCAATAGCCACCGGGGATCTCCGCCCGCTGCACGGCGTTCGACCAAAGGGCGCGCACCCCTTCAGCATCCTGGGCCCGGTTGAATTGCGTGATTGCCGATCGGTGACGCCGATCCAAGGCCTTCTGCAGCAGTTTGGATGCAAGCTCTCGCTTGCCGGCCGCAAGCATCGCACGCACGTGGAGTTCGTGATCGGTTTCCTTGTGTACCCCCGGCAACTGCATCTTGAGGAAAATTTGCCGCAACTCGGTGGTCGTCAGGCAGGTACCGATAATCGAGCAATGTAGGTGGCCACTAATCTCCCAGATGCGACGTCGTCTTTTTTCAACGGTGGCGTCGACCTCAAACAGAGGTTTGCTGCGCGGCGCCTGCACCCCAACAATCGATGTCGGGAGGTGCGCGCGCGGCAATGGCAGCTCGATAGCCATGCCTTACGATATATCCAAGTCAATATAGCGATGTCTATACCTAAAATACCCCATGGCGTGCCCTGCTACGCCAGCGACGGCGAAATTTGCTATTTTTGACGAATGCTTGGCAGGACATCTAAGCGACACCGCGCTATGTTCGATCGACTATGTCAGTGTGAGACCAATCCGCGGAGCCATCCATGGACCTCGCTGTTCGGGGGATGTAAAGGTAGAAGCCATTCCCCTTGCCGATGCCCTTGCGGCGATCCGCACCCAGCTCTGGCCCATCCTCGATACGGAAGGGGTCGACATAGCCAGTGCACGCGGGAGGGTTTTAGCCACAGACTTGGTCGCGAAGGTGAATTTGCCACACTGGGATAGTGCCGCGGTCGACGGCTTTGCTGTCAGAGGCCCCGACCTCGTGCCGGACCAAATCAATAGATTGACGGTGATCGGCGAGGCCGCAGCCGGCCACCCGTTTGCTGGCGACCTAGGCCCTGGACAAGCCGTTGGAACCCTCACTGGCGCTCCACTTCCGGTTGGTGCAGGGGCAATCGCTGCGGGCACGCGCCTGCGCGCGCAGGACGTCGCACTAGCTGGTGCCCTGGGCTGCAGTCGGCTGCAGGTGCGCCGGCAACTTTCCGGGCTCGAGCCCAATTGCGGCATGATCTGTAGCCCTGACGAGGTGACAGTCCACAAATTCCAGATGGAGGGCAGGCAGAAATGCAAGGACTCGGCCGCCACAAGCGAACAGCCGCTGCCTGGATGGCCAATGGCGCCGATCTGCGTTCCGAATCTGACCATCCGCGTGAACCTGCGAGAACATGGCTCGGGTGGCCCCCGCAAGATCGCGCTGATCGAGGAGGCCGCCACCATGGGCGTCTGCGGCCGATTTGCGGGCTCTCCAGGCTTCCTTGCCGCAAAGCCTCTTGCCCGTATCGAGAGCTGACCCTCCATCAATCGCTCGCCCCCACATCGGCGCATGATGGAGACTGGATCGGTCCACCAGATCGGCGGCCATAGAGCGCGGCCGTTGAGGCGAGGCAGCCCCAGTAACAACGCGCGCAAGGATCAGGGCAACGGCTGTCCCGATCCAGGGGCGCACCAGGGTGACCACGATCGTCACCCCGAGACTGAGCCGGACCGCCCCGTCCATTCTTCGGTGATGCAGCCCCGGTCCATCAGCGGATGCTCTCAGCGTCTCCGCTGGCTTTGATTAGACAGCCGATCTCAAGATCTACCGCCACCCAATACCGTGAAGCCCTGCGCTTCAAACAAGGGTTTGGCTTTCGCGGATTTGATATACTCCAGAAAGGCCGCCGCATCTGGGTGGTTCGCGACCGCCGTCAAGGCAACGGGATAGATAATTGGGGGGTGCGTATCCTCCGGAAATGTGCCGATGATTTTCACATTTGGGTCCGCCGCGGCATCGGTCTGGTACACGATGCCGAGCGGTGCCTCCCCGCGCGACACCAACAGCAGGGCGGCGCGAACGTTTTCCGCTTGTGCGATGTTGTTCGAGACGCTGCCCCAAGCGCCGAGCTTCTCCAATGCCGCCTTGCCATACTTGCCGGCGGGGACTGAATCGACGTTGGCCATCGCCAAGCGGCCGTCGCCCAAGGCCTTGGCAAGATCAAAACCGGATTTGATGTCGATCGGTTGCGCCTTGTCTTTATGCGCAATGAGCACGATACGGTTCCCGAGCAGGTTGGAGCGTGTCTCCGGTTTGATCAGGTTGCGCTGGGCGACATAGTCCATCCAATCAAGGTCGGCCGAGATGAACATCTGTGCCGGCGCCGCCTGCTCGATTTGCTTGGCGAGAGCCGAACTGGCTCCGTAGGAAATCGAGGCCTTTTTTCCGGTTTCTTTCTGCCAATGCGTGTTGATGGCATCGAGTGCGTTCTTGAGGCTCGCCGCCGCGAACACAACCACATCCCCACTTTGCGCAAGAGGTGCTGGTTGTGGGGGGCTGGCCGCAATTGTCGCGACGGCGGCAAGGCCCAGAAGCCCCGCGAGCCAACTGCGTCTAGAGACACCCATTTCGATCCTCCTTGCTGCTCAGCTGGACAATTGTCCGATACAAATACACATTCTCTGGCTATGTTCCACCAGCCATTACGGTAGATCGCCGAACCACGACGAACTGAACACATCCATGCGCTGATTGGATACGGAAAATCTTCTGCATCCTTCTGATTTCACGGGCACTTGCGGCTGCCACGGCGGCGTTGGCGCAAGCAATGCTGCAAAGCATCAAGGAACCTGCGGAGCGGTGTATCGAGATTCCTCAACGGATATAGCGCGTACTGGCGACGGGACCTCCTGCGTCCATCCTCCTTTACACACTCGCGCCCGAGAAAATGATCAGATAGGTGGCACCGCCAAATTCGAGAACGTCCTCAAATTCCAGCCCGATCTCATCATCGACATCGGCAGTGTCGGACCAACTTACGTCTCGCTCGATAAACAATGTGCAGAACGGCCAAAAATACAGCGCCTTCAATGAGACGCCGGAGATGGACCAGCTCCTGGATGAATTGCTGGGAGTGAAGGCTCGCGGCGGAACCGTGGCGATGTGATAGGAACAGCTTGCGCGCTAGGCCGACGACACACTCAACGGGCTCCATACTCGGAAATTGCGGCGATCGCCGAGGCCGAACGTCCCCGAGTCTACCACAGGCGTGGCATTGAAGGGGGTCTCGCCGGATCAATCAACCTCGAGGTACTCAAAGCCGTTGGCGCGATCAACGTTGCCGCAGCAGCGCGAACCGGCAGCCTCGGTAAAGTAAGGGTCGGACCCTCCGACACCATAGTCAAAAACGTCTCGCCACTGGTCACCCGAGTGTGCCATCGTCGTAGCATATAAAGATGCTCGTCGGCTCCAACACTTGAAGGGCTTGAAAATGAAAGCTGTCGCGCGCCGGCCACTCGGCACTCAGGGTCTCGCGGTCTCCGCCATTGGCCTCGGCTGCATGTCGCTTTCGGGCATCTACGGTGCGGCCAACGACAGCGAATCCGAAAATCTGGTTCGGCAGGCGATCGATCAAGGCGTCGATCATCTGGATTCCTCGGATATGTACGGCTGGGGCCACAATGAAGGCGTGTTAGGCCGCGCCATCCGCGGGCGGCGCGATCATGTTGTGCTGGTGACCAAGTTCGGTCAGACGCGGCGTGAGGGCCAAGCAAACGGCGTCGACGGCCGGCCAGAGTACGTTGCTCAGGCGTGCGAGGCCAGCCTCAAGCGGCTAGGCGTCGACGTGATCGACCTCTACTACCAGCACCGCGTCGACCCTAGCGTACCCATCGAGGACACCGTCGGTGGCATGGCCCGCCTCGTCGAACAGGGCAAGGTGCGTTTCCTCGGCCTCTCAGAGGCCCGGCCGGATACAATTCGCCGAGCCCATGCCGTGCATCCGATCTCTGCCGTTCAGACGGAGTACTCATTGCTCTACCGCATCGAGGCCGAGGAGACCCGCCGGACCACACGCGAGCTCGGCATCGGCTTCGTTGCCTACTCTCCACTCGGCCGGGGCTTCCTGACCGGTGCCTTCAAGACGCTTAGCGATATCGACGGCCGCCGCGCGGCGCATCCGCGTTTTCAGGCTGAGAACTTCGCGCACAACCGCGACCTGGTCGCCAGCATCGAGTTGATGGCAACTGAGAAGCGCTGCACCCCCGCACAACTAACTTTGGCTTGGTTGCTGGCCCAGGGCGACGACGTGGTGGCGATCCCTGGGACGCGCCACATTAAGCGGTTGGAGGAGAACCTCGGGGCGCTTGCCATCAACCTCACGGCGGCAGAGCTTGCGCGCATTTCCGAGGCCGTGCCACCCGGATCGGCTGCGGGCACCCGCTATCCCGCAGGCGGCATGGCGGGCGTCTACCTCTGATTGGCATGGGACGCTCGGCGACTTCGCCTGGCAACCGCGGCAGCCCTGGCACTGACGCGCGGCTCTGGTGAGCCCGGTCGACAAGGCGAGCGCATTCGTGCGTTCGACGAGGCCGATGTCGCTCGGGTGAACCCGCACCCGCGGCTCCGTGTTGGCAGCTTCACGTTCGCGCCATTGAGCGTTTCCTTCAGTCGACGGCTGCGATCAATTCGGAGGGGATGGACTTCGCCAGACCAGTGTCTCTGACGCTGCCGGTCCAGTGCCCCAGCAACTGCCGATGACGCTACCCCAGGCCGTCTCCAAAGCAATATGCGCGCGGCATCAGGGCCCAACTGGAAGCTCGACTAAGCGGCAGGTACCGCTAACGAGCTTAGCCTGATGCTCCAAACACCAGCCGGATTTGAGGTTGCGTTCTCAGTGGACCTGCAAGCGATTGCGCAAATATCACAGACCTCCGGCTCAACGCTGGCGACGTCGGTCCGCCCTTCCACCTATCTCAATTGAGATGTCCACTCTCATGGTATGTTCGCAGCGGTAGCGCTTTTGAGACTCGGGGGAGATCCGCTCAAACCTCAAATCGCGCGTCTTTGAGCCCGAGCCGTCGCGGCAGAAACGCGCCACCCTCCAGCTGCGCAGACGTCATCAACTTGCGGCGCGAGCGTCGTGCTATTGATCATGGCCCCTAAGGTCATCGCACGGCTGCCCTCTAGCTTGCTCTGCCGAGAGCTCGAGCGGTAATTCGACCACACCGAAAGGAACGACCGCGTCCGGGACTGTCGGGGTAATGCGCTCCGGACGCAGTCCAAGGCTGCAGAACGTACGCCCTGACCGGCGGTGAGCCTGGCCGGGCTGGTATCCGCGGTCGCCGGTGATGCTCCAAAAATGGTGAATGGATCGCGCCCTGACCATCCTCCCGCCGGGCGGCCCATTCAAAACCGGCTTTCCTGATCATGCCCGGTAAATGGCTGTGCTCAGATAAGCCTTCGATACCCGCTTCGGGGGAGACCGATGCATCGCCGGCGGTCGACACTATTCGGCTTTCGCAAACCACAACCTCTTCCGCGAGCTCTGCCGCGGGGATTGACAGAGCCGCGGCTAAAGCTGTGAGCGCGAGCGGCCATCGCCCGCCGCCGAGCTTGTGACCGGCCTATCGAGCTGCCAGGCTCGCTCGACGTGCTGCCTGAGATCGAGGCAATCCCAGTGCCACGAGTTCGGCGATTTGCACCGCGTTTAGCGCCGCGCCCTTTCGCAAGTTGTCGTTGCATACGAATAGTACCAAACCGTTGTCCACGGTCGGATCGCGGCGGATGCGGCCCACGTAGCTTGCGTCTTTGCCGGCTGCCTCGAGTGGCGTTGGGACATCAACCACCTCCACACCGGCCGCCGCCGAGAGCAGCTCCTTGGCGCGAGCGACGCTCAAGGGCCGCGCAAATTCCGCGTTGAGCGAAAGCGAGTGGCCCGTATAAACCGGAACCCGCACGCAGGTTCCCGCAACTCTCAGGTTCGGAAGCTCGAGGATCTTACGGCTCTCGTTGACGAACTTCAGCTCCTCGTCGGTCCATCCCTTATCGCCTGAATATGCGCCAGCGTAGGGCAGCACATTGAACGCAATCGTCTTGGCGAATTTCTGCGGAGCTGGGAAGCAGAGCGCCGAGCCATCTATCGCCAGCGCCTCGGACTGATCGGCAACCGCCTTGACCTCCCTCGACAATGCATCCACGCCCGGCTGACCGCCACCGGACACTGCCTGATAGGTGGATGCGACCAATCGGATCAAACCAGCCTCCTTGTCCAAGGGCTTGAGGACAGGCATAGCCGCCATCGTCGTGCAGTTCGGATTCGCAATAATGCCTTTTGGACGAACCTCGATCGCATGCGGATTGACTTCGCTCACGACTAACGGGACGCTAGGGTCCATTCGCCAAGCCGAAGAGTTGTCGATCACAACCGCGCCGGTTGCAGCGAACCTAGGAGCCAATTCTCGGGAGGTCGCAGCACCCGCCGAGAACAGCGCAATGTCGAGCCCGGTCGGGTCCGCCACGGCTGCATCCTCCACGGCAATCTCGCGCCCGCCCCAAGGTAGTCGTTTGCCCACAGATCGGGCTGAAGCAAACAAGCGTAAGGTGTCGGTGGGGAATCGCCGCTCCGCGAGAACCCGGCGCATGGCGTCGCCGACGACACCTGTGGCTCCGACAATTCCGATACTGAAACCCACGACGCATGCCCTCCGGGTTACTCGGCGCATCAGGTCTATGTCTGAGGCCCCGCGGGTGTCAAACCGTGACGGCGCATGATTTCTGCCATCTTGGCCCGGTCCGGTGCAGCACCGGCGGCGGCGTTGAGCACCGAGAAGGCCTCGCGGAAATACTCCGGACCGATCGCGGCTGGCGTTATCACGCAAAGTACCTTCGCGGCTCGGCTCGCCTTGTTATCGAAACGATGCACGGCCCCTCGCGGAATGCATAGCGCTTGTCCTGGCGCAACATCGATCTGGTTTCCATCGACGGTCCAGGTCAAAACACCATCGATGCCGTAGATCGTCTCTTCGTAGTGATCGTGGCTATGCGCCGGAGCCGGGAGGCGCTGCGCCGCCGGCACCATGAGCTCGAAAGCTGCAATGCTGCCATTCGAGTTGTCCCCGGTCAGCAGGAAGCGAACGGCGAGTTCCTTTGTGCCAATGGTTTCTTCGGCTGGATTGACTTGAGCATCCACAGCGGATCGGAGCATTGCGCGATGTCCTCCGGTGAATTATGTTGAGAGAAGTAAACGCCATTTACCCGTCTGTCAAATGTGCCCACCCCCGAAAGTCTTGCCGGTCGAAAGCGCGGACATGCTGATCGGCGCCCTGCTGCGGGTTCCCGCTCAGACGATACATCGCCGGATTATCAGGGAGCTCAACACCGCCGGCTTTGACGAGCTGCGCCTGCCGCATATGGCGGTGCTGCAGTTTCCCGGGCCGGATGGTGCACGCCCGGGCGTGCTCGCGGAGCGCGCCGGCATGAGCAAACAGGCCGTTAACCAGCTACTACGGAGCCTTGAGGGCTTCGACTATATCGTCCGGTCGGACGTAGCGGGTGATGGCAGTGCGCGCGTGGTCCACCTTACCAAACGCGGACGCGCCGCATACTCGAAGATCATCGAAATACTGCGCGACATCGAGCAGGAATGGAGCACCGAACTAGGATCCAACCGCTTTGCTCAGCTGAAGAGGCTCCTAACGCTCGTCTGGGATAGTCCGTTGGTTCGCTAGCCCATGGGCAGAGGTGTTCTGGGCGTCGATCGCATGCCGGCCGATGACCGGTTGCTGCAAAGGCCATGCAACGGCGGCGATTTTTGCTTTTGAACCGGCAGCTCAAACATTGCTGCGGCCCAGCCAAATCAGATCCCAAGCGCACGCTGATACGCAAAGAGCGCGGGTGCCCCGCCGGTGTGAACGAAGACAACGTCCTCGCCCTTGGCCCAACGTCCTTCCCGGATCAGAGCGATCAGACCTGCGAGCCCTTTGCCGGAATAGACTGGGTCGAGTGGCAGGGCTTCGAGTTGGCCCGCCAATCGGATTGCTTCGATCGTGGCCTTGTGCGGAATGCCGTAGGCTGGCCCCGCATGCCCTGCGACGACTTCAACCGAAGTCTCGTTGAACGGAATATCGAGCATGTTGGAAGCTTCGCGTGCAAACGCAATGACATCGGCGCGCACGCGCTCGGGTTCGGCATCGATGTCGATTCCAACGATCAGCGTAGTTGGCATCGCCAAGGATGCACCAACGACAAGGCCGGCCTGCGTTCCGGCGCTGCCAGTGCAATGGACGATGGCGTTTGGAGCGAAACCCAACTGGGTGGCCTGGGCGTCGAGCTCGGAAATCATCGTGGCATAGGCGATGGCACCCAGCGCATTAGAGACGCCGTAGGGAACAAAATACGGTTTGAGGCCGCGAGTTTCGAGATCGCCGACGAGCGCTCGAATCGAAGCATTGCGATCCCCGGTCCACGGGACGTCATGCAAGTGCGCGCCAAAGAGTCGATTGAGAAAGGCGTTGCCCGAGGTTTTGTATTCCGGCGTTGGCGGCTCAAGTCGGCCGTGATAGACGGCAAGATGGCAGTTTAGTCCGAGCTTGGCCGCGACAGCTGCAACTTGCCGCTGGCTATTCGACTGTACGACACCACCCGATACAATTGTGTCGGCACCGCGCGAAATGGCCTGGTGCAATACATAGTCAAGCTTGCGGAGCTTGTTGCCACCGAAGCCGAGGCCGGTCGCATCCTCGCGCTTAACCCACAGCTGCGGTCCGCCGAGGTGAGCCGTCAGCCGCTTCATCGGTTCCAACGCGGTCGGAAGCTGCGCCAATCCCAAGCGCGGGAACGAGGCGAGCCTTGCGCCCAATGTGCTGCCTCGAGCGTAGATTGCTTTCAGTTGCTATCTCCGAAAACCATTCGCCGGCGACCCAAACCCTGCAGCTGCCTAGGTCGTTTCGGTTTGGCTTGGCTAGCATGATTGATCGCGAGTGCACAGGGCCGTAGTCGCCGGAAGCCTGCCGCGTCGACGGCTATCTGGCCTACAAGTGACATGTTGACGCCATGCCGCCTCTCACCCGATCCGGACAAGAGCGTTGGGCCCGTCGGGCGGTCCGAGGTATCATAGCGGCGTTTCGCCAATTGGGTCTCCTGTCCTGAACGGGGTGCATCATGAAGTGTTTACGCATATACGCTTCACCGGACGGTGAATCCCATTTCGATGAGGTCGACATCCCGACCCTTAAGAAGTCAATCTTCCCCGATTCCGCCCCCTTCGAGCTGTCCGCGCACTATCCGGCATCGCGCATCCGTTTCACTCGCATCCCAGAAGGTATGCGGCAAGTTAGTTGGCACACGGTGCCTGAGCGCGTGCTGACTGTAAGGCTCGATGGCTCTGTCGAGTATCAAACCAGCGACGGAGAGGTCCGCCACGTTCCCGCCGGCGGCTTTGTTCTCGTCGAGGATACGCACGGTAAGGGTCACCTCTCGCGACACTCTCGAGAAGCGCAGACCGTGCTTTGGATTTCTCTGCCCAGCGGTCTAGACGAGCCGCTAAGGTAGAGCCGAGCCTGAACCGTGCCGCGAGTTCGGCATCAGCGCCATTGCGCTAAATACTTAACGCTAATCGACTTCGCCAATACTCGGTGGCCTTTTTTGGGCACAGAACAGAAGTCGCAAGGGCATGTCCGCCGCGACAGGTCATTGGATCATCGCAAACTGCTTCGGCAATGAACCGCCCGTGCCGGTTGCCTAGCCTTTACGATTGCATCGGCATTGGAAACTCGAGGAGCGTAAGGTCACGGCAATTTCTCGCCTCTCTGCATTGCGCCTCCAGGCCCAAAGCGGGATCTTGCGGCGGCACTCTTGGTACGGATTGTGCGACCTGGGGCCCAAGAGTTAGCGACGAGACCAGTAAGGGCGGGAGGTTCGGTTGCCTATTGGAACCGGCTCACTGCCAGTTACCACGAGCGTGCTGCGTTGCCCTTTCGCTGCAAGTTCGGCGCGGCGCTTTTTCACCTCATCAAGCGCCTGGCGTTGGGTCACAAACAGGCCCATACGCTCGGTCCCGGCCCCGACGGACCAGCCATAGTTGGTGTGCTCGACGACGAAAGTCGTTGTTGTTGCTCGCTTAGCCACGCATGAGATTAGCACGATCGATAGAAAATAGCGAGCGGCGGGATGGCCGAGGAACTGTAACGGTTGAACAATTTATTCAGCAATACCCTCGGCTACGCGTCCTGTCCCCTCATAGTTCTGAAAAAGTGCTCGGCATGCTGATAGAAATTCTGTGCCGCAACCACATCGCCGCTCAAGGCAGCGGCTTCTGCCAGGGCCAAGTACCGATGGTAATTCCACTTGGCATTGGCAAAGCCGTCGCCGGTCCTATTTCGCGATGCCGTCCCACTGAAAGGAAAGACCCCCGGCGCGGCACGCCGGTTCCCCGCTCGGTGCGGCGGATTTTGGCGGACTCTATCTCGCATTGCGATGCGATACCCTGCAGATGAATTCGCTTATCGCGTACCAGGTTCTTTGGGTCTAACCGCGCTCGATAATGACAGCCAAACGCGAACCAGCAAAACCGCACCCGTCAGTAGGAACACGGCCACCATTGTGACCGCGATGGCCGATCGGTCATCGGTCACACCAAATGCGAGAAATCCCGCTATGGCGCTCAACGTCAGCATGATCGCAACAGCGATTGCTGCGTCTATATAGTGGTGAAGCGTAGGCATCCAATCCAACCTGCTGGCCGATGCTGACCCTATCTGCTCGCGAGATCTTGCTCCCTCGCCACCCGCTCGAATGTCTCACCAGAAGACTTGATACGGTACAGCAGGTCACTGCCGTCAGGTGGGAGAAGTCGCACGATCTTGTATTGCCAGGACGACGGCGGCATGCCTGTACGTCCAGGGTTGAAGTCGACAACCTGCCCGACTTTGAATTTGTGTTGCCGTACTCGATTTGTTGACGAATGCAATTGTCGGTTCTCCCACACCCATTTGGTCAATTCGGTGCCTGAGCGACGCAAAAAACGGCGACGCCCCTCGCTCCATTGAAGCCCTAGTTGGCAGCCAAAAATGGATCGATGTTTTTAAGTACCGGGTAAGTCGCGTGGCGACGCGCGATCGCGCCTGGTATCCGCGGACGCAATAGCATCATACGCCCGAGTTACGCAGCAGTCATGTCATTTTTCTCAATCTGCTTGTAATTGCCCTCGGAGTAGCCCATACCCGAGCGAGCCGGTGCGATCCATGGTGGGCCGCGCCCTCTTTTTTGGTTAGAACACTCGCTGCCTCACCGGCCAAGTGCCTTACCCGAACCTGAGTTGCCAGGGCTACGCGTGAGCCCAATTGACCGGCTCTCTCTCACGCGACGGAAAGGCTGCTTGATCATGCGAATCACTGGGACGGTAAAGTTTTTCAACGGTGCAAAAGGCTTCGGGTTCATCACGCCCGCTGACGGTTCCAAGGATGTGTTTGTGCACGCGACTGCGCTCGAACGCGCAGGCATACGTTCGCTCAACGACGGTGACAAGGTGACGTTCGTTCTCGAGGACGACCGGAAAGGCCGCGGCAAACAGGCCGGCCAAATCGAAATGGCCTGACCGGTCTCTTGGAGCGCCTGCGAAATACCTCCCACGCACACGCGCGGCCAGCTCCGTTGCCCGCGTGTGCCCACCGGTACGAAGTTCAACTCGTGCACTGGTGCCGAGGCTGGCGCTCGTATTAATGACTTCGTCTGCGTCGATGCCTCCAGGAGCACAATCAATCGATCAAGCCTCTTGTCGATCTGACCGAGATGATAGCAAGATATTCGGCGGCGTCGACCATGCGCCTATCCGCTTGGCTCGGCGCATCTGGGGACGGTTCGGGCAGAAAAATCGGTTTTGCATATCGGCCCGCATACGTTGCCATATAGCGTCTGGGTCCATTGGCCGCTGGTCTTGAGCTTTTTCCATCACGCACGACGGTAAGCTACCGAGGCAACCACAGCTTCGGCGGCGACGTCCGACACTGCACCTGACGACGCCATCAGGAAGCCATCACGGTGGCGCCAACGTTCTGCGTGCATTGGCTTGAGGTGAACTAAGGTTGAGGCACAACGAGGGAAGGGTTTTGATGGAACCAGGAAAACGATTGCACAGGCCTAGTGCCCGTGAATGGGCACAGGTCCTCTCCCGTTACCGTGAACCGAACCATGCTCGCAGCGTCTTTGAACTTGCAATCACCGCTGGGGCCTTTGCCGGGCTGTGGGTCGTAATGTGGTTCACCCTAAGATTCGGCTACTGGCTCACTCTTGTTGTTGCGGTGCCTGCTGCAGGATTTCTCGTGCGTCTCTTCATGATCCAGCATGATTGCGGTCATGGCGCCTTCTTCCGCCATCGCCTGGCGAATGATTGGGTTGGTCGCGTGATCGGCGTGCTCACGCTGACACCTTACCAAGCCTGGCGGCGAAGCCATGCGATCCATCATGCGAGTTCTGGTCATCTCGAACGCCGTGGTATCGGTGATATCAATACCATGACGGTTGCGGAATATCTTGCATCAGGCTGGTGGCGGCGTTTGGGCTATCGCCTCTATCGCAATCCGATCGTTATGCTTGGCCTCGGTCCAGCCTTTCTTTTCATCGTGCAGCACCGGCTGCCGATCCGGTTGGTGGGCGACTGGCGTCCCTGGATCAGTGCTATGGCCACCAACGCAGCCCTCGCGCTGATAATCGTGATGATGATATGGCTGGTGGGCATTGGGCCCTTTCTTCTCGTCCACGTGCCGATCACGCTGCTTGCGGCATCCATCGGCGTTTGGTTGTTTTACGTTCAGCATCAGTTCGAGGAGACGTGGTGGGCCAAGGCACCTGCCTGGAACCTTCATGACGCCGCACTTCATGGCAGCTCGCATTACGACCTGCCCGCAGTCTTACGCTGGTTCACCGCCAATATCGGGATGCATCATTTGCACCACCTCTGCAGCCGCATCCCTTACTATCGACTTCCGCACGTCTTGCGCGATCACCCACAGCTGCGGGACGTGGGGCGGCTTACCTTAATGGAGAGCTTTCGATGCGTGCGATTGGCACTCTGGGACGAGAGGTCTCGGCGGCTGATTTCATTCGGTGATTTGCGCCGGCAAGGTCACGATCTTGCAAAAACGGGCACACGCGCGCGTCACAGGTTCGTTGCGCGGAGCGGTGACCGCAGGTCTTTCGTCGGAGCGACTGGCGCGCTCACGACCTCGAAGCGGGCCTTTGTGGCCGGCGGTCAGCGTGGCCAAGGAGAGCACGAGCGCGCGAGACTGCATGTTGCCGCAAGACAATCGGATCGCGATGACCAGCCCTTGCCATCGCTAGAATAGCGTCGGCTAGATTTTTACGAACCGCAATCTCGGTAGCACCGTCAAGTCCGGTGGCAATCGAGGTCCATCCCTCGTCGAGCACCCGACAAAGCATTTGGATAGTCGGCTGATCAAAAGGTGCCTGTTGAAGTAGACGCTTCGCCTGCATGTCTCACGCCTAAACCCGCGGTAGTAGTACCTTCGGCAATGATCTCGCATATCGCGGTGTGCAAGTGCCAAGATACCCAAATTTCTCGGCTCGAAACAGTACTATCATCTTATCGCTAGTCTGAAGCAGCTTCAGTTTCTGGGTCTGACGTCATTTCCCAGGGGCGCTCTCGCGAACCAGACGGACACCCCGGTGCGTGATCGTGGCCGCAACGCACGCTACCACCTTGAGCTGTGGGCGTACGCCCCTGTAGAAGGCTTCTCAACTGTTTGTAAAGGGACTTCCCAGTGATTTGGGTGATCGAAAAGCCCTCTGCACGCAACTGCTTCTTGATGTCCAGCACGGAATGGCAACTGCCATCTTTCGCGAGCTGAAATGCGCGCTCCAGAGCGGTGAGGCCATGATCCATAGCTGCAACCTAGCACGTCCCATGACAGATGTGAGCTTTTGACGTCGCAGGCGCCGACGCGAGGCGACGCGCTTCCTGCCCGAAGCGTGGCTGGAACGAGGAGCGTGATGGGCCGGCTAGGTAGTCGACGACGTGAAGGCACCGCGCTCATGGTAAATGAAGCGCATGTCGGGGCCGGCTCTCAAGGCCTTGGATCGACTTCAACCAGGCGGCGCCCGACATACATCCATGCGTAATCTACCACCAATCGACGCTGCAGGTCGGGCGCCGAGATGGCGACCGTGCGTCCTCTAGGGAGATTTTAACTTGTAGCTGGCACTTTTTAACCGCCTGTTTACCTGCAACGCAAATTCGGCGCCACGGGCCCAAAGTTGCGCCCTACAATCGTGCCTCGGAGCAGAAGCGCCCGGCCATCGTTAAGGCTTAGCCGAACGGGCAGGATGCTACAAAGAGAGGCGGGTCCCATGAATGGCGTTATTGTCGGTGTTGGTTTGGGCCTGCTGGCGCTCATCGCCGCGCCCCGTAGCGTGGCGGCCCAGGACGGCATGGGTTTGGCCGGCATTCACACTTGGGCGAAAGTTGCCGGCAAGACCTGCATGGCCGATCATTTCCACGACGGCCAGGGCAGCGGGTCCACCAAGGCGCAGGCCCAGGCCGCGGCCGTGCGCGCCTGGACCGACTTTACCGCCTGGGAGTACGGGCGGCGCTGGTCGAGATGGCAGTCGTCGGCGGCGAAGTCGGAGAGCTGCTCCGGCAACAGCGGCACTATCAACTGCAACGTCTCCTCGCGGCCCTGCAGCTATTGAGCGATACGCTGCCCAGTTGCGACGCGATCAACACGGCAGCCGTGGCGACGTGTCTGCAACGCTTGTGCCGTAGGCGATGACGCCACCTGCATCCAACTGCCCGCGAGGAACATAGTGGGAAGACGCCGGCCCGCGGCGAGCTCGGCGACCGTTTTGCGATGGGCGGATGGCAGCGGGACTTCCAAGGCATGGAGAGCTTCGGCGCGATCGCCGAATATGGGCATCGAGCACACCGGCGCAATCTGGAGCCGCCCCGCCAGCCAACCATCTTGCGGATTAGCGCCTCCATTGCAAGCTCGCACGCGGCGTCATCATTGGCGAAGTCGATCGGCACCCGTCTGCATTCGCAGATCTGCGGGTGCGAGTGCGGCAGCGAAAGGATATGAAACCTGCGGGGACCGATCCTTGATTCTCAATGGAGTGAGGGGTTCCGCCTGGAACGATCACGTAGGTTCCGACCGTCGCGATCAGCCTTGAAGATCGCGCAGCCGGCCCATTGCGTAAAGCGAACCGGCCCAGGCGACGAATCGGACATTGAGAAGCTTGCATTAGGTGACCGCGGCCCTGGCAGTGAACGGCGTCGCTTGGCGCAAGCGAGCCCGCATTCGGTCAATATCGAAGGTCGATTTAGCGCTAGACGCGACGCCCCTGCTCTGCGGCGGCGGCAATGAGCCTCGCATGGTACTTGGCGGCCACAGAGCGCAATTGAAGGAATGAGAGATGAACGGCCCAGAAACAGTTTTGGTGACGGGCGGATCCGGATTCATTGGCGGCTGGTGTCTGATCCGATTGCTCCAGCAGGGTTACACCGTGCGCACCACGGTACGGAGCCTCTCCCGCGAGAATGCGGTTCGCGCGGCACTCGGCAAGGTGGTCGATGGACAGGACCGCCTCAGCTTCCACGCAGCGGAGCTCACCTCAGACGCCGGGTGGGAGGTGGCCACAAGCGGTTGCGATTTCGTGCTCCACGTAGCATCCCCGCTGACCCTTTCCCAACCGAAGAACCCCGATCAGCTGATTGCTCCAGCCCGCGACGGCACCCGGCGCGTTGTTGAAGCCGCCATCAAGTCGGGCGTGCAGCGCGTCGTCTTGACATCGTCGGTGGCGGCGGCCAGCAGAAATGCCAACCTGGTGGAAAGCGTCAGCGACGAAACCGT